>DATKTA010000001.1:0-79514 GCA_035531395.1 Bacteroidales bacterium
CCGATGTCGGCGAAGCCGTTATCAACTATCTAAAGTACGCAAGACCAGTATCTGATCTACAGCAGGTGTTCCTGACTGTCTGTTCCCCGTACCGTTCCGTCAACAGGCTAATAATAAATGGTGCAGTAAGCAGAACAATAATAGCATCCGGTGTCGACATCACAGGCCGCAAGTTTGGTCCCCATGCTATGCGGCATACGCTGGCAAGCCAGCTACTGCGTAACGGGACTTCGCTTCCAGTCATATCCGAAACGCTCGGCCACTCCAATACGCAGGTCACCATGAACTATCTGCGTATCGACATAAACAACCTTATGCGGTGCACCCTTGATGTACCTCTGGTATCTACAAGTTTCTATGAACAGAAAGGAGGAGTGTTTTATGAGTAAACAGATCGCATTTAAAAGCGTTTTCGCTCCTTACTTCAATAGTTTTCTTAATATGAAGGAAACCATGGGATATGGCCCTAATAAGTTCAGATGGGTATTTTTTGAACTTGACAGGTTCTTCTTAGAAACCGGTGTCACAGATGCCTACATAAACAGTGAACAAATCGCAGCATGGAGCAAAACCCGTGTAAATGACAAAGCCAGGACACTGTACGACAAATACTCCATCCTGTCGCAGTTCTGCCGGTATATGTGCCATCTTGGTCAGGAATGTTACATACCACGGCTGCCTAGAAAAAAGGATCTGGACTTCATACCATATGTCTTCACTCATGAACAGATGGAAAGTATCTTCAGGGAATGTGATAGACTGGCCATGCAGGTTGCCAATATGAACAGTGCTCTTTTTGCTATACCAGCTCTTATACGCTTCCTCTACAGTTCTGGCGTAAGAATTGGCGAAGCCTTATCTATTAAAAACGTGGATGTAGATTACTCACGCCATTGGATCATAATAAGGAAAACAAAAAATAAGATGCAGCGGATGGTACCCGTTAACTTGTCACTGGAAAAAGTGATGAAGCAATACGAAACATACAGGAACCGAATGCCGATTAAAAGTCTGATGGATAAAGAAAGTTTTTTCTTTGTATCGACCGTTGGAAAACCGCTGACAAACGGCACAGTATACGGCTGGTTCAAAAAGATACTGAGGCAATGTGGGATACCTCATATCGGGAAACAGCAAGGGCCTCGTGTTCATGATATCCGCCACACCAGCGCGGTGCACTCCTTTGAAAGGATGGTAAAAGGTGGAGTTGATATTTATTGCGCACTACCGATCCTGTCTACCTTCCTCGGACATAAGACAATAAAAGGTACAGAAAGATATGTAAGGATGGTACAAGAAATCTATCCTGACATCATCGGGATGGAAAATCCGGTCACATCTTTTGTGTTCCCAAACAAACCCGAAATAGAAATCGACTATGGAAACAGCTACTGATTTTGCAAAATATCTGACAAAGTTCTTCACGGAATATCTTGTCGGAGAAAGGGGAGTCAGCTCCCATACAATAAGGTCGTATAGCGATACTTTTACCCTCGTACTTACTTATATGGATAAAGTCAGGCACATAGCAGCTGACAGGCTGACTTTCAACCATTTTTACAGGGAAACCGTTCTGGACTTCCTTGACTGGCTGCAGAAAGAACGAAAATGCGCCAACTCAACCAGGAACCAGCGGCTAGCCGCCCTGCACTCATTTTTTACATATATGCAATATGAAGATGTCAAGAACCTTGAGCGATGGCAAAACATTCTGTCTATCAGGGTTAAGAGGCAGGAAAATAGAAGTTCTGTCAATTACCTGACCGTCGAAGGGATCAAGTTCCTGCTGGAACAGTTACCGGTGAACACGAAGGAAGGTCGGCGGAACCTTGCACTGCTGGCATTGCTTTATGACAGCGGTGCAAGAGTACATGAACTCATAGATCTTTCCCCTTCATCCCTAAATCTGAACAAACCATGTTACATTACCATTTTTGGAAAGGGAAACAAAAAAAGGATAGTTCCATTACAGAATGAGCAAGTAACGTTGCTGGTATCTTATATGAAGGAAAACCACCTTGATACACCAGCATACAACCAGCGGCCGTTGTTCGCCAACAACCGGGGTGAAAAGTTAACAAACTCAGGTGTGACCTATATCCTAAACCTTTATGCAAAGAATGCCCGGATACTCAAACCGGAACTTATACCCGAAAAAATCAGTCCGCATACGTTGCGTCACAGCAAAGCAATGCATCTATTACAATCCGGTGTAAATCTGGTATATATACGTGATATCTTAGGGCATGTATCGATACAAACAACAGAACTCTATGCAAGAGCCGACTCAAAGCAAAAACGTGAAGCACTGGAAGCTGCATATATCAATATCATACCAGTTCATGCAAATGAAGGCATCTGGGAAAAGGACTCGAGACTTAGGGAATGGCTGAAGAATTTTGCAAAATAATCAATATCGTTATCCAAAGCTGTTTTGAAAAGTAAATGAGATAAACTACTGATTAGCAATCTTGTTTATAAGTATGCTTTGGATAACGATTTACTTTGGATAAGAAAATCGATAATCCGGAATGTAGCATTTTTTCAAACAGGTACCTCCTTTGAAAATCAGTTTTTGTCTAAGTTCCGGTATCGAGTAAATAGCATCAATGAAATGCCCTAATGCCCAATCTTTATCGATAGTGCTCTTAACCACTCCTTTTTGTGCTGCGATAGTAACTATTTCTTTTTGTAAAATCATTAGTATTGCTTGTTACAAATATCCAGAATTTCATTGCGACTAATATTTAACCGTAACCGCCAGTCATTTACAAATTCGCCTTTGTCTGTTCCGGAAGGGTCAAAAATATTGTACTTTTTGTTTATTTGCTGCTTAGCGTACCTGATGAAGTTTTTTAAGCCTTTCTTATCAAGTAACTCAGCCAAGAAGCCCATGCGCTTGGTTGCTGCAATGTTGTTGATAGCTGTACAATAGGTTATCATTTTTTCGCTACCCAGTTTTGCCTGATTGAATGCACGGATAAGCTCGGCATAGCCTCCGGAATACTCGGGTAGGTCAAAACAGTCCATTATGGTCTTTTCAATACCGGTAATCCAATATTTTCTATTGCCTTGCCCCCGTGTTAGTATTCCGGTAATTTTGGAGGCAGCTACATTGACGAACTTATATGAAGTCCCGAATACTGCTTTATTCCTCTTAGGCTTTGAGGTTTGAATAAACACATTATTGGGAAACTGTTCTGTAAGCCCATGAGCATTCAGTGCAGACCAATAGGCAATAGCCCCGGAATTGCCGATAAAGCATCCTATTACTTTTTCGTCTGTGAAATTTGCACGGCAGTATTTGCCCCGTTCAATCCTGGAGAGTATTTTTTTATGAACTAAATTTTCTACCAGTTCATTAATGTCAATAAATTGCTGGCTAAATTGCTTTTTAAGTTCATCCAAAGTGAAAATATCCAGTTCATAATCGTCTAATAACAGCATCAAATCAATTTGTTGCTGATTTAGATTCTCTGATATGTATGTACTTATTGCCATTACTTATCATTGTATTATAAACCCTAATAATTGGGGTTTATAGTCTATTAAAAAGTAATGCTAATGTATAAACAAAATTTATATTTACAAACAGTAATAGTCATTTTTATAAAAAGAGAGAATCAAACTCCTTTGTTTTTGAAACCTTCTGAATCAGTATAGAGTAATTTATTCTCTTCTTATCATAGGCTATAAATTGGCAGCAAATAATATTTGCTGCCGCAAATTAGTCATTAGTATGTTGAGTAAAATCCACTATTTTTCAGGCTATTGGTATTCAAGGTAGACTCGATAAATAATGTCGTCATTTTACTCTACCATTTTTGCCCGGAAGCAAAAATGTATAATCAATCATTTCGGTATGGGCTTTTGCGCCGAAATGGTAGTGACTAACACCTTATTTGTATTGAAAAAATTCTTAGTCTATGTTTTTTCCCTTATAAACTTCTTTATTTCTTCAAAAAGCAACATTATGAATAGATAAACACAAACACTTTACATAATTCTTTCATTCAGCACTTTAATGCTCAAATATTGAATTATCTGAAAATATGTGAGTAAAATATAAATTTGCTTGTGAGAAAAAAAAAGTATTAGAAGACTAGTTTTGAGAAATAATCTCTTTGGGTACATGATTTAAACTTAAAACATTCCATGTATTGTCCATGACTTGGCTTTTGAAGGCATCAGTAATCTTTAAGTATTTCCTCAGATCTTTTTCTCTTTTAGGTGCACCCATATCCTGTAACGCTTTCATGTTTACGCCAAGCATTATGCTATTTGTAATAAAAGTCTTTCTGGCCGTGTGGAATGTAATTGCTTCATATAGTGGAAGAGATTCCTCCGTTGTTTCACTGCCTATCACAGTTTTTTTTATCACCCGCACATTAAATCCTGTATTTGGTAATTGCTTTAGAGCGATAGTTTTACAGCATTCCTTAATGTAATTATTTATTTTTTGAATGGACATTCTTGGAAGTGGATTTTCATCTCCCTCATATTTTTTAAGGATTTCGAGAGCAAAGTCGCTTAGAGGTATCATTTTAACATCCCCCGTTTTGACTTGTGTTTTAGTTAAAAGCTTATTGTTTATATGCTCACGTTTTAATGATACCACATCGCTGTAACGAAGCCCTGTGAAGGAAGCAAAGCAATATAAATCACGTACTTTTTGTAACCGATTTATATCAAAATTGTAATCCCTTAATATCAGTAGATTATCCATACTTAGAAAAACAACCTCTTTTTCAGGTTCTTCACCTTTTAATTTAGGATAAATGTTATCGTGATAATAATTCCGTTCTTCAGACCAATGAAGAAATGTCGATAGAACTCTGGTAATCTTGGCATAATAGCTAGTTTGCTTTTTTTCAGTTAAGTAAGTGTATTTCTTAAGTTTATCAATAAACTTAACATCAATATTCTCCCAGGTTAAAGTATAATTTGTAGCTTCTTGAAATCTTATTAGAAAGTTTTTTGTAGTGGTATATCCCTTTATAGTATTTTTAGCTTTATCCGTTTTGTTTGATTCGATAAAATCGCTAAAAACATCCATTATTGAAGTTGATTTAAGCACATTGGAGGCTTCGGGAATATTGAGAAGATTTGTCAACTCGAAATCTGAAGGTTTCCTTCTTTCCTTTGTAACCTTATTGAATAATAACCTGGCTTGTGATTCAACATCATCTATAAATGAATTCATTTTTGCGTTCTCATCATACTCTTTTGTAGTTAAAGATGAAAGTCTTAATCGCTGGTTTTTTTTATTCCAATCACGGATTCTTACTTTTCCCAACTTCATTCTATAGGGTTTATATTCGCTTGTAATTTGAGCCAGGAGAGAAACCTTACCTTGCTTATCAAGCTTTTCTGATTTAAGATAAAATACTATTTGTGCCATAATTGAGTGTTTTATACCTTTTTAAGTAAACAAAAAGTAGGTGCTAATCAGGTGCTAATAATTATTCAAATGTAATAAAATGAAGTTTAATAAACAAAACAAAAATTGTTAACCTACTGTATTTCAGATATATTAATAAAATGAAGTAAAATGGAATACAATAGGGTCGATCCCGGCTCCGGGTACTGAAAAAGAAAAGCCGTCTCACTTCTGAGACGGCTTTCTATTTTATTTGATGAAATTTAGACCATAGTTGAATCTACAGAATACTAGATTCCAGGTTTCTTATCCCACCAAAGTTTGGTACTTGCTTTGTCACCGTTTGCTGCTGAGCTTTCAGCGTTAAGAAGGGTGATTGCTTTCGCAACTTCTGCAGCGCTGGAGGTATATTCAGTGCTCCAGTAAAGAGCCCTGTAAGGGATTTTTTCTCTTGGAACATCAGGGTTTTCACTTTCCAGGCGTGGGTAGAGGATCGGATAGCCGGTTCTTCTTCTTTCAGCATAAGCTTCTTCGCTGTCTGGGAAGAGAGCAAGCCATTTCTGAGTGATGATCTGCTCAAGCTGCTGCTCAGGTGTACCAGCTGTCCTCCATGCAACAGGACAGGTATTTACAGGAGCCTGTGGATCACCAGGGAAAACTGTATTACCGTCAACTCCTGCACTTGCAGGAGTGCGTGTGCTTGTTGTATAGGTTTCACCAAAGAGGTTTTCATCATCAGCAAAGCCATTTTCAGCAAGTGACAGCAATATCCCTTCTTCATAAAGAGCTTGTGCTGTTCCACCCATGGCCCAACCCATAATTGCACCCTCAGCTCTAAGGAAGTAAGATTCGGGAGCTCTCATTACATGCCAGTTAGGACCTTTATCACCAACTTTAAGATATGCAGGCTGATGGTCTGAGCAGAGAGAATTATAATCAACAGCGGTCCTGTCGTTCTTTGACTGGCCGTTTCTCAGCCCTTCATAAGGAAATTCCAATCCGGCAGGATCATCAGTGTTATCCGGAGTCTTGGCAGGACTGAACCTTGCAGTAATCCTCGGATCACCATAACCTTTACAGATACTCTCCATATCAGCGCTCATCCTGTACTCACCCCATGAACTGATAGTATTATAAGGGTTCGGGAAGGTAGTTGATGTTTTTAACCATCCGTTATCGGCATTACTTGTTAACACACCTTCTGTTACAGCCTTTTCGCACTGTGTTTTTGCTAACGCAGCATCGGCATACCTGATTCTCATACCGAGCCTGAGCCTCAGTGAGCTGCCCATTTTCTGCCATCTGTCTAGATTCCCTGCATAAATAGGGTCATATGAAGAGATTGTAGCTGAAGTCCCACCTGCATTTGCCTTGAGTATGGTTATTGCAGAGTCAAGCTCCAGGAAGAAATTTTTATAAATATCTGACTGCTTGTCATAAGGTACGGCTTTCTGCATGTTCCCATACTGCGAATAAACGATCGGACCTAACAGATCGGTATACCTCAAGAAGATATAGACTTTCCATATCTTTGAAACAGCCAGTTCCGGTTTCAGATCTTTCTCCCTGGCAAAATCCTCAATATACTTAATCTGAGGAGCCTCACTGGCATAGAATGAATTGAACATACCGTTCTGCCAGCTACCTACCATTACATTCCTGTCAGAAAGGAAGTTAGGAGTGGTAGTTGCCCAATAATTTGAATAAACATCAAAATGGAGTGACTGAATCAACTGCATTCCATTTGTACCGGTTGAGGATCCACAATACTCAGGAGAGATAATAGCTTTCCTGAACACAAATCCGAATGTCGACTGATTTAGCTTGTCCAGCGTTAGCGCTTTGGGATTCGTGTTTATATCATCGAATTCTTCTGTACAGCCTGTATAACCGACAGCGATCAACAAAACAATAAACAGCTTTAATAGATTTTTCATAATATATTGCTTTATATAATTTATTAATTAAAAGCCGAAATTCAGCGAGAACCCATAAGTCCTGTTTGTCGGCATTGGGAATGCGGATTCACCTTCATAATTATCAGAAGTATTTACCATAATCTCAGGGTCAATATATTCTGCTTTGTTCTGCAAGAAGAACAGGTTACGTCCAACAAGAGATACTCTGGCTGATCTGAAGAATGTTTTGCTAACGATCTCCTTTGGAAGATTATAACCCAGAACCAATTCCCTCATACGGATGTTTGAAGCATCTTTTACGAAAGCTCCACCTGCAGGGTTGTTTCTTCCTCCCACGTTGTTCCAGAATGATTCCGAATTAGTTGTAACTGCATTCTCAGCGCCCGCATCAGTAACACCATGCTCTCCCTGGTATACATCTCTTCCGAAGAGGAGTGAATTTGGCTCCCTGAAGTTACCTGTATAGTCCTGAATACCGCTTCCAGCACGGATAGCTTCTGTGAAATCGATGAAGGAACCACCATTCCTGATGTCAATAAGTGCACTTAAGTTCCAGCTCTTATAATGGAAGCTGTTTGATATACCTCCCAACCAGTTCGGATTCCAGTTTGCAACTCTTACAGTCATACCAGGAGTGATCCTTGGAATGCCGACCGCATCAACAATCACGTTTCCACTAGCGTCCCTGAGCCAGCTTTTTGCATAAACTTCACCAAAAGGCTCTCCTGCAACAAGCTTATATTCCCTGATAAAGTCAGTTCCGTATGAAAGAATATTGAATCCTTCAGCAATTTCAAGCACCTCACTGGTATTCTTTGCCCAGTTGATATCAATGTCCCATGAGAAATCACCCGTAGAGATAATTTCAGCGCCAATAGTAATCTCAGCACCTCTGTTCTGAATATCGGCACCATTCTGGAACACACTTGCCACACCAGAGGTAGCAGGAACCGGTGTTGCAAACAGCTGATCGTATGTATTTGTCTGATACCAGGTAAATCCAAGTCTGATCTTTTCAATTAACCTGAGGTCGAAACCGACTTCGAGTGATTTGGTTGTTTCAGGCTTAAGGTTTGCATTAGGAAGCTGGTTGCTGAGAGTAATAACTCCGCCTGTTCCTACAGTAGCAGTTCTTGAAAGTTTGTACGGATCGGTATCGTTACCCACTATAGCATAAGAACCCCTAAGTTTCAGGAGGTCAACTACAGAAGGCAGAGGAAAAAGTTCATCAAGTACTGTAGTCAAACCTACTGAAGGATAGAAATATGACCTGTTTGCGGAAGGGAGTGTTGAGCTCCAGTCATTTCTTCCTGTAATGTTGAGGAAGAGAGCATTTCTCCAGGAAATTTCACCAAATCCGTAAACAGAGTTAACAACTCTATTGCTGTAACTTTCTGTTGGTCTTGGGTCAGCTGTGTTGCTAAGTGCAAAGAAGTTCTCGATATTGAAAACACGACCCGATCCCTGTATATATCTATACTCAGAAGTATAATTGTTTGCACCTGCGTTTATATCAAAAGCGATGTCTCCCAGTTTTTTCTTATATGTAATAAGTACGTCGCTGTTCCAGCCATAAGATGTGGTTTGCCGTTCATCATAGCCACCCTTGATAGCCGTTGTATAGGTGTCATTATAATACTTATTTTCATAATTGGTAAAAGAAGCATCAATTGCTGATCTTCCCATAATTGACAGATCATTTGTAATATTGTACTTGAGGCTTAACAGACCAATTGATCTCCAGTTATTGTTGGGTTTCTGAATTCGTTCTCTTGACCAGTATGGGTTACCTGTACCGTTGTCGTTCCATCTCCAACCATGCTGCTTGTTCAATCCTCCCGGGTCTGTGTACTCAAAGTCCTGCATATCAACAGTACGGAGGTTCCTGGGAAGCATATAAAGGTATCTCATGGGATTTTCAAAGCTTTCACCACCACCGAAAGTATTTTCAACAGTCTGTTTTACCATGGTGATCTTCGAGTCCATAATAAGTTTATCCTTGAATGTAGCGCCAAACCTGAGGTTGATGTTATGCCTGTGAAGATTGTTTGTTGCCATTACGCCTCTTGCCTCTGTATTGGTATATGAGAGCGCTGTATTTGTGCTTTTTGTATTCATTACCACCTGGAGGTTTGTAGCCAGTTCAAGGCCAGTCTGGAAGAAGTCCGTTATATTATTTGGCTGTGCTTCAAAAGCATATGTTTTGCCAAATAAGGGATTACTAACATCTGGTGTCCAGTGCATAACCTGCTGTCCGTTCATTGCAGGACCCCATGAAACAGTGGAAGTTTCTCCATATGTTCCATTAGCTCCCTGTCCATATATATTCTGTTCTTTATTAAGGTACATGGCGTTTGCAGCCTGGAATGTGAAACCAAGATCTACCTTAACACCTTCGCCTTCACCTGCACCTGATTTTGTTGTTATGATGATAGCACCGTTGTTAGCGCGGCTTCCGTAAAGAGCAGCAGCGTTGGCGCCTTTCATTATTGATATTGAAACGATATCATCAGGTGAAAGGTTTGTGATACCTCCCATCGGGATACCATCTATTACATATAGAGGCTGACTGCTTCCTGCAATAGAACGGTTACCTCTGAGGAGTACTTTTGAATCACTTGCAACCCCCTGGCTGGCATTAGTAATCGAAAGTCCTGCAACCCTACCACTCAGACTCTGTACCGGGTTAATCGTTCTTGCCTCAGCAAGCTGTTCCGCATTAACACTCTGTGTGGCATAGGTAAGAGCCTTAGCCTGCCTGGAAATACCCAGGGCAGTAACAACAACATCACCCAGGGCCATTATTTCAGGCTCCAGAGTTACATTGAATGTGGTCTGTGATCCTATCGGCAGTTCAACACTCTTCATCCCGATAAATGATACCACAAGTGTTGCTGCATCATTGGGTACTGAAAGAGTAAATGACCCGTTGATGTCAGTGGATGTTCCTATTGTTGTGCCTTTGACCACAACAGGAACACCGGGCATGCCAAGTCCATCCTCGGAACTAGTAACTTTACCCGTGATGGTTTTCTGCGCGAACACACCCTGCGATACTGCAAATAGCAGCAAAGCAAGTAGAATTGTGATTTTTCTCATGGTTAAAATTTAGGTTAATAAATGTTTGTTAAATTTTTAACTTAATAAAATGTTAAGATAGTTTTTCTTGTTTTGTATTGTATTGTATTTTTACTAACAAATTGATTATAAAGGTTTTTTGCATAAATTAAAAATTAAGTTAGTTAATAATATAATTCGCAAGTGCTAAAATATGTTAAATTTTTTTAATAAACGAATAAAGATGTATTGTTTAATAACTTTTTTTTGTAAATAAAATAAATTGAATCCTCCGGTATCTGATAAGTTCAGAATAATATATCAGATAAAAGCTGATAAGTTTCTGTTATTCAAAAGAAAGGTTTATTCTGGTTTGCCGATGTGTATATTGCAAGTATAATCTCCACAGCTTTTCTGGCTTCTGAACCGCTGATCTCAAACTGTATCCTGTTTTCTATTGAATCTATAAATGCTGCAATGTTTTTTGCATGAGGTTCAAAAGGAATTGCCGCAGGGTCAGAAACTCCACCTCCTCCGTCAATCCTGCCAAATCGTGACAGGATTTCTTTATCAGCTTCCTGCTGCTCTTCAAAATGCCATACTTTGAAGCTGTTCTCTTCCTGAATAATTGTCCCTTTGGTTCCGGTTATTTCGAGCCTCCTGTATTGTCCCGGGAAAGAAGCTGTAGTACCATATATTATTCCCAGCGGACCTGACCTGAACCTGAGTATGCTAACGGCAGTATCTTCAGCTTCAATATCATGAGCAAGAGTTGCAGTATAGGCCTGAAGTGATTCAACAGGCCCCATAAGATACTGAAGAATGTCAACCATATGAATGGACTGGTTGATCAATGCACCGCCACCGTCGAGTTTCATGGTACCATGCCAGCTTTCTTTATAGTAGCTTTCAGGTCTCCACCATGGTACAAAAACCGAGGCACATGTAATTTTTCCGAACCGGCCTGAATCAATAGCCTCTTTAACATATTTCACTGTATCATGAAACCTGTAATTGAAAATTCCGCCAAGAGAGGTTCCCGCTTTCTGATGAGCAGCTATCATCCTGTCGATCCTTTCAAGTGATATTTCAAGTGGTTTTTCACACAGAACATGTTTGCCCCGCTCCGCTGCATTGATTGCCGGCTCCATATGAGCGCCACTTGGCGTTGCTATTGTGACAATATCTATTTCGGGAGAATCTAGCAGTTCATTATAATCAGTGTATGCTCTGCATTTGTATTTGTCTGAAAGTGTTCTGACTTTTATGGCATTTGTACCGCATATCGCTATAAGACTGGCATTCGGCAGGCTTTCGATAGCCCTGGCATGAAAGTCTGCTATCAGTCCGGCGCCTATAATGCCAAAGTTCCAGGTCTTCATTTTCAATTTTATAGATTATTAACCACAGAGCTCACAAAGATAAAAACACAGAGAACACAAAGGGAGACAACATTTTCAATAATCTATGTCCTCTGTGGTTAAATGATTTATTCGACTCCAACTGTTTTAATACCAAGAACCTTTGCTAAAGTCAGACCATAGCATTTAGCTCTGGTTTCATCGGAAACATTACAGGCATCAAGGGCTTTGTTGAACCGCCTGATGTTTTCTTCAAGGGCATCAGGACCTTCATCAGTTGCAAAAAGTATCTTTTCCCAGGCTGGTACAGCATCCTTTGGTATATGTGCTTTCCCCAAAGCTTTGGTCCACCACAGCCACTGATCCCAGTAACCGGGATCATCCTCTTTCTTGATAAGCGAAGAGCCGGAAAGGTCGAAATAGAGATTTTTATTACGCCTGGTAGCTTCAGCTGCTTCTTCATACCATGGGTTTCCAAAATGAGCAGCATGAATGAAAAGATCAGGATGCCTGGATGCAATATCTGCAAGAAATGCCGGTCGCATATTTGCCATTGAACCATCTGCAAGGATACCAGTATGAGGAGCAACTGGCATTCCCAGCTTTTCAGCCATTGCCCATATTGTATCATATTTCGGGTCATTATAATCCTTTCTCCCTTTTGCAAACAACTCTCCAAGTCCCCTGAATCCCATTTCATGAACCTTCAAAATATCATCAACAACTGATGGACTGTCGATATCTATTGCAGCATAAGGGATAACCCTCTCAGGATGGGCTTTAGCAAAGGCAATACCCCGGTTGAGATCTTCCATATCCATAAGCAGACAGGCCATTGCATTGTGTTTACTATAAATTTCAAGAAATGACTTCTCCCATTCATCAGTTGCAACATAATGGATATGCGAATCAATGATAAATGGAGGAGTTGACATATTTGGTGTTGGACTGTCAGTTCCACATCTACAGGATAAAAGTATCAGCCCAGCTGCTATAATTATTAATTGCTTATTCATATAGTGTACTTTTAAAACTTAATAATATCTAATAATATTTGCCACAAAGGCGCCAAGACACAAAGGTTCACGAAGAATATGTTAAACATATACTATGTGGCTGAAGCATCAGCCAACAGGGTGTTCAACAATCTCTTCCCTGATCCTGTCCCAGTATAGTTTTTTGCCTTCCCTGTAAGCTCTTGTTGCCATTATACTTGCCACAGAATGCCAGAATCCGGTATGAATATGACCATTAGGCACCCGGCTTCTGTCGCGCATGCAATCAATCCAGTTATCGAGGTGGTATTTACTGTCGTCGCTTAGATTGACCGGTCCCATTTTCATTCCATATTCCTCAGTTGTGACTATCTCGGCTTTTTTATTTTTTATTGCCTCTTTCATCCCTTCATAAAAGTCAAATCCGCCAGGCAGATACTGGTGTTCAGGGATAAAGAACCATCTGGGACTTCCTTCACCTCCATGTGCGAAGAGTGTTCCTTCCTTGCCCCTGATACATGTATAGTCTCCAAACATATTGGCATAGTTCGAAGTATAGGAATAAAGAAACTTCTTTTCATCATATGTGGCCAGGGTCTGGAAAGTATCGGGATTCTGCCGGATATCCGGCCATCCGAATATACCTCCGTTTGCAACCATAGAATCAGGTATGGCAGTATCGGTATAAAAATGGACCAGGCCAACCCCGTGACTCATCCATTGCGATGTTATCCCTCCCGAATAGTCCCTGAATATTCTGAACTCAAAATATTTCCATGGATCGAATGGGACATATGGTTTCCCAAGGAGCCACCTTTCCCAGTCAGTATCTGCTTCTCTTATAGCAGCTACATCAGGATCATCAGGGACATGCCATCTGGGATTATTATCATTCCATACCTGCTCAATCTTTGTAATCTGACCAAGCCTGCCTGAACGAATGATCTCACGGACTTTTATCTGCATTGGATCACTAACCCACTGCGATCCCATCTGCACTACCTGCTTTGAGGAGAGAACAGCTTTTCTGGCCAGTTTAGCATCTGCTAAATCGGTGGCCATCGGCTTCTCACAATAACAATCCTTTCCTGCATTTACCACCTCGGCAAGGATCTTTGCATGCTGATGATCACCGGTGGCAATCATAACTGCGTCAAGCTCAGGTATATTCAGCATCTCTTCAGAATATTTGAATTGCTTCACCTCAGTTCCGAATAGCTTTTTACAGGATGCTGCAGCTTTCTCCCTGTTAAATTTCCAGATGTCACATACGGCAACAACACCAAGATTTTTATCTTTTTCAGACATTTTTACCATATTCTGGTGGCCGTTTCCCCTTGCACCACAACCAAGGAATCCAATATTAATTCTGTCATTGGCACCTTTTACTCTATTATATGAAGTAGCGCTTAATGACACTGTTCCTGAGGCAATTGCAGCTCCAGCAACTGCAGCTGTAGTTTTACCTATGAAGCTTCTGCGTGATAAATGATTTTTTTTCATAATTTTCTATGTTCTAATTCACTTTTTTCTGATAGATATCGACACTCCCAGTGACTACTGGCCCCCGGTCCGATTCGCAGCCCCTCAAGCCCCTTTAGGGGGTGGACCGCGAAGCGGGCCGGGGGCAGGGGGTGATCACGCCTTGGCGTGATCGGGGGCAAAGAAACCTTTTCAGGTGATTGGGAGTCTGATAATATCATTTTTTTATATAGTTCAGATTATCATCCAGCGGAGTCATCCTGGGCATTAGCAGATGGACAAATCCCAGAATACTGATATAAGAGAGACCTGCGATTACAAATGCCCAGAAATACCCTGAGTTATCAGCAGTATCCAAAACTGCTCCAAGAGCCAGGTCGGCAATAATGGCAACTGCAACTCCAACCATTTTACCAATTCCTATCACTGAAGCAGTTGCTTTTTTCGGAAAAACATCAGGAACAAGGGTATAGCTGTTAATCGACCAAGACTGATGTCCGGCAGCTCCAAGCCCTATAAGTAATATGGCAAGCCATTTACTGGCAATTACAGGAACAAAAATAACCGGCAGAATAATTATGGCATTAACCAATAAAGTAATTTTACGTGATCTGTTTACTGACCATCCTTTTCTTATAAGAGCACCTGAAGCCAGTCCGCCAAGAAGACTTCCTGCATCTGCCATTATAAATATAATAAGGAAGGGTAATCCTATGTTTTTGATATCAACGCTAAATTGTTCCGCCAGGAATTTTGCGCCCCAGAAAAGGTAGAACCACCATACACCGTCTGTTATCGTTGTTAGCGCAAAAGCCCATGTTTCTTTCTTCGGCAACAATTTCAGCCAAGGTATTTTTTCGGCATTCTCTTCCTCCGAATCACTGTTGATATAATCGAGTTCTGCCTTTGAAAGGCGTGGATGAAATTCAGGCTTCTGATATGTCCTTATCCACAGAAATACCCATAATGAACTTAATAAGCCGGTAAACAAAAATGGAATCTGCCAGTTTTTTCCTTCAATGGAGACAATTGCCCCGACAATAAACGGAGCCAGTATTGCACCAACACTTGTTGAAGCATCAAATATACCGGTTGCGAATGCCCTGTCCTTTTTAGGAAACCACTCGGCAACTGTTTTAATTGCAGCAGGGAAATTTCCGGATTCACCAATTCCAAGACCAAAGCGCGCCACAATGAATCCTGCCAGGCTGAATGCAGGTCTGACAGCTGCATGCAGCATTCCGAACAGGCTCCATATTGCTATTGAAAGAGTATATCCGGCCTTAGTGCCAAATCTGTCGATGATTCCGCCCATAAACAGGAGACCTATACCATATGCTATCTTGAAGGATACCATTATGGCCGCATAATCGGAATTGCTCCAGCTGAAAAGATGCTGCAGTGTAGGGGCCATAACCCCAACAATACTCCTGTCAAAATAGTTGATAGTCGTGGCCATAAAGACCAGAGCCAGGATGCGGTAACGATAGTAGCCGGATGGAGAAGCTTCAGTCATAATATCTATTTATATGACAGATTAATTTCTTTTCAGATTATTATGCCACCCCTAAATCCCCCAGGCCTTGCTCCGCCGAAGCGGCTTCCATCGGCCGCCAAAGGCTTGCCGACGGCGCTGCGCGAAGGCGAAGGGGGACTTATCTTTCTACTTAATAGCCCCCCTTGGGGGGTTGGGGGTAGTTATTAACCATAATTAAAAGTCCTATATCTCTTTCCCCTAATACTCCTTATGATTATACATTCTCCGGGACCAAATAAGGTTTTCTGTATTCCTTCCTTTTGAGCAGTACATCTGCTTCAGCATCATTGACAAACTTCTCTGTAGCACCGTCGAACGTAAGAGATCTTCCAACCCGATATGATATGTTGGCAAGGTGCGCCAGGTCAGAGGAAATCACCCCTTCTCTTACTTCACAGTGCAACATTTCTCTTTTATTCGATCGTAAAGCCTCAATAAAGTTCTTATAATGGTCAGCTCCATGTTCACCTTCAAGTTCCTTTGATGATGCAAAGGGATCTTTCCCCCTCTGTCTGAATGCCCTCCATGTATCGCCAGCGATCTCAAGATAACCTTCGGATCCATAGAATATATTTCCTACTTCAACGCCTTTATAACCTTCCTGATTGGTGTATCTTCCCCGTGTTTCAAATTCAAGAAGTGTACCGTCCTTGTAATTATATGAACAAGTCTGGGTATTCGGAGTCTCCTGAGTAGTTTTATCAGTGCCATAAGCTTCAACATCTCCGTAAACCATTCTCCCAGGAGTTTTTTTATCAGGTGTTTTCTCTTCTTTGTCCAGTCCGTAAATTCCTCCGGTGGAATATACCGAAACAGGGTGTTCATCCTTCTTAAGTCCCCAGCGTGCGATATCGAGCTGATGAGGCCCGGTGTTTCCCGTATCACCGTTTCCAGTATCCCAGTACCAGTGCCAGACGTAGTGACTCCTCTTCTCATTATATGGTCTCATTGGTGCCGGGCCGAGCCACTGGTTATAGTGAAATCCTGCAGGCGGCTCACTGTCCTTTGCCATACCGTATGAATCACGTGCTTTATAGCAAAGGCCCCTGGCCATAAAAACATTTCCGATACCATCGTCATGTAAAAACTTAATGGCTTCCCTGACATTAGGTGATGACCTGTTATTCTTGCCAACCTGTACAAACACATTGTATTTCCGTGCTGCTTCAATCATTTTCTTCCCTTCCCAGATATTATATGAGGCAGGTTTTTCAACATACACATGCTTACCTGCCTGGCAGGCCCAGATGGTTGCAAGAGCATGCCAGTGATTTGGGGTCACTATTGAAACAGCATCTATATTCTTATCATCAAAAACTTTTCGCAGATCCCATTCAGTTGCAGGCTTTGTACCTCCCTTTTCCAACGCAAGTTTCAGCCTTGAATCAAACAGTCTTTCATCAGTATCACATAAAGTAACAAGATTTACATTATGACTGTTTTTAATGCTGCTCCAGTTTCCAATATGAACAGCACCCTGGTTTCTTATACCTATCAATGCAAGATTGATACGGTCATTGGCTCCAATCACAGCATTATAGGATTTTGCACTAAGATTCAACCCACCAATTGCAATACCGGCGGTTCCCATTACTCCTGTTTTGATAAAATCGCGTCGTTTTGTCATATGTATAAATTTTGGTTTTAAATTTTTAACTTGGAGTTCACTTGGTTAAAATTTTAAAAAGCTAATATTAAAATATTCTTATCAAAATATTATATCGACTCTGTGCCTTACTCCGTGTGACACCATGTAAATCAGTGGTTCATAATGATTTAATACTTTGCAGCAAACTCATCAGCAAATGCATTTATCTCCTCATCAGTGAGATCAGCACCGGAGTTTACAATTACCCTGTACCTGAATGTTGCTGACTGGCCTGCCGGAATAGCAAAATTAACAACCTCTTTGCCCTGCGTAAAGTCTTTTGCACCGAGCGGGTTAACTGAAAAAAGTCCATATCCTCTTGCATGCCAAAATGTTGGATAACTTTGATTATCGGGATGATCACAAACTGTTATTGATATTATCTCATCTCCGATTTTACCGTAAAGGTCCATCCATTTTGCCCTGGTGCCCCAGACAGCCTCGCCCGTGATTCCCTCGCTGCTTCTGTAATTCCCGGTAATATCGCTTTCGCCCTGTGCCTTGACGGTTGTTGTACCACCCTGCTTCTCCTGCAGTGTAATGTCAGCCTGTGCAGGAAGCTGAAGCTGCCTTGCAACACGTATACCAAACATTCCCTCTTTTGTGTCGTTGAATTTCATATCTCCCCCTATAGCAGTAAGTGTTGTTATCCTGTCTATTATCCTTGCAGAACCTTTTCCTGAAAAATGATATTCACTTTTCTCTGCAATCATCTCTTTCCCTGTGGAATCAACCCAGCTTTCATTCGAAATAATTAGTCCCTCCCCATTTTCATCCGACATCTTTTCAATATTCAGGTGCTTAATTACACCACCTCCTGGATTAAGTATACCTGTCGAACCATTACCCCAGAAATCAATCCCGTTAACATCACCATAATTAAGCCATATGCCAACATGATGGGCATGGTCGGTACTTTCACCCTCACGCGGTTCAAGCGGAAAACCTCTTGTAATTACCGTTCCTCTGGATGTACAGACAGGATATAGCACAGGTTTAAAAACATTTTCGGGCCAGAAGAAGGATGTGAATAGTTTCCCATCAATAAGGACATCTATTTTTCTCTCCTCAGGCTTATTTACCAGGGTTGCATTTAAGGCCTGGCCCTCATCACTTTTTTTCGGGGAATTGCTGCCGCATGAATTGAAAAGAATGACAGTCAGTAATACAAATGCAAAGGATTTAATATTCATAATCAGACAATTAAGGTTTAAGTAAGAGTTACATAACAAATGTATCTAATTCAAAATGAACTTCAAAATCTTTTGCTTAAAATAAAAAAAGTAAACAAGTAATACGTTATATTGCCGGCTCTTTTTACGCGGAAATGAAAAACAGACTGCCTGAAATAATTTTCTTACTGGCATTTACAGTTAGTCTTGCTGCCGGACAGGAAAAAGTTAAGGAGAAGAATAAAGATGGATGGTCATTCGGATTTTTCCCTGTCTTCGGCTATGATTCCAATACCGGAACAAAATACGGAGGAATACTTAAATTATTCGACTATGGTGACGGGTCTTCTTACCCCAGATATGATCAGGCATTCAACCTGGAATTATCCAGAACAACAAAAGGACAGGGAGTAAATCAGCTTACATATGATTCGAGGAAGCTGATAAAAGGATACAGGGTTATGGGGGAAGCAAGCTACCTGACTGAGAAAACACTCGATTTCTATGGATTCAACGGCTATAATGCGTACTACAGTCCAGCTTATACTTCAAGTAGCAATCCTTTATATGTCTCTCCATTATTTTACAAAATGGATCGCCGTCTTCTCAAACTAAGGGCTGAAATAATTGGCAGGCTAAGCGGTGAAAATATCAAATGGTTCGGCGGATTTGAATACATGAATAATAAGCTTGATACCGTTGATGTTGACAATATCAATGAAGGGAAAGATGAGAATAAAATGATCCCCTACTCAGGAGGAGGGCTTTATGGAAGATATATCAAATGGGGTCTTATTGATCCTGAACAGGCAGATGGCGGACAGGCAGGAGTATTTAAGGCTGGAGTAAAATATGATACACGCGACAACGAAGCGAATCCAATGAAGGGTTTGTGGACTGACATCCAGTTACTGTTTTCACCAGGATTCATTAGTGATGGTTTTTCGTATGCCCGTATGGCCTTCACACATCGTCAGTATTTCACACTGCTTCCAAAAAGAATAAACCTCTGTTACAGGATTTCATACCAGGCAAAGATTGGCGGTGAGATGCCATTCTATATGCTGCCACTTGTATATAATTCTGCTCCCCAGCTTACACTCAGTGGTCTGGGAGGGAGCAGAACAATCAGGGGAATTCTCAGAAACAGGGTTGTCGGAGAAGATTTCGTTTATGGCAACGTCGAATTAAGATGGAAGGTGGCAAGAACAGTTCTCTTTAATCAGAACCTGTATCTTGCATTATCCGGATATGCCGATGCTGGCATGATCACTGGAAAATACAAGATGCCGGAGACAACTGATGCTGAAGGCATTGAATGGCTAGCAAAAGGTGAAAAGGAAGAAATGCATACAAGCTATGGATGGGGAATCCATGGCGCACTCAATGAAAACTTTATTGTCAGTCTGAATTATGCCTGGGCTAACGACCCCCGCGACGGCGTAAAAGGGACCTACCTGCAAATGAGTTTCAATTTCTAAAAAAAGGATATATCATAAATCCAATAACATCCAGATGTCGCATCCGAAATGGCCTGAATGGCCCATCGGATGATCTATACTTCTGAATCCGGCCTTTTCATACATGCTTATTGCCTTTCCAAGTTCCGGCATAGATTCTAGGTAAATCTGCTTATAGCCAAGTTCCCGGGCCGACTCAATGCTTTTGTACATCAACATTCGTCCTATTCCTTTTCCCCTGTAACCGGACGCAAGATAAAACTTTACAAGCTCGGCACATCCAATCGGAAGGTCAGGCGTGGGATAGATACCGCAACCTCCTATCATTTCAGTACCATCAAATGCAATCCAGTAAACTGACCCTGGTTTTCTGAAAAGCTTATAAAGGTCATCAGTTGTCGGATCAAAATAAACAGTGCCGGGTTTGTCTATTTTAAATTCTCTGAAGACTTTTCTTATAAGAGATGCAATTTCAGCATTATCCTTCTTTTCAATCTGTCGCAGGATGATTCCGGGATTGTCCATTTTAACTGCTTCTTAATCAACTGTCAAAAATATAAATTTCCTCGATAGTAGTCCCGAAAGTTTTAGAAATATCGAAAGTAAGTTTCATAAGGGAGGGACAGATAGGAACTAATATACATTGGCTAACACCGGGGAGATACCTCACTAGTATATGAGTATTTAGTGGTGATATTAATATCAGATGTTGGGAGAACCACAGGGGAGATCCCTCTCCGCCAGCCGGCGGATCGGGATGACACTGGTAAGGATTTAATGAAGTGTAACACTGGAGAGATCCTTCGCTCCGCTCAGGATGACACGCCATTAGTTTGAAAAAGATCTCATTTTCATCACTTTTTCAAAAGCGGGATGAAAGATCTCCAAATTGGTAAACAATCTTTTAATAAATACAATTCTAAATATTTATCTCATAAAAGCACTGATTGTTTCAATTCCGAATCACCTTAAAATCAACTCAGAGGCTGAAGGTATATGTATATTTCAGTAGAAAGGATCTTGAACTGTAAACCGGAAGTCTCGGAATTTCCCTGTCAAGGTTTGTGTTCCGTCCATCGTTAAAGACAAGATAAAGATCATTCCCTTCTCTTGGATTATACCGGAACCTGAGATTCGTCATAATCTCATTTACTGATGTATTATACTGTAAATAGCCGCTGAATGAAAATGCTGTATTGATCATATATACTAACTTACTGCCAACAATCTGATTAGTCTGAGTAATATTTCTCTCTTTGAACTCAAGCCAGTCAAAATTGGTTACAGCACCAATTTCCAGATGTTTTGAGACATTCCATGTAGGCTCCATACGGATTGAAAACCTTCTGCCATCGAAAAATGGTCCTGTATGATTCATTATCATCATATAGAACGGTTTGCTGGGAGGTGTCATTATCATTCCCGTGAAATTGACAACTTCATAATCTCCAGGATTTATGTACAACTCATCCTCAAGCAGTTCCAGGCTGTCGCGAAGGTGCTCCTTACTATATCCTATACTGAAATGTCCTTCCCACTGACTCTTAGTGGTAAAACTCCAACCTGGTTCAACATTTAGTGACATCAGTGATCCGTCATCGATATAATTCATGTTCATGAAACGTATTTCAGGCGAATGGCTGTAAAGCTTTTCTTCTTCACCAGGTATCCAGCCATATCTTAAAGAGGCCCTGAACGATGAAAAATCGTCAATGGTTTCAAATCCTATGCCTGGATTATAATGAATTCCTGACCTTGAATAGCCAAAATAATAACCAAGCCCTTTCCTCGATCGCCTCTCCCATCGTGTAGCTATTCTTGAATATTCGTCCAAAGAATTGTTTTTTACTCCGGTCTCAAATGATTGGGACCACTTTAGATCAATGTAATCATTTCCGAAGATTCTGAATAAGCCATCCAGTCCGTATGCAAGATTATAGTTACCATTCACTCCTATCCGGCTTGTAATCATTGAACCAACATAGCTGTTTTCATTTAAAACCTGCCTGCGGAATCTGAGTACCCCGAAATTCTCAGAAGGAAGCACCTCTTCTTCCACGCCCGCAGAATTTTTAAGGTTCAGGGGGGCGGTTTGCATATCAAGGAATCCCATTTCCCACTTTTTCACTCTCCCTGTCATCCTGGCTCCTCCGTATATTCTTATGGGATCGTCATCATCACTCAATCCGATACGCCGACTGTAAAAAAGGTTGCTGTAACCTCCGAATGAAAAATCAAAAATACTTGCCTGTTCAAGAAAGAACATTCTCTTTTCAGGCATATAAAGTGAAAATCGCGTAAGATTTACCTGCTGATCATCCATTTCAACCTGGGCAAAATCGGTATTCACAGTTACGTCCATTATCATATTGTTAGCCAGGCCGTATTTAATGTCAAGACCCGGTTCAAGTTTAGGTTTGTCAGTTCTTACATATCCGGTACCAGATGAGTTTAATTCATTTGTGCGCTCAAGTCCCGTGAGCAGATATGGTGCCAGGTAAACCGGTTTTGAAGGTTTTACTCCTTTAAGGATAACTTCCTGGGCCTGTGATGGCTTCATCAAAGAGACAGGACCCCAGTTAGGAGGTATTGCAGGAAACAGGTCAGTCTCATTCCATGCCGGCATCCATCGTTCAACAATCAGGCCCATCCTGACCAGTCCGTCTTTTTCCTGAAATCTCAGGCTGGAAAAAGGAATCCTGACTTCACACGACCATCCGTCATTACTCTTTCTGGATATTACATCCCAGAATGTGTTCCAGCTTACATTCATTGGCAACTGATCGGGCATGGGAACTACAGCATCTCTTTGGATAGATGCATCAAATCGCAGGCCATCGGGTGAAGTAAAAAATGCAAGTGCATTTTCCTTATCATTATAAGTATCCAGGATAATACCGAACCAGTCGCCTCCCATTCCAAGGTAGTCACGCTTAAGACTTGCAGATGTTATATAATTGACATCCCTGTATGAAAGAAAAGCACCAAAGTAAAGATACCTGTCATCATAACCGATCCTTATATCTGAAGATTCACTTGGGTCTTTACCAAATACCGGAGTGTGCATTACCATCTTAAGCGGGGTAATGTTCTTCCATGCTTCCTCATCCGGAATGCCATCAAAATCCACAGGATGCTCCAGGAGACTGATGGTCACAGCATTTTTCAGACCGGTTACTGGCAGTTTTTCATCCTGACCTGACAAATTCAAGGATGATAAAACCGATGTCAGAAGGATTGCCCAGGTTGATTTTAAATACCTCACAGAGAGAACCAGTAATTTAGTTTTATCAAAAATATATTGTTTGGGAATACGTCCTTCAGATGTGTATAAGATTCACTTATAGATATCTCTGACATTTCGTTCTGTCCTGTTCTCTCGCTTGACCATACAAAATATATAAAAGAACCCAGCCGGTATTCCCACTTTGCAACAAAATTTGAACGGAACTGATGAAAATTAAAATTGGGATTTCCTAAAGGATAGTCGGTTACATTATCTCCATTCTCATCAAGCCTGATAACACCATTGTCCATAACGGTATAATCATACAGCTTAATTCTGTCAGAGTAAGAATCAGCTTCAGGATCAGTTACGTATTTGTATTCAGAATATGTTCCCCTTGAGATAAACGGACTCCCGTAATACTGTATTGAGAATTCCGGTGTTATATTTAGGTTCACTCTAAAGGTCATACCATAAGTTTTTTGATCAATTTTTCCAAGAATATACTTTTTATCTCCCTGATAATCAAGCGTTGTAATGTATTGGAGCTCATTGAAATTATTCTCGAAATCGGCAGAGAGGTTAATCTTCATTGATCTGAATGGTCTGAATGTTATTCCCGGGTTCAACTGATATCTTGCAACTGAATTATCTCCTCCAAGTTCATAGTTGTATTCCATTGCAGCTGAAACTCTTTTCGAATAATCAGTTCGTAAAGACCCAAATGTTAAAATACTGAATGGCATCAACATATCATACCCGCCTCTGAGGATTTTGGTATCAATTGCCTCGGAATGGTATATGAGATTAAGGTTAAGTCCCCACTGGTTTTTCAATTCTGAATTAAAGGACAGGTGGCTTCCCAGCCCCAGAAACCTGCCTTCAAAATTCCACGAATTGAATTGTTCAAGATTAATCCTGTAGTTTCTGAAGATCGAAACCGGGTTAGTAACGAAATAGCCAATCTCATTCTCATTGTTTATTTCATCAGCTGAATTCATATATCCGAGGTCATTAAGCTCAATTCCCGGGGAAAGCCAGGTAACACCTGTTGAATATCTCCAGTGGCCCTTGGATCCTTTGCCTACTCTGAGTTTGCCTCCATATCCACCAAGTGCTGTACTTAAAGTATCATATTTTAAATAGTCGGCTCCGGGTCGCTGGTAATAGCGTGCCGAAGACTCCTGCAACCTCGTTATTGATTCTCTTGAGCCATCAAGGTAACTACCAATCAGACGGGCATCGAGGAAAAACTCCTTATCTTTCCATTGATGCATAAGATCAAGACCTCCCGTAAAAGCATTATTTGTAAGAAAATCCAGTTGCTCCTCTTCTATTTTCCTGTTTACTGAAGTAACAATTCCTCCTATTGTTGTATTTGCACCATTATATCCTTTCTGTATCCTGGCAACGGAATAATTTGTTATTGGTTCGACCCTGGTATGGCTCTTGTTTCCCTCACTGTCGATCACAGTTGCAAACTCATTAGCAGTAATACTTTGAATAAGTCCTACAGAAAGCTCATCCGATGTGGTACCACTGAGTTTAAAGGCGCTTAATATTTTTGTCATATCCGGGGCATCGACATATGAGTTTTCTAAAGGGTCAACTGTATATGATGGAGAATGACCAATTCTTCTGGAATAGAAAAGACTCTGATTATCAAATTCATAATTGAAGATAGACCGACCTTCAAGAAAAAATGGCCTCTTTTCCTCATAAAATGTTTCAAAAGCAGTCAGGTTCATTACAGAGGGGTCAGATTCTACCTGTCCGAAATCGGGGTTGACAGTCATATCTACTGTAAAATTGCTGGATATCCCTATCTTAGCATCAAGTCCGACATTCCCTGACCAGTTTCTACCGGTCTCAGTAAAAGGATTACCAGTTTCTTTTTGCATGGTCTCAAGTTCCCCAAGAACATAAGGCATTATCTCTAGCCGCTGCGACTTTTTAAGCCCCTTAATACCTCTAAGTTCACCATAATTATAAAGCACACCTGGTCCTGTTCTGGTCTGATATTCCCAGTCGCTCTCTTCCTGAAGCCTGTTTATCCACCTCCAGATATGAAGGCCCCATACCTGTTCATCCTCTTTGCTGTATCTGATCTGGCTGAGCGGTATTTCAAACTCAGCAACCCAGGCAGAATCCTCTAAACCCGACTTTCCTTTCCATACCGCATTCCAGTTAAGGTCCATTTTTTCGGGATTGGTCAGGATAAGATCCATTTTTTGTCCCCACGATGAAAGGTTAAATTCAAAACCTGTTTTGCGGTCATGGTAACTGTCAAAGTTGATTCCTGCCATATCGCCACTGAATTCATCCCTTAATCCTGAGTATCGCTGTATCTTTTCAGGCTCACCATCGAATGACCTGATTGCCGCATAAATATATTTATCATCGTACTGAATATTAAACTCAGTAGGCCAGGCTGGTTTTGCACCTTCATCAGGAATAAACTGGTGAAAATCTCCCGCCCAAGTTCCTGTTTTCCAGCATTCATCATCAAGTTTACCATCAATAACAGGCCTTGCAGTTGTCAGCCGTTTTGTAATATAGACAGGTTGTTTCTTGTTATGGGCAGCCCTGAGAGTATCCTGCAACTCCATTTCAATTGGGGATGCAAACAAATCTGTTTCTGAATCAGAAAAGAAAAAAAGAGTTGCAACAAATATTATCCTTATCAGGATTAAAGAGAACTTCATCAGGCTAAAAAAACTTTTTCCAAATTTAGAAGATTAGCCTTCAATTAAAAATCATAAAAAGTTAATAAATGTGAAATTTCGGAGTACATTAAGAATTGAATGAACATCCTGAATATTTTCATGGCAGCTCTCTTTCAGAAGCATTCTGAATACCTTTTGCTACTTCAGGTATAATACCCATTTTAACATAAACGGGTCTTACTATCTGTTTCAGTTCCGAAAGTTTGGTAAAAAACACAAATGCCCCGGCAATTGAGATAACACCTCCTGTCATCATTGTAAAAGGTGTTCCTATCTTATTTGCGAGCCAACCTGCCAGAAGGCTTCCGAAAGGAGCTGTTCCCAGAACAGCCATTGTATAGAAGCTCATTACTCTGCCCCGTTTATCATCATCAGTTATTGTCTGTAAAATGGTATTGCTCGACGCGGCCTGCAGCATCAGGCCCATGCCTATAAAAATCATAATAATCAGTGATACTGAAAATATCCTCGAGAAAGAAAGAACAACTATCCCGGTACCGAAAAGTAACACGGCAGCAGGAATTATCCGGCCCAGTCTTATGACTGTCTCCCTTGAAGCAAGGAACAAAGCTCCCATTAAAGCACCCATGCCCGCCGCTCCCATGAGAAATCCATAGGTATGTGAGTCCCCGCCAAGTATCTCCTTCGCAAATACAGGCATAAGGGTTGAATAAAACATTACCATTGCATTCACCAATGCAAGCAGTAGAATGATATGCCTGATAGGGAGAAACCCGAAAACATAAGCAAACCCTTCCCGAAATTCTTTCCCTATATCTGATTTTTTTGTAACCGGATCCTTTTTCTTAATTTTCATCATCAACAATGAGATGATGACACACATGAAACTGATTCCGTTAATCAGGAAGCAAATTCCCTCTCCTGTTGCAGCCAGCAATATGCCAGCAATGGAAGGACCTATAAGTCTTGCTCCATTGAACATCAGGGAGTTAAGAGCAATGGCATTACCCAGATCCTCTTTTTTCTCAACCATCTCTACAACAAATGAATGTCGCGCCGGTATCTCAAAGGCACTGATACACCCAATTAAAAAACTAAGTAATATTATCTGCCAGATGAGTATGTTATCGGACAGCACCAGCCAGGCCAGAAGAAAGGCATGCACCATCGAAAGTACCTGAGCCCAGATAAGAACATTGTATCTGTTCCACCTGTCGGTAATAACACCGGCAAAAGGCGAAAGGAACAGAGAGGGTATTTGACCGGCAAATCCTGAAATTCCAAGAAGCATAGCTGATCCTGTCATCCTGTAAATGAGCCAGGGGATAGCTATCCTCTGCATCCATGTACCTATAAGTGAGAGACTCTGTCCATAAAAGAAAAGCCTGTAATTTCTGTATTTAAGGGAACGAAAAATAAACTGGATGCTGACCGGCAGCTTTACACTTTCTGACACCTTCAATTTTGTATAAATGTTCAGAGGCTAAAAGTAATGGGTTTTAGTAACTTTTTAAACCCGGAAGAATAATTACCACGGATTGCACGGAGGAGGACGGAAATAAAATATACCAACTTCTTCTTAATCCGTGGCATCTGTGGTAAAACAATAATCTATCCTAATCATCTCTACTTCAATGATATTCCCCTTCAATTAATAACTCCTGACAAGTATAATGCGGTTATTACGATTATTGTTAAAGAGGATACTCCGACAGGGAACCATACAGGTGCAATCCATGGAACAGGTATAAGAAAAAGAACATCAATTGTGGTCAATTTAGGCGGCCATCTAATAAGAAAATAAAGCGACAGATAGTAAAACAGGTCCCAGAAAGCGAAAGTCCATAGAAAATAGATAATCCATTCCAGCCACCCGGACCCTGAAACGAGTGCAATTGCAATAAGCATAATTATTGTAGCCGCTTCACGTGTCATTTCAATTGACAGATATCTTTTTGAAATCTTTTCCACAGCCTGTTTGTTTCCATCTGAGTCTAGCATCCCTAAGGCCCTTCTGAGGTAAACTACAACAACTCCTTCAAAGTGAGCCATTGCAAGGCCAAAAATGGCAAGAAGTAATAGTTTAGTTCCCATAGCTTTAATGATTTATTAATCCATTATTAAGAACCCAAAATATCATAACCGGCTCTCATGCAAATATCTTAATCAGATATGGTATAAAAATTATAAATCCTGTTATCACTGCTGTAACAGCAGAAATTAATACTGCAGCTGCAGCGATATCTTTCACTTTCCTGATTCGTTCATCTTCTTCAGGCTTTAGCAAATCGGCCAGATGTTCAATTGAAGAGTTGAAGCTTTCGCTGATGAGGACCAGTGAAGAAACAAGAATAATTACAAGCCATTCAGGAACTGAGATCTGCAATAAAATCCCGGCTACGATAACTATTAATAATACTGTGATGTGAATCCTGAAATTATGCTCATCCTTTATAAGGTCCAATATACCTCTGAATGCAAATCTGAATGACCTGAGGCGGTCTGTCAGGTTGAAATTATTTTCCTTCTTCTTCATGAATGAACAGATTAAGATCATTCCCTGTTAACCTTCTCTCTGAAATCTTTAAGCTTTGCTATTTCAAACCCGGCAGATGCAAGGTATCCGTCTATACCTCCATAATGACTTTCTATTCTGTCAATAACTGAATCAATATTTCTCTGCTTTACAGTAATAACCCCGAGCATTCTGTTTGCGGGAAAAAATCCAAAACTGATTATCTTCCTTATCATGAGAAGCTTCCTGAAATAGGGCAGAAGTTCATCATTTGATTTAAGAAAATCCTCCTGGATAAATTTACGATCAACTCCCAGTGCCAGTAATAAAAGAGCAGAAATAATTCCTGTCCTGTCCTTCCCTGCCTGGCAATGAATCAATACAGGTGATCCCTCACCCGATATCAGCAATTCCATTATTTCCCCGAAGACTGGTGTTGCAGCATCAAGTATATCGAGATAGAGCTGATTGGATATATTGGCAAGCATCTCATCAGAACCTTTCTTATAAAGGTAGGGTTTAAGCCTTTCAGCTGTTGTCTGCCTAAAATCAAGGGGAAGTGCCAGAGTGGCTACATTATCAATTGACCTTCTGAATCTCTTCACCTCCCCTGAAGCTCTCAGATCGATAATAGTTCTTATTTTGAGTTCGTGTAATCTGGCAATTCCCTCTTTATCAATATTGTCAACAGTAGCTGATCTGTAGATTATCCCTTCACGAACCGAGCCGGAGCCGTTTAAGGGAATACCTCCAATATCCCTGAAATTCCTGATTGATTTAATATTCATATCAACATATCCTCCTGAATTCTAAACCCAGCAAGGAGGCTAGCTTTTCAATTGCAGAAGCCCTGTGACCTGTCCCTATAGCACAATGGTGTGATGGTCCTGCCTTGGACCAGTTGTCAATAAAATCACGTGCTGAAACACTGAACTTATAACGGCTGTTTGTATTTCCGATCTGTAATGTCGGACCCTCAACAGATTCTCCCTGTGCTGCCAGAAGGGTAACCTTCCCGTCACCGCTCTCACACACTGATAGTATTGTTACAGGTCCGTTTTTAACCTTCATTTGTATCGATAATCCCTTGCCTGATTTCCCATGAAATACAGGAAGCGGCACAAGGCCCACTTTTCCGTCAGCAATCCTGAAATGGGCCGGACCATCATGCCCCATAAGAACAATATCATCATTGAAATCAAGACCATAAAATTCAGAAAATGAACCACCGGTTCCAAAGGCATCCATTATTTTCATGGCAAGCACATTTTTTATCTCACATTCACCGGCTACAGGGATATTCATCCCGGTTAAGAGTGTCATACCGGGAATTACTGTGGTAACTATTTTTTCATACGATTTGTCCCCCGCTCCTTCATAATAATATGCCAGAGCACCCAGTCTGAATTTTTCTGCCAGTCTGTCAAGTGCCACCGATGTGAAGGCAGCATCCTCCAGATCTTCCCCTGAACACTCACCTGAAACATCAAACCATTCAGTAAACTGTCTGATCTTGGACTGAACATCTCCAGGTGTAACATTGTCCCTGAGACTCTTAAGCACTCCAAACTCAATAAGTTCAAAATGGGAACCAAATGAAGCAGCCAGTTTTGTGACATCACTGTAGACATCGAGCATTCCGTTATAATAATGTCCCATAACTCCTACCCTGCAATTACTTATTTCATTTTTAACCAAACAGGCATCTGTCCAGTCAGTAATCTGCTTCCATACGTACTCTTCTTCAAGATATCCTGTGATCAGATGGTAATTTATACCGGCCCTGTTGAACACACTTGCAAGTTCAGGAGTAACGCAACTCTGGCAATATGATAACCAATCCCCGGTCATCTTACCCCTGTCTCCTAAGGAGTTAAAGGTTTTATAATCAATAGCCTTTTCAGGTTGAAGATTGAGAACAACAACCGGACAGGAGATCCTCTGTATGAGAGGGAGAACAGTATGTGAAAGCGCATAGGTAGATATATTCAGGAAGATGATGTCGACACTGTTTTTATTAAAGAGTTCTGCAGCAGAAACAGCTTTATCAACATTATCGACCATTCCGGCATTAATCACCTCAACTCCGGATATTTCAAGCCTGTTTATTATCCTCTCCTGAAAAGAGGTCAACTTCCCTAGCAAACCATCAAACTGACCCCAATAGGTATCAAGACCTATACCAAACAAGCCAGCTTTTATTCCTTTTCCCATCACTATTTTTTTACCTCCCATCCAAAATCAATATACTTCCAGCTAATATCATTATCTCCGGCGGTCAGCAACAGGTATCCCTCCTCAATACCGTTGTACGGTCCGGACCACCAGCCTGAAGAGACTGCTCCTCCTGTTATGAAATGTACTCTATCAATATAAATATCCTCAAGTGAGTGCAGGTGTCCCTGCAGCACAAGCTTCAGGTTATATCCTTTAAACAGATCAAGTACTTCCTTCCCGTTATATATCACTGTTGATGAGTCATTCGGAACCGTTGTTCCGACATACTTCTGGGTATTTGCGGTTATGAATGGAATATGTGTGCTCAGTACAATAGGTGTATTTTTATCAGTTGCATTCAGCTCTTTTTTGATCCACTCAATCTGAGCATCATCTATCTTACCTATATACCTGTCTTTCCCGGTATCTTCAATTGAGTTAAGGATCATGAATTTCCAGCCTTTATGTGAGAAAGATTTGTATGAATATCCAATCCTTTTTTCAAACATCTTTTCTCCGTATTCAGGATTTTGAGGATCAGCTCCGCTAGCTGAAAGGATCCCGTAAATCTCATGATTCCCCATTGTATTGAAAACCGGCATCTTAAAGTTCTTTATTGTTTCATTATAAAGATTATAAAGTGAATCGGCCTGTGAAAACCTCTGTGCCAGTGCGTCCATAATCTGGTCTCCTCCCATAATGACAAAATCAGGATTCAGATCATTTACAGTGCTTATTGCCTGTTTAAAACCGGGTACTGCATTTCTATCATAAGTAAGATGAACATCGGTCATAAATGCAAAGGTGAATGATTCCTTTGCCGACTTAGGTTTACATGAAATTATCAAAACCATTGTTAGTACAATTACAATGGTTAATGAGAAAAATAATTTTTTCATACTGTGCTTAATATAAGTTACTGATCCAAAAATAATAAGAATCCCGGCCTTTACGCTTATAAATTGATTAAAATCAAAATAATTGTTAATTTCGTAGAAAGGCAGGTAAGGTACAATGATAAAAACACTTTTTCTGGTAGGTACAGGTGGTTTTCTGGGAAGCATTTCAAGATATGTGGTATCAAAGTTCATGCAGAGCATTTTTACAACTGCTTTTCCTTACGGGACTTTTGCCGTGAATATTGCAGGCTGTTTCCTTATCGGGTTCATTTTTGGAATTTCTGAAAAGAGTTCCGTCATTACATCGGAATGGAAATTATTTCTTGCAGTCGGATTCTGTGGTGGATTCACTACCTTCTCCACATTTGCCAATGAGAACCTTGCATTGCTTAGAGATGGTGAATTCTTTTTTTTCTTTCTCTACACGGGATTAAGCGTTTTTCTCGGCCTTGCAGCTACCTTTCTTGGAGTCTTAATAACAAGAATACTCTGAAAAAATGGAACCAGGTGATAAAGCAAAAAGGTTAAGGATCTATATCAGTTCAACCGATAAATTAGATCACAAGCCTTTGTATGAGTTGATTATTTATGCTGCCAGGGAGCAGGGAATTACCGGAGCCACAGTGCTGAAAGGCATAATGGGGTACGGTTCAAGCAGCGAGGTATACACCAATAAGCTCTGGGAGATATCTGAGAAGATACCTCTTGTAGTTGAAATTATTGATGAATCACATAAAATTGATACATTTATTAATAACAACAAAACCTTCTTTGAAAGTATCGCGAAAGGTCATATAATAACAGAAGATGATACTACGATCATTATGCACAAATCGGGGAAGAAGAAATAGCAACCTTTTAAATCAGTGAATTATGAACTCAAGAGAAAGGGTTTTCAGGGCATTTAAAAAAGGGAACGGGAATCCGGACAGAGTACCAATCCAGTTTGATCTCTGCAGGCAGCATATCGAAGCTTTCGGGAAAAAACTCGGAATTGAACCGGAATATGCACATTCGTATTATGAGGATCTTACTTACAGGATCTCTGCTAATGAGATCAGGACAAAGATGGGAAGCGATGTCGTAGTTGTAGGAGGTACTGTACCGACAGGTTACAGACCCATCCCTGTATCAGGAAATATAACAATGAATGAATTCGGGATGCATATGAAACCAACTACGCTCTATGTTGAAGTTGTAAAATGTCCTCTCGAAAACGCTTCAACTACCTGTGAAATAGAACAATACAGATTTCCTGATGCATATGCTCCCGGAAGATTCGATAAAGCAAAAAGAGATATAGCAAGGTATGGAAAAGAGTTTTTTACAATAGGTGATGTTGAGATCTCTCTTTTTGAAATGGCCTGGCATCTTACCGGTCTGGAAAAGTACCTGATTGGTATGATGCAGGATGCGACATGGGTTGAAGCATTAAATGACCATGTTGAACAGTGGAGTACCGGCATTGCAGTACAGCTTGTAAAAGCAGGTGTTGACGCTATATGGCTTGGCGAGGACCTGGGAAGCCAGACCTCAACTCTTATCTCTCCTGAGGAATGGAGGACCAGGTTTAAACCGCGACATAAAAGGATGATCGCAGAGATTAAAAAAGTGAATCCCGATATTATAATAATTATGCATTCCGACGGAGCTGTTGCACCGCTTATTGATGACTTCATTGAACTGGGTATTGATGTCTACAACCCTGTTCAGCCTAACGTTGAAGGCTCCGATCCACAGGAACTTAAAGACAAATACGGTGACAGGATTTGTTTCTTTGGAGGCATTGATCAGCAGCAATTACTGCCATCAGGAGATATACCTGCTATCAGGCAGGAAATTGAAAAAAGGATACGAATCCTGGGAAAGAACGGGGGTTACCTTCTGGCACCAGCGCACATAATTCAGACAGATGTATCAGCGGACATTATTGAAGAAATGATAAAAGCCGCAATAGAATATGGTTATTACTGATTTCCTGAAAAGTACTTTGCTTTTAAGAAGAAAGCCACATTTACCAGTGATATCATTACCGGTACCTCAACAAGCGGACCTATAACCGCCGCAAAAGCTTCTCCGGAATTAATCCCGAAAACTGCAATGGCTACTGCAATTGCCAGTTCAAAATTATTACTGGCTGCTGTAAATGAAAGTGTAGCTGTCTGCCCGTATGTAGCTCCAGCCTTCAGACTCATGAAGAAGGATGAAACAAACATTATGGCAAAATAAAGAATCAAAGGAATAGCAATCACCAATACATCAAAAGGCAATTTAACAATGTACTCTCCTTTCAGCGAGAACATTACATAAATTGTAAAGAGGAGGGCAATCAAAGTAAGCGGACTGATTATAGGAATTAATCGTGTATGATACCATTCTTTATTCTTTAACCTTATAAGAGTAAACCGTGTTATGAAACCAGCAATGAATGGAATTCCAAGGTATATAAACACACTTCTTGCAATCTGGCCAATCGTAATGCTTTCAACGGCAGGATTTGTAGGGACACCGAACCAACCCGGCATAATTGCGATGAATATCCAGGCATACAGCGAGAAAAACAACACCTGGAATATAGAATTAAAAGCTACAAGACCGGCACAATATTCAGTATCTCCATGTGCAAGATCATTCCAGACTATAACCATGGCAATGCATCTTGCAAGTCCTATAAGGATAATACCATACATATAGGGCAGGTTGGAATTGTTTTCTCCCGGGAAGAGTCTGAAAAACAAAATAGCAAGGGCAAACATCAGAACCGGACCAATTATCCAGTTCTGTACCAGCGATAAGCCAAGTATTTTATAATTTTTGAAAACCTCTCCCAGCTCCTCATATTTAACTTTTGCAAGCGGTGGATACATCATCAGGATTAGGCCAACGGCAATAGGGATATTGGTGGTGCTTTCAGGGGATGACTTCAGAGAATCCCAGAATTCTGCTATCGAAGGGAAAAAATATCCTGAAAAAACTCCGGCAAACATTGCAGTGAATATCCATAATGTAAGATATCTGTCTAAAAATTTAAGTCTGGATTTCATATTCTGATAATTGAAAATTATTCCGGTTTTTCAGCCGAAACTGTAAGGCTGAATATCCCGGTTTTGCCTTCCTTAAACATTTTCATCTCTTCATAATCATTAAATTCTGACAATAGTTCTTCAGGGAGCCTGATTTCTTTCTCCTTATGTATTTCTACTGCCTTAAACCCTGATTCTTCAGCTAGCTTAAGATAATCTTCCATTTTGCTGGCCCCTGAAACACATCCGGCATACATCTCTGCATCTTTTTGCATCCTTTCAGAAAGGGAACCTTTGATAACCACATCCGAAACACAAAAATGACCTCCGGGCTTTAACACTCTGAAGATCTCCATGAATGCTTTTCTTTTTTCCGGGACAAGATTCAGAACACAATTTGAAATAACAACATCAAAACTGTTGCCGGCAAATGGCATGGCTTCAATATCACCCTCAACAAACTCAACATTGTTAAAATTCTGCCTTTTGCAGTTTTCCCGGGCCTTCCTGATCATCTGTTCTGTCATGTCAATTCCGGTAACCCTGCCTGTTTCCCCAACAAGAGCCCTGGCTACAAAGCAGTCGTTTCCGGCTCCGCTGCCCAAGTCAAGTATGTGATCACCTGGTTTTATTCCTGCAAAATCAGTGGGAATTCCGCAGCCCAGGTTAAGATCGGCGTCGGGATTATATCCTTGCTTGTTTTTATAATTTTCACTGAATATTGTGTAATCTACCTGCGGACCGCAGCATGACGAACCGCAACAGCATGATGTATCAGAATCAGATTCAACTATTTTCCCATATTTCTCTTTTACAATATTCTTTACCTCTTGTGGTTGCATCCTAATTTATTTTAAAATCGTATATAGCAAAACTTAGATAATTGATTCTGCAAGTCTGACAGCATCCTTGACATATTTCTCGCATTTAATGTCAAATAGTTTCTTCTCCATGATTATTCGATGATCATCGGGATCATTCATATCAAGTCCCTCAAGCAGATCTTTGCAATTTACTGACCCGTTCATTTCCTTAAACTTCTGAAAAAAATCACGTGTCCTGTTATAGGTATCCTCTTTCTTATCATCAGGATCATTCATTGCTTTTCCATGTTTTAAACCTATTGCCATCAGAGCGCCTGTAACCGCCCCACAAGTATACTGCTGCCTGCCCATTCCTCCCCCAAAAGCGCATCCTATCTTCAGGCATTCATCCTCAGATATACCTGAGTCTTGTCCGAGTGAGGCAAAAACTGCCTGGGAGCAATTTAATTTGTTTCTGAAATAACCAAGTGCCTTATCTGATTTTTCCATACCCAATATATTTGTTTAGAGTTTCTTTACTAATTCAGATTCATACAATTTATAAAACTCATCCCTGATCTCATTCCTTACCCTGTAGAATTCATTCATTATTTCTGTATAGGAACCTTTAACATGTGACGGATCATCGAATCCCATGTGCAGCCTGTGTCTTACTTTCCCGAGGAATACCGGGCATGTTTCATTTGCATGGTCGCATACTGTTATTACATAGTCCCATGAAATGTTCACGTATTCATCTACATGTTTAGGAATGTTATTGCTGATGTCTATCCCCGCTTTTTTCATTACCTCAACTGCTCTCGGGTTAATCCTACTGGCTGGCTCAGTCCCTGCCGAAAAAACGTCAAGCCGCTTATCAAATGACTGAAGGAAACCATGCGCCATCTGGCTGCGGCAGCTGTTACCGGTACATAGAATCAATATTTTGCTTTTATTCCCAGGCATAATATTTCGCATTTATTTTCAATTATTTGCAAATTTATAAAATCATTTCGTAATTTTGCGAAATACAGAAATAAAATTTGATAAGATAATGACTCAAAAAATAAAACTCCCTGAGGATACTGAAGAGATAGCAAGAATTGCAAAAGCACTGAGCCATCCTGCGAGGGTTTATATTCTGATGAAACTTTCAAGTATGAATTCATGCTGTTACAGCGGAGACCTGGTTGAAGAACTGCCGATAGGACGCTCCACTCTTTCACAGCATCTGAAAGAGCTTAAATATTCAGGTTTGATACAGGGCGAAATAAATCCTCCATATATTAAATATTGCATAAACCGCGTGAATTGGGAAAAAGCTAAGAAACTCTTCTCCGGATTTCTGGACAATAGTCCTCCAGTACCAGTTAAAAGGATAGAAAAAAAAGTATCAGTAAATCTTTAGAGAAATTCGAAATTGAATAATCATAAAAACGAACATCATGGATATTAAAATTCTTGGAACAGGATGCACAAGATGCAAGAATCTTGAAAAAGTGACAAGAGATGCTGTTGCAGAAGCAGGGATAGATGCAACTATAGAAAAAGTTGAGGACATCGTTAAAATCATGTCATATAATGTAATGCAGACTCCTGTCCTGGTAATAAATGAAAAGGTCGTGCTTAAAGGACAGGTGCCAAGTGTTAAACAGGTTAAAGAAATCCTTATTCAAAATAATTAAATCCGGCACCATGAAACTTATCAGACTATTTATTGTTTTTATTCTCATAACTCCATTTTTAGGCTGTGGAGCACAGTCAACAGAAAATGTGACAAAAACTTCAGATAACAACTCTGATAAAATTGAAGCATATTATTTTCACTTCACTGCCAGATGCACCACCTGCAGGACAATAGAAGCTGAAGCTAAAAAGAACCTGGAGACACTTTATCCTGATAAATTCAGACAAGGGTTAATCACTTTCCAGTCTCTTAATCTCGAGGAAGAGTCTGTTAAACCGGTGGCTAAAAAACTGGGAATATCAGGACAGACATTACTGCTTGTTAAAGGAGATCGTAAGATCAATCTGACCAATGAAGGCTTTATGTATGCGGTTGTCAAACCAGAAAAATTCAAGGAGATAATCAATGAAAAGGTTGATGGTTTGATGGTCAGGTAGTTCTATGGAATTTCTCACAAACCTTCTGGAAAACAGCACAATGCCGTGGCTAACGGCATTTTTACTTGGTTTAATGACCGCTATTAGCCCATGCCCACTGGCAACAAATATTACTGCCATTGGTTTTATCAGCCGTGACATAGAAAACCGGAATCGTGTTTTTATTAATGGACTGCTCTATACCCTTGGAAGGGCACTCTCATATACTGTCATTGCAACAATTATATTTTTGGGCGCCGATCAGATGCAGATTGGCGGTTTTTTCCAGCAACATGGGGAAAAAATAGTTGGACCATTACTTGTAATAATCGGATTATTGATGCTTGATATTATCAGTATCAAATTCCCTTCCTTACACTTCCTTTCATCACGAATTCAGGATAAGAAGAAATGGGGATACCTTGATGCTATTTTACTGGGAATTATTTTTGCACTCGCTTTTTGTCCATATAGCGGAGTCCTCTATTTTGGAATGCTTGTACCCTTAACTATCACCAGTGCATCAGGATTATACCTTCCGGTTGTTTTCGCAGTTGCAACCGGAATACCGGTATTAATTTTTGCCTGGATAATAGCTTTTACAGTATCAGGTATTGGTGGAGCCTATAACAGGTTGAAAAGCTTCGAGCTTTGGTTCAGAAGAGCAATTGCTGTTCTCTTTATAGTGATAGGAATTTATTATATACTAAGGATATATCTCCAGTTTTTTTAAACAACATACTTTAATACTGCTGCTATTCCAAAATTAGATGTAATGGGAATCAACCACTTATTAATCAAGATTAAAAAGAATAAAATTTACTGGTTAACAGGATTATTTATTATGGTCTGGATGGTACTCTACCATTACCTTCAACCAGTTACTGATTATCTGACCGAACAGGCATTAGGATTGCAGGAAGGAAGACATTTAACTGAGACTATCCGGTTCTTCATCTTCGAGTTTCCGAAAGTGATAATGTTGCTCTCCCTAATTGTATTTTTTGTCGGCATAATAAGGTCATATTTTTCGCCTGAAAAGACCAGGAAAATGCTCGAAGGCAAAAGAACTTTCACAGGAAATGTTATGGCCTCATTGCTGGGAATCGTAACACCATTCTGTTCATGTTCCGCTATCCCACTGTTTCTGGGTTTTGTTGAGTCGGGGATCCCTCTTGGAATCACTTTCTCATTTCTGATTGCGGCACCAATGATCAACGAAGTCGCTGTAATATTGTTATTCGGAATGTTTGGCTGGAAAACTGCATTGATATACGTTGTTACCGGCCTCATCATAGCAATTATTGCCGGATGGGTAATTGGAAAGCTCAGGCTGGAAAAGTGGGTTGAGGATTGGGTATACAAAACAAAATTCGGTGAATCTGATCTGGCAATGGATAAGATTAATATCAGGGACAGACTGAAATACGGATACGATGCAGTGAAGGAGATTGTAGGTAAAGTTTGGATCTATGTCGCCCTGGGTATAGCTGTAGGTGCAGGAGCTCATGGGTATGTGCCCCAGGAGTTTATGGCATCTCTGATGGGCAAATCAGTATGGTACAGCGTTCCTCTATCTGTGTTGATAGGAGTGCCACTTTACTCAAATGCTGCCGGGATAATTCCAATAGTTTCTGTATTAATTGAGAAAGGAGCTTCTCTTGGGACGTCACTTTCTTTTATGATGGCTGTGATTGGTCTCTCTCTGCCTGAAATGATAATCCTGAGAAAAGTACTTAAAATGCCACTTATAATTACTTTTATCGGTATTGTAGCTACAGGGATAATGATTGTGGGTTACCTATTCAATTATATTTTTTAAAAATGATAAAGATTAACATTCCTGCCAAACTTTTTTTCTCAATATTCCTCATCATTTCCTCAGGCTGCAACTCGCACTCTGACAAATCCAATAAGACAACTGATGATAAAGAAATTAAGTACAAAGTTACCTTTATAGAGCTTGGATCTGTTCGCTGTATTCCCTGCCAGCAAATGCAGCCTGTAATGAAATCAATAGAACAGAAATATGGAACACAGGTAAAAGTGGTGTTTTATGATGTCTGGACGGAAGCAGGCGCTCCATATGCCAGGGAATACGGAATAGAAGCAATTCCAACCCAGGTTTTTCTGGATGAAACCGGGAAGGAATATTTCAGGCATGTAGGATATTTTCCTGAGAAAGAACTAACAAAGATACTTAATGAGAAAGGTGTTAAATAAGTCTTTCAAGGTATGATCTGATAGCTCGCAAATTTCAATTCCTTAAAATTAAGGCTTTATTTTCTCGAAAAGACCCAATAGTTTTGTTTTATAGATCTCAGTTATCTGAACCTCATGCTCTCCAATAGGTTTGACAGGAATCAGGTCAATTACCTCTTCAGGTTTTAATTCAGATGTATACATCAGGTTAATGGCGGCCAATATGGTTTGATGAACAGCTTCTTCCGCTTCTGATTTTGACAATCCTGTTTTTATACCAATCTCTTCAAGATAATTCCACTGGAACCAGAAATAAGTCGGAAGCATGGCGGAGACGATGGCATAGCTTTCAAGTTTCTCCTCGGCAACTTCAAAAGTGTGACCAAGGGTCCTTATCAAATCGAGAACAGAATCCTTCTCCGTCTGATCAAATCCTGATGAAAAACAAACCGGGTTGAATCCATCATTTATATAGGATGTAGCATTAGGGATAAGCCTTGCAATATTTTTAACCTGTCCAAGCTTTGATGAGATCCTGGCAATGTTGATTTTTGGTGCAAGTGAAATTATAGTTGCATTGCTTCTTACATCATTCTGTATAAGGTCAAGTGTGTCCATGATAACCGGAGGGTGCAGTGAAATAAAAACAATATCCTGCTTTGCCGCAAATGAAGCATCCTCAATCCTGATAAACGGGTATAAACTTTTAAGTTTTAATGCCACGTCGCTGTTTGTATCAGCAACAGCTACAGTACTAAATTCCACATCCTTATTACAGAATGCCTGCAGAAGTATTCTTGTAATCCTCCCGCCTCCTATAAATCCAATTGACTGCTTCATTTTTTTTATTTTTATCAAATTTCAAATTTCAGTCTTTCACGCAGCGTATAGAATATTTATCTTTTTTATCGTTCCCCTGAATATCATCAACATCTGCACCGCGCGAAATATCGGTAACAACCATGTTATCAATAATAAGATAGCTGAAGTATTCTGCACTTTTATTATCATATTCAGTTGAAGTCCAGAAATAGCCACTTTCATCTATCTCAGAAAAAGTATCCTCATGGTCCTGCATTCCTCCCAGCTGAATAGTAAATGATAGTGTATCTCCTGATTTTTTCCGCCAGGATGCATGATTCTGAAAATGATTTGACAGATTTCTGAAATCAGTCCCTGCCGGCAGATGCCATCCGGAAGGGCATGCTGTATTTGCCGATTTCCAATTATATAGCATACCGTACGCATTTGCATTATTCAGGTCATTGTCATAGTATGTTGCTCCCTGTTTCGCTTTATACCTGAGATTCTCTGCCATCCATATTACTCCATCTACTTTAACGGTACGGTATACACTCCCGTCACGATTATCTGTAAAATTATCCTGACCATATGTAATTGAAAGGACTAAAAGAAATGCAACCGCGGATAGTATCTTCTTCATTTTGATTGAAATTTAAATTGTAAAACGTAATCAGTATAAAGTCCCATCAAATATTATTCCATAAATACCTGGGCAAAATAAAAATTCTTATTCCGGCAACGCAGAACGCTTCCATACATTCTCTGTCCTAAAAAACGAAATAAGCACTTTTTGGAGTCATACAAAATTCACAATCATCTGTCAGAGTAGCCTCATCATAAGTATTGCCACATACCGGGCAAACAAACCATTTTACAGGTACTGCAACCTCAGAACCTTCTTTTACAAATTCCAGGGCAGACTCGTAAAATTCCTTGTGTTTCTTCTCTGTTTCAATAGCATATGTAAATGATTCTACTGCATCGGTGACCTCCTCCTTCTCGGCTGTCGCAATAAAACCTGGGTACATCTCATCTATCTCATATGATTCACCTTTGATTCCGGAAGCAAGATTCTCAGATGTAGACAGTACTTCAAAATGCTCGATCACCGGATCTCCAGTTTCCACTCCAAGATTTTCAAGAACTCTTTTATGATTTGCAGCATGTATTGCTTCCGCCTTTGAAGTTGCCCTGAACATAACTGCAACTGTATCGAAACCCTCTGCTTCGGCTTTTTGAGCAAATGCAGCATACTTGGCACTTGCAGTTGATTCACCATTAAAAGCAGTTTTAAGATTCTCAATTGTTTTGGAAGGGCCAGAAGAACAACTTACCGCCAATCCTGTGAACATAAAAAACAATACAAATCTGACCAGTACTTTCATTGTTCGAAGTATTTATTATTAATTCAAAATTATATTCAAATATATTTAATTCTTGCCAACTGGATTATGACAAAATAAAGGTATTGATAAAATAAGAAATCACTGTGGATCTGTCCCTTTTTTAATATGAAAGCATACTGCTATTTTCCATGTTTATATTCAACTGGAAAATAGTTATATTTGAACCCTCTTTTAAATAAGCACCCTGGAGGAAAATGACAGAAAAGTATAAGCTCAGGCCTTATGGTGATAAACAGATGATTTTCGATAAACGTTATCTGGAGATGGCACTTATATGGGCTCAGAACTCCTATTGTAAAAGAAGACAGGTAGGAGCTCTGATAGTCAGGGAAAAAATGATCATCTCTGATGGCTTTAACGGAACTCCTGCCGGATTTGAAAATATTTGCGAGGATGAGAATAATATTACAAAACCATATGTTCTTCATGCTGAAGCAAATGCAATAACCAAGGTGGCAAAATCGAATAACTCAAGTGAAGGTTCAACCCTATATGTCACGACTTCTCCATGTATGGAGTGCGCCAAGCTTATTATTCAGTCTGGTGTCAGAAGAGTTGTTTACAGTAACCGGTATCACAAAACTGATGGCCTTGAATTGTTGAAAAGAGCTGGTATTGAACTGGTTTTTATTGATCCTGAAAAGAATATTTATGAATTACAATAACTCAAGAATAAGTATATACCTGCCTGTCATTCTCGCGATTGCAGTTGCCGGGGGTATATTCATCGGAAGGATGCTGCCCTCCGGAGATGATGTTCAGTATCATTCAACAATTAAGCTAAGAAATGACAAGATCAGCAATATTCTTAACATTATAGAGGATAACTACGTTGATACTGTAAACAGAAATGAACTTGCTGAAAGTGCCATACCGGCAATTCTGAAGCGGCTCGATCCTCATTCAATATACATACCTGCAAAAGATCTTGCCAGGGCAAACGAGCCACTCAAGGGTAATTTTGAAGGCATTGGTATTTCTTTCAACATGCTTACCGATACTATACTTGTAATAAGTACAATTCCGGGCGGTCCTTCAGAAAAACTGGGACTTTTACCTGGCGACAAGATCATATATGTGAATGACTCACTTGTGGCAGGACAGAATATTGCCGATGAGGATGTTATGAAAATGCTCAAGGGACCGAAAGGTTCTGTCGTGAAAGTCAGGATTCTGAGAAGCGGTATCAGAGAGCTTATTCCTTTCGATATCACACGTGATAAGATACCAATCTATAGTGTTGATGTTGATTATATGGTAAATGATCAGACAGGGTACATCAAAATCAATTCATTTGCAGTAACTACCTATGAGGAGTTCATGAATGGTCTGATGGAGCTGAAGAGCAAAGGTATGAAGAAACTGATCCTGGATCTTCGTGGCAATTCCGGAGGAGTAATGGAGGCAGCGATCAGAATTGCGAATGAATTTCTCAGTGAAGATCAGCTGATCGTTTACACTCTTGGCAGAACTCAACCCCGTTCTGAAGCAAGGGCTACAGGCAAAGGTGAATTTCGTGAAGGTGATCTGGTAATACTTATCGACGAATTCAGCGCTTCTGCCAGTGAAATCCTTGCCGGTGCAATACAGGATAATGACAGAGGAACAATTATAGGAAGACGCTCTTTTGGGAAAGGCCTGGTTCAGGAGCCTGTTACACTGCCTGACGGATCAGGTATGAGGCTTACTATTGCAAGATACTATACCCCTACAGGCAGATCGATTCAGAAACCTTATAATGATGGATTTGAGAAATACTACGATGACCTTAATGAAAGGATGATGCATGGAGAGCTTGAAGTATCTGACAGTATTCATTTTTCAGACTCCCTGAAATTCATAACTCCTGGCGGAAAAACAGTTTATGGTGGTGGCGGCATAATGCCTGATAAATTTGTACCTGTCGATACAACAATGATATCACCTTACCTTGTAAGAGTTCGTGCACTCATTTACAGGTTTGCTCTGAAATATACAGAAACCAACAGGGATCAGCTTAAGAAATATACTGAGACTGATGAGATGGAAAAATATCTCGATAAACAGGCTCTGCTGGATCAGTTTGTTGCTTTTGCTGAAAAGAATAATGTAAAACGTGATCCTTCCGGATTAAAAACATCCAGGAAGATCATACATACTCAGTTAAAAGCATATATAGCCCGTAACATACTTGACAATAAGAGTTTTTATCCTATCTGGGAAAATATAGACACTACCCTGAAGTATGCGATAGATTATCTTGAAAAATAAAAAGGGCTGCCCGGACCGCTTTTCGAAGGTTTCCCCATCCAGCCCCCGGGCTCAATCCGCCTGATGGCGGACAGAGCCCACCCCCTGAAGGGGGTTTGATTTTTAACTATTAAAAACCTTTTTGAAATATTAAATGCCTTCCGCTTTTCAGAACCTTTCCCGACTTGGCGGGATGGGAAGGGGGGCAAGGATTTGCAGATTAAATAACTAAAGTTTATCTGCAAATTCTGATACTATTCTCGCAGAAAGCTCTTCCTCCTCTATGAATCCCATGTGACCGGAGTTTTTCAATATCACGACCTGGGAATTCTCAGGGAGCCTTATATTTTGCAGTATTGTCTCATGATTAATATGACTGTCCATTGTGCCCAGGATCCATAGGAAAGGGACTTTACTTTTTGTAATAACCTCTGCCCTTGATGGCCTTGCCATCATGCCCTTAAGGTCAGCAATAATAGTATTATCAGCAGTTGTAGAAGCTATTTTTACAGATATCTCAATAGCTTCTCTAAATTTTTCAAGATTTGTTTTTGCATAAAGTCCGCGTACAAAATCCGGAATCATTATCTCTTTTCTGCCCTCTTCTATAATCTTAATGTTCAGTTTTCTCTTTTCAATGGTTTCAGGTATATCTGCAACCGGATGAGAATGGAACAATGAATATCCCGAAATATATTCAGGAAAAAGCTGAACAAATGCAAGAGTTGCATAACCTCCCATCGAATGCCCGACAAGGAAAGCTTTGCTGACACCTGACACATCAAGTAATTCTCTAATAGCCTCCGCAAAGATTTCCATTGTATTTATATCTCCAGCCGGATCAGATTGTCCATGTCCTGGCAGATCAATTACAATCACCCTGAAATGTGGAGACAGCCTTTCTGCGAATTTCTCCCAAACCTTCATTGTTTCAAGGAATCCATGTATCAGAACAATTGCTTTACCGCTTCCTGAATCAGAATAATGAATTTTTAAGCCCCTAAATGAATAGAGCATATTTATATTTTATTAGTTTTGCGAAGATACCCAATAATCAGATCTCTAGTTGTAATATCATATCAAGACCAATGAGTAACGTACTTTTTTCCTCTATTTCAAAGAAATTTGTGATGGCTCTTGCAGGTCTCTTCCTGCTGACCTTCCTTCCGGTGCACCTGATAATTAACCTGATGCTTCTTAAGAGTGATCCGGCACCATTCAACAGCGCCGCTCACTTTATGGCCACCTTCCCGCTGATAAAGATATTTGAGATATTACTGATGATATCAATCCTTGTTCATGTAACCTATGGGATTTATCTTCAGATTTCCAACTGGTTGGTAAGGCCTGTAGGTTATGTTAGCGGGAATAAATCTGAGACATCTTTCTTTTCAAAATTTATGATATGGACCGGAGCGACAGTACTTACCTTCCTTGTTCTTCACTTCTTCAATTTCTATTTTGTTAAACTTGGCATTGTTGAAGGCGATCCTGAAGATTTCTATTCATTGGCCCATAAACTGTTCAGAATACCTTCATATAACTACATTTATCTTGCATGCTTTGCCCTGCTCGGATTTCACCTTTATCACGCTTTCTCATCAGCATTCCAGACACTTGGACTCAACCACAGGATATGGACTCCTATTGTGAAAAAGGTTGCACTTTTCTATGCAATTCTTATTCCTGCAGGATTTGCATTTATTTCAGTCACATTATGGCTTTTCAGATAGATCAGAAGAAAATCGATATACTATGGGAAAACTTGAAGCAAAAATACCTGATGGTCCTTTAGCTCAGAAATGGACAAAGTATAAGGCCACAACAAAACTTGTTAATCCGGCTAACAAGAAGAAGCTTGAAATAATTGTAATTGGCACCGGATTATCCGGGGCAGGTGCTTCTTCAGCACTGGGAGAACTCGGATACAGAGTGAAAACATTCTGTTATCAGGACTCACCCCGAAGGGCACATTCTGTTGCGGCACAAGGAGGAATCAATGCTGCAAAAAACTATCAGAGCGACGGGGACAGTATATACCGATTGTTTTATGATATGATAAAAGGCGGAGACTTCAGAGCTCGTGAAGCAAATGTTTACCGGGCTGCTGAAGTAAGTAACGAGGTCATTGACCATTATACTGCTATCGGAGTTCCTTTTGCCCGGGACTACGGCGGAACTCTCGACACCCGTTCTTTTGGCGGAGTCCAGGTATCACGAACTTTCTATTCAAAAGGACAGACAGGACAGCAATGTCTGCTCGGAGTTTACTCATCACTGAACAGACAGATTAAAAAAGGTAGTGTAACAATGTTTCCCCGACGTGAAATGCTAGACCTGGTTCTTATTGATGGCAAGGCCCGTGGAATAATCGCAAGGAATCTTGTCACAGGCGAAATAGAAAGGCATGCTGCTCATGCAGTTGTGCTTGCATCAGGTGGCTATGGGACTATTTATTACCTCTCAACACTTGCCGTTAATTCAAATGCTTCGGCTGCATGGAAAGCTCATAAAAAAGGTGCCTTATTTGCCAATCCAAGCTTTGTTCAGATACACCCAACCAGTATACCCCAGCTGAATGAATTCCAGTCAAAGCTTACGCTTATGTCTGAATCGCTCAGAAATGACGGCCGCATTTGGGTGCCCAAAGCTAAAGGAGACAAGAGACCTGCAAATGAAATTCCGGAAGATGAAAGAGACTATTACCTTGAAAGAAGGTATCCTGCATTTGGGAATCTGGTTCCACGCGATGTTGCCTCGAGGGCAGCCAAGGAAAGATGCGATGCTGGCTTTGGGGTAGGAGAAACAGGACTTGCTGTAAATCTTGACTTCAGAGATGCAATAAATAAACAGGGAAAGAAAGCGATAGAGGGTAAATATGGCAACCTTTTCGAAATGTATACCAATATCACCGGGATTGATCCCTACGTTGAACCAATGAGAATTTATCCGGCAGGACATTACACAATGGGTGGTCTTTGGGTTGACTATGAATTAATGACAACTATTCCAGGACTCTATTCAATTGGTGAATCGAACTTCTCTGACCACGGTGCCAACAGGCTTGGTGCAAGCTCCCTGATGCAGGCTTCGGGCGACGGTTATTTCATCCTTCCAAATACTATTAATAATTATCTGTCAGGAGAGATAAGGGTTCCTAAAATATCCACCGACAAACCTGAATTCGAGGAAGCTGAATTAGAAGCAACCGAAAGACTGAATAAACTGATCTCCATAAAGGGAAAGAAGAGTGCAGGATCATTTCACAAGAGGCTGGGAAAAATAATGTGGGATCATTGTGGTATGTCGAGGAATGAGGCAGGCCTGAAAGAAGCTTTAAAACTCATCGCTGAGCTGAAGGATGAATTCTGGACAGATCTTAACGTCACGGGAACACTGAATGAGGTAAATCCCGAACTTGAAAAAGCCGGCAGGGTTGCTGACTATTTTGAACTTGCAGAACTACTTGTTAATGATGCCCTTAACAGGAAAGAATCATGCGGTGCCCATTTCAGGGAAGAGTATCAGACAGAAGACGGTGAAGCATCGAGAAATGATGAAGAATATGCCTATGTTGCAGCCTGGGAATTTGCCGGAGAGGGAAAACCACACATTCTCCATAAGGAGGAACTGAAGTTTGAGGATGTTGAAATGAAGGTACGGAGCTATAAATAATGGCACAAAGGCTCAAGGGCACAGGGGCTCAAGGGTGAAATAACTATAAACCAGGTGCGTAATACTTAATGACAATTAGACGATCAGACAACAAGACAAAAAGACACAAAGACTATGAAGCTCACACTAAAGATATGGCGGCAGAAAAATTCAAGTACCAAAGGTAATTTTGAGACTTATCAGATGGACAATGTATCTCCTGAAATGGCATTTCTTGAGATGCTTGATGCCCTGAATAAGAAACTGGTTGAGGAAGATAAGGATCCAGTGGCCTTTGACCATGATTGCCGCGAAGGAATATGCGGATCATGCGGTATGTATATCAACGGGCATCCTCACGGACCGATACCGGCTATTACAACCTGCCATCTTTCAATGAGGTTTTTCAAAGAGGGAGAGACAATCTGGATTGAACCATGGAGAGCCAAACCTTTTCCTGTCATTAAAGACCTTATTGTTGACAGATCGGCTTTTGATAAAATACAAATTGCAGGCGGCTTTATATCAGTAAATACCGGAGCTGCACCGGAGGCAAATTCAACCCTGGTAAACATAAAAGATTCTGACCATGCATTTGATTCGGCAATATGTATTGGATGTGGTGCATGTGTTGCAGCTTGTAAAAATGCATCTGCAATGTTATTTGTATCTGCAAAAATATCACAGTTTGCCCTGCTTCCCCAGGGACGAGTTGAAGCAAAGGAGAGAGTCAGAGCCATGGTTGATAAAATGGATGAGGTTGGTTTTGGAAGCTGCTCCAACACAGGTGCCTGCGAAGCGGAATGTCCTAAACAAATCAAATTAACAAATATTGCCAGAATGAACAGGGAGTTTTACAAAGCTTTCTGATCCTGGACATGGAACGTAAAACATTTCTACGACTTGCTGCAGCAGGCAGTACTGCTGCAATATCCGGGATAATACATGGATCTCCCATTTTTATCGTCAGAGCAGATAGTACAGATTCCTTACAGGAAAACCTGCAGGGATTTTCTGCTGACGTAGTAATTGCCGGAGGTGGACTTGGAGGATGCGCTGCAGCACTGGCAGCTTTGCGAAATAATCTTAAGGTTATTCTTACAGAAGAGACTGACTGGTTAGGAGGACAACTTTCACAGCAGGGAGTTCCACCGGACGAACACCAGTGGATTGAAACACATGGAGGAACCAAACTCTACAGGGAATTAAGGAATAAAATAAGAAAGTATTATTTCCACAATTATCCGCTTACTGACACAGCAAGAGCGAACAAGTTCCTTAATCCGGGCGATGGCTCCGTCTCACGACTATGTCATGAACCGAGGGTGGCAACTTCCGTTCTGAACGAATTTATGGCTCCTTACATCAGCTCAGGGAGCCTGGTATTGCTGAAAAACTGCAAAGCAACTTCAGCTGATATTACAGGTAATAAAGTAAGATCGTTGATTGTGACAAATCACTTCACTGGTAAAGATCATATGCTCGAGGCCAAATGGTTCATTGATGCTACAGAACTGGGTGATATTTTACCGCTTACCGGAACTGAATTTGTAACAGGTTCTGAATCACAAAAAGATACAGGAGAATTGCATGCTCCAGAAAAAGCTGATCCTGAAAATAACCAGTCCTTTACTGTCTGCTTTGCGATGGATTACCTTGATGGTGAGGATCATACTATTGAAAAACCCCGTGAGTATGACTTTTGGAAGAGTTATACTCCCCCGCTGAAACCTCCATGGTCAGGCAAACTTCTTGACCTTCGTTATTCAACACCATCTACACTCGTACCGAAAGAACTTGGATTTAATCCAACAGGAGCTGATACCAATCCTCTTCTGAACCTCTGGAACTACAGGAGGATAATAAACAGGAATAATTTCATACCCGGTACATACAAAAGCGACATAACAGTTGTCAACTGGCCTCAAAATGATTACATGCTGGGAAATATAATTACCCGGAACCAGGATGATTTTGATAAACATGTTGAAAGTGCTAAACAGCTTAGCCTTTCACTTCTATACTGGCTCCAGACAGAAGCACCCCGACCCGATAAGGGTTACGGATGGAAAGGGCTGAGATTGAGACGTGATATTATGGGTACTGACGACGGACTGGCTAAATATCCTTATATACGCGAATCAAGAAGGATAAAAGCTCTCTTCAGGGTACTTGAAGAACACGTCGGAAAAGAGAACAGGTCAATAGTTACCGGGATAAAAGAGAACATTAAGGCAGCCAGATTTTATGACAGTGTAGGAACAGGCTATTATCATATTGACCTCCATCCTTCATGCGGTGGGAATAATTACATTGATTTCCCCTCACTCCCTTTCGAGATACCTCTTGGTTCATTAATACCTCAGCGGATTGAAAATCTAATACCTGCCAGTAAAAACATTGGTACCACACATATCACAAACGGATGCTTCAGGCTTCATCCGGTTGAATGGAACATCGGTGAATCAGCAGGATCACTGATAGCCTTTTCATCTGCTAAAAAAGTAATCCCCCGAATTGTCCGTGAGAATAAAAAGTTGCTTGAGGAGTTCCGCCAGATAATAGTGAAGCAGGGAATTGAGACAGAATGGCCTGAATGAAGAAGATTTTAAAGCATTACCATTATGAAAACTGAACACACACGTCGCGATTTTATTGCAAGGTCGACATTGGCAGGTGTAGCAGCCATTGCTATGCCACTTGCAGGATGTACTGGTAAAGAAAGCGTTAGTCCTGCAGTGTCAGATGTTGAATCAAAGCTTATAGTCCCGAAGGCAAATGCCCTTCGCATTACAGGAACATTCCTCGATGAAATATCACATGATATTCCTCATCAGAACTGGGGAGAGAAGGAATGGGATGCTGAATTCAGCCATATGACAGCTATTGGCATCGATACTGTGATCATGATCAGATCGGGATACAGGAAATTCATTACATTCCCCTCAGAGTACCTGTTGAAAAAAGGTTGTTATATGCCATCTGTCGATCTGCTGGAGATGTTCCTGAGACTTTCTGAAAAGCATGGCATGAAATTCTATTTTGGTCTTTATGATTCAGGAAAATACTGGGATACAGGAGATTTGTCATGGGAAATAGAAGATAACAAATATGTTATCGACGAGGTATGGAAGAATTATGGGAGTAAATTTAAAAGCTTCCAGGGATGGTATATCAGTGGTGAGATCAGCAGGAAGACCAAAGGGGCTATTGGCGCTTTCCAGGCAATGGGAAAACAATGCAAAGATGTTTCAGGCGGTCTTCCTACATTCATTTCACCGTGGATTGACGGGAAAAAAGCTGTTGAAGCTGCAAAGGGGACACTGACAAAAGAGGCATCAGTATCAGTCCAGGAGCATGAAAAAGAGTGGGGCGAGATATTCGATGGTATACATGATGTGGTTGACGCTGTTGCTTTCCAGGACGGGCACATTGATTATAATGAACTGGATGCATTCTTCTCGGTAAACAAAAAGCTTGCAGATAAATACGGGATGAAATGCTGGACAAACGCTGAAACATTCGATCGTGATATGCCTATTAAATTCTTCCCTCTTAAATTTGACAAACTGCGTCTGAAGCTGGAAGCTGCAAAAAGAGCCGGATATGACAAAGCAATCACTTTTGAATTCTCGCATTTTATGAGTCCTCAGTCTGCCTACCTTCAGGCAGGGCACCTTTACAACCGTTACATGGAATATTTTAATATCAAGCAAGTATGAAGCCTGAATTAAAACAAAAAATTTATGTAATATGGCTATCAACTGTAGCTTCAATAGGTGGCTTCCTGTTCGGGTATGACACTGCTGTTATCTCGGGGACAGTAAATATGGTATCTTCCCAATTCGGCATGGATGAGATTGCAACAGGATGGTATGTAGGATGTGCACTTCTTGGGTCAATCGGAGGAGTTATTTTCGCCGGCTATCTCAGTGACCGTTTCGGACGGAAAATTATACTATTGCTCTCAGCTGTTTTATTCTTTTTCTCAGCATTTGGATGCATGGTATCTGCGGACGAACTGCAGCTTGTGATCTACCGGATTATAGGCGGTGTCGGAATCGGAGTTGCCTCAATTGTATCACCTCTTTATATTGCCGAAGTTTCTGTTCCTGCATACAGGGGCAGGTTGGTATCAATGTACCAGCTGGCAATAACAGTAGGTTTCCTTGGTGCGTATCTGGCCAACTACGGCTTACAGCAATATTCGGAAACACTTCTGGTAAAAGGTCCTGGCACAGGAGTGTTTGGAAGAATATTTGGAACAGAGGTATGGAGGGCAATGCTGGGTATGGAATCACTGCCTGCCTTTATATTCCTGGTAATCCTGTTCATGATACCTGAAAGTCCGCGATGGTTGATTTTAAAAGGTAAAGAGAACAACGCTTCTGCAATACTTACAAAAATTTTTGGAGAAAAAGAGGCAGGCAGCCAGATCAGAAATGTAAAGACCATTATTGCATCAGAAACCGGGACAAACTGGAGGATGCTTTTTCAACCAGGTTTCCGAATGGCGCTTTTTATCGGAGTTTCACTTGCAATATTAGGCCAGTTCATGGGAGTAAATGCAGTTCTTTATTATGGCCCTTCAATTTTCATGGAGAGCGGACTCTCAAGCGGTGATTCATTATATTACCAGTCGCTGGTAGGTGCAGTAAATATGCTTACTACAGTTCTTGCACTAATAATAATCGACAAAGTGGGCCGTAAAAAACTGGTATACTGGGGTGTTTCAGGAATGATCGTAAGCCTTATCCTGATTGGAGTGTATTTTTCCAATGGAGACTCGCTGGGGATCCCTTCAGTGTTCCTGCTTATTTTCTTCCTGTTCTATATCTTCTCATGCGCCATTTCGATTTGCGCCGTAATCTTTGTCCTGTTATCAGAAATGTACCCTGTAAAAGTACGCGGGGCAGCAATGTCTGTTGCCGGACTGTCACTCTGGATAGGTACATATCTTATCGGACAGCTTACACCTCTTATGCTGTCTGCACTGTCCCCGGCAGGAACATTTATCCTGTTTGCAGTAATGTGTATTCCATATATATTAATAGTATGGAAGCTACTTCCTGAAACAACAGGTAAATCGCTTGAGGAAATAGAGCAGATGTGGATTGAACGAGGTAAGGGATAACGGCACAAAAGCGCAATGGCACAAGGGATGGAATATCAGGATCCCCTCCTGGGAGGGGCAGGCCGATCCGCCATCCCGATAACTATCGGGAGGCGGAGAGGCCAGGGGTGGGTTAAACAAACTTAGACTTAACTAACATCTTTTATTATGGATCACAAGGCTTTAGCGGAACTTTACAGGGATGAACTACTTAATAATGTAATTCCTTTCTGGCTTGAAAAATCTCAGGATAGACAATATGGAGGATACTTCACATGCCTTGACAGGACCGGAAATGTATTTGATACAGATAAGTTTGTGTGGCTCCAGGGCAGGGAGGTATGGATGTTCTCAATGCTTTACAACAATCTTGAGAAAAATCCCGGGTGGCTCGAATGCGCCCTCCAGGGAGGAGAATTCCTCAGAAAATACGGACATGATGGCAAGCTGAACTGGTATTTCTCACTTACCAGGGAGGGAAAACCTATAATTGAACCATACAACATCTTTTCATATACCTTTGCCACAATGGCATTCGGACAGCTCAGTAAGGCAACAGGGAATGAAGAGTATGCAGAGATCGCCAGAAAAACCTTTGAGATAATTCTTTCAAAGGTTGATAATCCAAAAGGAAAGTGGAACAAGACATACCCAGGGACACGCAGCCTTAAGAATTTTGCCCTGCCGATGATCCTGTGCAATCTGGCTCTCGAAATAGAACATCTCCTTGAACCGGCATTTCTTAGGAAGACCATTGACACCTGTATTCATGAAGTGATGGACAATTTTTACAGGCCTGAACTGGGCCTTGTTATTGAAAACATAACTGAAGACAACAAGTTATCAGATACATTTGAAGGAAGGCTTCTGAATCCAGGACATGCAATTGAGGCGATGTGGTTCATTATGGATCTTGGCGTTCGGCTCAATAATAAAGAGCTCATTGAAAAAGCTGCAAAAATTGCTGTTCAAATGACTGAGTACGGATGGGACAAAAAAAACGGAGGAATTCTCTATTTCCTTGACCTTAAAGGGCATCCTCCTCAACAGCTTGAATGGGATCAGAAACTCTGGTGGGTACATATTGAAGCCCTCATCTCGATGATCAAAGGATATCAGCTTACAGGTTCGAAGGAATGCCTGAAATGGTTTGAGATAATACATGAATATTCATGGGATCATTTCAGAGATAATGAGTACCCTGAATGGTGGGGATACCTCAACAGGCAGGGAGAGGTTCTGCTTTCACTGAAGGGGGGAAAATGGAAAGGCTGTTTCCATGTACCCAGGGGACTTTACCAGATATGGCAAACCCTCGAAAAAATTTAGATCAGGAGCAAACTGCCTCTATTTCCTTTATTGTTTTAGGGATAGCTTTTCCGAGTACTTTATGTCCTTTATCAGTAATCAGAACATCATCCTCTATCCGGATACCTCCGATCGGCATGAATTTGCTTAGCTTATCGTAGTTTATGTACTCTTTAAATTTAGCTTCTGACTTCCACTTTTCAATCAGATCAGGGATGAAATAACAACCTGGTTCTATGGTGAATACATGTCCCGGTTTATATTGCAGCGCAAACCTCAGGAAGGCTGTACCGAACTGGCTGCTTCTTGTAACTTCATCACTGTACCCTACTAAGTTTTCGCCTAGGGCCTCCATATCGTGAACATCAAGTCCCATCATATGCCCTATTCCATGAGGCATAAAAAGAGCATGGGCACCAGCAGCTACAGCCTCATCAATATCACCTTTCATCAGTCCGAGCTGTTTAATTCCTGATGCAATAACCCGGCAGGCCAGAAGATGAATATCGCGGTTAGATACACCCGGCTTTGTTGCCTTTATAGCCTCATTATTAGCCTTTAATACCACTTCATAAACATCCTTTTGCATGGAGCTGAACTTTCCTCCGACAGGAGTGGTCCTTGTAATATCTGAAGAATAATGCAGGTTGGTTTCTGCACCTGCATCTGTGACCATCACTCTATCCTTTTTAAGAATATTGCCGTGGGCATGGTTATGAAGTGTCTGGCCATTAATACTCAGAATTATCGGGAAGGAAGTCCCGCCTCCTTTTGAAAGGGCAATTCCTTCAATAGCTCCAAAAATATCCTGCTCCTTTATTCCAGGTTTGCACATTTTCATAGCTGTTATATGCATTTCATAGGCAATGCCAACGGCCTTTTCGATCTCCTCTATCTCAATTTTTTCCTTAATCGACCTCATTGAAACAACAGCCCTGATAAGTTCAGGTGAGGCCAGCGTTTTCATCTGACATGGGTTTTCTTTAAGGATCGAGCCAAGTATCATTTTCGATTCACCTCTGTATGGGGGAAGGAAATGGATCTTCCTTTTTTTTGAAATTGCAGCCTGAACCTTTTCTTCGAGCTTAGCCATAGGATCACTGTCCTTTATACCACATCTTGCAGAAAGCTCATTTACCTTAGGCTGAGGACCCATCCATACAATGTCGTCCATGTCGAAATCAGTCCCGAAAATAGTATCGGTCCCGGAATCAAAATCCATAAGAGCTGCGAAACCATGCAGGTCGATCCCGAAGAAATATAAAAAATCGCTGTCCTGCCTGTAGTGGTAAGTGTTGGCCGGATAGTTAAACGGAGATTCATTATTACCTATAAAAAGAGCAACTCCGCTTTTCATAAGCTTGTGAAGCTGCTCTCTTCGCTTGATATATACTTCTGTTTTGAACATAACACAATCAGTTAACAGTTATAAACCACTAAGGTAATAAGTAAATTCATAGAAATATTATTCCAAAAGACATCCGGGATGAAATTATTAGGTAAAACATGTTGCGTGGTCAAATTCATTTTATAACACTAAATGGTCTTGAATATTTTATTTATCTTCTATTAGATTTGTATTAATTCATTTACAGATAAAATCAATGTTCAACAGAGAGACTGATAATACAGTGAAAGGACTGGTTTACAGTACATATCTTTATTAACAATTTTATTTCTATGGCTATTTTCTGAACAAATTAATAATGAGTGGAATAATAATGCGAATAGTCTTGGTTATTAACAGAATTATTATATATTCGCAATTGTTATGAACATCTTGTTAACATTCAGAAAATAACTCTATGCCCTACAGGAGACTCCCCAACACAGACACGGCCCGAATCAAGGCTATGAAAAAAGCACTACAAAAAGGCAAGGATCTTCCACCACACAAACTTGCTTTCTCATCAAGAATGTTCGTAAGACTACAAAAATTTCTTCCTCATTTTGAGAATAATATTCAGCAATATCGCCTTGCTTTGAATGTCCAGAACAGCAAAAGCAAAGATTACAATGATATTATTCGCAAGGCCAGGATCTACTTAACTCATTTTATCAGGGTTATGAACATGGCTGTTTTCAGGGGGGATCTTCCGACTGAGACCAGGACTTTTTATGGCATGAATCTGAATGACTCAACAGTGCCTTCTCTTAACTCCGAAAATGAACTTGTAAGCTGGGGAAAAAGGATTATTGAGGGAGAGGAATACAGGATAAGAAAAGGAGGAAGTCCAATTACCAATCCTACAATAGCAGTTGTGAAGGTATGGTACGAAACATTTTTACAATCACTTTTTTATCATAATACACAGGCTAAAAGAACATATGACTTCATGGAGAAAAACACCTCACTCCGCAAGGAGGCTGATGAAATCATTCTGGAATTATGGAATGAAGTAGAAAAGAAGCATAGTTCATTTGGCGAGGAGGAGAGAAAAGAAAAAAATGAAGAATACGGACTTGTCTATTTTTACAGGAAGAACGAAATGGAGAAATTGAAAACCAGGGAATACGAGAATGATGACAATCAGGTTTCTGTCTCAGAAAAATTTAAGTCATAACCCGTTTCCTGAATTTATTCATTATCTGTATAAATGGAATAAGCAGCAGGAGCACTATAACAACCTTCACCAACAAATCGAAACTCCCTTTATCCTCTGTAACCTCAGGTTTTGAAAAGTAGTGTGCCATTAATGCCATTGAGTTATTGATAAAGTGACCAATATCAATTTCAAATATAAATAATTTGAAAATAGGTAATATATCACTCCCTGAGCATCCGCTCTTTCTTGCTCCCATGGAGGACATAACTGATCCTTCGTTCAGAATAGTATGCAAGATGAATGGCGCTGATATGATGTACACTGAATTTATATCATCCGACGGGCTGATCAGGGACGGTGAGAAGAGTGTCAGGAAGCTTGATATTTACGATTTTGAGAGACCGATAGGTATTCAGCTTTATGGACACCTGATCGATGCGATGGTTGAAGCAGCATATCTGGCCGAAGCAGCAGCTCCGGAACTGATTGATATTAACTTCGGATGCCCTGTAAGAAAGATTGCAAACCGGGGCGCCGGAGCCGGAATGTTGCGTAATATACCGCTAATGATAGAGATGACAGAAGCTATTGTTAAGGCAGTTAAGCTCCCTGTAACTGTTAAGACAAGACTCGGCTGGGATGATGAGAGTAAAAACATTGTTGAAATTGCGGAACGGCTTCAGGACACTGGTATCAAGGCCATGACAATACATGGAAGAACAAGGGCACAGTTATATAAAGGAGTGTCTGACTGGACCCTCATTGGTGAAGTAAAAAATAATCCCAGAATGTTTATCCCGATTATTGGAAATGGAGATATTGACGGACCTGTGAAGGCAAGGGAGATGTTCGGCAAGTATGGAGTAGATGGAATAATGATTGGACGTGCAACAGTTGGCAGGCCCTGGATTTTCAGGGACATAAGACATTACCTTGATAAAGGTGAGATTCTTCCGGAACCCTCAGTTAGTGAAAAAGCGGATCTTGCGCTTCTCCACCTTGACAAATCGCTGGAATTCAAGGAAGGTAAAAGAGCCATATACGAAATGCGCCGTCATCTCTCAAATTATTTTAAAGGTCTACCCCATTTCAAAGAGACACGATTGAAGCTTCTCACAACCATCGAGCCTGATGAGATAAGAAACATTATTAATGAGATAAAACAAAATTGGGGAGATTTCAGGACAGATGACAAAACATCAGTCTATGGAATGTGAGATTGTATATGAGGTGGCTCAACCTTACTCCTGAGCAGGAAGAAGCCATCCCATTTAAAAATCTTTTTCAATATCATTATCAGTACAATACCTGAAACAACAAGTCCTGCCAGCTCAATCAACGGATGAAAATTATGTTGCTGATACAAAGCCTGGGTTTGAAGCGCTGACGATTTCTGTGTAACCATTATACACAGGAAAACATTGTTTGCAGCATGGGCTCCAATGGCAGCCTCTATTCCATCATCGAGAATCGTTATTATTCCAAATACCAGTCCGAAAGTAAGATACTGCGGCATTATAGCGAAAAAACCAAATTCTTTAACCTCAGGGTTCAGTGAATGCATAAGTGCAAACATTACTGATGTGGCTGCAAGAGGAAAGAGTCTGCCAGGAATCAGCAAAGTGAATCCCTGCATAAGGTATCCCCTGAATAATACCTCCTCAAAAGCTGCCTGGAATGGTATAAGAATAACAGCAATCAATCCCAGTAAAATTAAAGATGAACTATTGTTGTTTATAGAAAAATTTTCCGGATCAAACCCGATATAGACAAAAAGATAAACAGCCATCAGTAACATCCATATCAACCCTGAAATAAGTGCCCTTGACCACCTTATACCAGGAGCTCCCGTAACCGTCTCCAGGAAGGACCTGCCATGCATAGGTCTCACCATCAGTCCATAGGCAGCCAGGCCGGCAATGAATGAAAATAGAATCAGAGCTAAAAGTAAATTCTGATCTATACCCATAGTTGTGAGTGAATTAAGATCAGATGATATTTTCGACAAGACCTCCGGATTATCTGATGATTTTATCAGGCTCACGATAGTCAGGGGAAGTGATCCGACTGTATTTGTAACTGTAAATATCAGTACAATCATTATAATGTATCGCCAGAGATTATTCCTGCCTTTAAATGATAATTCAAGGTGTCTCATCCGGAGTTGTTTATCAGAATTCGGTAATGGCTCTTCTGGGGTGATCGATAGAATAATGCAGACCTACGCTCTCATGCCTGTTCTTGGCCATTTTTATAATAATATACCCCACATTAATAATATTCCTGAGTTCGCAGATTTTCTTTGATATGAGTGATCTCTTATACAGGCTCTCCGTCTCATTATAAATTATTTCAAGTCGTATCAGTGCTCTCTCCAGGCGTAGATCGGATCGTACAATACCCACATAATTGCTCATGATACTCTGAACCTCCTTGTAGTTCTGAGTGACAAGTATCATCTCTTCGAGGTGAGTTGTCCCCTTGTAATCCCAGGCCGGAATCTTTTCTTCAAGGGTTAGTTCTTTGATCCTTGGCCCTGCATGCTCTGCAGCATTGTGAGCATAAACGACTGCTTCGATAAGTGAGTTTGAAGCCAGGCGGTTTGCTCCATGCAATCCGGTTGATGATGATTCACCAAGGGCATAAAGCCTGTTTACGGTACTCTGTCCGTCCATATCGACTTTTATTCCGCCGCATGAGTAGTGTACAGCAGGAACAACCGGGATCATATCTTTCGTGAAATCAATACCTATTGCCAGGCAATGCTCGTACACATTGGGAAAGTGGTCTTTAAGTCCTTCAGGTTCAAGATGTGTGCAATCGAGCCATACATGATCATCTCCCCATATCTTCATCTCGTTATCGATAGCTCTGGCAACAATATCCCTTGGAGCCAGAGACTCCCGGCTATCGTATCGTTTCATGAAACTCTCGCCCGACATGTTTTTCAAAATTGCCCCATACCCTCTGAGAGCTTCAGTTATGAGAAAATTAGGTCTTTTGTTCGGATCCCACAGAGCAGTAGGGTGGAATTGTACGAACTCCATCTTTTCAATTACCCCTTTCGCACGGTACACCATTGCCACACCATCGCCAGTTGCAATTTCAGGGTTTGTTGTGGTCATATAAACATTCCCCATTCCTCCTGTTGCAATAACAGTGACTTTCGACAGGAAGCTGGTCACCTTCTGACTTTTAAGATCTGCAACATATGCTCCATAGCAGTTAATATCGGGATCATTTTTTTTAAGCACTTCACCAAGATGATGCTGTGTAAGTATCTCAATAGCAAAGTGATTTTCATAAATTGAAATATTCTTGTTCCTTCTCACCTGATCCATCAGGGTAAATTGTATTGCCTCGCCAGTCTTGTCCTTATGATGAAGTATCCGGTATTCGGTGTGTCCTCCCTCCCTTGCCAGATCGTAGGTTCCATCCTGCATCTGGTCAAAGGATACACCTAAAGCTATCAGTTCCTTTATCCTGTCGGGAGCTTTATGCACAACCATCCTGACCACTTCTTCATCACAAAAACCATCACCCGCAATAAGGGTATCCCTGATATGCTTTTCAAAACTGTCAGGTTCGCGGAATACTGCTGCAATACCTCCCTGGGCATACCTTGTGTTGGAATCCTCAAGACTGGCTTTTGTTACAATTGATACTTTTCCGAATCTGGCTGCTTTCAGAGCAAATGTCAATCCTGCAATACCTGATCCTATAACAAGAAAATCTGTATGTTTTTTCATCTTCCGATGTAAAAGAATAAAGGATAAAGATACAAATAGATTTGAGGAATAGAGACGCTATCGGTGACCACGTTGTAAAACAGAACTTTTTAATATACTTTTGCCTGTTTCAATTTCATAACAGATTCATTATGGCCCAGGAAGATAATTTCAAGAAATTTGTTGCCCATTGTAAAGAATATGGTTACGTTTTCCCTTCAAGTGAGATTTATGACGGACTGAGTGCCGTTTATGACTACGGACAGTATGGAGTAGAACTAAAAAACAATATAAAGAAATACTGGTGGGACAGTATGGTGCTGCTCAATGACAATATTGTCGGACTCGATTCGGCAATCTTCATGCATCCGACAATATGGAAAGCTTCAGGGCATGTTGATGCGTTCAATGATCCGCTTATTGACAATAAGGATTCAAAAAAAAGGTACAGGGCTGATGTCCTTATTGAAGAGCACATCGCTAAAATAGAAGAGAAGATAAACAAAGAGATTGAAAAGGCCAGGGAAAGATTCAGTGAGGCATTTGATGAACAGAAATTCCGTGAAACCAATCAGCGCGTTCTTGCAAACCAGGCAAAGATAGATGAGCTTAATGACAGGTTCTCCAGGGCTCTTAATGATTCCGATCTTCCGGCTATCCGGCAGATTATTATTGACAATGAAATTGTGTGCCCTGTATCAGGCACAAGAAACTGGACTGAGGTAAGACAATTTAACCTTATGTTCTCAACGGAGATGGGGTCAACGTCAGATGGTGCCGGCAAGGTATATCTCCGGCCGGAAACAGCACAGGGTATATTCGTTAACTTTCTCAACGTACAGAAGACTGGAAGGATGAAACTTCCTTTTGGTATTGCCCAGATAGGAAAAGCATTCCGTAATGAAATAGTTGCCAGGCAGTTCATCTTCAGAATGAGGGAGTTTGAACAGATGGAGATGCAGTTCTTTGTTCAGCCGGGAACCGAACTTGATTGGTTCAGAAAATGGAAAGATATACGCATGAAGTGGCACCAGTCTCTTGGTTTCGGAAGCGACAACTACAGATTCCATGATCATGTCAAACTTGCCCACTATGCGAATGCAGCAACCGACATTGAATTCAAATTCCCGTTCGGTTTCAAAGAGGTTGAAGGTATTCATTCAAGAACTGATTATGACCTTAAACAACACCAGGATTACAGCGGTAAGAAGATGCAATACTTCGATCCTGAGAAAGGCGAATCGTATATACCATATGTTATAGAGACATCAATTGGCGTTGACAGGATGTTCCTTCAGGTTATTTCAGCCTCTTACGAAGAAGAGACTCTGAAAAAAGAAGATGGCAGCTCAGATACACGAGTAGTTTTAAGACTGCCTGCATATCTTGCTCCTGTTAAACTTGCTGTTATGCCGCTTGTTAAAAAGGATGGTCTCCCCGAGATTGCCGAGAAAATTGTTTATGACCTGAAGTTTGATTTCAATTGCCAGTATGATGACAAGGATTCAATCGGCAGACGTTACAGAAGACAGGATGCAATAGGAACACCATACTGCATTACAATTGATCATCAGACACTTGAAGACAAAAGTATTACAATCAGGTACCGCGATTCCATGGAACAGGAAAGGGTTAAGATTGAACAGCTCAAGGGTATTATTTCTGAAAAAGTATCTATACAAAGCTTGCTGAAAAAGCTTTAAAATGAACAAGGTTCTGATCATCACATACTACTGGCCACCAAGCGGAGGAGCCGGTGTACAGAGATGGCTCAAGTTCGCGAAATTTCTTCCTGAACACGGATGGGAACCTGTGATCCTTACAGTTGATCCTGAATATGCAGCATACCCCGCTATTGATAATTCTCTTGCAGAAGAACTTCCGGTGGATATTCCGGTTCACAGGACTCCTGCAACCGACTGGTTCAGGATCTATTCTCCTGACAAATCAAAAATCCCCTCAGCAGGTTTCGCATCCAATCCACAAGACAGTTTTAAGGGCAGGGTAAGCAGGTTTATACGGGGCAACTTTTTTATACCTGACCCCCGCAGGGGATGGAACAGATTTGCTTTCAGGAAAGCATGTGAGATTATCGAAAAAGAGAAAATTGTAACATTTGTTACAACCAGCCCGCCACATTCCACGCAGCTCATCGGAATCAGACTTAAGAAGAAGTATCCGGATATTAAATGGATAGCAGATATAAGAGATCCGTGGACAGATATATATTATTACGATCAGTTTTATCCGACATGGATTTCTAAAAAGATTGACTCCGGTTATGAAAGGCAGGTTCTTGGAAAGGCAGACAGGATAATAAGTGTCGGATTCATGCTGAAGGAGCTTCTTGCCGGAAAACTTCCTGAATCCCTACCGAAGATTGAAGTCATTACAAATGGTTTTGATGAATCAGATTTTAACGATATCAGGCGAGATGAACCCTCCCGTTTTACAATTACATATGTTGGTACACTTTCAGAAAAATACCCGATTACAGGATTCCTTAATGCATTAAGGGAATTAAAAAAGAAAAGTGACTTTGTTCTTAGAATTGTTGGAACGATCCCTGAAAATATAAAAGAACAGGTCACCGGCTCAGTCAGAAGTGAATCACTGGAATTTATTCCATACACTAAACACAGGCAGGCAATCAGTTATATGATCAATTCCTCCCTCCTGCTGCTTATTATTCCTGAAGCTGGCGATAACAGACTGATAATCACAGGAAAGATTTATGAATATATTGCTTCCGGAAATCAGGTACTTTGCCTTGGTCCTGTTGATGGAGATGCTGCTCAGATTATATCTAAACTGGGCATCGGGACCACCCTTGATTATTCTGACCAGGATAAAATAGAGAAATATATCAGTGAAATAATAAGCAACCCGGTTAAGCTGAATATTGATCCATCGGAATTTTCAAGGAGAAACCTGACAAAAAAACTTGCATCTGTTCTTTAGAATCTGAAGCTATTTAATCAGGATTAAAGGTCTTCATAAAATTTGCAATTGTAAGTTTGTCTGACAATATGACCTTTATCTCATAAAAAGCCGGTACCCTGAAAATAATGGATAACAAAAGTACAAGACAGGGATAGGCTATTATTTGTACACCCAGCAGGAGGAGAGGTGTCAGATTGAATATAATTCCAATTCCCCAGGTTATGAAAGCAGGAAACAGTGATATCCCCAGCAGAGGCAGAAAATCCATTGACTGCATCTTCATTGAATATCCGATAAGACGTTTGGAATAGAACGCGATCACCGTATACCCGATCCAATAAAACAGGACTATTCCCCCTATAAGAACTGTTATTCCAAAAATTGCTCCAAGAATAAGCAGAGGCGTAAAAATTACATACTTTATTATCTCTGTCCGGAGGAAAAGATCTGTCCTGCCTTTGACTTTCATGATATTCTGATTAATAACATGCATGGGGGATATCGAATAAGCAAGGCAGAGAGCCTGAAACATAACAACTGAGGGAAGCCATTTTTCTCCCAGGACCACCCCAAAGAGAGGTTTCGCTATAGCTGCAAGTCCGAACATTACTACAAAAGAAATATACATAATATTAGTTATCAGTTTTTTGATATTAGCTTTTAGCTTAATGTCATCGTCCTGCATCCCGGATAATACAGGATAACTTACCTTACTTGTAATCGATGTAATGGTGCTTGAAGGCATGGTGCTGTACTGGTCAGCATTGGTATAATATCCGAGTATCTTCTCTGAATAGCTTTTGCCTATTATCAGATTTGAAATATTCCTGTAAATGGCAGAAATTATTGAAATAACCAGGATATTTGATCCAAAACGGAAATGTTCGCGAAGTGTAGCTTTACTGTATTCAGGCACCGGCTTCCATCGGTTCTGTCCCCACAAAATTGCCGAACGAACTGCCTGGTTAATAATGCTTCTCCAGACAAGGCTCCATACTCCGAATCCATAAAATGCAAGGGCAAGAGATGCTACTCCTGAAACAAAAGTCCCGATTGTTGAGGATTTTGTCAGTGTCTTGAAATCAACATCCTTTGTAAGAATGGTCTGCTGAATAAGCGTAAATGAACCTATGATAATAGATAGGGATGTTACCCTTGTAATTGCAATCAGCTGCGGAGTTTCGTAAAAGGCAGCTATAGAGGGAGCAGCTATCCAGATAAGCAGATAACAGATTATGCCGATAACAAGATTTACCCAGAAGATTGTGCTATAGTCGGTTGTGGTGCAATTCTGTTTTCGTATCAGCGACTGGCTCAGGCCGCTGTCAACGAACACCTGTGAAATCGAAATAAATATAGTTATCATTCCGATAAGCCCGAACTCATCAGGAGAAAGCATACGTGCAAGAAAGATTCCGAAAATAATTCCCTGTCCCTGGCTAAGGATGCTTTCAAGGGAACTCCAGAAAAAGCCTTTGATTGTTTTTCGCTTTAAGTCACTCTCTTCCACTATGATTATCCTGTAACTGTAATTAAGCTCAAATGTAAAAAAAAAATGCAGACGCCGGAGGAGGCAAATACTTATAACCATTATGTCTCTGTTGCATAAAACAGAAATGGGTGTCAACCCCGGAGGTGTTGAAAAATAGAAATTAAAATCATAAATAATATATCTTTACGTCCGTAAACCACTGATGATATGAATTGGCGGGACATTGAAATAAAGTATATATGAACGATCATCTGCCACTGATTTCTGTTATTTCCCCGGCTTATAATCATGAAAAGTATATAGCAGAGTGTATTCAGTCGGTGCAGGCTCAGACATACACTAACTGGGAGATGATAATTATTGATGACGGCAGTAGTGATTCGACTTTTTCCATTGCCACTGAATATGCAGGCAGGGATCCAAGAATCAGGCCCTTTACCCAGAAAAATGTCGGAATATTCAGATTAGCTGAGTCTTATAATTTCGCTCTTAAACAATCCTCCGGCAGGTATATTGCTATCCTTGAATGTGACGATTTATGGCTTCCCGACAAACTGCAGAAACAGGTTGATATCCTTGAACAGAATCCTCAGTCAGTTTTATCATGGGGGAAAGCATGGCTGGCAACGGGGGATCTCTCTCACAAATACTCCCTGGCCCCGGCTGATGAACCGGAAAAAGATATTAATTTCAACAAGCCTCCCGGAATATTCCTTGAAAGACTGATGAAGAGTGGCATCCCTGCCCTGACTGTTGTAATACGACGTGAAGCACTTGATGAAACAGGTGGGTTCCTTCAGGGATTCGGACTTCCCCTTGTGGATATGCCGACAATAGTTGAAATGGTTATGAAGGGAGAGTTTGCATTTGTTCAGGAACCACTGGGCTACTGGAGAATATATCCAAACCAGGTAACGAAAACATACACCGTCAACATGACAAAAGGTATGTATTCTCTCTTTCTTTCTATCACCGACCGTTACCCTGTGATATGCACTAATCAGGGGCTGACCAGAGGAATAATAGATGAGTATTTTAAAAACAGGCTAATAATCAGTTACTCCAGGTCGGGCAGATATAAGCTGATCAGAAAGGATTTCATTGGGGCACGAAAGGACTATATCCAATCTATAACTCATTATGGCCTCAGACAACCGGTATGGAAGCTTCGGTCCCTGACCGGTATCTTCTTCAGCCTGTTCAGGATGGATATTGAATGGCTGGCCAGGCTGTTAGGTCATGATTCATATAAATAAGCTGATCATCAGAAAAGCATGAGTGGGATAAAATGTAAAATATGCAGTAATGAAACAGGAAATGAGGTGATCATTCTCCAGGAGCGGCAGCTTGGAATGAAAGACGAGTTTGAATATATCATATGTGCAAACTGCAAATGCATTCAGATCAGAGATATCCCCTCAAACATGGACAAGTACTATCCTGCTGAATATTACGCTTTTAATGAACCTGTTTTCCCAACCAGCCTGAACCGGTTCAATTTTTTCCTTAAAAAAAGCCTCATCAGACATTATATGGGGTATTTTGACCCCACCGGATCCTTTCTGTCATTTATATTCGATCACCCATTCCCCTGGATAAGGAAGAAAGAGATAAATTTCGACTCCAGGATACTTGATGTCGGAACAGGTGCCGGGAGAAAACTGCTTTCACTTCAGCGCAGCGGATTCAGAGATCTGACAGGTATTGATCCGTACATAGAAGGTGATATGATATTTGATAACGGAGTAAAAATTCTAAAAAAGGATATTTCAGAGATTGATGGTAAATTCGATTGCATTACTTTGCACCACTCATTTGAGCACATGCCCGATCCTGCAAATGTCGCAGGACATCTAAGCAGGCTTCTTGACAGGAATGGTGTCATAGTTATCAGGATTCCGGTTGCCGACTGCCATGCATGGTATATTTACGGTGAGTTCTGGGTAGGGCTCGATGCACCCCGCCATTTCTTTATCCATACACGCAAAAGCATTGAGATTTTGCTTAATGACACAGACCTCAGGATTGATGATGTTATATTTGATTCAGGCCCCCTTCAGTTTATGAGAAGTGAAAAATATAAAAGAGGGATGATTCAGTCAGCACCTGATGACATCTTCTCAAAGGAAGAGATCCGAAGGTATAACAAAGAGGCAGCTTTGCTTAACCGTACCGGGAAAGGCGATATGGCTTGCTTTTTTATAAAAAAGAAACATTAACTCTTTAAAACAAGTAATGAACAGGCAGGTATTGATAATCTCTTTCTGGAACCCTACTGAGAAACATCCGCAGCAGGGCATCTTTATTCAGGACCAGGCAGCAGCTGTTTGCTCATTACGTGATGATATTGTCTTCCTTCGGATAAATGTATTGCCTTCGAAGAACCTGATCCTGAAGAAAGAGATTCTGGATTCGCAGTTCTTCAGGAACAGGCAGATCACTATTAATTTATATTCTCTTTTTTGGAAGTTTTATTTTGTTAATCCCTGGCTGATGGCACGGATTATCAAAAAAATACTTACCCAAAAATTCCCGGAAATAAAACCAGCGCTTATCCATTCAAATGTTATTTTCCCCTGTGGAATAGTGGCCTGGCTTCTAGCAAAAAAGACAGATTCGAAAATGATCATTTCAGAACACTGGTCAAAGGCTGAAAAACTTATTAAACATCCTTTGTACAGAAAGACTGCTCTGAAAGCTTATCTTAAAAACAGTACTGTTATTACCGTCTCAGAGTTTCTTGCTTCAATAATTGCGGGCAGCACAGGACATAAAAATATTAAGGTTATACCCAATATTGTAAACACAGCACTGTTTTCGTATAAGCAAAAAACATATCCGGATAAAAATTCCATTATTTGCACCTGTGTCGCAACATGGAAACCACCAAAACGTCTTGACCTGATTGTGGATTCTCTGGTAATGTTTGTACTTGAAACCGGCTATAAAGTCAATCTTAATATTATTGGCAACGGGATCCAGACAGAGAGTGCGAAAGCAGGTAAAGTGCCTGAAAACCTGAATATTGTCTGGCATGGTTACCTGACAAAAGAGGCTATTGTTCCCCTTCTGCACAGATCTCATATTTTCCTCCATGCCTCAGAGATTGAGACCTTTTCAATAGTAACTGCCGAGGCACTTTCCACCGGTACTCCTGTACTTGCATCAGACAGGGGAGCACTGCCTGAGCTCATACATAAACATAATGGCATGCTTGCAGAAAACGATGTAGTTTCATGGAAGGAGAAGCTCTGTGAAATAATTAACAATAGATTTGATAATGAGGTGATTGCAAGGGAAAACCAGGCCAGGTTTTCTCCCGAAAATGTTGGCAGAACCATACTGGAAGTTTACAATAAAGTTCTGAATGAATATAATAATCCCGATTAACTGAATACTTTTGTTTTTTTACTGAAATATATAAAATTTCATAAATGGAAATTCCTGAAAAAATCAAGGCTGTAATACCTCATGTGCTCGCCATTCTAATATTTGTCTTTCTCTCGATGGCATATTTCTATCCATTGCTCGAGGGCAAGGTTATGCATACAAATGATGGTACCGTTGCCCAGAATGCTGCAAAAGAGATAAGCGATTTCAGGGCAAAATATGGGAAGGAGCCTCTATGGACAAACAGCATGTTCAGCGGAATGCCCGCATTCATGATATCCACACTTTACAAAGGCAACCTGATGAAGTTTGTTAATACCGGACTAAACTTTCTTAAGCATCCGGCTTCATCAATATTCCTGATAATGATCGGTTTCTATTTTCTCCTGCTTATGTTCAGGGTTGATTTCAGGCTTGCCATTGCGGGAGCTATAGCTTATGGATTTTCCACTTACTTTTTCTTCATACTTGCTGCAGGTCATAATACAAAAGCACTTGCAATTGCATATATGGCACCAATGATAGGTAGCATAATCTATGCCTACAGATATGATGCTATTAAGGGTGCTCTTCTCGCCACATTCTTTCTGACACTGGAAATACTGGCAAATCATCCTCAGATAACCTATTATGCTCTGATATCCATACTTGTTTTTATTGTGGTGGAAGGCATATATGCAATCAGGGAGAAGGAGAAAATGAAATTTGCTAAAAGTTCCCTGATACTGATCATTCCGCTTCTGCTTTCTGTCGGAATGAATTTCAGTTCACTTTATTCCACCTATGAGTATGGCAAGTACTCAACAAGAGGCAGATCAGACCTTGAAACCGGGGACAGGGATAAAACAACAGGACTCGATAAATCCTATATTGTTCAATGGAGCTATGGTGTAGATGAAACTCTGACACTTCTTATTCCAAATTTTAAGGGTGGCGCAAGTAAACCCTTTGACAAAACATCTGAAACAGTCACCGTCCTCAGAAGAAATAATGCCGCGCAGTATGCCAGTCAGTTTTATCAGTACTGGGGCACTCAGCAATGGGTCGACGGACCAAGATATGTCGGGGCGATCATATTCTTCCTTTTTGTTCTGGGCCTCCTTATTGTAAAAGGTCCCGAGAAATGGTGGTTATTAAGTGCCACAATCCTTTCGGTAATGCTGGCCTGGGGTAAAAATTTCATGCCACTGACCAACCTGTTCCTGGATTATTTTCCCGGGTACAACAAATTCAGGGCAGTAACTACCATTCTCGTAATAGCTGAGTTTTGTATCCCTTTTCTGGGAATTCTGGCACTGAGAAACATTTTTAATGGTACAACACCAAGAAAGGAGCTCTTCAAGGCCCTTAAAATCGCAGCAGGCATTACAGGAGGTATTACACTTATATATATACTTTCCCCCGGCCTTGCAGGCTCATTCATCTCTCCTGCTGAATCAGGAATTGAGCTCCCCGACTGGCTCTCTTCAGCTCTAATATCAGACAGACAGAAGCTCCTCAGGGGAGATTCATTCAGATCGCTTTCGCTGATCATCATGGCTGCCTCAATAATTTTAGCTTTCTCATATGAAAAACTTAAAAAGGAATATGCAATATTGCTACTGGCAATTCTTTTCCTTGGTGATATGTGGCTGGTAGACAAACGTTACCTGAACTCCGACAAATTTGTAAGGAAAGAGGCAAAAGCCAAAATGCAGACACCCTCTGCAGCTGATTCATATATTCTTCAGGACAAGTCATACTACAGAGTTCTTAACTTAAGTGTATCAACCTTCAATGATGCTTCAACTTCATACTTCCATAAATCGATTGGAGGATATCATGGGGCCAAGCTTGAAAGGTACCAGGAACTTATTGATTCATCCCTCAGCAAAAATATCTCACTTGTTATGTCTGTCGGTAGTGCAGCAAAAACGATGGAAGATTTTGAGGCTGCATTTAACAGTACAGCTGCACTCAACATGCTGAACACAAAATATGTGATTTTCAATCCCGATGCCCCTCCTCTTGAGAACAGGAAAGCCCTTGGAAATGTATGGTTTGCTGAAGATCCTATGCTGGTCGAAGATGCCAACAAGGAAATATCAATGATAAACAGGGTTGATCCTTCAAGGCAGGTTGTTATTGATAAAAGGTTCAGGGATTACATCACAAAAAGTTCATATCCTGTTTCCACAGGAGATACTATCTTCCTCAAAAGCTATGAACCTAACGAACTCGTTTATAACAGCATGGCTTCAGAAGAAAAGCTGGCTGTCTTTTCAGAAATATATTACCCTGCCGGATGGAAAAGCTTTATTGACAATGTGGAGGTACCTCATTTCAGGGTAGACTACGTTCTTCGCGGGATGATTATCCCGGCAGGAAACCATGAGATCAGATTCAGGTTCAAACCTGCTTCATATTTTATTGGTAATAAGATCTCCTATGCAAGCTCAGGGATATTCATTCTGCTGATATTAGGATATATCATCATAAGCCTGAGGTCAAAAACAAAGAGTGAATAGAATGGTCCATCATAATTGCTGCCCGGTATGTTATTCCTATGATATCCGTCAGAGGCTGCAATGCACTGACCATTTTAAAAGCAAGGAAAATTTTCCGGTTTTCACATGCTCAGTCTGTGGCTTCTCTTTTACACAGGATCATCCGAAAGAAGATGCAATCGGGGATTATTATGATTCTGATGAATATATCTCACACAGCGATACTTCAAGAGGTCTTGTTAATAAGATCTACAGGTTTGTCAGAAGCAGAATGCTTGGAAGAAAGAGAAGTATCATACAGAAAGAAACAGGCCTCGATACCGGAAATCTCCTCGATATAGGAAGCGGCACCGGACATTTTGCCGCTGAGATGAAAAGAGAAGGATGGGTTGTCCGTGGTATTGAGATCAATGAAAAAGCCAGGAATTCAGCTGCAGAGAGATTTGGTCTTGATATAATTTCACCTTCTGAAATAAGCTCTCTTGAATCAGATCAGTTTGATTGCATAGCCCTGTGGCATGTGCTGGAACATTTCAGCGATCTGAACAATTACATAACTGAGATCAAAAGGCTTCTCAAATCTTCCGGCACATGTGTAATTGCACTTCCCAATATTGACTCATACGATGCACAATATTATGGACACTTATGGGCAGCTTTTGATGTGCCCCGACATCTCTGGCATTTCAATCCGGATACATTCGGGTTCCTTTTTGAAGGACAGGGATTCAGAATTACAGATATCATACCATTGCCCCTTGATGTATTTTACATCTCAATATTGAGTGAAAAGTATAAAGGAAGCAGCATGCCTTTCATAAAAGGGCTGATTACAGGAACATTTTTTGCCCTAAAAGCGCTTTTCAAAAAAAGGAAAAGCAGCTCTCTGATTTATATTTTAAAGAAATAAGGAAAGGTTAAAAAATCCCCTCCCGGGAGAGCCTGTCCCGACCTATAATGTCGGGGGGAAAAGCGATCAGCCATCCCGATAACTATCGGGAGGCGGAGAGCTTAGGGGTGGGTTTAATATCTGTCGAGCCAGCGATACTTACGCTTATTATCTCCGAACTTGAGAGCAAAATTAATTTCGTGCGTACCATAGGTAACTCTCTGCAACTCCGACATAGTAAAGTCAAAAGCATAACCGATATAAATATTCTGGTACTTTAGTCCTACTGTCGAGATTATTGCTTTACTGGTTCTGTATGCAAGACCTGCCCAAAAATCATCATGGAAAATATAAGTAACACCAATATCTGCCATCGGAGTTAGCTGCTCGGATGTTGTAAAGAGGAAGGCGGGCTGAATGATATTGTAAGGCCCGTGGCTGAAGTCATATGATCCGAAAAGATAGTACTGTCTTTCCAGACTGAAATTCTGATAAGCAGCAGCTCCTCCTATCTTTCCTGATGCTTCAAATAACTGATCAGCTGAAAAACCTAAGCTGTATTTTGCATTCAACAGATAGATCCCGAATGTGGCATCGGGTACAAACAGACCCCTCCTGAGCGAACTGTTTAGCAATGGGTCATTTGGATCTTCAAAATCTATTTCCGCTTCATTGATCTTATAGTGGTAGCCATTTACCGATAACCCGAACGAGAGCTGGGTGCTGTTCCTGATCCATGTGTGGTATGCATATGAAAACTGGAATCCGTTTCGCTGAATAAGCCCGTTATTATCGGAAAATATATATCCGCCCAATCCTACTTTTCCATCAGACTTAGGCCTGTAAACCTGCCTTCTGACATTTGTCTTTTTAAGAATATAGCTTCGCTTAAGGAGCCTTGTCTGCCATGAGAATGATACAGTTCTTGGAGCTCCTTTATATCCTACCCACTGCTCCCTGGCTGTAAGTGAAAAACTTGTATAACCATCACTTCCTGCGACTGAAGGATTAAGCAGAAATTTATTGTAAAGGTACTGGCTGAATACAGGCAACTGCTGACTCAGGGCATAACTTCCGGTCAGTAAAAACAGTAATATGGTTACCTTAAATCTCATCTTTATCAGCATTGCAATTTATCTTACAATAGTTACAGTTCCAATAATCGGTTTTGTTCCATTATGGAGATTAATTAAATAATGATATGAATCTATAGGCAAAGCTTTTCCGCTCCTGCGACCATCCCATGGCTGCGGATATCCTTTTGCCGATTTCCATATATTTAATCCCCAGCGGTTAAATATCTTGACTTCAGCCTGAGGATAGAGGTCAATATTCTCAATGTTCCATTCATCGTTGATAAGGTCACCATTGGGTGAAATGGCATTTGGAACAACAAGACATGTTTCATTCACGGGCTCAAGATTAATTGAATCCCTTACAACACAGCCGTTAAGATCCCTTACTGAAAGTGAGTAGAATCCGGCAGAAATATCTGTCACGGTGTTCCCTGCTGAATTATCTGACCATTTATATATATAATCACCACCCGGCACCCCGCCTGTAACTTCAGCTACAATAGCTCCGTCAGGCATATCAGGACAGAACGGTTGTGTAATATTGAAATTGATCCTTAAAGAATCGGGTTCGGTAAGTTCAACAGTTGCACTTGCATAGCAGTTGTTTGCATCAGTGATTATAACGCTGTATTCACCGGCCGGCAGATCGTTTCTGGTTTTACCAAACAATCCGTCTGACCAAAGGTATTCAACATTCTTAACAGGATTAAGAGGTTCAATTCCTATAATGCCTGTACTTTCCCCTGCGCAGTTGATATTATAGCCACCTGCAATGCTCGATGAGAAACTGAATGCCATCCCCAGCTGGCCGGGTTCAGTAAGATCAAATGTTTCTGTCGAGTTGCACGCAAGACTATCAGTTATATTCAGAACATAGGTGCCGGCTCTCAACCCTGAAATATTCGGTGTCGTTGAAGTGAATCCGTCAGGGCCTGTCCATGTAAAGATAAACGGAGGAGTACCGTTGGTGGTTGTTACCTGAATATAGCCATTCGACATATTGAAACAGCTTATATTATAACCGTTATAATCGGAAATAACTTTAGTATACTGCAGTGGCGGAGGATTAACAACGCTCCCCGATCCGGCTATGGTACAGCCATTAAAATCTGTTACAGTCACTGAATAAGTACCTTCAGTAAGTCCTGAAATATCTTCCATAGTCTCTCCATTTGACCAGACATATGTATATGGTCCTGCACCACCTGAAACAATGAGATTGATAGAACCATCATTGAATACCCCTGAAGCACAGGTTATATTCTTTTCAACAAACTCAAGTTCAAGCTTATCCGGCTGGGTCAAAGTAATCATAAGAGTATCCTCGCATCCATTTATATCCCTAACTGTCAGATTATAAGTCCCGGCTGTCAGAGAATTCTGATCCTCCTGTCCTTCAACTGTTCCTGAACCGTCAGCAGTACTCCATAAATACTGGTAGGTACCCGGTATACCGCCGGCTACAGTAACCTGGACAGATCCAGTCCCGCCGAAACAATTAATATTATAGTCCCCGTCTGTTGATACCGATTTCGTATCAGTTAAAGTAATAACAGGAGGTTCATTAAGTGTAAATGATGGCGCCGGTGCCAGCAAACACCCGTTAAGATCCCTTACCAGACAGTTGTATACGCCTGCGCCCAGACCTGAGATATCCTCTTCAGTTGAAGTAAATCCTGCAGGACCGGTCCAGGAATATGTATAGTTCCCTGATCCGCCAATAACCGTGATATTTATATAACCATCTGAACCACCGTTGCATGATATATTGTATGTCCCATCCGGTTTAACTGATCGCTCAGAGGCTGTAAGTACCATACCTTCAGGTTCTGTAATTGTAACACTGTCGGTCTTCTGACATCCTTTCACATCGGTTGTATGCAGGTAGTAAGTGCCGGCGGTTAGGTTATCAAGCCTGCTGAGAGTATCAACACCTGTTATTGAACCGTTTGTTGTGGTCCATTTGTATCTGTATCCGCCGTTACCTCCCCATATACTGTCAATCCATACCGACCCGTCATTGTAACCCCTGCAGGATATGTCAAAGTCGCCATCGTATTTCTTTGAATTGAATTCAACAGTTATTATTTGAGGTTCAATTATGTCAATCTGGGGAATTGTAACATTATAACAGCCATTGGCATCCTTCATATAGAGACGATAGTTACCGGCAAACAGGCCTGGCCATATCTCAAATACTTCCTTGCTGGCAATGTGGCCGTGAATATCCGCAGCCGTGGTATCCTGTTCATTCCTGGTTACCCAGTATTCAAACGGTGCAACACCTGTCGAGCTGTTGGTCTCCATTAGCCATAGTTCTCCGTCTGATGAACCCGGACAGGTAGTCGCATATCCTGAGACCGGATCGACCGGTACATACATGTAAGAGTCAAGCTTGGCACCCGATACAAATATGAATCCGGAACTCTGGCAATTAAGGTTATCGGTAACCATAACATCCCAGCGGCCACCTCTTCGGTCATATAGCGCAGGTATGTTATAGCCGTGTTCCTGATCAAGCTGTGTCCTGATCCAGTCAAAATAATATCCGTTTGTCCCTCCTGCTCCTCTCGAAGTAACGGCAAGCAGGTCTGCATTTGATCCTCCTTCACAGTTAAGAGGCTCGGTAATTACAAGATTCTGCAATGGATTTGCATGAACTTTTGTCTCAAAGGCTTCTTCGATTCCTGATGGACATCCAAGTGCAGGAACAGTAGGAGTAACATTATAATATACCGATTGAACAGTATCGCTGTTATTTGTGTATGGGTAAGAAAGTACACTTCCGTAGGCAACGTTTGAAGCCGGAGTTCTGTTGCCCCCAACAGTAGCAACAGGAGCTGTAGCAGTAATATTATAGTCAAATCTTATTACACCAGCCTGTGTCATCGTTGAAGGTGATATAAGTGTTATACTTGTTGATTCACCGTAACAAATCTGCTTCATCACAGGTATCACTCTTGGACGCGGGTTGACTGTTATCGTCGCATAAATTGGCAGTCCGGTACAATATGTAGGAGCCGGACCTATAGGTATTATTTCGAAAGTTATCGTTACAGGAGCATCTGTCGTGTTCTGGAAGGATCCTGCAAGAACATCACCGATATTATTTTCGGTTCCTGTAACAGGTATAGTTGTAATTATATCAGCCGGTGTTGTCCTGCTCCATGTAAATATAGTACCCGGGTTGTAATAGCTTAATCCGAGAATAATATCTTCAAACGGCACCTCTGAACATTCGTGATCCTGGGCAGCAGGTGTAAGTGTGGCTATCGGTATCTTATTTACAGTAAGAGTAGCAGATGTACTTATTGTAGTATTCCTGTATCTGTCCCTTACAACACAGTAATAATTACCTGCATCAAACAGGGTGGCTTCGTTGATGGTAAGAGTAGGTGATCTGTTACCTGTATAATGAAGCCCGCTTAATATTGGGTTGCCGTTGAAATACCACAAATATGTCATAGGTTCAGCTCCTGAAGCTGTTACTGAGAATGTAGGATATGTCATCTCGCACACAGTATCGTTTACCGGATGAGTTAAGATAAGAGGATTTGCCCGTCCCAGGGCAAACTGAGTCCCTGATGCGGAAATATTTCCTGTAAGGTTATTCCTTTTAACAAGAGTCCCTGTTGCATCACTGTGTGCACCATCTAGGGTCCAGTTTCCTGTACCTGTGCGCTTTATGACACGTGTAATATCCCTTACAGTATCAACAGAATTGTTGAAGCCTGCTGCATCGAGGATAACACTGTAGTTCAACGATGAGAAACTGTTCCTGGCCGTCATGCTCCAGTAACCTTCAGTATAGGCGCTATCGACTTCCACTCCCGGATTAACAGATACATCTGCAAGAGGAAGTCCGGCATTGCCTGGAGCAGGAGATGTCAGGAATTCAGTCAGTACGGAGCCAGTCACAGCAGGATTTGAATTTGTAATCAGTGTTGCAGGGTTATAATATGTTGGTCGTGAAATATTCCCCATAGGGAAAAGGTAGCTGCCAGTCTGACCGACACCTCTTTCAAACTGCCCGTAGATCCTGCTGCCTGTGGAAGAGGTGTATATGAGTGATGCAGCAGCCTGGTTAACAAGTTGCAATTTATATCCGGTTGCTGTAATGTTTCCGGTCTTCATATACAGGTATCCGATAACCTGGACCATATTTTCAAGCCGGACTGTCTGACTCAGAGAAGTCCCGGTGTTTTCGATTGACAGGCTATAAAAGCTCTCGGGGGATGGCCTGGTGATAAGCTGCTCGGCTGAACCATTAAAAATAACAGTACTTAATCCATAGCTGAATATACCAGGATTGGTCCAGTGACCTCCCAGCCTGAAAGTTCCATCCCCGGAAGTGATTGATGAGACATTGTTTGTAAAGTTACCTGAGAGGTTTATTATACCATTATTCTGGAACCTGGCTGTGAAGGTACCGGAGGTGTTTGTCATATCTGTTGTAACAACTGCAGCACCTGAGGTTATTGTAATCGCCGCTCCGTTGTTAAAGATAACCTGGGCATTCATACTAAACGACAGACAAATAAATGCCATGCTGAGAACAACTATTCTCAGGGAGAGAGTGTTTTTACTCCCCTGGCATTTAAGTTTTATATGTTCTGACGTTTTGATCAATTCTTATTTTTTGTTGCGGGTTTCGGGTTGCGAGTTTTCCTTTCTCCCCCTCTCCCAGTCTCCCCATCCTCGGCTTCCGGCATCCGGATTTTCCTCCATACGCATTCCGCCCTCCGCCTTCAGCCTTTATCTCACCTCCATAAGAGTTATATCATACACCAGTGCAGTATTTGGCGGAATAAGGTTCGGCACACCTGCCGTACCATAGCCAAGTACTGATGGTACAAATATTCTCCAAACAGAGTCAACAGTCATTAGTTGGATTGCCTCACTCAGTCCCGGAATAAGTTTATTTGTGGCAGTTGTTATCGGCTGTTTCTTCTTGAAGGTATCCTCGAATACCGTTCCGTCGGGGAAGACTCCGATAGCGTTTATTACCACTGTGTCGGCAGCATTTGGACGCAAGCCCTGGGCAGCTTTAACAACGATGTAGTGTACCCCGTTAGGTAGTACACCTACCCCGGGTTTTCCCTTGAGGGCAGCAAAAAGCTGGTCTTCCAGTTGACGGCTTCGGGCACTCTGAACTATAAGCTGATAATTTGCCACCAGCGGGGCAATGACCGAATCGGGTATTGCTGTTGGTTTCTTCTGCATCACATCATCCATGCCTCTTTTAAAGAGGGCCTGGTTCGATATTCCGAATCCGTTTTTTACGAACCACTGTCCGATAAAGGCACCCAGGGTATACTGGACCGTATCGGCAGCGGAGCTTAGTTTTACAGGTGCAGCCTGTTGCTGGGCAGGTTTGGCAGCCGGCTGCTGGGCAGCCAGGCTCACTGTGATTAGAAATGTAACAAATGTTACAATGTGGGGTTTTGTGTATTTCATTTTATCGTATTTAGTTCCATATTCATTGTTCCGTACTTCAATTTATTTAACTTATATAATCTCCATAATTTGTCATTTAAACCTTACTAGTATCGAAATTTACATTGATATATTTTTAATAAATAATTATTGGGTCTCGATAACAGAATAATAATAGATCCTTGCACCTGGATTTGTCGATGCACTAAAATTTAAAGTAAAGCTGGTGGTAGTTGATGTTACGTAAACCCTATCTGTATATAAGTATCTTGCTGTATTAGTATTTCCATAACTAAGAATTACTACTGGAGGAGTTGTATAAGGCTTATCAAAGGTCACTGTTGCAGTACCTGGAGCACCAGCAATAGTAACATCAATTCTACCTGCTATATCTGTTGCGTTAGATAAAGATCCATTTCCATATGAAGATAAATATGACGGAGGGTTAGTTTGGGTTGATTTAATATGGCCATCTTGTATTATTATCCGTCCTTGTGTCCCTGTACCTGTGTTTTCCCCTGGTGTAAGAATAATATCTCCGCCTGCATCATTTCCTCCTGCTCCAGATGACTGAGCGGTAAGTGATAAATTTGCTCCAGCAGTAGACGCCGCGGCAGTTCCACCATTAATAGTAGCACCACCTGAACCATATTTAACAGTTACACCTGTTGCCCCAGTATTATTACCAATGGTTATTATTTTAGTTCCAGAGGCATTATCACCAATTGCAATTGATTGATTTCCTGTACCTCCAATAGTTACTGTTCCTGTTGATGACCCTGTATTAATATTTGTTGCAAAATCTGAACTAGAATTTAAATTAACATCTGCTCCAATTGAAGTCAATCCTGCATCAAAAGTACCCAGCTCTGACCATGTTTTTCCCCCACCTACTGTTTGATCAGTAGTCAAATCAACCCAACCAGCAGCTGGGTCTGTCCAGCTCAAACTACCAGATCCATCAGTCGTTAATACTTGATTAGCATCTCCATCATCTGCTGGTAAGGTTAATGTGAAGCTCGCCAGAACTGTTGCACTGGCCTGTAATGTCGTAGTATAACTATCTGATGCTGTTGCATCATGCAGTACTATTGTTCCAGCTGTTGTTCCGGCTCCTGTTCCTATCGTTACTGTCTGATTACCAAAGTTCGGACTGATCTTGGTTCCCTGTATTGCTGCTCCTGTGTTTACATCAGCATCCACTATCTCGCCATCCAATATCTTGACCGATGTCACTGCATCATCGGCAAGATCTACTTCTGCTATCGTACCATCAAAGATCTCATCCGTAGTGACTGCGCCTGTTGCTATCTCATCTGACCCTACTG
>DATKTA010000002.1:0-25249 GCA_035531395.1 Bacteroidales bacterium
AAAGGTTCCTTCATTTTCAAAGGTTTGCAGCCAATAACTACTTGGCACCGGTATCAGGTGCATAGTTGGACTGGTTTTTCCACAAATACTAAATTCCAATTCCTGGAGGTTTTTATTGTTTGGCATTGATTTTTTGCTGAAATTTGATAAAAGCTTGATTTTGACCTATTCACTAAAATTCAACCTTATGAAAGCATTAAACTGGATTGCATGGATTTCTGCAGGTACAGGATTATTATTAGTTCTGCTGGGCCTGATCCAGCTTCTTTTTGGAAGAATCAGACCGGAGACACAAATTATTAATTATTTCCATGCTGCCAATAGCTTCTTCCTTATTACAATAGCCTTGTTTGTTTATCTTTTCAGATGTCAGTGTAAAAAGGAGTAAGTTTTACGAGAGTATAGTAAGTCTAAACTTCTGCTTATATCAAAGTATTACTTCTTATATTACATTAAGGGTTATAAAAGCTATAGCAGTCCTTGTTCTTCGAGCCATCTCCTTGCTCTTTCATGCTCTGCCTGGTATTTGGATTCAACTTCCTTCACTATCTGTTGAAACTCCGGATCGTCCCTTATACTATCAAATAATGGATCATCTTCAATAAACGTTTTCAAAAGGAGTGGCATTCATTCCCTTTGATTAAATATTCTCCTTGTCCAGTTCATATATAAGAACTGGCAGTACCCTGCTTGAAACATTACCCGCGGCAAGCTTGACTTTTAATCCGAACTGATCCTGGGAAGCCTGATTGATAAACGTATTAAATTCATTCGCCCAGGCATAGGATTTTGGATCGCAATAAGTTCGTGAGATTATTGGTATGAATACCAGACATTTCAGCTTCTCTTTCAAAGATTCGTCAACATCGTGCGTCTCCTGAAGCCCGTCATGTGGATCAATATCAAAGTAAACACTTATCTCTTCCTTGAAGGTTGCTTCAAGCTCCCGTTTCAGATTGTCAACAAATTCCGTTACCCATCCGTCATATTTATTGTCTTTCTGGCGGTAGCTTATAAAGATGTCGAGTAGTTGTATCCTTCAATGATGCCAGGCATGCAGATGGTTTATTTCCATAAAGTTAAGAAAGAGACTAATGCAAGTCAAATAAAATCCATCCACCCAGAGATTAGCTGGGGAGCCAAAATAGTAATAATAAAAGCCTTGATAAGTAATTATATCGGGGCTTATTTATTTGTGCCTGATTAAACTATACTTGAATATTCTCCAGGTAGGATAAATATATTTTTATAAGTCACCGATCCCAATTTTGCGGAGAATGTGGATTTTCACCGGGATCAGAGGTACTGATTTTTAGTTCAGGATGTACATCCATAATTGTGTTGCACTTGTAAACGGTATTTCCGTAAACGCAATTCTGCAGCCCTATATTTTTCCAGTTATTGCCAAAAATTCCTTTGTTGGCACAGTTGTAGATGGTGTTATTCAAAATATTAACTCCTGTCCCAAAAAACATTATCCCATTATTCCAGTCAGAATACCCGTAAGAAACATTCCAGACACTATTATTTTCAACCCAAACATCACGTTTTTCAGATAGCCGGTAATTGTGCTCAATTGAATTTGCCGCACCTTCGACAGTTATTCCTGCCTGGTTATATTGCTCGCTCGTCCCGGGATGAATATCATGAATTTTATTGTTTCTGACTGTTACATGAAAGCTTTCACCCTTAACGTTTATACCTTCAGCATTCCCGGTTTCATAAATATGATTATTTTCAATCCATATATATTCGCAATTATCAGGGAAGTTTGACCCTGAATAAGAACCGCTTCCCACATAAATGCCCTCAGCCCATTTGGAATTAAACAGTCCGGTGTTGTGAATTTTGTTCCCTGTAATATCAACATACTGTGATGATCTTCCTATATGGACTCCTTCCTGGCCGGTTCCATAAATTTCATTATTCTTAATAATAATGTGATCCGAACTTTTTACATAGATCCCCCACATTGAGTTTATAAAGGTTAATCCTTCAATAACTATATAACTACAACTGGTAATCGCCATGGAAGTCCCTTTTGAAATTGTATTTCCCGATATATATACGGTAGTTGAATCATATGACCTGACAACGAGTGGGTTTTCTTCTGAATATTTTTTGTTTGACAAACTAACGCTTTTATACGTACCTGGTTTAACAAGAACAGTATCACCTCCATTTGTGTCATTTAATATTGCATTCAGGTCATTACCTGGATAGACTACAATTATACTGGCCTGAGTTGTCTGAAATATAATTCCAAAAGTCAGAACAATTAAGAAGATCTTTGATGCTTTCATATTATAGATACTGATATTAAAGTTATTCAACAGTCTGAAAAACCTCTGTTTTACAATCAATACATTTCCCCCAATGAATCATCATTTCATTATATACCTCATCTTCATGAAAGGATTTAACCAAAGTTAAGTTTGTTTTTCATTCATGATTGCCAGTAATTGGTAAAAGTTGTTTGATCCCCATATAATGTATATTAACAGTAAAGAATATTGGCAGCGGGTAAAAAAACATAATTTTGTATTCACCAAATATAATAACCAATCTTAAATGGAATTCACTGAACTGATCAATGCACGTGAAAGTGTCCGCAATTATGATCCTGTAAGACCTGTTCCGAAAGAGATAATTGCGCGAATCCTTAATGCAGGCAGAATTGCACCCTCAGCCAAGAATCTTCAACCCTGGAAATTTATTGTAATCTCTTCATCGCCTCTTCTCGAAAAGGTCAAAGAATGTTACAGGCGGGACTGGATTAAAGATGCTCCTCACATCCTTGTGGCAATCGGGCTAAAGGAACAGGCATGGATACGTGCTTACGACGGATACAACTCGGTTGAAACAGACGTGACAATTGCCATGACATATATTATTCTTGCTGCTGAGAATGAAGGTGTTGGGGCATGCTGGATTGCAGCTTTTAATCCTTCGTGCCTGAGTGAGGTGCTTAAACCTGATGATAAACAGGTGATATATGGAATGATACCACTTGGCTATCCCAAACCAGGCTACAAAAAGACATTGATAAAGAAGAGAAAATCACTTGAGGAAATAGTTGAATTTTTATGACCTAATTCTACAATGACAGATTGAATAAAAACCTGATTTTTCTCCTTTTTGCCCCTGCCCTAAAGGGAGAAAGGATAAAAATCTACTTGTTCCCTTTAGAAGGGATTCAGGGCAAACACAGGTAGATTTTTAGAATATGTTAAAGTAGACCTGAAATGCATGTAAGAAAGCATATTTTAAATTATGTAAATGTCATTGATTAATTCATCAGCGGAGTTCAATAATTAGAATTATAATTATAATGAATCTTCAAATGCATATAAATTATTTTCTTATAACTTTAAACCGTATTCATTTACTCCTGATCCGCCTCATGGATCTATTTTAAGAATTTAATAATGATCGACCGCCTTAAGAAGAAACTGGGGATTGCAATTGAAATTTTAAAATCATGGATTTATAACCTTGCAAGGGAGACAACAAGATACCTAAGAATTGTATTATTTCAGCTGCAGACATCTGAAGGGATCTTTCTTCTTCTCTTTTCAACTATTATTGGCCTGGGATCAGGGTTTGGTGCAATTTTATTCAGATGGTTGATATCATTTTTCAAGAATATATTCTTTATAAGAGGAGAGGATCTCCTCTCATTCATGGGCTCCTATTATATACTAATAATACCTGCTGCGGGAGGCCTGCTGGTAGGAGTGCTTGTTTACTTTTTTGCAAGTGAAACGAAAGGTCATGGAGTACCGGAGGTAATGCTTGCTGTTGCCACTGGCGGCAGCAGAATAAGGCCGCGTGTAGCTGCAATGAAGGCGCTTGTTTCTGCAATATGCATCGGTTCCGGAGGGTCTGTAGGCAGGGAAGGTCCTATTGTTCAGATAAGTTCTGCGATGGGTTCGACCCTGGGTCAGATTTTCAGACTCTCTGAAGATAAAAGGAAAATACTGATTGCCTGTGGAGCTGCGGGAGGTATTGCAGCTACATTTAATGCACCGCTTGCCGGGATCTTCTTTGGTCTGGAAGTAATTTTGAGGGAGTACGGGACACGCTATTTTTCTTCTGTCGTGCTTTCGGCAGTTACAGCAACAGTAATATCAAGGACTTTCCTCGGTAACAATCCGGCATTTATTACTCCGAAATATGAGATAATAGGAGGCTGGGATATACTCTTTTATTTTGTTCTTGGCCTGCTTGCAGCTGTTACAGCCTGGATTTTTATTAAATCCTTATATAAGACTGAAGATCTTTTTGAAGCTATAAAGATCCCTCCGTATCTGAAGCCTGCCATAGGCGGACTGATGTTAGGGATGATAGGGTTATTTTTTCCGCAGATATTTGGTGTCGGTTATGAATCTATAGAGAGTTCGTTGAACGGTCAGCTTGGTTTTGTTGTAGTGCTGGGTCTGCTGGGCCTGAAAATAGTTGCGACCTCAATCACACTTGGTTCAGGAGGATCAGGTGGTGTTTTTGCCCCTTCGCTGTTTATCGGTGCCATGCTTGGAAGCTCATTTGGTTATCTCCTTCAATTCCTTTTCCCTTCAATTCCATTTTCGACAGGCGCATTTGCCCTTGTGGGAATGGCAGCTGTATTTGCCGGTGCCGGACAAGCGCCAATCTCAGCAATGTTGATACTCTTTGAGATGACCAGCGATTATAAGATCATATTACCTTTGTTGATATCGTGTGTTATATCCACACTTGTTTTAAAAGGAATATCCAAAGATTCTATTTATACTCTGAAACTGAGGAGAAGAGGGATTGATATCCTCAAAATCAACAGAGAGGATATGACTGAAAAAATATTGGTTTCTGAGGTAATGTTCAGGAAAGTACATACAGTGACTGATTCAACAACTGTCAGAAATGCCGGATTAATGATCAAATCGACTACTCACCGTGGTTTTCCTGTTCTGAGCAGTGAAGGCAGGCTTGCAGGAATAGTAACTCAGCAGGATATTAACAAAGCCTTAAATTCTGGAAAGGCAGAAATACTTGTTTCAGAAATAATGACAAAAGATCTTATCTGCTGCTATTCTGATGAAACACTAAAGGAGGCTCTCCTTAAGTTTGGAGAGAAAGATATCGGACGTATTCCTGTTGTTGACAGGGAAAATCCTGATCAAATGATAGGTCTGATAACACGAAAAGGAGTCATTACAGCTTTTAACCAGGAATTCAATAAAGACTGAATTTTGTATTACCGCGATGTTAATCCCTTCAAAATACAATTATTTCCTGGCCTTCAGAATTTTTCTGATTCTCTGGTTAACATTCAATCTTCTGCAGGCAGGCTTCACGGATCTTAATAATGACGAAGCCTACTACTGGATGTACTCACAATACCCCGCCTGGGGCTATTTTGATCATCCTCCCATGATTGCATTTATGATCGGAGCCGGGTATCAGCTTTTTAATAATGAACTGGGGGTGCGATTACTGTCAGTTTTATTTATGGCAGGTTCATTGATCGTAATATGGAAGCTTATCGATGATTCAGACTTTAAAGAAGCAAACCTGAAATACTTCATACTGCTGGCAATAATACTTCCGGTATTTAACATTTACGGATTCATAGCCACACCCGACTCCCCGCTGATATTCTTTTCACTATTATTCCTTCTGGCATATAAAAAATTCCTCGAAGGTGAGTCATGGAGTAATATGGCATTTATGGGAATAACTATGGCAGCAATGATGTACAGTAAATATCATGCTGCCCTGTTCATTATTTTTGTAATTCTTTCGAATCCTGAATTGCTTAAAAAACCACTTTTCTACTTTGCCTCATTTCTGGCTCTGATCCTTTTTATTCCCCATATTTACTGGCAGTTTGAGAATGATTTTCCATCATTCAGATATCATCTTGTCGACAGAGTCTCAGGCCTGAATCCGGAGAATATACCTGAATATCTTGGCAATCTTGTTGCAATTCAGAATCCTGTAATTCTCCCTCTGGCTGTATGGCTTACTTTCCGAATAAAAGCTAAAAATAAATTTGACAGGGCACTCCGGTTCATATTCTACGGGTTTATGATTTTTTTCCTTCTGGCAAGCCTTAGATACCGGGTACAGCCGCAGTGGACTTCACTTATGGCAATTCCCGTTTTCATTATAGTTTTCAGATCGGTTGATTTTAAACCGGTAGTCGCAGGTACCATTAAATGGGGCGCTTACATAATGATTCCGATATTCCTGATCGTAAGGTCTGCCCTTGCATTTGATTTCCTCCCGGTTGCATTCCTGAAGGATGAATTCCATGATTACAAAAAGAAGGTAAAAGAGATATCTGATATTGCCGGAGACCGGCCGGTTGTATTTACAAATTCATATCAGGATCCATCTGTTTATACTTTTTATACAGGCAAATTTTCACATTCACTTGACAACCTTAATTACAGGAGAACACAGTATGGCTTATGGGATTTCGAAGAAAAACTCCATGGTAAGGAAGTCCTTTATGTCCCACACTGGCCCACAGCATTTATAGAGAATAATTTTAGAAAATACTATTTTTTCAATGGTGACTCTGTATATATGAAGGTATACACCGATTTTCAGTCATTACAAAAGGAGTGTGTGATTCTTCCTGATAAGCACTATGATTTCAGTGAAAATAGCCGGAACTCTCTTCAGATTGATGTTTTCAATCCCTATCCCTATCAGCTGAATATTAAGCATTCTGAATTTCCGGTTGTCTTTCAGATCGACTTTTTCAGTAATGGTGAAAGAGAGGAAAGATGGTTTCTACAATTGCCGGATTCAGTTTCAATTATTAACCCGGGAGATACAATTACAGCAAACGTTAGCTTCGATTTGGGAGAGTTGTCTGATACTACCTATAATATAGTTATCTGTTCCGAAACCGGAGTACTTTATGATACATTTAACAGTAAATTCTCAGAAGCATCTGTAAGGAAATAAATAAGGAATTATGTCGGCCGCATATGACCTTAATTTATAATACATTTTTGTCAATGATGGCAAAATTAATTAATTTTACTTAATCTGTCTAAGCTCTTTTCAGAGAACTGCTGCAAACAAAACTTTTAGAAAAACGTTGTTTAAGGTATTACGATAAACATTAATCATGCAACGATGAAAAGAAATACAAGATCCATTTTCATTTTAATATTGTTAGTAATTATTTCCGGTGCAGTATCCGGCCAGATTAAGGATTTAAATGCTCCGATACCTCCTGATCCCAATATCAGGATTGGCAGGCTTGAAAACGGGTTAACCTATTATATCAAATACAATAAAAAGCCTGAGCAGAGAATTGAATTGAGACTTGCCATCAATGCAGGTTCTATTTGCGAAAACGATAGCCAGCTTGGCCTGGCTCATTTCTGTGAGCATATGTGTTTCAATGGAACAAAGAATTTCCCAAGCAACAGGATCATAGATATGCTTGAAGAGATGGGGATGAAATTCGGGGAAGAGATAAATGCCTATACAAGTTTTGACCAGACGATATATATGCTGAAGGTTCCGGCCGATAAACCGGAATCAATAAACAGAGGTTTCCAGGTTCTTGAAGACTGGGCGCATCAGGTAAGTCTTGATGATGTTGAGATTGATAAAGAGCGGAATGTAATTATTGAAGAGTGGAGGCTGGGGCTTGGTGCCGAGGAGAGGATGATGCAAAAGTATCTGCCGGTTCTTCTTAAGGATTCAAGGTATGCCGAAAGATTGCCGATTGGAAAGGTAGATATCCTTAAAACTTTTCCTTATGACACGCTCAGAAGTTTTTACTCCACATGGTACAGAACCGATCTTATGGCTGTGGTTGTTGTCGGGGATATTGATCCGCAGATGGCTGAAGATAAAGTGAAGGAGTATTTCGGAAGAATTCCTGCTGCTGTAAATCCAAAGCCCAGAAAGGAGTATCCTGTACCTGAAAATGATGAACCGCTTATCAGTGTAGTAACTGATAAGGAGGCATCGGGATACAATGCTCAGATAATGTTCAAACAGCCGAAATCTGACCAGATAACATACAAGGATTACAGGAGCAGCCAGATCAGATACCTGTTCATAGGGATGCTTAATAACAGGTTCCAGGAACTGACAATGAAGCCGGATGCTCCTTTTCTCTATGCAGGAGCAGGATATGGTGATTTTATAGGCCGTTCAGTGGATGTTTATTCACTGTTTGCAGCTGCCAAGGAAAACCAGCTTGCAAAGAGCATTGAGGCTATTATGGCTGAGAATGAGAAAGTCCGTCAGTTCGGATTCACCTCAACAGAGCTCGAAAGGCAAAAAATGGATGTTCTGACAATGTACGAGAATGGAGCCAAAGAAGCTGATAAAGTTGAATCAGGAACCTATGCAGACGAATACATCAGGAACTATCTTGATAAAGAATCAATCCCTGGTTATCAAAAGGAATATGAGCTTGTAAAAGCGCTTCTGCCAGGCATAACCCTTGAAGAGGTAAATAAACTTGGGAAGGAGTGGACAGGCGGTCAAAACATAATAGCACTGATAACCGCTCAGGAGAAGGAAGGCATAAAGGTACCAACAGAAGATCAGGTTACTGAAATAATAAAATCAGCCAGATCAAAGAATGTGGAAGCTTATGTGGATGCGGTAACAGAATCTCCACTATTAACGGAAGTTCCTGTACCGTCAAAGGTTACTAAGCGAATTGATAATTCAGTATTTGGCTTTACAGAGCTGGTATTCGGAAATGGTGTAAGGATGATTCTTAAGCCCACTGATTTCAAGAATGATGAAATTGTAATGACTGCATTCAGTCCTGGAGGAATTTCATTATATCCTGATAACGATGTAATGTCTGCATCACTTGCTTCATCAATCATTTCGCAAAGTGGAATTGGTGATTATGATTTTACCAGTCTTCAGAAAAAGTTGTCAGGCAATACTGCCAAGCTATCTCCTTATATCAATGATCTGCGTGAGGGTGTAAACGGCAGTTGTACACCAAAGGATCTTGAGACAATGCTCCAGCTTAATTATCTCTATTTTTCCAAAACCAGGAGAGATGAAGATGCGTATAATTCATTTCTCTCACGAATGAAGAATATGATAAAGCCCATGAGGTCAGTTCCAAGGGTTATTTTCCAGGATACACTTTCAAAGATCGTCTCGATGAATTCGCCAAGGGTGATAGCAATTCCTTCGGATACACAACTGGAGATGGTCAACCTCGACAGGATAATGTATATTTTCAGGGACAGATTTGCCGATGCAAGTGACTTTACTTACATAATGGTTGGCAATTTCAAGACTGAGGAAGTAATTCCGATGCTTGAAAAATATATCGGAGGTCTTCCTTCGATAAGAAGGACTGAGATATGGAAAGACCTGACGCCTGGATTTCCAGAAGGTATTAATAAGGTAATAGTGCCTGAGAATTCAGAACCCCAGAGCCAGGTTGCCATGGTATGGAAAGGTGACTTTAAATGGAAGACTGATCACAGACAGGGATTTGCAATGCTTATGAGTATCCTTGAGATTAAGCTAAGGGAATCTATGCGGGAAGATCAGGGTGGAGTTTACGGAGTTAGCATCGATGGGGGTGCCTCGAAGCTGCCGCATCCATCATATACAATTTCATCGCAGTGGGGATGCAAACCAGAGAATCTTGAAAAATTATCACAGACAGTTATTGATGAGATGAATAAAATCAAGAATGGAGGTCCTGAAGAAACTGATCTTAATAAAGTAAAAGAGACAATGATCAGGGAGAGGGAGACCCAGGTGAAGGAGAATGGTTTCTGGATCAGTTATCTTCAGAATCATTACATAAATGGGAATAAAATACTCTTACTTGAAGAATATAAATCACTTGTCAATTCAATGACAGTAAAGAAAATAAAAGCTATTGCCAACAGATATCTGGATACACAGAATTATGTCCAGGTTTACCTGACACCAAAGGAGGAAGCAGTAGCAAATTAACGGTATCAGAATAATCCGTGAAGTTCGGCATTAATCTTGTCAATCACTTCACTCAGATGATCCTTATTATTGGGGAAGTTATAATGATCTGCTTCAATGATAAGGACCTTTCCAAGATTATAAGTCTCCATCCAGGCTTCATATCTTTCGTTCAGCCTTTTGAGGTAGTCTATTCTTATTGAGCTCTCATATTCTCGTCCTCTTTTTTGAATCTGGTTAACAAGGGTAGGGACTGATGCACGCAGGTAGAGCAGAAGATCCGGCGGCTGTATAAGGGAGCTCATCATCTTAAACAGAGAGGAATAGTTATCAAAGTCACGGGTTGACATAAGACCCATCGAATGAAGGTTTGGAGCAAAAATATAAGCATCCTCATATATAGTCCTGTCCTGAATAATTGTTTTGTCTGATTTGTGTATTTCAAGTATCTGGCTGAAACGCGAATTAAGAAAGTAGATCTGCAGGTTGAATGACCATCGCTGCATGTCTTCATAAAAATCATTCAGATATGGATTGTCATCAACATCCTCGTAATGAGGTGTCCAACCATATTGTTTAGCTAACAATCCCGCCAGCGTTGTTTTCCCGGAGCCTATGTTTCCTGCAATAGCTATATGCATGTTCAAAGTGTTTCTTTGGAAGTTATAAAAGTAATAAAAATTAAATTAGTGGCGGAGAATTTAAGTGCCTAAAGTGTCTAAAGTTAATGTTTATAATGGATCTCCAAACTTTAGCTCACTTTAAGTACTCCAAACTTTAAGTACTCCAAACTTTAGGCACTCTAGGCACTTCCTATACCCGCAAAGGGATATAGTTCTTCAATATATTCTCTTGAGTTTGAAAGCCTGGGAACCTTGTTTTGGCCACCGAATTTATTTTTTGATATAAGCCATTTGTTAAATGACTCCCTGGGGAGAGATCTGACAACAGGCTTAATAAGGTTAAGATCCTTATGCCTTTTAGCTTCATAGTCGGAGTTTGCCGATTTGAGAGCCTCATCAAGAGCCTCGGCAAAGAGATTCAGATCGGATGGTTCTTTGTCAAACTCAATTAACCATTCATGGGACCCCTTTTCTGTTGTACTCATAAAAACCGGACCGGCAGTATAATCTCTTATCAGAGCACCGGTTTTTTTACATGCTGTATCGAGTGCCTTTTCGGCATTATCAACAATTACCTCTTCTCCAAAAACATTTAAAAAATGCTTTGTGCGGCCTGAGATCCTGAATCTGTAAGGATCGAGACTGGTAAATATTACAGTATCGCCCATCATATATCTCCACAGACCACCATTAGTGGAGATAATAATTGCATAATTCACATCTTTTTCAACTTCTCCAAGGGTAAGTGCAGGTGCAGAACCACTGTCCATTTTTTCAACCGGCATGAATTCATAAAATATGCCATAGTCAAGCATAAGAAGCATGTCGGTTCTGGCAGGATCGTCCTGCAGTCCGAAGAATCCTTCAGAAGCATTATAAGTTTCCATATAGTTCATCCGGTCTCCTTTTATCAGGCTCCTGAACTGATCCCTGTAAGGAGTGAAACTGACACCGCCATGAAAAAAGACTTCCAGATTAGGCCATACATCAAGAAGATTTGACCTACCAGTATATTCAAGCACCTGTTTGATCAGTACAAGATACCATGATGGCACACCCGCTATGTTTGTGACATTTTCATTTACTGTGGTCCTGGTTATCATATTCAGTTTCTCTTCGAAATCTTCAAGCAGGGCAATTCTGGTCTTTGGTGTCCTAATGATATCAACCCAGAAAGGAGCATTTTCAATCAGGATGGCCGATAGATCTCCGTAAAGCAAATCATTGCTGAACTGATCAATTTTATGACTTCCGCCGAGAGTCAGGCTTTTACCTGAAAATATCCCTGTTTCAGGATGAAGCATGGTATAAATGATAAGGATATCTTTTGCAGCTCTGTAATGGCAATGTTCAAGAGCATCTGAACTCATCGGAATAAATTTGCTTTTAGAAGATGTAGTACCCGATGATTTTGCGAACCACTTTGTTTCTCCTGGCCATAGAAGATTTGATTCACCTTTTCTTAACCTTTCGACAAAAGGTATAATATCTTCATAGGTTTGTACCGGGACCCTGTTCTGGTAATCAGAAATTGTAGTTATTGATGAATAGTTGTATTTAATACCCCATTCCGTTGTAGCAGCCTTTGCAAGTAGTTTGTAAATTATTTCTTTCTGAGTTTCAACAGGATATTTTTTAAAAAGGTTAATCTGATCAATGCGTTTCGAATTAAGCCAGCTCACTATTGAGGGAATAATAGCCATATAAGATCAGTTAGGTTTTAAAGATAGTAAAAAAGAATATCGATGGAATTAAGGCTGGCTGAAAACCTCCTTAAGAACATCAAGTGATTTTATCCTGGTGAGACCGGGAAGGTGTAAATAAAAATAATTCAGAAGATCATCTAGAACCTCATTTCGCTGATTGCCTGAAAGGGGGATATTTCTGACACTTTCATAAGATGAGGCAAATAGCCTGGCAAGGACAGCTGAGTTTTCAGGATTTGAATATTGGCCGTGAACAGGAGGCATTGGAACAAAATCCCCATTCTTCATATCAAAGAAAATCTCCTCATAATTATTCTTTTGCCCGGGTTCAAATCCAAGATAACGACTTAATCCTGCCAGAAATGCAAGGTGGAAATTGGCATATCCATCCCTGCTGGTTTCGAAATACCTGATCGACTTCTCCACAAAACTAAAAAGATCCTCATTGGGGCTCTCCTCCTTTAACACTGAAGTCAGCACCTCACCAAGGAAGATAGCCACGCTGCTCTTGCGTATATTGGAGTAAATATCATAAGGCGTGAATGCTACGGAAAATTCTTTGATTGTCTGCATCTCTCTGGATGCTTTATAGTATACTTCAAGATCGAGAATGAATAAAGGTTGAAACAGGATATTATGTTTTCCTGTTTTCCTGTTCCTCATTCCCTTTACCATAAATGAGGTCCTTCCGAATTTTCTTGTATAGAGCCTGGCAACGATACCTGAATCAGTGTATTTTATCTGGTTAAGTACTATGCCCCTGGTTTTTTCAAGCATAAGAAAGTGATTAGAGTGCCTAAAGTGCCTAAAGTGCCTGGAGTTCCTGGAGTTAAATAATTAAATTATAACTCCACACTTTAGTCACTTCGAACTTTAGTCACTTATTTTTGTCAAATTTATTATATTTACTGATCAAATGTCTGCTAGATGACAGGAATAAACAATGAGGAACTTGTAAAGCGTATTGCTCGCCTGGCAAAACAGAACCAGGAGCTTGAGGATCAGATCAAAAAGCTGGAGAAGCAGAATGATAAACTTACCAGGGATTATGAGAAGATAAAATCTCTCGTTGAAAAGGTAACACCAGAGGGGATGAAGGAGGTTGCAGGAGAGAAGAAGGAGAGTTCTCTGAAGTTTAATATGGCAACTGTTCTCTTTGCAGATATTCATGGTTTCTCAAAGCTTGTTGAAGGAATGGATTCATCAACAGTGATGGATGAACTGGATGAGATACTTTATGAGTTCGACGAAATTGTGGTCAGATATAAAATTGAAAAGATTAAAACCATTGGTGATACCTTTATGTGTGCCGGAGGAATTCCTGTAAAAAATATCACAAATCCGATCGATGTGGTGATGGCTGCTATGGAGATGAGAAATTTCCTGCAAAAATTTGAAGATGAAAAGCGCGGTGGCGGGAAAGCAATTTGGGATCTTAAGATCGGGATACATACAGGACCGGTTACTGCCAGTATTACCGGTAAGAAGAAGGTAAATTATGATATAAAAGGCGATACTGTTAATACAGCCAGCAGGGTGGAGGCGGTATCAGAAAAGGGCACAATCCTTATATCGGTTATGACCTATGAGCTTGTAAAGGAGTTCTTCGATTGTGAATATTTTGGAAAGCTGCCTGTCAAGTACAAGGGAGATCTTCAGATGTACAGGGTTAAGGGACTTAAACCGGAGTTTTCAATAGATGGCGCAGGAAGGATGCCGAATGAAGCCTTCAGAGTCAAATTCGGACTTATTCAGTTTACTGATATACAGGAAATTATCCTGGATAAGCTTGAGAAAGAGCTTCCTGAATACCTTTATTATCATAATGTAAAACATACGGTTGATGTTGTAACGGAAGTGGAACTGATAGGCTGGGGTGAGGGGTGTACAGACGAGGAGATACTTCTGCTAAAGACCGCAGGCCTTTTTCATGATGCTGGTCATACAATAGCATACGATGGCCATGAGTACCATGGTACACAACTGGCGAGGGAAATGCTCCCGAAATTTAATTACTCTCCCGGGCAGATAGAGAGGATCTGTTCAATAATTATGTCTACCAAGCTGCCTCCAAAACCAACAGATCTGCTGGAGAATATCATTTGCGACTCTGATCTTGATTACCTGGGAAGAAGCGATTTTATTCCGGTTTCAAATACTCTATACGAGGAATTGAAGGCCCAGAATAAAATAGGTTCACTCAATGACTGGAATAAGCTTCAGGTAAAATTCATTTCAGGTCACCAGTATTTTACAGGTACTGCCAGGAGTCTGAGAGAGGTCAATAAACAGCAGCAGATCGAGAGGATTCAGAGCCTGATCACCGATTAGGAGTGATCATTTTATCACCAGGACTTTTATAACGCACGATTTGGAACCATCATTGCTTGAGCAAAAGATGAGATAAACTCCTGTTGCCACCCTTCTTCCATTATAAGTGTTCAGATCCCATGTTGCAATACCTCCTGTTGATTCAGTTTCATAAACAAGGTTGCCACTTACATCTGTAATCTTTACTCTGGAATCACGCATTAAACCGGTTACTGTCAGAGATCCAGAAAATTCCTGCCTTACTGGATTTGGAAATGCATAAACATCATTAAACTTTTCCAGACCCTCAATGGCATCACCTCTGACAGATTGTACTCCTTTTGAGGTGCCAAACCAGACCTCCCCGGTTTTGTTATCAACAGCAAGGGAGACAATATTATTTGAGAATAAAGGACTGTTCTCTTCTGTGAATTTTCTAATCTCAGTTGCCCCGTCAGGTGACAACAGGTATGCTCCGGCATTCGCTGTCCCAAGCCATTTTCTGTTAGCACCGTCGACAGCAATAGAATTTATAGTCTCGGTTTTAAGAAGGTAATCATAAATATTGCTTCCATCATTACGAGGTATCCTGACACGGAAAGCTTTCAGATTCTCATTGAAAACCCTTTCCGGATTGTTGTAAATAAGAGGTCCCTGGTCAGTTCCGACCCATATATTGCCTTCCAGGTCTTCCGCAATTGAATAGACATAAGCAACGATGTCGCCATCAGACTCTTCAATCAGCATTTTTTTATACCTGTCATCTGTAAAATTCTCAGGAGTATGATTATCATCAAAAACAAACAGGCCGTTACCTCTAGGCAGGATAATCCATTTATGTCCGGTCCTGGTAATAATAAGGTCTCCTATCATCTGGGCATCAATAGTTAAAGGATTAACAATCCAGGTGCCATCGGGTTTCAGAACTTTCATACTTCCCTGCACTTCAGACTGAGTGATCCATAGATTTTTATCCTTGTCCATGGCTAGCCCGCAGATCCTGACGTATGGACTTCCGGGAATGATTGTCTGGAGCGGAGAATTTGTGTAAGAATACTGCTTAACAAGTTCATTGTTTTTATATTCCAGTAATCCTTCACCCCAGGAAGCAACAAATATATGTTCCAGGTCATCAGGGTCAATAATTGTTCTTATACCATCAGATACCGATGTGGAAGAAATGCTGGTCCATTCTGTCCCTTCATGGAAGGAAACCTGCAGAGATCTCCTTAAGTTATTCCACGAAACATCAGTTCCACCTGCTGAAATAGCAGTTTTTCCATCGACAGAGGTGATGTTAAAAGCAGCGTTGGTTATAGGTCCCGGAAGGGAAAATCCTGTAAGATCATTTGAATTCCTGTACCTTATCATTCCCGATGACCTGTCAGCAATCCATATCTCACCGTTGCTTTCTATAGCCTGTGAGAATGAGGGATCCGGCCATTGAGACGCATCAATGGATCTGATCAAAGACCCATCCGTACCATAATGTTTCACTGAAGATGAGGAAGTGATAATAAACCCGTCAGAAGCAGGTTCAAAAGAGTTGTTGTAAACACCCGGGATATATGAAAATTGCGTTGCTGTTCCGTCAAACGAATAGACATAGTCACCCGCAGCATTATTAACAGATTGATTGACATATAATTTACTGCCCGCCCATACAACTGAGGTGTACTTGCCAGAAGGATCCGGAAATCCGGGAAGGCGTATCCAGTTGCCATAATAAGCAAGGCCGGTATTTGAGAGATCGGCAAAAAAGACACCTTCTCCTGTAGCTGCAAATATTCTTTCATCTCCGAATGTAAGATCCCAGACTTCAGTAGTCCCTGAACCTGATCCTGGTTTCCATGTATCGTATATTTCTTTTTTAACAAGGTCAATCAAAACAATTCCAAAGCTGCATGCGAGATATGCATAATTTCCTTGAATCCTTATCCTGTTAACCTCTTTTTTCCCGGGAATATATTTTCTGCTGATATCAGGAATATTGTATATAATGTTGTTCTTCACAAGGTCAATATTGGTAGTAATATATGCTATTACCAGTGTCTTGTTATCTTCAGACCAGTTAATTGCGCTTATTCCAATTTCGGTAAGACCATTTATGGTTGACATTTTTTTCAGTTCATCATATTCCCTGTTGAAAACAAGAACTGACATTCCGGTTGAAGCATATATTTCATCTGATGATGCGCAAATATCAACGGCAGAATTATAGACAAGATGATCAGACCAGCTTCCTACTGGTGTTTGTCCAGGCAAATAGATGAAAGAATAAAAAAGAATAAATATGGATATTATCCGCCTCATAGGGATATAAACATTAATCAGGGTTGTTTATTGCCGGTTTGAGTCAACTCAGGCATAAATTTCCTTAGTTTTTCAAGTGCCCGGGCCCTGTGTGAAATCATATTTTTTTCTGTCAGGGTCATCTCGGCAAATGTTTTTGTTCTTCCTTCAGGTATAAATACTGGATCATAGCCAAATCCTTTTGTTCCTCTTCTTTCATCAATAATTCTTCCTTCAACAACTCCTTCAAAAAGATACTCCTGGTTATTCCAGATCAGCGCTATAACGGTTCTGAACCGTGCACTTCGATTCGTTTTTGATCCAAGCATTTTAATCAGCTTGTCAATGTTGGCAGAGAAATCCTTGGTATCACCGGCAAACCTCGCAGATTTTACCCCCGGCAGACCACCGAGAGCATCAACTTCAAGACCAGTGTCATCAGCAAAGACATTCATACCGGCAATATTATGAATGTATCTCGCTTTGGCAAGAGCATTGCCTTCAAGGTCAGGTTCTTCTTCAGGTATATCTTCTGCAATATTAATGTCACGGAGACTAAGGAGAGATATACTGCTGTCAAGAATAGCTCTGATTTCCCTTATCTTATGATCATTATTGGAAGCAAATATTATCTTCATTTTTTTACATTTGTTTTGCAGGTAAAAATACTCAAAAATGAGCTTTCCTTTTGAGCAATCTGTTTTATGTGCTACTTTTGATAAGTTTAAAGCCCGATTGCTATTATGTCATATTCGATTATTCTTATGGCTGTTGGATTCATAATATTAATTCTGATAATATTCTGGGGTTTTTATAATCAGCTGAATTATCGCTTTGCCCAAAGACAGTATCACCTTGAGCAGATCATAAATGAGCGAACTGAAGAACTTGTAATTGAGAAAGAAAAGACAGAAGCACTGCTGGCAAACCTGCTTCCCAAAAATACAGCAGATGAGCTGATGTCAAAAGGCAAGGCAACAAAAATCAAATATAATTTTGTTACAGTTCTTTTTTCTGATATCCAGGGCTTTACAAAAATTGCTGAAGAGATGAATCCTGAAGTACTTATCGATGAACTTGATAAGTTCTTTTTCACTTTTGATTCGGTTGTGGAGAAGTTTGGTATTGAAAAGATAAAGACGATAGGTGATGCCTATATGTGTGCAGGCGGAATTCCTGAAAAGAACAGGACCAATCCTGTTGAGGTTATCCTGGCAGCCCTTGAGATGCGGAGTTATATGACAATGATGAAAGGAAGTTCAGAAATTGAGGGGATGAAGTACTGGGATATAAGGATTGGAATTCATACTGGTACCGTGGTTGCAGGTGTAGTAGGACAGAAGAAACTGACATATGATATCTGGGGAGACACCGTAAATACTGCAAGTCGTATGGAATCATCGGGGGAAGCCGGAAAGATTAACATTTCAGGTACAACATATGAGTTTGTGAAGGAGTTTTTCTCCTGTGAATACAGGGGGAAGATGCCTGTTAAATATAAAGGGGAGATTGAAATGTATTTTGTACAGGATATCATTCCAGAATTGTGTGACGAGAGTGGAGGTCCTAACAGGAAGTTTCTTGTAAAGATGCAGATGTTAAAGCTTGAGGACATAGAAGAGATGGTTGCAAAAATGTTTGAGAATGAGGCTCCGGAAAATCTCAACTTCCATAATGCGCAGATGTTTAAGCATATATGTAACCAGGTTGACCTGCTCTCAAGGGCTGAGAATATAGGTGATGAGGAATTAATTAATCTTAAACTTGCAGCCACATTTTTGCTTACAGGTTATATTACGGATTATGAGAAACCGGATAAGGGTGCCGGCAGACATGTTGAAGAGATGCTGTCAAAGCATGGTTTCAGCCAGGAAAATATAGAAATTACAAAAAAGATAATTACCAATTCATTTCTGGATGTGCTTGAAAGTAATGAAGATAAGATACTACATGATGCCAGATATGAATATATGGGAAGAGTTGACTATACCTCGCTTACTGAAAAATTAAGAAAGGAGCTGGCTGAACACGGTACTGTGTATAGTGATAAGGATTGGATTATTAATCAGAAAAAATTGCTCAATGACCATCTTTTTGTTACAGAAACAGCTAAGGTTCTCAGAAATGTTGAGGTGGAAGAACAGATTAAAACATTGGGAATTAAAACCAATAACCCAAATTCATCAATGATTTTGGATCAGGATAAATTATAAAAATGTACTTTTAACGCAAATTTTAAAAGAGGGTATTATATGGAAACGCTCGACTGGAAAAACCTTCCATTTGGTTATATAAAAACTGATTATAATGTACGCTGTGTTTATAAGGATGGTAATTGGGGAAAACTCGAAATATCAGCATCTGAATACATTGATATTCATATAGCTGCAACAGGCCTGCATTATGGACAGGAGGCTTTCGAAGGTCTTAAGGCCTATATGGGGAAAGACGGAAAAGTAAGATTATTCCGCTGGGAGGAAAACGCAAAAAGAATGTTACTGTCGGCTGAAGGAATAAAGATGGCACAATTTCCTGTTGAAAAGTTCAAAGAAGCAATCATTAAGGTAATTAACCTGAACAGGAAATTCATTCCGCCATACGGATCCGGGGCAACACTCTATGTCAGACCTTTGCTTTTTGGAAGCAGTGCCGAGGTTGGCGTCAAACCTTCTGCAGAATATACTTTCCTTGTATTTGTGACACCTGTTGGCCCATATTTCAAGGATGGAATCAAGCCTGTAAATATGCTTATCTGCAGGGATATCGACAGGGCAGCACCCCTTGGAACCGGACCCTTCAAGGTAGGAGGTAACTATGCTGCCAGCATGCGTGCAATAATTGCTGCCCGTACCGGGGGATATTCAAGTACGATTTTTCTTGATTCAAAGGAAAAAAGATATATCGACGAATGTGGTCCTGCTAACTTCTTTGGGATTAAGGGCAATACATATGTAACTCCCAAATCGGAATCCATCCTCAGGTCAATAACTAACATGAGTCTTATCGATATTGCCAGGAGCATAGGTATGGAGAGTGAAAGAAGGCAGGTTCCTGTTGAGGAGCTTTCAGAATTTTCAGAAACGGGCGCTTGTGGCACAGCGGCAGTAATAACTCCTATTGCAAAAATTGTTGATCCTGATAAAAATATGATTTATGAGTATTGCAGGGATGGAAAACCAGGACCGGTTTCTATGAAATTGTATGACAGGCTTACTGCAATTCAGTGCGGCGATGCTGAGGATACATTCGGATGGATTACTATCGTTGAATAAAGAGTGAGAGGGTGAGAGGGAGAAGAGGAGAGGGAGAGAAGGCCCCCGACCACGCCAGGGCATGGTCACACCCTGAAGAGGGTTTTATTGGTGCATTAGAAAGTTATCTGGTTGAATGAAGAAAAAGGAGAACGGTCTATCGAAGACAAAGCTGAGAAGCTCTTATGTGACACTTGTAATCAGTGTCTCTCTGGTGCTTTTCCTTCTGGGTGTACTGGGCTTACTTCTTATTAATGCAAGGGAGCTGTCGGATTATTTCCGTGAGAGCCTTTCGTTTTCAGTTATGCTCGATGATGATGCTAAGGAGGCTGATATAAGGATGCTTCAGAAGGACCTGGATGCCAAACCGTATGTTAAGTCAACTGAATATATATCAAAAAGTGAAGCAGCCGAAAAGATGAAGGAAGAGCTGGGTGAGGATTTTATTAATTTCCTTGGGGACAATCCGCTTCCTCCTTCGATAGATGTTTACCTCTATGCAGGCTATACAAAGCCTGACAGCGTTGTTAAGATTGAAAAGTATGTACTAGAATATCCTTTTGTGAAAGAGGTTTATTACCAGGAGTCTCTTCTGTTTCTTATAAATGAAAATGTCAGGAAGATCAGTCTGTTTCTTCTTGTGATAAGCTCATTTCTCTTTCTTATAGCTGTCACAATAATTAATAATACAATCAGGTTATCAATCTATTCAAAAAGGTTTCTTATCAGAACCATGCAGCTTATTGGAGCAACAAGAGCCTTTATAAGAAAACCTTTCCTCTTGCAGGGAGCTCTCCACGGACTCATAGCTGCACTGATAGCAATGGCGCTTCTGATGGGAATGCTTTACCTGGTAGAGAAAGAGTTTTTCCTGCTTTTTACTTTCAAAAGCACAAACCTACTAGTCCTTCTGGCTATATCACTGGTTCTAATAGGAATATTTATTAATATTATCTCAACATTCTTTTCTGTAAATAAATATCTAAGTATTTCTGAGGACAAACTTTATTATTGATAAAAACATGGGTACAAAAAATGAAAATAAGGATAAGCTGAATTTTGCCTTGGGACGTGAAAACTACAAGCTGCTGGCGATAGGATTTGTGATTATTGTAGTTGGTTTTTTGCTTATGCTGGGAGGAAAATCAGATGATCCGAATGTGTTCAGCGAGGAGATATTCAGCTTCAGGAGAATAACCCTGGCCCCTATAGTGGTACTTGCAGGTTTTATTTTTGAGATTTGGGCTATTATGAAGAAACCGAAAGACTGAAGTCGGAAGTAGGAAGATGAAAAGTTGGCAATGGGCAGTTTGCAAATATCCCTTCAATTGCCAACTGTTTTTTGCCAACTGCCAACTTTTTTGGATCGAATGAATTCCCTGAATATCACTAAAATAAATCACTACCTTTAATTAATATGAACTTTTTTGAAGCAATTATCCTTGGGCTGATACAGGGTTTAACGGAGTTTCTGCCTGTAAGTAGTTCAGGGCATCTTGAGATAGTAAAATCCATTTTCGGGATCGATCCGGAGGCAAGTTTCTTTTTTACCGTGGCTGTTCATGGAGCAACTGTGCTCAGTACTCTTGCAGTTTTCTGGAAAGAGATAAGGGATCTTATATCAGGAGTGTTCAGATTCAAAATGAATGAGGAGACCTCATATGTGCTTAAAATAGTCATATCAATGATACCTGTAGGAATTGCAGGAGTATTTCTCAAGGATCCTATAGAAGCACTGTTTGACGGAAACCTTGTTTTTGTAGGTTTCATGCTTATGATTACAGCTCTCTTACTTGCATTTTCATATTACATCAGAAAGGGAGACAGAAAGATTGGATATCTGGATGCATTGTTAATAGGTATTGCCCAGGCAATAGCTCTGATTCCAGGCATATCCAGATCAGGAGCAACCATTTCCACAGGCCTGATAATCGGTAACAGGAAGGAAGATCTTGCAAGGTTCTCGTTCCTGATGGTACTTATTCCGGTATTGGAGGCCAATTTTCTTGAGATAATGGGAGGAGACATAAGTGGTAGTACAACAGGTGCCGGTATTATTATTGCCGGTTTTATATCTGCATTTATATCGGGCTACCTGGCTTGCACATGGATGATAACCCTGGTGAAAAAGAGCAAACTAATATGGTTTGCTGTATATTGCCTTTTGATAGGATTAATTTCAGTTATATATGGTTAGGCCTGAAGAGCAGCAGCCAACAATATTTGAAACCGGACAGGTACTGTTGTTTGATAAGCCATTGTACTGGACCTCATTTGATCTGGTCAGCAAGGTAAGGAATATACTCAGAAGCAAACTTAGATTGAAAAAGATAAAGGTGGGACACGCCGGGACTCTTGATCCTCTCGCCAGCGGACTGATGATAATCTGCACGGGAAAGGCAACAAAAAAGATAGATCAGTTCCGTGACCTTGACAAGGAGTATATTGCAACTTTTACGGCAGGTGCAACAACACCCTCATTTGATCTTGAGACAGAGACAGACGGTATTTATCCTGTTGATCATATTACGGAAGAGTTTGTCAGGGAGAAGCTTAACGGTTTCCTGGGGGAGCAAAAGCAACTTCCCCCGATCTATTCTGCAAAGCTGATAGATGGCAAAAGGGCCTATGAGTTTGCACGAAAGGGGATTCACCGGGAACTTGAGCCTGTTACGGTCTGGTTCAGGGAAATTGAGCTGATATCATTCACTCTTCCCTTGATAAAAGTCAGGCTTGTTTGCAGCAAAGGGACATACATCAGATCATTAGCAAGGGATCTGGGAGAGGCATTGAGAAGCGGGTGCTATCTCTCGGCACTGGAAAGAACCTCTATAGGTGCTTACAAAATTGAGAAAGCTTATGATCTTGATAAATTCAGGGAGTATATTGAACAAACCCTGAATAGAGATGTTTCAAATGTGGAATCAGATTAAATTACATTATAGTCAGGTGATAAGCAGATACTTGCTGATTTTCGGGATATGTATTGTAACAAATTTGATTTTTTTACGTATAAAGGAAATTTGAATTTTAATAGGGGAACTATTTATGAAATTATCGCAATTCAGGTACAATCTTCCTCAGGATTTAATAGCTCTTTATCCATCCAATAACAGGGATGAGTCGAGGTTGCTGGTAGTGAACAGGAAGACAAGGGAGATAGAGCATAAGATCTTTAAAGAGATCACTTCATACTTTACGGAGCACGATGTACTGGTTTTTAATAATACAAAGGTCTTTCCGGCAAGGTTATACGGGAATAAGGAAAAAACAGGAGCCGAGATTGAGGTTTTCCTTCTGAGGGAGCTGAACAGGGAGCAGAGGCTGTGGGATGTCCTTGTTGATCCTGCCAGGAAGATAAGGATAGGTAATAAGCTTTACTTTGGAGAAGATGATCTTCTGGTTGCTGAGGTAATAGATAATACTACATCAAGGGGAAGGACTCTGAGGTTTCTTTTCGACGGAAGTTATGAAGAGTTTAAAGAGACTTTGTATAGTCTGGGCGAGACTCCGCTGCCAAAATTTATAAACCGTAAGGTAGAGCCTGAAGACAGTGAAAGATACCAGACCATTTTTGCAAAGCATGAAGGAGCTGTTGCTGCCCCGACTGCCGGTTTGCATTTCAGTCGCGAGCTGCTTAAAAAGCTTGAGATAATTGGAGTTGATTTTGCAGAGATAACACTGCATGTTGGTCTGGGTAATTTCAGGAGCGTTGATGTTGAGGATCTTACAAAGCATAAGGTTGATTCAGAGAGGATACTTATTACTGATGAAGCCACATCCATTGTCAATAAAGCCAAGGATAACAAGTACAGAATCTGTGCTGTTGGAACCACTGTTGTCCGTACACTGGAAAGCTCAGTTTCGACAGATGGATATCTCAAACCCTATGACGGATGGACTAACAAATTCATATTTCCCCCATACGATTTCAAAGTTCATGACATGATGATCAGCAACTTCCATCTTCCCTATTCTACACTTCTTATGATGGTTGCGGCCTTCGCAGGGTACGATCTCCTTTTCGAAGCTTATAAAGTTGCGGTGAAGGAGAAGTACAGATTTGGTACATATGGGGATGCGATGCTGGTGATTTAACGGCTTAAAGGCTCAACGGTGCAAGGGCACAATGGTGCAAAGGCTCTGAAGGCTTAGCTGCCAGTCCTTAAAGCCACTGTATCCCCCGCCCCCGACCTCCGCCAACTGGCGGAGGTCGGCGGCCTTACGATAAGGCAGAGTGCAGATAAATAGTGGGTGGGTTGGGAAACAGACACGGGGGCCAGAAGTAATTGCAGGATTTTTCTTTTCAACTTTTTTATCATTTTGAACGACTCACTTTTCTAAAATCGGTGAGATTGTCACCATATTGCCGTGGTTAGTCAAAAAATCCTGAACGGATTCTGAAATAATATATATATTTAGGAGTTTAATTTAGTGTTGCTGAAATGCAACCGTTGTGTATGTTTAACAGTCTTGAGAGAGATTGTTTAAAGGTCCGTTCAGGTAAATGAACGGATTGGATATATTATTTAACTGGTCGATCTTTTTAAAAAAAAAAGAAGAAAAGGTCGGGAAGATACTTTTTTGTTTATACGGAAGGAATAAGACAAATGGCACAAGACGCAAGACGCAAGATGCTAGGAACGTGATTAAGGGATAATAAGACAATAGGACTTTAAGACAACATAGGAGGTAAATTATGAAAACAACACGAAACACATCTTCAGGCAATGGTGGTGCCGGGGGATGGCAGCAGGGAAAGAGGGCATGGTTTGCCCCTTCCGGAATCGTTTTGTTCCTGATAATTCTTTTATCGGTCGTAGATGTCGGGAAGACGTATGGCCAGCAGGGGGTAGGGATAAGTGAGAATCCTATTGTTCCCCATTCATCGTCGATTCTGGAACTACAATCGTCGCTAAGGGGATTTCTTGCACCCAGAATGACAACTACCGATCGAGAAAACATAGCATCTCCTGCCCAGGGGCTGCTTGTTTTTGATACCACCACCCAATCTTTCTGGTATTACAACAGCGGCTGGAAAACCATTGCCTCCACCTCCATAGGCACAGCTAACCAGCTTCTTGGTATGAATGCAGCAGCTAATGCAAATGAGTACAAAACCCTTAAT
>DATKTA010000003.1:0-249406 GCA_035531395.1 Bacteroidales bacterium
TCTTAATTGTCTTACCATAGTAAAGGGAGACTATTTACGTAAAGGAATATCAAGCCGATTAGTAAAAGAGTCAATATATTGGGCAAAGACAAATGATTGGAAAAGGTTTGAAGTACATTTGGTTTTACCTGATTGTGAGAAAGGGTGGCAATCAGACCAAAAAAGCTGTTTGTCATTCTGGCAACGATTTGGATTCAATATATTTAAGGAATATGATGCGGATAAGGAAACGGAGCAGTATTACGGAGTGACAAAAAGGTATTCATTATATTTACCGCTTGATAACAGATAATAAATTGACAACAAATAAATTACGGCGCACAACATGATATAGACAAACTTTAATGTGATTTATTTATTGTGTAAACAGAACCAGTACAAAACCATCTATTATACTATTCTAACTTGTTTGCGACTAAAGCCCGATGATATAAAATCCAAATTTTTATTTACTATTTTAAAAAAAATATTTGTTTATATTAAAATTACTTTCTACTTTTGTAGAACTTAATGACAAAACGTAGAAAATGCAACTCTCAAAAACTGAAGAACTAATAATGGAGCTTATCTGGAAAAAGGAGAAGGTCTTTCTTAAAGATCTTATAGCCTGCTTTCCAGATCCCAAACCGGCTGTAACAACAATTGCTACTCTGTTAAAAAGAATGCAAGACAAAGGATTTGTGGGTTATAACTTGTTTGGTAATTCTAGGCAATACTATCCTCTTGTAGAAAAGGCTGATTATTTTTCGAAACATGTAAATGGAATTATCAAAAATTATTTTGGAGATTCTGCTTTACAATTCGCCTCATTTTTTACTAAAACAAGTAATCTAACGACTTCAGAATTGGAGGATTTAAAGGAGATTATTGACAAAGAAATTGAAATAAAAAAGAAATGACAACTTACATTATTAAAACAATTCTTTGCTCCGCAACTCTTTATCTAATTTACTACCTCCTTTTAGAAAAAGAAAAGATTCATCGATTTAATAGATTTTATCTTTTATTTAGCATCACTTTCTCATTCATAGCTCCTCTGATCCATTTTAAAACTTACATGGTTGAAAGAATAATACCAGAACCACTCTATCTCGCAAAGAACACTATTCAAAGCAGCACTATTCAAAGCTCAGATCTTCACCAAACAATATCATCTGGAAGTGATTATTCCACTTTAACCAATTTTCTTCTAATACTGTATATTTCAGTGACAGTTTTTCTATTTTGCAGATTTATTATTAACATTTTTACGATTTCCTCCAAAATAAGGAAAAACAAGAAAGTAACATTTCATGGTGCACGGCTTGTGTTAACTGATGCAAATCATGATCCACATAGCTTCCTAAACTATATTTTTTTAAATAATATGAACTTTGAAAGAGGAGTTATTGAAAATGAAATATTTAGCCACGAACTTGCTCATATAAAACAAAAACATTCTTTAGATATTTTGTTTATTGAACTTATAACGATTTTTGCATGGATTAATCCATTTTTATACTTGTATAGAAATTCTATACAACTCAACCATGAATTTTTAGCCGATGAATATGTGGTTTACAGATACCCCTATAAGCATAATTATCAACTTTTATTACTTGATAAGACGAGAAAACCAAGCATATTAGTTCTTTCTAGTTCATTTAATTATTTACAAATTAAAAAAAGAATTATGATGATGAGTAAAATAACTTCCCTCCGTATGGCAATTTTGAAAAAGATTGCCATTATACCGGTAGTAGTTGCTACAGGTCTCCTATTCTCATCTAGAACTGTTGCTCAAGAAATTGAGAAAGATGCAGTTGTTGCTCCAGTTAAAATGAATATTCTTTATCGTGGAGTTTCTAATCCAATTGAAATTTCAGTGCCTGGTGTTTCATCAGACAAAGTTACTGCGTCCGTGACAAATGGAACGATTAAAAAAGTTACTAATGGTTGGGAAGTTTCACCTGGGGATCAAAATGAAATTGTAGTTACTGTTTTAGTGGACAATAAAAAAGTATCTGATAAAATTTTCAGAGTGAAAAGTATTCCTAATCCAGTAGCCATTTTTGCAGAAAAATCTGAGGGTAATATATCTAAAGACATTGCTTTAAAAACTGAATTACTTGATGTTGAATTAAAAGATTTTGTTTGGGATCTTAAATTTACAATAAAGAGTTTTACCTTATTTTGTTCAAATGAGAAAGGTGAGTACGAAGAAACAGCAAAAGGAAATAAAATAACGGATAAAATGAAATCTTTGATCGCTGATTGTAAAGTAGGACAAAACATTGTTTTCAAAGATATTCAAGCTATTGGTCCAGACGGAAGATCACGTAATTTAAATCCAATTGTTTTAACAATTAGATGATAACAATCCGATTGATTGATAATTCTATTAACTTCTACATGAAAATTAACTTGAGAGGAGATCAATACATTTGAACTCATATTTTTATTCTTCATATGGAGGTAAATTACGAAGTGACAAATCTTGGACAATTCGAGAAAAAATTGCTACGACCACCTAACAATCGGGTATAAGCAATAAGCTTATCACGTCATTTGCAAGATATTGCCATTTACAAGGATCACTGCCAAACTTTATACCGAGATCACACCACTCCTATTAATAAAACATCTGTGCTGGGATAAAATATCAATACTCTATCAAAATTGTACCCCCGTTACTCATTGCATTCGTACGGGGCAGGCGCGAAGCTCGTAAATCTACCGAAATCTCTGCCCGGACAGCAAATACCGCGCTAATACCCGCTGGCCGTTATGCGTCATGCGATGGCACGGTTGAGTTACCTCAGGATTATATAATTTCGTTCTTTTTAACCTTAGGATCATGACCTCTAGATTTACCAGCCTTAAAAGGACTTATCTGACAGAAGTTGGAGAGTCTTTATCAGAAAGTACTACGACTAAAACAGAGTATTATACTGAGAATGACTTTTCTATTTTGCCTGAACCTGTTCAGAAGTATTTTAGCAGATGTGGATATGTTGGTAAAGAGAAAATATACAATATCAGGATAGCTTATGATAATTCGTTTATTAAAATGTCTCCTGAAAAGAATTGGCTAAAAATCAGATATTATCAAACAAATTTTTCTGAGAATCCTACCAGATTAGCTCTTATTACCAGCAAAATAATCGGAGTATTCCCATTCGAGGGAAGAGATAAATACCAAAACGGTAAAGGAAATATGCTTATTAAGCTTCTTAAAATGTTTACTGTGGCTGATGCAAAAGGTAAAGAGATGGATGAATCTGCATTAGTTACTCTACTGAGTGAAGTTTTATTTATGCCAAATCTTGCCTTAAAAAACCAAATGACCTGGAATACCATTGACAATTATTCGGTAGAAGTAAGTATTAAGGACAAAGAAAATAAGGTATCTGGTATTGTCTACTTAAACAGTAATCATGATTATACAAGCTTTTTTACTCAGGATAGATATTATTCTTTTAAAGATGGTAGTTATAAAAAAATCAAATGGTCTTGTGAATTTGAAGATTATCAAAGCATTAATGGGATTTTATTCCCGACCTATGTAAAAGCAATTTGGCACATGGATGACAAATCCTATGAATATTTTAAAGCACAAATAAAAAACGTTCAGCATAACATAAAAGTAAAATAGCACGAACGCATAACACGGACGGTGCTATAATTAATAAACTTGTCATGGTTTTTGCGCTTTACTCCTACCCGCTTGACAGATCTGTAATTGCTTGTACCGCGACTGCACCTGCACCCAATAAAAATTGTACCATTCCCGATAGCTATCGGGAGGCAAAAAGCACGCCATACCTGTCTTGCCACCGGGACAGTTTCCCGGCTAAAGTACCAGGACCTCCCGATAGCTATCGGGTGGCCAGATGGCTGCGCCAGGTAACATGCCTCCCTTGCAGTCTGGCTCCTCGCTATCCCGACATTACATTTCGAGACTTAACGCTCGGACCTCTTTATTGCCGGGCCGTCAGACTGTCTAAAAACCCTCCCTGATTGTTAATAAGTCAGGTGCTGGTCTTTCTTCTAAAAACCTGAGGTTTTGTACCTTAACAATATGAAATTCATACAGGGACATAACAGAACACAGATTAATCTTTTCCCGGTATCACTCGACCAATCCATCGACCCGGATAATGAAGTCAGAATGATTGACCTTTTTGTTGATAGTCTTTCTATAAAAGATTATGGATTCAGAACAGACTTTACAGAAAACGGTCGCCCTGCTTATCATCCTTCTGATTTACTTAAACTCTTCATTTACGGCTACATGAATAAGGTACGGTATTCGCGCGACCTGGAAAAGGAATGCAGACGCAACATAGAAGTTATGTGGCTTTTAAAGTGTCTCAAACCTGATCATAACACAATTTCCAATTTCCGCAGAGACAATCCAAAAGCCATAAAGAAAGTATTCAGGGCAACTGTTCGGATTGCAAAGCATTTTGACCTGATCGGAGGAAAGCTGATTGCAGGAGACAGCACAAAGCTTCGGGCGCAAAATAGCAAGAAGAATAACTACAACCAGTCAAAGATAGACAGGCATGTAGCCTATATCGATAATAAGCTTGAAGAATATACCAGGGCTCTGGCTGAAAACGACGGAGATAATCCACAGATAATACTTGATGAGATTGAAAAACAACAACAGAGAAAAAACAATTACAGAGATCTCGAAAAGAAACTGAAAGAATCCGGACAGCCACAGATCTCAATTTCTGATCCTGAAAGCCGGCAGATCATGATCCGCAACAATATCACTGAAGTCGCCTACAATGTTCAAACAACCGTTGACTCAAAGAATAACATTCCCATTGACTACAAGGTAACCAACCAGAACGACAGCAAAGCAATGGGTAATATGGTGCAAAGGGCAAAAAGCATTCTAAGAACAAATGAATTCACTGTACTCTATGATAAAGGTTTCCATACAGGTTCAGAGCTTAAGACTGCTCAGGATCTGGGTGTAGAAACTATAGTTGCAATACCTGGTGTTCCATCCACCAGTCAGGCTCCGAATCATGAATACAATTATGAACACTTCATGTATAATGAAACTGCTGATACCTACACCTGTCCTCAGAATCAGGTTCTCATAACAAACGGTACATGGTATAAGGAACTCACCAGTAGTGGCAATATCATTTGGTTCAAACAATACAAGACACGATCATGTAAGACATGCCAGGCACGATCACAGTGTACAAGGTCTAAGACTGCCAGGCTGATTCATAGAAGCGAATTTGCAGAATACTATGAAGTAAATCGTATAAACTTTGAAGAGAAGGAACACCTCTATAAACGTCGTCAGGCTATTGTGGAACATCCCTATGGTACTTTAAAACGACAATGGGGGTTCAGTTATATCCTCACAAAGAAGGGAATGGAAAGGGCAAGCTCTGATGTGGGGTTTATGTTTATCGCATATAACTTGAGGCGTATTGGTAATATTTTGACCAGGGATCGCCTGAAAGAGTATCTGAGGATACTTTTGTCGTTGTTAATGACCTTTTCTGGGCTCATAAGAGACAATATAGAAGTGTATAAGAGATCTGGCTTCCTGAAATGGATTATTGAATGTAAAAACTATAAAATGCTTAATCCTGCTTAAAGAAGATCATTTCCGGTGATCCTGAAAAGGTTGTTAGACAGACTGCCGTTATATGGAAGGTGCTAAAATCTCAGCCAGCTAGATTGAGTTAACATTCACCCTACATATAACAGTAAGAGTAATGATTTCTATGTATGTACCAGGACTCCCAGCACGCAAGCAAGAGTTTGGCAGCCGCTACCGCGACGGCCTACGCTGCTGCCAAACACATGTTTCTTTGCCTACCCAGACTTTGCTGGTTAGACAACTAGTTGGAGCACGAGAGTAGCAAGACCAATGAGATTTATACCCACGTAACTACCAAGGATTTCGATCAGATAAAAAGTCCGCTTGACACATTAGACCTTTTACTATACTATTTAAATATTTGAATTTTTCTATATTTACTACTTGAACGAAAATGACACCACACACAAGTCAGAAATAAACGCTAAAATGGCGTTTACACAATCGTTAGCTGCTAGTTAAAAAAAGAAAAAATATGGATAAAAAAATAAAACGCAATATATCAATATTTGTATTTGTAGCCATTATATGTGGTTGGTTTGGAGTGTTTATTGATATGCTTATTCCTGATCAACCGGATGGAGACACCCTGGGAGCAGGAATATGGCTTGTATCTCCCCTAATCATAACAATAATACTGAGAATATTTGCAGGAGATGGTTGGAAAGATATGGGTATAAAGCCAAACTTTAAAGGCAATATAAAGTGGTATGTAATTTCCGTGATTATTTTTCCTTTTGTTACAGCTATTGTAATGGCAATCGGAAAAATATTTGGATGGATTGATTTTGAAAACTTTAATATTAATATGTTTTTATCTGTTTTTCTAAGCTTATTCGCTATCGTTTTTATAAAAAATATTTTTGAAGAGTCGGTTTGGAGAGGCTATTTGACTTCTAAGCTCTCTCAGTTAAAGCTAAGTGATCTATGGCTTTACTTTATTGTTGGAGTTGTATGGGGAGTATGGCATTTACCGTATTATTTAGTGTTTTTATCCGAAGTGGAGATAACTACTTTTTTGCCGGTCAGTAGATTGTTATTTGCTTTTATTGCAATAGTTACGATGATTGGCTGGACAGTTTTATTTGTGGAGCTCTATCTTATTACAAAATCAATTTGGCCTGTAGTATTGTTACATGCAGTGGAAGACTCATTTATTAACCCCCTGATAGGAGATGGATTTATAGAAATATTAAAGAATAAAGAATTATTAATATCTCCGGTTTTTGGAATTATTACGACCTTACTATATTTAACAATAGGATTAATACTTAGGAAAAAAAGAAAAAATATAGAACTACTGAGAGTATAACCAGCAGCTAACATTATATAAATTGCATTAAAACGTAATTTATACTTATCGTTAGGCGACATTATTCTGGGCGCTTTCATTCCAGTAGCCCATCGTACTAGAGAGCTGTATAGAATAATTAGATTTTAAAATAACTTGAAAAGAGGTATTACATGAATAAAGATAAAAAGATGATATTAGGATATATTGTAGGTGGATTACTTGTTATCGTATTAGTACCTTCAATTATTTATATAATTACTTCGTTATTTGATACTGTTTATAGATTAGAAATTATCCATAATTCGATAATAAAATGGATTATTATCATAATATTGTTTGTAATAGGATTAATATATGGAATTTGGTCATTGATTATTCAAAACACTATTGGAGAAGGTGGTCCTGTAGAAATTGGAAATATAGAAATAAGTCCAAAAACAAAGAATCTCGTTGTATCAGGACCATATAAAAACACAAGAAATCCTATGCTATTTGGAGCGTTTTCAATATATCTTGCTTTTGCACTATTTATTAATTCAATAACCTCTGTTGTATTAGTCTGTGCAATTCTTGTTTTTATGTTGACTGTTGTTGTGAAAATGGAAGAAAAGAGATTATTAAAGGATTTTGGAAATCAATATGAAGAATATCGAAAAAAAGTATCAATTTTCATTCCATGGGTTCAAAGAAAAATCAAATAGAAAAAACAATTTAGCTATTAAATATACTCACCATCGTAGATCGAACGACATATGATAATATTGTAGGAGAGCGCCCAGAATAACGTCGCCTAACAGGCACATTTGCAGCTCTCACTATCCGCCTTTGAACCGAAAGCTGCAAAAGAGCCTTCAAGCCCTGCCCTGCCTGTCTACGAGACTTAAGGACTAAATGACAAGTTCTCATACATCTGGACAGTTTTAAAACTAACCATACATATAACACGGACAATAGTTGTCCAGCCTACGCCAAGGCTTCGGCGGGCGAAGATGGCAAAAAGCACGCCATACCTGTCTTGCCACCGGGCCACCTTCACTCCGCTCAGGGTGACCCGGCTAAAGTACTAGGACTCCTTCGCTCTGCTCAGGATGGCCGGAAGGCTGCCTGCCTGCCGGCAGGCAGGCGCCAGGGGAAAATGCCACCGCGGCATGCTGGCGCCTTCGCTAAAATTGCCTGCCAGGCAATTTCTTAACGCTCGGACCTCTTTATTGCCGGGCCGATGTGTTTAATAGAATAGAAGTATCTTAGGTTTAATATCGAACGTGGAAACAGTTTATTATCATGAGTGATATCTATATTTGGATAGGAATAGCCTTTTGTTTATCCCAATCGGCAATGTTTTCAGGTCTTAATTTGGCTTTTTTTAGTTTGACACGGCTCAGACTCGAGATTGAAGCCGAATCATCAGAGATGAAAGGCGCAAAAAAAGTATTGTCTATGCGCACAGATTCCAATTTTCTCTTAACCACTATTTTATGGGGCAATGTATCAATCAATGTTTTATTAACATTGCTCTCAGATTCTGTGATGGCAGGAGTTATTTCCTTTACTTTTTCAACTGTAGTAATTACTTTTTTCGGCGAAATTATACCTCAAGCCTATTTTTCAAGACATGCTTTACGAATGGCTTCATTACTTTCACCCGTCTTGAAATTTTATCAGATAATTTTATTTCCCGTTGCAAAACCAAGTGCACTTTTACTTGACACTTGGCTCGGTAAAGAATCAGTCCAGTATTTTGCAGAAAATAACATCAAACTATTTATAAAAAAACACATAGATGCTCACCATAATGAAATTGACCATTTTGAAGGAACTGGAGCCATTAACTTTTTATCTATTGACGACCTGAAAGTAACTCAGGAAGGTGAAGAACTTAACCCTGCTAGTATTATAAGTTTACAAAGTAGCAAAGGGGAAATCCTTTTTCCTCAATACACGAGTAATCCGGAGAATGATTTTATTCAAAAAATAAACATGTCAGGCGAAAAATGGGTGATTTTTACTGATGAAAATAATGATCCAAAATTGGCATTAGATGCAGATGATTTTATCCGGTCAGAACTATTCTGCTTAAATTGCAAAGGAATAGAAAGTTATTGTCATCAACCATTAATAATAAGAGATGATAATATAAATTTGGGCATGGTGATCAAAATGCTGAAAGCTAATATTGATAATAACTCTGACGTACCTTTAGAAAAGGATATAATTATATTCTGGAAAGAAGATCATAAACGAATCATAACAGGTGCTGATATATTGGGTAGACTGTTAATGGGAATATAAATGTCATTTAAAACAAGATCAATTTCAATACAACCCTTAAATAAAATTTATCATGAAAAAATTAGACGAAAAAGATGCAAGAAAAATCGGGAAAGAAATAGGAATTGACTGGATTCAAATAAATTTAACAGAATTCATAAATGGTCTAAATGTTGAATTGGAACACGGAACAAGGTATCCGGAAACCAATGTAACAAATAATGATTTAATACTTACAGGTAAAATTGCATGGGCCCATCTAAAGGAGTTCCCGGATTATTATTCCAGACTGGAAAAGTTAGAAAAAGAAGCCGAAGAATATTGGAAAACAAAAGGAAGGGATTAATTCGATTATTATTCGGCCGTAATTCTCAGATATTACGTTTCAATTTGAAAACCAATTAGTAAATGAAAAAAGATGGCTAGATTCATAAAAAAACAGAAACAAGAAATAGGTGTTTCACCTGATGAGTTATTGTTTAGAGGTAATCAAAAGGTTGATGAAATAACTTTGTGCAACTAGCCTATAACGGTATCATTAGATTTATTGTTCTTAACTTTGGACTAATCGAAAGAAACTTAAAAGAAAACCAAGATGGGACAGAAGAATAAATTCAAACCAGCACTTCTCGTCATAGACATTCAAAACTTCTCCTTAAAGTTTATTCCTGACAGGGATAAAGAAGCTGCTCTGACTAAAATCAACATGTATATTGATTTGTTCCGAAAACATGACTTTCCTATTATCAGGATTTATCACTACAACAAGCAACATGGACTAATCCAAGGGACTGAGGATTTTGAATTTCCAAAATCAGTATCGATTAAATCTGAAGACCCGATGATTATAAAAACCTACCCGGACGGCTTTAACAAGACTGATCTTGACAAGGTATTAAAAGCTAAAGACTGTAATACTTTGTTTATCTGTGGATTAAGCGCTACCGGATGTGCCTTGGCTACCTGGCTTGGAGCTTTCAATCATGACTATAAAGCTTTTCTTGTCAAGGATGCAATTATGAGCCCTAATAAAGACTACACAACAAACATTGAAATTATGTTTGATGCTGTCGGTTATGATGTAATTCAATTAATACTTGAAAATGCAGATCAGAAAGAGTAATTCTACCCTGACTGTAATAATATAATTTTAGAAACAACTGGCCCATAACACGGACGGAATGGGTAATTACCTTCGATGAGCTCGGACAGCTTCTCAATCAGCTCAAAAAGTCTATGCGAGAAACCATTTCATAACTTATAATACCTTGTATACCATGACTACTCCTGCTACCGTGAAAAAGTCAATAGGGCTGCTGGACAACGCGCCGTGTATATAATATTTCGTCTTGATAAAATAGTTAAAGTACATATACCTGTACCTACCCCTCGCACGGCAGACAATCAGCCCTCCCGCCGTAATCTGCAAGATTTTGTTAATAAAACATCATTGTTTTCTGTTACCGGGACTCGGCCATCGCTCTAAGAAAAAACTTGTGTTAACAGCGAATTATCAAATAAATGGATAGTTTTGATGCTGGTTAGGTAACTTAATTTTGATACCTCCAAAATTTATAATGGATTGATAATCCTTTCCCCCTTGGATTAAAACTTCGCTATTATGAATAGAAAAACCACTTTATCAATTGATGCTTTAATTAATCTAACTTTAGCCATCCTATTATTATTGTTTTCACCCAAAATGGCAGATTTCTTTGGCATACCTTCTGCTAATAATAATTTCTATCCTAACATTTTAGGAGCAGTATTCTTTGGAATAACAATTGCATTAATCATTGAAGCATTTAGAAACCCATCAAATAACAATAAAGTAGGATTAGGTTTGATTGGGGCCGTATGTATCAATCTATCAGGTGGATTTGTACTCCTGCTTTGGTTGGTATTTGGGAACATGTCTTTGCCATTGAAAGGAAATTTATTTTTATGGACTTTAGATTTAATCTTACTATTGATCAGTACTATTGAATTATTCAATATTATGAAAAAAAAATAGAATCAATACATCCACAAAATTAGATGGTTTCAAACTTAAAAAACTGATTAAGAATATTGTCCATGCCATATTTTACAATTCTGAGTATAAAAGAAAATAATAAATTTATTTGTGTATGTCGGTTCCAATTGTTTCTTAGACTTTATTAAATTAAAAAATAGTATCTTTTAGTAAAATTTATAAATAAATATATAAACGGAGGTTGAGATGCAAAATATTTCGAAGCTTTACCAGACTGGTTTAATGTCAGCTGCTATACTTATACTTTTACTTTGTTCACAGTGTAATAATAATCCAACAGCTGAAGAATCTAAAGAATCAGATTTATCCCATCTGTTCAGTAATAAAGATTTACAACTATTAGGTGAAAAACTATTTTTTGATGAAACACTTTCAGATCCGGAAGGACAATCATGCGCTTCCTGTCATGGCTCGGAGGTTGGATGGACAGGCCCAGATGAGAGTGTAAACAAAACAGGAAGTGTTTACCCAGGAGCATTGCATCAACGGTTTGGAAACCGAAAACCAAACAGCTCAGCCTATGCTTCTTTAAGTCCTCTGTTTCATGCTGTCATGGAGGGTGATAAAATTCAATTTGTGGGTGGTAATTTCTGGGATGGACGAGCAACTGGTTTTAATCTGGGAAATCCTGCTGCCGACCAGGCACAAGGCCCTTTTCTGAACCCGGTGGAACAAAATATTGCCAATGCGAAGATCCTGGTTGAAAAAGTTTGTAAAACAGAATACGCTTCACTCTTTAACAAGATTGGTGAAGAGATATGGGGTATTAATGATATCTGTAAAAGTAATGATGTAACTCTTCAATTTGGTATTATCGGAATATCAATTGCAGCCTTTGAAAACTCTGACAAAGTGAATCAATTCTCTTCAAAGTACGATTACTATCTGAAGGGGGAAATAAATCTGACTGATAAGGAAAAGAGGGGCTTTGATCTTTTCAATGGAAAAGCAAAATGTTCATTGTGTCATATGAGTGCAATTGAGCCTGACGGATCATTTCCTCTATTTACTGATTTTAGATTTGAAAATTTAGGCTTACCGGCAAATCCTCAAAATCCCTGGTATTCTATGGACACATCCCTAAATCCTGATGGGGCTAACTGGATTGATCCGGGATTGAAGGATTTTATAAAAAATTTACCTCAATATGCAATGTTTGCAGATGAAAACTATGGTAAACATCAAGTACCAACGCTTCGAAATGTTGATAAGCGACCCTCTGAGCAATTCGTAAAAGCATTTGGACATAATGGATATTTCAAAAACCTTGAAGATATAGTCCATTTTTATAATACTCGTGATATTTTACCATTTGCTGAAAAAGTATCTGACCCTCAGCCAGGTGTTAATAGCTGGCCAAAACCGGAAGTTTCTGAGAATATTAATAAGAATGAAACAGGAAACCTCGGACTAAGTGCTGAAGATGAATCTTCAATCGTTGCATTTCTTAAAACCCTTTCAGATGGTTACATTTTAAAGCCTAAATAATAATTAACTTCTCCCAATCCCCATTCTTATTTTCGTACAATGAGACAATGAGGCCGAAACTACATTGAGAATAAAGGTCTGAGCATAACTCTCAGAAAATGGATATTAGCTTCAAATTAGACAATTTTATAAAAGGCACAACTGTAATACCATTATTGCCAATACACCAGCAAGAGACTGACAGTTTTCCACCGCGATGACCCTGCCGCCATCAAACGTACGATATTTTACCAGTTTTTGATAAGCTGATTTTAGTCAAATGTTTAACCTAAAATTGATTGTTGCAAAATATAGGTAATTAATCCTGCAAAAAAACCTGCAAGCGCAAGCCAGCTAATGTTCTTTAAATACCAAAAAAAGTTGATTTTCTCGATTCCCATTACAGCCACTCCTGCAGCTGAACCAATAATAATAGCACTTCCTCCAGTACCTGCCGATAAAGCCAGAAATTCCCAAAAAACATGATCTGTAGGGTACATTTCCATACTAAACATCCCTTGTGCTGCTGCAACCAGAGGAACATTATCTATTATAGCTGAAAAAAGTCCTAAAATTGTACCCGTAACATAGTAATTATCTATATGTTTAACAGTATACTCGGCTAGTTGTCCCAAAATACCAAAGGATTGAAGGGCCGATACTGCCAGCAAAATTCCTAGAAAAAACAAAATGCTTGATGTGTCTATTTTCCTTAAAGCCTGGGTTACAGAATATTTATATCGCTCATCGGCATGTTTACTTAAATGAATTATGCTACTGATAATCCAAATAATTCCCAATGCAAACAACATTCCCATAAAAGGGGGCATATGCGTTATTGTTTTAAATACTGGCACAAATATAAGTAACCCTATACCTGTAAATAACATGATTTTACTTTCAGGGCGGTGAGTACTTTTATTGTCATCTCTGCTTACAATTTTCTGATTTCTAAACTTAAAGACAAGGATCAGCAAAGGGACAAGAGCAACGACAATACTTGGCAATATAGTTTTAGCAATAATATTATAAGCGGTTATCTGTCCCCCGATCCAAAGCATTGTTGTAGTAACATCACCTAAAGGAGACCATGCCCCTCCAGCATTTGCAACAATTATAACCATAGATACAAACCATAAACGATCTTTCTTGTCATTTAATAATTTGCCACATAAGGATGTCATTACTATTGCTGTGGTCAGATTATCCAAGACTGCCGATAGGAAGAATGTTAATATTGAAACCCAGACTAATAGAATTGGTTTTGATTTGGTGCGTATTACATCAGTTATCAGGTTGAATCCATGATGAGAGTCCACTACCTCTACAATGGTCATGGCCCCCATGAGAAAAAACAATATAGCTGCAATTTCTCCTAATTGATGTATAAGTTCGCTCTCAGATGTTGTGGTCGATGGCTCATAAAAAAAATAAAATAACCAGCAAAGCACACCTGTAACAAGCGCTGAGGCTGCTTTATCAATCTTAATTTTATGCTCAAAAGCTATAGCCATATAGCCAAGTACAAAGATTATAATTACTATCCCTATCATCATTTTTTATTTAAGTGTTAAAAAATCTGATTTTTGTGTTATAGTTTTAAAATTGGGATCTACTTCAGCTGCATATTCTCTATTAACACTAATTTTAAGCATTTATCCATGACTATCCTTACATAATCTACAAAATAATAAAATAAATGTTAAACCAGTCATAAACAATACCTCAATACATAGTAATTGAATTGCAAACCATAGTGTCATTTACCAGTCCTGCTTGGATAACGAGATAATAGGATTAAAACCAGAATAACCACCTAACGAGACAATTCTTAAATTAGGCCTAAGCATAACACGGACAATGCAAGTCTGGGTCAGTGATATAACCTACATCAGGACTAATCAGGGGTGGCTTTACCTGAGCCTGATAACCGATGCTTACTCCAAACAGATTGTAGGGTATCAACTATCTGATAATCCCAAGACTATAAACTGCATAAATGCACTTAAAACAGCTATAAAAACCCGTAAGTATCCCGACAGACTTCTGATACATCACTCCGATCGTGGCTCCCAGTATTGCAGTCCCGATTACACTGGAACACTCGAAAGAAACAATATCGGGACTACTAACCTGGCACTATGTTACCTTGTATCGAGACACGCATATAGTTTGCTTTGGACCTGGTCCCAATAGCAATCAGGACTAATCCATATACTATTTTTGTTTGACATTATCGGCTTGCCCTTAAGCACACTTCTCAAGCCTGATTATGTGCAACTTTCCAGGACTTTGAAAAGCTACGAAACCTAACAACTTATAGAAAATTTATTGGCACAACAATCAGAGACCTTGCCATTTAGAAAAATCCTTACAAAAGACTCTTAACAAATCAAAATAATTATCTGAAATACTAATTCACAATCAGAAAATTAAAAACTAATACAAATACATTACCATTCAAATAAAAATCTAAAACTCCTAGTATATGAGCATAAGTCTTAATAATAAGAGTAGATTTATAAAAAACATACTATGAGAAATCTGATTTTAGTATTTGCAGTTTTAATTGTGAGTGCAGGTTGCAGTAAAGACAATGGTTTTAATATTTCTAAAATTGTTATAAAAGGAACTATTTCAGGGAATCAAAAAGGAGCCGGATTTAAATCTGCTAATCAATTATCGCTCTCCGACGCAACAAAAGTACTTGTTTTTAATTCTAGTGGATACAAACTAACCTATATAGAAAATAGCTCTTTCACAACGGAGGCCATTTCAGGAACAGCTACTGCGCTGGCTTTTCTTGATAGCCAAAATAGGTATATTGGTTGTTTATGTTCAGGTGGTTTAAACGTTCTTCCATTGGTAAATCTGAAAGACGGTAATAGTACTGTTATTGATTTGAGTACTTTGACATTAGATGGAACAAGTGTTATCCCTGCTAACAATCCTATCGGAGATGAAATTAATCTTACTGAAGAAGAAATTGTGAGGTATAAAGAACTGGGCGTTTATTATGAATCATTGTCTAAAAATATAGATGCTGATAATGATGGTATTCCAGACATACTTAACAAAAAGGACATTAGTATAGGCACAATTTTTGGTATATATTGCGGCTCTTGGGGATTAAACGATTCTCCCCCACAAGTTAATAACGCATCTAACTTTTTTATTAACTACAATTTACGTATAGCTGGTGGCAAATCTTTAATCCCGTCAAATTCAAATATCGTTGTTGCAGGACCAGAGGCCTTACCCTATGAAGATATAAAACAAACCCATTATGCTATTGGCCCCGATTGTTTTATTGCTTTCTTTTCAAGGGAAACTCCTGCTCCTCCCGGATACCCATTTGGTTCGGCCTCTTTACCCTTCGAAAAAGGTACTTATCTTGTAACTCTTGATAATAAATATTACACATTAAATTACTCAAATATTAATGCAAAATACTTTCTCATTTTAGCGGAACCAACCATTCATACGAATAATAAAAATGAAATTATTTCTATTTCAGTAGAATATAGAAATATGGAGAATTCTTTTGTTACACCTGAAAATTTTGTTTACCAAACACAGATAACACTTGAAGGAAACCAAAACAATCGATTATGCCAAATAGGTGCTTTAGGGGAAAATCCAGAAGCAAAGACTAATACGGAACTCTATAATTTTATACTACCAAACCCTATTCCATTATCAGAACTTCGTAGCTTAACAGTTGGTTATATGGATTTGATTGGAAATTGGTACAATATAATATATCTAGAATAATTAGCAGTTGACAACAACAGTCAGTATCGAAATTGACAATATTCTAAATATTAATCAGTTTTTCTATTTGGCTTGAAATAAATTGCTACGAAAACCTAACACGGATGGTAGGTGTAATTAGCTTGTCACCGAGACAATTTCGTAATAGATGACCAACACAACGAGTGGTAATTTCTTTCCACCTATCAGATTCTCAATACCGTGACAAATCCTGCGACGAGATAGCTGTTTAAAGTCATCTAATTAATAATCAAACTGAATTGGTTACTACTCTCCTAGACATATTTCCTGTTGCGAGACACATCCTACCCATCTACGCGGACTAGCAAAAAAAACAACGACTGACATAAACGTAAACTATCCATTCCGCCGGACTACTAGTGTTCATAGTAATCTTATCTCGTTCTGAGTGAGGTTTATGCTTTTTAAATAAACTTTAGCAGGAATGAGACGGAAATAGAAAATATTGCAAAACATGATAAAGAATAAAGTTGACTTATATATAAACAAGATGTAAATTTGATAAAAGCTAAATTTCTAATAGTTAAACATCCGATAATCCAATTTTTTAACAAATCACTTACAAAAGAACTAAACATGAAAATTAAAAACAAAAAGGCTTTCTTTCTGTTAGGAGCATTCCTTTTAGCAATAGTAACCGGCAGAAATGTTTTCGCCCAAAATGATGAAAAAGGGAGCAGTGATCATCCATTGATCTCAAGATTTCCCGGATCTTCTATTATGATTTACGACTTGAAACAATACAACGAATATTTGCTTCCGCTAGGAAAAGTATCACAGGACACATTGGAAAAGAGTCAGAAGCTTGTGGGTAAAGTGACCCAGATTACATATGGCGTTCCTAAAGATAGATCTGTTTTAGAGATCTTTCGTAACTATGAGACATTCTTTAATAGTGCCGGTTTTAATATCCTTTTCAGCAGTAAGAAAAATGAACTGGGGAATGGATGGTTGGGTAAATTCCTGGCGGCCACACCAAGGGCATACAGGTATGGAGCACCGGCTCTGGGCACACGCATGGAGGGAGATTTCAATTTTTTAGTCGCCAAGATGACAAGAATAGAAGGGGATGTTTATGTGGCCCTTTGCGTTGCCACAAGCTGGTATCAGGATTTCCCGGTAGTACAACTTGATGTTGTTGAGACTATACCAATGGATATTGGCATGATGAAAGTGAATGCCAAAACAGGAGCATCTGATGGGAAATCAACAGGATCGTCTCAGGAAGATCAATCCATTCTGAAAAGTACGGAAGTTAAATCATTTGAGATTAAAATTGGAGTCGGAGCATATTCGTTTTCAGATCCGATGCTTGCAGGATCCGCCAATAATTTTAGGTACAACCCGACTGGTGTAGTTACAGGTTCAGCCTCCGGATACAGATTATTGTTAAGCCCATATTTAAATATCAGATATTTTTTTAATGAGAATTTTGGTATTTCCCTCGATATAAACCATATGTCGAACAATCCTGACATTTATACAACAGATAAACAATATAAAGGCAATGCAAATCTTTTTGCTCAAAAATTAGGATTAACAGGTCAGATTGTTGGAAGAAGCACACCTGTTCGCCTTTCATCGACAATGGGAGCAGGCAATTGCATTACCGAGCTGTATCAACAAATAATCAATATTCCATCTACGGGATCAGACATCTATCTTCATGGTAAAGCAAATATGGTTGTATTATTCTTTAATGTAGATGTTTCGTTTCCTCTTTACAAGAAGTTGTTTTTATTTGGTGATTATGAATACAATTTAATCCCCGTCGGAACTTTCGTGATGGAACATGATGGTGGCAATGATTATTCAGACACATATTATGGTATTAATTTTGGAGGTTCACAATTCAGATTGGGATTAGGGTATAGTTTTTGACTACTGACATTGGGGTAATGTTAATTGGCTGAAATTGACTGGATAAATTTGTAATCATAGAGTCAATTATATCACGACAACAAATAAATGCCTAAGCATAACATAGGGCTATAAAGGTAAGTTGTTTAGCCTCCGCAAAAAGATCTGGTCCAGGATGATATTATGTACAATGAAGCCTTATTTTGAAGCAAAACTTGATTCCGACGAGTAGAAAACAAAACCTGTGGATAACATGTGCAATGGGAAGTAGTTCAGCCTTCAATAACACTTACGTCTATGATTTCGATGGTAAGAAAAAGCTTTGGCTGACGCTGTTATAATACTTTTTGCGGGTACCTGAAAGCCACCCGACAATTAACACAAAATATAAATGAAGAAAAAGACACAGTTGTTTCTTCTTCTTCTGCTGCTTTTATGTTTTCCTGAACTTGTTACAGGTCAGGAAGAGAAGTCACCATATATTTATCATTCATTCACATACGAGACAGGTATTACCCGGATGAAGGAGAAAATTCTGTTTCCCATAGTACATAAGGGATCGGTTAATGGATTGACATACAGGTACGAAAAAAGAGGAAAGAACTACCATGAAATTTTCGTCTCCTTAAGGTATAGCAAGATTAAAACCGATCTTGAGACTGAAAAGGTGAGCCAAAATGTACAATTCGGTATTGGCTATTGCATGGGTTTTCTTCTTGTAATAAATGAAAAAATGAATTACTACCTGGGTTACAATTTGAGATATGCCCATTCACTTGCAGAATTTCCAGTGTGGGATGAATCAAGGGCATACTGGGCAACCAGCCTGACTTCAGGGATATCTAACAGGTTGTTTATTAATAATAAAACAAACCAAAGTTGGTTTTTTAGTTGGGATATCAACCCAATGGGTCTTTATAGCCGGCCCGACGAAGTCAGGATTTATGCTCAGGAAAACTGGTCGTTGTCAAGTATCCTGAAAACCACCAACAGTAATATTAAGCCAGGATTAATAAATAATGTTTTGCTTAGCAATTTCAGAACAGAGTACAGATTTCATTCGAAAAACGATAATTACTTTGCTTTGCTGTACTCGTTTTCATACAGCAGGATTTGCACAACAAACGAACAGCCTCAGATGAATAGCATAAGCAACTTTGGTATCAGTTTAGGATTTTAATCATTGAAAAGGGGAATAACACCATGTCGAAATATATGTACAGACTATTTCTATTTGCAGTAATTGCATTCACTTCCATTTCCTGTATGAAAGATGAGTCATTAAAACGACCCTATTCAGGTTTTGCACCTGTAGACATAGGAGATGGATGGATTCTTTCCTCCCCTGGTCACGAAAATATGGATAGCTTAAAACTCGATGAGGCGTTTAGATATTTTTACAAAGAAGATCAGTTCCTGCTGGGTAGAAGTATGACAATAATACGTAATGGGAAAATTGTCGCTGAAGCTTATTCAAGGGAACTGAATGATATTCATCAGATTCAAAATATTAAATCTGCTACTAAGTCATTTACTGGCATTTTAGCTTGCATAGCCTTGCAGAATGGTATTTTGGATTCTGTAAAACAAAGATTCAGTGATATTTACCCGGAATATTTTGAAAACCATCAGGATAAAACGGATATCACAATTGATCAGGCACTTACGATGCGTACAGGACTTGTCAGGGACAATAAGGATGACGGGTATGATTTTTTTATGACAAAAAATACTGTTGAATTTGCACTATCGTCCCAAATGAGATATCCTCAAGGAACTACTTTTTATTACACAGATGTTAACCCTCAACTGGTCTCATTCGCAATTCAGAAAAAATATGGAAAACCACTCTCAGAATTCGCAAAAGAGTACCTATTTGACCCTTTGAATATTAAAGAGTGGTACTGGCAGGCTGGTCGTGATGGAGTAACCTATGGCGCCTCAAATCTGAACCTAAAGCCCAGGGATATGGCAAAATTTGGAATATTGCTGCTCCAAAATGGTAAATGGGGAGATAAGCAGATTATTGATAGTACCTTTTTAAGCGAAGCTATCAGGGCACATGTAAATCTTCAGGGGTTCTCGTACGGATATTATATTTGGCTCAACCCCTCGGATAAGGTATATTGGGCTGCAGGGCATGGTGGACAAACAATATTGGTGGCTCCGTATCAGAACCTTGTTGTTGTTGTAACAGCCTGGCCTTATGTAAAGGATGATTTACGATGGAAAGATAACTTTGAATTCTACCTGTATAAAAAGGTACTGGAAAGCTGTAAATAATTGTATAATAATGAGGCGTCAGAAATCATTTAATCAACTCAACTTTAATCAAACAGACCTAATTTCAATTGATTTCTTTATAGGATTAATGTTCATCCTCAGTTTATAAACCAATAAGATGAAAGAATACAGGGAGGCCGGTTTCATTATCTTCGTAAGTAATTTTATGAATGTCTGACATTTAATAAATTACTCAAATGACAGATTTATACTATTATCAAAAAATCGTACGCTCAAGAATTGCGACCTTTGACATCTTTTCCATTGGCTTAAGCAAACATCATATAAACGCCATGCTTGAATTCGATGTCACTGAAAGCCGGGCTAAACTTAGAGTCCTCAGGAAAAAAGGGATTACCATATCATTTAATGCATGGCTCATTAAAGTTATTGGCAGTGTCTTGCATAAACATCCTGAAGCCGCAGCATATTTATATAACAAAAAGAACCTGATAATATTCAATGACATCAATGTGTCATTAATTGTGGAGAAGAAGATTGGGGATACCAAAGTCCCAATCCCACTTGTTATAGAAAAAACAAACGAAAAAACCGCACTAAAAATCTCACAGGAAATTGACCAGGCCAAAAATCAGGAATTTACTTCAAATGACATAGTCCTTAAAAAGCAAATAAAGCGGTACGAAAAATTGTACTACCATTTACCCGGAATTCTAAGAAGATTATTCTGGAAACTACTTCTCATGAATCCAAAGTCTGCTTATAAAACTATGGGGAATGTAGCTATAACATCAGTTGGTATGATGGGTAAAATAAATGGTTGGTTCATTCACAAATCAGTTCATCCAATTTCGTTCGGAGTAGGTTCTATCCTTAAAAAGCCTGTCGTTATTAAAAACGAAGTAAAAATCAGAGAGATATTGAACATGACAGTTCTGGTTGACCATGACGTGATAGACGGAGCTCCTATGGTAAGATTTCTGGATGACCTGACAAACTATATAGAAACTGGAAAAGATATAGATATCATGAGCGTCTGACACGGGCAATGAAGAAAAGTAACCAGGCTCTTGCCAGGCCTTACGCTCATATAAAAATAATATTTCACCTTAGCGACCTACCTGATTAAAAATGTATCTTTGATTAGATAGATACCTCTGAATTTTTTTTTGGAGAACAATAAAATTGAGATGTAAGGTACCTACAGTATTCCTGAGGGAATCTAAGTTTCGGAATTAAACATAAAATAACAAAACAACAAATATGAAAAAATTCTGGCTTATTATAATAATAACAGTATGCTATTTAAATACTGCTGTATGCCAGAGTTCATCCAGAAATTCGGATGCATCAGATAAGCATGTTGATAAAACTATTTTTGTATATGGGGATGGATTAAATAAGACTTTCATTAAGTATATTATAAGTCTCACAGGTAAAAAAAATCCAAGAATATCTTTCTTCCCGACAGCAGCTGCAGATGATGAACGAGCTATTGGATACTGGTACAAGATATGTTCCGGATTGCGTCTCACCCCTGAAGTAATAAAATCATTCATAAGTTCTTCTCCTGATCAAAATACATTCGAAGAAGAAATTCTTAACTCAGATGCAATAATTGTTGGTGGTGGAAATACTCTGAATATGCTGGCTATCTGGAAAGCTCAGGGGATTGATACACTTTTGAGAAAAGCCTACGAGAAAGGGATTATACTTGCAGGTGGAAGCACCGGGTCATTATGCTGGTTTACAGGAGGATATTCAGATTCCAGACCTCAGAAGTTATCCATAATTGATTGTCTGGGTTTCCTCGATTATAGTCACTCTCCTCATTATAACAGCGAAAAAGCCAGGAAACCGTTATACGAACAGGCAATTTTAACCGGACAGCTAAAATCAGGATATGCATGTGATGATGATGCAGGACTGCTTTTTATAAATGGTAAACTGGCAAAAGCTTTATCCCTGAATTCAACCAATCATAGTTATTTTGTTTCAATTAAAGACGGAAAACTCAGTGAAGAAATGTTACCTGATGAAATAATAAAATAAACATCGATTGAAAAAATGGTTTATTTACCTGAAAACAGAAAGTACGGGAACAGAAATAAAAATATGATGCATGCGGAAAATTTGATTCACAAAATCATTTTACTTGCGTTGATCCCGCTTTTTAGTTCAGGTCTTTTAAATGCGCAGGCAGAAAATTCAAAATTATATCCATTAACTTATGATTATTTACCGGAGATCAAATCTCCAACCTTTTTCAATGACACACTTGAAACTCTTCTTGTTGCCACAAAAACAAATAAATATGCTTTAGTCTCAGAAACATTGTTGAAATTGATAGAATGTGCTGAGGTCATTTATTTGAATACTATATGGATCATTTCATTTCAGAATAGTATGTTTAATGTACTACAGAAGACTTTATCCCTGATAGTAAACATCAATCTGATAATCCCCTGTTCAAATATTAATAAGATCTAGTAGATCGAATTATGGGAGCCGGTTGATGCTGAATACGATAAAATAGTGGATGGAAGAACAAGATAGTTATCAATGCCTGATTTTCATCGGCTACATCTTTTCATAGATTTTCTTAAGCTGGTGATATAACTCTTTGTACTGTTGGAATTTTTTATCATAACGAGAGCCACTTTCTGGATTAACAATTGTAGCCGGTTTCACCCATTGCCTGGCAATATCCCTTACATCTGTTTTGTCATAATGGGACTTGGCAAGCATGGCTACACCCATGCAACCTGCTTCAGCAACATCGAGAATTGTTATTGGCATCCCTGTTACATCTGCCTTTAGTTGAACATGTTTCAATGATCTTGAACCTCCTCCTATAATTCTGAGCTCCTTTACCTCATAGCCCGATTTTTTCAGAATATCGATGTTCAGCTTTATCTCAAAAGCTACACCTTCAAGAAGAGCCCTGAGGATTTCCCCTCGCGTTACGCTCAGGTCAAGACCGATAACAGTACCCTTCACATTCACATCGAAATAGGGAGTTCCGGACGGTGTAAAATATGGTAATACCATAAGTCTTGAAGGCTCCTCAGGCATATTTTTCATTAGCACTTCATAAGTGTTACACCCAAGTTTAATGGCTTCCTCTGCCTCAGCTGAACCGAACTGGTCACGGAACCATTTCAGTACATTGCCGCCGGTCAGGCTGAAGGCAACAGTGGCATACATACCCGGAGCAGTATGGTCATATGTGCACAGGTTGCTCTTTCTCAGCTCTTCAGTAAAGACAGGTTTCCCGAAAGCAGGTGTTATACATTCAACAGTTCCCGAAGAATATACTGCTATACCCTGATCAACTGCACCTGCGCCCAGACCAGAACATGGCTGGTCATGACCACCGGTAACAATAAATGTGTCATCAGCAAGGTTAAGAGCTGAAGCCATATCGGGGCTGATATAACCGGCAAGAGAGCCTGAACGCATTGGCTTTGAGAGTTTTTTTGCATCCAGCCCTATTCTGTCCAGGATAGTGCCATCCCACCTGTGTGTGACCACATCAAAAAGCATTGTACGTCCGGCAAGAGGCCATCCCATTGCTGGGTTGCTAATACCCAGACGATATTGAAGAAGATCCTCAAAACAAAGGATCCTTTCAGCTTTCGACCAGATTTCAGGTTCATTATTTCTTACCCATAAAAGCTTATATAGTGAGAACATGGGATGAGGCGTATGCCCTGTGATATTATAAAGCTTCTCCTCCCCAAACTCTTCAGTCCATGGAAGAATCTGATCATTGGCCCTTATATCGGAAGAAACCAGGGCATTGCAAAGTGCTTGTCCATCCTTATTGATAAGTGTAAAAGCTTCACCCTGGCTTGATATACCAATTCCTTTTACAGAACCGGCACCGGCAGTTTCTGAAGCATCCCTTATCACATCAAAACATCGGGCAATAACCTCATCGGTATCAAGTTCAGCCCAGCCTGGGTATTTTGAAATTACGTTATACTCCCTGTACGATGCTGATAGCTGGCGGCCTGCATCATTAAAAACAACTGCTTTGCATCCGCTTGTGCCAATATCGATACCAAGGTAATTATTCATCGATCAAGTTGTTAGATATACCATAGATAAAAGTAGCCTGTAACTATTTTCACCATTTCCCTGAATATGATATCCTGCCTGTACACAGTTGTATAATGAGAAAGTGATGCCTTTGAGGATCTGTCGATATTCTCTCCCAGGAAACCTTTTAAAGTCATATGTTCTGCCCTATCACTTCCTGTAATTTTGGCAGCATTCCTTACCATATCCTCAAACAGAACCGGGGAGGAATTTCTTTCGAGTATTGTCCATATGTTTACTTTGGCAATCCCGTCATTAAAAAGGTTTTTAACCTGGTCATTGCCTACTGATGAAGTCCCGTGCAGGACAAGTTTTGTACCTGTAAGTTTACTGATTTCACGGGCAAGGTCTCCATGATATTTAAGGTCGGCTGCACTTGCCCGGTGTTCAGTTCCGAGATTAGCAACAATAAAATCGGCTCCTGTATTGTTCAGATATTTTAAAGCCTGCTTTGGGGTTGTCAGATCACTCCTTACATCACCGGTAGCATCCACAATTTCATCGCAGGCTCCTTCAATGACAATTTCTTTTCCGCACCTTTCTATAAACTCAGCTGTCTTTTTAATATTCTCATCGAAGGGCAGTGCTGAAGCATCATACATTATCATCGAGAACGAGTTCATATCCCATTCCAGGAGAGGTTTGTCACTGTCCCATTGTGTATGATCGAGATGTATCATCACGTTCAGTTTTTCAAAAGGAGATCCTTTTTCTGTCAATACATTTAAATCGGCAAGAAAAAGTTTAAGCCCAATGTCCCACTGACGTGTATGTGTATAATAAACTGACTGGCTGCGATGGCTGTACTGGTTTGTTATTCCAATAGTAACAGGAAGGTCAGGTTTAACAATCTTCCTGCTATAATCAAGTGCGGATGCAAGAATAGCTTCCGTGGTTGTAAGGTTTTCAGTATTGAATGTGGGGATAACCCATCTCCTGGAGGCAGCTTCAGAATAAATATCAAGTACCTGTTGTCTGTCAGTAATTAGAGGCATTATTGGTTCGTTATATTGTTATGGCGTTATGGTGTTATGGCGTTATGGCGTTATTTCTTTATTACGTCAGACAGCCGGTCGCCTGTTGCCTGATGCCCTTAGCCTTATAATGCTATTGCTTTTATACCGGTCAGTTCACAAAATGCTTTTAGTTCCTCATAAAGGTGAACTCCATAACCAAGGCAGGCATATTCGTTATTCCATGCCTGCAGCAAGGCTTCTATATCACAATTTGCCTTTATAAAACCATGCGGCCAGAATGGTATTCCACATTCAAGTCTTCGTTTCTCAATCTGACTTTTGGGAGGTTCGAAGATTGAGCATCGGGTTATTACCATTTCAAATTCACCGTTATTCCTACCAAGGCGTGCAAGGACACCCTCTCCTACCTTACATACAAGGTCAACCGATATACCGCCGGCTTCACCTTCAGTAGGAATTCCATGTTCAGCAAAACCTGCCGGCCCAAGCTTGCCGGCGAGTGAAGGAGGGCAGGCACCATCTCCAATAATTTTAATCTCATTATTATTCTTGTCAATATGCTGCAGATCGCCGTAATATACTGGTTCATCACTCATATCAGTAAGGCATTTAACAGTAAGAGCCGTATTGAAATCACCAAGTGTTGATGTGCCCATTCCATCTTCGAGCATCATGCTCTGAGCAAAACAGGTAGCACTATATTCATCACCAAGTCCCGGGAATGACTGGATTGTATAAAAGTCCCATTCATTTTTCTTTACAAGCTTCTTGATAGCCAGGTAAAGACGGATTGATTTTTCAGCCTGTTCATTTTCTGGTATAGGCTTTGAGAAGAATTTCTGAATCCTACTTTTGGCATCAGTGATCTCAGCTTTTGTTATCTTTTTTGCTATTTCGAGAAGCTCGGATGTATCTCTTGAGTCAATATCTATGCCGAACATCCTCATCCATTGTGATGGATCAGCCACCCCGCAGCTCTGACCCATTCCTCTCCCTCCAAAAGTACCTATAGTGCTCATATTTAGATTGTTTTTCATGGCACTGGCACGACAATATGATACTACTTTCTCAATCTCAACAGGATCTTTATAACTACCATAGACGAAACGGTGCTTAAGACCTATCTCCTTGAAGGCTCCCTGCATAACAAGTCCGCCTACCGGCCGCCAGCCCTGACTTCCGGGGTTTGTCCACAGTACTATTCCCTTCCCGGTTAAAGCAAAATCGCGAACAGCAGCAATAAGATGGGCTGCCCAGACCCACGTTCCGGAGAAGAGAACAAGAGCATCAATATCATTCATTTTCTTAAACTTATCGAAACATTGTTTCGACTCTTTTTTTGAGGCTACAACAAGGTCATATTCTACCAGGTCAAGGCCACTGTTCTTCAATACCTTTTTAGCTTCTGATACAATCTTGTTATCAATAAAAGGAGTTCCCATAGGATCTTTCAAGCCATCCTTGTGAACACCGTAAACAATAAAGCCAACCTTTGTTTTAATCATCTGTTTTTTATTTAAGTGATAAACTAATTTCAGAACCGAGTGACGGTATTATCCTTAGTATATTTTCATGATAAATTTTCTTTAAAACTTCTCCTGGTAAACCAATTCCGCAGATTGGCCACCTTGCTCTCCCAAAAGTACCATCATAGTCGGGAGTGTAGAATGATTCATCGTATGTCTCAAGAAACCTGAAGTAGTTTCTGTACATATCAACAGAAGTATCAATGTTTGCAGGCATATCAGTACCAAAAATGATCCTGTCCTGGTATTTAATAAAAAACTCTCTTGTTGTATATGGCTGACGTCCCAGCTCATCAAGTCTTGCCGAAAAATCAATATATACATTAGGACATTCATCCATCAGATCGGATATATACTGAATATTCTCAGCATAATTCCCGAAGTGAGGAAGGATAAATATTGTACCTGGATGTTTTTTTACAAGATCGTCCCTGCGTTTTAACAAATCTGTCTTCCTTGGAAATTTCGGATCGGCAAAACTCCAGGAAGGGAACTTGATAAGGGATTCAAAATGTTCATTTTCAGGTGTTACCGGTTCAAAAAATCCTGAAGGATCAGCCTGATGAATAAGAACAGGTATCTTCAGTCTTCCTGCCTCTTCCCAGATCGGAGCTAAACGATCATCGTTGCTGTTGATCAGGTCTCCTTTTGAATCTACATAATGAAGTCCCAGTTCCTTCAGTACCTTAAGCCCCCTGGCTCCTTTACCAACATGCTCATTCAGAGTAGTAATACATTCATCAACAAATCGTTTATGGTCAGAAAAAAGTGGTTTGTCAGCAGGATGTGCAAATGCCGACATTGTAAAACAATAAAATCTGCCAGGATATTTTGAGGAACAGTTTTCAATGAAACCATTAATATCACCAGGCTTTATCTGGTATCCTCCATCTGCAAATTCTATCAGCACATTTCCCGTAACATCACAATAACTCTCCACACCCACCTCGTTCATAGTCTGTACCACCTTGTCAACCTGCCAGTTACCCCAGAGATGATTATGGGCATCGATTACAGGAAATGCTGCCTTTTCAATATTAGTCTTTCTGGTTACCAGGTAAATATTTCTTGCCATTGGTCGTAAATTCTTAAAATTAACAATAATTTATCACCAATGAATAAAGGTTTTCAATTAGATTATAAATACAATAAGCAAATCTGACAGAATGAAAGTTCTGGATTTAGAAATAACCTGTTTTACATCATCAGACTCTCTTTAAAAATTTACTGATAGTAAGAGAGCTATTTAAAAAGATCTGTTTTAGGAGCAGGGCCCATATCAAACTCAAGAATACATCCGCTTATAATCTCATCATGAGTAATGTATGATCTGTGGAGAGACTGGCCATTAAGTCTGACATCCTGTATATACTTATTATCCTTGCTTGCCATCGGGGCCTTAACAGTGAAGAATTTTCCCGGAGCAATTTCTATTTTTGCTTCCTGAACTATCGGAGAACCGAACTGGTATTTCATATCAGACGGGTTCACAGGGTACAAACCTATGGCGCTGAAGATATACCAGGCTGACATCTGCCCGCAATCCTCATTCCCGCATAAACCGTCAGGAGCAGTAGTGTACATAGTTGTCTGTATCTGCCGGTTAAGCTCCTGAGTTCTCCATGGCCGTCCACAGAAATTAAACAGGAAAGTTGTATGGTGTCCTGGTTCATTTCCATGAGCATAGGCACCAATAAGTCCTGAAATATCAGGAGAGGCTTCCTCTCCTGCCACTCCCTGTTCTACTTTGAACAGCTGGTCGAGTTTCCCGGCAAATGGCTCTTTCCCTCCGAATAATGATATAAGTCCATCAACATTATGAGGAACTATCCAGACATATTGCCAGGCATTTCCTTCGGTATAATCGCTCCCCTCATGCTTTGAAAAGACAGGATCGAAAGGCTCAGTCCATTTTCCATTACTAAGTTTCCCTCGCATAAAACCCGTTTCCTTATCAAAGTACTGCCTGTAGCTTTCGGCACGTTTGAAAAAATATTCTGCATCGGCCGTTTTTCCAAGTTTCTGAGCAACAGCAGCGACAGCCCAATCGTCAACTGCTAACTCTAATGATTTAGCAACTGACTGAGGGACTTTATCAGCAGGCATATAACCGAGTTTATCATATAGTCCCATGCCGTCGCGGTCGTTAAATGAAGTAGCTTTCATTGCTTCAAAGGCAATCTCCCTGTCAAAGTCACCAATGCCTTTCATAATTGCTTCTGCAATAACCGATATAGAATGATTCCCTACCATGCAGAATGTCTCATTGCCTTCAAGTTCCCACACCGGCAGTATCCCACACTGTTTATAATGGTCAAGCATAGACTTTATCATGTCATTTACCCTTTCAGGTTCTGTAATTGTAAAAAGAGGATGAAGTGCACGGTAAGTATCCCATAATGAGAAAACTGTATATCTTTTATAACCTTCGGCGTTCTGAACATCACCGTTAATACCCTTGAACTGGCCATTGAGATCAGAAAAGAGAGCCGGTGCTACCATTGTATGATATAGAGAGGTATAGAAAATTTTCTTCTGGTCAGAATCGCCGGAAGTGATTATAATTTTTGATAGTTCCTTTTCCCATGCATCAGAGGCTTCCTGGCGAGTTGATTCAAAGTCCCAGCCGGGAATTGAGGCATCGAGATTAGCAATGGCATTTTCAATGCTGACCGAAGATATCCCGACCTTTGCCAAAACTGTAGTATTACCGAACGAGATTACTCCGACAGTTCTGCCTTCACCACCTGCATTACCTGTTGATGCATTAATGAAAGGTACTGAAAATCTTACTGCAAAAAAGAGATGCTGATCCTTTGCCCAGCCAGTTGAAAGTCTTGTGCCTGTAACAAGATAATTGTCAACTACAGTAATATCTGTTTTGTATGGCTTATCCCAGTTGATGGCAAATCCAAGGTTTATGATAAGGTTTTTCTCACCTTTTTCAGGGAATGAATATCTGTGAAAACCCGCCCTCTCCGTTACGGTCATTTCAGCTTTTACCCCGTTATTATTAAGTATAACAGAATAATAACCCGGAGATGCCGATTCATCAGTATGAGAGTATTTACCTGAATATCTATTCACGAAATCTGCATTAGTCTCTCCTTTGGTAAAAGTAACCGGTACAGTAACCGGAAGGATGGATAGATCTGCCAGGTCGCCGATTCCTGTGCCACTCAGATGCAGATGGCTGAATCCGGCAAGGATACTGTCGGAATAGTGGTACCCTGAGCACCAGTCCCAGCCCTGCGTGCCGTTATCGGGGCTAAGCTGTATCTGTCCGAATGGATATGCAGCACCCGGATATGTATGCCCATGATAAGCTGTACCAATAAATGGATCAACAAAATCAGTAAGACGTTCCTGTCCGGCCCTGGTCTTAACAGATCCTCCGCATGATCCAATGATAAGGCAGCATATCAAAATTACAGAGAAGTAATACTTAGTCATCATAAATGTGATTTTGATTTTCATATATAAAGTAAGCTAAATTATGGGAATATCAGAGCTTAAATTGTCCGTTTCCCATTACAATTACCCTATCCGCATATTCATCGGGGATGTTTCCATGAGAGGCCAGAATAAGAGTAACATCCCTCTCTTTTCTAAGATCAACGAGATGTGCAAGTATCTCTTTTGCAGTAATATCATCAACAGAACCGGTTGGTTCATCAGCAAAAATAACTGAAGGTTCTTTAACAAGGGTCCTGATAATTGCTACTTTCTGCTGCTGGCCTATGCTGAGTTCAGCAGGGAGCTGATAAATTTTATCTGTAAGTTCAAACTTTTCAAGATAGCTCATAATTTTTTTACTGATCCCTTTTTTATCCTTATGGCCTGGCACAAGCCCTATCTCAATATTCTCGATAATATTGTATGTAGGCAACAGGTTAAAACTCTGAAATATAATCCCGATATCATTCATGAGAAACCGGCTGAGCGACTCATTACTCATATCGCTGATATTATTTCCACCTATAATTACTTTACCTGTGGTTGGCCTGATCAGCCCTGCCATAAGGTTGAGCAAGGTTAACTTCCCGGCTCCTGAGCGTCCTTTAATAAGAAGAGTCTCTTTGTAGCTTATACTGAGATTAATATCAGTAACAGCATAAAATATCCTGTAAAGGAGGTATGGTGATGCATCCTTTATTCCGGGGATCTCCCTGATAGAGTATATCAGATCACTGTTAAGCATCATTGTATAACCGCCTTCAGCAATAAGAGATCCATCCGTTGAATCGCTATTGCCCGGGGAACAACATGAATTGTCAGTGGGTATGTAAACAATGAAGTGGGTTCCGGTTCCTTTCAGAATTCTGACAGAATCATCCTCGTTGGTCTCCGTTACCGAGAGTACCAGCATTATAAACAGTATTGCAAGCAGATATCCACTTATCCCTGCAATAGTTCTCCAGCGATGTCTGTTAAGTTCTTTAAACAGATAGTACACCTGGTCTTTAGTTAATTAACTGCTTTTCTGATCCTGAAACAATCACTTTAGCTGGTTCGATCTTTCCATAAACCACCTTAAGGAATGGTTTACCCTCTTTAAGTCCGACATTTCCGAAACCTGTTTCAGTTGAAATAAAGCTTGTGAAGTCACCAATCTTTGAATTTATATACAGAGTACCGTCAACCGCATCATACCTTGCACCGGTAAGTCCTTCAAGCATAGCATAACTCGACATTGCACGTGCATACCAGTTTCCGCACTCATATTCATTAAAAGGATTACGAACACTGCCGTCATATCTCTCCCTGCAGATCCTAACTATCTCGAGTCCTTTCTCAACCTCTCCCATCAACATCAGGTGGCTGGCAACCTGGTATTCGATACCTGTCCAGACCTCATTACTATATACAAAAGGAAGTGATAGTTTACCCTCCTTAGGCCATGTGCAAAGCAATAATCCTCCATCCTTTCCGGCGGCATATGTCGGCCTTTGAGGATTTGAATGGTCATAAAGAACTTTTCGCAGGTTATACTTATGTATTGCAACAAGATGGCTCTTAACCTTTTCATTATCAACTGCCTCCCTGAGTCCACATACATCAGCCATCCACATTCCAAGCACTCCATCAGAAAGACATCCTTTACCGTACTGGTATTTTGGACCTTCCTGTTCCATAAGTTCAAGAGCCTCATCTGAATAGCCGATATTCAGACTGGTTTTGGCAACTTCAACCGGACTTTGTGCCCTAAGCCCTTCCCAGACCACCTTCTGAATGAAATATTCACCATCATAAAGATCGCTTTCCATAAAAGACTTGCCTTTCTTCAGCAGGTTTTCGTACTCCTCAAAAGAAGAGTCAGCAGCTTTACTCATTTCTATAAAAGAAGTGAGTGCACCCAAATAAAAGCTTGTGCACATACCGTCAGGTCCCCAGAATTCAATATCATAAGTATTATGATGCGGCTCCTCAAGATATCCTTTATGACCAGGATCCCATGTTTCTATGCAATAATCAAGGCTCTTCTTAACCATGGGATATAGACTCTTCATCCATTCAGTATTTCCGCTAATTCGCCACTCCCTGTAAACCTTCATAATACCACCCAGCTGACCGTCGGAAGCTGCATAGAAATTATGAGCAGGTTCTGAAATCGGCATATTTGCCCTGAATGTCTGGTGCCCTCTCTCATCCTGACTCACCATAAATTCAGTTTCACGGAGTGTTCTTTCGAGTGCCGGGAAAAGATGAGGTATTGCCTGGGCATAATTCCAGACATGAGTACATGTACCATGGCAGCATCCGCTGTTATCACCACAGCCTTCCCAGGCCCAGAGCCTTCCATCGTCCTGACGAAGTACGGTCGGTGATTTGATAATCGTAAGGTTTGCTGCCACAGCTTCAAGAACCTCAGGAGGAAGAGTTGAGGAGAAGAAAGCATCTCTGAAGAGTTCGCTTTTATGCCTGAGATCATCATAATTCTGGTTCCAGTAATCTGTTGCCTCTGAAAGGCTACTGAATCTCGAGGCATACCATGGTTTATAAACCGGAGCCTGCTGCCCTGGTTTTGCAGTTATGCCAATAGAAAGTTTTGTATCCGGCATATACCAGCTGAACCTGACTTTAATGGTTTTTGTCTCACCTGCCTTCAGTTTCACAGGTACATATATGGACGCACCGGGAGCTGAATTATCAACAGGGGCATTTGATACCATATTACTGTTTTCAATATTTTTCCACAATATCATTGCCGGGTCGAACCATGAGCCTCTGAACCAGCAGTGGTCAATAACAGCATTGTTTTCATTTACTGACACTGCGTAACCAGATGTTCCCGGAATGGTTCCCTCCTTAGCCTCTCCTGTAAGAATAAAACCATTCTTCATCCCAAGTATTCTGCCTGTCCGCTCCGAAATAATATTCCTTGAATTCCAGGAGAATACTGCTTCCAGATCGGCGGTGGAAGTATTTGTAAATTTATATTCCATAGCGCCTGCAGGCAGACTTGAATTGTCATTATCGCCCGGTATAAAAGGGCTCCACCCGGTAACCTCGACAGCCATGGGTATATCCTTATCCTCAAGAATCAGGGTTGCGAAGGGGAAACGTGGCAGAAACCGGCCATTCTTAAACCGGGGATATCCATAGTTTCTTCCGGCACCTCCATTTCCTGATCCGGCCATACCGAACATCTTCCATTCCGGAACCTGAGCCTCAAGAACTTTGGCAGCATTGGGATAGCCTTTAACACTTAAAGCCGCAAATGCATAGGGCTCATTAAACATCTCAGGTTTATTGTTGATGGAAAGATGTGACAGAGAACCTGTTCCATCCATACAAAACATACCTGCACCAATTCCTCCGATCGGGAATGCTACCCTGTCGAGATATTTTCCTGTATAATCCCAATTGAAAGCATGTTTTGAACAATCAGTTCCTCCATTCCTGGAAGAACATGAGAATATTATCAAAGCTCCTAAAAATGCAATTCCAATCTGTAAAATTTTGCCGTTTTTCATCATAATATTTTTTAATCTTAAAGGTATCATAGCTTTCCCCGCTTATGCGGGTTTCATATCAAAATGGAATGAGGGTTATTATTAGATTTTACTATTTCCATAATTGTTCAATCTGTTCGAGTGTTTTCCCTTTTGTTTCTGGTACATACAAATAGGTAAATAACCATTGGATAAATGACATCAGTGCCAGGAAGAGAAAAGTGACAGTTCCTCCGAATGATGCAAGAAAGTGGGGAAAGAGCAATACCACCAGAAAGTTAAATATCCATTGTGTGAATGAAGCAAATGCCAGGGCTTTTCCCCTGATACGATTTGGATATATCTCTGATACAAGTGTCCAGAAAACCGGACCAATACACGATGAAAAAAATGCCAGAAAAAGCATAATTGAGACGAGTGTGAAGATACTATCCATCTGCATAAAGAATGATATGGAAAGCATTATAAGGGTTAGAGCCATACCCATTGAACCTATCAGGTATAGTCTCCTTCTTCCGACTTTATCAATGAAAAGGATCGCAATAAAAGTAAAAATGAAGTTTATAAGGCCAAGTATAGAAGTTTGCAAAAGGGCATTTCTTATCTCCACACCTGCAGCCAGAAGAATTTTGGGAGCATAATCAATTACAGTATTTATACCGCTGACCTGGACCAATACTGCTAAAAAGAAACCTACCACCATCACCTTACGGGAAGCTGGTTTAAACAACTCACCTCTCTCAACAGCTTCAGACTTGTCGTCAAGAGATTCGGCAATCTCTTTTATCTCCTCCCGCGCCACTGCTTCGCCACCAATTCTGCTAAGTACATTAAAGGAATCTTCAGTTCGTCCTGCTTTACAAAGCCATCTGGGGCTCTCGGGGATAAAAAAAAGACCTGTAAAGAAAAGAACTGAAGGCACCACACCTGTTGCAAACATCCACCTCCAGTTATTGTCTACATCGTGCAGCCAGTAATTGATAGTATAGGAACATAAAATTCCAAACACTATCGCCAGCTGATATATTGCCACCAACATACCACGATTGCGTGCAGGAGCCACCTCTGCCACATACATTGGTGACAGAACCGAGGCAGCTCCTACTGCCAGTCCACCGAAAATTCGTGACAAAACAAAGAGCAACGGTGAAGTGGCGACGGCTGTCATGGCACATGAAAGTGCAAAGAAAAGCGCTACATATATTAAAACCTTTTTCCTTCCGAATTTATCTGTAAGGATCCCTGAACCAAATGCACCAAATATAGCTCCCATCAGAAGAGAGCTTACACCCCAGCCAAGCTCGAGTTCACTCCATCCGAAATATGATTGTATAAAAGGTACTGCTCCCGATATAATGGCAATATCAAAACCAAACATCAAGCCTCCCATTGTTGCAATCATGCAAATAAAGTACAGGTATAAATTACTCCTGGTCATGCTTTAATATTTCGTTTTGCTTTTTATCAATACTGACTTTCATGGCATTGCCGGCAGGCTCCAGCCTTCGCGGTAAGAATGTTTAATATATTGATTTGCACTCTCCAGGGCATTGAATGTCTCATACTTCTTATCGAAGGTAGGATGGCCGTCAACAACTTTAAAATCATCGGATAACATAACCTTAAGATCTTCCGATGATGATATATTTATGAATCTCATATTTTCTCCATCCCATTCAAGTGATTTATTAAGACCCTGCAACCTTATTGCCAGTACACCCATCAGCACCATTTCGTTAAAAGGGCCGGCATATGCAAAATCAGCCGCAGTATCTGTTCTGCTCTCAGGCGACTCTTTACATGCACGGATCCAATCCTGTTCATGAGGTCCGTTTGGATAAAACGTATCACCTCCCGGAATACGCCGCAGGTATGGTTTAACTTCCGGTACACGCCCGGAAAGCAAGCGGGGATTGAAACCACCGCATCCGCACATAAGTGTATCCTTTGAGCCTATAAAAAGACAGCCTCCCAAACCATCAGCCATCAGGTTTTCTCCGGCAGGAAGGAGATCTGTAAGGTTAGGAAGCAATCCGCCATCATACCAGTGTACTTTTACTGAAGGCATTGAAAGTTTTGGCAAATTATTCCTTGCAGGGAATGAGAACTCCACTGTTTCTGCTTGCGGTGCCGATTCGGTATTGATTGATGTAGAGCTACCTCTTACTTTGTCAGGGTAGCCAAGCTTCAGTGCCCTGTAAACAGGATCCAGAACATGGCAGGCCATGTCACCGAAGGCACCGGTTCCAAAATCCCACCAGCCTCTCCAGTTCCATGGTGTGTAAATTTCATTGTACGGGCGCATGGGCGCAGGACCAATAAAAAGATCCCAGTTAAGTGTTTTGGGTATCGGCATGGTTTTGGCCGGTCGGGGTATACCCTGGGGCCATATTGGCCGGTCAGTCCATGCATGAACTTCCCTAACCTCACCGATCTCATTATTCCAAATCCATTCGATAAGTTTACGGACATCATCATGCGAGTTACCCTGGTTACCCAATTGAGTGGCAACTTTATGCTTTGCAGCCAGTTTTGAAAGCAGACGTGATTCATAAATGGAGTGCGTAAGAGGCTTCTGACAATAGACATGTTTCCCCATTGTCAGAGCAGTAGCTGCTATAGCTGCATGAGTATGGTCAGCAGTTGCAACCATAACTCCGTCAATTGAGCTACCCAGTTCATCAAACATTTTCCGCCAGTCCCAGTAACGTTTAGCACCGGGAAAATCCCTGAAACACGGATCGGAGTATTTCCAATCGACATCACATAATCCCACAATGTTTTCCGTTGCCATACCTTTCAGGTTGACATGGCCTTTGCCCCCAATACCTATTCCGGCAATATTTAACTTATCACTGGGTACTTTTCTACCAAGTCCGCTTATTACGCTATTTGGAAGAATTGTAAACGCTGCTGTAGCCATTCCTGTTTTTTTCAGAAAATCACGACGGGAATTATTTGAATATGACATAATTAAACGGTTACTTAAATTTTAAATTTCTTTCAGTTTAATATTCCTGAACCATACTTTGGTACCATGGTTCTGTAGGGAAATATGGCCTTCATCATATTTCCCATAATCAGGGTAGTCAGCCCATTTTCCACTGTTTCTTAGTTTAGTCCATTCATCGCTGTATTTTTCATACTCAACAACTACAACACTATTCAGTATCTGGGTAACTTTATTGTCCTTCACAGCCAGAAACAGGTTATTCCATTCACCAACAGGTTTACCAGCTTTCGTTTTTGCAGCATACATGGCATAGTTAGCGCCACTTTCCTGCCACTCTTCCAGTTTACCAGGCCATCCATCATCATCAATTATCTGCATTTCAGGGCCTGTTTCATAAGGAAACTTATAAATCGTATCTTCTTTAATCTGGAAGATAACGCCGCTGTTTGCACCAGGGGTTACCTTATAGTCAACACTTATTGCAAAATTCCTGTAAATTTTGTCTGTGACAATGTCCAGACTCTCAGCTGAACCTGTAGTATTCATAGTAAGACAACCATCTTCAATCGCCCAGGCATCGGGAAATACTTTCAAATTGTAGCCATGCCAGCCGGCAGTAGTTGTTCCATCGAACAGCAGTTTCCATCCATTCTCCTTCTCCTTGTCAGTCAATGTATTTGGACTGGCATTTTTATCAACTTCAGCATACAGACCCATCGGATCTTTCGGCTGAGGTGCAGAGCAGCTTATCATGAGACCAACCGTTACTGCAAGCAAACTTATCTTCGAAATCGTTTTCATAAATTTCAGTTATTTGATTAAACAAGGTTAAATTAAAGTGTTAACTGTGCTCCTGATTTAGTATTACTTCTGACACCTGTATTTCCTCCTTTTGAAAGTGTTATGTCGACAGGTACATTCGACTTGTATGATCCACCTGTAAAATCAGGAACATTAATTGAATTGGAGCGATTGGCAACCGACCATTCACTAAGAGGCGCCACACTACTCCAGAGAGCAGCATCATAAACATCCTGATCGAGCGGCAGCCCGTTCCTCAGACAATCGATGAGTCTCCAGTCCATCATAAAATCCATACCACCATGACCGCCTATCTGTTTTGCAAGTTCACCTATCCGTTTTACAATTTCAGGAGTATACTGATCTTCAATCTCTTTCATCTTTGCCTCGTCAAACCATTCATGTGAGGTTGCAATACGTCCGGGTTCAGGATACTTTACTGCTACTCCCTTTGTACCGCTTATAAGGTGTATACGTGAATAGGGACGCGGTGAGGTTACATCGTGCTGTATCATTATAGTCTTTCCCTTTTCAGTACGGACAACTGTTGTTGTTATATTACCCCTGTATCCTTTTGTAACAAATTCATTGTAGAAAGGATCATCTTTTGCCAGCATTTCAGCTTTTGGAGCCATCTGAAAGTCATTTGATGACATTGATGTAAGATAATCCATCCTGTCGCCCCTGTTGATATTAAGTGCCTGGCATACAGGGCCAAGTCCATGCGTAGGATAGAGATTCCCTCTACGTTTCTGATTATGCTTCAGTCGCCACATATCAACATACCCTGTCTTACTGAAATTGGATTCAAGAAGGTTATGAATATAAGCTCCCTCAACATGAACAAGCTCCCCGAAGAAACCCTGCCTTACCATATTAAGGGTGAGCAGTTCAAAGAAATCATAACAGCAATTCTCAAGCATCATACAATGTTTCTTAGTCCTTTCGGAAGTCTCAACCAGTTGCCATGCCTCATCAACAGTAACAGCAGCTGGTACTTCCGAAACTGCATGTTTGCCATTCTCCATCGCAAACACTGCCATTGGTGTGTGAAACTCCCATGGTGTGGTAATATATACAAGGTCAAGATCACTGCTCTGACATAATTCCTTCCATATCTCAGGAGTGCCTTTATATCCTTTTGCAGCAGGGAGACCGTTTTTTTCAAGAATCTTTTGTGCTTTATCCACCCTGTCAGGCAATTTATCACACAAAGCCTTTATCTCAACTCCATCAATCTTCGAGAGCCTTTCGACTGCTCCGGGTCCGCGACTTCCTAATCCAATTACTCCCACCCTTACAATGTCAATTTTGGGGGCAGCAAAACCACTCATATTAAATACCTGGGAGTGAGAAAGCTCTGCAGCCGCTTTTATGGCTGCCAGTTCTCCGGGCTGGATAGCTTTTGTACCTGGTCTACACGAACTCATAACTGATCCGGAAAGAACACCTGCGCCAGCTGCTCCGGCAATCTTAAAAAAACTTCTTCTATTGGTTTTCATGGTAGGATTTATTAGGTATGGTTATTAATTATTTCTGATAGAGGATTTAAAATTAATACTAATCTTATTTCATCCAAATAAAATCAATCCCTACTTTGATTCTTCTGCCGGATTCTTTTGATTCAATAACCACTTCATTCAATCCTCTTTTAAGATCGACCTTCTCTGTGAAGTGATTGGCGAGCATTGTCCGGTGTTCGTCAAAAAGAGATATTTCGGTCCTGTTATCTATTTTTACCGGTCTGCCATTCAAATATATAGAAATTATACCGCCAGCCGGATCATGTCTGAATGTAAACCCGATATTTGTTTTTTCAGAGCCTTTTTCACTCAAGATATTGAATCTTAGCTTATCTGATCTATTATCAGGAGTCCAGGCAAGGATCTTCTTCCCGGCAGCAATTTTCTCTTCTTCAATTCTGACAGACGATTTTTTGATTATCATATCCTCAGCCTGTATATAACGATAACCTGCTGAGCCAAGATATGCAACCGGCATCCATGGCATATAAGCCAGATCGCTTACATCACTGACAGAAATCCTGCTGTAATCATCAAGTGAACCGGGAATAGTATAAAAGTATACTATTCTTCCATATGAAAAATCCGGAACTACTCCGTGATGGCCAAGTTCCATGCAGAAGGTCAGCTTATCGTGAAATAAAATATCATCACTGATATGCCACCGGTAGTTTGAAACATAACCCCTGTTTCCGGGTCCGTCATTTCGGGGTTGCCCGCAGTATGGAAAAGAGAAAATCTTTGTTGAAGACCATGAATAGTTAAAATAGTCCTCAGAACCTGTACCGAAAAAGGAAGGAAAGGTATCCTGGTCCACAAAGATCTTTTCGTCACCTTCACCCCACCAGTTACCCCACGATGTTGTAGCATTGCTCGGATTATATATAAATGCAGCAGCGCCTGCTATTCTGCCTTTCCCCGATACCATAAGATATATAATATCAGGCACATTGTAATTCTTCTGATCAAAATAGGAAGCTGTAATGCCATGATCAATCTTCCATCGGGCCCTGAAATGCATTGAACTTCCCTCATCCCATAAATATTGCCCGGTGGTTACTTCCGAATGAATGCTGACTGTCGAATCTGACATGTTCTCAACCATAATCCTTACATTCTTCCTGAAAGGCATTAAAAAGCGGCAGATCATTGAACCATCCGGCATGACAGTAAATGGCAGCGATGTATATGGATTCAATCCTGGTGCCGCTCCAAAAAAGTCTCCCAGCGGAGCCTCCACCTGAGGAACTGATGAGTCATCGAACCATATTGTAACAATATTACTCCTCAAAGCCTGTTCAATACCCGAAGCTTTGAGATTAACAGAAAATCTTATAATCGCCTTGCCACCACTATCACTGAAAAGTACTTTTTTGTCACTTGGTCTCAGGGTACTTTCATTTGAAATTACCCTATTATCTGAACCTTCCGAAATAACATCAGGCTCTGAAAGGATTTCTTTAACCTTCTTTAATTTCTCCAGGTAAATCCCTGCATCAGATTTTTTGAATGTTTCAACTCTTACCTCCGGATCATAAACTCTTATTCCCACATGATAAAAATGGATTTTTGTAATGTCACCTATCCATTCAATCCTGCACTTTTCAGAAAATGGGATTGGTAAATAAGTTGCGTCAAATTGTCTGACAATACCTGCATAATCAGAACCGAGATCCTTACCTGAAAGTTGATCCATTGTCTTCCAGAAGAAATCCTGTGCTGAACCTTCAAAAATGGGCTCATCGGTATTATCGAGAAAAAGTCTGATATCTCCATTTATATTTGCCGTCCACAGGCGAACAATAGCCCCCGGTCCTTTGATATCACAGATAAGGTATTCACCAACACCTGCTGAGTCAGGTTTTTCCAGCATCTCTGCGAATCCGGGAATGGGTTCACTTCCAAAACCATCCTCATTTGAGAACCAGCAGCTGTCGTTAGGACTTTTACTTCTCCGGTCGTAGGATGAGAATTGTATTGTCCTGTAATTTTTTGAAGGCAGTCTTGTCAATCTATCCAGGTCGGTCATCTCATCAATAAGTTTCACCGTTGTGACAGGAATATTTCTTTCAGTCCTTGAACATGACAACAGAATTATCAGTATTAGGGGTGCTATTGAAAATCTCATTGCGTGAAAATTCTCATTAGTATTTAATCATTAACTGACTGGCCAACAAGTACTTTAAACTTCCATTCAGTATTATCACTTTTCTCATTCTGAGTCTGCTTGAAAATTACGCCAATGGTTTTTTCTGCAGGATCGGCAAAATAAGATGTATTGAAATAACCTCCCCAGTTAAATGTGCCTGTACTTCCCTGTCCTCCTTTTTCGGCGCCGCGCTGAGTAAGCACTCCGAATGCCAGTCCGTAATAAGATTCTGCATCGGTGTCCCATACAGTATAATTCTGGTTACCCATTATTGCCTGGATAGTGGTTCTGCTGAGAATTCTTTTACCGTTTAGTTCTCCCCCGTTAAGATACATCTGAAGAATTGTTGCATAATCCTTTACTGTACTTGACAATCCGGCACCTCCTGCAAAGTAGCTTTTTGCCCCGATAATGGGATAATCAGTATCATAGAATGTTTTCGGATATTTCTTCCATGTTCCATCCTTCGGTTCCTGTACTGAAACAAGCCTTGATGCCTTTTCATCAGGCAGATAAAACCAGGTATCATTCATCCCCAAAGGGTCAAGCAAACGGGTTCTCAGAAATTTATCAAAAGGCATTCCTGAGACAATCTCAATCAGGGACCCTAATACATCAAGGCCTTCGCTATATGTGAACTTTTCACCAGGATTATGATGAAGAGGAAGCTTTGCCAGCTTTTTAATGTTTTCCGAAAGTATAACATGTTCAGAAGTAAAAGCATCAGTAATACCTGCTTTATGGTATATCATCCTGAAGCGGTCATCACCATCTATAACTCCATAACCAATCCCTGAAGTGTGAGTGAGCAGATGCCTGATGGTTATCTCACTTTTTGCAGGCTCGGTGGTATATGAGGAATCTTTTGCATTAAAAGTTTTGATCACACCCGGGTTCTTAAACTCCGGTATAAATTTTGAGATGGGATCATCGAGCCTGAATTTTCCTTCCTCCCAGAGAATCATTACAGCTGTGGCGGTTATTGCTTTTGTTTGGGAAGCTATCCTGAAGATATCATCGGTTTTAATCTCTCTTCCTGAAGCATTATCTGCCATACCAAAGGCTTTGTGGTAGACTATTTTTCCATTCCTTGCAACAAGGGCAACTGCACCGGGGATATCTCCCTTGTCGACAGCCTGTGTCAGCATTGTATCAATACGGGCAAGTCGTTCCGATGACATACCCTGGCTTTCAGGAGTAGCGGTTGTAAGAACACCTGATTGTTCAATTGAATCAGGACCGGCGCATGAGATAAGAAAGCTTAAAGCAAAAATTGTGATAAAAAGATTTTTCATATTGCAGAATTTAAGGTTTTATTGGTTTATCGGTTCAATAAGGTTAAGACCTTACTAATTATTTTTTATCCGGTATAAAATCATCGCGGGTAACAACTACTCTGCGCTTAACACTCTCTATATCTGATTTTACATTGATCTCATAAGGAGGTTTAACATAGTAATAACTCGTAAGGGCATAATTCATTCTTATATCTGCCCAGTGCCAGAGTTCTATATTTGAACTTATTGATTCCGAAAATGGTATTACATCAAGTGAACGGTGCCTCATGTCCACGGTAACTCCCCACGACATATTTCCTATTCCCACAGGTTGTGAAATAAAAGGATGTGAGAAAGGCTCCCGCCTGGCAAAGGAATAGCCAAAGTAATCTTCAGAACCGGTTCCAAAACTGGAAGGGAATGATTCGCCATCCACAAAGATCTTCTCATCTCCTTCACCCCACCAATGCCAGGTATCATTATATAATGTTACCTGATCACCTGTATAAACTCCCTCTCCTCTGATATTGATGAAGTTCAGATCATATGGAGATCCGTCACTGCTTCTGCTGGCAATCCTGTTATATTCATGCCAGGAAGATCCGAAATACATGCTGTTTTTCTTCCATCGGTAATCGCTTATTCCTGTAATAATGTCCATATGTAAGGAATCAGTCCCGTAATTTATAAGTGTTATTACGGCTTTTTCCTTAAAAGGCATTACCCAGTATGATTCCAATAATCCTGATGAGTCACTTTTATTCATCCATGTCTTATGAGGATAAAGAGAATACCCAGTACCAAAAAACTCCCCTGCAGGGATCCAGACTGTTGTCATGCCATCGAATGAAATTTTCAGAACAGTTGACCGAAGAGACTGATTCAGGTTCTCTGCCTCGATTTTCAAAGCAAGCTTCGTCACAGCACTGTTTTTCTGAGATATCCTTACTGACAAAGAATCGCCCTGAGTTAAAAATTTCTCAATTTTCTCCTCAGATCCTGATATTATAAGATCGTCAAGCAATTTTCTTCCGGTTTGTTCAAAAAGAGGCCTGGCCGACGCAAGTATTTCTGAAGTAACAGATTCAACTCTTGTCTTTTTTTTATAAGCCCTGTAGCCGATATTATAGAAAACATCAGGCCAATAGTAACCCTCCGGAACTTTAATTCCCTCATAATCATACAGAAGCCTCAGGGAATCGCATTCATAAGTTATCTTGCAGTGCTCAGAAAAAGGTATTGGAACATAGAAATTATGGTCATAATCCCGCCCCTCCTCTCCTAATGGGGCACCCTCCTGTACAGAAGCTGCAAGAGGAGGATTGCTGACCTGACTGCCTCTAAGAAGTTCAACAGGAGTACCCTGAATAACTGGTTCCGCATTACTGTCAATATAAACTCTTATTACACCATTCTGTGCTTTATAGAATGTCATCCACCAGCGGACGACAGCTCCCGGCCCATCGGCATCAAACATTACAAACTCCCTGCGACCTTCGTTATCTTCTACTCTTATGAAATGCGACATATCTGCATTTGCAAACCATCCGGCAGAATCGGGTGACACAGATGCCCGGTTATAGCTGCTGAACTGTTTGTGTTTATAAGGTTTATCAGGAAAATAAGAGAGAGAGTATCTGTTAGTCATTTCCGAAAGGAGAGACTCCAGGGTTACTGTATCAGATGTAAACCTGCAACCTGAAAACAGCAATACTATTATAATGATATAGAGAAGAATAGTTTTATTCATTATCTGAAATCAACAGTAATTTTCTCTCTTTTCTCAATATTCTTCTCTATATCTTCCTTATAGAAGAAAGCCTGTCTCATTTTCTTTTCTGACATCATCTCAAGCTGATCACCTGCATGTATGTTTCCAGGCTGGGTGGCATTGCCGTAACCGAGCAACACCAGTGATCTTACTTTTTCGCCGAATTCAGTAACTGCAAAATATGTATCCCCGGCAACTGCTCTCATTTTGCCGTCAGAATCACCGGTATAGTAAATGGCCCTCAATATGCCGTAACTTTCAGGTCCCCCATTTGAAGGGAAATCATATCCGTTCATTCTGAGTCTGAAGACATCACCAATTGAAACATCAGGGGAACCATATTTTTTTGACACATTATCGGCAGCCTCAGCAAGTATCTGAACTGCCTTTTCCGGATCCTTAATGCCGTTTGGTGTAGAGACAGGTTGCTCAGGGTTCCATGGTGTTTTAATGATATTGCCCTTTATATCCCACCACTCAGCAAAAAGAATCGCTCCCCTGCTTTCAGAATCAGCTTTCCTGTCCCATTTTTCAAGGATTGCAGCAGCATCTGATACTTTCGGGTCAGTTGACCGCCCGGCAGCACTTAACAGATCGTCGAGAAATCTATCAGCCGATTCCATACCGGTATTGAGTTTAATATCAACCAGGTTGTCAAAGGAAATCTTGTCATGAGCTTTCAGAAGATTGACAGCCCTCTGTGGTCTTAATCCCATTCCCCTCGGAGCCATATATGCAGGAAAATCATCAGGGTCGAGTACCGCCGGCCAGGTACAGTTCCATGGCGGATCATTACAGTTCTGTACAAAGCCGGAAGGAGGATTAATGACCTTAGGAAGCTCCTCGTAAGTATGATACTCCTTCCAGATAAGGTCGGAACTTTTTCCGCTGACAGTACCTCTCCAGAATGAAAAGTCCCCGCTCTTACGTACCGGCACATTACCATTGAAAAGATAAAGGATACTGCCATCCCTGTCTGCATAAACCACATTGAACATTGGATTCTGAAGCATTCTGAGCGCTGACTCAAACTCTTTAAGGTTCTTTGCTTTTCCCATCTTGTGGTACTGTTCAAATACATTTGCATTCTCAATCCCGGCAACTCTGACTGCATATGCTTTATTACCTTTTTCTCCAACTACCGGTCCATGCAATGAGTATTTAAATTCAAAATTATCCGACTTTACTGAACCGTCGGACTCAAGAATCTGGATAGTTACATTTCTCTTTTCAAAAGGGAGTGTTTTATTGTCCAGAACATAACCATCGTCTTTCAGTTCAAGCTCATACCTGTCTGATGCGTCTATCGGATTGACAGTGTGAGCCCAGCCCAGAAATTCGCTAAAAGCAATTGTTATCGATGGCATCCCAACCAGCGCAACACCATAAATATTAAAATCTTCACTGCTGAGATGAGCTTCAAACCATAAAAAAAAGTCGGACCAGGGAAGATGCGGGTTAGTTATAAGCATTGCATTGCCCGATGATGATCTCCGGGAAGAAACAGCAATAGCATTAGAACCGGGGTCTGTTAATCTTTTCACAGTACCTATATCTTCCATTGATAAAAATTCAAGGCAGATAACCCGTTTTGTATGAGCGATAACATCGTAAACTGTAACAGGCAGTACCTTTTTATAATCATCAGGTATTGATTGAGCATTTTCAGCAGCATAGTCATTAATCCCTTTTACAAAGGCATCCAGGTACCTTCTGTACTCTTCATCCTGTTTGCTGTAATCTTTTTCAGACTGTTCTCCTATTCTAAACAGGTTTATCAACTTGTCAGATTCGAGATAATCTCTTCCGAAATACGATGCAGCCTTGCCTCTTGCCTGAGCATACAGCTTAAGCATAAGATTTGCATGGCAACTCATCTGCGCCTTTCCAAATGCATAATACATTTCTTCAGCATTGCCGGCAAAGATATGAGGAACGCCATAGTTATCCCACAGTATTTCTGTATCCCTTCCAGCTTCAGAAGTCCGACAACCTGCTGCACTTATAAGAAGAATTAACAGCCATACTGTTCTAAGTGGAATTAACTCAAGATTATATTTTCCCCCGGGTAATTTTTTATGTTCTGTTATCATGATCTGAAAAAATGATTAAAAAATACTGATGATGTCAGTCAATTTCTGTCCAAAGAGTTTTTCAGTAATAAGGCTGAGTTTTGCTTCATCTCCCGTAATATGGAATATTCTCTGTGTATGGGTAATGCTGCCTCCGGGCTGAAGCATTGCTGCAGGAGAGGAACTTTCGATCTCGTAAAAAGGTCCCATTATACTTCCATCGTCAACCGGACCGTCATTATAGGAATTAACAACATCTCCGTTGAAAGGATCATCCTGTTTCCCCCATTTGCTGTTGACATATTTTGACGGTTTATCGGGAGCAGAGTACCATAGCAATGTAAGCATCTTCTTTCCAGGGTCATAACTACCACAGAAAGGAAGGGCCCGCTGCGGTGTAATACCTATTTTACTGCGGTATTTACCATCAGTTCTGAAAAAAAGTATACCATCCCTGACAATCAGTCTGTCAGCCGGAACTTTGCCGAAATAATCATCATTTACAATCTTTCCCAGATCAGATTCACTCCCTGTTTTAAACGGGATGAAGACTAACCCTTCAGGCGAAGGATTAAACATTGCCAGTATCCATATCGAAAGGGCTCCGCTATTTTCATCCCAGGCTTCCTCTCCTCTGTTTACCAGAATATTCTCAGATTCATAACCGACATAAGCAAGAGACTTGTCAATTGTCATCCCGAGTACACTCTCTGATTCAGGAGAATCAAGAAGCTTAACTGTTCTTTCTATTCCGATCTCCAGTTTTGTTCCTGAAGCGTTTGTGAGTGTAAAATTCTTACTGAATCTTGCCTTGTCAGATGTTTGTTCAACCACGTCAAAGGACTCTGTATCAATCTCCTTTGGAACGACCCAGTTAGCAAACGCCTGTTCGGTTCCCTTACTGAAATAGATAGAAAAAGGTCCTCCTTCAGGGCCCAGCCAGAGCCTCTCCTCACCTCCGTAAGGGTTAAACTGGCTGCTGGGCGTACCTTCCTCAATAAACTTATAATTGATCCAGCCAAAGCTTGCACCTTCTGCTCCGTCAACAGAGCTCGTCATTACACGTCCCTGGTAAGCAGGTATGATAAGAACAGATGCTTTTGAATCTTTGGCTTTTAATTCTATTGTCTTTATATTTCTTTCCTGAAAAAAGTAAACATCGTAGCCATATGTACCCCTGGATTTGGTTTCGCTCATTTTATCATGATTTTTATTTGAAGAATTTGTACACCCTGACACAATAACCAGGAAAACAACCATCTTCGGAAGGTTGTATAATGCTTGAAATTTTGAAGTCATAAATTGAATTATTTATTCTGTTTAGGGGCTATGTAGAGAACATCCTCCTTCATCTGAACAGTTTTTTCCTTGTGATTTGCAATCAGAATTCCCAATAAGATGAGGACGGCAAGAATCATCAAAAGAATAAAAGGTCCGCTCTTTATGAATTCAATAAAAAAAGAATCTCTTTTCATATCAGACCAGATTTAAATTGAATCAACTTCACTCAAATCACCTCCAGCCAACCAAAGTTAAAAAAATTCTCTGACAAAACCTCTGTTTTTCAGACTGCATTCATCCAGACCAGCTGTTTTTCAATATTATCGCTGAGTTTGTAAGGCTTTATGTGAGAAGCTATTGGCTCACCAACTATTTTGATCTTTGACAGGTCAGCAGTCCCGCGGCCGGTCTGAGCGCAATAATTAAGGTAACCAACTTTGGCGAAATCAATACCCATAAGTTCAATACCAACCCTGTCGGCAGCCAGCCAGTCGAGGCTGGCAACACATACTCTGTGATCGACCGGTGTACCTCTGTTTGGCCCATTGCCTTCCATACCTTCAAATCCATCAATCAAGGCAAGGTGAGGATGAAGGTAACGTGACATTGCGTAGAGATTGTAATTAAGACCTCTGTAACCACTTCCATGTACAATAGGTTTATCATTTACTGTACCCGGTTTCCTTGATGGGCTCCACGAGAATCCTATATCCTTGATTGGTGCTCCCAAAACAATATTTTTTAATGAAAGAGTTGCAATAACTCGGTCGTGGGTTTTCATCCTGGCTACTGAAACAACATAGCTGTTTTTATCGAGCAGGACACCTGATACTCTTACAGGATGAGGCTTAAAATCCTTTTCATCAAATACATACATAGTTTCAATCTTCTCTGAATCAAGGTCAACAAGCTTTACAGGATATTTATTCAAAAGCTTCATATAGCCATAATTGGAAAAACCATCCATGGTGGCACCTCCGGCTGCTGATTCAGCGATTATACATTGATCAAGTTTCCCAATCGACTTCATGAATTCGAGAACACCCTCGAGGGTATCGGCATGAGTAGCACACAGAGGGATATCTATAGATACGTTATTGGGCTTCAGGACAACTCTTTTCTTTCCAATTGCCTGTGCAATCTGTTTTGAGAATGGCTGAAGGGCACGAAATGCCATATCGGCCCTGTTATCACCTGTTGTTATGGCGACCTCAGATGCAAATTGTTCCTGCATACCTAATGAAGCAAATGATTCATATGGTCTGACAATTGTGGCAGCTATTCCTCCTACTACGGAAGTCTTAATAAAACTACGCCGGCTGAATGTATTCATCATATTAAATTGAAATGGTTTTTAAAATAATTTGATTTCAGGGTTATCCACCTGTGTAAAATTAACTTTTTGCAAGCTCAGCCCTGTTCTCATATACCTTGGCTATTGCATTTACAATGTCATCCATATCAGATCTGCTTCCCAGTAATATGCTCTGATAGAATGTAACCACCTCATCACATACCTGGTCATTGCCCGGCAGATTATTCTCATCTCTCCATTTCTTTAAACGAGCTTCGGTAAAAAGTCTCTTGTAACCTTTTGAATTGAATGCTTCTTCAAACAGCAGATCTTTATTTTGTTTTCCATAACCTCCTGTAGCAGGGATACCCTCTGCAACAAGAGCATTTATAAATTTTTCCCTTGGAATATTATTGAATACCTCTTTCCTGTAGCGGAAGGGATATAGATGATAAACAGCCCTTGTTGCACCGCTGGCAGGCTTCACTGGAATGATCCCCGGTATTTCCTTCAGTTTTGTATCGAGGTATAGTGCATTTTCAAGCCTTTTATCATTGTCTTTCAGTATTCTTTTCATCTGTGACATAAGGATCAGGGCCTGCGATTGCTGCATTCTGAAGTTACCTCCGCGATAGAGATATCCAGGCCCGGTTTTCATATTACCGAATGGTCTGCCGCAATTATGTCTTGAATTAGCCCTATCGATAAGATCATCATCATTTCCCAGTATTGCGCCTCCTTCACCTGCAGGCAGATGTTTTGAATTCTGGAAACTGAAGCAACCCAGGTCGGCAAGTGTACCTGTTTTCTTTCCCCTGTACTCTGCAAGCCATGCCTGGCATGCATCTTCTACTACCTTAAGGTTACGTGCTTTGGCCACTTTGTTTACACCATCCATATCAACCGGCAGTCCATAGATATGAACCGGAACAATTGCGACTGTACGGTCAGTGATCTTTTCTTCAATTTTTGACGGATCCATAAGAAATGTTTCAGGATCTGTATCAACAAATACAGGAAGGGCCTTATGGAAAAATATTGAATTGTAGGTCGCAATAAAAGTATACGGTGAAACAAGTACTTCATCCCCGGCATCCACCCCCATTACATCAAGTGCAGTAATAAGGGCTGTTGTGCCGCTGGCTGTTGCAAGGCATCGCTTTGCTCCCATTAGTTCGGCATATTTTTTTTCAAAAAGTTCAACATGCTCTCCTGTACCTCTCCACCAACGGCCTGTTCGTAGCATATCAACTATTTCCTTTTCCGCAGTCTGATCCCATACCGGCCACTGCGGCCATGAACCCTTGTGAATCTTTTCTCCACCAAGCACAGCCAGTTTCTCCTTTGCAAATGAGGGAGTCCCAAATGATGTAAGTGGCCAGTTTATCATAGTTCCGATTGCTCCTGCTGATGTGGTTGCAATAACCTCACGGCGAGTAAATTTCCTGGTTTTCATATTTATCCTTTTTATTATTTCAATATAAGAATTCCCGTAATAACTATCTGTTCTGATACTCAAATTTAATTAATATGCTATAATTATTGGCACTTTATTTTATCAAAATTCCATTAAATATGGTTATAAATTTTATTCTTATGTTGCAATTTATCATAAAATAAATTTTGGATGAAAAAATGGTATCTTTAAAGCCGGAAAAAACTAATATTTGAAAAAATACTAAGAATATGAAAACATTCGGATTAAAAATATTTTCGGTACTCCTTATATCAGTATTAATATTTCAAAATTGTAATAAGGATGAAGAACAAGTTTCCATGTTCATTGGTAATTATGTAATTACAGAAGCACTGATAGCAGAAAGCTTCACGATCCCTGTTATAGGTCTGGGAAATGTCCCGGTTTTAGTAAATACGCCTGTAACCGAAGCAATTCAGACAGCTTTACTAAGTGCCGTTACATGCTCTTCTCCTGATAAATCATATATTGAATTAAGAGACGATTTTTCTTTATATCTGACTTGTGAAGGGGCTAATGCCCTGAATGGCGGAACCTGGGCAGAAGCTTCTTCAACTGAGCTGCAGCTCAACCTTAACAGCACTGCCGTTCCTACTTCACCTTCAGGAATTGCTCTGACAGTAACTGACGTTAATAAGACCGGGAACATTTTAACCGGGAAGACGAGTGTCCCGATGCCAAAGGAATTCATTGCCGCAATTGTAGCTCCTATGACGCTTGATGATTCCGCTCCTTCGATATACGTTATAAAAATCTCACTTAAATTCACCCAGAAGTAGTATAATCAAGAGATTACATTGAATTATAATTAAGATTGGTATTTATTTATGTACCTACTTTGCAATGTAATCAAGAATATCCTCGTACACAAGGCTTACATAGAATAATCCTCCAATCCGGGCACTTCCAAAACTGGTTGTATAGTATTTGTTCAGAATATTTGAACCACCCAGTTTTAAAGTAGTTTTGATAGATTGAATTTTATAAAAAACATTAGCATCTATTGTTGAATAAGCTGGTATTTCGCCTGCGCCAAAACCCGATTCCCAGAGGAAATTGCTTTGCCAGTGAAAATTCAAATTAAATCCGAGATCCGGTAAAATGGCATGATGACCAACAGAAAAATTTGTCCGGTATTCAGGTGAATTAAACCGCGATTCCACTCCGGGAGCATTAATATTTTCCAGCAATTTATTATAAGCGACGTTCCCTCTCAGCAGGATACCTACTGGTGTCATATAATCGAGACCAACTGCCCAGCCAAGAGAGGATACAGGTTCATCAGTTGTAAAATAAGTCTGGTATAGCAGGTCTTTTTCAGTTCCTGCATCAGAAGCCAGCTGAGCTACCAACTGAACTGCTTCAAATCCTTTGTATTTATTATAATATGCATAGGTATCCAGAAAAAGCTTTTTCCCAAGAAACAAACCTTTGTATCCAAGTTCTGACGAAACGACCTTCTCAGGTCCTAATCCGGGTAATTTTATCGGTCCATTCTCTGTTATAGGTTTATCTTTAATAGGATTCCTTCCTGACATAGGATAGAGAGGAACAGTATTAAAGTTATAGCTGTCCTGAACTTCCTGCATTCCCCCTATTGTCCTGAATATCCCTGCATCAAGGTCAACCCATTGATCGGCAATAGCAGGAAAACGATAAGCTGTTTGCAAGGTACCTCTTAAGCTGTGTTCCATTTTTGCATCCAGAAATAATACAAGAGAAAAACGGGGTGTGTACTGTGCAGCAAAATACTGGTTCTTATCGAAACGGAATGCTCCGGTAAACCTGAGATAATCAGAAAAGAAGTTCCTGTTTATTTGAAGAAAAGTCCCAAACTGATTAATGTTTATAGGGTCCCCTGGACGATCGTAAAACACTGTACCATTGCTATTTACCGAAGTAATACGATTTGATACACCAACCTGCATCTCCATAAAATTTATAAGATGTGAAAAATTGTACATACCCTCGACCTGGTACATTTTGCTGTTATCATATACTCTTGCTCCGCCATCATCAATAAAGGTGGAAGTAATTTCATTCAACAAAGTATTGAATTCATCAGTTCCCGGAACAGGGAAAGCCGGTCTGGATGAGTCAAATATTATTCCTGTTTTAGGATCCCTGTTATCTGACACCAGACGTGCAAACTGATGAGCACTTTTCATATCGCCTGTAATGAGGGCAGTCTGCGTATATGCTGTAAGATAATCAGAGAACCATGCCTCTGAAGATTTCCATGCCTCATTAAGCCTCAGCGCAGCACCACCTACGTCATATGAAGAGCCTGAATGCTCAGTAACAGCCCAGGTCCTGAAAAAATAATCAGGATTATTTATTTCCAGTTTACCCGTAAGTATATTAAAATCACGCAGGGCGAACCTGTTCTGCGCTGTATATACACTTGATCCCATTGCATAGTTGGCCTGACCAACAATTTCTGTACGCTCGTTTATAAAATAGTGCAATGACCCATTTAGTCTCATGTTTTTAACTTTATCATCTGCGAGATCAGTTTCAATCCAGCCGGTGCGCGTTACCAACTGGTCAGGAAAAAATCCAATGGCACTATTGTAAAGCGACTCGTACTCAGACGAACCCGGAGCAATCCCTTCCGATTCAGCAATCCCATCAATAACCTGGGAACCAACATCCTTAAGGTTCAGGGATACCAGCGATTCATCTCCGTAGATGTTTACACCATCATAACCGGGGTTTGTTATTCTGTTCAATGATAAATCATTTAGGTCTGACCTGTCCCTTTTATCATCGGCATGCCAATCGTTTGCTCTGAGAAAAGAACCAGTAAGTTTTATTGCCATCCTGTTACTGAATGCTTTGGCATATCTGAAGCCGAAATCAAGCATGGGCGTTGGCTGCTCAACTGAAGAGGATGCAATATTCATTACACCTGACTGGGCAGATACTGACAGACCCTGGAACTGAAAGGGGTCCTTGCTTTGCATTACAAGCGTCCCGTTCATCCCTCCCGGACCGTAAAGAGCAGTGGAAGCTCCAACAACCATTTCAATATTCTTAACATCAATCTGCGGTAAACCGAAAATATTTCCTGCAGAGAAACTAAGACCCGGTGAAACGTTTTCCACACCATCAATTATCTGGTTCATCCGGTAATTTGTATAATCGTTGAATCCTCTTGCATTAGGAAGGCTAAAAGTAAGGCCATGAACATTCATATCCACACCTTTCAACTGGTACAGCCCATCATAGAAGTTAGCAGCTGAGATCATCTTTAAATCACGAAGGTTTATTTTTTCGATGCTCACAGCAGACTGCAGGATCTTCTCTTCTACCCTGCTGGCAGAAATAACAACCTCCTGACCGAGAAGGAATTGTTCCTCCATCCTGATATCAAGAACCTGAGAATCGCTTTCAACCTCGACATCAAGCGGAACATAACCTACAAAAGATACATGTATAACTATGGGCAATTTTTTCTGTGTTTTGAGCACAAAATTGCCATCACTTCCTGAAATTGTACCATGTACATCATCCTTAATGGCAATGTGAACTCCCACCATATTATCCCCTGATTTTGAATCTGTTATTTTACCTTTTATTTCGCTGACCTGTGCAGAAACAGTATTTGCAATCAGTGCAATTAACAGAAGAATTATCAGGTTAAGTTTTACTTTCATTTATTGTTTATTGAAAAGATATCCCAAATACCTGATTATCTGTATTTTTAATATTCAGGAACTATTGTTGCTTTCACCAAAGATTGCATAAATATACTTAGAACATGTTAATAACAAATAGCACAAACAATTAATATATATCATATACTGGAATCAAGTCATATAAGAGGAAATCCTTCGCTATGCTCAGAAAGAGAGTACTGCCTGAGGTCTAAGGGAGTAATTCAGCTTACATATTGTCTTGTTTTCATACATAAACTGTAAAATAATTATACACACCTGAGTTTCCGCAGAATGCTATATTATTGTTAATATGATACTTACATTAATGGCACATTCTTTGGCAAATAAAAATAAACAATATAAAAGCAATGAAAAGGTTGATATACTTATTAGTTCTGACAGCACTACTTATTTCGGGGTCAGTCACAGCCCAGGAGAAGAAATGGACACTTGAGGATTGCATCAATTATGCGCTTACAAATAATATAAATCTTCAGAGACAACAGCTTCTGACAGAACAGGCTGAGGTTAACTACCTTAAATCAAAGCTGGATGTGGTACCAACATTAAATGCCGGAACTAATGCGAATTTTGGTTTCGGGCGATCAGTTAACCCGGTTACCAACCTTTATACCTTCAAGCAGAACCTGAGTAATTCATATTCTATAAACTCTTCTGTTGATCTCTTCAGCGGTCTTTCAACTCTGAATACCATGCAGGCCAATAAATTCCTTCTAAAAGCCGGTGTTGAATCAGAAAAGATTGCAAAAAACACTCTTGTTGTTGAGATATTAGGGCAGTATTACCAGGTAATTTATACAAAAGGACTTGAAGATGCTTCACAAATGAAACTCGAGCAATCGGAAAAGCAACTTTTCAGGATCACAAAAATGGTAGAGACAGGGAAAGAGGCGCTTTCAAAGCAATATGAAATGGAGAGCAGGGTATCAGCCGACAGATTAGAATATACCATAGCACAGAGCCGGGCAAACCAGGCACTGACCACTTTGAAGCAGATGCTTCAGCTAGGCTCCGGGGCCAGTTTTGATATCCTGATGCCCGATCTGAACGCTCTCATTATAACAGATTATGATTATGAAACTGACAGTGTATATTTAGTAGCATCACAGGTACTTCCAAGGCTTAAGGCTATTGAATACGAACTCCGTGCAAATAATAAGCTATATGCGGCTACCAAAGGTATTATCTCTCCCAGATTATCAGTTGGCGGTTCTGTTTTTACTGGATATTATAAAGTTGTAAGTGATACTGATATTGAACAGGATCCGTTCAAAACCCAGTTAAAAAATAACAACAGTCAGGCTGTCTGGCTTTCTTTAAACATCCCAATATTTAATCATTACACAACGGGAAGAAACATTAAACTTGCCAGGCTGAGAAGAGATGATACATCATTGAGGCTTGAGCTGGAAAAAAACAACCTCTATACTGAGATAGAGAATGCATGTCTCGATTTCAACAGTGGAAAGGACGAATATCTGGCAGCAGCTTCCAACCTGGAATTCAACAAAAAATCATTCAATGCAGTTGAAAAGAAATTTGAATCGGGACTTGTTGATGTAACAGATTATTCTGCAGCTAAAACAACTCTTTTTACAGCTGAGACAGAACTGCTCAGAACCAAGCTTCAGGTTATGATTCGAAAACTCACAATACAACTTTACTCAACAGGAGAATATCAGAATATATTATTTAACTAAACTACTTAATAACTAATACAATGGATACCCCGATGGAAAAAATGGATAAACCAATTGAAAAGAAAAAAGGAATTCAGAAAAAGCATATTATGTATACCGGGGCAGCACTGGCATTTATAGTCCTTATTTATATGGCTTTCTTCACAAGCCGTACCTCGACTTATAAGGTTGAAAAAGACAAACTTATAATTGAGACGGTAACTGAAGCCCAGTTCAATGACTATATAACAGTTCCCGGGACGGTTGAACCAATAAGCATAATTTACCTCGATGCTCAGGAGGGAGGCCGCGTTGAAGAGAAACTGATTGAAGAGGGTGCAATGGTAAATAAGGGTGATATTATATTAAGACTCTCAAATCCCGACCTTTATCTGAATATACTGGATAGCGAAGCTCAACTTGCTGAAAAAGAAAATTTTCTGAGAAACACTCAGTTAAATATGGAGCAAATGAGGCTCCAGATAAAAAGGGATCTGGTAAATATCATTTATGAAATTGCAAGGAAGGAGCGTAATTATCAACAGAATATTATTCTGATGAAAGATGACCTCATTTCCAGGGAAGAATTCATACGCTCAAAAGAAGATCTGGATATGGCAATTCAATCAGAAGAGCTTTTATTGGAGCGTCAGCAAAGAGATTCTTTATTCTATTCTGCCAATGTAAATTCAATGATAGCCAACCTTGATAATATGCGTAAAAACCTTAAGCTCGTAAGAGACAGAGCTGAGAATCTGAATGTCAAAGCACCTATCGATGGTCAGCTTGGACTTCTGGTTCCTGAAATAGGCCAGTCAATATCGCGTGGGGCAAATATGGGGCAGATAAATGTTTTAACATCATATAAGGTGACTGCACAGATCGACGAACACTACATCGACAGGGTCAGGACACAACTTACAGCAACTCTTGACAGGCAGGGTACCTTATTTAATCTTATTGTTAAAAGAGTTTATCCGGAAGTCAGGAACGGCACCTTTGAAATAGATATGGTATTCCAGGATTCAATGCCCCATAACATAAGAACCGGTCAGACTTACTACACCAGCCTTCAGCTTGGACAACCAAAGATCTCTGTTCTTGTACCTATCGGAGGGTTTTTCCAGGAAACAGGCGGACAGTGGATCTTTGTACTTGATGAGTCAGATTCATATGCCACAAAGAGAAATATATCGATAGGAAGGAAAAATCCTAAATACTATGAAGTGCTTGAGGGCTTGAAACCAGGGGAGAAGGTAATAGTTTCAGGGTATGAAACATTCGGCAAAAACGAAAAACTGATATTTAAGTAATTGAATTAAATCTTGTATATAATTTATCATAACTACAATAATAACTTATAATTAATGCCATGATCAAAACTAATTCATTAACCAAAGTCTTCAGAACAGAAGAGGTTGAGACAACAGCTCTCAATAAAGTAATCCTTGAAGTTAAAGAGGGAGAATATGTAGCAGTGATGGGTCCGTCAGGATGTGGAAAATCAACCCTCCTTAACATACTCGGTCTGCTTGACAATCCTACATCAGGCAGCTATATCTTTAACGGCACTGAAGTAGCCAACCTGAAAGAGAGAGACAGGACCATGTTTCGTAAAGGAAACATAGGTTTTGTATTCCAGAGCTTTAACCTGATTGATGAACTCAATGTTTATGAGAATGTTGAGCTACCTCTTATCTATCTAAAGATGAAATCAAGTGAAAGGAAGAAAATGGTTGAGGATGTCCTTGAAAGGATGAAGATCAGCCACAGGGCAAAACACTTCCCTCAACAGCTTTCAGGAGGTCAGCAGCAGAGAGTTGCAATTGCAAGGGCAGTTGTGGCAAATCCGAAACTAATCCTGGCAGACGAACCAACAGGTAACCTCGATTCAAAAAATGGTATTGAGGTGATCAACCTGCTGACCGAACTCAACAAGGAGGGTACAACAATCATTATGGTCACCCACTCCGACAGGGATGCAGGTTATGCACACCGCATTGTAAACCTGTTCGATGGCCAGGTTGTGAGCTAATTGATTTTTTTAAACACAGAGTACACTGAGTCCCGATAATTATCGGGATCACAAAGGACACAGAGATAATTCTTTGCCAGAAAAATCTCTGTGACCTCTGTGTTTCTTCTTTGAGTGCTCTGTGTTCATTTCTCTTAAAACTTTCAAATTCCGTATTTCTTCATCTTGTTGTAGAGGGTCTGCCTGGTAATTCCAAGCTTGCCAGCAACAGCACTCATATTGCTGTTATAATGTTTCAGGCTGTCGAGTATCATTTTCTTTTCCATCTCTTCGATGGTAAATTCACTATGGGAAATACTACGTGAAGTAGAGCTGAAAATAAAATCTGACGGTTTCAGAACTGAAGATTCACTCATAATAACAGCTTTTTCAATTGAATGCTGCAGCTCACGGACATTTCCAGGCCAGTCATGATTTGCCAGTTTCTCAAGAGCATGAGTATTGAACTTCATCCCTGCTTTGCCGTATCTTTCACTGTTTACCTTAAGAAAATAATTTGAGAGAATAGGAATATCATCCACCCGGTCGCGCAGTGGAGGTACTTCAATGAGAATAGTATTAATCCTGTAAAGCAGATCCTCCCTGAATTCTCCGTTTTGCACCATTTCGCTGAGGTTACGGTTTGTGGCACAGATAAGACGAATATCTACCGGTATTTCCCTGTTTGATCCGACTCTGACAACATACCGGTTCTGAAGCACACTTAACAATTTTGCCTGTGCCTGAAGTGAAAGATTACCTATTTCATCAAGAAACAGGGTTCCCTTATTGGCTGATTCAAATTTCCCTTTCCTGTCATCACGGGCATCAGTGAATGCCCCCTTTACATGCCCAAAAAGCTCACTTTCGAATAATGTCTCAGTTATTGACCCCATGTCGACACTTACCATCAGCTCACCCGATCTTTTAGAAAGATTATGTATCTCCCTGGCAACAAGCTCCTTCCCTGTTCCATTCTCCCCTGTTATCAACACATTGGCATCGGTGGAAGCAACCTTCCTTACAATATTCATTACATTGATCATTGTAGGTGAGGCTCCCAGTATAATCTTTTCACCTCCCCTGTTTATCTCCTTCTTTAACTGAAGATTATCCAGCTTCAGAGTAGATGCTTCAAGTCTCGAATTACGTAATTGAAGTGCCACATTGAGTGTTGCAATAAGCTTTGAATCATCCCAGGGTTTAACTATATAATCTACCGCGCCTTCCCTGATGGCCCTCACAGCGAGCTCAATATCTGCTGAGTCAGTAACAATTACGACACTGATATTACTGTCATGTCTGAATATCTCTTTCATCCAGAAGAATCCCTCATTCCCGTTATGATTTCCCGACCTGAAATTCATGTCGAGCATTATAATATCAGATTCGATGCGTTTAAGTGTATCAATAATCAGGTTTGGATTAGACAAAGTATAAACCTTTTCGAATTCCTTCCTTACTATCTTTTCAAGGGATTTGAGCACCTCCCTGTTATCGTCAACAATTAATACTGAGCCTGTCATTTTCAATCTGTTTATCAAAAGACGGAAGATTTTCCGGAATGTGTCAAAAAAATAGACATTTTTTTAATCTGCAAAATTATTTTCATAATTCTTAAAGAAAAATGCAACATTTTTATTCCCAGTACGTCTTTGATATAGAAATAAAAGATAAAAACCATGACAGTCAAATTAGCCGCAAATGAAGTTGTTCTTAAAGCCGGAGATACAAACCAGGTTGTAGACAACAATACTGTTGAAGGAAAGCTGATAGTAACCAATCAGCGCATTTACTTCAAAGTTATTAAGGAGGAGATGGAAAAGTTCAATATTGAGATCCTCTTTGATAACATTCTTGAGGTAATTTTCTATGGCAAAGGATTTTTCTCGGCGAAAGGGCTGAATGTTGTAACACGTGATGGCAAAAGCCTTATGTTCCCTCTTAAGAAAAGGGATGAAATCGGACAAATGATAAACAGAATGTACTAGGCAATCTTATATCACTATATATTTCCCGAATACAAAAAACAAGAGAGGCTGAATTAACAGCCTCTTTCTATTTATTCATACTTAAGCGACTGCGAAGGATTTACCCTAGCTGCCTGTATTACCCTGTAGCTTATTGTAAGCAATGCAATTCCAAGAGCAATAGATAAACCTGCAATAAAGCTGACCATCCCAAGGTTGATCTTGTAATAAAAATTTTCAAGCCATTTACCTGCAATATAGTAAATTATTGGCCATGATATTAAAGCTGAAACAGTAACAAGGACAATAACCTCCTTCGATATCTGATAATATATTCCTGCAATAGATGATCCCATAGCTTTTCTGACTCCGATCTCCTTGGTACGTTGTTCAACTGTAAACGAAGTAAGCCCAAACAATCCAAGTGTTGCAATAAATATTGCGAGAATTGAAAAGATGACAGCCATCTGTGCATTCTGTTTTTCCTGAATGTACATCTGCTCAAAATCCTTATCAATAAAATAATACTGAAGCGGATCGTTTGCCATAAATTCTTTCCATATATTCTCAATCTGGCTAATTGTATTGGTATAATTCAAAGCAGAAATCTTAACTGTAACATATCCCCACAACATTCCGTCATTTTGAAATTTCAGGATATATGGCTCAATGGGATTACGGAGTGATTCAAAATTGAAATTCCTAACCACACCCAGAATGGGAAGATAGTTCATTTTTCCAGAGTCGTCCGGTTCAAAAAACCTGGTATTTTGAACATCTGTTATACCAAAATTTTTTATGGCGGCTTCATTCACAAGGCATGCGTCTTTATCACTTGTAAACGATTGATCAAAAGATCTTCCTGAAACCAGCGACATGCCATAGGTGTCGAGATAATTATAATCTACCCATGCTGTAGCCATAATGACAGCTTCATCTTTTCTTCCATCAATTCTATAACCGTTAGTATTATTTGTGCGACCCGGGATAGCGGTTGAACTGGTAATATTAATAACTCCCGGTATCTCCTTCACTGCTGTCTTAAAGGCTTTCATCCTGGGCCCAAGTGCTCCTGCCCTGTTTATCACCAGCAATTGCTCTTTGTTGAATCCTACATCTTTGTTGAGCATATAATGTATCTGTTTGTACATTATCATCGTTCCAATAATTAACAGAATTGAAACTGCAAACTGAAATACAACCAGTACTCTTCTGAGCCTGCCGTTTTTCATACTGCTTTTTACACTTCCTTTGAGAACTTCATACGGATTGAATGATGAAAGAAAAAAAGCAGGATAACTCCCGGCAAGTAAGCCGACAAAAACAGAGAAGAGCAGCAAAACAGGTATTGTAAACCAGGGGGAAAAAAGATTCAATACAAGACTGGATCCTAAAAGGTTATTAAAATATGGAAGAGTAACTTTAACTATAAGCAGAGCAAACAAGAGGGCAATAAATGAGAGAATTATTGACTCTGAGAGGAACTGTGTTACAAGCATCCCCCTTGTAGAACCTCCTATCTTTTTAATTCCCACCTCTTTAGCTCTTCTTGAAGCCTGGGCTGTTGAGAGGTTCATAAAGTTAATCGCAGCTATAAGCACTATCAGCACAGCAATGCTGCCAAAGATTATCAGATATTTAGGATCACTGGAAGCTTTAAATTGCTGCTGAACTGATGTATCAAGATGGATATCATTCAGGCTCTGCAGGAAAAACCTGTATTTATTCCCCTGTTTTTCAAGATCTTCCATCGATATCCCCATATATTGCTGAAGCTCCGGTCCAACATATTTTATTAACAGACCAGGATATTTTTCATCAACTGTTTTATAGCTGGTGTTTGGTTTTAATAAAAAATATGTACTGAAACTATTATTCAACCAGATAGGACTATTTGACCTGGGGTTTGTCATGAATGAAGTAAGGATATTGGCCTCAAAATGTGAGTTGCCCGGGATATCCCCCATCACACCTGAAACTGTATACCTTATTGAGTCAGTTCCAATTTTAATGGTTTTGTCAATAGGGTTTTCGTTACCAAATATCTTTCTCGCTGTTGATTCCGACAGTACAGCTTTCCTGGGTGCATTTAGCAGGTTTTGCGGATCACCTTTTAACACTGGTATTGAAAAGAAATTAAAAAAGGATGAATCAGCTTCAACCATGTGTTCCTCTGTAAATGCCTGGTTATTATACTCAACAACAGTAGGGCCTCTTCCTGTCATTCTCAGAAAATCCTCAATTTCAGGAAATTCTCTTAACATTGTAGGACCCATGATAGCCGGAGATGATGAAGTGATGATCTCCTGGCCACTTATTTTACCGTTGAGAATTGTCCTGTAGATCCTTTCCTTTTTAACATTAAAATTGTCATAACTTGCTTCATTGATTACAAAAACCGTAATAAGCAAACTGCATGCTATACCAATCGAGAGTCCGAGGATATTTATTATGATATATGCACGCTGTCTCTTAAAAGATCTTATGCTGTATCTGATCAGATTCTGTAACATTTAATTATTGATTTAGAAGTATTGATATCTAGATGAAATCTATCTGTTGTTAATTTTCTAACAAAACGGTATCTTATTCATACTTTAAAGACTGAGCCGGATTTATCCTTGCTGCCTGTATTACTTTATAGCTAATTGTCAGTAATGCAATGCCCAGGGCAATTGATAATCCAGCTATAAAGCTGAACATTCCCAGGTTGATCCTGTAATAGAAATTCTCAAGCCACTTTCCTGCTATATAATATATTATTGGCCAGGAAATTACAGCTGATATTGTCACAAGTATAAATACCTCTTTCGATATTTGATAATAAATTCCGGCAATTGATGAACCCATTGCTTTCCTTACACCAATTTCCTTAGTTCGCTGTTCAACTGTAAAAGATGTAAGACCGAAAAGACCAAGGCCTGCTATAAACATAGCCAGAATTGAAAATATCACTGCCATCTGTGCATTCTGTTTTTCCTGAATGTACATTTTTTCAAAATCCTCATCAACAAAGTAATACTGCAGAGGATCGTCAGGAAGATACTCTTTCCAGATCTTTTCAATCTCATTGATTGTCTGGGAATAGTTCTTTTCATTAAGCCTTACTGTAAGATATCCCCACAGAATATTATCATTTTTAAACTGGAAAATGTAAGGCTTAATAGGGTTGCGCAGAGATTCGTGATTGAAGTTTTTTACAACTCCGATTACCTGTAGGTAGTCAAATCTGCCAGAATCACGAGGCTGAAGAAATCTCATCTTTTCGATGTCGGTGATACCAAACTCTTTTAATGTTGATTCATTTATCAGGCATGCATCCTTATCGGATGTATAAGACTCATTGAAATTTCTTCCCTGAACCATTGTCATACCGTAGGTATCTATATAATCATAGTCAGCCCAGTTTGTTACCAGGAGGAAGCTCTCATCCTTTCTTCCTTCAAGGCCATAACCATTAGTATTATTGTTTCTTCCCGGTACAGCTGTTGAACTGGCAATATTAACCACACTTGAAATTTTCTTTACAGATTCCTTAAATGATTTTACTTTGTTACCTAAAGCTCCTGCCCTGTTTATTACAATCAGCTGTTCCTTGTTGAAACCAACATCCTTATTTAGCATAAAGCTTATCTGTCTGTACATTATAATTGTACCTATAATAAGAAGAATCGAAACAGTGAACTGAAACACAACAAGGACTTTACGTAAATTGCCATTCTTCATGCTGTTTTTTACCTCTCCTTTCAAAACTTCATAAGGGCTGAAGGAAGAGAGGAAGAATGCCGGATAACCTCCGGAAAGCAAACCAACAAAGATTGCAAAAAGGATTAATGCAGGAATAGTAAACATGCTTCGTAAAAGGTTCAGTTCCAGATTTATATCGAGCAAATTACTAAAATAGGGAAGAGTTGCCTTGATGATAACAATTGCGAATATCAGTGAAATGAAAGATAGAATAAATGATTCTGTAAGAAACTGGGCGATAAGCATCCCTTTTGTTGATCCGCCTATTTTTTTTATTCCAACCTCCTTAGCCCTCCTGGCAGACTGCGCAGTTGACAGGTTCATGAAATTTATTGAAGCAATAAGTACAATCAGAATAGCAATACTGCCGAATATGATCAGATATTTTGGATCACTTGGTGCCTTGAACTGTTGCTCAATATTAGAATCAAGGTGAATATCAGTCAGCTTTTGCATGAAATACCCATAGCTGTTACCCTGGGAAACAAAATCACTCAGGGTAATACCCATGAATCTCTGTATTTCAGGTCCTACGTATTTTTCGAGCAACTCCGGAATTTTTGAATCAGTAGACTTGTAATCTGTATTTGGTTTCAGCAGAATATAAGTACTAAAACTGTTGCTAAGCCATACAGGATTGGCAGACCTTGGATTGGTCATGAAGGATGAGATCATATTTGCCTCAAAATGTGAATTAGCAGGAACATCAGCCATCACACCGGACACAACATATCTTGATGTGTCAGTGCCAATCTTGATTGTTTTATCAATCGGATTCTCATTGCCGAAAATCTTCTTTGCAGTTGATTCTGACACGACCAGTTTTCTGGGCTCATTTAAGCAGCTACTGGGGTCGCCTTTCAGCAGCGGTATTGAGAAAAAATTGAAAAATGATGAATCCGCTTCCAACAGATGCTCTTCTGTAAATTTCTGTTTGTTATATTCAACAACTGTAGGACCAGTTCCATTCATTCTGAGAAAGTCTTCAACTTCGGGAAACTCCCTGGCCATTGTTGGACCAATTGGTGCATTGGTATAAGCGCCAACTATTTCCTGGCCCCCGATTTTACCGTTAAGAACCAATCTGAAAATCCTGTCTTTTTTTACATTATACCGGTCATAGCTTGCTTCATTTAAAACAAATAAAGCTATAAGCAGACTGCAGGCAATACCTATTGAAAGGCCCAGGACATTGATTATTATATATGCACGCTGTCTTTTAAAAGATCTTATGCTATGCTTGATCAGGTTCCGGAACATAATATTATTGTATTAATTTTATAATTTGATAATTCAATTTTAATAATGACTGATTTAAAATACCGCCAGAAAATATACTACTCATACTTAAGTGATTGAGCCGGATTCACCCTTGCTGCCTGTACTACCCTGTAGCTTATCGTAAGCAATGCAATTCCAAGAGCAATAGATAACCCTGCAATAAAGCTGAACATCCCGAGATTGATCCTGTAATAGAAATTCTCAAGCCATTTACCAGCAATATAGTAAATTAATGGCCACGATATTAAAGCTGAAACAGTAACAAGGACAATAACCTCCTTCGATATCTGGTAATATATTCCTGCAATTGATGATCCCATAGCTTTTCTGACTCCGATCTCCTTGGTCCTCTGTTCAACAGTGAATGAGGTAAGTCCGAATAATCCAAGAGCGGCTATAACTATAGCCAGTATTGAAAAGATTACTGCCATCTGTGCATTCTGTTTTTCCTGAATATACATATTTTCGAAATCCTCATCCAGGAAATAATACTGAAGAGGGTCATTTGCCATAAATTCTTTCCAGGTGTTCTCTATCTGATTTATGGTATTATTTAAGTTCTGAGCTGATATCTTTACAGTAATATAACCAAAATACAGTCCTTCATTAAATTTCAGAATATATGGTTCAATTGGTTCCCGTAGTGATTGAAAATTGAAATTTTTCACTACCCCAATGATCGGAAGATAATCCATTCGTCCTGAATCTCCGGGTTCAGCAAACCTGGTATTCTGCACATCTGTTATCCCGAAATTCTTTATTGCAGCTTCATTTACCAGGCAGGCCTGCTTATCGCTTGTATATGATTCATCAAAGAATCTTCCCGAAGCCAGAGTCATGCCATATGTATCGAGGTAGCTATAATCTACCCAGGCAGTAGCCATAATAACTGCTTCATCCTTTCTTCCTTCAATTCTGTATCCGTTGGTATTATTTGTCCGGCCTGGAATTGCTGTCGAACTCGAAATATTAATAACCCCGGGGATCTGTTTAACTGATGTCTTGAAGGCTTTTATCCTGGAGCCCAGAGCACCAGCCCTGTTTATCACCAGCAATTGCTCCTTGTTGAAGCCCATATCTTTGTTCACCATATAGTGTATCTGGTTGTACATTATCATTGTACCGATAATTAAAAGAATTGATATACCAAACTGAAATACTACCAGAACTTTTCTAAGATTCCCATTTTTCATACTATTCTTTACACTGCCCTTAAGTACTTCATAAGGACTAAAAGATGAAAGAAAAAATGCTGGATAGCTTCCGGCCAGGAACCCTACAAAAACTGAAAAGAGCAGTAAAACAGGAATTGTATACCAGGGTTTGAAAAGATTCAATACCAGACTGGTTCCTAAAAGGTTATTGAAATAGGGAAGAGTAACTCTGACTACCAACAGGGCAAATAACAATGCAATAAATGAGAGTATAAAAGATTCTGAAAGGAACTGGCTTATAAGCATTCCACGCGTTGACCCTGCTATCTTTTTTATCCCCACTTCTTTAGCCCTTTTAGAAGCCTGTGCTGTTGAAAGATTCATAAAATTGATTGCAGCAATAAGCACAATTAGAATTGCAATACTGCCGAAGATAACCAGATACTTAGGATCACTGGGAGCCTTAAACTCCCCCTGAACCGATGTATCGAGATGTATTTCCTTGAGATTCTGAAGATAAAATCTATATTTATTCCCCTGCTTCTCAAAATCTTCTATTGACACACCCATATATTGCTGAAGTTCAGGACCAACATATTTAATTAACAGCCCCGGGAATTTCTCATCGACGGTCTTATAGCTTGTATTTGGTTTTAACAATAAATATGTACTTAAATTATTATTCAACCATATTGTGCCATTAGCCCTTGGATCTGTCATAAATGAGGTAAGTATATTTGCTTCAAAATGTGAGTTCCCGGGAATATCCCCCATAACACCAGTAATCGTGTACCTTATTGAATCAGTCCCAATCTTGATGGATTTGTCAATTGGATTTTCGTTTCCAAAAATCTTTATAGCGGTTGACTCAGAGAGCACAGCTTTATGGGGGGCGTTCAATAGGTTTTCCGGATCACCCTTAAGTACAGGGATCGAAAAAAAATTGAAGAAAGAAGAGTCAACCCCGATCATGTGCTCCTCAGTAAATGTCAGATTATTATATTCAATAACAGTTGGCCCCCTTCCTGACATTCTCAGAAAATCCTCTATTTCAGGAAATTCTTTGACAATTGTAGGACCCATTACTCCGGGAGATGAATTAGTTGTGATCTCCTGTCCTCCTATTTTACCATTGAGAACGGCACGGTAGATTCTGTCTTTTTTAACATTAAAATTATCAAAACTGGCTTCATTTATTACAAAAATTGCTATTAGCAAACTGCAGGTAATTCCAATCGATAATCCAAGTAAATTAATTATAATATATGCACGCTGTCTTTTAAAAGATCTAATGCTGTGCTTTAAAAGATTATTGAACATAATAGTGTTATTAGAAGGTTTTTTATTTTATTCCAGGTGTTAAAATATTTTACAATTTTTACCATGTTTTGTTAAAGACAGGAAAAATTCCGGAATGTTGCAGATATCGGTTTATTCAAGCTTTAAAGCCTCAGCAGGATTGATACCTGAGGCTTTGTATCCATGGAAGCTGACAGTTAACAATGCTATTCCAAGTGAGGCAGCAGCTATTACTCCGAAGACCCATATTTCGAGATCAATCCGGTAAGGAAACTGACTGATAATATTTTTCAGGATAAACCAACCTGCCGGAAAGGCTATTGCGATTGAAATTATTACCAGAACCATGAATTCCTTTGACATTGAAAAAATTATTGCAAATGATCCAGCGCCCATTACTTTTCTGATACCTATTTCATTGGTTCTTCTCTCGGCAGAGTAAGAAGCAAGTCCAAACAAACCAATGCATGCTATGAAGACAGCAAGAACTGTAAAGTACTTCAGAAGCTGAGTTAGTCGAATTGCTGCCCGAAACTGATTATCATAATCCTGATCAATAAATGAGTAGTCAAGCGGATATTCAGGGATCACTTCCTTCCATACCTTCTCAACTGCTTTAAGCGATCCGGGAATATTTCCGGGTGTAAGCCTGATAATTATCATCCTGAGAAAACTTGTATCGGCAAGGGCAAAAGCAACCGGTTCAATAGGCTGGTCTGCACCTTTAAAATGGAAGTTCTTCATCACTCCTACAATAGTACCGTTAAGTCCCATGAACCTGAAATTTTTACCCACAGGATCACCAATATCCATCAGCCTCACTACCTCCTCATTAATAAGAAAATTACCTGTGGTATCTCTTGCAATATCTGAAAGGAAATCCCTTGAAAAGTCGCGTCCTGAAACCAGTTCCATTTTAAGTGTTGAAAGGTAATCGTAGTCAATACCATTTGTGCCGATAAGTACATGTTTATCCGGATCCTTGCCCGGCCAGCTTGCACCTCCTGAATTACTTCCTATCATTACCGGATTCCATAATGATGCAGTTACTCCCTGGATCAGAACCTCTTTCTGAAGTTCTTTCTTCAGGGAATAATACTTTGGCTTCATATTATCGGCCATCTGTATACCTATCAGGTTGTTCTTATCAAAACCAAGATCTTTTTCCTGCATAAATTTCAGCTGCCTGAACATAAATATTGCTGACACAGCAATCAGAATTGAGAGAGTAAACTGAACTACAACAAGTATCTGTCTTAACCTTCCGTTTCCTTTGCCTGAGACTGTTTCTCCTTTTAGTACATTTACAGGATTGATTGAAGACATATAAAACGCAGGATATATTCCCGATATAAATCCTGCAACAAGGCCTGCAGATATAAAACTTAATATAAACCGTAATTTAAAAAGATCTGAAAAAGTAAAGAATTTCCCGGAAATATTATTGAAAAGATCAAGTGAGAAGCTGATCAAAATAAATGAGAGAATCATAGCCAGTAGCACCTGAAGGAACGATTCAAGCATAAACTGGTTTATCATAGATAATTTATCCGCTCCTGCCACTTTTTTAACACCAATTTCCTTACCTCTCGATGCAGCCCTCGCAGTTGAGAGGTTAATGAAGTTGATACAAGCTATAAGAAGTACAAAAACAGCTATCAGTGAAAAAATAATTACTACAATAACAGGTCCCTTTGATTCAGTATACCCGAACTGCCCGTGCAGGTGGATGTCGAGCAATGGAAACAGGGAATATTTTGTGGTTGTTTCAGGAAGGTTTTCGATTACCACATCCGTAAGTTTCTTATTTATATCAGGATTATTTACACTGTTTCCCAGCAAGACATAGGTAAAAATTGAATTGTTTCCCCAATGTTCGCTGTAAACACCAATCTCTTTAAGAAATGTAAACGGGATAACAGCTTCGAAGTTGAAAATGGAGTTTTTCGGTAGTTCCTTCATTACACCTGTTACCATGAACTGTATCTTGTTCTCCAGAGTAATCGATCTGCCAAGAGGACTATCGTTCCCAAAGTACTTTCTTGCAAGCTTTTCCGTAAGTATAATTGAATGTGGCTCAATGAGGGCTGTTGAAGGATCACCCTCCTTAAGAGGCAGTGTGAATATAGAAAAGAGGCCTGAGTCAGCAGCAAAAACCGACGATTCAAAGAAGACCTTATCTTCCATTCTGAAAAGAAGCCGGGGAAGCCTGCTGATCCTCGTCTGGTCCATTATTTCAGGGATTTTATCTTTCCATACCGGTCCGCTTGGATAAGGTGTTACAGTAACATGATAACGCTGACCAGAATAGAACTGGTCCTCCTCCACCCTGTAAATCTTGTCAGCATTTATATTGAATTTTTCATAACTCAGTTCATCCATTACCCACATTAACAGCAGCAATGAAGAAGCAAGTCCGACTGCAAGGCCGGTAATATTTATAATTGTAAAACCTATGTTTTTTGAAATATTGCGAGTAGCAATAAGGAAGAAGTTCCTGATCATAATTTAAGGTATTAAATACAAGCTAATGACGAACAGAATCGCTCAATGTTGCAAATAATACCTTAAATATGTCAAAAAATCATACAAACCAATTCTTGGAGAGCACATTACAATCACTACAGACTCCAACCTTTCCTGTATTCATGGTGCAGGAAAGCATCAGCCTCAGGAAGGTTCGTGAAACCTGGCTTAGCAGGATCAAACTGAAGCACTAATCCACTTAGTTTCTCCTTGAGTTCAGGTCTGATACATACATTTCCCAGGAGAACCGTCTCGGTGAGCGGCCCGGCCCATTCAAAATCGGAACCAGCAGCAGGGCCACCTTTACAGGCTTCAATCCATTCCTGTTCATGCCCGGGTGATGATGGAATAGAAGGTGCAGGAGGAGTATATGAATCCCGTAACGATTTCGGAAGAATCTTGTCATCAAGAATATATCCTTTATCACCAACATAGAGTGTCCCGCCTGTTCCCAGTTTCATTCCTTCATCCATCTCCTTCAGCATCAAAGGCCGTAAACCACCGTCATACCAGGTAAGCGTAACCGGAGGCATGTTTTCCCTTGCAGGAAATTCATATTTTACAATTGAGCCTGAAGGATATGTATCAGCATTCACAAGCGTTGATACTGCCTGCACTGTTGTGGGATACTTAAGTTTCAGAGCCCTGAAAACAGGATCAAGTGAATGACAACCAATATCTCCAAGTGCTCCTGTACCATAATCCCACCATCCTCTCCAGACAAATGGATGATATGCCGGATGATAAGGTCTTTCTGGAGCAGGACCCAGGAAAAGATTCCAGTCGAGCTCCGGTGGAACAGGCGGTGTGTCGGCCGGACGCTTTACGCCCTGGGGCCAGTATATCTTCAATAATCCGTTATTTGGCCTGTCAGTCCAGACGTGTACCTCGCGTATTGGACCTATTACTCCATCCCAGATCATCTCACGAAGTCTTCTGGGGCCATCGGAAGCCTGACCCTGGTTACCCATCTGTGTCGCAACCTTATACTTTTTTGCTGCTTTGGCAAGCTCCCTTGCCTCATGAACGGTCTGGGTCAAAGGTTTCTGCGTATAAACATGCTTGCCTCTTCTCATGGCTTCCATGCTAATGATAGCATGAGTATGATCAGGTGTTGCTATTATCACAGCATCAATATCTTTCTGCTTGTCAAACATTACCCGGTAATCTTTGTACTGTTTTGCACCGGGATATTTCTTAAAGATCTTCTGGGTAGATTCCCTCCAGTCCACATCACATAATGCGACAATATTCTGAGTCTTTTCAACATTCTCAAGGTTAACACGACCCATGCCGGCAATACCTACTCCTGCGATATTCAACTTATCGCTGGGAGCAATATGCCCAAGTCCGGATACAGCATGTGAAGGAATGAATGTAAGTCCTGCCATTGCTGCTGTTGAGGTTCCAATGAAGCCTCGCCTGCTGATTAAGTTCGGATTGTTTTTACTCATAATTATATTATTTAACCGTTTGAAGTTTTATCTGGTAACAATTATTCCACGGGCCAGTCGTCTGTACGGAATGATGAAGCAGGAAGCCCCTCAGTATTGAACAGGTCTCCGATTACAAAATCGCTAAAAGCATATCTAACTGCCACAGGCTCATTTACATATTGAGAAACACATGTTATTCCCGAACCGGTAATGAATGCCTCAGCAGGATAGAATCTCTTATTGGCACCTGCTATTTCAAAACACTTAAGTTCTTTTCCAAAAGATGTCAGGCCATTGACTGAGTTATCGAAAGTTATTTTTACCACAGGTCCTTCCACTGTCATCTCCTTTATTAAAGGCCCTTCCGAGGCAAAGCCTTTCTGCCCGTAAGTTTTTACAAGAGCCTGAAAAGCAAGCCTGTCGCCTGCTGCTTTTTTATCAGCAGGGTGGATACAGAATTCTCCTCCTACATCCATTATACAAGCCATACCAATGTTTCCAATAGCTGTTGATGCTTTAAGCATAGCTTCCCTTATATATGCAGAATTCAGTCCGCCAGGACCATAATTGAACGGAGCAATCTGCACATAGTAAAATGGAAAATCTCCGACACCCCACAGGGAACGCCAGTTTTCAACCATTCCCGGCAAAAGCTTCAGATATTTGTCGGGCTCATTTCGATTTGATTCACCCTGATACCAGATTCCTCCTCTAATACCATATCCCACCATCGGGTTAATCATGGCATTGAATAAAACAGTTGGTGTCTGAGGTGACAGGTTACCTGTCTGGTTCCTGTCGGGAAGAGTTACAAAATCGAAGTTTTTCAGACCTGCTTCACTTATCCAGGGCTCAATCCGTGTACCTCCCCAGCTGGTATTAACCAGCCCTACAGGAACATCAAGAGCCTTATTAAGCATTAATCCGAAAAAATAAGCCGTTGCACTAAACTGACTCACATTCTCAGGTTCGCATACCTTCCAGGTTCCGCTAAAATCATCCTGTAGTTGCAGATTTGTAGCTCTTGTTACGGTGAATAACCTTATCTGTGGATTTGCAGATGTTGCAATTACTTCATTTGAACCCTTAACAGGCTGATTCTTATAACCTTTAACAGGCATTTCCATATTTGACTGTCCGGAACAAACCCACACTTCGCCTATCAGTACGTTCTTAAGACGAATAGTATTACTCCCGCTGACAATAACTTCATATGGGCCACCAGCTGAAGGAGTGGAAACCTTTACTTTCCATTTACCATCAGCTCCTGCTTTTGCAGAATAACTTTTCTTATTCCATGAGGTTGTCACCTTAACAGTTGAATTCCCTGAAGCGATACCCCAAATTGCAACATCAGACTTCTGCTGCAGTACCATATTGTCACCAAATATTGCCGGCAACTTCAGCTGACCCGAAAGTTCAGACGAAAAAATAACAACAATTATCAGTGATGCTAACACTGAATGAATGACTCTTTTCATCATAATACCCTATATTAAATTAATTAATTCTTTTATTTTATTGCTGAAAGCCAGGCTTCGGCCATAAGCTTTGCTCCGGCAAGTGAAGCATGCACCCCATCATGAGTCCAGTATACACCAGGGGCTCTTTTCTGAGCCTCATCGTAAATTTTCTGATAGGGGATGAAAGTTGCGCTAAACTTATCTGCAATTTCGCGGGCAGCTTTCTGATAGTCATAAAATTCAGGATACCATTTATCATCCACAGCTTTGACCCCAGGTACAGCAAACGGCTCACAAATAACCAGTTTTACATTAGGTAAAGTCCTTTTTGTTCTTTCAAGTAGTGCGATATAATCCTTTTTATAGATTCCAACTGTCCCCTCATACTGACCATTCAGTTTATGCCAGATGTCATTAACCCCGATCAGTATACTAAGAATATCCGGTTTGATATCAAGACAATCTTTATCCCATCTTTCTGCAAGTTGATATACCTTATTACCTGATATACCCATATTATATATCTTCAGATCGAGTGATGCATACTTTTCAAGTAATGCAGCTCCTGTCAGCATTGCATAACCTGATCCCAGAACTCTGGCATTGTTAAATGAATTATCTTCCTTATTCCTGCCGGCATCGGTTATTGAGTCTCCCTGGAAAAGGATTATGTTATTCTTCTGCAATGAAATTTTGGAAGTACTCTCCTTCACCATTGCTGCCGATACTATTTCAGGAATTGATGCAGTAATTAAAGAACCAATAGCTGCTTTTTTTATAAAGTTACGACGACTGTTGTTATTGTTATTCATTGTAAATTATTGTTCGTTAACATTTTATATTAAAAACCCACCCCGTCCCAGTAGGGGAACCGAGTCTGTACAGCCATTGATCATTGAGCCGTTGCGCCGCTGTGTCGTTGTGCCAATATTACACCTCATTCCCGATAACATATGGTTTGCGGTAAACTCTGGTAAGCATCATGTCTGCTTCAGGGTCATTGGCAAATTTCTCATAATCGCCCATAAATCTCAGTTCACGGCTAAGACGGTATGAAACATTGGCCAGGATTGGAAGTGATGAGGAAAGATGACCTTCAATGATATCTGCATGCAGTGTATCATTACTTCCTGACCTGATTGCATCAATAAAGTTGGCATAATGTTCAGTACCTCCGGGTGAGGCAAGATATCCTGTCGGAGCTGGTTTCTTTTCAGCCATTGCTGACCCGGCAAAAGGTTCCTTTTCTCTTTTCCGGAATGCCTTCCATGTCCCTCCGTCAAGCTCAAGATAACCTTCAGTTCCATAGAAGGTGTTGCCAATCCGTATGTCAAGGCTTGATTCTCCATTTGTGTACCTGCCCCTTGTTTCAAACTCAAGTATTTTACCATCAGAGTATTTGAATATAGAAGTCTGGGTATTAGGTGTTTCCTGGGCACATTCTTCGGGATCAATACCGAAGATTCCACCTGTTGAGTATATTGTTACAGGGTGTTCATTCTTATTCAGACCCCAGCGGGCAATATCAAACTGGTGAGGTCCCTGGTTGCCGGTATCTCCGTTTCCGGTATCCCAGAACCAGTGCCAGTTATAATGCAGGCGTTTTTCGTTATACTGCCTGTAAGGAGCAGGACCCAGCCACCTGTCATAATGCAGGGAGGCAGGAGGTGTACTGTCTTTTGCAATACCGAATGAATCGCGTGGCTTATAACAGTTTCCTTTTGCCATAAACACTTCACCGATACCTCCGTCATGCAGAAATTTCATCGCCTCGATTACATTAGCGATCGAACGATTCTGAGTGCCGGTCTGAACGCGTACATTATACTTGCGTGATGCCTCAATCATCTTTCTACCTTCAAAAAGATTATGCGATGCCGGTTTTTCAACAAATACATGCTTACCCGCCTGGCAGGCCCATACTGTTGCCAGAGCATGCCAATGATTTGGAGTAGCAATAGAAACTGCATTAATCTCCTTATCAGCAAACACTTTCTGCATATCCCATTCGGTAACGGGCTTTACACCATTCTTATCCTGAATTGTCTTTGACCGTTCTGCAAAAAACTGTTCATCAGCATCACAAATGGTTTTAAGATTTATGTTCCTGCTGTCCTTCAGTGCCAGCCAGGAATTGACGTGATCGCCTCCTCTTCCCCTTAGGCCAATCACGGCAATGTTTATCCTGTCATTTGAACCAATGATTGATGAATACGACCTGGCGCTGAAGCCAATGCCTCCGATGGCAATTCCGGCTGTTCCAAGAACACCCGTTTTAATGAAATCTCTTCGCTTTGTCATGATTGTTAATATTTATCAATTAGTTTATTTATTTATTTTTATTACCGATTATCCATTACTGATCACCCCTCTTCCTAATTGTCCATGTCCTTACAAGATAACCTCTGTAAGCATAAAAACTCAGGTATAAATAACAAGGCAGTAATACCCAGTAAGCGTAATGAGGAGTGTAATGATCAGCCAGAGAACCATAAATCAAAGGAATGAGAGCGCTTCCACACAAACCCATGATAAGGATTGATCCTCCCATTTTGGTAAACCGTCCCAATCCGTTAAGTGCAAGAGGCCAGATAGCTGACCACATAAGTGAGTTTGATAGACCCAGCATAACGAGTACCCATATCGACAGGTTTACTGAATGACCAAGAAAGCTAACCTTCCCTCTTACAAGAAAAAACAATACTGTAAGTATAAGGGCAGAAGTCGTACATATCCGAAGTATATTGAGATGATTTATAAATTTGGGTATCAGAACAATCCCCATCAGAAAGCCAAACATTGTAACTCCCAGAATATAAGAGGGAAAAACTTTCGCCTCCAGTAAAGGCAGACCCAATGACTGACCATAATTTATTATCGTATTAATACCCGTCACCTGAGAACCTACATGGAGAAATATTGCAACAGCACCGAGTATGAGATGAGGAAACTGGATAATGCTTGTTTTTTCTGAATGATTATCCGTGGTACCCGCATTATCATTGCTCGTATTTATCTCCGGAAGAATTGAATAACGAACCATAATTCCCAGAAAAAAAAGCACAACAGACATACTGGCATAAGGAATAATAACTCTTCTGATAAGAATATCCAGAGCAGCATTTCGTGCACTTTCATCCATAAGAGGCAACTGTCGGAACAGTTCTGTGTCAGTAGGTTTCAGTATTACGGCTGCTAATAAAAGCGGAGCTATTATTCCGGCTGTCTTGTTACAGACACCCATGATGCTCATCCTCTGGGCAGCACGCTCCTTGGATCCTATCATTGTAATATATGTATTGGCAGCTGGCTGCAGTATAGCCAGTCCTGTTCCTATTGAGAAAAGTCCAAGTAAAAACAGACTGTAAGTCCTGGTGAAAGCAGCCGGGACAAATATCATGGCACCGAGAGCCATGATCCAGAATCCAATCATGATCCCTTTTTTGAATCCCACCTTTTCAAGCAGATGAGCTGCCGGTATAGCCATCACAAAGTAGGCTATATAAAAGGCAAATGCTACCAGCAGCGACTGAACATTATTAAGCTCACATGAGATCTTGAAGTATGGGATCAGTATGGCATTTATCCACGTGGTAAATCCAAAAATAAAAAACAGCAATGCAATGATTGCAATAGATATTACTGTTTTTCGCACCGACAGGGAACCTGATTCGACTGTTTCAATAACTGGCATAAAATAAGATAATTAGTGCTGCTTTTTTGATTTTTACTTTTTGTTACTCCTGAACGCTTTATATCACTGGTTCCCATCCTTTTTGGTATTCCCTCGACCATAGTTTTTCTGAAACAGGATCTCTAAGAATATGACCATTTGAAGGATCTATATTGAGTGTTTTACCGGTTCGCTGGGCTATGTTTCCAAGCTGAACCAGCAACGTGCTTTTATGACCGCTCAGAATATCTGCATTCAGTTTGTTCCCTTTTCTTATAGCATCAAGAAAATTGACAATATGAATAGCATCGAGACCACCCGAAGGATTGCTGAGATTTCTTGAGTCGATGACCGTATCAGCTTTAACTTCTTTTATAAGCTTCCCGCTGATATCAAATACCGAATATGCATTGCCGGCATCGATCCTTAATGATCCATTCTCGCCGCTGAAGATTACTCCTACTATGCTGCCTTCAATCGGTCTTCCATTGCAGCTGATCCCTTCCCATGCCATTCCTGTGTTATTGTCAAACTCCATGGATATCACCTGTGTATCAGGTGTCTCCCAATCGTCATTATACCGGTATCTGCCTCCTGATGAGGAAACCTTTACCGGATAATCGACTCCAAGGCCCCAGCGTCCTAGATCGACAAAATGAGTTCCGTTATTTAATGCCTCTCCTGTTCCCCAGTTCCAGAACCAGTGCCAGTTATAATGAATAAGATTATCCTTGTAAGGCTTCCTTGGAGCAGGCCCCTGCCACAATTCGTAATCGAGCCACGATGGGACAGGAATTTCTTTACCATGGCCAATTGACGGACGGTTATTGGTGTACCATGTCTTTGCAAAATAGGGACGACCAATTATACCTGATTTCAGTTCAGCAATTCCTGCAGCTACATTAGGAAAAGAACGTCGCTGGTTACCCATCTGAATAACATTCTTATACTTTTCAGCTGCAGCTACAAGAAGTTCCCCTTCATTTGGATTATGACTGCAGGGCTTTTCAAGATATACATGTTTTCCGGCTTTGGACGCCAGTATTGCTGCCGGAGCATGCCAGTGGTCAGGAGCAGCAATAACCATTGCATCGAGTTTATTATCATCAAGAGCTTTTCTGAAGTCAGGAGCTGCTTTCGGCCGTTTTTTACCAAGTTTTTCTATTGAGTCAGAGCAGGCTGCTTCAGCCCTTGAATCTACATCGCAGATATAAATTATCTCAACATTATCCTGCTTTGAAAAAGTTTCTGAAAGAGCTTTTCCCCTGGAGTTAACCCCCATCACTGCCACCAGTAACCTGTCATTTGAACCTAATATCGATGAATAGCTTCTGGCACTGAACCCTGGTAATATTCCTCCCACGCTAACCGCAGCAATTCCTGCGGCTGATTTTTTTATAAAAGATCTTCGACTATTTGACATAATTATTCGAATTTTCAGGTGATTATCAGGTAAGTTTTATTTTGGCTGCTTTCTTTTCTGCATCAGCTCTTACAGTTTCAACTTCAACGGGAATACCTCCTTTTTTCTTACTGACATCGGCTGCCTGCATAAAAGTAAATATTTCAATCGTCTCTTCACGTTTAACAGGCTCTATACCTGTCTTGAAGAAGTCAAGTATCCTTATTAGCAAAGGATCATATCCTGCATATGTACCTAATGACATGCTTCCCTTTTCTCCGTAAGCAGTACCTCCGTAACCATGCTGCCCTGATCTTGTCCCACGGAATGTTCCAATCCTTCCGTCATTCCATATACCTGCCACAACATCGGTATCTGGTGTACTTACGCGCGTAACTGTTTTGCAGCCGGTTCCCATCACTGCAATAAGAGCCTCCACTCCATGTATCCCATACCAGAAGAGATCAGGATGGGATGGTTCAAGACTGCAGGGTGAAAATGTATCAGCACCAGTTACTTTTCCTATTTTCCCATCCGCAACATCTTTTATACCAGGCATATATCTGAGTGAAGAAGAAGAAAATACGGGTACTTTATAAATATCAGCAGCTTTAAAAATAGCGAGTGCATGTTCGAGGCTGGCAGCTATCGGCTTGTCGATGAACATCCTCTTACCTGCTCTGAATACCGGCAGAGCCTGTTCAAGATGTATTTTTCCATCGTTCGTTTCAAGCAGCACATAGTCGACCTTTAAGATTAGTTCATCAATTGAGTTTGTAATTTCAACTCCATATTTCTCTACTTCTTCAATATATCCAGGTATTCTTTCATAACTCGATTTTATATCGCTGCTTCCTTTTGGATATGCCGCAACAATCCTGAAACCTGAAAATTCCGGTTTCGCATCAGGACCATTTATAGCTTTGGTAAAAGCAATACTGTGGGAAGTATCCAGTCCAATAATACCAATCTTCCCCTGCTGCTGTGCTCCAATACCAAAAAGAGGTGAGGCAGTTGCCGTCAACCCAAGACCAATACCACCTATTGCAGCTGTTTTCACAAAATCCCTGCGGTTGAATTCCTTTTTCATATCATATGATTATATAAGCTTAATAATTCTGAAAATAAACTCCACAATTTAACATTTTAACCTGAATTATTCATCAAAAAGAGATTTAGTTTCAATACACCATTATGCCTTTAAAAATATCTCTTTTTTATACAGGAACCAGAGGAAAAGCCATTTTACCAGCAATAGAGACAATACAAGGAAAACAGGCTGAAGGATCCCAAAGTATCTGGATACTCCCAGAAAAAGTGCATCGGAAATAAATTTAAAATCGATAAATCTCTGCCCTACCCAGATAGTTATTGCATTCATCCCGATGACGACAAGGAAGAAAGTCCATCTCTTATACCCTTTCACATCAATTATCCAGTAGAAAAAGGCCAATAAAATCAGGCTCCATCCTGACGTAAAGAGAACAAATGAGCTTGTCCACACGTTCCTGCTGATAAAGAAATACCTGCCCCAAAACCAGCCGGCCAGAAGCAAAATTATTCCAGCAGCAAGAAATCCGACACTCTTTTGATTACCGGACCTGCCGGTACGTAACCAGTGACCTGCCAGAACTCCTATCAGCGTTGTTGCCAGGGCAGTAAAAGTGGAAAGGACACCCTGCCGGTCGTAAATGCCCATGCCAAGAGTACCTGGTATCATTTTCTGGTCAAGCCAGGTGGTCAGGCAGCCTTCGGGAGTCAGAACACCAGGACCATAGCCCGGAACAGGAATAAATTTAACAGCGGCCCAGTATCCAATCAGAATTATAATAATCACCCAGGCCTGAAAACGCCAGTTTGTATGCAGCACAAGTAAGCCTGCAAAAAAATAACAAATCCCAATACGTCCAAGCACGCTGGACCATCTCATTGCAGGCCAGTTAAAACGTAAAAGGCCATAGTTAGCAAGTCCGAGCAGAATCAGGACAATTGTCCGTTTACAGATATGGAAAAATATCTCTTTATTGGTTTTCCCTTTTTCCTTACTTCTTAATATAACGGTTGGTATGAGCAATCCAACCAGGAACAAAAAGAGTGGAAAAATCTGATCATAAAAATAAAAACCTTCCCACTCAGCATGTTCCATGTTTCTGGCCAAAGATTCAGTTATTGAATTTGGCCAAACCTGGTAAAGTGAGGTAAAAATGCTGCCTCCTCCAATAATAAAAAACATGGTGAAACCGCGCAGTGTATCTATAGAAATTATTCTGTTGCCAGAATGGTGAGGATGAGTGGATACTGTCTGTGTTCCTGCTCCGGAATTTCCCATCATTTATTTGTTTAACTTAACTAAAATAATCTTCACAATTTAACTGATAAAAGTTAATTCTGATAATCATGTGTCAGAATTTTTTAATTTACTGAGTAAGTCTCGAATTCTCAGATAACTATTGATTATGGCAGATTTCTGAAACCAGTCTTAAAGGATGTAATCATTCTGATAATCTTATGATATGACCTTTTATTTCTTATGAATAATCCTTAAGTTTGGTAACAAATATTCCATCTATGAAAGAATCATCAAATAAAACCAGCCGCAGAAACTTTATTACCACTACAGGAATGGTATCAGCAGGACTTGCCCTCGGGGCAAATCCGGTAAAAACATCAGCTTATGACAGGATTGCAGGAGCAAACGAAAAGATCCGTGTAGGATTTATTGGTGTAGGGAACAGGGGTACTCAGCTGCTTCAGCTGTTTATGGCCAAACCCGGCTGTGAGATTGCAGCGTTATGTGATGTTTATGAGCCATATATTACACGCGACAGGTCGCAGGTCGATCCCAGGTATATAAAAGATATGCCCGGACAGATACCGCTTATGGGAGAGAAATTCCCAAATAAAGTGGCAAGGTATTCTGACTACCGCAAATTGCTGGAAGATAAAAGTATAGATGCCGTATGCATTGCTTCACCCGATCACTGGCATGCTATTATGACAATAGATGCAATAAGGGCAGGCAAAGACGTGTATTGTGAAAAACCACTCTCTAAGACAATATCAGAAGGACGTGCAATGGTTAATGCATGGAAGGCAAGCAAACAGATTGTAACTGTTGGCCTGAACAGGAGAGGCGCTCCCACATTCCAGAAACTGGCTAAAGAGATTCCTGCAGGAAAAATCGGTATAGTTACTTACTCCAGCGCCTGTCATGTAAGCAATATGTTCCCTTCAGGTATCGGAAAGATGAAACCCGAGGAACCACCAAAAAACTTTAACTGGGATGCATGGCTCGGACCGCGTGGCCTAAGGCCCTACCAGTACAACATTGCACCATACAAGTTCAGGTGGTGGGAAGAGTACTGCAACCAGATAAGCAATAACGGAGTACATTATCTCGATCTTATAAGGTGGATGCTGAATGAGGAAGCACCTTCGGTTATCAGTGCACACGGCGGTAAATATGCAGTTGATGATGATCGTACAATACCTGATACCTTCAATGTTACCTTTGAGTTTGCATCCGGAACGCTTGTAAATGTCCAGGTGCTTGAGGCAAGTACCGGCAGCTTTGTTCCTTACGGATTCATAGAGATGAGGGGAACCAAAGGAACGCTTTATACCAATGAAAATGATTATAAGATAGTCCCGGCCAAACCAGGACAGTTCTCATCATGGGATAAGCTAATGGAGGCAGAAGAATATAAGCTGGAGAAGCAGGATACTTTGCTTCGTGATAACAGTTATGCCAACAGTACTGCTAACCTTATCGGAAATTTCCTTGAATGCATTAAGAGCAGGAAAACGCCATTCTGTACTCTTGAAACAGGACACCGGTCTACTACCATGGCTCACCTGGCTACAATCTCAATGATAACCAAAGAGCGACTAATCTGGGACAAGGATAAGGAGGTTTTTGTCAATTCCGAAGCAGCCAATAAATTGTTGAGTTACGAGTATAGAAAGCCTTATAAGCTGTAGAGGCTGCAAAGTTATAATTTGAGCATCTAATGCATTTATAGCTTCTAAAACCTCTATAGCTTAACAAAGTTGGTGCCAAATGGAGCACGCTGATTTCTTTGCAGCATTGAATTGGCCAGTCCGTTATTTATGAATTTTTCTTCTACCGGATCCCAATCCAATACACCGTGTACCTTCATGGCAATATGGCTTATCAGGCAGAGTGAGCATGCCCTGTGACCTATTTCCACCGGGGAGATCGGTTGTTTCCTGCTCCTGATACAATCGAGCCAGTTTCCATGATGTTCGGTTGTCATATAAAGATGTATCTCATTCTCTGTGATCACTGAATTAAGCAAAGCGGGATCGCTGGCATCGAGTTTTGGAATTCCTGCATGTGTAACAAAAATCCATCCCTCTTCTCCCTCATATCTGACACCATAAGGATATTCTGTTCCTGCCAACATCTCTATCCCATTATTATATACAGCCTTTACCATGAAGTCACCATGAACATTCCAAATCCCTGACCGGGGAAATTGTGCAACTGCCTCTATTGAAACAGGTCCGGTGTACTCTGTATCCATTCCCCATGCACTGTAATCAAAGAAATGTGAACCCCAGCCTGTAATCATACCGGCACCAAACTGTTGATTCCTCAGCCATCCCGGCCTTGAATAATCGTTTTGCGGATGAACCCTTAATTCATTGTAGAATACTTCCTGTGTCGATCCCAGCCAGGTATTATAATCGAGGTTTTCAGGAACCGGCATCGATGTAACTTCAGGACCTGGCGGATCACCAGGCATACCTATCTTAACTGTATGAAGCTTCCCTATTCTTCCGTTCCGTACCAGTTCAGCAGCCTTCCTGTACTGTGGTTCTGAAGAACGGCACTGTGCTCCTACCTGGAGTATGACGGATTTTTTATTTACAACATCAACCAAAACTCTTCCCTCATTAACAGTCAGTGTCAGAGGTTTTTGAATATAAATATCCTTGCCGGCCAGGGCAGCCTCAACAGCTGGCTGTGCATGCCAGTGATCGGGAGTGCTGATAATGACAGCATCAATGGATTTGTCAAGAAGCATATCCCTGTAGTCGCTGTACATTTTTACATCAACATATCCTTTCTTCCCTGTTTTCTTTTCATAGAAATCCTCTATCATCTTCTTCCCGTCAGCCATTCGTTTGCTGTCGAGGTCAGAGACTGCAACCACCCTGGAGGAATCATAATTCAGTATCTCAGGAAGGTTGTGTGTACGGGCTATCCTTCCACACCCAATCTGACCAATATTAATTTTATCCCCGGGAGGATTCGTGCCAAAAACATGTGCCGGAATAATATCCGGCATCATAATGATTCCTGTTGCTGAAGCCATAAAATCTCCAAGGAAGGTTCTTCTTTTCATTGTACAAAAAATTAATGATTATAGGAAAGTCTTGCTGCCGCAAATCTGTCGAGGAAAAGAACTGCATCCTCATGCCTTCTCAGAACCGAAGCAGGGCATTCATCACTTATTTTCCCTGTAAGTGTTTTAAAAACAGCATCCGATTTTCTACTGTCAGGTACAGTGCAACAAATTGATCTGCAATTCATTATTGCTGAAACAGTAAGTGTTATTGCTTTATCGGGTACATCATTTATAGTGGGGAACCACCCTTCGCCTACCTGCTGACGTCTGCAGGCATCATCGAGTTCAACAACCTTCAGTAATTCAGGATCATCAAAATCAGCAATGCCCGGATCGTTGAAAGCAATATGACCATTCTCCCCGATTCCGATACATGCTACATCCACCGGATTACTTCTCAGGAGAGCTTCATAACGCCGGATTTCAGAAACTGTATCAGCAGTATCACCATCAATATAAAATACACTTTTCGGAAAAACTTTATCAGCTACCCTTTCTCTCAGAAATCGTCTGAAACTGGCAGGATGACTCTTACAGATACCAATATATTCATCGAGGTGAAAAAGATTTATCTTCTTCCAGGCTATATCCTTTTTAAGTAATTCATCATGAAGAGGATATTGTGAAGCTCCCGTACCAAGAATAAGGTTAGCAACTCCTCTGACCTCAATAGCCTCCTGTAATTTCCCTGCTACATAGTCAGCTGCGGCAACTCCCATTTCAGAAGTGACAGAAAATATCTCAACTTTCAGATTGTCTTTATAATATGACAGCTCCAGCATTCTTCTTAAGCCTGGTGAACTATTTTTCCGGAAACAAATGTCTTTCCTATTTTAATATTGTTCTCTTCAACTGAAAAGAGTATTATATCTGCCCTCTTTCCTGGTTCCAGGGTTCCTCTGTCATTAAGATTATGAAGCCTGGCAGGATTTTCAGCTGTCATCATGAAAGCTTCAGCAAGGGAACAACCTGTTACTTTGATCATATGAGAGACAGCTTCAGGCAGTGGAGTTGCCGATCCGTACAAACCACCCTCCTGTCCTGAAAAGCGAAGATGGCCATTTGGTGCCTTTTCGATTTTTTCACCTGTCTCAAGCTTGTACAAACCGGCAGGCAAACCTGCATAGCTTGTCATATCAGATATGATTATAATATTCCGGGCTTGTTTCACCTTATAAAACACCTTCAGTATTTCAGGAGGAAGGTGAAAACTGTCTGAAATAATGCTAATCATCAGCCTGTCATCGGCCAGCTGGGGCCAGAGGGGATTCCTGTGCCTGTTGATGTTTGTTGCGCAGCCGTTTCCAAGATGAGTTGCAAGCCTTGCACCTGCATCAGCTGCATGGTGGATATTCTCTGCTGATCCGTTATGGTGTCCGAGGGAGACAACTACTCCTGTGTCCATGCATCTTTTAATAAAATCAACAGCTCCTTCAACTTCAGGAGCCAGAGTTATTAAAAGAATCTTCCCCTTTGCACAATTGTATAAATGCATAAACTCTTCCCAATCGGGCATGCGTACATGCTCCCTTGGATGGGCTCCGCGATAACCGTCAATGGCTGAAATATATGGCCCTTCGAGATGAAGGCCCGGGATTGACCCCATATTTTCGGTATCATCCATTGCCTCTGATAGTATTGCTACATTTTTAATTAATAATTCCTGAGAATTGGTGGTTAGTGTAGGAAAATAAGTTGTGACTCCCTGAGCCCATAACTCCCTTGTTATTTTCCTTATCTCTGGAACCGAAAGCGTCTTGGATTCCGAGGAGGGATCATCAGCCCCCTCAAGTGAAAAGGAGACCCCATCATAGCCGTTAACCTGTATATCTATGAAACCGGGTGCAATAAAAAGTGGTTTTAATCCTTCTTTTAAGCTTTCTGTTTTTTCAACCTTTGTGATCAATCCATTTTCGAACGAAATCGCAACCGGGTTATTGTCAAGATAATTTATTCCTTCTAATCTCATGGTGAAAATATTAAAACTTATAATTCATTTTATATACAGTTGACTGGTTTTAATTATAAGCCTTTTAAATTCTATTTTATTATGCACGTCATGATCAATTATTTCATTTTTAACTCTGATAACCGGCACCTGATTTTCACTACCGGAAAAAATAACAGCCTTGATTAGCTCTCCATCCTTCCATTCCATATTAATCCTATAACCACCCCGTGCCTTCAGTCCGGTAATCCACCCTGTTTTTAGTTCATCAGGCAAAGCAGGTAAAAGATGTATTTCATTCAGATGTGATTGAACAAGCATTTCAGCAATGCATCCTGGTATAGAGGCTGAACCATCCAATTGGAAGTGGCAATACATATTACCTTCCATATAGAAATCTTTTCTCTCCCAACCATAATTAGCATGCTGAAAAGTGAGACCATTTTCAAATCCCTCATCGGTTAACATTTCAGTCATAATTTTATTGGCCCGGTTTCCGTCAAGTAATCTTGTCCAGCACCACATGCGGTGAGCCCTTGCCCAGTTACCACCTGACGCCAGTTCCTGCGACAGGAAACGCCCATCACCCCTCATGTTCAATGATTTCTTTGCTGCATCAGCCAATTCCGGAGTAATTATTGGATCTATTTGCCTTCCCGGACAAACTGCATATAAATGGGCAATATGCCGGTGATGACATTCAGGATCATCAATATCGTCATACCATTCCTGTAATTGTCCATACTTTCCAATCTTTAATGGCAAAAGATACTCCCGTATCTTCAGCAGGGAATCTGCAAAATTTATATCTCCCAATATTTTTGCTGCATCTGATGTATTTGTAAACAGATCCCATAACATCTCAATATCCTGATATACACCTGGTAATGAATAATGGTATTTATTACTAATGGAATCATGAAAAGCAGGATTCAACCCATTCCCGGTCATTAAAGCACCGTGTTCAGCTGAAACTGTCGGAGCAGTAATTAATTTTCCTTTGAACTCTATTAAGTTCTCAAGCCAGAAAATGGATGCATCTTTCAGAAGCGGATATGCCTGGTTTCGCAGATATTGAGTATCCTGTGAAAAGGCATATTGATCCCATACATGCTGGCAATGCCAGGCTGCCCCCATCGGGTACATTCCCCAGGGATGGCTGCCAATAGGTGCCGCATGTCCCCAAATATTTCCGGTTGTGTGACTAACCCAACCATTGGTTCCATAAATACGCTTTGCAATTTCTTTGCCCGAAATTGAAAGATCATCAATCCAGTCGATATATGCCTCTTGACATTCAGCAAGATCGGTAGGGCCGCATGACCAATATATTTCCTGAAGGTTTATATTACTTTGATAATTCCCTGCCCATGGTGCAACTTTAAAAGCATTCCACACTCCCTGAAGATTAGCAGGCAGGGTATGTGGCCGCGATGAACTGATAATCATATATCTGCCAAGATTAAATGCCAGTGTTTTATAACCGGGATCTGACTCACCCGATTTTAATCTTTGAAATCTCTCATTTGTTGGTAGTTTTTCAGCCTCATTGTTACCATCTATTATAAGGTTAACTCTATCATATAATGATTTATAATCAGCAAGATGACGATTTTTCAGTTCTGTAAAGTCCCTGTCAGCAAGACCTTGCATTATGCCACTGGTAATTACCTCCGGGTCAGAGCCAATGTAATCGGGATACTTCATTTTATAATTGGTGGCAACAGTCAGATATAACTCAACTGAATCGGCATCCCTTACTGAAAGAAAATCTCCTTCTTTACCAACTATCCCTCCTTCATTTTTTATTTGTATCAGAACAATAAATGGCCGGTTATTTTTGTTGATGAACCCTTTGACCTTAAAAGTGTTTCCTGAGATTTCAATCGAAGAGGAATCCTGCATAATATCCATGGTAAGATTGAATGAGATCTTCTTTGTTTTGTTCGCTGAAAACTTCATTGCAAGCAGCCTGTCGGGATAAGAACAGAAATATTCTCTTTTAAAAGAAGTATTTTCAATATTATATTCAATCAGGCCTATGGAGTTTGCCAGGTCTAATTCTCTTTTGTAATTAACAGGTGCGGTTTCATGATTCAGAAATTTTATTTTAAGGTCCCCAACGGATGTGAAATTGCCATAGAGTTCTGAAGACCCAAAAAAATCCTTTGTAATCAGACTATCAGCTTTCTGACTTTCCCTGTTAAGTATTGCTTTCCTGATTATCGGAAGTGACTGATTGGCTTTTGGATTTACACCGGCTTTGGTCCAGTTACCCTCAGCCGGACTACCCGTCCACATACTTTTTTCAGATATTGCAATAACCTCCTCTTCTGTTCCTCCAAAAAAAGATCCTCCAAAATAACCATTACCAAGATGCAGAGCCTGGCTGTTCCAATATTTTGCCGGATACAGGTACCATAACCTGCTATTATTATCAGATAATCTTCTATTATCCTTACAAGAAATACAGAATAATGTAATTAAAACTAAAAAAATGGCTTTCCTCATTCAGTTAATTATCAAGAAAATACTTAAAAAAATTATATATCAATTCATTCGATTCTGCATTTGGAGAATGGTCAGGTCTGTTGGTCATACCAACTCTCTTTTCATAACCAAGCAATTTATTAACAGCAACTGAATGGTTCAGTGCAATCCACCTTGCCGGGCCATCCTCCGATCCTCCTGACACAAGGAATGGCCTTGGAGCCATAAGTGCATGTAGTTCATGCAGGTCAAATCCATCTTTTCTAAGTTTCGGATAGAGACCTTTTGCTCCTTCAACATCACCTGATTTTCGCCACGTGCTATCCCATGGTGGTGGATAATAGCCAAGGTACCAGGGTTCCCAGTAATTTACATTCGGCCTTGAATCATCGAAAACTATACCGGGATCAGACCATACTGAACATGCAAATCTGTCAAACAGGCAGGAAGCAAACATCGCCCATTTACCTCCATATGAGTGTCCGATTATTCCAATCCTTTCCGGATCGACTTCAGGCATATCTGACAGGAGGAACCAGGAATTAGCTGCCGCACAAGCCAGCACCGAAAGAGGCTGTATTGCAGAATTTTGAATATCAGGATAATATAGCGAATAGGTCTTTGCCATTGTCGTTTCTGCAGTCCCTATTGAGAGCGTCACAAAACCCCGTAAAGCAAGCTGGTGTGCAAAATCGCGATATTCCTTATCACCAATTCCGGCAGATGTTTCAGGTTCATAGTAAACAGTAATAACAGCGGGCCGCTTACCTTTTCCTTCAGGTACAAGCAGGTAGGCTTCAGTTCTCTGATCTGGAAGCCAGTTATACCTTATCTTATACCTGATATAATTCTGTATACTTACCTTTTCAATTATCTCTGGTTTCTGATGCTCAATAAAAGGAGGCCACTTACCCATCATATCATTCCATGTATTAAGTATCTCCTCTCTCCTTTTCGTCCAATCATGTGAAGATTTAACAGGTTGTCCACTATAGAATTTCAAAGGTGAACGGTAACTGCCGAGATTATTTTTGTATTCTGAAGGGGGAGAAAAGAAAGGTGAGAGTTTATGCCAGAGGAGATCAGCATCACTTCCTAAAATGTTAACAGACTGGCTGTATAACAGGGTAAAGTTTAATAATAGAAATATTGATATGTGTAAGTATCTTACCATTCACCTTAACTTTCATGGGTGTACTTCTGTCTTTTAACTTTTATCTTTTTCTAACCCACCCCTTCAAACCCATACCCTTGGGTTCTGCACCGTAGCCCTGTGTCCTGCCTTACGCCTTACGCCTTCCCTACGCATACCATCTCCTCTCCCTCTCCATCGGAGCATTGAGGAGGGTATATGCTATATTTGCGTTCTCAACCACCTGAAAATCGAACATTCCCACGCATGCAAAATCTGCTCCGCTTGAAAAAGCATGTTTTAGTCCATCTTCAGGCTTTATGGCACCGGCAGCCAGTACCTTATAAGCTATCCATGGAGTCTCATTTTTCTTAAAGAAGTCCTTAACGACCTTGTCCGACATGCACCAGATATTGTCATGAGCCATATTGTGATCTTCACCTTCTAACGGCATCTCCGGATTAGAAGGATCGATTGGGGTTGCAGACCAGTATTTATTGGTATGAAAAGTCTTCATGTAGAAATCAGGATTAATTCCATTCGCAACACACACTTCAGGAACTCTTATGGAGTGAGCTGCTGTTCCGGCAATCAATCCCTGTTTCTGAATTAATTCTATTGGCTTCCTCAAATCATCGATCTTATTCTCAACCACAATTTTATCGGCTATACCTCCCATCACAAAAGCTCCTATTGCACCATGGTCAATAGCCGTTTTTACATTTGTAAGGTCTTCTCCCTGGGGATAAGTCTGGGCAAGCCACTGTACTTTTCCTCCGCGGCTCCAGTATTTTTCCAGTATCCTAATAGTATTTTCATCACATCTGAATATGGCTGTATTGATTCCACAGGCCTCGCAAAGCCATAATGTTTCAATTACTTTCTCATCAGTAAAATATTTTTTCAGCCATGTAGAGACATATATAAGGTCTCTAGAATGTGCAAAACCACTTATCAGGTTGCCTCCTATCATTATCCGGCTCAATTCAGCATTTTTAATCTTTCCGGCCGGGACTTTACCTTTTAATTCTTTAACCGACATCGACTTACCAAGCAATAAAGAAGCTCCACTTACTGCCTGAGGTTTAAGGTTCTCCTCCTCAAAACTGATCCATCCTCTCTTCTTTGCCATCCCGAAAAATACAGCACCGAATAGCGGAAGAACCGCCAGATTCTTTATCATTTCCCTTCTTGATGTATCGACATTTTCAAGAATCTCATGATTCTCCGCGGCCGGGAATTTCTTCTCCCTGGCAATACTGTTCCTGACAGCCATATATCTTTGAATTCCAAAAAGTTGATCACCATTAAGTGATGCAATTACTATAAGAACAATTGCTTCAATGAGGTTATAATTGATTATATAGAAATGGCTCTGACTGGGAAGAGAAGAATACATGAAGGGTGGATTGGCAACGTAATAAAGAATAAGGAGAATTGCTCCTGAAATACTTGCTATCCTGGGCAGAAAACCAATAAAAAGAAATATACCGATTATCAACAGCCCCCAAATATTGAGGAAATCCACAATTTGCAGTGTTGTATCATTACTTATCAGCCAATGGAAGAATCCTGAAAGGACCCATTTCGATTCCATCAGATACAATGTTGAGGACCAGTTTGGATTAAATACCTTTGCAATTCCTTCATAAAGAAAATGCCACCCTATAACAATCCTCAGAGATGTAAACAGCCATGTTGCAGTTTTGTTAATATCCTTCATATTCTCAGCTTTTCAGATTAGAAATGTTGCAATATAATTATTATTTGAATCTCTTATCTGTCAAGGAGCTGAATAGCAGTTTCTATTGTCCATTCTTTTGTAATAAGCTTTGGTTCAGGCAATGCCGGATTAAGATCGAGATACTCCATTTTTGCTTTAATAGGGGTTTTAACCACATAAGGTTTGCATTTTGGTATAGCTGAAATTGCCGCCTTTGCACCCTCGTAAAGTGCTTTTCTTGTCTCCTCAAAAGGATATAGAGCAGCTGCCTCGCGTGACAATCCCTCTTTTGTTGCTACAGTAACAATATTATTACCGAAAAATCTGACAGCCTCACGACAGGTTGCCACATCTCCTGTTACAAGTATGGGAGGAACACCAAAATAACCGGCAATAATTGCAGTCTGAGCAAGTTCACCCGACTCAACACCGTTGTACCAGTATTTATTCTCGGTCCGTGAAGATTGCGTATGGTTCAATACACCATCTTTTGTTCCCATCATAGCGTGGAATCCAAACATAACAATACCTGAAAAAGATTTATCTAGTCTCCAGTGGTTGCCATCAGGCTTTGGTTTTCCTGTTACATAAACTGCTCCTGGAACCATAAGATGAGGTATCATTGCCTGGTTACCATGACCGTCTATTATCACAATTTCATCAGCACCTCCATCCCTTAACCCTCGTACTACTGCAGCCAGATCGCCCATAAAATATTCGCATGCCTGAATATTCTCCGGAGTCCCCTTTTCCCTCGTCTGGGTGAAGTTAAAAACACCGCTTACTCCTTCGAGGTCGGTCTCGATGAAGACCTTAATCTGAGCATTAATCAATCCAACCGGTATCAGCCACAGCATAAACATAACAATTACAGCTCTTTTTGATGATATGGCATCACTCAATTTATTTTTTTTCATATTCATGATATTAAATTATTAATGGTCTTTAATTATTTAAACACAGAGCTCACTAAGTTTTACACAGAGTGCACAAAGAAATTTACTCTGAGTCCTCTGTGATCCCGATAGCTCCCGATAGTTATCGGGACGGGACTCTGCGCTCTCTGTGGTTAAAATATATTATTTTTTTAAAGGACCAGGAAAACTGATCAGGTCCGTTCTTGTTTTACCATTCTCTGTTATACGTGCCAGAGTATAAACAGTCCCGTCATTACCTATTGCAATTGAGTTTACATAAAGAGGCCTCTCACCGTCAGGATAGAAAACAGGACCATTATCCTGGTACTTTCCTGTAGGAATATCATAAGTTATCAGATGAAGGTTTTCAAGTCCTCGTGCTGCGCCTCTTGCAATGGCATCTTCTCCTCGTACCCGTTTCCCATCAATATATATCGGACCCCCGGTCAGATAATATATTGTACGTCCGTCAGGACCAAGCTTGAATCCGAGATATCCAAAGCTGAACTGATCAAACATCCCGCTCAGTTTCGATGGTTCCGAAGTGATTCTGTCAAGAACCTCAAGTCTTGGAACAGCCGGATCGAACCTGAACAGGTAACCTGAATTGCCATGAACACCATAGATCATTTTTTCAGGAGAATACCAGAATGCCTGACGCCAGTTATACGCCATACTTCCGGCAGTAGAGACCTCAAATTTGCCGAAATAATCCTTTCTCATATCCTCCCCTTCAATAATCTCCGGAAAATCAGTCCCCGGTTGCAATCTTTTAATCTCTCCGTCAGCATTTGTAAGATAGACTGTACCATCTTCAGGATTTACAACTATTGACCGGCAGATAACCCTGTATTCTGTTCCTTTAACCGACTCTGCCCTACCTGTAAAAGGGCCAAGATATTTCAATTCTTTTGTGGCCACATTGTACCGGAAAAAATTCGCAGAAGGCCATGTCAGACCATAAATGATTCCACGTTTTGTATCCATGGTCATGGTAAGAATACCTTCTCCTCCAGGGGCAATAGCCAGTGATTCACCCTTTTTTGTTTTCATATCATAGACAAGAAGATGTCCGCCCCTGTATGGTTTGTAATCACCGGTAGGTACTCCGGGCATTTCCATCCCATTAATGATACTATAATAACCAAGATGTGTTGAAAAATACAATTTACCTTCCGACTCAAAGAAATTAACATGGCTCTTACCCTGTGCAACTACCTTCATATCCTTCTCCCCTGCCATCTCCGTGAGGTCCCCCAGATGTTCTATCTTACCTGTGCCCGGATCCAATGAATACATCTGTCCTGCAACGTCCATCAGTTCGGAACAGAGGACGTAATAGATTTTCCCGTCGCTGGCCGTTGAAAGGCCATTGTAGGTGTCGTGGGAATGTTCAAAACCGGAATTATAAACTGTTGCAATTATCTTTTTGTCAGGATCGGGCTGCTTTGCAGTTTCTGCATCCTGCGAAGAGGGATTGTTGCATGCAATCATAGCTACCGCAATGCAGATTGCGGAGATTAACAGTCGGATTATTCGCATTTTTCTTGTTTTTTAGCAAACTATTTCTTATCTTTTATCTTATCGGCATTCCTGTGAATCCTCTCAATTGCCGTAGCAATATCATCCATATCTGATTTTTCAGCAAGAAGCATGTTTTGAGCAAACCATATTGCTTCTTCACACAGCTGGTCATTAGCAGGACATTGATTATTCTCCATATACCGGTTATAATCGAGCATTTCTGCCGGATACATAAGTTTGAAGTTCTTGGTTTGCATCACATTTTTCAGATATGGCATCTTGTTAAGTGGGGTATAGCCACTTGAAGCAGGGATTCCTTCTGCATCAAGAGCTCTGAGAAAATCTCTCCTGGACAAACCTTTAAACTCCTCTTTCTTATATCTGAAGGGAAACAGGTGAAAAGCAGCCCTGGTAACCTTATCGTTAAGTTTGTATGGAAGTATTCCTGGTATCTTCTTTATCTGTGACTTAAGATAGGCAGCGTTCTCATTCCTTACTTTTGTCTGTTCTTCCAACCGCTTAAGCTGTGCAAGGCCAATGGCTGCCTGGTATTCCGTCATACGAAGTTTTGTACCGGCAAGAAGAGTACCTGAGCCAACTTCTCCTATTACTGTACCATAAGGATTTCCGTAATTATGATATGAGTAGCATCTGTCCATAAACTCTTCATCATCACTTACAATTGCACCTCCTTCTCCAATAGGAATATTTTTGGGATTGGAAAAGCTGAAGCAGCCTGCATTACCAAATGTTCCCATTTTTTTCCCATCTATCTCAGCCATCCATGCCTGGCATGCATCCTCCACAACAAGGAGGTTGCGCTTCTTTGCAATAGCCATAATTTTTGGCATATCTGCAGGCAGTCCAAGGATATGAACGGGCATGATAGCCCTGGTACGGCCTGTTATTTTTGCCTCAATCTTTGTATGATCAATCTGGAATGTTTCAGGGTCGGTATCCACAAATACGGGCATAGCTCCTGTCTGTAAAATAGCCACAATAGAGGCAATAAATGTATAAGGAGGGACAAGAACTTCATCTCCCCCTCCAATTCCAAGCTGGACCATTGAGGCAATAAGTGCATTGGTTCCGTTTACAACAGCCAGACAACGTTTTGCTCCTATTGTCTCGGCGTACTTTTTCTCGAATTCAGTAACAATTCCGGCTCTTGACCAGACACCGCTGCGAACAGCTTTAAGAAACAGTTCTTCATCGGTAGCCGGATTCCATTGCGGCCATACAGGCCAACCTTCAGCATGTAGCTTTTGCCCTCCGAGAATTGCCGGCACACCTGTATCGGCAGTACAATTGGCCACCAGTGAGGAAGATAATCCAACACCAACTACAGCACCAATGCCTGCAAGCGAATTCTTTTTCACGAACTCACGGCGAGTAATCTCATTTTTTGTCATAACTATAAAGGTTCTTGATTAATCAAATTGAATTCAGTTTATTTCTGTTGTCATATACTTTTTTAATAGCATTTATAAGTTCATCCATATCGGCCAGTGAACCGATCAGCGGACCTGAAGCCCAGAGCATTACTATCTCCTGGCATACCTGGTCGCATTTCGGCAGATTCAATTCTTCTTTGAACTTTTTCAACCGCGCAGCTCCGAACATGGTTTTATACTCAGGTAGACTTTGAATATGATCTGTCCAAGGCTCCCTGTGCAATCCGTTTGCAATATACGGACTAAGGTTTATCCCTTCTGCGGAAAGAGCTTTAAGGAACTTCTCACGCGGGGCATTATTCCATTTTTCCTTCTTGTAAGCCCAGGCATAGATATAAAATGAACCTGCAGTAGTACCCTCATACAATTTCTGGGGAATCAGGCCCGGAATATCTTTTAAGTTCTCAGTTAAATATTTTGCATTCCTGTTGCGGATATCATGCCTTTCTTTTAGTCCCGGCATCTGACCTAACAGTACGGCACCTTCAAACTCATTCATCCTGTATTTGGAACCAATGACCATCGTTCTTCCACTTTTGGCCGTGCCATGATTCATCACCGTATAGCACTTATCCATAAGATCATCATTATTACTGATAATTGCTCCTCCTTCACCGCAGCAGAATACCTTGCTTGACTGAAAACTTAAGCAACCGGCATCGCCAATCAAACCAACTTTTTTGCCCTGGTATTCAGCCATTATTGCCTGGCATGAATCTTCTATCACCTTAAGATTGTGCTTTTTTGCAATCTCCATTATCCTCTGCATATTACATGGCTGACCCATCATATGTACCGGCATGATTGCTCTTGTATTCTTTGTTATCTTCCTCTCCACGTCTTCAGGGTCCAGCTGGAAGGATTCAGCATCAAGATCTGCCATTACCGGAAGGGCACGACTCACAAGAATACTCTGTATTGTGCCCGGATCGGTATAGGGTGAGGTAATAATTTCATCACCCGGACCAATCTCAAGAGCTTCAACAACAGTATTGAGAGCCTGTGTACCGGAACCTGTGCTTACACTCGTCTTTATGCCATAAAGATTTGCAAACTCCTTTTCAAAAGTCGGAACAGTCCCGTTTGGAGACTGGATCCTGCACCATATCCCACTGCGTGTGGTTTTCACAACCTCCTCAACAACTTTTTCATCAACATATGGCCAGGCTGGCCACTGCTTGGCAGGAGCAACCGGTGTACCTCCAAGTATTGCAAGCTTACCTGCTTCGCTACTTACATGTGCAATATTTCCAAACGACGGAACAGAGGCAGAAACTGCAACTGCTGCGGAACCTGCTGCAGTAGTTGTAATGAATTTCCTTCTTGAAAGATCTCTTGTTTTCATGATCATAATGATTTAAAATATCCTTTTATCAAATTCCTAACATTCTTACGGCATTGCCTGATCTGATCATTTCTTTTGTTGCTTCATCAGCTTCCTCAGGTTTTAAAGATTCAATACGAAGCATACCGGTAAGATAATCGAGAATGGGTGTATGCGTGCCAAAGGCAAATTTATCCCTGCCAAACCTTTTAATAAACTCCCCAGGATCTGAAAGCGCTCTTCCGGATGTATCTATCAGTAAATCAGCGTTTTTAATTAACTCATTATCAACCTGTTCCACATTCATGCTATTAGCCGCATTAACAATGAAATACTTTGCATCAGGTATTTCCTTTATTACAGGCATGATATCCTTCATTGTCCACTCCTTCGAAATATCCATCCATGATCTTTGCCTTGAATCTACAATCCGATGAGTAAAAACCACTATCAGTCCTTTATCCCTGACTCTCTTAACCAGATCAATACAGGCGGGATCTGTAATCTCATAATCGTGATAAAGAGGATAAAGGCAGACTCCCTTCATTCCGAACCTTGCGATACAGTTATCCAGATCCTTTGTCCATCCTCCATATATCGGATTCAGAACCGCAAAGGGGATAAAACGGTTATTGAATTTTTTATTCGATTTAAGTTCCTCAAAAAGCTCTTCATTAGCTTCTTGTGTATCCTTATAAAAAATACCGTTAAGGTTGCTGACAACTGACAGATCCACACCATACTTATTCATTCTCTCAAGCAGTGAATTACAGTTATTGTATTTCATCTTCTTGAAAGGCCAGTGACCAACATGAGCATTGATATCAATCAACATTGAAACCTCCCTTCCTTAAACAGTTTAGGGACAGCAATTTCCCCTGTCCATCATTCAGATACTATTTAGTTACTGACTCCTTTATCCCGGTCATTGAAGCCAACTTTTTCATTTCATTGATTATTGCAGCCTCAATGCCGGTTTCCCATTTTCCCGGCAAACCATAGACCATCATAGAAGATTCACCTTCGTAGCCGCCCTCTTCAAGAATTGTCTCTGATGGAATATAAGCCATATCATCATTTGCGTAACCGACAATAAATATGTCGGGGCCATATATTTTTTTAAGCTCTATTGAATACTCTATTACAAGTTCACCGCCAAATACCATGATAGGCTGACTTCCCACCCTCCATACCTGACAAGGATAAGGATATGAAGTTGTTAATGAACCATTCTCCTTTAATATCTTTAGCTGATTTGAGGCCCAGCTCTTCTGATATCCCTGCGATTCCTTCTCTATTTTTATAAGTTCTTCTTTTGAGGGTGGTTTTGAGAATTTAAGGTCCACTTCAGAATAGGCAGAAGATAATGAAGGTTCAAGCTCTCTCATATCTTCGCTCAGGACTCTTTCAACTGCTGCAGCCAGTTCTTTACCATATTGCCTGGCAAGAGGAATTGTCCTGCGTGGAAGAGGATTCTGATCAGCACCGGCACCCTGAAAGAACATTGCTGTAGTACCCGGATATAGTTTCTCGAGCTCAAGCTGTGCAAAGCCCGGATAATCTCCTGAAAACTGGTAAGTGCTCAGTACTGTTGCATGGCATGAATAACCGAATGCAACGGCTACAAGAGTACTATCATTGTCAGTAATCTTCAAAACAGGCACAGCATAATCATTTGGCCCATTCAGATCATTTGCCAGGTGTATTGATGCCTCAGTATTATTGCGTCTGTTAACCTGGAAACGTGTTACTCCGTTCTGAGAATAGATCTTTGCAGGAGCAAGTGAATTTATCGCCTCTCCGGTCAGTTCGACAATCTTTTTCTCAAGGCTTACAGAATATCTCTTTATCACCTCTTTTTGCCCTGCATTCACGGGATATATATCGAAAAGGGCCTCATCGAGAACAGGGCCTGTATGCGTATGTGAACAGTTGAGGATTATCTGCGAACGGGTGAGTCCGTATTTGATGGCAATCTGATCACGGATCCTGTCCGACATTTTTCTCGGATACCCTAGCAAATCGCTGGTTATCAGTACAGCCTTCTTTCCTTTCGCATCCTGTATTGCAAGAATCTTTACCCAGAGATCAACGAGGGTCCCTTCCGATTCATGGTCACGTGCTGCATAACCTGCAAGCCACATTGGTTCCTGGGGTGTAATAATGGCGCGGGCAATTCCAGCCTTCCAACCATTGACTGATGATTGCTGCGCGTTTGTTATATTATCAGTAAGGCAAAAAGTTACAATTACTGAAAAAAAGACAGAAAACAGAACTTTCATTTTCATCCTGTCAGTATCAATGGAACAATCAGGGAATACTCCCTAAATGTAAGAAATATTAAGAGAAAGTTATCGCATAAGGAGATTTTTTACAGCTGTCATCAACACTTCCTCAGAACCCGGGGCAACACCTGAAGCCGGGCCTGCCTCATAGCCTTCCTCACTGTAAGCGATATCGGTACAAATATATCCGGGACCATAATCTCCGTAGGCAGCCATAGCGACAAAAAGATCGGGACGTTCAGCTTTTGCTGCCAGTTGATATTCTACGAATAATTCTCCGGGCATAAACAGGATTCGTGCACGGCCCAGTGAAAGACATCCGATATTTATCCTGATTCCCTGCTGGCAGCGGTTTAACCAGGCAATCTTTGGGAGAGTATTGCTAACAAATGCCACATCATCCGATCTTTCAACTATCTCTTTCTTCAGGTTTTCAAGGTCTGTTGAAGGAGGCAATGTCACTTTCTCCAAATTCCACTTAACCGTCTCAGGAGTAATTGCTTCCTTTTTTGTTGCATCCCAGGCTCTTTTCATTCCATCTGCCAGACGTTCAGCCAATATACCACGGTTCACTTTTGATCCGTCATTATACTTGCCTGCACCGATGTTGCCCCCGGCACCATTAAAATGCACATGAAGAGCTTCAGGTACTGCAAGTTGCCTGTAGAACCTTGCAATGCCGGGAAAATCGGGGTTTGGCAATCCAGTCCGGTAATAGCTCTGTGGGTGAGAAGCATAATAGCTGAGGACTGCGACAGGCTTGTCATTATTCCAGAAGCTTACAAGTGAAACTATCGGGTCAATCACACCTTCAGGCTCTGCCCTGAGTGCAGAGTCGCCGCATGCAGTATATCTTGTTGCCCTGACTTTTCCATCGGGACCTTTTATACGCCTGTTTGAGGCAACATTAAATACCGGGGCCTCACCCAGACCAATATGAGTTATTGTCTGGGCTTTACTCATTGATGCTTTTATTTCATCAGCAAGCCTCTGCATTACCTGCCTGGTAAAAGTACTCTCATATCTTGAAGGATCAATGCCTGCCTCTTTCAGAATCTTCTCCGCTCCGAAATTACATACAGGAGCATCATGCTGATGAACAGTATGAACAGCTACTCGTTCAGGAATGGTCCCTGCTGCCTCAGCAAAAGCTTTTTTAAATTCATCCTGACTTTCATTGGCAATGCCAATCCAGTCGAACGAACATAGCACAATCGGAAGGCCAGCCCCGCTAAGCACAATCCCCCTTGCACGGAGACCCATATCCCAGGTACCCATAACAGGATCATATGCCATGTGACTACCAATAGGTGGTGTGACATCAATATCAAATATAGCGATACTAAGACCAGATGATCCTGTCTCCTTTGTTAATCCTGGAGAACCTGCAAATAATGTGAATGAGAATAAGAAAACAACAAAGAGATAGAGGCATATTCTTACGTGAACAATATTCCAAATTTTCGGAGCAAATTTAAATTTCATATTCATTTTTTTAAGTTCTGTCTTGTTTTATAATTTGATGAATATTTTTCGTTTATAGAGGAAATATGAGATATACCACATCATTGCAACTACCACAAGGATAGTAAGCATATTTGTATAAATAGGGTCACACCAGCTGAAAATACGGGATGTAAACGGGACGACCATGCGTCTCAGTAATTCTGTACCACCCAACATTGAAAAAATGTAAATGAAAATAGGATTCATGCCTACAATAGCAAAAAAAGTAGCGAACTTCTCAAATTTCAAAATATCGACAAGCCAGAATGAGATGGCCATTGCTATCAGACACCATCCTCCGCTGACAATCATAAAAGAACTTGTACTTATATGTTCTATTATCGGAATAAACGGCCTCATCGAATATCCGGTTATGACTCCAATTGTACCGATGATGAGCATAATCATCAATTTTTTCTTCTGTGACCAGTCCTTCATCAGCAAGTATCCTACACAAACGCCCCAAATTGTATGGGCAGATGTAGGTATTGCATTGAATGTAACCCAGTTGTATGGATGCAGATGTCCTGTTGTTACTGAATCGAGCCATGAACCAAAATTATGCCCGGGAGCAAGCTGATTAAATCCCTCCACCGGCCAGAAATGATAGAGAAGGTCAGAAATAAGAATCAGGATGAATGAAATAATTAATTGCCATTTTATGGGTTGCCGCATCAACAGGAATGCAACAAGATAGACAAATGATAATTGGGGAAGAATGTTAGTAAGATAATATGCATCCTTTTTTGCACCAAGCATGAAGCCTAATACCAGCAACCAGAATGAACGCTTCAGGACATGTAAGAATGATTGTTTCCAGGTTTCACCTCTCTCCCTCCTTTTTGAAAACGAAAAAGGCATAGCAACTCCTACAATAAACATAAAGAATGGCTGAATAAGATCCCAGAAATACATTTGATACCAAGCTCCATGGTCACATTGCATATTAATAAAAGCAATAACTTGCCCACCTCTTCCGGCCTTGACCATTTCACTGAATAGTCCTCCGATTCCAGTTACAAGTATAAACATTACAAATCCTCTGAAAAAATCTATAGATAAGATCCTGTTCCGGCTTTTATCTATCTGAAGCTGATTAAGTCCGGTTGAATTTTCCATTATATATTAAATTGAAAAAATGATTGTCAGGATGAAATACTCAGTAAGGTTTCAGAGCGAACTGATCTTTACTTTGATCTTCTAAATTAGCTTGTATTTCTTTATTAGAAAATATATTTGACATATTTATTTACCAACAGGGAATACTTATAAACCGCCAATAGTTACCTGAAGGAGTCATAAGCTGAAAATAATATCAATGATCATTTATAGAGTAACGGATACCAGAAACAGATATCTGTTTCTGATACTTCAAAATACTTATTGTAATGAATTTTAGCTCTTTGAGCCTATGATTAATGAAAGTAAATGAGTTGAATTATCACCTTTATGAAAAATCTGAAATGGTCATCATTTCTTATCCCGGATTTGAAGATTATATATTCGTATAGCATTTCCCCCGAGTACCATTTCTTTTTCTTCCAGATTGAATGTCTTAATATAATCAAAAACAATCTTCATTGTCGGGCTATATCCTGAGGATACCGTACAAACAGGCCAGTCTGACCCTATCATAAGACGAGAAGTACCAAATGCTTCAAAGACCACATCGAGATATGGTTCAAAATCCTCCCTTTTCCATCCGTGCCAGCTTGCCTCTGTTACCATCCCGGATAACTTACATGAAACATTCTGATATGTTGAAAGTCGTTTTATTCCCTCCTTCCAGGGTGATATTTTATTCTCTTTAATTAAAGGTTTTGCGATATGGTCGAGTACAAATTGTTGTTCCTGGAATTGCCTTACCAGCTTTTCAGCGTAAGTAAGATGTTTAGGGAGTATAAGAATATCATATACCAGGTTATACTTCTTAAGCAGGTTAATGCTTCTGAGAAAAGACTTCTGAAGCATAAAATGGTCGTCAGGCTCATCCTGAATCACATGTCTTACCCCAACCAGTTTTCTGTTTCTGACAAATTCACTGATCTGTTCTTCAGCTTTATCAGAACAGAGATCAACCCATCCAACGACTCCTTTAATAAAATCGTTTTGGTCAGCTATCTCAAGGAGCCAACTCGTCTCTTCAAGGCTTTGTCTTGCCTGAACAGCTACAGATCCGTCAAATCCGATCCCGTTCAATTCCTTTATAAGATCATCCGGAAGAAAGTCCTTTTTCAGTACTCCCATCTGATCAGAAATCCAGGAATATTCTGATTTATTGTATTTCCAGAAATGCTGATGTGAATCAATTTTCATATTTGTCAGACAAATTTCAACAATATCTTAAGATGGTTTTCCGGTTCTTCTTCAAGTAACTCAAATCCATGCTGGATCATATCAGGAGATAAGACGTCAGTTACTAATGCATCTGGCTTTAAAGTTCCCTTCCCCAGGTTTTCAATTGTTTCAGCAAACTCACCATGAGACACTCTTGATGCAACTATCTTTGCCTCCTTCCATATCAGCTCTTTCATAAGCAATGGAAGAGGCTCATCGCCAAGTCCCAGAACGCATACAGTTCCAGCTCCCCGTATGCTCTGGATACATCCGCGAACCGGATTAACAACTCCTCCAATATCAAAATGATGGCCAACTGCTTCAATTGCAATGTCAACACCTTTGCCACCTGTAATATCCCGTATTCTTTCAACAGGTTTTTCATTCCTTGCATTTACTGCTATTATGTCAGGGTAATAAGATTTTGCGAGGTTAAGTCTCTTTTCAAGTATATCAACCATTATAACAGTATTAATGGTTTTTGTCCTCACTGCCTGCAGAATACTTTGTCCTACCTTTCCTGCTCCCCATATAACGACTGTATCGTCCTTCTGAACATCAGCTCTTCTGCATGCATGGAATCCAATAGACAATACCTCCACAAGTGCAGCATGATGAAGAGGAATAGACGGGTCCAACCTGTAAAGCATTTGTTCGGGAACATTAATATATTCACCAAATCCACCGTTCATATCAACCCCCAGTAGTTTAAGTGAAGAGCATGCGGGATAGTGTTTTCTCAGACATGCCGGACATTTTCCGCACCATATTATAGGATCAACTGCAACATGTTCTCCGGTTTTGTACTTTGTTACCTTAGATCCGGCTGCTGTTATAACACCGGCAAATTCATGACCGGGCACAAATGGGATAGTGGTCCTGGGATGAAACTCCCCTTTAAATATATGTTGATCACTCCCACAGATGCCTGCGTATGAAACCTTTACCAATACTTCATTATCAGCAATTTCCGGTTTTGCTACCTGCTTCCATTCAAATCGTCCGTATTCTTCAAGCACGGCTGCATGCATTTTATTCATTTTACTTTCTGTTTGTAAGGTTAATAATATTTACAGATCAATTATTAAACATAAGGATAATCCTTGCTGATAAGACCTTTATCTTTCAACATACTATAGAATTCAGGAGATATATCATTCTCAACCTCTTCAACATTTCTTTTTACATGATCAGGATTTGAGGTATTAAGGGCAATCGATGAAACGGCAGGATGACTCATACCAAAACGTATGCATGCATGAGAGGGGCTTATGGAATGCTGATCACATATTTCAAGAAATGATTCTCTCCAGGTAAATATTTTTCTGTCCTCCGGATTCTCTAAATCTGGCAGTCTGTAGTTAAAATAGCTTCCTCCAATCAGGAAGCCGGCATTAAACACAGCTGAATTTATTATGGTTATCTGCCTCTTTTGTAGTTCTGACATGAAATTCACAAGCTCAGAAGGGTGAGTGTAGATTGTAAGACTGTTAGCAAACATAACCCAGTCAAGATTTATATTGTCAGTTATTTTCCTTATCACTTTCCAGTCTTTTGCTCCCACACCCAGGGCTATGGACGTGTCTTTTCTCCTGATCTCAAAAAGAGCACTATAAGCTTCAAGAATATCATCGAAGAGTTTCTTTTCAAGACCCTGGTCTGAGCCAGCCTTCGCCAGGTACTCATCAGGATCATGCACTGAAAGCAGCCGGGGATAATATTTTTTACCCAATAACTCACTGCCCTGTTCCCAGCATCGGATAATACCCTCAGCACTTATATCCTGCTGTGCATCGAATTTTAAGTCTTTCCATACTCCTCGTTCAAAGGTCGGTTCATCTGACAGGAGTTCGGTACGGAGCCAACCCAGTTTATTGCTGATTATTACTTTATCAGTATCAACATCCATCTCTGCAAGGGCTCTTCCAAGTACTTCCAGTGCAAGCCCGGCACCATACTTGCCTGCAGTATCAAATACAACCGGACCATCAAGAGAATGAAGACATTCTTTTACAATATCCTGCTTTGTTTTCCTGTCAATAGAATTATACAGGTTACCAAGGGCACTTGTTCCAAATATTATTGAAGGGATACTTATCCCGGTATTCTTAATTTCAGTATATCTCATTGCATATTAAGGCAATGTTAAGGATTCTTTAATTATTGTCGTTCAGGCTTTGTGTCATATATCTGTTCATGAGCCTTTTAAGGAATTCTCCGGTTTTGACAGTCATAGCAACCTCACTGTTGGGATCCTTGCTTTCATCAATAACTGTATATGCCGCACCGGAAATTTTGACATGAGCAGGCCGTGTTGTAAAGAGATCGGGCCAGAGTACCATACCAACAGTTACCGCATCATGAAGGCAGGGTTTGGATCCTCCCCAAAGCATCGTGAGTCCGCATAATGCATCTGTCAGTGGCGACTGTCTCATCAGAAGCCTGAACTGCAGATCCTTATCAAACCATACTCGTGTAGTAACGTCCAGCCCGCAATAAGTAATTTTTGCATTTGAACCGACAAGCAGTTTCGAAGCTTCACTATCACCACGAACATTCCATTCTTCAGTAGGAATGGGATTGATCTCCTCTTCAGTTCCATAACCTGCATAGAAAGATCCGAACATTGAATATACATGCTTTGCCAGCTTCAACGCGTCCGGATCTTTTTTCAATACATCTCCGATATTTGTAACAGGGCCTACAGTGATCAGAATAACTTCGCCAGGATACTTCTTCAGGGTCTCTATAATGAAATCAGGAGCTGATTTTGATACAGGCTTTACCTTGCTGAATCCTTCTGCCCAATAATACTGACCGGAGTACTCAGCGGGCGTATTTCCACCAACCACCTGGTTTGTTTTTCTTCCTACAACAATTGGGATATCCTCTCTCTTTGTCAGGTACAGCATCTTTGCAGCAACCTGCGCGCGCTTATCAGTTAGTCCATGATCCATTACAATACCAAGCACCTCAAATTCGGGACTTGCCAGGATAAGCCCCAATGCAAAAGCATCATCAATATCACTGCCCAGATCACAGTCGAATATGATTTTTTGTTTCGTCTGACTTAAAACTGGAGGAATGAATAATAATAACAGAGATAATATCAGACTGGTTTTAAAAAAGTACTGTTTCATTATCAATTATTTTATGTTTAAAGATTTGTCGTATAACATATTAAGCTGATATTCCATCGATCAGATCTTCAGAAGTTACAGTGAAGCAGCCGAACATTTCAAGATTCAGAATTGTGCTGTTGGTCTGAGCCAGAGTTGCCTGAGTATCTTTCGATTCCATTCCTGTAGTACAATCGCGAACGAGTATTATTTTATATCCTCTGTCGCGCATTCTTATTGTACCATAATCACGGTTTATAATGCAGGCATTTGTATTAAAGCCGGCATAAAAGAGAAACAGCAATTTGTTCTGCTTCAGATATTCATGAAGTTCTGCCCCGTTTGCAACAACAGGTTCACCCTGCTGAGGAAGCACTTTGGGATGAAATGTAAGTGGCTCCATTTTATTTCTGACTTCTTCCATTGGTTCAGAAGGCATTTCAAACGGTTTAAAATTACCTTTTGATGAAAGGAATTCAGCAGGTGGCCATACATCATGCTTTGCAAATACCTGCTCTTTTGTCTGTATCCTTACCCAGTTAGGATGTGTCACAGCTACTTCAGGGGAAGGGGCATGGATGATCTTTATCCCTGATTTCCTAAGCTTCCTTAGCAGAGGTAGCATCCTCTCATTTATTATCACTTCTGCCCTGGCTTCAGGATCTTTTATATAATGCCGCTGCCAGACATCGACCAGTACTACGGCAGCCTGGGAAACAGGTATTTTCCAGTTAAGCCGGGCGTACCCTGTATTTGCCTCAATCCAATCCATGCCCTTGTCAACATGCCATCGGTAATAGCGTGGTTTAACAGAAATGGTATTTTCATCATTTTTATATAGCAGGTTATCTGAAATAGATCCACCTATTGACACAATATTCATCCCGGCCAAGGCCCCTGCTCCTGCAACAGAGCTTTTTGCTATAAACTCACGTCTTGTTGATGCTCTTTTCATTATTATGTTCAGTTAAATTCAGTTCTCCCCTTTGCACCGGCAAGCTGCCTGACTTTTGCATATTCCTCTTTAAATGATTTTATCTTCTCTTCATCCGGTTTAGCACCGGAAATTGTACGAGGATCGATAAATCTAACATCTGCTCCGGTAAGTGCAGCAGCAAGAGAGACATCTCCCCATACAAGGATTCCGGGAAGATGGATTCCCATACCGTAGAAATTTATTTTTGCACGATCATCAAACAGGTAACTGACCGGAGACACTCTCAGAGTAATATTCTCTATTTTATTCTCAGTTGCAGCAAAGAACAGCGCAGCCAGTCCGGCCTCTTTGGAGCCATCAATATTTACCTTTGTTGCCTTCATTTCAGAAGTCAGATATCTGGTTAACAGGTCCATTTCTCCAACCCATTCACCCAGGATTGTCCTTCCCATCCATAGTTCAGCTCTTGACAGTGTATGCAAACGTCCGTTATAATCATAAGTTAACGACGCCGTTGAAGCTTGTTCCCCGGTACCAAAAAGATCAGGAATAATAATCCCGGTTCCGCTATTCCTGTATTCCTCAATAAGAGCAAGTGATATTGAATCCTTGCCTCCCGGATTACATATAATTACATAATTCATCTCTTTCCCTGAAGGAGGCTGGTGCAATACAGGAAGTAACAATTTTTCAGAGGTCTCAATGATTAACAATTCCCAGCCAGATTTCTCCGGTTGTTTCTTGACTCCTTCTATATTAAGTTTTTTGCCAATTCGTAATATTTCTTTTAACTCTTCTCTTTTATTTTCTGTCCTGATGGTACCTGAATTCAGAAATTTCTCTCTCAGTTCATTTCCCTTCGTGATACAATACTGATCTGTTGAAATAACATCTTTGTCCCTTTGCCCGCGTGCAAAAACCATCAGCTTATCTTCTTCAAGCTGATTAAATTGTATCTCCTTCCTCGGTTCCCCTGTTCCCTCATTTTTGAGATGCAGGTCAAACCATCCGAGCATTGCCTCACGATCTTCGGTCCAATAACCATGAGAAAGATCAAAAATCCTGTAAGAGATATTGTCCTCAACACCGGCAGTAAGGAAAGCTTTTTTTGCATTGGCATAACTCCTCAGCATCTCAGAGGGGAAAAAAGTCGGATTGTCATCCTTTGAATGATTTATCATTAGTGGTGCATTGGCAAGTGCCAGCACACCTGATTCTTCTGTAAAAGTAAAACCGTCGACAAGTAGTTCACAAATGCAGTTTGACCTCATAATATATGACTCGAATGAGCCGACACTGACAACAGGAACAGAGGCCCTGACCCTTTCATCAACAGCCGAGAGCCACATAGTCTGGTTGCCGCCTCCGCTGGCTCCTGTTGCGCCAATCTTTTTCGGATCTACCTGTGGTAATGAACATAGAAGATCAATCCCTCTCATATTATCAGAGACCTGAATACCCAGCAGACTCTCACCTATATTCATCAGCGATGCTCCGAGGTTGCCTCCATGGTATTCAAAATCTCCATGTACAGTTGTTCTTTCACCTGCCCCCCAGGGATCGACAGTAAGACATACATATCCGCTTGAAGCAAGAGAATGTCCGACAGCCTGAGGTCCTGTAGAGTCTATTTTGCCTTTTCGCCAGTGTCCCAGCATATTTATTACTCCAGGAAATGGCCCTTTTCCATCAGGAATAAAAAGGTTGGCTGTTGCAAATATTCCCGGCCGGGTCTGAAAAACTATATTCTTTATTGTATAGCCTTTCATCTGAATTGAACCAGTCTCCCTCATATCCAACGGAATATCATGATCTATACGAATTCCAGCTTTCTCAATAATTTTTTTTCTCAGTTCTATTTTATATTGAATAAGATTTTCCGGTTTATGCGGTAGTACATGCTCTGCAAATTTAAGAGAGGCCTCATGACGCATATTGCTGTAGATGAGGTCAGAATGCTTATCAGAAAGTATGATCGGAAGACTGTCCGGAGCAGAAGATACAGAGGTGTCTCCCTTGCCACTTTTACAACTAATACTTAAAATGAACAAAAGGACGAAACAAACGAGATTAATTAATTTCATTTTAAATCTGATTTAAAAAAATTGACAGATCAAATATTGTTAGATCAGGTCTGCAAACCATATATTGGTTTTAACCTTTATTAAACCAGGAGACATGGTACCTTAGTGCCTCTGATTTTTTGCCAATAAGGAACGAAGAAACAAAGGACCAATAAGATTACAAATTAATCTTAAGCTTATACCAGTCTATTGCGTTTTTACTGTATATCTTATCAACGACCTCCCTCGGTAATTTTAAACCCCGGTATTTACCTTCAAACTGACCTGATGTCTTCTCCTCATCGCCTGTAAAAAACTTCCAGTCTGAAAACCATATATCATGCAAAACCTTTCCAAGTTCCTCACGGCCTTCTGCTCTCATATCCTCAAGATCAGTCCCATATAGAAGTCTGTCCTGATATTTGATACAGAAACTGCGTACCTTCTCCCTGTCAGTTACTGATTGATATTGCAGATGCGAGATCCTGGCAGCCATGTCAACTGCCAGGTTAGGGTATTTATCCAGCCTTTTTGCCAGTTCATCAACATTATATTCAAGACTCCCGAGGTGGCAGCCTATGAATTTCATTTCAGGGTGAAGTTCAAGAAGATGATCACGTGCATTTATCTGATCTTCATATGATGGGTATTCAGGATGGAGGAACATGTGGTACTGAGGATTGTTCTTAAAATAGGACATATCACCTTTGATTGTCATTTCTTCGAGGGGAAGCCAGCAGTTTTTTGGTTCACCCAAATGACCTGTCACCGGAAGGTTTTTTCCAACAATAAAATCAATAACCGGTTTTAATCCCGGGTCATCTACCATAATAAACTTTCCATTCCGGTCTCTGACAGTCATTCCGATATTTTTCCAAAGTTTCACACCCACAACTCCCTTTGTGATACTCTTCTCCAGATATGCAATAACCTTATCATTCCATTGAGCTGTTCCCCAGGCAGTAGTGTCAAATAAGAAAGAAGGTTCGTAGAAAACTCTGCCAGGATGTGCTCGTGCCGTTTTTATAGCATTTTCGAGCTGCAAATCAAGAAGTTCCTGTTTTGCATGGTCCACATTAATAGTTATAAGGGCAAAATTATCCTCAGCAGCCTGATCCTCAAAAAAACCTTTGTCTGTTACAATATGGACATGTGTATCTACCTTAAGGACCTTTCTGAAATCAGCTTCAGTGTAGAATTTTCCACCACAGGAACTAACAATCAAAGGCAGGAGAAACAACTTTGTGAAATTACTCAATAATCTCATTATGATTTATTTAGGCATCACAACGTAGTCCGCTGCATTAAGGTAGTCAACGCTCATCTTGCAGCTTGTGAACTGATCATAATTATACTCTTCTACTTCAACTATACCATATTGCATTCCTGAAACAGCAGCTGCTGCCCAGATTGTTTTAAAATCGATCATACCGCTGGCTCCAACTTCCTCTTTATCCTTAATATGCCAGAGTGCAAAACGACCAGGATACTTGTTAAAATAATCAACAGGATTAGCTCCTCCAACAACAGTCCAGTAAAGATCCATTTCGAAAATAACAAGTGAGGGATCCGTATTTGCAAGCATAATGTCATAAACTAGCTGACCGTCGAGCAGAGTTGAGAATTCCTTGTCATGATTATGATATCCGAACTGAATGCCCTTTGCTTTGCACTTCTCTCCAATGGCATTAAAGTATTTGCAATATCCTTTAAGAATTTCAATGTCCTGGTAAGCATTTCCACCTATCGAAGGTTGAACCATATATTTTACGCCAACAGTGGCATGAGCATCGATACATACATCCCACCAGGCCATTGCTTCGTCCCATCCTGCTGAATCAGGAAGCTGATGTCCCATATGTGAACTTAAAACCGGCAGATTATTTTTATCACAAAGAGCTTTAAAATCAGCAGGTTCCATATCGTAGAATTTCCCATCCCTGTAGCCGGCAGGCTCAACGAAAGTATAACCCATTTTTGCAACCTTTTCAAGTGTACCGGGTACATTGTTTTTAATAGAATCGCGCAGCGAATAAAGCTGCAGCCCGATATTTTTCTTTGGAGCTTTTGTGCATGAATTAATTGATGTCATTAGCAATCCTGAAACAGCCAGAAACATCACAGCAGTAAAAAGTGTAATTTTTTTCATAAGGGTCAGATTTTAAATTTCCCCGAATATAGGAATTTTTTACTGAAAAATGGTGACCGGTAACCGGTTACCGGAATCAAATGAATCTGTGTTGATTGTATTTATTCAGTAAAAAACATAATCGGGTAACCGGAAGCCGGATACCGGTTACCGGAATTATTCACTAATAAACTTGTAGAGAGGTATAAGGACCAATTCTCCAGGGCGTGCAGTATATGAGATATGTTCACCTGATTTTACAGCATCAACATAAGGATTCATTTTACTAATAAAGATCAAAGCCCTCTCTTTTCCGTATTCAGAAAAGCCTTTAAACTGCGGATATACTGCAGATATTATTTCCGACAGATCAGTATGCTTTGTATAAACAGCACCTTTTATTCCAATCTTTGTTAATTCATCCTGAACCAGTACAACCTGTCCGCCGGATGGTATCCAGTTAAGCCAGTTCATCTCATCTCCTGCATTTTTCTCGCTTCCACGTGCAATAATTGATCTTGCATAATATTTTCTCAGGGACTCCTTAAACAGAGGTGGAATTTTGGTAGCCATTAAATAAGAATAAATCAACCTGCAGTTATTAAAGTGATCAACGTTATAATTGTAATCACCTGATGACATTTTACCTCCGTTATTCTGAAACTGGACAGCAAGTATATCTGCAAGTACCCTGAATTCGGTTGATGTTGTATCAACAGAAGGATTCTTTCTGAAAATTAAATTTCTGACCTCTTTTCTCACTCTCTCTTTGTCAGTCAGGGTGACTGATACCGGTTCCTTTGTAAAATCAATTTCGCGTTTTATTTCATCGAGTCTGTTGAGATTAATAATCAGCCTTGCCACAAGCTTTCTGCCCTCATCAAATAGTAAAGGTTCAGCAATGACAGAATTATCAGGATTATACTCCTCTGAAATTATTTCGAGGTTCCCGGAGACAAGACCGCTTGAGTATAGAGTCACATTTATTTTACCAGCTACACCCGTTGATCTGATTATATTGGTCACAGGAAATCCATTATACCAACTGCCCGAAGCTATAGTGTTCCCATTACCTTCGGCCACAAAGTCAACCGGTCCGACAAGTGTTGCAGGTCCTGTTACATCCCAGCGCATATTTCTGGGATCACTCTTCACCCGATTTCCGTTCTGATCGGTGACATTAGCAGTAATTATTACTAACGATCCCCTGTCTGCGACAATTTTTTTATGAGTCGAAGTAAGTGATATCCTGGCGGCTTCTCCTGAAGCAGAAGCATTTTCGCTATCAGACATGATCTCAGATGTTGCAGCATCTGGCTTGATTCTGTCCTGAAGAATAACTCTGTCAGGGTCCTCGATAAGTGCAACCTTAGAGCCTGAATTATAAAGAGTTCTATCTCCAAAACTCCAGAAAATGAGTGAAGGATGATTGCGGTTTATACGTATCATTTCCCTGACTATCTGCTCTGTTTCCGGCTCTGAAAGGTTTTTTTGATATATACCAATCACCTCCGCATCAACAATAAATCCATCTCTGTCTGCCTGCTCATAAACAAGTCTGTTATCCTGATTAGAGATGGTCTGTATGAAATTGATTCCTTCCTTTTCATCCCTGATCTGCATATCCATAAGGATAATCCAATCAGGCACTGCACTTCCGAGCCAGGGATAGTCCTGCCTTCTGTTATCACCTTTCAGATCGACTTTTTTACCATTTACTGACAGAGTATTGTTTTTATTATCCCATTCAATAATCCTTAAACCAAGCGGACTGGTATAAACATCGACCACACTGTTTCCATCAATTACTTCTGATCTCACAGAATACAGATAAGGATTTTCAGGTGACCACAATAGTGGATATTTAACAGGCTTTAAAGTCTGATCGAACATAAAAAGCTGACCTGGATTCAATGATGATTCTGATGAAATAACCTGTACCTCTTTATTTGTAGCATCAAGGATTGTAGTCCGCAGTGTACAGTTCTTTTTGACGGTGTAATCATTTTTAACCCATGTTCTTGCCCTTACAATAGCTTCTTTATCAGTCACTGAAGGTGTTGTGATATAAGTTCCTCCTTCATGTGAGGCTGAACCCTGCATCGGTATATGCAGCTGGCCCTTAAGTACCAGCCTTACATTTCTGAATATTCCGCCATATTCATAATAATTACCTCCGGAATCGGCAAGATATGGAATGGTCCCTTCCTGGAAATTGTTCACCTCAACCGCAAGAACATTATCAGATCCTTCCGGCTTAACAATCTGGGTTATATCAAAATCAAAAGAGCCTGATGATCCATTGTGTTCTCCCAGCAATTTACCGTTTAGCCATACCCTGCAGTTTTTCTGCACGCCTTCAAATTCAATAAAGACCTTGCGTCCAAAATATTCTCTGTTTAATGCAAAATGCTTTCTGTACCATCCCAATCCTGTCCACCAGTACATGTTATCATCTTCAGCACTCTGAAGCAAATAAGGGTGTAGTTCTCCCGTAGTCTCATATGTCCTCCACACATGAGGAAGTGTAATTGCCGACCATTTTGAATCGTCAAAGCCAAAAGCTTCATAATTCTTCCTGGCGCTTTCCTTAGAAAAATAGTTGAAAGTCCAACCGGAGTTTATAACCTTTTCTACTCTCCTGTTATTCTGAAGAAAAGTCTGTTTTCTCTGCGAATATGAGACCGGGGACGCTATCAGAAAGCAAATAATAATAACCAAGACTCTCATTATCTGCATATTAAATTTCTTAAAACTTTTACACAAGATAATCATTTTTTTTCTGAGACAGAACCTGTTCTTATACAATATAGCAAATCATGATAAGCACACGGGGTTACTATATGAATCAGGAGATATAATGTATAAGAACTGTTGATTATTGATTGAGTACATAATAAATGAAAAATTCAGATCAGCTGAATATTTAATTTCCTATACAAAAACCATTCTAAGGATTAACAGATATGTGATAATATGCATAAAAATGAAAAAAATGATACTTTTTTATTTGAGATATTAAAAATTTAAATACTTTTGCTTCGAATAAATTATAAATGAAGTTTAACGTACTACATATTATCGTCCTCCTCATTATTGCTTCAGGCAAATGATCCGGAAATGATATGTAATATTTGAGACATACAGAGGCTTTCCGGGTGACCGGGGAGCCTTTTTTATAGACAGACTTATTATGAAAAATCAGTTAAGAAGTGCTACATCAATTATTGGCAGAAACATGGCAGGAGCCAGGAGTCTCTGGCGTGCCAATGGCATGAAGCAGGAGCAGATGGGCAAGTCGGTCATCGCTGTTGTGAATTCTTTTACACAATTTGTTCCGGGGCATGTTCATCTTCATGAGATAGGGCAGTATGTGAAGAAAGAGATAGAAAAGAGGGGTTGTTTTGCGGCTGAATTCAATACCATAGCTATTGACGACGGAATTGCGATGGGGCATGGAGGAATGCTTTACTCGCTTCCCTCAAGAGACCTCATAGCCGACAGTGTTGAATATATGTGTAATTCACACACTGTTGATGCTATGATATGCATAAGTAACTGTGACAAGATTACACCAGGTATGCTAATGGCTGCCATGAGACTTAACATTCCGGCAGTATTTGTATCTGGTGGTCCTATGGAGGCAGGAGTGGTCAGCGACAAATACCTCGATCTGATCGATGCAATGGTTGCTGCTGCAGATAGTAAAATAAGTGATGAAGAGCTTAGCGAGATTGAAAAAGCTGCATGTCCTACCTGTGGTTCATGTTCAGGTATGTTTACTGCCAACTCAATGAACTGCCTTAATGAAGCACTTGGGCTTGCCCTCCCAGGAAACGGGACAATTGTGGCAACTCATGCCAACAGGATTAAGCTCTTTGAGGAGGCAGCAGGACTGATAGTGAATTTAGCAAACAGGTATTATTTTGAAGGTGACGAATCTGTTCTGCCCAGATCAATAGCAACAAGGCAGGCATTCATGAATGCAATGTCGCTCGATATTGCAATGGGAGGATCGACAAACACAGTCCTGCATCTACTTGCTATTGCACATGAGGCAGGAGTTGATTTTACAATGAAGGATATTGATGAACTGTCTCGCAAAATACCCAATATATGTAAAGTTGCCCCTAGTTCGCACTACCATGTTCAGGATGTTAACCGGGCTGGAGGTATACTGGGGATACTGGGAGAACTCGACAGGGGAAAACTGATCGATACTTCTGTTAAAAGAATTGACTATCCTACTCTTAAAGAGGCAATTGCCGATTGGGACATTGCAGGAGGCAAAGCAAAACCAGTAGCTTCAGATTATTTTAAAAGCGGACCGGCAATGCAGCGAAGCCTGACTATGGGTTCTCACAATACGGCGTATAAGGAACTTGACAGTGACCGTGAAAAAGGATGTATAAGGGATGTTGAACATCCGTACAACAAAGATGGAGGGCTGGCTGTCCTGTTTGGAAACATAGCAAGAAAAGGATGTTTAGTAAAAACTGCCGGATTCGATTCTTCGCTTTATAAATTTTCTGGTAACGCTGTCGTTTTTGAATCACAGGAAGAGGCTGTTGATGGGATACTCAACGGAAAAGTTAAGGCAGGTGATGTAGTAATAATAAGGTATGAGGGCCCTAAAGGCGGACCGGGTATGCAGGAGATGCTCTATCCTACTTCATATCTGAAATCAGTGGGGCTTGATAAAAAATGTGCTCTTATAACCGATGGAAGATTCTCCGGAGGTACATCGGGATTATCGATAGGACATGTATCCCCTGAAGCAGCTTCAGGAGGTGCATTAGCGCTTATCCGCAATGGTGATAAAATTGAAATTGATATTACAACAAGAAAAATAAATGTATTGCTCTCTGAAATTGAACTAAATGACAGAAGAAGTGTTGAAGTAGATAAAGGAGATATGGCTTTCAAACCTGCATCAAGAATTCGTGAGATATCCCAGGCACTTAAAATATATTCCGCATTTGTAAGTTCTGCAGACACCGGTGCAGTAAGAGTTATTAGCTGATAGCTGACATCGGAATAATATTGGATTTATTTTGACCAGAGGACATTGAGACAATCAGACAACAAGACAATCAGATAACAAAATATGAAGACTGCAAAGGTTAAAGAAAAAATAGACAAGACAGCACAGGTTGAAACAGAGACCAGAATTTCAGGAGCGGATGCACTGCTTCAGAGTCTTATCATTGAAGGTGTTGATACTGTTTTCGGTTATCCGGGTGGTGCAATAATGCCGCTTTACGACAAGCTTCTTGATTATGAAGATAAAATTAAACATATACTTGTAAGGCATGAGCAGGGTGCAGCACATGCAGCCCAGGCCTATGGAATGGTGGCAGAGAAACCAGGAGTGTGCTTTGCTACTTCCGGTCCGGGAGCTACCAACCTTATCACAGGTGTTGCCAATGCTTTTCTCGATTCTGTACCCACAGTTTTCATTACTGCTCAGGTTGTTTCCCATCTTATCGGGTCAGATGCTTTTCAGGAGACTGATATTATTGGTATATCAATGCCTGTGACAAAATGGAATTGCCAGGTTAAAAATGCAGAGGATATACCTGAAACAATTGCCAAGGCATTTTATATTGCAAAATCTGGCCGCCCCGGTCCTGTACTTGTTGATATAACAAAAGATGCCCAGGTTGAAAAATTTGAATTCAAATACACTAAATGTGATTATCTGAGGAGTTATAATCCAAGACTCCCAATAAAAACAAAAGCTCTTGAATCAGCAGCCATCATGATAAATCATGCAGAAAGGCCTCTTATACTTGCAGGTCATGGCATATTACTTTCAGGAGCTGAGAAAGAGCTTAAAGAGTTTGCAGAAAAAACTGGGATACCCGTTGCTTCAACGCTCCTGGGCCTTTCTGCATTTTCTTCTGATCACCGGCTCTTTGCAGGTATGCTTGGTATGCATGGCAATTATGCCCCCAATATTCTTACAAACCAGGCTGATCTGATAATCGCCATCGGAATGCGTTTCGATGACAGGGTAACTGGAAATCTTAAAAAATATGCAAAACAGGCTTCAATAATACATATTGAAATTGACAATGCCGAAATAAACAAAAATGTCCCTGTTGACATTGAGATACACAATGATGCCAAAGAGGCCCTTACTCACCTTATTCCGCTTGTAAAAGAAGGTTCGCATGAAAAATGGATAAGAGAATTCCGCATTCTCGACAAGACTGAAAACGACAAGGTTATAAAGAATGAAACAAGACCCGAGAATGGTGAAATCAAAATGGGTGAAGTAATTCAACTGGTATCCGACCTTACTGAAGGTGATGCAATTATTGTTACAGATGTAGGTCAGCATCAGATGTATGCTGCAAGGTATTACAAATTTACAAAGCCTAACAGCCTTGTAACATCAGGTGGTATGGGCACAATGGGATTCGGTCTTCCTGCAGGACTGGGAGCTAAACTGGGGTGCCCCGACAAACATGTAATTACCTTTACCGGTGACGGAGGATTCCAGATGACAATGCAGGAGCTAGGTACAATAATGCAATACAAAATTCCTGTTAAAGTAATCATCCTGAATAATAATTTTCTGGGGATGGTCCGCCAATGGCAGCATCTTTTCTTTGAAAAAAGATATGCATCAACAGAAATGATGAACCCCGACTTTGTAAGTATTTCAAAAGCATTCGATATCCCTGCCAAAAAAATAGTCAAAAGAGAAGACCTTAAAGATGCTCTTATTGAAATGCTTAATGCAGAGGGCCCCTACCTGCTTGAGATTAAAGTTGAAAAGAAGGAGAATGTTTTTCCGATGATCGAACCAGGTGCCGGAGTTGGGGAGATAAGACTTGATTAAGAAGTGCTGGGAGACTGGGAGAAACAAGACAAAGAGACAATGAGACAATCAGACAATAAGACAATAAGACATTTAGACCAATGAAACAGGAATACACAATATCACTTTTTACCGAGGATCATATAGGAATCCTTGGGCAGATAACAATAATACTCACCAGGAGGCAGATAAACATTGAAAGTTTTACAGCATCTGAATCAGCTGTCCAGGGGGTATATCTTCTTACCATTGTTGTTACGACAACTAATGAAATGATTCAGAAGGTTGCAAAACAGATGGAGAAGCTTGTTGATGTCCTAAAGGTATTTGTTCATACCTCTGAACAGATTGTTTACCAGGAAATAGCACTTTTCAAGGTATCAACAAAAGCACTTATGAGCGGAAATATAATAGATCATATTGTAAGGTCACACCAGGCACGGATACTCGAGGTTTCACCTGAATATATGGTCATTGAAAAGACAGGGCACCGTACCGAAATCTCAAGAATGCTTACACAGCTTGAGCCATACGGCGTTCTGCAATTCGCCAAATCGGGCAGAGTGGCAATTACCAAACAGGTTAAGGAGCTCAACTCCTACCTGCAGGAAATGGATGAAGCTAACAGCCTCAGACCTGAAAAAGTAAAATCATTGAATTAAAGCTGAAAGGCAAAGGGCTGAGGGCTGAAGGAATTATGAAATTTATTGTCTACAAAATTTTACAAGTAAAAAGAAACAAATATTAATTAAATACTTAAAAATTACGATCATGGCAAAAATTGATTTTGGCGGAGTTCTTGAAAATGTAGTTACAAGAGAAGAGTTTCCACTGTCAAAAGCTCGCGAAGTTCTTAAGAATGAAGTTATTGCAGTCATTGGCTATGGTGTACAGGGTCCGGCGCAGGCACTGAACATGAAAGACAACGGAATAAATGTAATCATTGGTCAGGCTCCGGAGTTCAAAGCTGACTGGGATAAAGCTGTAAAAGATGGATTTGTTCCCGGAAAAACCCTCTTCCCTGTCGAGGAAGCAGTAACCAAAGGGACCATAATACAGTACCTTGTATCAGATGCTGCCCAGCGCATACTCTGGCCTAAAATCAAACCATGTCTTAAAAAAGGTGATGCTCTGTATTTCTCACATGGTTTTTCAATAACATATAAAGAACACACAGGCGTTATTCCTCCTGCTGATGTTGACGTAATACTTTGTGCCCCAAAAGGTTCAGGAACAAGTGTGCGCAGGAATTTCCTCGCAGGTACAGGCATTAATTCCAGCTATTCGGTATTCCAGGACTTTACCGGCAAAGCTGAAGAAAGGACAATTGCACTCGGTATAGCTATAGGTTCGGGTTATCTTTTCCCAACTACATTTGAACAGGAAGTATACAGCGACCTGACCGGGGAAAGAGGAGTACTAATGGGAGCTCTTGCAGGAATAATGGATGCTCAGTACCAGGTTCTTCGTGAGAACGGCCATAGCCCTTCTGAGGCGTTCAATGAAACAGTTGAGGAGCTTACCCAGAGTCTGATCAGGCTTGTCGATGAGAACGGAATGGACTGGATGTATGCTAACTGCAGTGCAACTGCTCAGAGAGGTGCACTCGACTGGAGACCAAAATTCATGGAAGCTACACTCCCTGTATTTAAAGAACTTTATAAAAGAGTTAAATCAGGTGAGGAGTGTGTCAGAGTACTTGACTCAACAGGTACTACAAATTATAAGGAGACACTGGATGCCGAACTCAGGGAGCTTGGCAACTCGGAACTCTGGAGAGCAGGTGCTGCCGTAAGGAAGCTCAGGCCCATTAAATAGTTATAAATTAAACAAATAGACTTAAGAATATGGATGATAAGGTCATTATCTTCGACACTACCCTCAGGGATGGAGAACAGGTGCCAGGGTGCCAGCTGAATACAATTGAGAAAATTGAGGTTGCCCAGGCTCTTGAAGCCCTGGGTGTTGATGTCATAGAGGCAGGCTTTCCAATTTCAAGTCCTGGCGATTTCAATTCTGTAATTGAGATATCAAAGGCTATATCAAATCCTATAATATGCGCGCTTACCAGGGCGGTAAAAAAGGATATTGAAGTGGCGGCTGAGGCTCTGCAATATGCAAAAAGGAAAAGGATACATACTGGTATTGGTACTTCTCCCATGCATATTCAGTACAAAATTAAAACAACACCTGAAGAGATTATCAGAAGAGCTTCTGATGCAGTTAAGTATGCCAAAAAATTTGTTGACGATGTGGAATTCTATGCGGAAGATGCCGGACGAAGCGAAAATGAATACCTGGCCAGGGTCATTGAGGCAGTTATTAAGGCAGGAGCCACAGTTGTAAATATTCCCGACACAACAGGCTACTGTCTTCCTGAAGAGTATGGAAGTAAAATCAAGTACCTTAAAGACAATGTTCCAAACATTGATAAGGCAATAATCTCAACTCATTGTCATAATGACCTCGGTATGGCTACCGCCAATACAATGATGGGTGTAATCAATGGAGCCAGACAGGTAGAGGTAACTATTAATGGCATTGGAGAAAGAGCAGGAAATACATCCCTCGAAGAGATAGCCATGATCATAAAAAGTCATCACGATCTTAAGTTAAGGACCGACATCAATACAAAGCTTATCTATAACACCAGCAGGCTTGTATCAAATCTCATGAGTATGCCTGTGCAGGCAAATAAGGCTATCGTTGGGAGAAATGCTTTTGCACACTCTTCCGGCATTCACCAGGATGGAGTTCTTAAAAAGCGTGAAAATTATGAGATAATCGATCCGGTTGAAGTTGGCATCAAGGAATCATCAATAATTCTCACAGCACGTAGCGGAAGAGCCGCACTTAACCATCGTCTTGAACTGCTTGGATTCAAGCTGGGGAAGGAAGAACTTGATAATGTTTATCATGAATTCCTTGTAATGGCCGACAAGAAAAAGGAGATCAAGGATGAAGATATAAAAGTACTTGCAGGTGTGGTTTTCCAGGGGGAAAAAACAATGAAGCTGGATATGCTCCAGGTTAACTGCGGAAAATCGATGATGCCTGTTTCAACTGTTGGAATAAGAATTAACGGTGAACTCCATTACGCTACGGCAACAGGTAATGGACCAATCGATGCTTCATTCACAGCAGTTAAACAGCTCATTTCAAGGACTGTCCACCTCGAAGAGTTCCTTGTTCAGGCAATCACAAAAGGGAGTGACGACCTTGGAAAAGTACATATTCAGGTTGAACATGATGGCAAGATGTATTATGGATTTTCAGCCAATACAGATATTATAACAGCATCAGTTGAAGCATTCATAGATGCCCTTGCAAAAATAGATTAACGAATAAATACTCTGTGAAACTCAGAGAAGGCACAGAGACAAATTAAAAGCATAAACTATTGGAAGCAAAAACACTTTTCGACAAGATATGGGACGGACATGTGGTTCGTTCAATTGAGGATGGTCCTGATGTACTCTACATCGACAGGCATTATATACACGAAGTAACGAGTCCTCAGGCATTCAATGGTCTCAAACAAAGAGGGATCCAGGTATTAAGGCCTGGCAAGACAATTGCCACTGCCGATCATAATATTCCTACAAAAGATCAGCACCTTACAATTCAGGATGAATCATCCCGTAACCAGGTTGAAAAACTTTCTGAAAATTGTAAAATCCACGGAATTGAATACTTCGGACTGAATCATTCCAAAAATGGTATCGTGCATGTCATCGGACCTGAGCTTGGATATACTCAGCCAGGAATGACAATAGTGTGTGGCGACAGTCATACGTCAACACATGGTGCCTTTGGAACTATTGCCTTCGGAATAGGGACGAGTGAAGTTGAGATGGTGCTTGCAACGCAGTGTATCCTTCAGCCAAAACCTAAAAAAATGAAGATCACCATCAGTGGAAAGCTGAACAAAGGAGTGACTTCCAAGGATATAATAATGTATATTATTTGCGAGATATCAACCGCTGGAGGGACAGGTTATTTTGTTGAATATGCAGGATCTGCAATAACCAGCCTCTCAATGGAGGCAAGGATGACTATCTGCAATATGAGTATTGAGATGGGTGCCCGTGGTGGCCTTATTGCACCTGATGAAATAACTTTCGATTACCTAAGAAAGCTGCCAGCTATTCCGGGAGTTAAGGATTTTGACAAAGCTCTTTCTGAATGGAAAAAACTAAAGAGTGATGACGGTGCAGTGTTCGACAAGGAGCTGGCATTTGATGCGGCCAAAATAAAACCAATGATCACTTACGGAACAAATCCGGGAATGGGAATGGCTGTCGATGCTGCAATACCTTTAAGTGATATTGCAGGCGCCGATGCTTCAGCGTCCTTCCTGAAATCTCTGAATTACATGGGATTCAAACCCGGAATTAAACTTCTGGGTCATCCGGTCGATTATGTATTCATCGGCAGCTGCACCAATGGAAGGATAGAAGATTTCAGGGCTTTTGCACAATTAATAAAAGGCAGGAAAAAGGCCGATTCTGTAACAGCACTAATAGTTCCTGGATCTAAGCTGGTTGAAGAGCTCATGAAGAAAGAAGGTCTTATCAGTATTTATGAGGATGCAGGCTTCGAAGTCAGACAACCGGGATGTTCATCTTGTCTTGCCATGAATGAAGATAAGATTCCTGTGGGTAAATATGCAGTATCTACTTCTAACAGAAATTTCGAAGGAAGACAGGGTCCCGGAGCCAGAACCTTGCTTGCAAGTCCGCTTACAGCAGCAGCGGCTGCTGTAACAGGTAAGATAACTGACCCCAGAAAACTAATGAACAATTAATAAATCGCTTATAATAAAACATATGCCAAAAGTAAAATTCGAAATACTTGAATCAACATGTGTACCCCTGCCTCTTGAGAATGTGGATACTGACCAGATAATTCCTGCAAGGTTTTTAAGCGCAACATCAAGAGAGGGTTTCGGAGATAACCTCTTCCGTGACTGGAGATATCTTAAGTCAGGAGAGAAAAACAGTGATTTTGTACTAAATAATGCCAGGTTCAGTGGAAAGGTCCTTGTGACAGGAAAGAACTTTGGCAGCGGATCAAGCCGGGAACATGCAGTATGGGCCATCTATGACTATGGTTTCAGAGCCGTGGTTTCGAGCTTCTTTGCTGATATATTTAAAAACAACTCACTGAACAACGGCCTTTTACCGATTGTGATTCCTGAAGGTCTTCTTAATAAACTTCATAATCTGATACAGGGCGATCCATCTGTAAAAGTAAGGATAAATCTTGAAGAACAGTTATTTACCATTCTTCCGACAGAAGATTCTGTACGGTTTGAAATAAATGCATATAAGAAGGAATGCCTTCTCAAAGGACTGGACGATATCGATTTTCTGCTAAGCATGAAAGATCAGATAAATGACTATGAGACAAACAAAATAATGGTGAAATGAGAGTTGAAATAATGGATACCACCCTAAGGGATGGTGAGCAGACACAGGGTGTCTCATATGCACCTCTTGAAAAGCTGCATATAGCAAAGCTGCTGCTCAGGGACCTGAAGGTTGACCGGATAGAGATAGCTTCGGCAAGGGTATCAGCAGGTGAATTTGAAGCATTAAAGAAAATAACTGATTGGGCCCGCCATAATAATCTTCACAGGAAGGTAGAGGTTCTGGGCTTTGTGGACGGAGATATTTCAATCAACTGGATTCATGAAGCTGGCGGCAGGGTTGATAACCTTCTTTGCAAGGGTTCACTGAGACATCTCGAAAAGCAGCTCAGGAAGACACCGGATCAACATGTAACAGATATAAAGGAAATAATCCGAAAGGCTGGATCACTTGAGATGGAGGTTAATATTTATCTCGAGGACTGGTCAAACGGAATGATCAATTCACCTGATTATGTATTCTATATGCTCGACTCATTAAAGGATGAAAACATAAAGAGATTTATGCTGCCCGATACTCTGGGAATCCTGAATCATGAACAGACATATGATTTTTGCAAGAAAATGGTCGATCGTTATCCAAAGCTACATTTTGACTTCCATTCGCATAATGATTATGACCTTGCAGTTGCAAATGTATTTGCTGCTGTAAGAGCCGGAGTAAAAGGTATACATACAACAGTGAACGGGCTGGGAGAAAGAGCCGGCAATGCACCGCTTTCAAGCATTCTTGGAGTTCTTCGCGATCATCTTAATGCAGAGATGAATGTGAATGAATTCGAAATCACCAAAGTAAGCAAGATAGTTGAGACATTCAGCGGCATCAGGATACCTGTAAATAAGCCTGTTATCGGAGAGAATGTTTTTACTCAGACATCAGGTGTTCATGCCGATGGCGACAGCAAGGATAATCTCTACTATAATAATCTGATGCCTGAGCGTTTCGGCAGGAAGAGAAAATATGCCCTTGGAAAACAATCAGGCAAGGCTACTGTGAAAAAAAACCTGGAAGAATTCGGACTCATACTGAGCCCCGAATCACTTGCAAAGGTAACACAAAGGGTTATTGAACTCGGAGATAAAAAAGAGAATGTTACAGCTGAGGACCTGCCTTTTATAATTGCTGATGTCCTTGGAAATGATCAGACTAATTACAAGATATTCATCAAGAATTATTCGTTGTCGCTATCATACGGACTGAAACCATCAGCCAACGTTCAGATTGAAATAGATGGAAATGTGTACCAGGAGACCTCTTCCGGAGACGGGCAGTATGATGCCTTTATGAAGGCGCTCAGGATTATATACGATAAGCTTGACAAACCCTACCCCCGCCTGATTGATTATGAGGTTTCCATCCCCCCGGGAGGTGCAACTGATGCACTTGTTGAAACAATCATAACTTGGGATTTTAAGGGTAAGGATTTCAAAACGAAAGGTCTCGATGCAGACCAGACTGAATCTGCAATAAAAGCTACCGAAAGAATGCTTAATATTTTGGAAGGAATTAATGAAAAAGCTAATAAGGCCATACCAGCCTGATAAAATTTAAAACCTGAATACAAATATTTATACTTAATATAACAATTTATGAGTAAATCTTACAATATTGCTGTGATTGGTGGCGACGGTACAGGTCCCGAGGTAGTGAAGGAAGGTAAAAAAGTTCTTTCTGCTGCTGCTGCGAAATATGGTTTTAAACTTAACTACCAGGAGTTTGATTTCGGCGGTGATCGTTACCTGAGGACAGGTGAAGTACTTCCTGAATCGGCTGCAGATGAGCTAAAAAAATTCGATTCTATATTCCTCGGTGCCATAGGACATCCTGATGTGAAGCCAGGTATTCTTGAGAAGGGTATTCTTCTTAAACTGCGCTTTGACCTAGATCAGTATATCAATCTCCGACCAATAAAACTTTATCCCGGGGTTCCTACTCCATTAAAGGATAAAGGTCCGGAACATATTGATTATGTGGTCGTAAGGGAAAACTCAGGCGATGTTTATACAGGTGCAGGCGGAACCACAATGAAAGGTACTCCTCATGAAGTGGCCATCCAGAACATGGTTTATTCAAGAATGCAGGTTGACCGCTGCCTCAGGTATGCGTTTGATTATACCAGGAAGAGGAATAAAAAGAAAACCCTTGCTCTGTGCGGGAAGACCAACGTACTTACCTATGTTTTCGATCTGTGGGAAAGAGCATTCCATGAGATAGGGAAAGCTGAATATCCTGATATCACAAGAGAATACTATCATGTGGATGCAACCTGCATGTGGATGGTAAAGAATCCTGAATGGTTCGACGTTCTTGTCACCACAAACATGTTTGGTGACATCATTACAGACCTTGGAGCAATAACACAGGGTGGTATGGGAATTGCTGCAGGAGGAAACATTAATCCCGGAGGAGTATCGATGTTTGAACCAATAGGAGGATCCGCTCCCAAGTATACAGGTAAAAATGTTATTAATCCACTTGCATCGATCGCCTGCGGAGGGATGATGCTTGAACATCTGGGCGAAGAGGAAGCTGCAAAGGCCATCGAGAAAGCAATAATGGATGTGACAGCTAATAAGCTTAAAGATATGGGAGCCGGCAAAATGGGATATTCCACAACAGAAGTCGGAGACCTTGTTGCTGAAAGAGTATAATATGTCAGAATATCTCTTTTTGCCATAGTTTTGTTTTATTTATTAAATTATCATTATCTTTGTATTTATATTTTTAATAATGTTTTGCAAAAATTCACATCATCATCATCTTCATACTTGCTTTCAGGCGAGGAGATAATGATATGTGGTGATTTTAAGATATCATAAACCCGTCTGAGCAGAACAGACGGGTTTTTTTATACCTCCTGCCCTGCTCAGACACATCAAATAATAAAGAAAAATGAGTGTACTGAAAATTGCAATCCAGAAAAGCGGACGTCTGAGCGAAAATTCAAAAAAACTACTTGAAGAGTGCGGAATAAAATTCTCGAATGGAATAAGCGTACTCAAGACAAAAGCGCATAATTTCCCCGTTGAGGTGCTGTTCCTCAGAGATGACGACATTCCTCAGTATGTTGAACAACAGGTTGCCGATATAGGTATACTGGGAGAGAATATGGTATATGAGAAATCCAAGGATGTTACAGTAGTTGAACAGCTTGGTTTTGCAAACTGCCGTCTCTGCCTTGCAATACCCAAGGAGGAGACCTATACAGGTCCGAACCATTTCAATAATAAAAAAATTGCCACAAGCTATCCCAAGCTGCTCACCGATTTCCTGAATAAGCATGGAATAAAAGCTGAAATAGAAGAAATAAGCGGCAGTGTCGAGATCGCTCCCGGGATAGGTCTTGCCGATGCAATATGTGATATAGTCAGTTCAGGCAGTACCCTTCTTACCAATGGATTGCAGGAGGTAGAAACAATACTTAAAAGCCAGGCTGTAATTATTTCAGGCAAAAACCTTGATACTGAGAAAAAGAAGATTCTGGATAGTCTGCTATTCAGAATCAGAGCAGTTAAAAATGCCAAGGAAAACAAATATATTCTGCTTAATGCCCCGGAATCGGCGATAAAGAGGATCTGCGATATCCTTCCGGGGATGAAGAGTCCTACTGTTCTTCCTCTTGCCGAAGAAGGATGGTGCAGCCTGCATTCAGTAGTAAAGGAGGATGAATTCTGGGAAAGGATTAATCAGCTGAAGGAGGCCGGAGCTGAAGGGATACTGGTAATTCCAATAGAAAAAATGATACTCTGATGAAAACAATCCTTTTTCCTGAAAAAGAAAAATGGGAGACCCTTTGTACGAGGCCCGGAATAAAGAGATCTGATCTGGAGTCAGTCGTAAAAGATATAATTGAAGGTGTAAGAAATAATGGTGATGAAGCTCTTCTCTATTACACTGAAAAATTTGAAGGTGTTAAGCCTGACAGACTAAAAGTAACTAAAAAAGAGACAGATGAAGGTGTCTCTATGGTATCTGATGATCTGAAAAAAGCAATAAATATTGCAAGATCAAACATTGAAAAGTTCCATTTGGCTCAACTGAAGGAGGAAGCACCTGTCGAAATTGCGAATGGTATAAAATGCTGGAGGAAAAGTGTTCCTGTTGAAAAAGTCGGATTGTACATTCCAGGTGGAAGTGCACCTCTTTTTTCTACAGTCCTTATGCTGGGAATACCTGCAAAAATTGCCGGCTGCAGAGAGATTATTCTCTGTACCCCCGCTGACAAAGCAGGAAAGGTAAATCCTGTTATACTCTATACAGCTAACCTCATAGGGATAAAAGAAATCTTTAAAGCAGGCGGAGCCCAGGCTATTGCTGCCATGGCATATGGTACAGAGACTATACCTGAAGTATATAAGATCTTCGGTCCGGGGAACCAGTATGTTACCAGGGCAAAAGAGCTTGTTCAGCAGGATGGTATTCCGATTGATATGCCCGCCGGCCCCAGTGAAGTCCTTGTAATTGCTGATAATTCTGCAGATCCTGATTTTGTTGCGGCGGATCTTCTATCGCAGGCAGAACATGGTACCGACAGCCAGGTTATACTTGTAAGCGATTCACCAGATCTCCCGGAAAAGGTTAACATAGCAGTAGAAAGGCAGCTATCAGAGTTGCCCAGGAAAGAGATTGCTAGTAAAGCACTGGATAACAGCCTGATGATAGTACTGAAAAATCTTGATGAATGTATGGAGTTCAGTAACAGTTATGCTCCGGAACACCTTATTATAAATACTCATAACAGCCGGGCAATGGCAGAAAAGGTATTAAATGCAGGATCGGTATTTATAGGCAGCTTCAGTTGCGAAAGCGCCGGCGACTACGCATCAGGAACCAATCATACACTCCCGACGAATGGCTTTGCAAAAAATTTCAGCGGAGTATCTGTTGAAAGTTTCCAAAAGAATATCTCCTTCCAGGAAATTACAGAGGAAGGTATTATGGCAATAGGACCTGCCATTGAAACAATGGCTGAGGCAGAAAAACTCAGAGCCCACAGAAATGCAGTAACTATCAGATTAAAAAGCTTGAAGAATGGTTGAAATAAATGATCTCGTCAGGGAAAATGTAAAAAAACTTACTCCGTATTCCTGTGCCAGGGACGAATTTAAGGGAAATACGGGTATCTTCCTTGATGCAAATGAAAATCCTTACGGCAGGCTGAATCGCTATCCGGATCCCTATCAGAGGGATTTGAAAAAAGCGGTATCTGAATATAAAGGAATACCTGAGGAAAATATTTTCCTTGGAAATGGCAGTGATGAGATAATAGACTTGTGCTTCAGGGTATTCTGCCGTCCCGGAGCTGATAAGGCACTCATCTTTACTCCAACTTACGGAATGTATGAAGTATCAGCATCGGTAAATGATGTGGAGGTCATCAAGCTCCCTCTAAATCCATCCTTCCAGATTGATATGAAAAAAGTTACCGGTATCCTCACGGACAGTAACCTGAAGCTTATATATATTTGCTCCCCTAACAATCCGACTGGGAACTGCATGGATTATGCAGATGTTGAAAAGATCGTAGCGGATTCCGGAAGCGTAGTTATTATTGACGAAGCATACATCGATTTCAGTGACAAGCCTTCCTTACTTAAACTTGTCGGAAAATATCCCAATGTGATAGTAATGCAAACCTTCAGCAAGGCCTTCGGACTGGCATCAGTAAGAGTTGGGATGGCATTTGCCAGCAAGGAAATTGTGCAATATTTTAACAAAATAAAACCACCATATAATATAAGTACTATCAACCAGGTCACAGCGCTACACAAGATTTACAGAACAAATGAGAAGGAAAACCAGCTCAGGAAGATTAGAATAGAGAAGGAGAAGCTTGTAATCAGACTTTTAAAACTTGGACTAACAGAAATGATATATCCGTCAGATGCTAATTTTCTACTTGTAAAAGTTAAGGATGCCAATCTAATTTATAGTGAACTGGTCAAAATGAATATCATTGTAAGAAACAGGAACCAGGTTGTTAATAACTGTATCAGGATTACAGTCGGCAAACCATCTGAGAATAATAAACTTTTAAAGGCCTTAAAAACAATACAGATATGAAGAAGGTACTCTTTATTGACCGGGATGGTACAATAATAAAAGAACCACCGGATGAACAGGTCGACAGCTTTGATAAGTTAGAATTTCTGCCCGGAGCTATAACAAACCTTTCAAAGATAGCCAATGAGACAGACTATGAACTTGTTATGGTTACAAACCAGGATGGTCTGGGCACTGCATCATATCCCGAAAACACCTTCTGGCCGGTCCAGACCATGATGCTTCAGATCCTTAAGGGTGAAGGAGTTGAGTTCAAAGAGATTTTTATCGACAGAACCCTGCCCGGAGAAAAAGCTCCCACCCGCAAACCCGGAACTGCAATGCTTGTCAAATATCTTTCAAAGGGAATTGATCTTGAATCATCTTATGTTATCGGCGACAGGCTCACAGATATTCAGCTTGCCATGAACCTTGGATGCAAGGCTATATTCATAAATAGTCAAAATTCTCTTAATGCTTCATTGTCAACTACCAAATGGAATGAGATATATGGCTTTCTGAAGAGTATCCCACGTACATCTAAAATCATAAGAAAAACATCTGAAACAATTATTGAAGTAAGTGTAAACCTGGATGGCACCGGAAAAAGCAATATAACAACCGGACTTGGATTTTTCGATCATATGCTTCAACAGATTGCCCGGCATGGCAATATTGATCTGAAAATTATTGCAAAAGGCGACCTTAATGTGGATGAACACCATACTATAGAGGATGTTGCTATTGCTCTTGGGGAATCAATTCTCAAAGCCCTTGGAAGTAAGAAAAGTATTGAAAGATATAGTTTTGTCCTTCCTATGGATGATAGCCTGGCAGAGGTGGCTCTCGATTTCGGAGGCAGGCCCTGGCTGATCTGGAATGCTGAATTTAAAAGGGAAAAGATAGGTGAACTCCCCTCTGAAATGTTCTATCATTTTTTCAAGTCATTTTCTGACAATGCCAGGTGCAATCTGAATATAAAAGCCTCAGGAGATAATGAACACCACAAGATCGAAGCTATCTTCAAGGCATTCTCCAAAGCAATAAAAATGGCAGTAAAACAGACAGATAACTTCAATCTGCCTTCGACAAAAGGAGCTCTATGATAGCGATTGTGAAATATAATGCAGGCAATATCATGTCGGTCGGAAATGCACTGACCAGGCTCGGGTATGAAAGCATCATTACTGATAACAAAAAGGATCTATCAAGTGCTGATAAGGTAATCTTTCCAGGGGTTGGAGAGGCTGGATCGGCAATGAGTTATCTTAAAGAGAAAGGTCTGGACAAGACAATCAGGTCGCTTACCCAACCGCTTCTTGGCATATGCCTTGGCCTTCAGCTTCTTTGTCGTCATAGCGAAGAATCTGATACCCAATGCCTTGGAATATTTGATACTGAAATTAAGCTCTTCCCTCCAGTGGATAAGATACCTCATATGGGATGGAACAATTTTTTTTCAGTTAAAGGTGATCTGTTCAAAGGAATTTCTCTCGATGAAGATGTCTATTATGTTCACAGTTACTATGCTGAGATATCTTCATCGACAGTTGCCACATGCGGATATATTGTACCATTTAGTGCTGCAATGCAGAAGGATAACTTCTATGCTACCCAGTTCCACCCGGAAAAGTCAGCGGGAGTCGGAGAAAAAATACTTAGAAATTTCCTTGAACTATGAGAATAATTATCGCCATCGATATAATCGGAGGAAAATGTGTCAGGCTTACCAGGGGAGACTTCAGTACGGAAAAGGTTTATAATGAGGATCCGCTTGATATAGCAAAACAGATAGAGGACAATGGATTGAAGTACCTCCACCTGGTTGATCTCGACGGGGCAAAGAACAGAAGAATTGAGAACATCAGAGTACTTGAAGCAATTGCAGGAAAAACCAGGCTGACGATCGATTACGGTGGAGGACTAAAATCTGCAGATGATATTAAACGTATATACGATGCAGGTGCAAAGCAGGTTACTGCAGGCAGCATTGCTATTAAGGAACCTCCGCACTTCCTTGAGTTGCTAAATGAATTCGGAAATGATAAACTTATACTTGGAGCCGACTTTTCCGATAGAAAAGTCTCAGCATCAGGGTGGCTTGAAAACTCTGAAAAGGATATAATTGACTTTATCGCTGAATATGCCTCGAAAGGAGTTAAATATGTGATCTGCACAGATATCAGTAAAGATGGAATGCTGCAGGGGCCATCAACTGAAATCTATAAAGAAATACTTGCAGGAACAAAAGTAAACCTTATTGCCAGCGGAGGCATTTCATCTATAACAGATATTAAGAATATGAAAGAGATAGGATGTGAAGGCACTATAATAGGCAAAGCATTTTATGAGGGTAAGGTAACACTAAAAGAACTGTCAGAATTATGCTGAAAAAAAGGATTATACCATGCCTTGATATAAAGGATGGCAGAACGGTTAAAGGTGTTAATTTTCTGAATCTCATCGATGCCGGAGATCCTGTTGAACTCGCTAAAGCATATGTTAAACAGGGGGCGGATGAACTTGTTTTTCTTGATATAACCGCTACAATTGAGAAAAGAAAAGCCCTGGCAGGACTTGTTGAAAGAATTGCGGCAGAAATTAATATCCCTTTTACTGTAGGAGGAGGGATTAACAGTGTTGAAGATGTAAGTGTTCTGATAAAGGCCGGGGCTGATAAGATTACAATAAATTCATCGGCTGTTAAAAGACCTGAGTTGATTTCAGAAATAGCTTCACAGTTCGGTAGCCAGTGCGTTGTGGTAGCCATCGACACAAAACTGACAGATGACGGATGGAAAGTATTTGTCAACGGAGGCCGTGTGCCGACACCTTTCAAAACGGTGCCATGGGCAAAGAAAATTGTTGAGCTGGGGGCTGGCGAGATTCTGCTGACATCAATGAATACCGATGGAACAAAGTCGGGATTTTCTCTTGAAATTACTGCTGAGGTAAGCAGGAGTGTTAATATCCCGGTTATTGCCTCCGGTGGTGCAGGGACGATGAGGCACTTCAGGGATGTCTTCTTTATCACTTCATGCAGTGCAGCACTGGCTGCAAGTATTTTTCATTTTGGAGAGATTGATATCAGGGACCTGAAGAAGTATTTAAAGGATGAAAAGATTGCAGTAAGATACTAATTATGAAAATAGACTTTACAAAAGGAAATGGCCTTGTGCCGGCAATTGTTCAGGATTATTCCTCATTGCAGGTACTGATGCTTGGATACATGAATCAGGAGGCTCTGGAACAAACCAGAAAAGAAGGAAAAGTAACATTTTTCAGCAGGAGTAAGAAACGTCTTTGGACCAAAGGGGAAACATCAGGAAATTTCCTGTATGTAAAGGAAATATCTGCTGATTGTGACAGCGACACATTACTTATCAAGGTAAATGCAGCCGGGCCTGCATGCCATAACGGTACCACTTCTTGTTTTGGTGCTGATACTGCAAAAGGATTTTTATACCATCTTGAAAAGGTTATCAATCAACGGATTGATGATGATGAAAAGGATTCATATACAAATAAGCTTTTTAAAAAAGGCATTAATAAGGTTGCACAGAAGGTAGGTGAAGAAGCAGTAGAGCTGGTTATCGAATCAAAAGATGATAATCCGGATCTTTTTAAGAATGAAGCTGCCGATCTACTCTATCACCTCCTTGTACTTCTTAAAGCAAAAAGAACTTCAATTGAGGAGATTGAGGCTGTGCTTAAGGAGAGGCATAAGGCATAAGGCGTAAGGCATAAGGCGTAAGGAGGAAGACCGGGAAATTGATAAAAATCTTCTTATAATAAGTAACTTATTAACCTATTTTGTATAATTTTTATTTGTTATTATGAAAATTAAATTATTTTTGTAAGCCAATAAACAGTAATTATGAATATTGTATACTCATACTTCACCTCTTATTTTTACTTCTTTTTTTATTTTAAAAAGAGATAAGGGGATTTTTGTATACAGATAATAAGAAATTATATGAAAACAAGGGTCCCCGAAAGGGACCCTAATTTTTTAATATTAATCAGTATATGAAGGTTTCAATACAGGGAGAAACAGGTTGTTTTCATGAAGTGGCGGCACGGCAGTATTTCAATTACGATGAAATTGAGATCGTTCCATGTTCCACATTCGACATAACTCTCAATAAAGTTCTAAGAGGCGAAGCTGACTATGCAGTTATGGCTATTGAGAATGCCCGATCCGGCAGTATTCTTCAGAATTACACTCTGATCCGCGAGTCGGGAATGAAGATGCTTGGCGAACACAACCTGCGTATAGTACAGAATCTCATGGCCTTACCCGGGCAAACCATTGATGACATACATGAGGTTCGATCCCATCCTATCGCTCTTGCACAATGCATGGATTTTCTGAAACATCATCCTTCATGGGTCCTAATAGAGAGCGACGACACAGCCGGCAGTGCTAAAGAAATAAGCCTGGAAAATATAAAGGGAGTGGCAGCAATTGCATCAAATGAAGCGGCCAGAATTTACGGTCTCAAAGTGATAGCACCGGGAATTGAAACATATAAGCAGAACTATACCAGGTTTCTTGTGGTTGGACCTGAAGAGATGGGCAATAAGGAAGGCAACAAGATATCAATATGCTTCTCAACCGGACATAAACCCGGATCACTTGCAAAAGTCCTGGTAAAACTGGCTGAAATGGGAATAAATTTATCTAAGATCCAATCAGTTCCAAGGTTATATGGAGAATGGCAATATATGTTCTATTGTGACCTTGAGATGCCTAAAAATGTAAACTCGGAAATTATAAGGAGAATTCTCAGGGACCATACAAACGATCTGGAAATACTTGGTGTTTATTATAAAGGAGATATGCTATATGATAGTTAAGCCAGCCAAACGGACCGAATCAGTCCAGGAATATTACTTCTCAAAGAAGCTTGCTCAGATTGACAGGATGAGAAAAGAAGGAGCCGATGTCATTAACCTGGGCATCGGAAGTCCCGATCAGCCTCCTTCTGAGGCAACAATTGAAGCCCTGATATCAGAGGCAAAAAAACCCGGATCACACGGATACCAGAGCTACAAGGGGATTCCTTCCCTTAGAAAGGCTTTTGCAGAATGGTACAGGAAATACTTCAATGTAATGCTTGATCCGGATTCTGAAATTCTTCCACTTATGGGCAGCAAGGAAGGCATAATGCATATCAGCATGGCATTCGTCAATCCGGGTGACGAAGTGCTTGTTCCTGACCCGGGATACCCTACCTATACTTCAGTCACAAATCTTGTCGGAGGGATTGTAAGAAAATATGACCTTAGTGAAAAAACAGGATGGATGCCTGATCTTGAAGCACTTGAAAAAGGAGATCTGAGTAAGGTCAGAGTGATGTGGATCAACTATCCTCATATGCCTACGGGTACAAAAGGATCAATGGATCTTTTCGGAGAGCTGGTCAGGTTTGCTTCAGATCATTCTATACTTATCTGTAATGATAATCCATACAGTTTTATTCTTAATAAGGAATATCTCAGTATTCTTTCAGTTGACGGGGCAAAAGAGATCGCTCTTGAACTTAATTCCCTCAGCAAATCTCAGAATATGGCTGGATGGAGAATAGGAATGGTTGCCGGGCATAGCGGTTATATCAATGAAGTGCTTAAGGTAAAAAGCAATATGGATTCAGGGATGTTCTTAGGATTACAGGCAGCTGCCGTAGAGGCCCTTAATTGCCCTGAATCGTGGTATGATAATGTAAATGAAGTATATGTAAAAAGGCGTAAAGTAGTTGAGGAGATAATGGATCTTCTTAAATGCAGCTATAATAAAGAGCAGGTTGGACTCTTTGTGTGGGGAGCACTTCCCGGTAACATAAAATCATGTGAGGATTTTGTTGAGAATATTCTTCAGAAAACTCATGTCTTCATCACTCCCGGATTCATTTTCGGTGAAAATGGAGATCGGTATATCCGCATATCATTATGTGCAACAGCAGACAAGCTGAAGGAAGCGAAAGAAAGGTTGATGAAATTAGTAAATGAGTAAATCGCATCCGGCAACCGGTAGCTGGTAATCGGTTTAAAAAAAAAAAGATAAAAAAAATTACAAATGACAATAACAATAGTAGGTATAGGATTAATAGGCGGTTCCATGGCAGTAGATCTGAGGAAGCGAAAATTTGCAGACACAATACTTGGAGTAGACTCAAGTGTTCACCATCAGAATATTGCAAAGCTAACCGGACTTGTTGATGAGATAGAAACACTTGAAAACGCAGTAGAGAGAAGTGAACTGATCATACTTTCAACTCCTGTCAGTACAAACTGTAAAATGCTCCCATCCATCCTCGACATGATTGCCGGCTCATCAAAAGTTGTTACTGATATGGGATCAACAAAAGTAGGCATGGCAGAGGTCGCAAGAAATCATCCGGCAAGGGGCAGATACGTTGCTGCACATCCTATGGCTGGCACTGAATTTTCAGGTCCCCTGGCAGCTATCGGAAAACTTTTCGATTATAAAAATGTTATAATTTGTGACCGTGAGCTTAGTGATATTGACGCTCTTATCAAAGTTGAAAGTATGCTGAATATCCTGAATATGAAAAAGGTGTACATGAATTCTGCCGAACATGATATTCATGTTGCATATATCTCCCATATTTCACATATAACCTCGTTCTCACTGGCATTAAGTGTACTTGAGAAGGAAAATGAAGAGCAGAACATTCTGACTCTTGCCGGTGGAGGATTTGAGAGTACTGTTCGTCTTGCAAAAAGCAACGGAGACACATGGGCACCTATTTTCCTTGAAAATGCCGGGTATATCATTGAAGTAATGGATACCTACATCGAAAAAATGAATCAGTTTAAAAAAATGATAAAGGAAAAAGATCTGGAAGGTTTAAAGAACCTAATGGAGGAGGCAAACAAAATCAGGAAGATTTTGAATTAAGTTTGGAGTGAGCTAAAGTGTGGAGTGAGCTAGAGTTAAAAATAAAAAGAATAATATGAGAACCAAAACTCTAAGTACTTCAGGCACTCTAGGCACTTTAGGCACTATTAAAATGTAACCTTTTAAAACTTATAGCTTAAAAATATGACTCTTAAAATTGAAAACTCACAGATAACTGACTGGAAAGGCTACAAAGGCAGGCCATTTCTTATATCCGGTCCTTGCAGTGCAGAAACAGAAGAACAGGTAATGGAGACAGCCAGGCAGCTTGCTGAACTTAAAGAGGTAAGTGTATTCCGTGCAGGAATATGGAAACCAAGGACGCGGCCAAACTCTTTTGAGGGTGTTGGTTCAGAAGGGTTGAAATGGCTCAGGAGGGTAAAACAGGAGACTGGATTGCTCGTCGGGATAGAGGTTGCCAATGAACGACATGTATATGAAGCCCTTAAATACGGTATAGATATGCTGTGGATAGGCGCAAGGACATCTGTTAATCCTTTCACAGTCCAGGAGATATCCGATGCCCTCCAGGGTGTGGATGTTATGGTTCTTATTAAAAATCCTATTAATCCTGATATTGAATTATGGGTAGGTGCTATTGAAAGAATTGCCAGGGCAGGAATTACAAGAATCGGTGCCATACACAGAGGATTTTCGACATATGAGAAAACATTATACCGGAATCAGCCTAACTGGCAGCTCCCTATTGAATTACGAAGAAGGATCCCCGATCTGCCTATAATCTGTGATCCGAGCCATATTGCAGGAGCAAGAATGTACCTGCATGAGATATCCCAGAAGGCCATGGACCTCAACTTCGATGGCCTGATGATCGAATCACATATTGATCCGGCAAAAGCTCTGAGCGACTCAGCCCAGCAGGTAACACCTAATGACCTTAAGGAGCTTCTCAGCAGGCTTATATTAAGGAATCCTAATCCTGCTGATCCAAAGCTTATTGATGTACTTGGAGAGCTTCGTCAGCAGATTGATGTATATGACGACCATCTCCTGGATCTTATGGAAAAAAGAATGAAGGTTGCTGAAACTATAGGACGCTATAAAAAGGCAAATAATATCACTATCTTGCAGAGTATCCGGTGGGATGAAATTATTAAAAGGGCTATTGTCAAAGGGCAGGCCAAGGGACTCAGCTCCGAGATGATTGATATTATTTTCAAGGCCATTCACCAGGAATCGATCAACCACCAGATGAAAGTTATGAATGAGGAAACCCCTAAATCCCTCAAGGGGGACTTAAAATAAACATCATAACAGGTGTAGAGAGTTAACTTAATGAATAATAGATAATCTAATAAATAAGTTATGGAACGACATATTGATCCGTCGCTGCTGAAAGGCACTGTAAAAGCCCCATCATCAAAAAGTATGACCCAGCGTGCGATAGCTGCAGCTCTGCTGGCTGACGGAGAGAGTACAATCCATAATCCTTCATATTGTGACGACTCGCTTGCCGCTATGAGCATAGCAGTCGGACTCGGTGCAAGAATTGAACCTTCACCTGATAAACTTATCATTGACGGTACAGGTGAACTCAGAGAGGCAAAGCTAAACTGCGGTGAATCAGGCCTTGCAATAAGGATGTTCTCCCCCATTGCTGCATTGTTCCCGGAGGAGATAATAATGACCGGAGCCAACTCTCTCAGAAAGAGACCTATGAACATGATTGATGAGGCCCTCAGACAGTTTGGAGTTGTGTGTCAGACTACTGACGGATACCTTCCCTTGTCTGTCAAAGGTCCTGTCAAAGGCGGGAAATGTGAAATTGACGGATCGGTTAGCAGTCAGCTTCTTACAGGACTGCTGATGGCTTTACCTGTTGTATCGGACGATTCGGAAATTAAAGTCAGAAATCTTAAAAGCAGGCCATACATAGATATGACCCTGCAGATACTTAAAGATTTTGGCATAGTAATACATAACGATAATTATTCACTTTTCAGAATACCTGGTAACCAGAAATATAAGCCACGTGAATATACTGTGGAAGGAGACTGGAGCGGCGGAGCATTCCTGCTTGCAGCCGGGGCAATTAATGGTGAACTTACTGTCACAGGACTTAAGCAATCAAGCCGTCAGAGCGACATGGCAATATTAGATGCCCTAAAAGATGCAGGTGCAAAATTGACATTGAATAATGATATCATCACAATAGCATCTTCAAAACTGAAAGCATTCAGCTTTGATGCAACACATGCACCTGATCTCTTTCCCCCTCTTGCAGCATTAGCTTCCTATTGTGATGGCGTTTCCACAATTAAAGGTGTTTCAAGACTTAAGCACAAGGAGAGTAACAGGGCTGATGCTATCAGTCAGGAATTCGGAAAGATTGGTATAGAGGTTGATATTGAAGGTGATGTTATGAAAATAAAAGGAGGCCAGCCAACGGGAGGAAAGGTGGAGTCGCATGAAGATCATAGGATTGCAATGGCAATGGCAATTACTGCACTTAAAGCATCAGGAAGAGTATTCATTAAGGATTCGCAGAGTGTCGCCAAATCATATCCCGGTTTTTTTGATGATATCAGATCGCTCGGCGCTATAGTTCATGAATTAAACAAAATCTGATAATTACATAACATTTCAAAACAAAAAAAGCAGAATAGATTAAAAAAGTTGATTTTTTGTTTTGAATTTTAAAAAAATAACTATTTTTGATGACATGAAAACAAACCGCTCATATATCTGGTCTTGGTGCAGCTGCCTCGGTAATGCTGTGTTACAAGCCATAATATAAGAGTAAAAAAATATTTCTTTAAGAGGCACGCTGTACACAGCGTGCTTTTTTTTTGAAAATTACTAACCAAAATAAATATTTGAAATCATGGAAAAATTTAAAAAAATCATCTTAACAGAAAATGAAATGCCCAGGCAATGGTATAATATCATAGCAGACATGCCCAATAAACCATTACCTCCGCTTCACCCTGCAACAAAACAGCCTGTAGGTCCTGAAGATCTTGCAGGTGTATTCCCTATGGAACTCATAAAACAGGAGGTATCAACAGAAAGATATATTGATATTCCTGATGAAGTGCTCGACCTTTATATAAACTACCGCCCATCTCCTCTGTTCAGGGCTTATAACCTCGAAAAAACTCTTGGGACCAAAAGCAAAATCTACTATAAATATGAAGGAGGGAATTATTCCGGATCACATAAAGCCAACACAGCTATTGCTCAGGCATATTACAACAAGCAGGAGGGTGTAAGAAGAATTACAACCGAAACAGGAGCAGGCCAGTGGGGAAGTGCGATGAGTTTCGCCTGCAATCACTTTGGTCTTGAACTGCTTGTTTTTATGGTAAAAGTAAGCTTCGACCAGAAGCCAGGACGTAAACTTATGATGAATATTTACAATGCAAAGGTTGTTCCATCTCCAAGCACACTTACAGCAGCAGGAAGAAAAATTCTTGAAATTGATCCTGATTCACCTGGAAGTCTCGGGATAGCAATTTCTGAAGCCATGGAGATTGCCATGCAGGATCCATATACCAAGTATTCACTTGGAAGCGTGTTAAATCATGTTATTCTGCATCAGACAATTATTGGACAGGAGGCCCTGATTCAGATGAATAAGACAGGAGATTACCCCGATGTTGTCATAGGATGTTTCGGTGGTGGTTCCAACTTCTCAGGAATTGCATTTCCATTCCTTCGTGAAAAACTTCAGAATGGTAAAAACATAAGGCTTGTTGCTGTGGAACCGTCATCATGCCCTAAGCTTACGAAAGGTATTTTTACATACGACTTTGGTGATACGGCAGGAATGACTCCCCTCCTTCCAATGTACACCCTGGGACATAACTTTATGCCTGACAAGATACACGCAGGGGGTTTGCGTTACCACGGAGCAGGTGTTCTTGTAAGCCAACTGCTTAAGGATGGATTTATTGAAGCAAAAGCAAAAATGCAAAGGGAATGCTTTGAAGGAGCAGTTCTCTTCGCCAGAACCGAAGGGATACTTCCGGCACCTGAGTCTTCATATGCGATAGCTGGCGCACTCGATGAAGCAAGAAAAGCAGATCTTGAAGGAGTTTCAAAAACCATACTTTTCAACCTCAGCGGACATGGGCACTTTGATATTTCTGCATATGAGAAATACTTTGAAAACAATCTGCCTGATCATGAACTGACAGCAGCAGAAGTTGAAGATGCGATCTCAAAAATTAATGTAGTGGTATAGAATATTACCTGTCAGCGAAAATCTGCGTGATCAGCGGGAGATTTGATTTTCCCGCAGATCTCGCTGATTGACGCAGATAATTAGATCAGAAATCTGAATAATTAGTCGGACGAAGAAGATTTTTGTTGATATTGGAAACAGTATTTTTGTACTCTTCCATGGCAGATAGTTTTTTCCATTCCGGAGTAGCTCCGAAGGCCTTCCAATGATCATCGTGCGAAACCATGTCGGAAAACGTAGTCATATACATCAGGTTAGGCATGGCGCTTCCTGAAATTACCTCAGCATAGAAAACAGCATTGAATTTCAGACTGGTAAAAATATCTATCTCACCTCCCTCATTGAACATCTGGATCTTTTTTGCAGCCTTTGCCTCTGTAGCACTCTCATAACTTCGCAGCTCATATACCCGCTCCGAAACAGGGTTTGTATATGATGGGAAGAATGGCTGAGGCATGTTCCTGAAGGCTTTCAGCATGATCCTTTCGCACCTGGCATAGGGAGGTTCATTAAATGGTGCATCAATAAATGATCTGGCAGCTTCCGTATACAATTTATCTTTTGAAAGGACCTCCTGTAGCGACACATACTGATCTGTTGTCTTAACCGGAATAAATACGAAGATTCTTTTACCGAAGAGCACATCGGTCTCTATTGGCTTGAATACACCTACTTTAGCAATGCCTGCCCTATGAAGTGCCGGGATGTATACATCTTTAAGAAATGCATCAACCTTTCCCTCCTGTCCGGCACCCAAGTCCAGATGATATACCCTCAGTTCATAGTACTCCTGCTTTGCCTGGGCAGATAAATTACTTTTTCCTGCTGATAATAACATTATAATCAGCATAAAAGCTGATAACAATAACAAATGATTTAATGATTTCTTCATAGCTGAGAATTTTTTAACTGATTATGTGAAATTTTTCTGAATTTTTAATCTTCATTATTATTCAATTCAGCAAACTGTAAAGGCTTGCGGAACCACGAAGTACGGTATGCCCCATAAAGAACACCGATAGACAGCCATATCATACCAACAATTTTAGCAGACCCGCCAAGACTGAACCAGAGGTAAAGGCAAATGGAAAATCCCAGAACAGGAACCATAAAGCTCCAGAAAGTTTTCTTCTTGCTGCCGAGGAAATAATGAACAAAGGAGGAGGCATTTACTCCCATGAAGGCTATCAGGGCTCCAAAATTTAAAAGCTGAGCTCCAAGTGAATATGTGACAAGAAAAGCACCGATCAAAACAATTCCTCCAACAAGAATGATGTTGTTTGAAGGGATCCTTGTTTTTGGATTTATATATGAAAAGAATTTCTTTGGGATAGCATTATCACGACCCATCCCGTACAGTAGTCTCCCTGCTCCCAGATGAGCTCCCGAACCTGACCCGATTGTAGCTATAAGAAGTGCAAAATTCACAGTGTGAAACAACCATTGCCCACCCGCCCTACCGGCTATATAAACAAATGCAGTGTCCTGATCCGGGAAGGTGCTTCCGGGCCAAACCATCTGAGCAGTATATACCTGAATTGAAGCCAGTGTACCTGTAATAATACAAACCAGCACAGAAGCAAGAAGTATGTTCCGACGGGGATTCTTTACCTCTTCCGAGAGGGTTGATATTCCATCAAATCCTATATAAGTAAGGACGGCAAGTGACGCTCCTGCCGACATGGCATTAAATGAAAATGTCTGAGGATCATAAAAGGGCCTGGTCCATTCAGAAATACCATCCGGAGGATGAATGAACAGATACCTGGCAGCTGCCCCCAGGAAGAGAATGATAACTACTCCAAGCCCGGCAGCAATAACTGCATTTGTCCGGGAACTGGATTCTATTCCTCTGAGATTCATCCCGGTAAAAAGCAGAGTGAATGCAACTGCATAGACCGGAAATGGTATTTCAGGGATCATGTTCATAGCTGCCTTACTTATCCAGATAACGCAGATTATAGGGTTCATTATATAGTCGAAAATCATCCCCCATCCGATAAAATACCCTACTGAAGGATGAATCTCCCTGCTTACATATGCATAGGCCGATCCGGCACTGGGATAGACATTTGCCATCCGGCCATAGCTTATGGCAGTGAACATCATCCCTATCATACCTATAATTATGGTTGTAACCACATGACCTTTAGCCAGTGTTGCTGCTGCCCCAAAAAGAGGCATTGGTGCCGTTGGCTGAATAAGAATTATCCCGTAAAGAACCAGTGAAGAAAGTCCAAGTACTCGCTTAAGGCCCGGACCTGAGCCATTAGATTGGGTTACACTCATTATTTCTGGAATGTGTTGTGAGTTAAAGACATTTACAATATTTACTATATTTGAAGCTAATCCTTATCGTTATTCAAATATGCAAATTATAAGCGAATAAATCCCTTCACAGGAAAATTTTTAACTTAAATTGACAAATTTAATATTACACTTATAAACTATGGAATCACAGCAAAAAACACCCTCTAAAAGACTTCAGTCACTTGATGCACTTCGTGGCTTCGATATGTTCTGGATAATGGGTGGAGAAAGTATTTTCGTTGGTCTCGCAACACTAACCGGATGGCCTGTTCTTCAATGGTGGTCAGAGCAGCTTGACCATGTGCCATGGCACGGTTTTCATTTTTATGATATGATCTTTCCCCTGTTTCTTTTCGTAGCCGGAATATCTTTTCCCTTCTCGCTTGCAAAGAGAATTGCAATGAATGACAGCAGGAAATCTATTTACAAACACGTAATCAGCCGTGGATTGTTACTCCTTCTTATAGGCATTGTCTATAATAATGGCATAAACTTCGATTTTGCCCATATGCGCTATGGAAGCGTGCTTGGACGAATCGGTATGGCATGGATGTTTGCCGCTCTTATTTTTATGAATACAAAGCTTACATTCCGTATTATCTGGATTGCCGGTATTCTGATCGTTTACTGGTTGTTATTTCTTCTCTTTCCTGCACATGATCTTGGAGCCACCGATCCATTTTCCACGCAAGGCAACCTGGCGGGATATATCGACAGGTTGATGTTACCGGGAAGGTTTTGCTGTTATGAATATGGAGACAGCGAAGGTCTGTTAAGCACAATACCTGCAATCTGCACTGCTCTTCTTGGAATGTTAACAGGACAGTTTATAGGTTCACAATACATGATTAATAAACCCCTTCGCAGGGTGCTCTATATGGTTTTTGCTGCAATAGTGTTAATAATACTGGGCAGGATCTGGAATATCGCCTTCCCAATAAACAAATACCTCTGGTCGAGTTCATTTGTCTGTTTTGTAGGTGGGTTAAGCCTTTTGCTCTTTGCATTATTTTATCTCATTATTGATGTATGGGGCTATAAAAAATGGACATTATTCTTTGTAGTAATAGGTTTGAATCCAATTACCATATACCTTACCGGGAGGATTGTGAATTTCGGTAATGCAAACAGGTTCTTTTTCAAGGGTCTTACTGAACTGATGCCTGAGACCTGGACACCTCTTATTAACGGGCTGGGAATAACTGCAATAGGATGGATATTCCTTTACATCTTATATAAAAAGAAGATCTTCCTGAAAATCTGAAAATAGAGATGGTAGCTTCTAACCTGTAGGGAAGAGCTTGAAAATCAATCAAAAAATGAACTCCCGAGACAGATTACTTCTTGCACTGAATCATAAGGAACCCGATAAGATCCCTGTTGACCTCGGAAGTTCAACGGTAACAGGGATATCAGCTATTGCATACAACAACCTTAAAAGACACCTTGGAATCGAAAAGCCTACAAGGGTATTTGATGTGGTTCAGCAATTGGCTAATGTCGACATGGAGGTAATAGATTATTTTGGTGTTGATACACTTGACATAAACAGGTTATCTGTTGATACAGGCGATTGGTACAATGTTGAACTTCATGATGGAAGCAAGGCACAGTTTCCTGGATGGTACCGGCCAATTAAGGACAAGGACGGATCGTGGTATACAACTGATAATGAAGGCACCATACTTTCCAAAAGAGCATCAGGAACTGCTTTTTATGATCAGATGTATTTCCCTTATGAAAAAGGATATCCCGAAAATCTTAATGACCTTAATAAAGCTCTTAAAAAGATAAGCTGGGTAGTTCATTCTCATGCTTCAAACCTTAATGCAGGAGAACAGAGGGAGAAGCTGGTAAAGCTAAAAGAGTCAACCAGTAAAGCCATTGTTATGTCAGGAGGTGTAAAACTTGTTGAACTGGGATTCTTTATCAGAAGGATGGATAACTTCCTTATTGACCTGATGACAGATGAGCCAAAACTTTCTGAAATGCTTGACATACTTGTTGAGATGCATCTTGCCGGACTTGAAAAAAAGTGCAGCTCACTTGGCGACATAGTTGATGTTATCAGATTCGGTGACGATCTGGGAATGACTTCGGGTCCTTTAATTGACCTTGAGACCTTCCGGAAACATTTCAAGCCTCGTTATAAAGTGCTTTGTGATTACGTAAAGCAGAATACTGACATGAAGATATTCATGCACTCATGTGGAAGTGTAAGACAGTTTATTCCCGATTTTATTGATGTAGGTATTGACATACTCAATCCTGTTCAGACCAATTGCCATGATATGGATCCGGTATCACTGAAGAAAGAGTTTGGGAAGGATATTGTTTTCTGGGGAGGAGGAGTTGATACAGCCTCAGTACTTAACAGGGCAACACCTGATGAAGTGAGGAGGGATGTACTTAAAAGATGTGAAATCTTTTCAAAGGATGGAGGATTTGTCTTTGCCCCGATACACAATATTCTTTCGGAGGTACCGCCTCAGAATGTTATAGCTGCTTATGATGCTGTGAAGGAGTATAATTCTGATAGATTTGAGATATGAGATGTGAGATATGAGATGTGAGATATTATTATAAGATTTGAGATATGAGCAAAGTAGGTAGTTATAAGGATTTGATTGTTTATAAGAAAGCTTACAAACTTGCAATGGAGATCTTTGAGATTTCGAAGGGATATCCTAAAGAGGAGGCATACTCACTTACAGACCAGATTCGTCGTTCTTCAAGGTCAGTAACTTCTTCTATAGCCGAATCCTGGGCAAAGCGAAGATATGAGAAAGTCTTTATTAATAAACTTAGTGATTCATTAGGGGAGGAATACGAAACAGAAAACTGGATCGATTATTCATATGATTGTAAATATATTGAAAAAGAAATCCAAGTTAGATTATTAGATGAATATGAAGAAGTTAGGAAAATGCTGATTTCCATGATAAACAATTCAGAGAAATGGTGTACCTAAGTTTCACCTCACATCATTTAATCACTCACCACTCATATCTCATATCTCATATCTCATATCTCACATCTCCTTATCTCCTTAATAGCCTCTATCATAGCGAGAAATCCATCAACCGGAATATAAGCAGGTATGGAATTTCCTGAACCAAGGCCATAGCCATTTGCTTTGTTACGGTATAATGTTCCCATTTCCAGAACATTGCTGTAGACTTCATCTGGGGTATTGAGTATTATAAGATTAAGATCAAAGCCACCGAACAGCCCAATCCTTGATGAATATTTTTCGATCCATTCCATGAAAGGGGCTATCTGGTCCTCATTGGAGTGTTTGGCATCTATACCAAGCTCAATAATTTCATCCATAAGTGGGAATATACAACCGCAGCTGTGAAGAAGAAATCTTTTCCCGGATGCATGTACAAGATCTATGACGCGCTTATATTGGGGGAAAATATGTTGCCTGATTATATCGGGATCCAGCATGGTTGAAGTTTTATGTCCCAGATCATCACCCATCCTGTTGAAGACAAAAAGATCGTGATAATTCTCAATCACCCAGCTCCAAAGTTCCACCCATAGATCACCTATCCTGATAAAGAGATCTCTGAAAAGATCGGGATCCATGCACTGCATTACGCATAGATATTCAAACCCTACAAGGTCCTGACTTGCCTCAAATATTCCATAACCACATCCGCCAAATGCCTTCATCCCTGCCGGTAAGCACTCCCGGATAGCCTCAAAATGAGGAGTATAAGTTCTTTTAAATATTTCAGGGATCTCATTCCATGGGTATTTATTGAAATCATCCCTGGTCTGGATAGGTCCCGCCATGCCTCCAAGGATAGCTCCATGTCCGGGAAGAATATCACAAATGGCAGCTTCAAAATCGAAACCATCATAGGTCATTTCTTTCCAGAAACCAATCACCTTCCTGTAATAATCCACAAGTTCATCACCTTTCAAACCGGCAGGATCTATCTTCTCTCCTAAAGCTTTCGAAATAAAAGGAGGATCGATATGGTGTTCATATATTGGAAGACGCTTGGGGCGCCTGTTCTCCAGAACAGAAAGAAGATTAGTATAGTCTGGGGTAAATATGTTTTTCATTTTTGGAAATAATTCAGCGTTAACCTTAAACATCCCCCTGCCCCCCTTCAAAGGGGGAATTTACTATCCGAACATACTGACATACTGATAAAAAAATACTTGTTGCCGGTAGCCGGAAGCCGGTCACCTGTTAAACTCCTCAACAGCATCAAACAGCGCAACTATATTCTGAGGTAATACATCCGGAAGAATATTATGGATAGTATTGAAAACATATCCTCCGTCTTTACTGAAAACTTCGAGATTATGAAGTACATGTTTTCTTATTTCTTCGGGTGAACCATAATTTAACACGCTCTGGGTATTGCAACCCCCTCCCCAGAAGGTGATATCTTTCCCAAATTCCTTCTTCAACCTCTCTGGTTCCATATTAGTGGCATTTATCTGCACCGGGTTGATGATATCAAATCCTGCATTTATCAGTCCGGGTATCAGTTCATAAATGCCGCCGCAAACATGAAGCATAGTATTTGCAGAAGAGTGTTCTTTCACATAATTACAAAGCATCTTGTGACGAGGACCAAAGAACTCCTCGTAGGTTTCCCTGGGCATAAATGGTCCTGTATTTGTGCCGAGATCGTCACCAAACTTTATTATATCCACAAGGTCCCCCACTGATTCACAAATTTTTTCCAGGAATGACATATGTCCTTCCATCAGCTTATCCAGTAACCTGTGTACGTTTTCAGGTTCCAGGTACAGGTCCGTCAGGAAGTTATCTATCCTCCTAAGAAATGTACCCCATTCAAAAAGATTACACCCGATACCAATCAGAAGTGCCTTATCAGTTTTTGCCTTTTCACTTATAATAGTCTCTCTCAGCATCTTCCAGAAATCCTTCTCATCTATATGGTCAAAAGGAGTAAACCCGAAACCTCCCCATATCACCCTTGACATTTCATGACTTATGTTACTGTAATCAGAAGGGTATCCATCGAGATAAGGAAATATCTGCTGATCAAAGAATGTAGCACCCACGGGCATTTTACCTATATACTCACCTGTTTTTCCGGGGGCAAGCCAGCTGCCATCGGGTTGTTTTACGGGATTAAACCATGTTGGGTAAAGGGCAGGGACACCCTTTATCAGCTCCAGTTCCTGCCAATAATAATCAGGTGTGTTAAAGAATCTGCCGACGTCCAGTACATCGACATTAAATTTTTCAAGCAGCTCCATCTCAGGTTGTGTCACCTGCTGGATGACATCATAAACCTGGTTCTTCAGGTAGGACATCCCAAGATGCCTTATCAGGTTATGATATGCAACAGCGGAAATTCCCGAGCTGGGGGTAGCTCCCAGGTCTACCGGTACTCTGTCGGGCTGTTTATGATTGATTGCGGATAAAATACGTTCCCTTGAATTCATAATATTTTTGCTTTTGAACCATGGAGTTCACGGAGTGACACGGAGTTATTAATCCGTGTAATTCCATATCATCCTTGCTTCTCTGTGTTTATCTGTGAACCTCTGTGTAACAATAAATGATTATCATAGATACCCAATTAACATCCCCCTACCCACTTCAAAGGGGGAATAAGAAAATTAAAATTCAACTTCAATAAACTTCACTTCGAATGGTTTGAGACTAATACTCTCCATCGGTTGGCCCAGATGCTTCCCGGCAGCATTTACTTCTGTTATTTTATTAACAGAACGGCCTGGAACAGCAGAGGAGAGCATGACCTCCCCTTCTTTACCTTCCAGCTCACGAAATCTTAGAAGAATTGCACCCGGATTAGTGAATGAAGGCCTGATGTTAGCCAGTAATACATTCTCCGGAGCATTTATCTTCAATGTTTCAAGAGTTGGTTTATCAAATTCATTCTTGCCTGCCGGAAAAGTTCGTGTAGGGTAATGGTTCCTCTGACTCCAGGCATACTTTGTTGCAAATGAGTTTGTTGTATCTGAAGATGATGTAATCTGGTAGCTCCAGCTGAAAGCCCCCTCCTGGTATGCCCTGAAGTTTGTGAACCAGTAGTTGTTCATTACCCATGAATAGAGCCAGGGTTTTCCAGCCTTTGGATTGCGGTCAAACTTGCCCATGTTGAAATCGCTGAAATGCCATAACGGTACCTCATTGCTTACAACAACTATCTGTCCTCCTTGTCCCCTGACAGCCACAAAATTCTGGGCCACATTCCAGTCTGTTGCCGATCCCGGGAGCTGCTGACCCTGTGATAAGATCCCCCCTATGGTCTCAAATACGATGCGTGAACCAGGCATTGAAAACGGGAAGGCTACATATGATGCTTCAGGATCAGTGATTATCAGTTTCCTGGCCATGTACCTGAACTCGATCTTTTTTGTATTTTTATACAGCCTGATTTCTGCTTCAATCCCTACTGGCTCCCCTTCCCTGCCCTTTTCAAAACCCCCAAGGTCATATTTTATAAAAATGCTCTCCCATACACTTCCTTTTATTCCCTTTTCGATCTTAATATTTGTGCATGTACTGTGGAGAAAAGGAGGTTTATCCCTTTTTTCAGATGTTTCCCTCACAGGCTGGCCTATTTTGTAAATACTCTGTTTATCTATAAGTTCAAGATTTAACTCTTTGTCTAACAATGAACCTACAGCACCTGTCGATCTATCTATTTCCAACCTGTAAAAACTATTCTCCAGAACCTCTGAGCCACCCTCTTCCTCTTCCTTTGCATTATATCCGGTCAGTTCAATCTTAAGAGCCTTGTAACCCAAAGCAGGAACATTATTGACTTCAAGGACCCAGTAAGCCCCTTCCCTGCGTTTTGTTACTATCTGTGCCGGAACCTCATTGCCTGTTTCCAGATCAATTATCTTGGCTCCTGTCTTTACAGGGAGAACTTCATAATCGATAAAAAGGTTAACATGACCTGATCTTTCCCATCCCACCGGATTCATAACATAAATAACCGGGAAATCAGCTTTCTTCAGGTAGGGCTGAAATCTTGCCATTGCCTCCTCATTAAGTAAGGTTACTTTCTTCATTGCTTCCCATGCATATGCCCCTTTCTGAAGCCACTGTTTTGTTGAGTTCTCCGAGTAAGGATGACTTACACTTTCATCAGCGCCACAAGTATGTTCATCGAAGAAAATTATGTTTTCATTAATATGATCGAGGTTAACCTCAAGAGAAGGGTTCAATTCTCCCCCCATCACAGATACCATTGCAAAGAGGCCCTCATCAACCTGCTTGATATTCTTTGCCTTTCGCGATTCAGCTGTTTCACGTGAAGTGGATCCGTAACCATCTGTCCACCAGTCAAGCCAGGCATTTTTATATACCGGAAGCTTATCGGAATAGTTCTTCTCAACAAATTCTGGAAATTCACTTGCAACAGCCAGCCTGAGCTTTGGATATTCATACTTTTTATTCCATTCAATTACATGCCTGCTGGCTACAGTTGACGGAGGAGCATTATCGGTAAAATATCCTGAAAATTGTATTCCTATCTTGTCAAAAGGGTAGCCTTTTTTATCAAGGTCTGCCAGATGTCCAAGAAGGTTTTCAGGTTTTATTGCATCACTTTCAATACCAAAGAAGTTGCCCGTCATATAATGATCAGCCCTGAATGCCAGCAACCGTGCTCCTGAAGGAGATTCCCACCAGAAGCATGTCGGTTTGTCAAACGGAAGCACAGACCTCGTTTCGTTGATACCCATTATCAGGTATTTGACTCCTGTATGCTTAAAATAATCCGGCATGCACCAGGCTATCCCGTTCACATCATTCTGCATGGCCAACCTTACGGGTATGTTCAATTTATCAAACTCTTTCAGTGGCTGCAGGAAATCATACATCACATTTTCATCAGCTATCTCAGCCATATTTGCGTACATGCCTGCAACTTCTATACGGCCTTCTGCAATCCTTTTAAGAAATCTTTCTATCTGTGTTTTTGGTCTTGACCGGAGATATTCCCTTGTAACCCATGAGGATTCGCATGTCCACCGGAACTTCGCCTCCTCCGGAAGATCGTCGGTCTGGTCGCAGTAATCGAGGGCATAATCAATATACCTCATCTGCTCTGCAAGTATTTCTGACTGGGGACGTGTATAGCCAATGTCAGTGTGTGAATGCTGTACCAGATAAATCTCCCATTTTTTGGGAGGAACCACATTTATTGAATAAGGAGTTGCTTTGCCATCATCAACCTTTACCGATAATGAAATATTCTTTGACTTTGTGACAGCAGGAATGGTGATCAGGAATTTGTTCATCCCTTTTCTAAGTTCGGATTTCACAACTTCCTTACTGTCAAGAACTATTATTATTTTACCCTTTGCATCAGCATCGCAGTTGGCAACTATCTGCTGATAAGACCTTCCATTCTCCCTGAAAAGAACAGGAGCATTAACGAATTCTGTCTCTACCTTTGCTGAACTCTGACCAGGAAGTATTGCTGAAAAGAAAATTGCGAAAAGCAGTATTAAAATTCCTGTTTTGTAAATCTTCAATTTTTCCATAATTTTCAAGGGTTTATTATTTCAAAAATAGGAAACATAAATGAGTAAACAATAGCTATTTAAGAGTATGAAAAAACTGGTATATTTAGATATTGATTTTCAAGCGACACTCAATATAATTGTAATTGACAAACTTTTTAAAATCTGAAACAGCTTACATTATGAAACCCACATGTTTTTTACACAAAAAATAATGAAAATATTTTTCAAACATGAGGGTTCCATTTGACCATTAATAATAAAATATTTACACATGAAAAAAACAACAATTATTATTTCGGCAATAGCCATGATCCTGATGCAGAGCTGCACCTCACCGGTCCAGCCAGATAATACCCTGTCATCAAAAGAGATAAAAGATGGGTGGAAACTTCTTTTTGATGGCAGTACATCCAATGGCTGGATGAATGCCCTTACAAAGAATTTCCCGGCAACGGGATGGGAGATAAAAAATGGAACTCTTGCAACTAACCCTGAGTTAAAAGGAGAACATGGAGGAGGAGATATTGTTTCTACTGATAAGTACAAAGATTTTGAGCTTTCCGTTGATTTCAACTATAAACCTGGGGCGAACAGCGGAATCAAGTACTTTATTGATACTGAAAGAGACAGTGGGATATACAGATCAATTGGCTGTGAATACCAGATCCTCGATGATAATCTTAATCCCGATGCAACAGCCGGTATTAGCGGGAATCACAAACTGGCGTGCCTTTATGATCTCATCCCTCCGTCAAATGTTAAGGATAATGGACCTGATGCATGGAACAATGCCAGGATAATTGTGAAAGGGAATCATGTACAGCACCTGCTCAACGGACAGATGACTGTTGAATATTACAGGGGCAGTCCGGAATGGAAAGAAGCGGTTTCAAAAAGCAAATTCAAAGATATCTCTGGTTTTGGCGAAACAATAGAAGGACGAATTCTTTTACAGGAGCACGGGGATATGGTGGAGTTTAAGAATATAAAGATCAGGGAACTTTAGCCCCCCTGCCCCCCTGAAGGGGGGTTATATTACATACATTTATTATCTTTATACTCAAGATTAGCCTCCCTTTAGCGGGGTTGGGGGGCATCACGGGAAGGATGCCAAGTTATTATAAGTTGATATACTTTTTGTAAAACTTCAGTTATGAAAAATCTAGTCCTGTTATTCATACTTACAATCTTTTTTGCAATATTTTCATGCAAGAAAGACTCTGAATCAGAGAGATTTAAGCTTCTTACTGACCCGACCTGGGCCAGCGACAGCCTCCTGGCAAACGGCGTAGATGCAAGCGGCCCCGGGGATATACTCGAAAAATTCAAGGGAACAGTAAAGTTCAATAAGGATGGTACCGGGACATTTGGTGTTTATGAAGGAAAATGGAGATTTGTTTACGATGAAACTCAGATAGTTATTGAGACAGATTCCCTTCCTATTCCGCTTACCACAAAGATTGCCGAACTGACTGCTGCCTCTCTGAAAATCACAACAAGCTATCCAAACCTTACAACCGGGATCACCATTAATATAAGGATGACATTCAAACCTGAATAATGCGAGACTACCTTACAGTTAGTGCATTACTTATAAACTCCTTAATATTTACTGCTTTTTCACAGGGTACTGTTGCTGGTTTTGTAACCGACAATGGCACAGGTGATCCTGTTCAGGGGGTGTATGTTATTACCCATCAAAACAAGGGATCAGCGACAGGTGAAGATGGTTTCTACTCGCTTAATTGTGAGCCTGGAATGAATGAAATTAAATTCCAGTTTATTGGGTACAAGTCAATAAAAAGATCTGTTAACATAACATCAGCAGATACACTCTGGCTCGATATCGGTTTAGATATGGATATAAAGGAGATAGGCCAGATAGTTGTGAGTGCCGACAGGACTGAAAGGAAGGTGGCAGAGCTGACTGTGTCAATGGATATACTTAAAACAACAGATTTTCTTGATAAGCACATTACTGATGCACAGGAACTTATTACAAAAACCACAGGCATTGATGTTCTTGACGGACAGGTGTCTGTAAGAGGTGGAAGCGGATTCAGCTATGGTGTAGGGAGCCGTGTTCTGGCACTTATTGACGGACTCCCGGTTGTCTCTCCTGATGCAGGAAATATAAAATGGCAGTTCCTTCCACTGGAAAACATACAGCAGATAGAGATAATAAAAGGAGCATCGTCTGTTCTCTACGGTTCTTCAGCTCTGAATGGGATCATAAACTTCCGTACCGCCAGCGCCGGAAGTCATCCTGAAACAAAGATCTATGCTGAAACAGGCATCTTTAACAAACCAAAGAACAGAAACTGGGTATGGTGGGACTCACCGAGAATATACTCCTCGGCTTCATTTTCTCATCTTCGGAAAGCAGGCAAAAATGATATAGGAATAGGACTTAATTTGCTGGTGGACAACAGTTACAGAAAATTCAATGATGAAAGACTGGCAAGACTCAGTTTCAGACTTAAGCACCGTAATGCAAAGGTAAAAGGGCTTGCATATGGATTGAATATCAATTCAGGATATACACGCAAAACCGATTTTATACTTTGGGAGAATGCAGAATACGGAGCATTGAAACAGGATACTTCAAGTATTTCGGAATTAAACGGGACATTTCTGGCTATCGACCCCTATCTAAGCTTTAATAATGCAGGTCGGTTCCGGCATGATGTAAGGGTCAGATTCCAATCATCCAACAACAGGTTTCCGGTGCAGATAAATAACAATTCAGATGCATATTCATTTTATGCTGAATACCAGGGTTCATTCCTGTTATCTGAAATCTTTTCCATTACTGCAGGTACTGCTGAAACATACAGCAATGTCCGATCAAACTTCTATGGCGATCATGAAGGAATGAACATTGCGGGTTTCTCCCAGATTGAAGCAAACCCAACTCAGAAACTTAAGCTTGTGGCAGGCATTAGACTGGAACAGAATTACCTTGATAAGAAGAATGACAGGATCGTCCCTGTCTTCAGGACAGGAATTAACTGGCAGGCAGCAGAATATACATTCCTGAGAACCTCCTTCGGACAGGGTTACAGGTACCCTTCAATTGCTGAAAAACATGCTTCAACAACGCTGGGTTCAGTTAAAATATTCCCAAATCCTTATGTCAATGCCGAATCGGGATGGAGTTCGGAGATAGGGATTAAACAGGGGATAAAGATCGGAAGCATGACAGGCCAGGCAGACCTTTCAGCTTTTATATCCCAGAATAAAGATATGATTGAATATGTATTCAGCAACTATCCCGATCCTATGACAGGAGTTTTTGATTTTGGTTTTCAGGCTAATAATGTTGAGCAGTCAAGGGTATATGGTTTTGAGACTGAGTTCTCCATTAGCAAATCCACCGGCAATATAAATACAACATTGAATGGCGGCTATACATACATATATCCGGTCGAATTCAATCCTGTAACCAACAAAATTTCAGACATATACCTGAAATACAGGAGGAAACACTCGCTGAAAATCAGTTCCATTACTGCTTATAAGAAATTTGGATTCGATTTCAACCTTTATGTTAAATCAAAAATACTGAATATTGACGACGTCTTCCTGAATGTATCAACAAGGGAGAGAATTCTTCCGGGATTTTACGATTACTGGCAGGATCATAACACAGGATATCTCCTTATTGATGAAATAATATCATATAAAATAAATAAGGTAATTACTATTTCAATGGCACTTAAAAATGCCCTGAATGCTGAATACATGGGTCGTCCGGGTGATATTCAACCTCAAAGGAACTATAGTCTGAGACTATCCGGTGCTTTCTAACCTCCGTGGAACTCTGTTTTAGTGATTAATCCGCAAATAAAATAATTCTATAAAATGAAACCAATAATTATAAAATCTGCAATCTTACTGACACCTTGTTTATTTGCCAGATGTGACAGGGAAGCGAAAAAAATCCAGGATCGTCCCAATATCCTTATTGTGATGGGAGATGATATCTCATATCCTCATATGGGGGCTTACGGCACAGGATGGGTAAAAACACCCGGCTTTGACAGGGTTGCATCTGAAGGGATCCTTTTCAGAAATGCATATACTCCCAATGCGAAATCGGCACCATCGAGGGCCTGCTTTCTGACCGGATTAAACAGCTGGCAGCTTGAAGAGGCTGCAAATCACGTACCCTTCTTCCCGTTAAAGTATAAATCATTCATGGAATTACTGGCATCAAATGGATATTATACAGGACATACAGCAAAAGGATGGGCACCCGGAGTTGCCCTTGACAGCACGGGCAATCCACGTCAGCTGACAGGCAAGGCATATAATGCAAAGAGACTTGCTCCTCCCGCAACAGGTATCTCGGATATAGATTATTCTGCCAATTTTGAAGAATTTCTGAATTCCAGAAACAGCAATGATCCTTTCTGCTTCTGGTACGGATCACTGGAACCTCACAGAGCCTATGAATATGGTTCCGGAGCAGCAAAAGGTGGGGGAAAAAAAGAAGAGATCAACAATGTTCCTGCTTTCTGGCCCGATGACGGAATTGTAAGAAATGACATGCTGGATTATGCATTCGAAATTGAGCACTTCGACAATCACCTGGTAAAGATGCTTGAGATCCTTGAGAAAAAAGGTGAGCTGGAAAATACAATAGTAATAGTCACGGCAGATAATGGCATGCCATTTCCGCGGATAAAAGGTCAGGCTTACGAATATTCAAACCATATGCCGCTGGCAATCATGTGGAAAAAAGGTATCAGAAACCCTGGCAGAAAGGTTTATGACTTTATCAGCTTCATTGATTTTGCCCCTACCCTGATCGATATTGCAGCTGTTAATCACGAAGAAGCAGGCATGCATCGGATGGAGGGAAAAAGCTTTTCAGATATTTTCAGAAGCAGGAAGAAGGGATACATCGATAGAAAACGCGATCATGTACTGATCGGTAAGGAAAGGCACGATGTTGGTCGTCCTGATGATATTGGCTATCCGATCAGAGGAATAGTAAAAGACGGATTCCTTTACATCAGGAATTACAAGCCTGAACGTTGGCCTGCAGGGAATCCTGAAACCGGTTATCTGAATACTGACGGTAGTCCGACAAAATCCCTGATCCTTGCTCTCAGGAGAGAAGGTATATCGCCTGAATACTGGAAAAAATGCTTTGGAAAAAGGGATGATGATGAGCTCTTTAACATCGGCAGCGATCCTGAATGTCTCAATAATCTTTCAAATGATCCGGGTTACAGTGCAATCAAAAGAAGGCTGAATGACCAGCTGATTGATGAATTAATCAGTCAGGAGGACCCAAGAATAAAAGGTAACGGGGATGTCTTCGATCAATATCCCTATGCTGACAGCCGCACAAAAGATTTCTACAACAGGTTTAAGAAGGGTGAATTACACAGAAAAGATGCAGGATGGGTTGATTCAACTGATTTCGAAACTACAGGATTCTGAATATTAATCCTCTTAACCACAGAGAGCACTGAGACCCGATAATTATCGGGATCACAAAGGACACAGTGTAATTAAAATCTTTGACTTTGCGACTTCTGTGCAATTCTTTATGATCTCTGTGGTTAAATTGTTTTAAAAACCAGTTTAGTTTTTGAATTTTAGTGTTTTAATACTTAGCTTCAACAAATTAATCATATCAATTCATATGAAAGCTTCTATTTCAAAATCAGCCTTATTTATCACTTTGCTTTTGATATCAGCATTTATATCAAACAGTTGCAAAAACAATATTCCTGATGAAGTAAAGGTGCCTGACTTTGCCACTCTGTCGGCTCAATTCAATGAACCTCCGGCAGAATATGCATCCGGACCTCTGTTTGTCTGGAATGAGAAGATAACGAAAGAAGAAATCGACAGTTTTCTTGTCAGTTTTAAAAATCAGGGCATAATGCAGCCATTTATTCATCCAAGACCCGGTCTGGTTACAGAATACCTTTCCGATGAATGGTTCGAATATTATCGCTACACAGTCGAAAAAGGTAAGGAACTTGGAATGAAAATATGGATCTATGATGAGAACTCATATCCAAGCGGTTTTGCCGGTGGCCATGTGCCTGATCAGATGCCGGAATCATTCAACCAGGGACAGGGTCTTGTGATGACAAGGGTTGAGACACTTCCCGATACAGCGGGGAAGTTTTTTATTTGCCTCAAAGAAGAGAACGGGAAATATACAGATATAACAGCTTCACTTTCTTCAGAGAAAGAAAACAAAGGCAACTATCTTCTTTTTTCAAAGACCTATTATGGCAAGTCAGACTGGTTTGGAGGGTTCTCGTATGTTGACCTTCTGGTACCAGGTGTCACTCAAAAATTCATAGATGTTACAATGACCGGTTATGAAAAGAATATAGGCAAGGAATTTGGGAAAACAGTACCCGGTACATTCACCGATGAACCGGAGATAAGCTCTCCCGGCGGTATCAGGTGGACACCTGATCTGTTCGATGTATTCCTGAAACAATGGAATTATGATCTGAAAACTAATCTCCCGTCATTATATGAAGAGACAGGCGACTGGAAGAAGGTGAGGCACAACTACACACAGACACTTCTTCAGCTTTTCATTGACAGATGGGCAAAACCCTGGCACAGGTACTGCGAGGAGAAAGGGCTTATATTTACAGGCCATTACTGGGAGCATGAATGGCCGAACATGCATATGGGTGGAGATAACATGGCAATGTACCCATGGCATCAGATGCCAGCTATTGATATGCTCTTTAACCAGTTTAATGATTCATCAGTACGAGCTCAGTTTGGCAATGTAAGGTCAGTGAAAGAACTTGCCAGTGCAGCAAACCAGGCCGGCAGGCAGAGAAAGATGAGTGAAACATATGGAGGATCGGGTTGGGATTTGACGTTCAGGGATATGAAACGTAATGGCGACTGGGAATATGCACTGGGGGTTAATTTCCTGAACCAGCATCTTACCTACTTTACCATGGCAGGTGCCAGAAAATATGATTATCCTCCTGCATTTGATTATCATGAACCATGGTGGAAAGACTACTGGTATATAAATAATCATTATGCAAGACTCTCTCTGGCTCTTTCTTCCGGACTACAGGTGAATGATATCCTGGTTATTGAACCTACAACAACTACCTGGCTATATGATTCTTATGTTAAGCAAAACCCCAAATGCCAGGAGATTGGTCAGGAGTTCCAGACTTTCATTACCAGGCTTGAAAAAGAACAGGTTGAGTATGATCTCGGCTCGGAGAATATAATGAAGGATATTGGAAGCGTATCGAAAGGAAAGCTTAATGTGGGAAAAACATCATATTCAAGAGTTATTTTACCTCCGGGGACAGAGAATCTTGATCGCAGTACTTTTGATCTGCTAAAGAAATTTGTCTTATCGGGTGGAAAACTTATTGCATTTTCAGAGCCCTCCCTAATCAATGGGTCGCCGAGTGAGGAGTTAACTGCATTTTTCAAGGATAGCACAGAAAAGATTATCAGTGCCACTGTTCTGAATCATGAAATCATTTCCAAACTGCTTGCCAATGCAGATCTGGAGTTTAACGTTGAAGAGGGAGGAACTCTATATCATCACAGAAGAATGCTGACTGACGGGCAGCTGGTATTCCTTGTAAACTCTGACCTGGAATCATATGTAAATGGTTCGCTGACAGCAGAAGGAACTGAAGCCGTTGAAATGAATACACTTACAGGTGAAATATATGGTTATCAGTCTGAGGAGGAAAATGGCAGAATTACGCTATCGTATTCTCTTCCTCCTGCAGGAAGTCTCTTGCTGTATATTCCTGATAAAGGAAACCGGTTTGTGGCTCCGCTAAAAAATGTCCCTGAAACTGGTGTAGCATCTCCGTTTCCGATAATTGTCTCACGCGACAGGGAGAATGCTCTCATGATCGATTTCTGTGATATTGACCTGGGCAATGGGCCGATCAAAGACCTTCATACATTTAATGCAGCAGATACTGTATTCAAACATTTTGGATTCAGAAATGGCAATCCATGGAACACATCTGTGCAATTCCGGACAAACATAATTGACAGGGATACATTCGGAATTAATACAGGATTTTTAGCAACTTACCATTTTACCATAAGAGATAACTTTGATCTGTCAGGATTAAAGGCAGTGATTGAACGGCCAGGGAACTGGAGTGTGACAGTTAACGGAACTGATGTAAATGCTGAAACAGACAGCTGGTGGCTTGACAGGTCGATGAAAGTTTTCAGAATCGGCAACGTTATTAAACAGGGGGAAAATATTATAACGCTTAAAGTCTCACCTATGAAGGTTCATGCTGAAGTGGAGCCGATATATTTAGTTGGTGATTTTTCTCTTATACCTGACAGAAAAGGGTGGCTGATCAAAAAACCGACTGGTGTCTATACACTGGACAGCTGGAAAGATCAGGAGATGCCTTTCTATTCGTGGGGTGTCACCTACCGCCGTGATTACAGCATTGAGAAGGCTGATGGAGACTGGGCAGTAGCCCTGAATAAATGGTCAGGGACCGTTGCTGAAGTTTATGTCAACGGCATAAAGGCAGATCCAATTGCATTTCCTCCTTATACTACTGATGTTACCGGACTTATCAGGCCAGGCATAAACAAGGTGGAGATTAAGATTATAGGAAGCCTTCGCAATCTGCAGGGTCCTCATCATTCAAAACCAAATCCCGGTTTTGTAACACCATGGACATGGCGGAACATCGGTAAATACCCTCCGGGGAAGGATTATAGTTTTCTGGATTATGGGTTGTTTGAGGAGTTTGTACTTCTGAGAAGTGAATGAGGAAAAATGAAAAACAGGCGGATGGAGGAATGTAAATTGGGATCTCCCCTGTGCTAACCAGAGCTCTACGAAAATGGTATTCAATTATGAAAACAACAAGCTTTTTTTCGAATAACAATAATACCAGCCTTCAATCTGCTAATTATCATATGATTATTTTAGACTTGTTGTTTAAATCAATTATTTTTCTACTTTTGATTCGATTAAAAAGATTTATTCACTGAAATAACCTAAATTATTTTTAAATGGAACAGGCAGCGCAGGAAAACGATCTGACTGCTTCTGAAACTTAAACTTAAACTATACTACCAATGAGAAAATTTTTATCATTTATTGCTGCCATTCTGATTACCGGCAGCGTGTTTGCAGGCGGACTGGTTACGAACACAAACCAGAGTGCCATGTTTACCCGTCTTCAGAACCGCAACGCATCAACTAGCATTGATGCAGTTTACTACAATCCTGCAGGACTTACAAAACTTGGTGATGGGTTTTTTGCCTCTATCAACAATCAGACTATAGGACAAACAAAAACCATCAACAATAACTACACTCCCCTCAATAAAGAATATATAGGGAATGTAAGCGCTCCTGTTTACCCCGGGGTTTATGTAGCCTACAACACAGGAAAACTATCATTCTCGGCTGGATTTAATCCAATCGGAGGAGGCGGAGGTGCAACATATGATGATGGTTTGCCTCAGTTCGAACAGCCACTTTCTGAGCTTCCTGCCCTTTTATCAAGCCAGGGAATTCCAACTACAGGATATGATGCTGATATATTCTTTGAAGGATCTTCGGTTTATTTCGGATATCAGGCAAATGTCGCATATAAAATAAGTGATAAGTTATCACTGGGAGCAGGATTCAGGCTGGTTTCTGCAAAGAACACCTATAACGGTTTCATAAGAAATATACAGATAAATCCCACTTACCCCGCATTCGGGACTAAATATAACGGGGTAATGAATCCGGCATCCGGATTCTTTTCTGACGGTGCTACTGTTCTTAATACTTTATCAGCAGGATCAACTGCAGCTGCAACAAGCCTTACAGCTCTGATAACAGGTGGTACTCCTGCAGCAACTCCTCTTACAGCACTTCCTGTTGCCACACAGACACAGATTGCAACTTTGCTTGGAGCTGCCGGTATATCAACTGCAGGAATGAATATCGGTACTGCTGCCGCAACACTTGGTGTTGTTGCTCCGGTATTTGCTACAAATGCAGCAACCATGTCGTCATATTCAGCACAAACGCAGGACAGGTCAGTTGATGCTGAAGAGACAGGAACTGGTTTTACCCCTATCCTTAGCGCAAACTATTCCCCTTCCGATAAATTAAATATATCTCTAAGGTATGAATTCCAGACTAAGCTTGAACTGACAACCAAAGTAAACGGAGGTCAGGATGGTGGTGGCATCTTTGTTGACGGTGAAAAAGTCATTGCAGATATGCCTGCGCTTCTTGCAATTGGTGCTGAGTTCAGACCTGGCAGTAAACTTCTGCTTGCAGGAACATTCAACACGTATTTCGATCAGAATGTCGACTATGATGGAAGTGAATCATTAGATATTGACATGATCGATAAGAATTTTTATGAATATGGACTGGGAGCAGAATACAGTATCTCCGACAAGCTAAGAGCAAGTCTTGGTTGGGTTGCCACATCAACAGGGGTCAATTCAAACTACCAGAGCGACATGCGGTACAGTACCAATACAAATTCATTTGGCGGCGGTATCGGATACCGTATCTCCCCGATGATTGACCTTAACCTTGGTGGTCAGTATACCCTGTATCAGGATGATTCAAAAGACTTTACAGGTGCCCTCGGAGCTTATACCGAAACCTATAGCAAAAAGACATGGGTTGTTGCATTAGGACTTGATTTCTATTTCGGCAAGAAATAATAGAAGAATAAATCAACATTATAAAAGAGGCTGCTATATGTGGCCTCTTTTTTTTACCAGCCCCTGCCTCGCTGATGCGAGTCTGCTCCCTAAAGGGAGCTAAGTTTTGTGCTTTGTTTCAACCCCCTTCAGGGGGTAACCATCAGCCATAAGGATGATGGTTGGGGGCTTTAGTAGGTAATACAGAAGTTATCCCTGAAAAGCACCCTTGAGTATCAATATATTATTCCCTGTAAATTAAGCTGATCGATATAGATCTTACCTCCTCTTGAGCTCATGGAGCCCAGCTTTTTATAACAATCACCAGCTTTGACAGTATTGCCGGTCTCAGTTGCCAGCTTTATAATATTAAAATATATCAGGGCACGGATACCATTGTTCTTCGCTGCAGTTTCAGAAATATTTATGAACCTGTCCATCGCTTTAAGCGATTCTCCTCTTTCAGCCATTGAAAATGCTTCATCAAGCCTGCTGTTAATATATTCATCCAAAACAATTCCATAAAAAGAGAAACAGTTATCAGAACATTCCTCTCTTAGATCAATGTATGCCAGTTCTCCGGTCAAGGCAGGAAATGTAAGGGTAAAACTCAGCTTCTCTCCAGGTTGTTTGAACTTATAACTATCAGGACAAACGGGTATCCCTGATGCCCTGATTACTTTTAGTCTGTTACCTGCAGGATCGGTAATATATATTCTCCTGTCTGCGCAAAAGTTGCCATTCTCAATGCGATTCTCTATAGTTAAATGCAGTACAGTTTTTTCCCGGGTTACCTCAACTTTATCAATTCCAAGAGTTTCATGACTCTTAAGCCCAAAATTGGGATTAGCTATTGTTTGTGATTTGAGTGTATTTGCAGCAATCATCAAAATTACCGCTAACATGAGTCGCTTTAGAAACATATTCTTAAAATTAAATGCCGCAATTTAAAAATATTAATTGTAACAATGATGTAACATGCTCTTAACAGTAGTGTAATAATATAGTTACAATTTTGCAGTGTAAAATAAACCTTAAATCATGGGGAGAAATATATTCTTATCATTCATTACATTACTGGCATCTCTGTTTACTTCTGCCAGCCTGATTGCTCAGAACGAAGACTCTTTCACTCCTAACGGGAAACCATTTGCGTTGATCTTTTCGGATGTAAGTTCGGCAATCACAAAGGATGAATATTCAAAATCATTTAATATTACCAGAGCTTACCTGGGGTATGAGTATTTCTTCACACGGAATATCTCCTCAAAGATAAACATTGATGTTGCTGATCCGGGAATTGGAAAATTACAAATGACTGCCTTTATCAAGAATGCTTATGTGCAGTATAAAAAAGATAATTTATCAGCCAGATTTGGAATGATAGGTACCAGCCAGTTCAGCGTATCTGAAAAACAATGGGGCTATCGTTACATTTACAAATCATTTCAGGATGCATATAATTTTGGTCCAAGTGCAGACTTGGGTGCAGCATTTGACTATTCACCCTTCAGATTTTTATCTGTTGATTTATCTCTGCTAAATGGAGAAGGATATAAAAAACTTCAGGCTGACAGTACCTTTAAGGCGACAATTGGATTAACTGTAACACCTTTCAAAAATTTTGTTGTCAGAGGATATTATGACAGGATGAATAACAACTACAACCAGTCTACTTACTCTCTTTTTGCTGGCTACACCTGGAAAACAGCAAAAGTCGGTATTGAGTATAACTACCAGCTTAACAACGGGATGTTAAGCGAAAATGATTTTTCAGGAGTCTCGGCTTTCACCTCAGTAGCATTGGCTAAAAAATTCACTCTCTTTGCCAGATATGATAAGCTTACGTCAACCATAAGGAGTGGTGAGCCACTACCCTGGAATAATAACAGGGACGGACAATTATTTATGGCTGGATTTGATTATTCTCCCGCTCCCGGGATAAGGATTGCTCCCAACTACCAGGGATGGTCACCATATGACGAATCAATGCCTTTTACATCGACTATTGCATTAAACTTTGAAATAAAATTCTAAAAATGAATGAATCAACAAATAATTACAAATTTAAAATGATGAGAAATTTAATTATCCTTGCGACCATACTGGCAATTACAGTCTCCTGTAACTCAGGTGGTAATAAAAGTTCAGCAGATAAGAATAAGGTTGCAATAACTGCAGCCGGTGCAACTTTTCCTATGCCATTTTATAATCTTGCTATTAAAAAGTATACCGAAGATTCAGGTATATTACTGACATATGGAGGAATCGGATCAGGCGGAGGTATAAGAAGCCTCTCAGACAAAGTTGTTGATTTTGGAGCAACTGATGCTTTTCTGTCAGAAAAAGAACTATCTGAAATGCCTGCAGAAATAGTACATATACCTACATGTATGGGGGCAGTAGTTATTGCATATAATCTTCAGGGAGTCGATAACCTTAAGATTACTCCGGAGATACTTGAGGGTGTTTTTCTGGGGTCGATTACAAAGTGGAATGATCCGAAAATTAAAACAGTAAACAGCGGAGTAAACCTTCCTGATATGAATATTTCTGTGGTGTACAGGTCAGACGGAAGCGGTACTACCTATATTTTCAGTGATTACATGACCAAGATCAGTCAGTTGTGGAGTCAACAAGTCGGAACCGGCAAATCACTTAACTGGCCTGTTGGTATGGGAGCAAAAGGAAATCCTGGGGTTGCCGGAACAATAAGCCAATCAGTAGGTTCCATCGGCTATATTGGTTCTGAATATGCTTTCGCTCAGAAAATTCAGTATGCCCTGGTTCAGAACAGCTCCGGAAATTTTATCAACCCGGAAATAAAAACTGTCAGTTCATCAGCAAAAGGTCAGATCCCGGCTGATACAAGGATCATGGTTACAAACTCTGCTGATCCTGATGCATATCCTATAAGCGGCTTTACCTGGATTATACTCTACAAGGAGCAGGCATATAACAAACATTCATCTTCACAGGCTGAAGCAACTGTCCATTTTCTTGACTGGCTGATAAGTCCTGATGCCCAGGCGATTGCTGAAAGCGTGAACTATGCCTCACTTCCCGCAGATGCTGTAACTGTTGCAAAAAACATTCTCGGAACAATTACTTTTGAAGGCAAACCAATACTTAAAGATTAATGAATAGTGACAGGCTTACAAAAGCTGCACTCTTTACAGCAACACTGCTGGTTCTGATAATATCTGCCGGAATTGTATTCTCTCTTTTCAGGGGAGCACTTCCGGCTTTTAAAACATTCGGATTAAAATTCATTTTCACAAATGAATGGAATCCTACAGCAGGTAAAGAAGTATATGGTGCCCTGCCATTCATAGCCGGAACACTTATAACTTCAATTCTTGCACTTATTATCTGTATACCGCTTGCATTCTCAACATCACTTTTTGTTGCAGAATATTACCGGGGAACCAGGATAGCAGGGATACTTAGTTCAATGGTTGATTTGCTGGCCGGAATTCCGTCAATAGTATACGGCCTGTGGGGCTTTTACACTCTCAGACCATTTATAATAAAACTGGGGCTTAGTGACCAGGGGTTCGGAATATTTACAGCTTCTCTCATTCTGGCGATCATGATAATTCCTTTTGCTACATCTCTCAGCAATGAGATCATTGCAATGGTTCCAGATGAACTTAAAGAGGCTGCTTACTCACTGGGAGCCACTCGTTTTGAAGTAATATTCAATGTGATAATCCCAAATGCAAGATCAGGCATTGTAGCAAGCTACATCCTTGCCCTTGGAAGAGCACTGGGAGAGACTATGGCCGTAACAATGCTTATCGGGAACTCAAATGTAATCCCTTCAGGTTTATTCTCTACAGGGAATACTATGGCAAGTATAATTGCTAACCAGTTCGGAGAGGCATCAGGCTTAAAACTGAGTTCCTTAATAGCCATTGGACTATTATTATTTGCTATTACAGGTATCATAAACAGTATTGGTAAAATCATTATCAGAAAATTCGGGGGCTGACATTTATGACTACCAGGAAAAACATATCAGCCCTTTATGACAACATATACCACAGGAAGAGAAAAAATAAGCTGTTTCTCATCTTTGTTATCTCAATGTCGTTACTGACAGTTATACCTATTGTGTTTATAATAAGTAAAATTGTTATAAACGGGATCGGTCAGATTAACTTCAATTTTTTTGTACAGACATCACCTGATTCTCTTCAGGCAATGACCGCAATTGCTAACAATGATACAATACCTGGTGGAATAGCAAATGGAATAACAGGGACATTTCTTATTGTGCTGGTTTCATCAGTTATGGCAATCCCCACAGGAATAATGATCGGAATATACATGTATGAAAATCAGAAGCAGCGCTATTCCGATTTTCTCAGGAATGTGACCGAAATTTTGCAGGGTGTTCCATCGATTGTTCTTGGAATTATTTCTTATCTATGGATCGTTAAACATGTTACTAACGGGTTTTCGGCTTTTGCAGGGAGCGTGGCTCTCGCGATAATGATGCTTCCGATGATAATCAGATCAACTGAAGAGACAATGAAAATGATCCCCAACGAGATCAGGGAGGCTGCTTTTGCATTGGGCGCTCCTTATCATAAGGTAATATTAATGGTGTTAATCCCATCGGGATTTAGCGGACTTTCAACAGGCATATTGCTATCCCTGTCACGTATTCTGGGAGAAACGGCACCTCTTATGATGACAGCGTTAGGCAGTACGGCAATAAACTATAATGTTTCAAAACCAACAAGTGCAGTGCCACTGCTGATATGGGAGTTTTATAATGACCCTAATATGGTCAGGCTTGTATGGAGCTCATCACTCTTTCTGATGATATTTGTACTGGTACTTAACTTAATTTCCAGCAGGTTATCTTCAAAAAACAAGATCAGGAGAAAAAAATGACAGAATCATTAAATATTGACAACCCGGTATTAAGAGTCAAAGACCTTTCAATTGCCTATGATGCAGATAAGTTTGCTGTCAGAGATATTAATGCAGACATAGAAAGAAAAGCAATCACAGCAATAATGGGCCCTTCCGGCTGTGGCAAAAGTACACTGCTCCGAGCCTTCAACCGAATGCATGAACTTTATCCCAACATCAAAACCAATGGCACTATATATCTGAATGGCAATGACATCCGACAAATGTCTACCATAGAACTCCGCCGGAAAGTAGGAATGGTATTCCAGCGGCCAAATCCATTTCCAACCATGAACATTTATGACAATGTTATTGCAGGTTATAAACTCAATGGTATAAGTCTGAAAAGGAATGAACGTGACGAGATAGTTGAAAAAGCCCTTATCGATGTAACATTATGGGATGAGGTAAAAGACTCTCTGTTTAAGAAAGGGACCTTCCTATCAGGCGGACAGCAGCAAAGACTTTGCATTGCCAGGGCTATAGCTTTCAACCCTGACGTTCTATTATTAGATGAACCAACCTCAGCACTTGATCCGGTTTCAACCGCCAAAATAGAAGATATGCTCGTTGAACTCAAAAGAAACTACACTATTCTGCTTGTGACTCATAATATGTCGCAGGCTGCCCGAATAAGTGATAATTCAATGTTCATGTATCTTGGAGAACTGGTAGAATACGGCCAGACAGATACAATGTTCACTAATCCTAAAGATTCCCGCACCGAAGGCTACCTTACCGGGAAATTTGGTTGAAATGTTTAATCATTGAAATTATTTAACTTGTAAATTAATTATTCCAACAATGAATATTAAAAAAGAACAATCAATTAAGGAGTTTCTGACAAGCTTCAATGAGATGGCAGATCTGGTACTGGCACAGCTCACACTTATTGAAAAACTGATGACAGGAAAAGATAAAAAGGAGAATATGGAATTGCTCAGCTCATTAAAAAGCAATGAAAAGGAGATTGATAAATATGAGGTGTCAATGAGCGAAAGATTTATTAATATCATTGTTCTCTATCAGCCCGTTGCATCTGATATTAGGAGATTTGTGGCAATGTACAGAATGGTATTGAACCTGGAACGGATCGGAGATCTGATTATGAATATAACACATAATCTTGAAACACTCAGAGAAACAAAAGAATACAAAGCTATGACCGGGGTGATACAGAATATGCTTCTATCGGGAAGGATAATGGTTGAAAAATCATTACTCTCATTCGTAAATAATGATGCGGATTATGCGATCTGGACAATCAAGAATGATTCAGTTGTTGATGAGATGAATCAAAAGCTCCTTATCAACAGTATTTCAAAGGCAAGAATCAGTGAAGAAACAAAGCGAATGCTCCTGAGTTACTCCGAACTTAAGAATATTATCACAAACATCGAAAGGATCGCTGATCATGCAACGAATATTGCTGAAGCAACGATATACTCGCTTCAGGGAACAGACGTAAGGCACACAGACCTGGATAAAGAGAAAAATGACAATCAGCAATAATTTTAATTTATAAATTATCATTTATGGATACCAAGGCAGGCAGAATTCTTATTGTTGATGATGAGGAAGATCTATGCGAGATACTCCAGTACAACCTTTCAAATTCCGGATTTATCACAGAAATTGCCCATTCAGCAGAAGAGGCTGTTAAAAAACCATTACATACATATAACCTCTTTCTTCTGGATGTCATGATGGGATCAATGTCTGGATTCAAACTTGCTGAAAAATTAAGGAAAGAATATAAAATTGAAGCACCTATTATTTTCCTTACAGCAAAAGATACAGAAAATGACGTACTTACAGGATTTAGCCTGGGCGCTGACGACTATATTGCAAAACCATTCTCAATAAATGAACTGACTGCAAGGGTGAAAGCTGTTTTGAAAAGATCTGAAGCAGAACTTACTAAGAATAAAGAAATACTAAGTTTTGGAAATATAGAACTGGATGATGTCAGAAAACGGGTTCTGATCGAAAATAAGAAGATTGATCTCACAAAAAAAGAATATGAAATTTTGAAACTTCTGCTTGAGAATCAGTCCAAAATGTTTTCCAGAGAAGATATACTTCAAAGAATCTGGGGTGGAGATGTCATAGTAACAGATCGTACAGTCGACGTAAATATAACCAGAATACGGAGCAAAATCGGGAAATATAGTTCAAACCTGAAAAATAAAACCGGATATGGATATTTCTTCGAATTCTGAATTTAATAATAAATAATATGACTATCGGCAATCATGATTAATAAATTGCAAATCGCTTGAAAATCAATTTATTTACCCCATCCCCGGGGGGGAGTAAATTGATTTTCTTCGCTCCCCATGGGGCCGGGGTAAACGAAGAAAATCAAAGGATTCTTGTGCTTGATTCCCGATAGTAAAAAGAAAATAAACAAATGATTGCAAGAAGCCAGTTCAGGAATAAACTTTTTATTTACTACTTCAGTGTATTTGTAGTTTTTACCTTAGTTATGGTGGCATATTTATATCACCGTGAAAAAAACTATAGAATAGGAACACTCAATGATGAACTGTTCAATATCACCAAAATTACAAATAACTATCTTATTGCTAATTCAGTTTATGAAAAAGGCAATTACCGCATTGTTGATTCTCTAGTAAGAATTCTCCCTCATGATGAACTGCGCATAACAATTATAGGTTCTGTGGGCAAAATTTTGTATGACAGTTCGGTAGAAGACTGGAGTTCGATGGAAAATCATAAGGATAGACCGGAAATAATGGTGTCGACATACTCAGATTTTGGTACAGCAGTAAGAAGATCGAATACCACAGGGGTTGATTATTATTATTATTCGAGGTTCTATAACAGGTATTTTATAAGAGCTGCTGTAGTTTATGATATCAACATTGAAAATTTCCTTGCAACGGAAAAGATGTTCCTGGTTGTGATTTTATTTTCATTTGTTCTGATATGGATCTTATTATTGCTAGTAACCAATAAGTTTGGCGAGTCTGTAACAAAACTTAAGGATTTTGCCGTAAAAGTAAGCAGGAATGAACCTTTTGACGATAGTTTGCCATTCCCAAAAAATGAGCTGGGCATTATTGGAGAAGAGATAATCAGTATTTACAGAAACCTGGCAAAAACCAGGGACGATCTGGCAGTTGAAAAGGAGAGGCTTTTTAACCATCTGAATATACTCCATGAAGGAGTCGGTTTTTTTACCAGAGACAATGATAAAATATTGACAAACAACCACTTCATACAATATATGAATATTATTTCCGGGGAGCTTACAATATCTTCAACAAATTTTTTCAGAATACCTGATTTTAAACCTGTATTTGATTTTATTGAAAAAGAAAAGTCAACAGATATAAAAGCTTCTGAACCACCCAGAACAGAGTACCAGATAAATAAGGGAGGAAAGTATTTTCGGGTTAAGTGCATTCTGTTTCATGATGAGAGTTTTGAGATTATTATCAGCGATATCACCAATGTGGAGACCAGCAGAATAGTCAAGCAACAGGTAACTTCAAATATTGCACATGAGCTTAAAACTCCCGTTTCTTCAGTGAAAGGATATATAGAAACACTCTTGACAGATACAGCTATTGACCCTGCTAAACAAAAATATTTTCTTGAAAAGGCACTGGCCCAGACAGACAGGTTATCGCAACTTATTAATGATATTGCCGTACTTAACAAAATAGAAGAAACAGGAGCCAGTTTCCCATTTGAAAAAATTAAAATAAATGAGATTTTTTATGAAGTAAGAGACAACTTCAAATCAGCATACCAGTTAAAAAACATGACCGTCACATGTGATCTGAAAGATGATGTATTTGTTACCGGAAACAGGTCTCTTATGCTTTCAGTATTTCAGAACCTTCTTGAAAACTCGATAAACTATGCCGGCGAAAACTCAATTGTAAAAGTGAACCTGTTCCATGAAGATGAAAAATATTATCATTTTTCTTTTTCTGATAATGGGATCGGGATCCCTGAAGAACACCTTGCCAGGGTCTTTGAACGATTCTACCGGGTCGATTCCGGAAGATCCAGGAAACAGGGAGGAACAGGACTTGGATTGTCTATCGTAAAAAATGCTATTATCCTGCATAAAGGTGAGATATCAGTCAGAAACATCCCGACCGGAGGTATTGAGTTTCTTTTTACGCTGCCGAAATAGCTGTTTGGTGATAGGTTATTATGATCGTTTTTTGTCATTTGCAGTATGTCATATGTCCTTCGGCCGTCATTGGGTCATTTGCCTTCGGCGTCATTTGGCCTTCGGCTGTCATTGATATAAAACAATATAATGACTACCAATGACTAAATAACGTTGACCTTTCCAATACTTAATTTAACTCTCTTTTTATTTATATTTGAGAGTATATCTTTTACAGTTAGTATTAACTTTAAAATCCAATGATATGAACAAGCTTATTTATGTCTTACTTGTTTTCTTACTTGCGTCATGTTCAACCAGAAAAGAGACCAAGATACCAGTCTATGCATGGACCGGCGGACCCGGCAAAGCAACAGACACTGAGATAAAAGCCAAATTTCAGGACCTGAAAGATAAAGGTGTTGACGGATTGATGTACAATTCCGGATGGAATATAGAAGCCTATAAACGAGTAGGAAAAATCGCCAAAGAGGTTGGACTGGAGTTTCACACCTGGATACCTACGCTTACGCAGAATTACAATCCAGATATGAAACCGGAATGGTATGCAGTAAACGGGAAAGGCGAATCAGCATATGATAAACCGGCTTATGCTGATCATTATCACTTCGTATGCCCGAACCGCGTTGAAGTCCAACAATATCTTGAGGATATGTACAGCAAGATTGCTGAGATCCCTGAGGTTGATGGCATTCATCTCGACTTCATCCGTTTCCCCGATGTAATACTGGCAAAAGGACTCTGGAAAAAGTATGGACTCGTAATGGACAGGGAGTTCCCGGAATATGACTATTGCTATTGCGACAAATGTGTTAACGATTTCATGGCTGAAACAGGTATTGAAATCGAAAATGTGGAAGATCCGTCGCAGGTAGAAAAATGGAAGCAGTTCAGGTATGACCTTATCACCAATCTGGTAAACCGGCTTACAGTTGCTGTGCATGCAAAAAATAAAAAGATCACTGCGGCAGTATTTCCAGGACCTAATTCAATTGCAAAAGTGATTGTCCGGCAGGAATGGGATAAGTGGAACCTTGATGCCGTTTACCCGATGCTTTATAATGATTTTTACCTTGAGGGAACAAAATGGATTGGGGATATGTGCAAGGAGGGCGTTACAGCGCTCAATAATAAAGCTCCCCTTTACAGCGGATTATTTATTTGTCCCGATCCTGCAGGTAAGGCCTCAAATCCGGATCCTGAGAACCACGGACTATCCCCTGATGAGCTTGAACCTGCAATAAGGGAGTCGATGGAGAACGGAGCTGCAGGAATTTGTCTTTTTACTCCCGAAAGAATGACAGAGGAGGATTGGGTGGTGTTTAAGAAGGCGATAAAGACTCAATATGTAAAGAAATAGGCGTAAGGCAAAGGGTTTTATTTAAAATTTGTGCCGTCAGGCACAACACCCGGGTAGAATGGTGATTGAGGTTTTCCTTGCGTCCCGTACGGGACGCGACAAAGAGAGGTCATACATCTTTTTACCAATATTTGGTCCCTACGGGACTGTTAACTTGCCAAAGGATTGGCTTAACGCAGAGGAGATCCCTGAATGAATTTCAAATAGTAAAGTAATGAACCTCAAGGTTAACATACCACCTTCAGGATCATTCAATCTTTTCTGGACTACTATCTAATTTTTTCCGCTTTAGATCAACTCTTTTATTGCATTCCTGATCTCCTTATCAGTAGTACCCTTCTCATAACCGGTTATGATCTTCATGATTACATGATTTCTGTCAAGTATATAAAATGCAGGCACCCCACTGACTTCATATCTGTCTACTATATTTTCTGAAGCCTTTAATAAGTTATAATTAAGCTCATTGTTTTTATGATACCTCTTAAGTCCTTCAATATCATTTCCCCATGTTTCTATACTCACAAATTCGAAGTCTCTACCCTCATGCTCTTTGACAAGTTGCTTTATAAAAGGTATTGCAGCATGACAAGGTGCACAGCCAATTCCTGTAAACTCAATCAATAATACTTTGCTATGCAGATTCTTTAAGCCAATTGAGTTCTCACTGTAATCTGTCAGAGTCCAGTCCGGGGCGGTTTTGCCTGTCAAATCTTTAAATATTCTCTGTTGTTGTCCTCTCACCTTTACTTCATAATCAGGGGGGAAATAGTCTGATGGTCTGAAATCCTCAATTCTGATTTTATTTAATTTGAGATTATTACATGCCTCAAAACCACTATTGTGCGGCATTTTATCTATGATCTTATATGGCAAGCCTTCCGATTTATCTATCCATATTTCGTACCTTGTAAAGGCATCCTCCCTTAACAAATAAGGGTTGTCCATTTCAACCGCTTTTCCAAAGAAATATTTAACCCGGTGAGGAATATACAATATAAACCTTATTGAATCTCCAAAATCTTTCAGTTCAGTTGAGATGCTGTCATTTGTTTCGAGTGCATATTTTAATATATTTTTTGCCTTATTGAAAAAAGGTGATCCTACCGGTCGGAAAGGTAAAGTATTGGTTTTAAAACTATCAATGGTAACTGTTTTCCTGTCACTGTCTAAATGACCTCTGGCTGATCCATCATAATATAAATACATCTTTGAATCATCTTCAGGATAAAACCATGCAAAACTTGAACCAATAGTAGTATCAGCCTTGTTTTCAAATTCCTTTTTAATCCAGATATAGGTTGTAAATCTTGTTGTATCACCGGGGAGATTGAATGACATTACCGAGTGATAAGAGGCTGAACTGATCTTTTCAAGATTCTTTAAGACCTTATTCAGATAGTCAGTTTTATTAATTTCATTTTTGCAGCCATTATTAAAAATAATAAGACCTGTAAAAACGAGAAAGGAGATAAACGGCAATAATTGTTTTTTCATGCGATTTAGATCAGGATCAGGTATGTATTAATCTCTTAAACAAGCTATGATCAAATTTACAACGAAATTATTAGTTAAACAATAGATTGATTAATTATCCCCTTCAATTCTTATCCCGATGATGAAATAGTGAGGCATTTCATCAAATGCTTTGCTTGAAAAATCTGGTTCCATTTCATTTTCCATACAAAAGCGTCGAGCTTTCATTGTTCCATCTCTTGATGTTGTTTCCCAAGAGGAACCAATCAGTATTAATGGTATGATGCTTCCGTCAGTGCACTCTATTGGAAGCTTAAATGGTTTACAAAAATGAGGATTTTTATATATTGAATCAATCTTTATTGGGTATCCAGGTATTCCAAAATCTCCCATTCTAATGTTTAACGAATAATCCTTATTTTCCCCTTTTGTGATGATCCTTATAAATTCCAATGTTCTATAACCTACTTTCCCATTCTCAAATGTATTAAAAGGAGAAGTCGTACTCCAAATGTTCTCTTCTTTTATTTTATTTCGATATTCATATTCTTGTTTATATAAAATGACATTATACTTTTTGTTTTTAGAAAAATTGACATTGAATTTATAGATTTCCATATTAAGCGTTTGCAAAACAGCTATTAAATCGTCTTGAGTTATTTGATTCTTTAGTGAATCTTTTAGGCTCGCTCCAGTTTGTCCAATTACTCTCATTGAGAAGCAATTAACAAGGATTATAGCCAACACAACTTTTAAGAAATCTTTGATGTTCTTCATTTTATTAAGTTTAAATAATTTACTAGAACCTTTATTAGTCAGATCCGGGTTCTAATCTTTTGCCGTACAGAATCAACAGTTACTTTTGGCAGAACAAAGGTGATCGGTACCATATACCAAACATTCACCGGTTTTCCATCATGCATTCCCGGCTCAAATCCGGATAACATTGAAACCACCCTTATGGCTTCATCATCAAGTAACGGGTGGACTCCTCTCAATATGGTTACTTCTTCTGCATTCCCTTTATTATTAACAATTAAACGGACAATCACCCTCCCTTCAATTTTTTCCGCTTTTGCCGCTTCCGGATACTTTGTATTTGTTGCAATAAATTTCAATAGTTCAACATCTCCTCCCGGATACAAAGGCATTTTCTCAACCATTACATAAACATCATCCGGCGAGATCCTGTCAGGCAATTCGAACTTCAGACTTACCATTTGTGCAAACGGGACCCTGGCAACCTCTTTTATTGCAGGTTCCCATTTAGGGGAACTCTGAACAGCCTTCATAACAGCATCGGCAAGCAGCGGATCCGATTTGCCCATGATTTTCACATTAGTTACAGATCCATCAGCTTCAATTGTATAACTTGCTGTAACTCTTCCCTTTATTCTGTTGGAGGTCGCTTCTGCCGGGTATTTTATCTGACTTATTACCCAATCATTAAAGGTTATAAAGCCTTTACCCTGAAATGTCGGATATTCATCAGGACTAACACGTCTGAATGGAAATTTAAGACCCAACTCAGTAGCCTTATCCCTGGAATATACCTCCTCAACTCCATTTTTCCCTGCTTCTCCATATTTATCTGTCGCCTCTTTGCCCTTAAGTACTACAACAGTTCCAAATTCATTTCCGAGTTTTTCAATTAAGACGGAAGTGGGTTGATCGCTTATTAACCCATCTAAAAAGGTGATAGGTTTCTGAGCACCTTCACCTGGTTCGTTAGCATACTCTGTCACTTTGTAAGAATTGTCCATTGACATTATAATGCTCATCTCTTTTTTGAAGTCGGGTTTGCTTATAACATCTGTATAACCTCGGTAGCGTAGAACAAGAAATGAATCATCCTTGACATCAATCAGAACGAACCTTCCATCATTGTCGGAATTGACTGATATTATACTCCCAAGAGTTCCCGTACTGCTAATATTAACTCCTTTAAGAGGCTTTCCCTCTTTGTTTACAACTATACCTCTTACTTCCTTCTGGAGAATTATTGGAGGTTGATTAATTATAAGTGGTTCATCTGTTGGAGCGACTATGTGATATTCAGGTGTGGCAAATGCATACACCGCTGCCAGTATTGCAGGAAGAACAAGAATATTCTTCCATGCAGCATATTTGTGTGTTGGTTTTTTATTGATCATGATGATCCGGTTTTTGATCAGACTGTTGAATGTATGAGCTAATGAAATGTTTTTCAGCTCTTTGTTGAAATTTAGAAGCCTGTACTGGTATTCTTTAACGCTTCTGTTTATTATGGAGACATGGTCTGCCAGATACTCATGATTCAGTATAACAGATCGTTTAATGAGCCAGACAAATGGATTGAACCATTGAAATGCAATGAAAAATTCACTCAGTAACAGATCAAAAGTATGTCCTTGCCTGATATGTGCAAACTCATGGTCAAGAATGTCGTCATATTCCCCTGTTTCATATTCTTTTGAGGGAATTACTGCATATGGGAAAAAGGAGAATGGCGGATTCTGAATATCAGAAATAACTACTTTAGGAAATTGATTGCTTCTTTTTGTTCCTTTTCTGATTATTCTGAAAGTACTGATCAGGCTGATGAGTCCTCTTAAGATAATTAACCCGGCTCCGATAAGATATATCCAGCCAACTAATTCATTGATATTGAAAGAAGTTGTTCCCGCTGCAGCTGTCTGAACTATTCCTGTTACATCATCTGCGGGGATCAGGTTGATTATTTCATTTACTGGTTCTGAAGGCATGCTGGAGGTTACAGCAACCGGGATCTTCAAAAGTGGAAAAACAGCGGGCAGAATCAGAGTCAGTATCAGGAATATCCTGTTTCTAAGATAAAAGGTCTCTTTTCTGAAGAAAACAAGATAGGTCAGGTAAAACAGGGTGGTACCTGCAGTTACCTTCAGCAGGTATAATAACATATTATCCATCTTCTTCCCCTTTCTCAATAATTTGAATTAGTTTTTTCAGATCATCTGTACTTAACTTTTTCTCATTTACAAAAAACGAAACAACATTTTTGTAAGATGATCCGAAGTAATCAGTCACGACATCTTTCATAAATATTTTTCTGTACTCCTCCTTCTTTACAATAGGATAATACTCATGGTTTTTGCCATAAGCTTTATGGTCAACATACCCTTTCTCTTCAAGTCCGCGTATGACAGAAGAAAAGGTAGTATAAAGTGGTTTCGGTTCGGGATGGAGCTCTATCAGCTCTTTGATAAATCCCTTTCGGGCCTTCCAGAGGATCTTCATGGCCGCTTCTTCTTTCCTTGTAAGTCGTTTCATATTTTATAACTGTTTTTTCAAAGATATAACGTATTTTTCAGTTTGTCAACTAATTATTTAATTATTTTACGGTAAAATACGTTTAAAATCACATATCACTGATTATCTGTATATTAGAATCTAGTAATTAGTTTGAATGTTACTAACCAATAAGTACTTAAAGTGAGCTAAAGTTTGCAGTGACTAAAGTTATTAAATCAGGTATAATTAACAGTTATGTTTCAAATTAACATTTTTTCAGTTTTCATTAGTATGGTATTTTTTATAACATGGTCAGGCTTAAAATTTCAGGGATTTAATTTTATTCCATGGGAAAATCTCAATCCCGCTACTTCTTCTCTGATGAGCTTCACCGGCATAAATAACTGCTCCATCTTCAGTACTACTGATATTGAACCAGAAAAGTAATCCTTTAAAAAATTCACTGCTGATTGTCTTTCCCGATTTTATTTCGACCGGGAACAATACTCCAGCATTATCAATTAGAATATCTATCTCATGACCGGTATTATCCCGCCAGAAATAAAAATTACTTTTTTGAGTTCTGTTATAACTTCGCTTCACCAGTTCACTGACGATTAGATTCTCAAAAATGCTCCCAAATAATGGATGCAATTCAAGTTGGTGGACATTATGAATACCAAGCAGTGAACAAATCAAACCTGTATCATAAAAGTAGAGCTTAGGCATCTTAACAACTCTTTTATTGTAGCTTCGATGATGTGGCTGCAAACGGAAAACAATAAAACTGCTTTCAAGAATGCCTAACCAGGAGCCGGCAGTTTTATTATCCACACCGCATTCCAGCGCCAGGTTATTCATATTCAGCATCTGTCCGGCTCTTCCTGCTGATAATCTGATAAACCTATCGAAAAGATTCAGGTTAGTAATGTTCTTTATTTGTCGTACATCCCTTTCAACATATGTTCGGATATAGTTTGAATACCACCTTACATAATCTGCATTTTTATCGTAGACAGGTGGATAAAAACCTTTGAGAATACTGGCAGATAAATCGCTCGTTTCTGACTCCGGCACTTCATTTATTGTAAATGGAAGCAGATATAGGTAACCTATCCTTCCAGCAAGACTCTGAGATATACTCTCCTGAAGTAAGAAATTATTTGAACCTGTAAGTATAAACCTGCCCTTCCTGTTGTCCCCATCAAGTATCTGCTGAAGATAGGAAAAGAGTTCTGGCACTCTTTGAACTTCATCAATCACAGCCCCATTTATGTATTTACTTAAAAATCCTCTTGGATCATCAAGGGCATATCGTCTGTCATCCGGATTTTCCAGGTTAACATATGGCTTCTCACTGAACAGATATCTTGTTAGAGTAGTCTTCCCGGATTGCCTTGGGCCAATCACAGCAACTGCCTTAAATGACTTTGCCAGACTTAATAATTCAGATTCAGCTTCTCGTTTTATCATACATCAAATTTACAATTTTGGAATCAGATTCCAAAATTGTAAGAAACTTCTATTTTTACATCTCCCTTAGTTTATTTTCCTGATCCATTCGTTCTATATGTATTCCACTTGTCTTTTGCATAGTTCCTCTGTGATCCTGAGGAGCTAGCGACGAAGGACTCTGTGTAACTCTGTGTAAAAAAAAAGGACTTAACTCTCCAAAATAAGATACTTCTCCCGGAACTCAGTTACTTCCCCAATTATTGAGGCAGAAGTCAAACCGGCTAAATGCAGGTCGGAGATTACAGTCTCCGCCTTTTCCTCAGGAACGGACATCAGTAATCCACCGGAAGTCTGTGAATCAAATGCGATCATTTTGAGATTATAATCAAGATCAGCAGCAAATAAGGTATCAGTCTCTGAATATTCAAGATTTCTGAATGATGCGCCCGGAATACATCCATCATCAACCAGGTTAAATGTTTTACCGATAAGCGGAACTTCTCTCATATTGATCTTTATCGATACTTTACCTGCCTTTGCCATCTTCAGGGCATGACCGGCAAGACCGAATCCGGTAATATCAGTCGCACCTTTCAGTCCGTGTTTCTTCATCACCCCTGCTCCGCTTTTGTTAAGAAGCTTCATCAATCTCTTAGCCTCCTCAACATCATTGTCTTCCGCCATTCCCATACGCTGAGCTGCCATTATAATTCCTGTTCCGACCGGTTTTGTCAAAACAAGCCTGTCACCCGGACGGGCTCCGGCATTCGTTATTATCTTTTCAGGATGAACAAATCCGACAACTGCCAGCCCATACTTAGGAGGAGTATCATCAATTGTATGTCCGCCTATGATCCTGACTCCTGCTTCAGTTGCCTTGTCGAAACCTCCTTTAAGCATCTCTGAATAGGCTTGCAGTGGAAGTCCTTTGGCAGGGAACATTGCAATATTCAGAGCCAGTACAGGGTCACCTCCCATTGCATAAACATCACTTATTGAGTTTGCTGCCGCTATCTGTCCAAATTCATAAGGGTCGCTGCAAACTGGAGGGAAAAAGTCGGTTGTAAGAACCAGGGCAAGTTCATCACTGATCCTGTAAACGCCGGCATCGTCATGAGTATCAATATCCACCAGGATATTTGGATCAGAAGGCAATGGAAGAAATTTCAATATCTCCTCAAGCTGTTTTGCAGGTATTTTTGAAGAACAGCCTCCATATTCAACAAGCTTGAGAAGATCAACTTTCATTTCCAATTCTTACTAATAATTTCAGCTACATATTTTTCACCCCTATCCCGATAACAATCGGGACCCCTAAACGGACCATCCTTCCAATTAAAAGCCCCCCGCTTCGGGGGGTTGGGGGGTATCATGGCTTCACAACTTTTTCTGCTGAAGACATTATCTGCACAATTTCGAACATATTGCTTACCGTTCCAATTATTACTTCATCCTTCAGTGAATAATGGGTTATACAGGTCCCGCACAGGAACAGGGCTACACCCATCCTTTCAAGATCCTTCAGCAGTTCTATCACTTCGGAATCTTTCCTTCCCAGAAATACTCCGCTGTTATAAAATACCATTTTTGACGGCAAAATATCCAGATCATGAATAGCCATAATGAAGTTGGTCATCAACAGAACTCCAAACTCCTCATCTCCATCTCCCATCTTATCTGAGGAGATTGCCACCACAAAATCACCTTTCTGGAAATGAGGCACATCAGTGGAACAGTATTCTTCTGCATCAGGGTTGATATGTTCGCCTGTCGTTCTTGTGATGGTAAGAGTCCATATACTATCTTTTTCACCGGTAGTAAAAGGTGTATTATTATCTTTCAGAAAACGGCTTACATTGGCATAGGAGGTCTGATTATCAATAAGAACCAGAAAAGATTCTCCGACTGGCGTCTCTTTAATTGCACGTTTTGTTGCAATAAGAGGTGCCGGACAGAGCTGTCCTTTGGTATCAACAATTCTCATAATACATAAACAAAATTGAATGACAAAAGTACTAAAGAAAAATACAAGTGTCAGTTTTTAATTCCTTTTTTAACCACAGAGAACTCAGAGTCCCGATATTAATCGGGATCACTGAGGACAATGAGGTATGCAACTGACAATAAAATCTTTGAGCCCTCTGCGTTTTGCTTTGTGTCCTCTGTGGTTAATGGATTTCAGCGAGTCTTTTTAAGATAATTCTGCCGCGTGCTATAATTCCAGCTGAACCTTCACCCTGAATCATATTGATTGTAGCTGAAAGTTCATTGGCAAGTTCAGGATAGACAAGAGCAAGCTTATATAGAGCCTCCATGGCATAAGCCTTGATTGCTATTGCTGTAAATCCTGACCTGAGTGAAGTAAAACAATAGTCTGCCAGCATTCCATGATGCTTTGTTCCTATTTTGTGCAAATCAGTAAGTGATACTATTCTAAGAAACGACCTCTGAACGCTCTCATTATCAATCTTCGGCAGAGCTTCAACCAGACTGGTCAGATGTGGAAATATCAATTCAGGATATTTGTCACAAACCTTGGTAAGAGTCCACGATGACCTGAATGCAAGTTTTTTATCAGGAGAAAATGAATATACCATTAGTTTTTTGAAAATCTCAGGATTATCGATTGCCGAGGCTGCTACCCATTCTGCCTCCTTTATTCCCATCAGGTTGTTGACCATATTCTTCAGGTCGGCATCATCTTTAAGCGCCTGTTCTTCTTCTGAAGCATATTCAGCGACCGGCTTGCTGATATTGCCCGTCGTATTAAGATAATTTTCAGCAACAGATACATCGGCTTCAGAAAAATCTACTGACAATAGCTTGCTTGTTTCAATCCACTTAAAATCAACATGTTCTGAAAGCAGTGGCAGATCATCAAGGGTATCACATACAAAGGGGATGAGCCTTATCTGCTTATGTCCGTAGTCATGTTCAACATTCTGAAGCCTGCTGCATATGACTATTTCTATTGACAGTTCCTCCTTTATTTCCCTGATAATGCATTCTTCATCCGATTCATTCTTATGAACTTTACCTCCGGGGAATTCCCATTTCAGAGGATGGTCGGTATGCTCACCTCTCTGTACTATGAGTATCTCATCATCTTCATTGCGTATTATGGCGCAGGTAACGTTGATCATCAGGAATGTATCTTTAAAAATGTATTTAAAATTATCCTATTAAATTTCCTCTTTCCCTGGCATTTATCACTGGCTTGATTTCAAACAGTTCCCCTCCCGGGAGGGGAACCTTATATTTACTCACTTTGTCTTTGTCCTTTTGTCTTCATTATTTACCAACCCACCCCTGGCCCCTCCCAGGAGGGGAACCCTAAGAACTACACCTTTGTCTCATCTGCAATATCCTGGTTTAGATCCTCGTACAGTGGTATTGCCAGCAGATACTCCCGCTTATTCTCCAGATGGTTAACCCTGAAGGCATAATGATCAATACCATTTGTTACTACTAAATAAGGTACCTTAAACGCCATGTTATATACAACTATCTGGTCAAAAACCTTATCCTCTAATTTAACTTCAGGCTCCTTGCACTCCACAATCATAACGGGCTCTCCCCTCCTGTTATGTATCAGAATATCAACCCTTTTCTTAAGCCTATTAAGAGAGAACATGACCTCAATACCGATGAGCCCCGGCGGGTATTTTCCTTCATTAATAAGATACTGAACAAAATTCTGTCTTACCCACTCTTCAGGTGTCAGCCGGACATACTTACGTCTGATCGTGTCAAGTATCATCTCGTTACCTTCCTTACCGGTAATTTTGAATGAATAATAAGGCAGATTTAACTCTTTCAACTTAAAAGGTAAATTTTGTAAACTAATTTAATTTCTACTCCATACAAATATATCTACTTAAGTTAATAGTGCCTAAAGTTTGGAGTGCCTAAAGTTTGGAGTGCCTAAAGTGAGCTGGAGTTTGTAAAGTTTAATAATCCAAACTATCTAGTTGTCATTTATCTGGTTATTTTTGCATAGAAATTCAGAAGAAACCAACTTTAGGCATTCCGAATTTTAGCTCACTATAAGTACTTTTTTATGAAGACAAAAGAAGAAATAGTTACCAACTGGCTGCCGCGCTATACAGGAAAAGCACTTGATACTTTTACCAAGTATTTTCTTCTTACCAACTATACCTATTATGTCGAACTATTTGCAAAGTGGCATAATGTACCAGTTGAGGGGAAGGAGAAGAATATGCCCAGTGCCTCTGCTGATGGCATTACAATTATAAACTTTGGTATGGGAAGTCCCAACGCTGCAACTATCATGGATCTCCTGAGTGCGGTAAACCCTGAGGCTGTTTTATTTCTGGGGAAATGTGGCGGACTTAAAAAGAAGAATACTCTCGGTGATCTGATCCTGCCTATTGCAGCTATCAGAAGTGATGGAACTTCAAATGATTACCTGCCAAACGAAGTCCCGGCCCTTCCTGCTTTCATGCTTCAGAGTGCTATTTCGGCAACCATCACCAGGTATAAAAAAGAATACTGGACCGGAACAGTGTACACAACCAACCGGAGGGTATGGGAATACGATGAAAGGTTTAAAAAATACCTGATGAAAACCCGCGCAATGGCAATTGATATGGAAACTGCCACAATATTTACTGTCGGTTTTGCAAATGAGATCCCTACCGGTGCTCTTCTTCTTGTTTCCGACCAGCCGATGATATCAACAGGGATAAAAACTCAGGAGAGTGATAAGAAAGTTACCGATGATTTTGTTGAAATGCACCTGAAAATAGGAATAGCTGCTTTGAAAGAGATCAAGAAAAACGGGGTATCTGTAAAACATCTAAGGTTCTAATAATGGCAGCATCAATAGAGGAGATTTTATCGGATCTTAAAAAGAGGATTTTCAAGACTGTGTATTTCCTTGCAGGTGAAGAACCTTATTTTATCGACATAATTTCTGATTATATAGAGGATAAGGTGCTGTCAGAGGCTGATAAATCTTTTAACCAGATTATCATATATGGTGATGATACCAGTATTGCAGCTATAATTGATACTGCACGCCGTTTCCCCATGATGTCAAGCCACCAGGTAGTAATTGTAAAGGAGGCCCAGTCGCTTAAAAAGATTGAAGATCTGGCCTCATATCTAGATGCCCCATTGCAGTCAACCATACTTGTTTTCTGCTATAAATACAAGAGTCTGGATAAGAGGACAAAACTCTACAAGCTACTGGAATCCAAAGCTGTCTATTTTGAATCGCCAAGGCTGAGAGACTATCAGATCCCGGCATGGATAGAAAATTTCCTGATGAAAAGGGGTATCAAAACCGAACCTGCCGCCAGTGCCATGCTTACCGAATATCTTGGCACTGACCTGCATAAAATAGCGAATGAGCTTGAAAAGCTGATAATCACTCTTCCGGCCAGCAAACCGATAATAACCAATGTTTTAATTGAGAAGAACATAGGTATAAGTAAGGATTACAATAATTTTGAACTCCAAAAAGCGGTTGGTGAGAAAAATATCCTGAAGGCCAACATGATCGTCAGATACTTTGGCGACAATCCAAAAGATAATCCGCTTACTCTGACAATAGCCTCTCTGTTTAGTTTTTTCAGCAAGCTCCTCACATATCATTATTTAGCTGACAAAACAAAAAATAATGTAGCTGCTGCATTGAAGGTGAATCCATTTTTTGTAAAAGATTATGAGAGTGCTGCCAATAAATATAATGCCAGGAAAACTGTTCAGACTATAAGCCTGCTCAGGACATTTGATATGAAATCGAAAGGCTACGGTGATGCAGGCACTGAACCCGGAGACTTACTGAAAGAGCTTATATACAGAATATTGCATTTGTAACTAATTCATATCCGGCGACTCCGGGAAATCAGCCCATGCCCTGTATTTGGTCTTAAGGTTTCTCAATACACTTTTCCACGTGTCATCACCCTGACTGCTCATAACAATATCAGAGTTAACTGATGCGATAACCCAGGAATTCTCCTTAAGCTCCCTTTCAAGCTGACCGGCCGACCAGCCTGAATAGCCAAGAAAGAATCTTAACTGACTGTCCTTAACCTTACCGGTCTTTATAAGTTCCCGAATAGTATCAATATCACCTCCCCAGAAAATATTTTTGTCAACCTTCACGCTTTTGGGTATAAGTCGTCCAAGACTGTGAAGATAGTGAAGAGTATCAGGAGCAACAGGCCCTCCCATGTTAAGAGATTCCTCCCAACCTTCAAACCCTTCTATGGCATCACATATCTTAAGGTCGAGCTTCTTGTTAAGAATAAAACCAATAGAACCTTGTTCACTATGGTCGGTGAGATAAACTATGCTACGGTTAAAAAATGTATCAGGCAGAAAAGGTTCTGATATAAGTATTTTTCCTTTCTCAGGAATCTTATCTTCAGGTAGTATGGCAAACAGATCTATTTCCTGTGGCATAACGTTTAATCATAATGAAATATATTACAAAAATAATTAAGTAAAAGCTTAACTTCAATTAATTATTGTTATATTTTTGCTGCAAATGTTAAATATTACATATGCAGAAGAGTACATTACGTATTATTGGGAATAAGGTAGTCCTGAACATCCGCGAGAGGATGTGCGAGACAGCCGAAGAGATGCTGGGCAGTGAAAAATTCAGTCAGGTACTTGAACATTGTATTGAAAATCTGAAAGAAAAGAATTCTCCTTTACTTGATATTTTTGAAAACCAGCAGGCAAACAAGGAAACAGTTAATGATCTTATCAAAACGCTAACATACCTTGTTAAGTATGAGAACAAACTTGTACCTCATATCTATGAAAAATCTTCAGTATTTTTAAGAGATCTGGACAAACTGACCGGTTTTGTTGAATACCTTTATGATTACTGGCGCAGCTTTGATCGTTTCATTGTAAACGATTCAGAAGGTGACAGACTTGACAAGAGACCTTACAGAACATTCAATGAAACCATCGAACAGCTTACACATCTGATAAGAACAGTTTACAGGCAGGTACAGGAAAACATCACAGGAAGTCATCCAAATGTTTACCGGCAAATAACGGCCGGAGCTGAGATGTCAGTTATATCTTTACCCAAAAAGATTGCATACACAAATGACAAGTATAAAAAGCTGAATAACATACCGGTTATAAGGCAGATGCTTATCTACCCGCCTCTTGTTATCCAGCAGCCGATGAATAAACGGACAGGGCATTTTAAAAAGATCGGTATGAATCCGATCGATATGGTCGACCTTAAACCGGAAGAGTGGTTATGCTATCCTGCAAAGATTGGTAAGCTACTGATAATGGTATATTTTCATATCGAATTCTTCGAGCTGGGTTTTTCACAGTGTAATCTTTTCCAGCTTGCCGATGACGAAGATCTTCGAAGACAGCCTGACGCAATTTTCTTTTATGGAGTACAGGGTAATGTACTTGACGGACTTTCCAGTTCACCAACTGTCTTCTTCGAGGACGGTGAAAACGATATTTTTGTAGGTGCAGTCCCCGGCCGGCCGGAATTCGGCTATTTCGGATACCTTAAAAAAATGGTCCTTACGCTTCATAATTCAATTACCATGAAGAGTAACAATATGCCATTCCATGGTGCCCTGGTAAAAATTCTCCTTCAGGGTGACAAAGAGGCTAGCATTCTTATGATGGGTGAAAGTGGTGCAGGAAAATCAGAAACCCTGGAAGCTTTCAGGGTACTGGCAGAAAAGCATATACGTGAACTTACAATTATTGCAGATGATATGGGCTCCATCGAACTGGATCATAATGGAGCAGCCATAGGATATGGTACAGAGATTGGTGCTTTTCTTCGCCTAGATGACCTTCAGCCGGGTTATGCATTCGGTCACCTGGATCGTTCCATAATAATGAACCCCAACCAGGTAAATGCAAGGATAATTATTCCTGTCACCAAATTTGAGACTGTTATCCAGGGGCACAAGATTGACTATATCCTGTATGCCAATAACTATGAGGAGGTTGACTCAGATCATCCGGTTATTGAGAGATTCAGGTCAGCTGAAACAGCTCTTGAAACATTCCGTGCCGGAGCGGTAATGAGCAAAGGCACAACAACATCGAGCGGTCTTGTTAATACATATTTTGCGAACATATTCGGTCCTCCGGAATACAGGGATCTCCATGAAGAGATAGCTAAAAGGTATTTTGAATCATTCTTCAGAAACAATTTATTTGTTGGCCAGATGCGTACAAGGCTGGGTATTCCAGGATTTGAAACAAGCGGTCCGCGTGAGGCAGCGATGGAGTTGCTGAAGATTATCGGGGTTACAAAATAAGCCCCTTCAGGGGGTGCTCAGCATAAGCGGAGCGGGGGCTAATACTCCTCGGGCTTAGCCTCCTTCATTATTGCATAAACTTCATCGAAAATATCTTCAGCACTCGGCTTGGAGAAATAGTCGCCATCGGTGGTATAAGCCGGCCTGTGTTCCTTACCTGTAAGGGTTTTCGGAGGTGAATCGAGGTATTGCCATGCGCCCTGTTTCTCCAATACTTCCTGCATCATATAAGCTGTTGTTCCTCCGGGCACATCCTCATCAAGGAATAATATCCTGTTTGTCTTCCTGATAGATTCAAGTATCATTTTCTTACTATCGAACGGGACCAGAGTCTGTACATCAATCAGTTCAACAGAGATATCATGAGCTGCCAGGTGATTAACAGCCTCCTGCGCCACCTTCACAGTTGAGCCATAAGTTACAAGAGTTAAGTCAGTTCCTTCGCTTAAAATCTCAGGTATTCCAAGCTCAATGCGGAATTCACCGATATTATCAGGCATCCGTTCCTTTAACCTGTAGCCATTGAGTGGTTCAATAACTATTGCAGGATCATTACCTTCAAGAAGCGTATTATAAAAACCTGCCGCACGGGTCATATCCCTTGGAGAACAGACATAAACACCTCTTACCGAGTTGATAAGCATACTCATTGGTGAACCTGAATGCCATATTCCTTCAAGACGGTGTCCCCGGGTACTGATTATCAGTGGAGCGATCATTTGTCCTGCAGTCCTGTAATAAGTTGTTGCAAGGTCATCACTCAGAAGCTGAAGTGCATACATCAGATAATCGAGATACTGAATCTCTGCTATCGGCCTCATTCCCCTTAGCGCCAGGCCAATACCCTGACCAAGGATTGTTGCCTCCCTGATCCCGGTATCAGTGATCCTCAATTCACCATATTTTTTCTGCAGCCCCTCAAGCGACTGGTTTACGCCTCCAATACTACCTGTATCTTCGCCAAATGTTACCAGGAGAGGATATTTTGCAAAGAGCTTATCATAGTTATCCCTCAATATCTGTCGGCCAGGGACTTCAGGTGAGGAATCAGAATAAACAGGAGGAATCGGTTTGACATCAAGAACTGATGTAGGAGTCTCATTATAGAGAAACATATCATAGCTCCTGTGGGCATCCGAGTAATTGCGTTTAAGCCAGCCGTGAAGGTCCTCCTTAAGGTTACCCGACTTCTCACATGAACCACAGACATTCCTGAGCATTTTACGGGCTGTAACGAAATTATCCTTCCTTATCGGATTAATAACTTTCTTAAGATCGTCAGTATAAGTATCAACACTTTCTTCTTTAGCCTTCTCGGCACATCGGCATGTGCGGTCATTTATAATCTTAACAAGAGCATCACGCTCAATCTTAATAGGCTTCTGGAACATCTCCCAGGCTTTTTTTCTCGCTTCTTTAGCCTCATCTTCAGCTTCTTTTATTACTTTATCAAGCTCTTCAGCTTTAGCTATGCCCTCATTCACTATCCATTCCCCCATTTTAACAATTGGATCATGCTCCTGCTCCCATTTTAGACGCTCCTCACTTTTGTAACGTTCGTGCGAACCGGAGGTAGAATGCCCCTGTGGCTGAGTAACATTCTCAATATGAAACATAACAGGAGTATGCTCGGTTCTGCACAAAGCAATACCTTCTTCATATAATTTCAGAAGACCGGGGTAATCCCATCCATTTCCTTTGAATATTCTGATGCCCTTTTTATCTCCATCTGTTTCAAAACCTTTTAATATCTCCGAAATACTTCCCTTTGTTGTCTGGTATTTCTTGGGAACAGAGATCCCATAACCATCATCATAAACAGAAATTGCCATAGGTACCTGGAGTACACCAGCAGCATTCATTGTCTCCCAGAAGTGCCCTTCGGAAGTACTGGCATCGCCGATTGAACCAAAGGCAACTTCATTTCCTTTGACTGTAAGAGTTGAATATTTATGAAGATCTTTATTCTGTCTGAAGAGTTTTGAAGCATATGCCAGTCCAAGAAGGCGAGGCATTTGTCCTGCTGTTGGAGAGATGTCTGAAGATGAGTTCTTCTGTTTTGTAAGGTCCCTCCATGAACCGTCAGAGTAGATATTGGGAACAGAGAAATGATTATTGAAAACTCTTCCTGCATTTCCAGGATTAATTTCTCTGTCGGTATTTCCATATAGCTGGTGGAAGAACTGAAGCGAATCATAAAGACCCATTGCCATCATCCAAGTCTGGTCCCTGTAATATCCTGACCGCCAGTCACCATTCCTGAATTGCTTTGCCATGGCGAACTGTATTATCTCCTTTCCATCACCGAAAATACCAAACTTTGCTCTTCCCGATAAGACTTCACGACGTCCGATAATACTTAAAGTCCTGCTAAGGTTAGCAAGCCGGAAGTCGGCAAGAATCTCCTCCCTGTTAAATTTAGTATCTGACTGATTATCTGCTTTTTTCATTTCATCTATTATAAGAGAATTTAATTCCTCCTGATAATTAAACAAATATTGGCAGCTCTTGTTTATTCAACAGTAAGAAATGATCACTATCTTTGCACCCGAGTCAGCTTTATTGCATAGCCGGTCATTACCGTAAAGTTAATAAATATTAAGCGGCGCAGAAAGAAATGTTTTTGAAACTACTTATACTAAGCCTTGTATTAATAGCTATAGCAGCCATAGGATTAGGCATCAGGATACTTGTCCTGTCAGGTGGAAGGTTTCCCGACACTCATATAAGCCATAATAAAGAAATGAGAAAAAGGGGAATTACCTGTGCTCAGCGGAATGATGTTGGCTGCCATTCAACGGATGGTTTTCCAGGCTGTTCATGTACTCAGAACAGATTGTCAGAATAGAGACAACATTTATTAATTTTCTCCCAAAGGCACTATGACACTAAGATTTTCAGCTCTGCTACTCTGCGAGATAATAGTCTTATTCTTCTTCAACAATGAACTCTTTCAGGTTTTCTGAAATCCAGGTTTCAAAATTTCCATCGACGTCTGAGATAACAAAATAGGCGCTAAGCTCCGGGTGGCTTTTTATGAAGCTTATTGCTTTTTCATGTCCCATTACCATGCATGCAGTGGCTATACCATCAGCAGTGCCACAATCATCTGCCAGGATTGTTGCACTCAGCAGCCTGTTCTTCGCCGGATAACCGGTTTTGGGATCGATTGTATGTGAATATTTTATCCCATCCTCAACATAGAATTTCCTGTAGTTTCCCGAAGTTGCAAGTGATTTGTCGGTGATCCTTATTATTGCCTGCAGATCCTGCCCTGGTATAATATTATTATCTTCAGGCCTGTCTATTCCAATTCTCCATAGATTGCCATTCTTTGTACCTCTGGCCCTCACCTCACCACCAATCTCAATAAGATAGTTCTTAATCCCTAATCCGTCGAAATATTCTGATACAACATCCACGGAATATCCCTGGGCAATTGCATTGAAATCAAGGCTTATTTTCGGATCTGTTTTAACTAATCTCCCGTTGCTGAGAGATACCTTATTCATCCCAACAAGAGCCATAAGACTGTCCCTCTTCTGCTCTGAAAAATTCTTGTGGTCATCCGGACCAAAACCCCATGCACGGACAAGCGGACCCACAGTTAAATCAAACGCTCCACCAGTCATTTCAGATATTAAGACTGACTTTTTGAAAACCTCAATAAAAAAGGTATCCACTTTTACATCTTCATTCCTGTTTACTTTTGATAATATCGACTGATCAATGTAAAGTGAAAGAGACATATCGAAATCATGAAGGATCTTCTCAACAATTTTCTGAAGGGAGTCAGGGGTAAATCTTTTGTTGCTTTCGTAAACAATACTATATGTTGTTCCTTGTGCAAACCCGTTAAAGCCCTCAAATTCAGCCTTTTTACAGGAAATTATGGAAAATAGGATTACTACTAAAAAGAATGATAAAAAGGATCTCATTATACTATTATCTTAATTTTTAACCCACCCCTGGCCTCGACTTCGCTCGGCCTGCCCCTCCCAGGAGGGGATTCCATATTACAACAAATTGTCAATCAGATACCAAAATCATCAAAAGCAATATTCTCTTTCGGAACGCCAAGGGAATCGAGAGTTTTGACAACTGCAGCATTCATCTGAGGAGGTCCACAGAAATAATATTCAATCTCCTCCGGTTCTTCATGCCCACACAGATAATTATCGAGAAGAACCCTGTGAATAAAACCAGTGTAACCTGTCCAGTTATCCTCAGGAAGTGGTTCTGAGAGCGCAAGATTAAAAGTAAAATTAGGGAACTGCTTTTCTATTGCCCTGAATTCATCCTCATAAAATACTTCTCTGATAGAACGTGCACCATACCAGTAGGATACTTTTCTGGTTGTCTTAAGGGTATGGAAAAGATGGAAGATATGTGATCTCAAAGGTGCCATGCCGGCTCCTCCGCCAATATAAATCATTTCATTCTGCGTATCTTTTATATGAAACTCTCCATAAGGACCAGAAATCATCACTTTGTCGCCAGATTTACGCGAGAAGATATATGAAGAGCATAAACCCGGAGGCACATTCATGAACTGTTTTTTAGCATTGTCCCAGGGTGGTGTTGCAATCCTTATATTCAGCTTGATCAATCCTTTCTCAGCAGGATAATTTGCCATTGAATAGGCTCTGAATGACTCCTCCCTGTTCCTGATCTTAAGATCCCACATCTTATATTCATCCCAATCGTCTTTGAAATGATCTTCGATAACAAAATCGCGGAAGGTGGTTTCATATTTCGGCACATCAATCTGGATATATCCACCGGGAGTAAAGTCAAGTGATTCACCCTCAGGTAACTTAACAACAAATTCCTTGATAAAAGTCGCCACATTCCTGTTAGAGACAACCTCACACTCCCATTTTTTAATTCCCATCACTGACTCAGGGACCTTAATGTTAAGGTTTTCCCTTATCTTGACCTGGCATCCCAGGCGCCAGTGATCCTGCTGCTCCTTTCTTGTAAAAAATCCTGTTTCAGTAGGAAGAATAGAGCCTCCGCCCTCAGTGATCTGGCATTTACACATACCGCATGTTCCTCCTCCACCGCATGCTGATGGAAGAAATATCTCATTTGATGACAGAGTACTGAGCAGATTAGAGCCAGGAGAAACAGCTAATTCCCTGTCGTTTATGTTAAGCTTTACTTCGCCCTGCGGAGTAAGTTTTGCCTTTGCATACAGCAGAACAGCAACAAGTGCCAGGATTACAAGCAGGAATACAATAATACTGTATAAGATTGTGCCGCCGGTTGTAATAGCTAATATCATGATATCTCAGATTTCTAATTAAAGTGTAATACCCATAAAGCCCATAAATGCTATTGCCATCAATCCTGTAAGAATGAATGTAATACCCAGTCCTTTGAGAGGATCGGGAACATTACTGTATTTCAGCTTTTCCCTGATAGCTGCTATACCAACAATTGCCAGAAGCCATCCGACACCTGATCCTGCAGCAAATACAGTTACCTCGGCAAGCGTACTGTATTCACGCTCCTGCATAAACAATGAGGCTCCCAGAATTGCACAATTCACTGCTATAAGAGGAAGAAATATCCCGAGTGAGTTATAAAGGGTTGGGCTGTATTTTTCAATTATCATTTCCACAAGCTGGACTATTGCAGCAATAACTGCAATGAATATCATAAATGAGAGAAAGCTCAGGTCAACATCTGAAAATCCTTCGCCGAGCCATGCCAGAGCGCCTTTTTTAAGAAGATAATGGTCGAGAAGGAAATTCACAGGAACTGTGATGATCAAAACAAAGATAACAGCTAATCCAAGGCCCAGTGAAGTTTTTACAGTCTTTGACACTGCCAGGTATGAACACATACCAAGGAAAAATGCAAAGACCATGTTGTCAACAAAAATCGACTTGATAAATAGGTTGAGTAGATTTTCCATAGCTGTCTTCTATTTTTTCTCAATTAGACTTGTATCCTTGCTTCTGTGATACCATATTATAAGTCCGACAAGAATAAGCGCCATCGGCGGAAGTATCATCATGCCGTTATTCTCGTAACCTGTTGAATATAATCCGAGTTTCTGAATTACCGGGTACCCAAAAATTGTCCCTGATCCCAGAAATTCTCTAAAGAAAGCTACTATCACAAGAATAAGTCCGTATCCTGCACCATTTCCTAAACCATCAATGAAAGAAGGCCAGGGTTTATTAGCCATAGCGAATGCCTCCAGGCGTCCCATTATTATGCAGTTCGTAATAATGAGCCCGACAAACACGGAAAGCTGCCTGCTCACGTCAAAAGCAAAGGCCTTCAGGGTTTGATCAACAAGGATAACAAGTGTTGCTATAACAACCAGCTGAACTATAATCCTAATCCTGTCCGGTATGTTTTTACGAAGTGCTGCAATTACCACATTGGATATGGCCAATACAATTGTTACAGACAGCGCCATAACAAGAGCTGGTTTCAGCTTGACCGTAACAGCAAGCGCTGAGCATATTCCAAGTACCTGGACCGTTATGGGGTTATTTGCTCCAATCGGACCGGTAAGCAGTTTTAAACTTTTTGCCGAGAAAAGCGGCTCTTTTTCAATATTGCTCATATATTATCAGTTTCTGTTTTTTAAAAAGTAATCATCATACTTGGAGAGGCAGTCTCTGAGCATCTTTTCAAGACCTTTACTTGTTATTGTACCTCCAGATATAGCATCGACGTCATGTGGATCATCATCATTGACTCCTCCTTTTATTACTCCGATAGAAACAAACTTCCCTCCTTCAAAAAGCCTTTTTCCCGGGAACATACTCTCGAAAGAAGTAGTATTTATCTCTGCCCCCAGACCAGGGGTTTCTCCTTTATGGTCAAATGTTGCCCCATAGATAGTGCTCATGTCAGACTTAATTGATATATAACCCCAGATAGGTCCCCATAGCCCCTTACCCTCAACAGGAATTATAATAATCCGTTCTCCATCATCCGGAATGGCAACAAATACCGGAAGAAGCTGATCTTCAAGTGGTTTCTTCTGTTCATCCTTCAGCACAACCTTAAAAGCATCTGTCCCATCAACCTTCTCTCCTTTTGAATTAAGAACATAGCTCTCATTTATGTATTTATCATACAGACTTTCTGTTGTTACCGGCACTGATGAAATACCTATCGATTCGAGCATGCTTTTCTTCTTATCAATTTCCAGATTTTTCAGCTGTCGCGGTTGCAACAATGTGGCAGCCATTGCAAGTAACGTTGCTACCGCAATTACCATTACTGATGAAAATATGAAAATATACCTGTTACTGAACTGTTTCATTTTACCTGATTCTTTATAGCGATTTTGGCTCTTTTCAATCTCCTTTTAATACTTGATTGTACTACATAATAGTCAATCAGCGGTGCAAATACATTCATAAGCAGGATTGCCAGCATAACACCCTCAGGGTATGCCGGATTTAAAACCCTGATCAGAATTGAGAGAACACCGATAAGAAACCCATATATCCATTTTCCTGTTTCGGTCTGTGAACCAGATACCGGATCGGTTGCCATGAATACTGCTCCAAATGCAAAACCTCCCATCGCAAAATGATAATATGCAGGAATGGCCATATATTCGTTAACTGCAAATGCATTAAGGAGAAGTCCCATTATAAGTCCGCCGAAAAAAGTACTAACGATAATTTTCCAGCTGCCAATACCGGTCGCGATCAATATCAGTGCTCCGATAAGGATAGCTAAAGTTGATGTTTCGCCAAACGACCCTGGGATGTTACCAATGAACATTTCCAGGAAAGAAGGAATCCGGGATATCTCTCCCTGTGTAAGAAGTCCAAGGGGCGTAGCCCCTGAAAATCCGTCAATTACGTTTCCTCCTGTTACCAGTCCCTCTATCCATACCTTGTCGCCACTCATCCAGGCAGGATAACTGAAGAAAAGAAATGCCCTTGCCAGCAACGCAGGGTTGAAAATATTCATCCCTGTACCGCCGAAAATCTCTTTACCGAGTATGACTGCAAAAGCTGTTGCCAGTGCAAGCATCCATAAAGGGACATCAATTGGCATTATCATCGGTATCAGCAATCCTGAGACAAGAAATCCTTCATTTATTTCATGACCCCTTATCTGGGCTGCAATAAACTCAATGCCAAGTCCAACTCCATAACTTACAATAACAAGAGGAAGTATTTTCAGGAATCCAAACCAGAAATTCTGAAACAGGCCCGACTCAATACCTATGGAACGAAAATGCTGAAAACCTGTATTATATGCTCCGAACAGAAATGCCGGTACCAGTGCAATGATAACCACAATCATGGTTCTTTTCAGATCAATACTGTCGCGTATATGCGAACCTTTGAAAGTCACCTTATCAGGGACAAAGAGGAAAGATTCAAATCCCTCAAACACTGATCGTAACCTGGAGAACTTACCCCCTTCCATAAAGTGGGGTTTGATCTTGTCGATCTTCTTCCTTAAAGAATTCATTATATTATCACTTATTACTTATTACCGTCCCGATAGCTATCGGGAACCGACTACTAATTCATCTCCCTGACCATCAGGTCAAGTCCTTTGCGTACTATTGTCTGAATCTCAATTTTAGAAGAACAGATATATTCACAAAGGGCAAAATCTTCTTCTGCAATCTCATAAATACCAAGGTTTTCCATCATATCTATATCTTCCGCCAGAATTGCCTTAAGAAGTTGCATAGGATAAATATCCATCGGTACAACCTTTTCATACTGCCCGGTCAGAACAAATGCCCTCTCTCCGCCATGAAAATTTGTATCGAGGCTATATTCCTTTTTAGGGAAAAGTTTTGATGCAAATGTTTTATAGAAGCTGAATTTATCAAGTCCAGGCATCATCCATCCAAAGAATTCAAAGTAATCTCCTTCGGGAATGACAGTTATCTGGGAATCATAATATCCCAGAAAACCGTCCGCCTCAATCTTCGAACCAGTAAGAACATTACCACTTATATACCTTAAATTGCCAGGTCTGACATTATCCTTTGTCAGAGGATGTATTGCTGATCCAGACCTTATCCTGTAATACTGGGGCTTAATAACCTCCGAACCAGTCATTGCTATTATCCTTTCATGCAGGTATCTCCCTTCCTCAAACAACCTCCCGATTGCAATTACATCCTGTGGATTAACATACCATACCACCTCACCTTTATTTACAGGATCGATATGGTGAATCTGAACTCCAACATTACCTGCAGGGTGCGGACCACTAAACCTCGTGATCTTAGCTGGTGCATTGGCAAGAACTTCAGAAGCTTCCTTTCTTCCATCAACAGCAAGATAAAGACTGCCTTCAGTGAGCCTCTTAAGAGTTTTAAGTCCGGTTTTAAAGAATGAATCGGAAGAATTATCGAAAATAAAATTATAATCCGGTGCAAGAGGAGCAGTATCAAAAGCTGAAACAAAAATCGCTTTTGGAGTATCAGTATGACGGGCAACTATATGATAAGGTCTCTGTCGTACAACAGGCCATAGTCCTGATTTCAGCAACTTCTCTTTAATCTCATCAGCTTTGATTGCGGTTGGATCAGCTATCCCGAAATCTATAAACTCATCACCCGACTTCTCAATCACAACCTCAAGAAGCTTCCTGCGGTCTCCCCTTGTTACAGCAGTAACAATGCCACTTACAGGAGATGTAAAAACAACCTCAGGTCTTAGCTTATCATGAAAAAGCGGCGACCCTGCTAATACCTTGTCACCAACCCTTCCAATGAGTTTAGGTGTAAGACCAGGAAAATCAATAGGTTTGACCGCATAGCGTAAGGTGTGTAATTCCGGATTCAGGATCTTCTCAGCCTGACCTTTCAATCTGATGTCAAGCCCCTTCTTCAGTTTTACAGATATTGACATTTTATGTTATTATATTTTGAAGTGTAATCAACTGTTACTCTGTTATAAAATTAACAATGAAGGTGCAAAATTAAATTTATCTGAGGATATTTTGCATAATATGATTAATATAATATGCAATTTATTTTATTGGATTCTGTTAAATATACTACATTGGCATTATACTTGATCTGTTCAACTATCCGTCACAATCATGAACCGAACAAAACAAACAAATAAATATCTGATAAGATACTTTAAAATTATAAAGCTGATCATGCTGTTCTCATTCTTCATGATTCTAACCGGACGAACAACACTCAATGGCCAGATGATCTACTCAGATCAGATTTACAGTAACAAGATCAAGACAGTACAGCTTTACAGGGAAGAATGGAATCTCTCTTATCCGATTCTCAGATTAAACAGCCAAGAAAAACTGGTGCTCCATTTCGATCTTCTTGATGATCACTCAGAAAATTATTACTACACATTTATACATTGTGATAAAAACTGGAAAAAGAGTGACATATTTGAAAGTGATTATATGAATGGATTTACAGAAAATCCTTTCGATAACTATAAACCGTCATTCAATACAACAACTTCATATTACCATTATAAGGTTAGCTTTCCAAATGACAGGGTCTCATTGACCAGATCAGGCAATTATGTCATTCTTGTATATCCTGCTGATAATCCTGAAGAACCGGTACTTATGAAGAGGTTTATGATCAGCGAGGATGCCGTCAGAATAAACATTACAACCCACAGGCCAATGATGACTGCCAATAATAACAGCAGCCAGCAGGTTGATTTCATAGTTAACCAGATCGGGAGAAATATTATCGACCCTTACAGAAATTTCTATGCATTCATATTACAAAACGGGAGATGGGATAATGCCAAAAGGAATCTCAAACCCGAATTCTACAGCAATAATGAACTGAAATACAATTCATTATCTGACAAGAATATATTCTATGGAGGAAATGAATTCAGGTATTTCGATATAAAGAGTCTCCGATACCAGACAGAATACGTAAAAAGCATAGATTATGCATCACCAGGATATAATGTTTTCCTGTTCCCCTCAGAAAACAGGGAGTTCAAGCCATATTTCTATAACAAGGATTTTAACGGGAAATATTTTATTGCCATACAGGAAGGCAGGGACTATGATACTGATGCTGATTATGTAAGTGTCTATTTTACGCTGCCATCAAAGCAAAAAATTGCAGGAGGCAACCTTTTTATATCAGGAGCACTTAATAACTGGGAATATGATGATACTAACATTATGACTTACAATCCGGTTGTTGGGCAATATGAATGTACCATGCTTCTGAAACAGGGTTACTATAATTACGAATTTGCCTTTCTTAAAGAAGGATCTACAGATGGTACTCCTACCGTTTTTGAAGGCAGTCACTACGAGACGGAAAATGATTATATAGTACTAATCTATTATCGGAATCCCCAGGACAGGCATGACAGGCTTATTGGAATGGGGCTTGCCAACAGTATTAACAAGCCTTCAAATTAGGGCTTAAGATGTGTGTCAATTCCGTATTGCATATAAATCAGATGCACAACGGTTTTAAGAATTTCAGCCATGTACTCCTCTACAGCCTTAAGAGAGCCCGGAAGGGTATAAACTAATGATCTTCCTATAATACCTGAAACTCCCCTGCTAAGGAGTGCATTGGGCTTAGCACTTCCATATTTTATTCTGATGAACTCCATAATTCCCGGTATCTCCTTATCCAGGAGTGGTTTAACAGTTTCAACGGTAATATCCCGGGGACCAATACCTGTTCCTCCTGTTGTAATAATAATATTATACTGTTTCGAGGCTTCCTCCAGTTTTTCCCTCAGCACTGCAGAATCATCAGGAATAAGCTCGAGCTTTACTCTGGAAGGCTGGTTTTCAGACTTAAAATGATCTGTGACAAGATCCCTGATCCGGGGACCGCTGAGATCTTCATACTCCCCTTTAAATGCTCTGTCACTCAGAGTTATTACAAGCACCTCTATTATTTCAGGAAAATTCATAGCTTGATCTTTTCAGTAAGCCTTATCTCATCAATTATCATATTTTCATCCACAGCCTTGCACATGTCGTATACTGTTAACAGTGCAATGCTTACTGCAGTCAATGCCTCCATTTCAACACCGGTCTTCCCGGTACACCTGACTTCGCTTTCAGCTCTTACTCCTTTTTCATCTGTGGATAAATCCACCTTTATATTTTCCAGGACGATGTTATGACATAAAGGTATCAGGTCAGAAGTCTTTTTTGCTGATGAAATAGCGGCGAGCTGTGCAACAGTAAGAACATCACCCTTCTTCAGCGAATTCTCGCTTACAAGCCGCAGTGTCTCTTCAGCCAGTACAATATGCCCGTATGCGCGCGCTACTCTCTGCTGAACATCTTTTGTGCCGATGTCAACCATAACTGCTTTACCTTCAGTATCAGTATGTGTCAGTTTCTTCATTGGTTACCCTCCTATATTGTAAAATGCTCCATTATTGTTTACTGAACCGCAGGAAGGCTTGAGTTCAATTGCGCTAAGGAATGCCTTTTCGAACCCAAGCTTCCTTACATCGAATTCAATATCGTTAAAAAGACAAGGCTTCAGCATTCCGCTTGCAGTCAATCTGAGCCTGTTACACAGTCCGCAGTCTCCTCCGGTACCTCCCTCAACAGTTGAAAAATGTCCCCTGACCAGGTCCATCTGCCTGATATATCTTATTTCCAGATTGTTCTGTCTGCAAAACTCTGTAACGCGTCTTGCATCATCCTCTTCTTTTGATTTCTTAACCACGCAATTGATTTTTACGGGCGAGAGACCAGCATCGAGGGCAGCCTTAATACCATCCAAAACATCATTGATATTTCCTCCCCTGGTTATCTCAGTAAACTTAACCGGGTCAATTGTATCAAGACTAACATTTACCCTGTGAAGACCTGCATTCCGAAGTTCATTTGCAAACTCTCTGAGACGTATTCCGTTTGTTGTCATTGAAAGATCTGAAATCCCTTTCAGGTCAGACAGCATTCTGACAAGTGCAGTAATTCCTTTACGAACCAGAGGTTCACCGCCTGTGATCCTGACCTTAGTAATACCATAACTTATAGCAACCCTGCAAAATGCTGCTATCTCATCATATGTAAGTATATCAGAATGTTTTAAGAGTCTGATACCATCCTCAGGCATACAATAGGTACAACGAAGGTTGCACCGGTCAGTTACCGATATCCTCAGGTAATTTATATTTCTGTCAAATCTGTCTAACACTTACAATCTCTCCTTTTTCTATGTGAGTCTTTCCGGCAGGTATTGCTATTATTCCATGGGCACCCGAAAAGGATGTAATGTGTGCCGAACCATGATAATCAACAGGCAGCACCTCCCGTTCAGAAGTTATATAAACTGGAATAAATCCCAGCCTGTCTCCTGATCTCCTTTTATAGTTTTCCTTCATTGAGAGTTCACATGTAAAGGGTTTCCATTCATACCCCATCATTTTATAAATCAATGGTTTAACCAGCAATTCAAACTGGATGAACGATGAAACCGGGTTGCCAGGCAATCCAAAGACAAGGCATTCAGGATGAACTCCGAAAGTGGTTGGTTTACCCGGTTGTACTCTGACCCTTGAAAAGAGTATTTTAATTCCAGCCCGTTCAAGGACTGAAGGAACGAAGTCAAAATCGCCCATTGACACCCCGCCTGTTAAGAGAAGTAAATCGCATTCTGCTACCGCCCTGGACACAATACCGAATGTTGTCTGCTCATCATCTCCGGCAATTCCATAATACTTTGTTGGACAACCAGTCATCTGCGCCTGCGCCATAAGCTGATAAGCATTAGAATTCCTTATTTGTGAAGACCCGGGTTTTTTATCGGGCTCAACCAGTTCATCACCGGAACTGACTATTCCAACTACAGGCAATTTACTTACCTGGACCGAAATACAACCTACAGAGGCCATTATTGCAATATCCTGAGGTCTGACACAAACACCCGATCTAAGTACAATTTCGTCTTTTCTGACATCCTCTCCTCTTAATGAAATATTTGATTTTGAATACGTTCCATTGAATTTCATCTTCCCCGTTGGCAGAATTTCAGTATCCTCAACCATCACCACACAATCAGCACCTGAAGGAACAGGAGCACCTGTCATGATCCGTGAACATTCACCGTGAGATATTTTCTTCAAGGGGTTCTGGCCTGCAGCAATAGTCTCAACTATTGTGATTTCCATGTTCAGATCTGATTTTCTGCATGCAAAGCCATCCACTGACGATTTATTAAAAGGAGGCATATCCATGTCGCTCGCCACATCCTGAATAAGCACCCTGCCGTATGAATCTGTAAATGATACCTCTTCAGAACCCATGCTGAATGCAGATTTCATTACTATATCATATGCTTTTTCAAAAGAAATCATAGATGACTGTCTTGTTGTCTTGTTGCCTTTTGCCTTCAACTTCCCCCCTGCAGAGCAATGCCTGCTTCAGGTGCGAAATTAATCCAAACTTCTGACAACTCTTTCAAAGAATGATTTTTATATGTCTCAGCAGATAAATCTATGTAGAAAGTCTCACCTGCATCAACTGTAATTTCAACTCCGTACTCCGATGGAAGAATTTCAGTTATTATACCTTTATAAGAATTAACGAAGCCATTGCCGGGAGACTCCGTTAACACTTTGATATCATCGCTTCTCAGTATCAACAAACCATCAGCAGGATATGAGTCACCAGCCAAACTAAAAACAAGATTGTTATGACTTATGGCTTTCCACTCACCATTTTTATTTGTAAATCTGACCCTGAAGAAATTTCGCACACCTGCATAACGGGCAACAAACCTGTTTACCGGTTTTCTGAATACTTCATCAGGAGTTCCTTCCTGTATAATTTTCCCGTTATGTATCACACCTACTCTTGAAGCCAGGCTGACAGCTTCCCGGTAGTCGTGCGTAACATGTATAATTGTCAATCCCTGCCTGTTGAGTCTCCGGAAAAGCCTTTTTATATCATCCTTAAGGCTTGCATCAATGGATGCCATAGGTTCATCAAGAAGAAGAAGCTTCGGAGATGTGATAAGTGTTCTTGCAAGCGCCACCCGCTGCATTTCTCCTCCCGAGAGATGGTGTGTGCTTCTCGTAAGCAGATGGGATATATTAAGCTCGGAGGCAATCCTTATTACTTGTTCCTTTACAATATATTTATCATACCTGCCGGAAGTAAGTGAATAGGCTATATTTCTGAAAACTGACATATTAGGGAAGATGGCATAATCCTGGAAAACCAGTCCGACCTTTCTTTCCTGAATCCTTGAATAAGTAATATTTTCTTCATCAATCCATATCTCACCCGAGTCAGGCTTATTAAGGCCGGCAATAAGCTCCAGCAGCTGCGTTTTACCCGATCCTGACCTGCCAAGGAGCACGTAGTACGTTCCTGCCTCTATCTCAATATTGATATCAGAAAGGCTGAATGTCCCCAGTTTCTTTGATATATGGCTAAGCTTCAGCATGTTCTTCTTTAACAACAGAATCCGGTTTTCGTTCAGATAATATTCTCAGCAGCGTGAATACTCCAAGCGCCACAATTATAAACAAAACAGCAGCCGGTCTTGCATAGGACAATCCAAAGGAACTGAACCGATCATATATAAGCACCGGAGCTATCATAGGATGATATGCTATAATAACAACCGCACCAAATTCACTCATACCCCTTGCGAACATCATAACAAATCCTGTTATAATGCTTCTCCATGCAAGTGGAAGTGAAATTGTGAAAAATACCCTTGCCCTGCTGGCACCAAGGTTAAGCGCTGCTTTTTCCAGACGCTCCGGAACCGCTGCAAAACCGTCGCGGGCAGAGTTAATAAGAAATGGAAGACTCACAAAAGCCATAGCCAGAGCAATGCCAGAAGGGTTATTGACAAGATTCAGGCCCGCAGCGGAAGCTATCTTACCCAGCAACCCGTCCCTGGAAATAAAACCCAGAAGAGCAAGTCCTGCCGCCGTATGTGGCAATACTACCGGAAGGTCAATTATACCCTGAACCACACTTTTTAGCGGGAATGACTTGCGGGCAAGCAGCCATGCAAAAGGGACAGCTGCCACAGAGAAAAAGAGGGTTGAAAGAAATGCCACCCAAACAGTGAGCCAGATACTGTCGCGAACTTCAACATCTCTGGCTGTTGCGAAGAATTCCTCTGTACTGGTATCAATGAACATCCCTATTAGCGGAGCCACAAGGAACAGCAATACCAGAGAGGAGAGGATAAGTAAAAACCAGTTGAAGGGCCCGTACCTGTTCATATTCATTCAATTCACTTTTAATTCAGGTAAGGCGGAGAGAAGTTTTTGAGGAATCAGGCTTCTCTGTTCTGTTGAGAAGGGAATTATAGGATTCTGTCCATTCTTCCTGAAAATCTCAGTCCCCTCTTCACTCAGAATAAATGACATAAAATCTATAGATGCTTCTTTGTTGGGTGAAACAAAAGGAATTGTCATACTGTAATTAATGTATCCACCCTTAACAATTATCTTATTATCAGGCTTATTACCGCGTATCTCAAGTGATACACTGTTATAAAGTTCTTCAAGATGCGGATCCGACAGGTTGACTTCATCAGGAAGCTCAATGTAATTCAGATCATGCTGAATCGCAACTGATTTATATTGAAACATATAGTCAATTGCATTCGATTCAATCAAAGCAACAAGATCGACTTCTTTGGGTCTTATATAATCTCGGTTTTTGCCGGTCAGTTTATCTGAAAGACCTGGTATATTATAATATTTCTCATAAAGCTTCATAGTCAGGACTGACCTGTAACCACAGGGATCGGAATCGGGGTCGGAACGTCCATATATTACATCATTCCGAAGCAGAATATCTATCCAGTTAGACGAGCTAATCTCATCGGCATATTTGGCCTTATCGCTGAATGCAATTACTATCTCATTGGTGGCAAACCTTATGCTCCAGTCAGCATAATCAGGTATAAGCAGCTCATTTATAACAAAATAATCAGCAGAAGCCATTATATCGCATGGTTTCTTAAGCTCTGTTATCATACGGGCACATACGAGACTTCCAGCAGGTTCAAGAAGTATACGGACTCCCAGGTTCCGTTTCTCATATATCTCCTTTAACTCCCTGAATGGCACTGAAAGACTTCCAGCATGGAAGATGATAATATCACTTTTTGCACTGTTTCCTGAATTCCCGCAACCCGGAACAAGCGACACTAACAATACCAGAATAAATACAATCTTTCTCATAATCAGAAATCTTCTGCAAGAGCAAGAATAGCAGAAACAGTTCTCCAGTTACGTGCCGTGCCTGTCACACCCATCCTACCCTCAAAAAAATTGGTGTATAGTTTTGTCCTGCCAAAACCATTCGGACAGTAGATAAATATCTCTCTGCCTGAAAGTTGATATTTATCAGGAGGATAATTGACATTTATCATCTTATCCTTTTGTGAATCAGAAAGTTCATCATGAAGAAAAATAACTGCCATTTTTGATGGTTCAAAATCAGGTTCGGAAAGGTAGGGATTAATTTTGAACAAGCCTTTTAGCTCCGCTATATTCCTTATCATTGCAGGTATATTATACTTGTATTTCCGGTAAATTTCATCTTCAATCAGCTGAGCTAATTCCTTTTCTGACACCTGACTATCAGCTTTAAAGATGACATTTCCACTCTGGATGTAGGTTTTGTTTTCGCTGATTCCTAATCCTTTAAAAAGTGAAGATAGCTCGGTCATCTTCATAGAGTTATGACCTGTCATGTTTACTCCACGAAGGAATGCAATATATATATTCATAATTTTTCTGATTACTAAACCGGATATTTAGTGACAGGTCTCTACTGATAATCTTTTACAACATCGATCACCTCCGGAAAATCCATACCTATTCTTTTTAGGAAATCGATTTTCGGGACACCATTTTTATTCCACCCCCTGCGTTTATATACTGCGTCAAGCAGAGATTCATACTGCGATTCGCGATATTTGCGGAGGACTGCCATTTTCTCTGTTGTAGTTTTTCCTTCAGGATCATAATCTAAAAGCTCCTTAAGCTGCTTATCGTACCTCTCAACTCTTGATTCATACTCCTCAACTGTTACCGGACCGGCTGCTCTGTAAGGCTGTCTGTCATGTATGCGTGTGCCAAATCCTCTTCTAAGGTTAAAAATCCTCTGGAAGTTATAAACCCTCTCTGAATCCTCAACCATCCTGTGCTTGTCAAACTCCCTGCCAGTGACAGCTTTGTAAATCGTCACATAATTATCGACATGCTCAGGAACTTTGGCTGGTTCATCAGTCTGGGCATTATTTTCAGGCTCCACATCATTCCACGGCAACTTACATAAACCAACCAGTCCGAACCAGGTCCGGAACATTGGGAAATAATGAAGTGCTTCTGCCTTGTTCTCAAATGTTGGTATCTGGTTGTTGACCATATCCATAAAAATAAGCCAGGCTTCGTCATGCTGAGGGCCTTTATTTGTCATCGCATAACCGCCCTGCTGTGCCAGCGACTCCTTCGACATATACTGAGAATATTCCAGTCCTTTGTTCTCCATAGCAATATCAAATAAGAGATCAGGATCACCCCAGCCATTTTTTATAAATAATTCCTTCATTTTCCTCGTTCCCGCACCTGCTATAACTCCGAATCCTTCGCCTCTGGCCAGCATATGCAGGAGTTCAAGTGCTTTGTCGCCATCGCCGAAATGCATTTCGAATCCACCTGTTCTTTCCTTTGTAAGTATCCCCCTCTGAAAACATTCCATAATAAATGCACAGAGCGTACCCCAGGTTATAGTACAGATCCCGTAGGTATCGCAATAAAAATTCGCCTCTATAATATATGCAGGGTCAAATATTCCGCAATTTGATCCAAGTCCGGCAGCACTTTCGTATTCAGGCCCGTCAACAATGGCAACCTGACCTTTATATGGTCCGGTACTAACTGTAAAATCATCAACACCTTTACTGCATGACATGTTGCAACCGATCCAGCAACCGTCAGGTATATTCTGGGTAAAGTTTCTTTTCCAGACTGAAGAATCGATCTTATAAGCATCCTTATGGCTGCCATACTGGTAATTCATTGTTGGTAAAAGGTCATGGTCATTCATTATCTCCATAAGATGAGCTGTTCCAACCTGCTTCATCTGACACTGACTATCATCAAGTTCCTTCATTTCACGGTTAAACCTCCTGCCCCTCTCCATTATGGCATCCAGGTTCACCACATTATTCAGATTACCTTTTACTCCGGGTATCTTACAAACCATCGCTATTATTCTTTTATTGCGGAATACGGTTCCTATTCCTCCACGGCCTGCCTGCTTAAGACGTACCTTCTTCCTCTTGGGATCATAGAAGCTGAAGTTAAGCATCCCTATAAGTGATTTCTCCGCTGCTTTCCCTGATGATACAACCCCAATGTTTTTTCTGTCTTTATCATCCTCAGCAAACATATCTGTAAGCCTGTCTGCAAGTATATGGCTGTCAGCTATTTCATCTGCTGCTTCAAAAATTTCAACCCTATGATTAATACCGTCGATATATATTATAACATCAGTTTTTGCTTTACCCTGCAGCTCTATGGCATCAAATCCGGAAAATTTGAGGAAAGGTCCGAAAAATCCTCCTACATTACTGTCCATGACTGAACCTGTCTGAGGTGAAATGCTTACCACAAGTGATTTTCCCGTTCCTGAATATTGAGTTATTCCACCTATAGGCCCGGAGGATATAACAATTTCATTTTCAGGATCATCCCATTTCGTTGATGGAGTAGTTGCATCCCATAGAAGACGCAGACCATACCCCTTGCCTCCAATGAATTTTTCCTTCATCACAGGTGGGACATCTTTCTCCCTGATTTCAGGAGTGCCAACATTTATATAGAGAATCTTATCAGTATAACCTTTGTCCAGTGGTGTCCATTTATATTCCCATCTTGCAACTAGCTTATGTTGTTCCCTGATTGAATTTATTTCCATATTGCTGGTAATTAGGTTATTTCTTTTTCTTTGTATCAGGGTTCAAATTTACCAGTTTATGATTAAAATATATATGATATAAATCAATTTCATTCTGCAGATTCAGTCACTAACTTTGCGATACCTCTTTTTGTGACTATCTTTATAACCATAAACCAAACCGGATGAAATTCCCTGATATAAAGAAACATCTTAGAAACTTCAGGGTTGGCATAGCGGGAGCCGGGGGACTGGGTTCAAACTGTGCAGTGGCACTTGCAAGAACAGGTGTAGGGACTATTTTAATATGTGACAATGATATCATTGAATCCGGTAATCTTAACAGGCAGTACTATTTCAGTATACAGATAGGATTACCTAAAGTTGAAGCTATAAGGGATAATATCGCTATTATAGACAAAGAGGTAAATATAATTACAAATAACATTGAATTAACACCTTATAATATACCGGAAATCTTTGCCGGATGCGATGTTATTGTTGAGGCACTAGACCTGAAAGAAATGAAGGAGATGTTCATTGAAACTGTACAGAAAGAAATGCCGCGAATACCTCTGATTACAGGATCGGGTCTTGCAGGGTGGGGAGATACCGGATCACTCAGATGCAGAAAAATTGATGAAACTCTTTATGTATGTGGAGATGAGTCAACGGAAGTCTCAGATGAACTACCTCCCCTGGCTCCCAGAGTAGGAATAGTGGCAAACCTGCAGGCTGATAAGGTAATAGAAGTACTTATGAAAAAGCGTCAGTGAAAGAATAATCCGGTTATGAAAATACTATTAAATAATCGCGAGGAAAAATTTGACAATGAATATTTAAGAGTTTCAGAACTGCTTGATCTGAAAAAATTAACTTTCAGGATGAGAATCATTAAAATAAATGGTATACTCATTCCTAAAGATTCATACAGTGAAACTATTATCAGAAACGGAGACAATGTTCAGGTACTATACCTGATGAGCGGAGGATAAAAAAATAAATTGTAGGTTTGCTGTTAAATGGTCAGGTTTAAAATTATAGACAAGATTCCGACTGCTTTCAGAAATAAATACTTTCTGACTGTGTTGATTTTTATTATCTGGCTTACTCTTTTTGACTCAAACAATCTCATATCCAGATATAAAGAACTAAGGGAACTTTATAAACTCAGAAATGAGAGGGAGTATTTCTCAAAAAGGATAGAAGAGGACAGGAAGAAGCTTCATGAACTGAAAACAGACAATGACAATCTTGAGAAATTTGCACGTGAACAATACAGAATGAAGAAACCTGATGAAGACCTCTATATTATCATGACACCATCAGAAGACAGGAAGAACAACAGGAGGAATAACTAACTCTCCTTTTCCATTCTGCGATAAATATGAAGCAAATTGCGTGCATTGCTGAAGCTCTCTTTAAAGCCTATTTTTGTTAATAACTCTGAGGCAGCAACATCAACTGGTACCTTTGTATAAAATCCATGATGAACAGTATTCAGGTACCTGACAATCATGAACATATTGAACCAGCTGAAAAACCTTTTCCGGAAAGATTGCAGAGCTGATGTATTTCTTTTAATCTCTGTGATCTTGCTAATCCAGATATCTTCAGCAATAAATAATCTGATTCCTTCAGGAATATCATGATACAATCGGGAAATTTGATTTTCCTGGCATTCAAAAAATAAATCTGCCCTGGAAAAGAAGTAGCGCAGCTCCTCAAATGCTTCCACACTATAGGTCATCCAGTTTTCCCCATCTCCCTCAGCTAATCTCGATATAGCAGCTCCTGTTCCAAAAGGCACCCTGAATGATGGGCGCGGGGAAGGGTATACGGTTGTTTTATTCAGACTGAAATATCCTCCTCCTGTAATTAGCTTCTGAATAAGATAAAAGTCCTCTCCTGCCTGTTTACGATTCATTCCTCCTGCCATTACATAATCATGAGCTTTTACTGCCATAGCCGACCCCACAGTATGATATACCCATGGGTAACCTGAATATTTGAGTCCCTGGTAATAGTATCGGAGATGAAGTTCATATAAGGTGATATGATTATATATTTCCTCAGGGAATTCATTACCTTCCAGATCATGCTCAAAATATATAGAACATGCCTTCCTCACTTTTCTGTTTGTGAATTCATCGTAAACAGCTGAAAAATAACTTGTTTCAACCCGGCAATCAGCATCAAGACTAAGGATAATTCCATCAGGATTATTAATCATATGATATCTCCTGACAGCTTCATCCATTCCTGTTTTCCTTGCCAGCCCCACTCCCCAGCCTGGTATTGCTCCGGGCTTAATTTCCAATGAAAAAAGCCGGAACCAGCAGCTATTTTCCTGCAGATTCCAGCTTTCAATATCCTTTAATGTTATTCTGTTCTTTTCCAGAGCTTCAGATGAAGCATCTCCGGGAGCATTTACAACTACCATCACTTCAACCTTACATGATGGACTGGCTGCTGAAGCCAGTGATTCAAGAAGCCTTACAATGTTATCTTCACCATAAGAAGGTATTACCGTAATAATACCTGTTTTATCGTGAGGTGCCTCATTTATGAATCGGGGAAATAAAATCCTCTGCTCAATATAGGTTGAGGCAAAGCTCATACCTTTATTTCTTCTCTGTCTTATATTTATTATTCAATGCATCCAGTACTTTCTGTGTTATATCAAGTGTGGAATCACTGTAAAGTACGACACTCCCAAAGCTCTTACCCAGTATGTACTGGTAATTATATTCTGACTTGTTCTCTTCAAGAAAAGTAGTTATATAATCTATAACCTGGCGGTTCATCACCTGCTCCTCTTCAAGAAGGTTCGACTGAAGCTGGTCCCTTAGGTTTACCAGTTCCTGTTGTTGCTGAAGCAGTGACTGTTCCATTTGTGCGGCTGTTGCTCTTGTGACAAGACCTTTGCTTACTTTCTCCTGATAATCCCTTGCTCCTCTTTCATACTTGGTCCCTTTTGCATTAAGCTCAGCCTCAGCGCTTTTCTGCTTCTCAAAAAGTTCATTCCTCCTGTCCATGAACATATCAAAGCTGACAATCATTGAATCAATATTCACATAGGCAATTGCACCGGAAGGAACATTTGATTCAGAATCAGACTGGCTGCTTTTCTTATTCTCAGTAAAGTGAAGCAGATAAAGTCCGGCTATCGCCAAAATAATAACAACATACAGAATAACAGATACTTTCTTCATCTCAGATATTAATTTATTAAACATTTGTAAGGCGCAAATATAAGCAAATTAATAAACAGGGCTACTTCAGGATTATAATTTTGAAGTACAAAGGCGGTGGGGCGCAAAGGCACAATGGGGCAAGGGTACAAGCAGAGGGGAAGATAATATGACTTTAGGAGTAGGACTTGTTGCACCTCTGAGCCTTTGAGCCTTTGAGCCGTTAAGCCGCATTTTCAGAATTCCGGGCATGGTATTGCACGTATCCTTTTGCGCTGTTGACCTAACGAAAGGTTATTGAATTCATAAATAAGCGAAATCTCATGAGCTCCACCTGTTGAGCTAATAAGGTTGGAAATAGTAAAGTCGTAACTGTATCCAATATGAACACTGCTCGTCTTTATACCAATAAGACCAATAATTGCGTCACCAGCCTGTGAGGTCATTAATGGTATTCCCCTGTACCATAAACCAAAGATTAAAGGATCTTTATAATAATACAGCCCAACATCAGACTGATAGTATTTAGCCTGTTTCTGAAAGTTGAAAGCAACAGAAAGCACCTCCTGAAGTTTTTGTCTCAACCGGGTTTGTTTAAGAATCTGCATCCCTCCATAAAGGTTCAGTTTAATTGGCACATTGGCATCATCACCATAGAATGATGTTTTTGGAACCAGGAGGTGGTCAAGAGTTATTCCTCCCCATATCCTGTCGTTGTAAACCAGAGCTGATGTAGCAAAATCCACATCTGCAACGTTGTCAAAAGGAGGAGGAGTAATGGAGGGTGTAGTGCCGCTACCGGTTATCTGACTGTTAAATACCAGTTTGGCAATATCAAGACCAAGATAATAGAATTTAAAATTTACTCCCGGTCGTATATGCCATTCCTTATTTATATTAAAATCGTAGGAATATAAGAGACCAATATTAGTGGTACTAAGATTACCAGAACCGGCAACATCATAGGTAGCAAGTACTCCTATTCCGGAATTGAAGCTTGGCATTGCCCTGTCAAAAGAGATACTGTAAGTATGGAATACTCCAGGCACTGCAGGCCACTGGTTTCGATAGTTGACTGCAAACCGGTATTCTTCAGTTGCCCCTGCAAATGATGGTGACAGATAAAGGGAGTTAGCATAGAATTGAGAAAAGGTAGGATCCTGACTAAAACACTCCAAAAAAACAGAAGTGAATATTAACGAATATAGTATCCTTCTTACCAAAACCTGGAGCTTAAGGTATGTTAATACGAAAATAGCTAATTGAAATCAAAAAGCGCTACAATTTAGTAATTTATTATCTCAAAAGATTCTCTTATGGGCAATAATTCAATAAATGGCGCCAAATCTTGGATGAAACACTGTTTTTATTTGATGAATGAAAACAAACTGGAACACCTATAAAACCTCTTCTATTGCTGGTTTCTTAGAAGCGTTACATCGCCCATTTTAGTAAATGGTTCACCGTTACGGTACTTGCCCCTGACTTTCCAGATATATACTCCTGAATTACTCAACTGGCCTTTAAAGTAACCATCCCAGCCTATATTTATGTCGTTACTTTCAAAGATAAGGATTCCCATTTTACTAAATATCTTCAAATGGTATTCATTTACTCCTGAAGAAGAAGGATGAAATATCTGAGCCATCTCATCACTTTTTGATGAATAGATACCACCTGTCGGTCCTTCGGAATTCGGGATAAAGGCATTCGGAAACTCAATATAATATTTAGAACCTGCAAATGCATTCTGAACAATTACAGAATCAGCACATCCAAATCCATTATATACTTTCAGCTTAACATCGTAATTATCGAATTGGGTATATTTATGCTGAGGTTCAAAGAGCTCAGAATAGGTTCCATCACCAAAATCCCACATGTATTTTACAGCTTCTGTTGAGTAATTAATGAACCGGATCTCATCATCGGGGATAACTGCCTTTTCAGGAGATAACTCAAAGTTGGCAACAGGTCTGGGATATACTTTTATTAATTCATATGATTTCCCAATAAGCTTGTCTCCGGAATAAACCTCAAGCGTAACTTTGTATTCACCATCGACATCAAATATCCATTGAGGAGCCTTATCATAAGACACACCTCCATCTCCGAAGGTCCAGCGATAAGTATCTGCATCAATTGCTGTACAGATAAATCTTACTTTTAAAGGAATACATCCGTCTACTACAGAAGACACAAAGAGACTGCCTGCTTCCTTGGAGCTGCTTACCAGCTTATCGCTACCAGACTCTTTTGTCAGAATATCATTCTTTACAACAGGGGCACTAAGAGTCTTATGGTCAACCCTTGAGGGCCTGCTTTCAGCTTCTGATTGTTCATTTACAGGTATCCGTGAATTTTCTTGTATTTTCTCAGGCTTATCTGAAACATGCTTTGTAATCCCGGGTTCAGACCTGGTATTTAAAGATTCAGTTTTACCTGCTTCAATATCAGACTTCTCGGGGATCGGAACTGTAACCTCATTTATTACTTTATCCGGGAATACAACAGGAGCCTCTTTTGACGGTAAAAGCAGAATTGCTGCAGTAATTCCTGCAACTAATAAAGTCCCAAGGTAATATACATTAAAACTGGCAGGATTGAATGTCATAAATTCGCGCCGGGCGATACGACGCATCAAACGGACATTGATCGAAGGATCAGGAACAATTTCAGCATTTTCAAGCTTATCCCTGAACAATTTACCCAATTCCATATCTTCTCTTTCAGCGTCCAAATTATTTTGCCTTTAAAAATTCAATCATTGTCGGAATAGTTCTTTCTCAGTTTCCTGAGTATCTCAAGTTTGTCCCTGATCACCGCCTTTGCCCTGCTGTACTGAGATTTTGAAGTATTGGTATCTACACCAAGCATCTCTGCAATCTCCCTGTGTTTATAACCTTCAACAGCATACAGGTTAAAAACCATTCTATAACCTGCAGGCAACTCATTAAGCACCATGTAAAGCTCATCAGAGGTGAAAAAATCCTCCTCAAAACTTGAAATACCTGTCTCTACTGAAACATACTCATCAATATCAACATGGTACCTGTGCTTCAGGTTTTTATGATAATGAGTAATTGCAGTATTAACGGCGACCTTTCTTAACCAACCTGTAAAAGAACCTGTTCCTGAATAATCACTTATATTAAAAAATATCTTAAGAAAACTCTCCTGTAATATATCTTCTGCTTCAGCCTTGTCAGAGGAATACCTCAGGCACACTCCAAGCAAAAACCTGGAGTACTTATCGTAAAGTACCTGCTGGCATCTTCTGTCATGCCTTGTACATCCCTCAATTATCTGGTTGTCGCTCATCATATATTGAGGACATTTTTATGACATAACATTAAATAGAATGGTTGCATTAGCTGATAAATATCTTCAAAATAAATTAAAAAAATTTCTTTTTCATTGTATATGAATGACAAAGGTCATTAAAAAATATCTGACGATGGTCTTATTTAGCATTTTTAAAATAAAAGATTATTTACATCAATACCCGGCACCATTAATTATATTTTACCCTATTAATGATATCTATATGTTTAACAAATTGATTGCTTCAATATTGCCTTTTTTTCCAAAGAAATTCATCTGGATATTTTCCAGACCTTATATATCGGGAGAGACTCTGAATGATGCAATGCTTGTTTCGAAAAATCTAAACAGCAAAGGCATTAAGGTAACACTGGATGTATTGGGTGAGTTTATAAAAAGTCTGGAAGAGGCCGAAAATAATAAACTGGAGTATCTGAACCTTATTGACATAACCTATAATAATAATATTGACGGCAATTATTCTCTGAAGCCAACAAGTTTTGGACTTCTTATAGACAAGGAGGTATGCTACAGACACATCAGAGAGATAGTAGAAAAAGCAGCATCTTATAAAAGCTTTATCAGGATCGACATGGAGGATTCGCCCTGCACTGATAATGAGATTGAGCTTTTCCGAAGACTTAAAACCGAGTTTCCTGCCACTGTAGGTCTTGTTTTACAATCATACCTGCGACGTACACATAGTGATATCGAAAGAATGATGGACCTTCATTCAACAGCGAATCCTTTGAATTTCAGGCTTTGTAAAGGGATTTATGTTGAACCGGCAGCTATTGCATTTAAGAAATACGCAGAAATAAATGCCCATTATCTTGAAGATCTTGAGCTAATACTGGAAAACGGGATATATGTGGGTATTGCAACCCACGATAAGCCACTCATTGATGGCGCCTATAACCTGATCAAAAAGTATAATGTGCCCCGGAACAAGTATGAATTCCAGATGCTTTATGGTGTAACCCCCAGGCTCAGAGACAAAATTGTGGCAGATGGCCACGTCATGAGAGTTTATGTTCCCTTCGGGAAACAATGGTTTGGCTATTCAACCAGAAGACTGAAGGAAAATCCGAAAATGGCAAGCCATATAATCAAGGCGATTTTTTATAAAGGGTAACTTATTGTCAGAATTCACCAAGACTATGGCTAATGAAACTGGATTTTGGGTGAAGGGTGTTCTTAGAGGGGTTCAAGGTTCTTATTAGGATTACCGGTCACCCTTTTACCTGCCAGCTTCTTTTCTCTTTGTTTCCAGGTACTTCCGATGAATCTGATCAACCTCAGCCGGAGTTAATAGTGATTTCATAGGGGCCGGCTTCTCCGGTAGCCCTTTGATGAGCAGATAAGCTGCAGGGATCAGAATAAAAGGATTCAGGGCAACAGTCTGATCTGATGGAATACCTCCCTTCTCATATGCCATTGTTTTTTGCTGCTGGCTGATGACGGCATAATTATCCATCGGATCACCAAGCTGGCTCTGGGTCGTCCTCCCCTGGTAGGCAGATACAGCAACATTACTTTTTGCATTGTCCATTATACTCGGTGTCCGAGGTGGTGCATTCATTATCTCATACCTTAAAGTCGATTGCCTGGGAATAATAATCACCTCTCCTATTTCAACTGTGTCTGTACTCATGAAAATACCTGCATTGAATTCACGGCCCCTGAGAGTATCACTGATTAGGTATCTGGTCTGTTTATAACCAAGACTATTGAAAACCACTGTATCGGACCTGTTAACATAAAATGTAAATGATCCATCACTGCTGCTTACCCCAGTCATTGAATTGTTAATATAGATTTGCGAATTTGGAATAGGAGACAATGTAGCGGCATCAATAACGAGACCCCTGAACATAATTCCTGAACCTGACTCCCTTCTTTCCTGCGAAAGAGTTGTCTGTATCAGGACAAGAAGTGAAATAAGTATCAGAATGAAACTTTTCACTTGTTTTATTTGTACTTATAATTTAACTATCAACTCATTAAGACTCCTTTTTGGTACATGATGAGTCTTACCTGAGTCTCTCCAGTATTTAATATCATCCTCATTTACATCTTCAATAACCACCTTTTCAATGGGTTTGCCAAGTGCCAGGACAAGCAGTATCTCAAAAGTCTCAGGTATTCCAAACTCCTCCATAAGATTATCCCTTTTCACGGAAGATATCATACACCCGCCCAGACCTGCTTCTGTTGCGCCGAGCATCATACTTTGTGCTGCTATTCCATGGTCAATACCAAAAGAGTCGGTTATTGATTTATCTCCAAGAATAAATATATATGCCGAGGGTCTTTCACCCTTTTCAGGACCAAGCCATTCAGTAAGGTACCCTGCCCACGATAAACCAGAGAAAACCTTCTGGCAATTATCATGGGTATTAAAAATAAGGTACTTAAGTGGTTGCCTGTTAGCTCCGGAGGCGGATAGTCTTGCAAGGGCTACCAGGCTTTCAAGTGTTTTGTATTCAATTTGGTACTGTTCGTCAAAACGACGGTAAGAACGTGTTTTTGTTACCAGATCCTTTATGCTCATACACAAATAATTTTAATATCTGCCAGCTACTATTTCCCAATCAAGAATTTCCCAGAATGACTTAATATAATCTGGTCTCTTATTTCTGTAATCTATGTAATATGCATGTTCCCATACATCACAGGTAATAAGAGGCTTAAGTCCCTTACGAAGAGGATTACCGGCATTCGATTCCTGAACAATCTGAAGCGTTCCATCCTCTTTTCTGACAAGCCAGGCCCAACCTGCACCAAAAAGGGTTGCAGCTGCTTTGTTAAACTGCTCTCTGAATGAGTCGAATGATCCAAATGATGCATTTATTGCATCAGCCAGTACCCCGGCAGGCACCTTTCTCGGATCCTTGTTAAAAGCTTCAAAGTAAAAAGTATGATTCCATACCTGGGCTGCATTATTATATATACCTCCTTCTGCTTTCCTGATTATCGTCTCGAGATCTGCTTTCTCAAATTCGGTACCTGGTATGAGACCATTCAGATTATTCACATATGCCTGATGGTGCTTGCCATAATGAAAATCAAGAGTCTCTTCACTTATATGCGGAACAAGTGAATTCATCTTGTACGGAAGTTGGGGAAGTTCAAATGCCATGATATTGATTTATTAAGTTAGTACTATACATTTAAACAAATGATAAGAACCAAAGTTCAAATTTACGATTTTCAAGCCAGAACCGTTAATCCTGAGACAAGAAAATCCTTCCGGGTACTCCGGGAATGATCCTTTTTTCAGTAGAGATCCTGAAAAGGCTCCGTATGGCATCCTTTCCTTCAGCTCCAAGATCAAGAGAATATTCATTCACATAAAGCTTTATATGACTGCTCATTACATCTTGTTCCATTTCCTTTGCATTTCCTGAAACAAATTCCTGTGAAGCTGTTGAATCATTTATAGCAAATTCAAGACTTCTTCTCAATATCCTGTTTACCTTAAAAGCAATTTCTTCCGGAACTGATCTTTTTATAACAATGGCACCTAGAGGAATTGGCAACCCTGTCAGCTCTTCCCAGTATTCTCCCATATCAGCAATCTTCAACAGGCCGTGTTTCTCATAAGTGAAACGGGTCTCATGGATAATAAGTCCGGCATCCACATCCTCCTTAACCAAGGCATCTTCAATATCCGAGAAAAGATATTCACTCTTAATAAGTGCATCAGGCCAGGCTATACTGAAAAGGAGATTGGCAGTTGTATATTTACCCGGAATGGCAATTCTCTTTCCAGGGAGGCTGGATGGATCGAGGGGATATTTACTTATCAGAAGTGGTCCGTTGCCCCGCCCCAATGCACTTCCCGAATCCAGAATCAGGTATTTACCTGCTACCCAGGCATAAGCATGAAAACTGATCTTGGTAACATCAACTTCAGCTGAAAAGGCTCTCCGGTTCAATTCTTCCACATCAGCAAGGAAATAATCAAACTCGATCCCTTCGGTATCTATCCTTCCATGCACCATGGCATCAAAAATGAAGGTATCATTTGGGCACGGAGAAAATCCAAGTGTAAGTTTCATTTTACTTATTAAGTATATTAAAGACCTCTTCAAACTTAAATGCCAGGTTATCAATGGCTAGAGGAATATTCCACCTGCTCCTGTTGCGCTGCTCAACAATATTTGAAATCGATCTTACAGATATAAACGGGATGTTCTCTTTTGCACAGATATAGAAAAAAGCAGCTCCCTCCATTGTCTCAATTCCCGGGTTATATCTGTCTGCCATTCTTCTCCTTGTTGCCGCAGAACCTGTAGCAGTATTAACAGTTATTGCCGTAACAGGGTTCATAATAACCTTCATTTCCTCTGAAATTCTGTTCTCAGACATTATATATCCGTTTTTGAAAGGGAATTCATCTTTCCCTGTAAGTCCAGCTTCATGCAGACTAATAAATTTATCGCCATCCTCAATGCCGGCATCGGCAAAACAATCGGAAACAGGCATTACCACGCTGCCAACCGGGTATATTTCCAGATAACTTCCGGCAATACCTGCATTTATTGCAATATCAGGCTTGTCATTTACAGAAATCCACTTGGCCATAGTCCATGCAGTTGACATTATTCCAACACCTCCTACAAGCAGTTCAATCTCAAGCGAGCCAAAACTGAAATAATCCCCGGTATTGATAACGCCCGGTGTTCTCCTTAAAGCCTCAGCTTCTTCAAGCGTAGCGGTTACATATAATACTCTTATTGACATAGTTTGTAAATGGATAACTTCTTAGGCCACTAAATATATTGCTTTTACCGGTTAAAAAGATCAAAATTAATGGTTAATATTGTATTAAAATCGTACGGCAGCATGATATATCTTACAAGAAGAGAAAGATTCTGTGCTGCGCACAGGATGTTCAGGGAAGACTGGCCTGATGAAAAAAACAGCCAGGTATTCGGAAAGTGTTCCAATCCCAACTGGCATGGACATAACTACATCTTATGGGTAACAGTTAAAGGCAATCTTTCAGAAGAACATGGATTCGTTATTAATATCAATATTCTCAAGCAGATAATCCAGGAAAGGATTATAAATAAAATTGATCATAAAAATATTAATCTGGATGTTGATTTCATGAAAGGGAAAATTGCCACAACCGAAAATCTGGCAGTTGCAATCTGGAATGAATTAAAGCCGCATATTGAAAAAGAGGGGGTTGTACTCCATTGTATCAAAATTGCGGAAACCGAAAATAATTCAATAGAATACTATGGCTGAAATAATTGAAAAAGTAAATGACGGTTCCGGTATTGTACCTAGCGGTTACAATAAAATCGAGACCTGGAATGCAGAAAATATTGAGGAGATGGCATCACTCTATAGACGCCTTCTTGAACTTATCGGTGAAGATCCGGAACGGGAGGGACTCTTAAAAACACCGTACAGAGTAGCCAAAGCAATAAATTTTCTTACCAATGGCTATAATATGAATGCCGAGGAGATACTCAGATCAGCTATGTTTAAGGAAGAGTACAGACAAATGGTCATTGTAAAGGATATTGATATTTATTCAATGTGCGAGCATCATATGCTGCCATTCTTTGGAAAGGCACATGTTGCATATATCCCCGATGGATATATAACAGGATTAAGCAAAATCGCAAGGGTAGTAGAAACATTTTCAAGGAGGCTGCAGGTACAGGAAAGACTGACCACACAGATCAGAAACTGCATCCAGGATACTCTTAAACCACTTGGCGTTGCAGTAGTTATAGAAGCTCAGCATATGTGCATGCAAATCAGGGGCGTACAAAAACAAAACTCTGTCACAACTACTTCAGCTTTTACTGGTATCTTCCTCGAGCATCTCAATACACGTGAGGAATTTGTTCATCTTATCGGAACAAGACTGCATTAATAACCGGACCAAGTATTAATTCATTATTTCAAATATGAAAGCTTACGTATTTCCCGGGCAGGGAGCCCAGTTCCCGGGAATGGGCAAAGATCTTTATGAAAAATCAGCATTAGCAAAAGATATGTTTGATCTGGCCAATGAAATCCTGCAGTTCAGAATAACAGACCTTATGTTTGAAGGTACCGAGGAGGATCTCAGGCAAACAAAGGTAACACAACCGGCAATATTTCTGCATTCAACAATATTGGCAGCAGTTCTTGGTGATTCTTTCAGACCTGATATGGTAGCGGGTCATTCCCTTGGGGAATTCTCAGCCCTTGTTGCCAATAAAACGCTCTCATTTGAGGATGGACTGCGCCTGGTTTCGAAAAGAGCAATGGCAATGCAAAAAGCATGTGAACTTACACCGTCAACAATGGCGGCAATATTGGGACTTGAGGATAAAATCGTAGAAGAGATTTGTTCATCCATCAACGAGGTAGTTGTCCCTGCAAACTATAACAGCCCGGGACAGATTGTTATTTCAGGTTCGAATGAAGGAATCGACAAAGCTGTTGAAATATTAAAAACAAAAGGTGCAAAGAGAGCTCTGAAACTTTCAGTCGGTGGCGCATTTCATTCTCCACTTATGGAACCAGCAAGAGTTGAACTTGAGGAGGCTATCAGAAGTACATTCTTTAATCAACCTATATGTCCTGTATATCAGAATGTTAATGCAAAACCCGGAACCGACCCGGAAGATATCAAGGCCAATCTGGTTCTTCAGCTTACATCACCGGTACGCTGGACACAGTGTGTGTCAAATATGATTGATGGCGGAGCTACATCATTCACTGAAGTAGGGCCTGGGAATGTGCTTCAGGGACTTATCAAAAAGATTAATAAGGATGCTGTTACAGCTGGAGCATTTGCATAGATTTTATGCCGGTTTCAGTATCATCCCTTTATGTTTTCTTCCGTCAATCATTATCTCGAGCGGGATTTCAAACCTTACATGCCTGAGATAGATATCTTCATAAACTGCAGGTAAGCTATTCAGAAATTCCACATCATAAAAACCCTCATTTATATATGGGTTAACCGTGAAATAGCCCACACGGAAAGAGGTAAGGTTTTGAAAGAAGTGCGTCCCCTGACTTGGATCAATCCTATAGTTTTTAAGTCCTGATTCACATATTATCCGTGCGGCTGATATTTGTGGCCATTTTACAGGAATCCCAAGCCACGGGTCTGATGACCCCCATCTTCCTGGCCCGATAAGCACATAACTTGTCCCCTCTAAGACAAACTGGGCATTTATGTTCTCAATCTCCAATGCAACATTCTTATTATTAGCTGCATTAAATGATTCAGGTCTTATATAAACAAGATCGTTAATGCCTTTGAATAATCCGTTTCCAAGAGCTGCATCAGAACTTACAATTGTATCCTCAGGTTTAATATGACCAAGATTAATATTGGAAGTCTCCTCATTATGAACTATCGGTCTGATCTGTAGAAAGCTAAATATTTTGGGTGTTCCGGGAGGCGTCTCAAGATTTGCTGCAAACTCAATCTCCACAGGGTTGTTCATCTCCTTCTGTCCAAGATCAAGAAGGGTACTAAGTATCTCTGCAAGCGGGAATGTCTTGTGCTGCAATATGCTGGAGAATGTGATAATGCGCTTGCCCTGGTGCGATGTACCATCACGAAGTATATGGTTAACCCTGTCGTATGTTGATGCAACATGTTTCATACCGGCATCATTATTCGCATCCTTAATATCTATCTTGAGAATATTAACACCATCATCTGTCGATGGAACAAAACTGTTAACATTGAGGTCCAGGGCGCAGAAGATCTTCTGTGTGTCACGAAGAGCTGTCTCAGGAGATGAGAGCTGGAGTATCTTCTTGGGATATCTGGGTGAGAAGCGAAGTGACAATCCACCTTCCACAATAAGTTTACCAAGTCCGAATGCAATATTCACTATCCCATCTTCAGCCTTCTCTGAACCAATCGGGTAATAGTTAATTGATCTGGCAACTCCCGATAATGTTGGATAATAGATATCACTATGATGAGTACCGCATACTTCCTGGAGTATTATTCCCATTTTTTCTTCATCAATCACATTTGCAGTCGCCGTCATATATGCTTTGCTGCTTTTATAATAAACGGAGGCATACACCTCTTTGATGGCATCCGAAAGCATCTTAACCATCATCTTATTATCAGCCAGGCGAGGTATCATATACGTTGAATATATTCCTGCAAATGGCTGATAATGTGAATCCTCAAGCTTGCTTGATGATCGTACAGCAATAGGGAAATTACGTGATATAGCCAGAAAAGCATAAAAATCCTGGTAAATATGTCCGGGTAGTTCAGCACTGAGAAATTTATTAAGTATCTCATTATCTGTCATTTCAGAGAGAGCAACGGAATAGAGGTTATTATGCTCCATAAACTCATCGAAAATATCAGTGCTGAGAACAACTGTGCGGGGGATTGTTATAATAACATCCGGAAATTTATTAAAAAGCTTGTTATTCTTGATGATCCTGTTGATGAATGCCAGACCTCTTGCTTTTCCCCCAATAGAGCCATCACCTATCCTTGAAAAAATCTGATATTCATCAAAGCTGGTCTTGTCAAATTTCGCAATCACTCCTCTGCCCTTTCCAAGCCTGAAGCTTGATATTGCGACATAAAGGAACCTTCTCATCTCATCCATGGTTTCAAAATCCTCCTTACGGATGTATTTGAATAGCTGAGCAACAGGGAACAAAGCCCTGGCATTCAACCATTTTGAGAAATGATTCCTCGATGCATGATATTCAAGTGAATTATCTGGTATAGTGAGGAGTTTTTGCTGCAGACTCTGCAAATCAGTTGCAATTGCTATTGGTTCCAATGTATCGGGATTCCTGAATACAAAAGGACCAAAGGAAAGGTTTTGTATTATAAAGTTACGAAGCTCAAGTGAAAGAGATTTTGAGTATTTATTTATAAAGCCTGAACCCATCTCCTCTGCAGCCTTTTTGTGAGTAATATTTGATGACTGAAGCAGAAATGGCACCTTATCATCATCAGCCATTACAACTTTGCAGAGCTCTATGCCGGCAAATTCATCCTGTACTCCATCCTTCTTGTAACTTATGTCTGAAATTACCCCTAAAACATTGTATTTGTATTTATTGTAAAGGGAAAGAGCATCGTTGAAATTATTGGCCAGAAGTATTTTAGGCCGTCCTCTCATCTTCAGCATTCTCTGATGTTCATTAAGAGCTTCCCTCTGGAAATCCAGCGATTGCATTAGAATGATCCTGTAAATGTTGGGAAGATAAAGAGAAATATACCTTATGGAGTTCTCTACAAGAATAATAGCCTGAACGCCTATGTTCTCAATATCATTTTCGGCATTCATGTTATCTTCAATGAGTTTTATAATTGCAAGAATCAACGATGCGTCGCCAAGCCAGCAAAAGACATAATCTATAGCACTAAGATCCTCTCCTTCGAGTCTCAATGATACTTCTCTCGAGAAATAGGTAAGTACTACAATAGGTATCTTTTCATATTTTGCCTTAATTTTTTTTGCAAGACCAAAAACATCCGTCCCTTTCAGGCTGAGCATCGAAATTACCAGGTCAATATTACCTTCATTCAATATCCTGAAAGCCTCTTCTTCATTATCAGTCTGAACAAAAGTAGGCGGATACCTTAAATTAAGAGATGCATACTCATTAAAAATCTGTTCATCAATCCTCCCATCCTCTTCGAGCATATAATTATCGTAATTACTGCATATTATCAGGACGCGATGTATTCTCTTCTGCATGAGAAGATCGAATGAGGTGTCATTAAAATCATATTTCTGAATATCCAGTATACCGTCAATGAAGGTCATAAAAATCTGATTATTTATTTAATGATACAACAGCCATTCCTTTCCTTCCATCCATCCTGACTGTAAGTGGATTATCAAAACTGACATGCCTGAAGAATTTACCTTGCTCAACAAGCCTTTGCTTTTTAAGCTGATCCCATTTAACCACCCCTCCATATGTCTCTTCATTTATAGAGAAATATCCAACATTCATTGATGTCACATTATGGAAGAAGTGCGAGCCAAGTGAGGCATCAACATGGAATCCGGGAAGGCTGATCTCTACAATGATCTTTGCATTAGATATCTGAGGCCATTCCACCGGGATTCCAATGGATTTGTCACGTGAACCCCACCGGCCTGGACCAACTAGTATATATTGACGTTCTTCATTTATCATCTTACGGTTAATCCGGTCAATCTCCGAAACCATCTCAACAGTAAGAGTATTGTCAAACTTTTCAGGTTCAATATATATAAAATCGGTGATATGATCGATCAGCCCGTTACCCATACTTTTCTTTGACATCAATACAATCTCATCTTCATTAATTGAATCCGGATCAATTGAATAACCCGCATATTTGCCCATCAGCGGTTTTATCTGAAGAAGGTAAAATGAAGCATTGCCTGCCTGGTCTTTATTAAGATCAAGTGCAAATTCTATCTCTACAGGAGTACCGAATGCTTCGGTTACAACATCGAGAATTGTTCTCAGTGTAGATGCTAGAGGAATATATTCATATTTGAGAATATTGGCAAAATTGATAACCCTGGGACCAGGTGAATCGAGTCCCGGCGTAATTGTGTCATTATCCACATTCAGTACTGAAGCAGAGTGATTTATTGTGCCATGTTTCTCCGCAGTTGCTATATTCAGCGAAATAAGTCCTGCTGTTTCTCCCTCAAGAAGATTCAGCACCTTCTTTGACATATCAACGGCATAGAAATGTACCTGTGAGTTCTTATATAGATCTTTCTGGGAAATTATATCAGTAGAAGGATAGGCAGGAGAAAACCTGAATGACCTTTCACCTTCCATAACATACTGGCCCAGACCTACTGCAATAACTGCAAATCCATCCTCAGGGACCATATGCGCTACTGGATAGTAGTTGAAAGACTGAGCTGTGCCGCTTATATGAGGATAATAGGCATCATCAAATTGCTTCCCGACAACCTCCTGTATTACAACAGCCATCTTTTCCTGTTCTAACATATAGTTTATTGCGTTGAAATAAGTCTTTGAACTGTCAGAATAGATAGATGAATAAACAAGCTTGATAGCGTCAGAAAGCTGTTTCAGCCTGATTTCAGGATCATCATTGCCATTAGGGAGAAGATAGGTTCTGAAGATGCCTGAAAATGGCTGGCTCATAGAATCTTCATAAAGACTTGATGATCGGACGGCCAGAGGTTTCTTAATAAGCCTGAGAAGAGTTTTCAGTTTCTTTTCAAGAGTATAACTCAAACTGCCATTAAGAAATATCTTCTGAAGCTCAATGTAATCAGTCACACTTTTTACCTTATCCCATAACCGGTTACGTTCCATGAACATATCAAACTCATCGGTACCTATAATGGCAGTTATCGGTGTTTTTATATTTATTCCGGGTAGCAGTCTTCCCAGGTCAAAACTATAAATCAATGCATTGATAAAAGCAAGGCTGCGTCCTTTTCCCCCCATTGATCCGCTTATCAAACTTACAACATTTGTTTCATCAAGTACTGACGACTCCTCAAAACTGACAACTCTGCCGGCATTCATTTCTCTTTTGCGCTGCCATATCAAACCTATCAGAAATTCCCTGAATTCACCTACAGTTGCAAAATCCGAGACCTTAAGGGGATTTATTTCCCTTCCAATTTTAACCTCCCCTCTGGCCATTAACCATTGAGAAAACTGGTTTCTTTGTGCATGATAAACAAGCGATTCATCAGGAACAGTTTGAAGTAACGATTCAAATTCCTTCATTGATTTTGCAACTGCAATCTGTCTTCCTTTGCTGTCGCGATAGATGAAGTGACCGAAACCAAGATAAAAGTTTATAAATGTTTTAAGATCCTGCAGGAGGCTCTCTGAATTCTTGTTGATAAATGTTGCCTTGAGTGAATATGCAAATCTTGCATTTTCAGGGTCAGATGATTGTAAGACTACAGGCAGTCCCGGGAAATCTTCTCTGACCTGCCTCAGAAAGTCTACTCCGGCGGTCTCACTCATTTCTCCTTTAACAGGAAACCTTACATCAGATATAACACAAAGGAGGCTATCCTTGTACCTGGTGTAGCATGCCATTGTATCTTCATAATCGGAGGTAAGCATTATTTTAGGCCTTGCTCTAAGCTTCAGTATCTTGAAGAGTTCATCATCCGATTCATCATCAATAAGGTTCCTGGTCTGTTGCATCACCAGATTATAAATCATTGGCAGATAGGTTGAATAATACCCGACGGAGTCTTCTACAATCAGTATCAGTCGTGTCAGACCCTTACGTGTATCATTATCAATATTAACCTTGTCTTCAAGTAATTTAACCATTGTAAAAAGCACTTTTGATTCTCCTGTCCATACGAAGTAGTTGTCGAATGGAATCCCAAATGCTTTTTGCTTTTTAATATAAGGAACATCTGATGCATTTCCCAGCAGCAGATAAACAGGGATGTAAGGATATCTCTCCTTTATTTTCCTGCATAACTCAACAGGTGTTTCCCTGTCAACTCCCACCATTATGATGATCATATCGTAATACCTGGCAGAGAGCCGGCTGAATGCATCCTCTTCGCTGGAGACCCCTGTAACTCTTGGAATAGAAGTTATATTCATCTGGTAATATTCACCCAGAATATGGTCAGCAAAACGACCTTCTCCTTCAATTGAATAGGCATCGTAAAGGTTTGCAATAAGCAGTATTTCTTTGACTCTGAAAGGCATAAGATCGTGAAATACATCTCGTTCTGCATTATGCCTGTTAAGAAATTTCTGGAGCATTTGCCTGCTCGTCATATCCCTGCTATAATCAGGTTGCAGACCTGTTAACTGCGATAACCTGATCAGATCTCTTGCTTTGTAGCTATTAATATATCCGGCAATAAGGCTTCCAATGTTCTGGATAAGATCTCGTTCTTCCTTCAGAAAAGGTCCTTCATATTCTTCCCTGAATTCAGATGTATAAAATATTTCAACAGAAATAAGCTCCCCGTCAATTGTTGTAAACTCCTGAAACATCCTCCAGGGTGATTCTTTGAAACCGGATGACTCAAACCACTTGCCTTTGTATATAATCCTGGCAACAGTAAATTCAGGGTATTGCCAGGCCGGAGGGAGCAGCATAACAATCTGCTGCAGCGATTCTTCAACCGGCTTACTCTCCTTAAGAATTGCGGTAGTTTGATTGATGCAGGCAAGCTCTTTAAGCCTTTCCTTCTGGTCATGAAGAAGGCGGCTAAATTCAGGGACCGAATTAGAATAACTATCCATCAGAGAAATCTGGCAATGATAACTTTCTAAAATTACAAAAAATTACCGCACAGATCACTTATTAAAAGCTTACTATGCGGTTTTATGAATTAAAGGTCAGGTATTAACCGTTCTGATAAACAAATACTTACCTACTCAACTTTCCATGTCGATCCGCTCATCAGAAGATCATCCATCTTTTTAATTTTTGATGTTTGCCTTACTTCTTCTATCTGTTGGTGCACTGAATAATCGTAGGTAATCCCTTTAACAGCTCTTATAATTCCCAGTGCTACAGGATATTCGGGATATATCATATTGGCCAGCATATACTGGATACCAGGATTTGGCTCAGTGGCATCGTGTACAATAAGATTCTTTTCTGTGATGCCATTTTCTCCTATCTTAACTACCTTGAGTTTCAGTCCGTCGAGTATCAGCCCCTTGTCGTTATTCTTTCCAAATATCATGGGTTCTCCCTGCTTCAGGATAATTGTCCTGTCATCTCTTACGTCCTTACCTGTAACTTCCTCATGTATACCGTCATTAAATATAACGCAGTTCTGAAGCACTTCAACAACACTTGCACCCTTGTGCCTGGCTGCTTCAATATAGATCTGTGTTGAGAGGGCGATATTGGTATCGATAGTACGGGCAAAGAATTTCCCCCTGGCTCCGATTACCAGTTCACCAACAGAAAATGGCTCTTCAATAGTTCCAAACGGAGAGGTTTTCGTAACCAGTCCTTTTGATGATGTAGGAGAAAACTGACCTTTTGTGAGACCATATATCTCATTATTGAACAGCAGAATATTAAGATCCACATTTCGACGGACTGCATGAATGAAATGGTTTCCTCCGATTGCAAGTGCATCACCATCGCCTGTTATCTGCCAGACAGACAGATCAGGGTTTGCGGTTTTAACTCCTGATGCAATGGCAGCAGCACGCCCGTGGATGCCATGAAATCCGTAGGTATCCATGTAATAAGGGAACCGTGAAGAACATCCTATGCCTGAAATAAATGCAATCTTCTCTTTTGCAATACCAATTTCTGCCAGGGCTCTCTGCACTGAGCTGAGAACTGCATGGTCACCACAGCCCGGGCACCATCGTACTTCCTGGTCGCTTTTAAAATCTTTTGCGGTAAATTTTACATCTGTCTCTTCCATGTTACTTTTCCCCTATCAATTTAATGGATGTCTCTTTAATATCGTTGATTGTGAACGGAACTCCCTGCACCTTATTTATCTGATGATAAGTGAATTCCTGGTGCTTCATCCTCAGATAGTCTGCAAACTGACCCAGATTAAGCTCACATACGACAATCTTTTTAAATCTGCTGAAAACCTCTTTCACATTTCCTGGAAGAGGATTTATGTAGTTAAAGTTAACGAAACCAACATTATAGCCATCTGTAAGTAACTCGCGCATAGCAGTGATAATAAATCCATATTTGCCACCCCACCCTACCAACAACAGGTCGCCTGACTGATCACCCTGTATCTTAATATCAGGAATATCTCTGGATACCCTGGCTACTTTCTCAGCTCTTATCTTCACCATTTTTTCATGATTGTGAGGATCATATGAAACATTTCCAAGTGTATTCTTCTCCAATCCTCCGATTCTGTGCTGTAGACCAGGAAGTCCCGGTATAGCCCAGGATCTGGATAGTTTCACTTCATCACGCTTATAAGGTATAAAAGGAACTTCATTTATGTTTGCGAATGGCGGTTTTATTGAAGGAAGTTCCTCCATAGACGGTATCTTCCAGGGTTCTGTACCATTGGCAAGAAAACTGTCGGTAAGCAAAAGCACAGGTGTCATATGTTCAAGTGCAATACGTGCAGCTTCAAAAGCATAATCAAAACAATCAGTAGGAGTGCCGGCTGCTAAAACAACTACGGGAGACTCTCCGTTTCGACCGAATAATGCCTGCATAAGATCGGACTGTTCAGTCTTTGTAGGTAAGCCGGTTGAAGGTCCTCCCCGCTGAACATCAACAATTACAACCGGAAGTTCTGTCATTACTGCCAGACCAATAGCTTCTGATTTAAGTGACAATCCTGGTCCTGATGTTGTTGTAACAGCAAGTTTCCCGGCAAAACTTGCACCAAGAGCAGTACAGATACCTGCTATTTCATCCTCTGCCTGAAAACTTATTACTCCCAAGTCTTTGCGTAATGCAAGTTCCTCAAGTATACCTGTAGCAGGAGTTATCGGATATGACCCAATAAACAGTTTCAGCCCTGCTTTTTCAGCTGCTGCGATAAAACCCCATGCTGTAGCCTGATTACCATTTATATTTCTGTATGTTCCCTTTGCTATAGGTGCGGGATTAATCCTATAAACAGGCCTTAAAGCTTGAATAGTCTCAGCATAATAATAACCTGCACGCAAAGCAATCTTATTTGCCTGTGCTATTCCCGGCTTATGGATAAACTTTCTGTCAAAGAATGCTTCGGTATAGTCTAACTTACGATCAAACAGCCAGTAGACCATTCCCAGCGCGAACATATTTTTTGTCCTGAGTATGGTTTTAGGTTCCAGATTATAATCCTTTAATGCTGTTTTAACAAGGGTTGAAATTGGTGCTGATATTATGTTATATGAATCCAGCTTTTCTTCGCTGATAGGATCACTTTTATAGCCGGCTTTTTCAATATTCTTCTCTGTGAAATTATCCAGATCATATATAACAGTTCCTCCTTTTTTGACCCATAGTGCATTTGCCTTGATAGCTGCAGGATTCATTGCCACCAAAACATCAGAGAAATCCCCGGGTGTGTTTACTTCAGAATGACCAAGATGCACAGTAAAACCAGAAACACCTCCTACAGATCCCTGAGGTGCGCGGATCTCAGCCGGATAGTCGGGAAATGTAGAAACGTCATTGCCAAATAATGCTGCTGTATCAGAGAAAAGAGTTCCGGTAAGTTGCATGCCATCGCCAGAGTCACCTGAGAACCTGATGACTACTTCTTCTCTTTCGATAACATCTGTTTTTTTATCCATGATGGCTGATAATTTTTCGGAATAAGTTGATTCTAAAGATTATTATAATTCACAAAACTAATTATTTAATATATGCAAAATCACATAAACCCAATTTCACTGGGATGATAATCATCATGTTTTTATAATCAGCTCCAAATATCTGCTTTTCTCAGGTTTAATTCGCCCTCAAAAAACATTCTTGCTATCTTTTCGAAATATGGGGTATAATCTGAAACGAAGAACTGGTCTTTAACAATCCCTGAGTCATTAAGAAGGTTATTTTTTTCGAGTACTTCTCTCAGGACTATTGAAACAATACGGGCTGAATCAACAACCTCTACATTGAAATTGAAAATTTTGCTGATCTGGTTCTTTATTATCGGGTAATGAGTGCACCCAAGAATCAAAGACTGAATTCCGGCCAGAGTCTCATTTGAAAGATAGACCCTTATAATTGCATTGCTTATGTCATCAAAGATAAAACCCTCTTCAATCATTGGTACCAGGAGAGGGGTGGCAAGAGAAACCACTTTAGTTGAGGGAATAACCTCTTTAAGTTTCTTTTCATATGTCCCAGAAGTGATAGTTCTTTTTGTACCTATCACACCAATTTTATCTATTTTTCTTGTGCCCAGATACTCAACCACAGGATCAATTACATCAATCAGTATCACTTTGTTTTCGAATTCTTTCTTTAAATATTCGAAAGCCGATGCTGAGGCTGAGTTGCAAGCTATAAGAACTATTTTTGAGTTATGTTCGAGCAGGAACTCAGTGATTCTTTTTGAGTATGATCTGATTGCCTCCTCCGATTTATCTCCGTACGGAAGATGCGCAGTATCGCCGAAGTAAACAATACTTTCACCAGGGAGTATCTGCTTGATTGCATGGGCAACAGTCAGACCGCCTACTCCTGAGTCAAATATTCCAATGGGTTGCTTATTCACGTTTCTTGTAAGATAAAATAATAAATTTCAACCACTTTCCCAACCCCTGTCCCCACATTCAGGGCATTCTTTAAGTCCCCCTTCAGGGGAATCAGGGATAAATAAAAAAGGGGCCAATAATTCAGCCCCATCGAATTCTTATAACCCTACTATTTTATACCAAGCTTGGCTTTTGCCATCGGCATTATGTTTGTACTTTTTGTTTCATCATAGTACACAAGGGAGCTCCCTTGTCCCACAGTATAAATGTATACAAATCCGTTTTCCTTGCCTACATCTTTGATAGCCTTATCAATTTTGGCCATAATTGGCTGAAAAAGTTCAGCCTGTTTTTCCTGCAGCTGCTGCTGCGCGGTTGACTGAAATTCCTGAATACGCCTGTTCATATCCATAAGTTCCTGTTCCTTTGTCTGCCTTACTATTTCAGTAAGGTTTTTGGCATCTTTATTATATGCTTCACTTTTATTATTAAGCTCAACCTGCATAAGTTCCAGGGCATTGATAAGCTCCTGGCGGAATTTTTCAAGTTTCACATTGGCAGAATCGAATTCCGGCAATGCCTGAATTAGTTCATCGCTGTTTATATGACCAAATTTAAGATTCTGAGCATTAATATCCTGACCAAAATAACAAAGAAGAAACAAAACAACTGTTATACCTGCTAATCTTTTCATTTTCTGAGTTTATTTTAACAATTTGTGCAAATGTAATTATTTAATTCTTATAACCTAATTTTTCAAGAACCACATCACTGAGATCGAATTTAGGATTTGCAAAGAGTATATTCCCTCCTGCGGCAGTGTCAAAAATTACTGCATAGTTACCTTCAACAGCAATCTCCTTTATAGCTTTGAGAATTTCATCCTGTACAGGCTTAACAAGCTCTTCTCTTTTCTTAAAAAGGTCGCCTTCCATTCCGAAATACTTATTCTGAAGTGCTTTCATCTCCTTCTCCTTACTAATAATGGCTTCTTCCCTTTTCGTTTTCATCTCCTGTGATAGGAGAACAGCCTCACTCTGATACGACTTATACATCTGTTCAACAACAGCATATCCGTCAGAGATCTCTTTTTCCCACTGCTTTGAAAGTACATCGAGCTGTTCCTGGGCAGTTTCAAAAGCAGGTATATTTTTCCTTATATACTCAGAATCAACAAAAGCATATTTCTGTGCAATCGCCATTGCGGATGCCAGAACTGTGAATACTATTATTAAACCTAGTTTTTTCATGACTTCATAATTTAAATTATCTTATTAGAATTGCTGACCTATAACAAAATGGAACTGTGATCTGTTAGCATTAGTTTGTCCTGTAGGAACAGGATCGAATCCATATCCCCAGTCGATACCCAGCAGACCGAACATTGGCAGGTTAGCCCTGAGTCCAAACCCTGCGGCACGGCACATATTGAAAGGATTAAATTCGTTCAGGGCATACCAGGCTCTGCCAGATTCAATAAATGAAAGTCCGTAAATTGTTGCCTGTGGATTCAACGAAATCGGATATCTCAATTCGAATGTGATCTTTGAATATACGTTACCTGAAGGTTTCCCCTTCACAGGGTCGTAGGGAGTAAGAGAGCCGTTTGTATAACCTCTCTGAGCTACAACTTCGCGACCATAGAAATTATATCCTGACATACCATCACCACCAACATAGAAGTATTCAAAGGGAGATGGTCCGATCTGCGAATTGTAATACCCGAGGTATCCGAATGCTGCCTTGGCATTCAGTACAAGCTTATCATCCGGTGAAAGCGGGAAATAATAATCAGCTTTGAACAGCCACTTATGGAACTCTATCCATTTGTATTTAACCTGGTCGGTTACATCGGTCATATCTTTTCCACTAATCAGTGACCATGGAGGAGTCAGCTGAAGTGACAATGAGAAAGAAGAGCCACTCCTGGGATATATCAGGTTAGGACTCGTAGAGAACCTTGTAAGACGAGTTGTCAGACTCAGCATATTCGAAGTTCCGTTATCAAAGAGGAAACTGTAAACCTTGTAATCCTTCAAAAAATAGCGCTGATAACTGAGTTCTCCGTATAATGAGAAAAAATCATCAGGCCAGGTAAGTCTTTTTCCCAGTCCTAAGGTAGCACCATCAATTATCATTGACTGACGGCCCTGTTCATTTTTTCCCTGACCATTGGTCATAACTGATCTGTAAATAGATACAGAGAATGTATTTGGTTTCTTTCCGCCAAGCCAGGGCTCAACAAAAGAGACTGTATATGACTGGTATACCTTACCGTTTGATTGTATCCTCAGGCTAAGAGACTGGCCATCACCGGAAGGATAAGGTTTCCACTCCTTCAGGTCGAAAAAGTTACGCATTGCGAAATTATTGAAGCGTACTCCAACTGTTCCGACAAGCATACCGGCACCCCATCCTCCTGATATCTCAAACTGGTCATTAGCTCTCTCCTCGAGTTTGTATAAAAGGTCAACTGTACCATTGGCAATATCCGGCAAAGGAGTTGGATTAATCTTTTCCGGATCAAAATGACCAATTACACCAAGCTGACGTATGGATCTTATTATTTTCTCCTTGCTGAACAGATCGCCTGGGAGAGTATATAATTCCCGTCGTGCAACATGCTCATTGGTTCTTGTGTTTCCAGAGATCAAAATATCATTAAGGTATGCCTGATCACCTTCATAAATCCTGATCTCCAGGTCGACTGAATCGTTCTCAACCTTAGCCTCAACCGGTGTAAGGCGCGAGAAGAGGTAACCATGATCCTGGTAAAGTGAGCTTACTGCATCCTGTGCACCTGCCGATCCGTTAAGCCTGTCATCAATAAGTGACTGGTTATATACAGAACCTTTTTTAACATTGAACCGGGCTTCAAGGAACTCCTTAGGGTATACGCTGTTCCCTACCCAATTGACATTCCTGAGGAAATACTGATCTCCCTCATCAACTTTTATTATAAGTCCTACCCTGTTCTCTTCAGTAGGGTACAATGAATCTGTAAGAATAGTAAAGTCCTTGAAACCATTGTCGTTATAAAAAGTCATCAGCTTGAGCTTATCCTCTTCAAACTTATCTTCAATGAATTTTGAGGCTCTGAAGAAATTAAGGTTCCTGACTTTTGTTTTCTTCATCTTCCTGAGAAGCTTTGATGTCTCATAATATTCATTCCCGATAAATGTTATCTCGGATATCTTAACCTTTTCCTTCTTGTCAACATCTACTGTCAGCAGTACATTGTTTGCCTGGTCCGGATCATCTTTCTGAATATAAGTTACTTCGGTATTTAGATAGCCTTTCTCAACAAAATGGTCAATAATGATCTTCCGGGCTGTATTTAGCAGGTATGGTGTTACCTGTGATCCCACGGGAAGATTTATTTTTTCGACAAGGTCCTGCGACTCCGACTTCTTAAGACCATTATATTTTACCGATGATATTCTGGGTCTTTCCTGCAACGTAATATCCAGGAATACAGTATCCAGTGATGTTCTTGATATTGAAATTCTTACATCCGAAAATAAACCCTGCTGCCATAGCTTCTGTACAGCCAGTTTAAGTTCATCTCCGGGAATTGTTATCTCCTGTCCTAACCTTAATCCAGAAATCCCTATCAAAGCATTCGGGTCAAGAAACCTTACTCCTGTAACAGTTACTCCACCGATGACAAAGTCATCATAGTTCATGAAATTATAAATATCCTGTTTTTCCGTCTTCTCCTGTGCAGAGATAGGGAAATTCATAAGAATCAGAATAATAACCAGGATCGATTTTATTTGTTTGATAACCATCTTCATTTTAATTGTCCACAACCTGTTCACTCGTCTTTCCAAACCTTCTTTCCCTTCTCTGATATTCAATTATGGCTTCATAAAAGTCATCCTTGCCAAAATCGGGCCAAAGTGTTTCTGTTATATAAAGTTCAGTATATGCCAGTTGCCAAAGGAGAAAGTTGCTAATCCTCATCTCACCGCTTGTTCTTATCATCAGATCAGGATCCGGTATACCGGTTGTAGACAGGTAGCTCTCAAATTTTCCTTCATCAATTGAATCAATATCCACAACTCCTTTTTTTAAATCAACTGCCAGTTTTCTTGCAGCTTCTGTTATTTCCCATCTCGAACTGTAGCTCAAAGCAATAACAAGATTAAGTCCTGTACAGCCAGAAGTAAGATTTAAAGTATCATCGAGTCTCATTTTTACGTCACCTGAGAGCCTGTTAACATCGCCAATTGTCAACATTCTTATGTTGTTTTTTATCAGGGTGTCTGTCTCCTTGTTAAGTGACTGTATCATAATACCCATAAGTGCAGAGACCTCTTCATCAGGCCGTCCCCAGTTCTCTGTCGAGAAAGCATAAAGTGTCAGATATTTTATCCCCAGTTCAGCGGAAGCTTCAATTACATTTCTCACAGCATCGACTCCCTTCTGGTGACCAAAAACCCTGTCAAGTCCTCTTTGTCTGGCCCATCTCCCGTTACCATCCATTATAACTGCAATATGAGCAGGCAGTTTTTCAGTATTGATCTGTTCCTTAAGGGACATATTCTATCGTTTTCTCTTCGAATCAACATCATTATAAGCCGGGCAGCCAGCCAGTTTATTGTAGATTTTCCATGTAACACAAATACCGGTAAACGTGTACCAGTCATTGTTATGGAGCCATCCCTGATCCTCGGCAGCTACCAAATCATTCAGGCCGTCAAAGTTATCATAAAAAGTTTTACGAAAACCATATTCAGCTTCTATTCCTAAATTTTTATAAACATTTACCTTGAATCCTATCGAAAAAGGAATAACAGGAACAATTGTAAGTCCCTGGGAATTAATTAGTGACACCCCTGCTCCGCCAGCAATATAAGGAGTGTAATTCCATCTCTTTCCATCAGTTGCATATGGGAAAAAATTAAACTCAAACTGGGCAGCAAGTTCGGCAAGCATGCCAGAAAAGGAGGCACTTCGTGCTTGTTGAAAATCATTTTTAAAATCTTTATCATCACCCCTGAGACCGCCTGCAAAAATATTTGCCCTTATTGATTGGCGTGGGTGAAGATTGTAGCGATAAAATATCCCTGCAGCGGGTAAAGGAGAATATAACGGACGGCTTTGATTGATATCACCAAAATAGGAAGAGACACCTCCAAATACTCCATAATCAGATTTTCTCTGACCATTGACTGTCAGTGATATCAATAATAAGAAGGTAATCCATTGAATTTTTTTCATCAAGAGTATTCCAGCTTATTGCTACCTGAAAGACGGCAACCCTTTATTGCCGGTCTTAATTTTATAGGTAACAACGAAATTTAAATAATAATAAACGTCATTTGTACTGGAATATTGCGATGTATAACCATCAAGATAATCAGTTAAAGCATATTTTCCACCTAACTCTATACCAAAATTAAAATTAGGGGAATATACCAGACTTGAGCCTATTCCAACAGGTATTACAGGAGTAAATCCTCCTGATTTAAAAACCGGAGAGCTTTCCAGGGCATTATTGCCGCTAACAGTATAAGCCATTCCCCCGATTCCTGTGAAGAGATAAAAATCAAGTGATGTTATAAGTGTTTTCAGAAACTTCCTACCACTACTTACAAATAAATAACTGTTTTCACTTCTGTTTTTTAGGAAATAATATTCAGCTATCAGTGATGGTTCTACAAAAAAAGTGGAAGCTTTAAATCCTCTGTTTTCATTTGACCCTCTATCATCAGTCGCCCTTAAGCTTCCTAATCCAAAGTTGAATCTTCCGTTTAAATACTGTGTAATCCTGTATTTTGTGCTGAAATTAAAATCAAAGTTTGTCTGCTTAAAACTCAGGTCTTTAAGCCCCAGAATATTCTCCCCTCTGGTGAACCCGCCTATATCCCCGAAAAAGAATGATGGCCCCAATCCTGCATTTACCTCGTACCTTTTCAGCTTCCATAGCTGAGCTTCGGAAAGCTGGCTCACCAGGAAAAAGAGAATAATGATCAGAAGAGGCCTTTTCATATAATCTGCTTTTATCACATACAAATATAATAATCAATTATTAAAAAACATTAAATCAAACGATAAAAGAGAACTAATTCCTTCGGTCAAGCCCCCACATCAGCTTGCTTCTCAATGTACTGTAAAAATCCATTCCTTTAAGCATAATAGTCTTTAACTTTACACTATCCATCGAAATGTTAACCTCTTCAGAAAAAGGTACATGAGCTGACCGGAAGTCGCATGTTGCAAGATATTCCCTGCTCCTTCCTTCTATAACCATTTTTAACCTGCTTTCACCTGATAATATTATCGGGCGGATTGTCAGATTATGAGGAGAAATCGGTGATAAAATGATACTTGTATCTTCCGGTGAAAGGATTGGTCCGCCTGCGCTTAAGTTATAGGCTGTGGAACCAGTTGCCGTTGAAATGATCAAACCATCGGCCCAATAGGTATTAAGGGGAATATTATCAACATGAACATTGATTGTAATCATACTGAGATCAGCTTTCTGAATTGTTATCTCATTAAGGGCTGATGATCCATTTCCGGGAAAAAGACTTTCTGGCTTCTCCATCTTAAGCAGGCACCTCTCAATAATTTCATATTCCCCATTATTGAGCATATCAATTGAACGTTCCACATCATCAGCCGGTATGTTTGCCAGAAATCCCATTCTTCCGGTATTTACACCTGCGATGGGTATCCCCGTATCTTTTACTCTCAGAATAGTCTCGAGAAAAGTACCATCACCGCCAACACTCAGAACCAGGTCAGGCAATTCAGTAAGCGCTGAAAACTCTGTAAATCTTTCAATAAACTCACCTTCCTGATATAGAATAGGTTCTTCCGACCTCTGAAAAATCTGCATCTTTATACCTCTCCTGCAGAATGAGGAAATAAGCCTGCTGACTCCTTCCTTAGTCCTTTCATTCAAACCCTTGCTGTATATGGCAACACGTTTAAGCATAAATCAGATATTTAAATACTTCATTAACAGGTCAAACCGTTCCTGGTAAAACTGATCTATCGAATCGGTACTTGCCACCCAGGTCTTGACATCATAATCATACCTTTCAAAAGTTCTGATGACTGAATTCAGATCGTTGCTATTCAACTTAAGGGTTACTTCCAGCTTTGTTGATTCAGATGGCGAGGTAACATACATGCTCAGAACCTTTATATTATTGCTTTCAACTATCTGAGCAATTTGCGAAAGTGTGTAATCCCTCTCAATTATTTCCAGCACGATTATAGCTCCGGGCTGATCCATGGCAGACATTCCGGCCAGATGCCTTATCAGGTCATTTGTTGTAATAACACCTTTATAATAATCGTTTGAATCGAGCACCGGAACTACGGTTAACTTAAGACGCGCTGCCAGTCCTATCACTTCAAAGATGTGCTGCTCTGCATAAACATATGGTTTCAGCAAAGTAAGTGCATGGTTGCCAATAGGCTCATTCGGCTGATTCATATCAAAAATATCAGCATCGGAAATAAGGCCAAGGAATTCCAGGTTATTTACAATCGGAAGATGCGATATCCTGAAGATCTCCATCCAGTTCAGGGCAGTCTGACCCAGATCAGACGTCTTCAGGGATGGAACAACCTCAGATATCAAGTCCTTTGCAACCATTTTTGTTTATATTTTCAACTAATATAGTAAAAAAAATACCAGTTGTTGTACTTTTGCTTCTTCAACATAAGTACGGTAAAAACTCATTTTTATTATAATGACAAAGTTAAGTGTTAATATCAATAAGATTGCTACAATAAGAAATGCCAGGGGCGGTAATATCCCAAATGTTCTTTCAGCAGCGATTAACTGCCAGTTATTTGGTGCTGATGGCATAACCGTACATCCAAGGCCTGATGAAAGACATATCAGGTATAAGGATGTTCTTGATATTAAACCTGTTATCACTACCGAATTCAATATTGAGGGTAATCCTACTGATATATTCATTGCACTTGTATTATCAGTTAAACCCGATCAGGTAACTCTTGTTCCTGATGCCCATGATGCCATTACATCAAATGCAGGATGGGATACCGTTAAATATAAAACCTTCCTGACCGACATAGTATCCAAATTTAAAAAAGTCGGAATCAGGACCTCGCTTTTCATCGATGCCGATACAGAAAAAATTAAATATGCTGCCCGGACAGGTACAGACCGGGTTGAACTCTATACTGAACCTTATGCAACTGAATTTGCAGTAAACTCGGTTAAAGCTGTTCAGCCTTTCATCAAAGCAGCGGAGGTGGCCCGGGAGGTCGGACTCGGCATTAATGCCGGCCATGATCTTAACCTTGATAACCTTCAGTACTTCCACCAGAATATCCCCTGGCTGCTTGAAGTATCAATTGGTCATGCGCTTATCTCAGATGCTCTCTACCTGGGCCTTGAGAATGCCATTCAAATGTACAAGAGGCAATTAACCGGTTAAAAATCATTATGAAACTATTCTGCAGGAGCTACGGGAGTGGACCTCCATTAATAATCCTCCATGGGCTCTATGGCTCATCCGATAATTGGATGTCAATTGCCAAAATGGTAGGGGACCATTATACAGTATATCTTCCAGACCTGAGGAACCACGGAAAATCACCTCATTCTGATATAATGGACTATCAGGCAATGAGTAATGACATTCTTGAACTGGCTGATCAACTGAATCTAAACAACTTTTTTCTGGCAGGCCACAGCATGGGAGGAAAGGCTGCAATGGCTTTTGCTGTAAACTGGCCTGAAAGGATCAGTGGCCTGCTCATTGCCGATATCTCACCATTTGTAAATGAGCCTGATGGAAAGGCTGCATTTTTGCAGCATAAAACAATCCTGGAAGCGATGTATAATCTCAACCTTACAAAAATCAGTACCCGTACTGACGCTGATGCTGAGCTCAAGGGAAAAATAAATTCTGAAAAGATAAGAGGCTTTATTCTCAAGAACCTGCAAAGAAGCACAGGAAACAGATTTGTATGGAAACTTAATGTACCATCTCTTCTGAATAACCTGAAAAGCATAATGGAAGGTATCGAGCTTAAAAACATACCTGACGAACAGGTCACAGGCTTCCCTGTAATATTTCTTAAAGGCTCGGAATCTGATTATATAAACATAGAAGATTATCCTTATATCCTGAAAATCTTTCCTGCTGCAGAAATTATTGAGATCAGAGAGGCTGGTCACTGGCTTCATGCCGATCAGCCTGAAGAGGTGGCAAAAAACCTGCTCCGGCTTTCAGGAAATGACTAGGTGAAAGTAACTGATTCAATCCTGTCACTATTTACAGGAGGCTTATTCATAAACCTAAGCAAAACCTGTACAATAGCTATCACATCCTTCTCACAATATTGTACGATCCTCTCAAGGTTCCTTTCACCATAATAAATCCCGGCCACCATGCTGCCATCAATATCATCCTTCGGAGTAGGGATACCGAGAACTGTTGTAAGCAGGTCAAGTGATGTATAATTCTTGTAATCACCAAATTTCCATAGATCCATGGTATCAAGAAGCTTAACCTCCCAGGGTTTCTTGCCTGCATTGTCGAGCATGTCAGGTATAACAAGACTATTTATTATCATCCTGCGTGCAATATAGGGATAGTCAAACTCCTTGCCGTTATGTGCACAAAGCAGGGTCTCCCGGTTTGATTTAGAAAATTTCGAGAGCATGTCAGAGAATTCAGAAAGAAGAATTTTCTCATCATCTCCATAAAAGGATTTCAGTCTCAGGGCATAAGGATCCTTTTCCTTTATAATTCCGACAGAAATACAAATTATCTTACCGAATTCCGAATAGATGCCGGCACGTTCATAAACATCACCGGCAGTCTGTTCACCGGTTCTGAACTGCTTTGATTTTTTTTCCCACAGAACCTGCATGCCGGGATCAAGCATTTCAATTGACTGCGCTACTGGAACCGTCTCTATATCAAGGAACAGAACATCTTCAACTCTTATATTGTCTAGCATTTTTTAAGATTTATTTTGTAAAAGGTGTTTTTCAATAATGGAAATGAGTACCTCAATGCCAACCTGGTTTTCTCCTCCTCCGGGTATGATAATATCGGCATACCTTTTGGAAGGCTCAATAAACTGAAGGTGAGAAGGTTTTACTGTATCATGGTATCTTTCAAGCACTTTCATAAATGTTCTTCCCCGGTCAATGATATCGCGTTGAATAACTCTTCCGAGCCGGTCATCGGCATCAGCATCAACAAATACCTTTATATCAAACATCTTTCTGAGCCCGGGATCTGTGAGAATCAGAATACCTTCAACCACCACTACTCTGGAAGGCCTAATTGTTATCGTCTCTTCCGATCTCAGGCATGTCAGATATGAATAAATTGGCATCTCAACACTGTTTCCCTTTCTCAGTTCCTTAAGATGATCAATAAGAAGGTTAAATTCGACTGAGTCGGGATGGTCAAAATTAATTTTCTGCCTCTCTTCTATTGAAATCCCTTTGTTGTCTTTATAGTATGAGTCCTGGGGCATCACAATAACCTCACCGTTGGGAAATACTTCTGAAACCTTTCTCACAACGGTTGTTTTTCCTGAACCTGTTCCGCCAGCTATTCCTACTATCAACATAAATGCCTATTTTTGCTAAATTAATTATCAAAAATAGTAAAATGTTTCATAGACTGCCTAAAGCAGTGGAAAGTTTGGAGTGAGCTAAAGTTTGGAGTGAGCTAAAGTTGAAAATTTTAAAAAAAGAAGCTTATTATATGGTAAATTTAATAACTTTAAGTACTCCAGGCCCCTTTATAACTCTAACCGCTCTAAGTACTCTAGACACTTCAAACATAAGGCACTTTAGACACTTTAGGCACTTCAAACTTTAGTCACTTTTAATATGTCAGAACTATATCCATTAAAATTTGAACCCATCCTCAAGGAAAAAGTGTGGGGAGGAAATGCTCTTGCCAGCCGATATAATAAAAAAGTAAATGATCTTCCGAATATTGGTGAAAGCTGGGAAATTTCAGGAGTCCAGGGTAACCTGTCAGTGGTAAGCAATGGTTTTCTTGCCGGAAATAATATTGAAGAACTTATTGAAGTTTATATGGGAGATATTACAGGCGATTCCATATATGAGAAGTTCGGAAATGAGTTCCCGTTACTGATAAAATTCATCGAAGCCAGGGAGGATCTTTCCGTCCAGGTACACCCTGGAAATGATATGGCAAAGGAGAGGCATAATGCCTATGGAAAAACAGAGATGTGGTATATTCTTGAAAGTGAGAAAAATGCAAAAATATACACCGGATTCAGGGAGGGAGTAACTAAAGAAATGTACGAAGAGACCTTTAATAATGGCAATCTGACAGACCTTCTCAATATCGAGAAAGTAGAGAAAGGTGACACTTTTTTCACTCCTGCCGGCAGGATTCATGCTATTGGCGCCGGGACGGTCCTGGTAGAGATACAACAGAACTCAGACATAACCTACAGAATTTCAGACTGGAACAGGACAGGTACAGGCCAGGCTAAAAGGGAGCTCCATCTCGATCTGGCTCTCGATGCACTCGATTTTTCTGAGACCTCAAAAAGAAAAAAGACAAGGAAAGAGCCTGAAATGAATATGCCCAAGAACCTGGTTGATTGTGAATATTTTAACACTAATATTTTAAGGTTCAATGAAAAAATATACAGGGAATACTTCTTCAACGACTCTTTTGTGATTATTATCTGTCTGGATGGAGAATTCAATATATGCTGGGACAACTTATCAGAGAAAGTTAGCAGGGGAGAGACAGTTCTTCTTCCTGCAATGATAAGGGATATTACTCTTGAACCTATCGGCGAATCGAAGTTACTTGAAGTATTCATCAACTCTGAAAGCTCTATTTAATTATTTATTAATAAAATAATCATGAAATTATCTACTGGAATGCTTCTTCTCTCTCTGACATTAATGATTTTCTTTGCCGGTTGTGGCGGAGGCGGTAATTCAAAGGGAGAATCACAGGCTACAACAGATACTACCTCAGTACCAGACACCGGTTATACGGGCATAAAACAGTACTTCAGCGGTAATACTATTATCAAGGAGGTTACTTTTAAGAATGGCGTAAGAGAAGGTTTAATGAGATCTTTTTACAATGGGAAACAAGTTCGTCAGACATTCTGGTATGAGAATGGTCTCAGGGAAGATTCGGCAAAATGGTATTACCTCGAGGGTCAGGTTTTTCGTTCAACACCATACGACAGGGATACAATAAACGGTGTCCAGCAACAGTATTTCAAAAATGGCAGAATAAAAGCCAGACTGGGATTCGAAAAAGGAATGAGAACATTCTTCTTCGAAGAGTATGCTACCGATGGGAAACTTATTGATGATTATCCCGATGTTGTTATAAACATCAGGGATGACTATAAAACTAATGGCACTTACAAAATATCGCTGGAACTTTCAAACAAAGCATCAAAAGTCAAGTATTATAGAGGAGATTTCTCAACAGGCATTTACGATACTTCAATAGTAGAAACAATTAAAACTGTAAACGGAGTCGGGAATCTTACTCTCAGGAAAACCTCAGCAGCAACCAAACCTTCAGTGCAGATTCTTGCCGAGATACTTACAAGATATGGCAACAACTACCTGCTGGTTAAAAAGATCGATCTGCCCTACAACGATCTCAAATAAGATGAAAAATGATAATCCGTTCGGCCGTTTTTGTTATAAGCTGCCCGTCACTTAAGGAATGTCCTGCCAGCTCAAAACCAGAGTTTGCATTTATTGGCAGGTCAAATGTTGGCAAGTCATCTCTTATTAACATGCTTGCCGGCAGAAAGGGTCTGGCTAAAATATCAGTTCAGCCGGGAAAGACAAGAACCATGAATTACTTCCTCATCAATGATGATTGGCACATTGTTGACCTTCCCGGATATGGTTATGCAAGAGTACCGGTTGATGTAAGGAACAAATGGATAAAATCGACTGAAAATTTTATACTGAAAAGAGACAACCTGGTATCTCTGTTTGTACTGATAGATGTAAGGGTTAAACCGCAGAAATCAGATCTGAATTTCATGGAATTTATGGGACAAAACCAGGTCCCGTTTGTGAGAGTATTTACAAAGATTGATAAAATATCCAGGATTGACGTCTCAAAATCAATTGAGGCATTTGACCAGGAGATGCTTAAGACATGGGAATCACTGCCTCAGACATTCACTACATCATCAGTAAAGGGAAAAGGAAAAGAAGAGATACTTTCTTTTATTGAAGAATCTATTAACATTTTTTCAAACAACAGAATAAATAGGTATTGATTTTATATTTTTGCTGACAGAGTATCCTTAGATATTAATCATCTAACACATAGGAAAATGTTTGGAAAAGCTCCAATGAAACTTTTTGCCTGCACATCTTCAAAGCATCTCGCCCAGAATATAGCAGACAAACTGGGTATTGAACTGGGAAAAAGCTCAGTTACAAGGTTCAGCGACGGTGAATTTCAGCCCTGCTTCGACGAATCAGTGAGGGGCTGCATGGTATTTATTGTGCAGTCAACCAATCCTCCTGCCGACAATCTTTTCGAACTGCTTCTTATGATAGATGCTGCTAAAAGAGCATCTGCCTACAAAGTGATAGCAGTTATCCCTTACTATGGTTTTGCAAGGCAGGACAGGAAAGACAGACCAAGGGTATCTATCGGTTCAAAATTATCAGCAGACCTTTTAAGTACAGCTGGCGTTGACAGAGTTATTACCATGGACCTCCATGCTGACCAGATACAGGGTTTTTTCAATGTTCCAGTTGACCACCTGTTCGGCTCAGCAATTTTCGCCCCGTGTATAGAAAATCTTAACCTTGATAATCTTACCGTTTCTGCACCAGATATGGGAGGATCAAAAAGAGCAAATGCCTACTCAAGACACCTCCAGTCGGAATTGGTACTTTGCTATAAGCTTCGTAAAAAACCTAATGTTGTTGAGGAGATGTCAATAATAGGTGAAGTTGAAGGAAGAAATGTTATAATAATTGATGATATGGTCGATACTGCTGGTACTCTTGTACTTGCATCCGAAATGATGAAAGAAAGAGGAGCCACCAGCATCAGGGCATTCGCCACGCATCCTATCCTTTCAGGAAATGCTATTGACAGAATTAACAATTCACCTATTGTGGAACTTGTCGTTTCTGATTCGGTACCTCTTTCTGTAACATCCTCTAAAATAAAAGTACTCTCAATTGCCGATATATTCGCCAAAACAATCGAAGCTGTAACTACAAATCAGTCAATATCGACGAATTTTGTATTCTGATTCAATTGTCATATATTTGCAGGCCAAAATTTTAATGTCAAACGTGTGATGGGGAGTTATCAGCAGGATAACTTTGAGTAACACATAATTTAAAGACAAATGAAGACAATTGAGATCAAAGGATCACTCAGAACAGAGCTTGGGAAAAAAAGCTCAAAACAGATCAGAAAAGCAGAAGGTGTGCCATGTGTTATCTACGCAAAAGAGAACAATATTCATTTTCAGGCACCCGAAATTGCATTCAAAAACCTGGTTTTTACCCACGAAGCACACCTTGTTGACCTTAACCTTGACAACAAAGTATACAAGGCCGTTCTTCAGGATATTCAGTTCCATCCTGTAAGTGACAGGATAATACATGCCGATTTTGTACAGATAGTTGAAGATAAACCGGTTATAATATCAGTTCCCGTTTCAGTTCATGGTGATTCAATTGGAGTAATAGCAGGAGGTAAATTAAGTATTAGAAAGAGAGCTCTTAAAATAAAAGGTCTACCAAAAGATCTGCCGGAACACATCCCTGTTGATATAACTGACCTGAAGATACATGACAACGTTAAAGTCGGTGATCTTTCAATGAATAATATAGAATTCCTCGATATTAATAAAGAAGTTGTTGTTACTATCGCCACATCAAGAGTTGCAGTGAAAACAGAAGGTGAAGGTGAAGGAGAAGCTGAAGCTGCTGAAGGGGCTGCTGCTGAAACTCCGGCTGCTGAATAGGACTGACTATTTTATATTTAATTAATACAGGCTAGATGAAATATCTGATTGCCGGCCTGGGAAACATAGGTGAAGAGTACAGGAATACACGACACAATATAGGTTTTAAAATATTGGATGCCATGGCAGTGGCATCCAATATTTCTTTTACGGATAAACGTTATGGGGCAGTGGTTTCTACAAAATTTAAAGGCCGCGAACTTATCCTGCTTAAACCTTCCACATACATGAATCTGAGTGGAAATGCAATTAACTATTGGCTTCAGAAAGAAAAAATCCCGCTTGAGAATCTGCTTGTAATTGTCGACGATATCGCACTTCCACTGGGTAGCATTAGGATGAGACCAAAAGGCAGCGATGGCGGACATAACGGACTTGCACATATAACTGCAGTTCTTGGCACACATGATTATCCCAGAATAAGATTTGGAATTGGAAACGGTTTTTATAGAGGCTCACAGATCGACTTCGTTCTTGGAACCTGGAATCCAGAAGAAGAGAAAACAGTCTCGGAAAGGATTCCCATTGCAATAGAAATGATTAAGTCATTTGCTTTTGCCGGTCTTGATCTGACAATGACTTCATTTAACAAAGAGGGAAAGATCAAAAAGGCTGAAGCAACCAAGGATTTTGAAAAAGCAAAAAGCCCGGGAAATGGATCAAATGGAGGAAAATAAAGCTACACGGATTGACAAATATCTTTGGTCGGTTAGAATTTACAAGACCCGTAGCATTGCATCAGATGAATGCAGAAAAGGAAGGATTGTTATTAACGAAGTACAGGTCAAACCCTCAAGAACTGTAAATAAGGGAGAAATAATAATAGTAAAAAAACCTCCTGTAAATTACATGTACCGAGTAATTGAACCCATTGAGAACAGGGTTGCTGCAAAACTGGTCAGCCAGTTCATCGAAGATATTACTCCCGAAGATGAAAAGCTGAAACTTGATTACCGGAATACAGGCGGTACTTTCCGCAGAGATAAAGGTACCGGCCGCCCTACCAAAAAAGAGAGAAGACTGATCGACAGGTTCCAGGATGACTCAACCTTCTTATAACAGGTAGTATAAAGACTTATTATTCGGCTCTGAGTCATTAAATTAGCTCCAAAATTCAGCATTGAGATTTCCTTTTTTCTAACTTGCAGACATTAATAAGCCACTGCCAGCCGGGAGAACAATGGCTATCAGGGGCAAAGGAAATTGCTTTAATTATCAGATGGGTAAAAACAATATTGAGAAGTATTCAGCCGGATATGCTCTTATAAAGGCAGTAGCCGGCTTCTGGCATAATAAGTTTTTTTACAGAAAAATTATTATTATTGGTCAGGAAAATATCAATCCTGAACATCACCTTATTTTTGCGCCCAACCATCAGAATGCTCTTATGGATGCCCTGGCAGTTCTTTTTACAAATAAAAGTCAGAATGTCTTTCTCGCCAGAGCCGATATTTTTAAGAAGAAATCAATTGCCTCAATACTATATTTTCTTAAATTATTGCCCGTTTACAGGATAAGAGACGGATATTCCAGTCTTAAAGGTAATGATGAGATCTTTGCAAAAACTATAGATGTAATTAAGAATAAAAACGGCCTTGTTATACTCCCGGAAGGTAACCATGAGGGCTTCAGAAGGCTCCGCCAGCTGAAGAAAGGGATCTGCCGGGTGGCATTCCAGTCGGATGAAGCTGAAAATAATAGCCTGAAAATAAAAATTATACCCGTTGGCCTTGAATACTCTCATTACATAAGATACCGTCAGGTTCTTACTGTAGTATATGGAAAACCAATCGAGGTTTCAGAATATCATGAACTGTATAAGACAAGCCCGGAAAGAGCTCTTGTTGAACTGAAAAACAGACTCTCGGATGAGATAAAAAACCTCATGATTCATATTGAATCAGAGGAGGACTATGAAGCAATAGATGAACTCAGAAGTATCATAAATGGGAAATACAGTGATGATATAAAATATCCAAAAATCTTCAGGGACAGAATATTGATTGAAAAGCTGAAAAACCTGAGGGAATCAGATAACCAGCTCTACAGGAAGATATGTACGCTCAGTCTGGCCGTGAAGGAAAAAACTGCAGAAACAGGAATTGATTACAGGCATCTCGAAAAGAGACGAAATCCGCTGGGTTGGCTCCTTGCAGGAATGCTGGTCATCCTTATCGGACTTCCCGTTTTCCTCTTCGGAAATATTTTTAATGCCATCTTTATGGGATTACCGATATGGCAGACACGCAACATCAAGGATCCTCAGTTTGTTTCATCATTAAGGTATGGATTTTCAGTCGCTCTGGCGATAATATTTCTGCCACTTTTTCTTATCCTTTCACTCTTTTTATTTTCAACCTGGTGGATAGGACTTATTTTCTTTATCTCTTTACCTCTGACCGGTTTGATTGCATGGAACTATTACCTCCTGTACCGGAGGATCTTAGGTGGATTTAAAATCAGAAAATATTCTTCCGGTAAAAACAAGGAATATCAAAAGCTTAAAGACGCCCACATTGAGCTTATCAATCTAGTTGAAAATATTCAGAATGACAGCAAATAATTATTTCAGGGGCAAGACTGCCTGGATTACAGGGGGATCATCAGGTATAGGCGAGGCACTGGTAAAGGCTTTTGCCAAAGGAGGAGCCATAGTTATTACTTCATCCAATGACCCTGAAGGATTGATGCGGGTTAAGAATGATTGTGCTGAAAATTCAGTTAATGTGCATTGTGTGCCATTCGATCTTTCCGACACTGATGCGATAGAAGCTGTAGCAGATCAACAGATGAACATCTTTAAACGAATTGATTACCTTATAAATATAGGTGGGATAAGCCAGCGGGCAAGAATTGATGAAACTCCCCTGTGGCTCGACCGTAAAATTTTTGAGATCAATTATTTCGGAACAGTAGCCCTGACAAAAGCACTTCTACCGTATATGATAAGACAGAAAACAGGCCATATACTCGCAACAAGTAGTATTTCAGGAAGATTCGGATTCCCTTTACGGTCTGCTTATTCGGCATCAAAACAGGCTATTCATGGATTTATTGAAACACTATATCTTGAAAATAAAGTAAATAACTTAAGAGCAACCGTAATTATTCCCGGACGGGTAAGGACAGCCATTTCCATGCATGCACTTACCCCTGACGGCAAAGAACATGGCAGGCTTGATGAGGGGCAGGCAAAAGGTATTACTGCTGAAAAAGCAGCAATGCAGATAATAAGAGGAATCAAAAGAAATAAGCGTGAGATACTGGTAGGCAGCAGCGAACTTATGATGCTACACATCAGGAGATACCTCCCCTGGCTTTTTTTCAGGATTGCAGATAAAATTAAATCTACGTAAAAGTTTGGAGTGAGCTAAAGTTTGGAATGAGAAAACGTTGAAATTATAAACATTAAGCTAGTAACATGAGTTATTTAATAACTTTAAGTACTCCAGGCACTCTAGGCACTACAGGCACTTTTATACTATACTAATAATAATAACAGTAATGAAAGATTATGTAATAAGCGGTATTCAGCAGATGGGAATCGGGGTACTGAATGTAAAGGAGGCCTGGGACTGGTATAACAGGCACTTCGGGATGGATTGCAGGGTGTTTGAGGAGGAAGCAGAGGCAAAGCTGATGCTGCCATATACTGGTGGTGAGCCAAGGAGCAGGCATGCTGTACTAGCTCTTAACCTGCAGAGTGGCGGAGGATTCGAGATTTGGCAGTATAAGGGAAGAGAGCCCGTTGTAAAGAAGGATCAGGTAAGGATTGGAGATCTTGGGATTCTCGCATGTAAAATGAAGACTAGAGACAGCCTTAATACCCTTGCATCGTTCAGAGCTAAGGGAGTGTCAGTTCCTTCAGTAGTCACAACTGATCCTTCAGGTAAGAAGACTTTCTACATGAGGGACCTTTACGGAAACCTTTTCCAGATTGTAGAGGCTTCCGACTGGTTCAGAAATGAAAAAAAAATGACAGGTGGCTCATATGGTGCTGTTATTGGTGTAACAGATATTGAAAAATCAAGAGTTGTTTATTCAGACATCCTTGGATACGACGACATTGTATATGATAAAACAGGAGTCTTCCAGGATCTCGACGGATTGCCTGGCGGAGAAGAAGAATGCAGGAGAGTATTGCTGAGAAGATCAATACCCTTTGCCGGGCCATTCAGCAAAGTGCTGGGAAACAGCGAAATTGAGCTAATAAGCACGGCAACTCCCGGCAAAAAAATATTTGAAGAGAGATTCTGGGGCGATCCCGGATTCATTCACCTCTGCTATGACATGAGGGGTATGGATGAACTTAAGAGCTTCTGTGAAGAAAAAGGCTTCCCCTTTACTGTCGATAGTAAAACAAGTCATCAGGGCAATGTTTTTGATATGGGGGAGGCAGCGGGACATTTCTCATATATAGAAGATCCTGACGGAACCCTAATTGAATTCGTTGAGACACATAAAATCCCAATGCTCAAAAAATTAGGGATTTATCTGGATCTGAGAAAAAGAGATCCTCAAAAATCCCTCCCCAACTGGATGCTTAATACATTGAAGTTTTCAAGGGTGAAGGTTTAGCCTCACCCCTCCCGATAGTTATCGTACCCCTCTCCCAGGGGAGAGGGGCTTATATCT
>DATKTA010000004.1:0-58535 GCA_035531395.1 Bacteroidales bacterium
AATAAAAAAACCTGCATTGCTATTTACCATTTACAAATACTTAAAGTTTCTACAAAAAATATTGAAAAATTGTTTAATACATTAGGTAAAACTACCTAAAAACAAAGTCTTTTCAGACCTGAATTAGACTTAAATAGATAAGATATTGTCATTTTTTTGTACTGTTTTTAAAAACAGTACAACATGGAAAATTTCATCAGTGAAAATTTTCTCTGTTTTAGAACCGTATTATACAATTTTCAAATTATACAGATAATCCTATGAAAAAGACGATTTCTTTGTTAACGTTGCTTCTAATATTCTCTTTTGAGATCCAGGCACAGGTCACGAATGTTCTTAATAATTTTTATACTGTTTGGGTTAAGCCAGCCATCCCAATTATTGGGGGTCTTGTATTAATTGTTGGAGCATTAATGAACATGGGTAAGTTGTGGGGAGAATCGAGAGACTATAAGAGTTTCGCTACTTCATTAGTCCTTTATTTGGCTGTATACTTTTGCCTGGTAGGGATAGTAGCCTATATCATGGCGAGTTAATGAAATCTTATAGAGTATACAAAAATTTAAACAAGCAACCGTATATCCTGGGACTACGGTTGCCTTTGTTTTACTTGTTTATTCTTTTTCTCATTATCCTTATTTTCCTGCTTTCAGCAGGGATAACGGGTTTAAAGCTTGTGGTTTTTACTGTCATTTTAAGCGTAGGATACTTTGTATTGAAAGGATTCAATTCTGGAGACTTTTTAAGTTCAATAACAAACGAAAGGTTTCCTGGTACCATCATAAACGATAATTATAAATAGAAGATGGAAATAAATCTGAGTGATACACCCTCGGTACTGTTTCGTGATGGACACCGGTGTTATACAAATAATGGGAGCGTTATTTTTGGTTTTCATGTTACTCTGAGAGAGATATATTCAAACTCTGAAAAAGACTTTGATACTATTCATGATATCTGGTATAACGCACTTCGTGATTTTGAGGAAGGAACCATTATTCATAAATGTGATTTATATCTCAAGAAGAAATATGACTCAGCTTCGATGCCTTCAAAAACGTTCCTTCAGAGAGCAACGAAAGAGCATTTTCAGGGCAGGGAGTATAACAACCACAATTCTTTTGTGTTCTTCATTTTTAATGAAAGTGGTAAAACAATAAATGAAGGTTTTAAAAACCCGTTCAAGAAACCCATTAAAACAGCTGAATACCTCAAAGAGTACGAAAGGCAAAAAAAATTTGAAGTAACCGTTGAACGCTGCTACGACTATATAAACAACTCTCGCTATTTGAAGCTGGAACCTGTTATCGAGGACTTATACAAATATTTGGAGTTTGGTTATTTTAACTCATTCTACGAGGACCGGTATACTGAAATAGATGTAGATAAAATGAAGGTTGGCAATAAGTTCATAGGTCTTTTTGCCGTTAACCAGTTTAAACAGCTGGGGGAATCTGTTAAAACATGTTCTTATGATCAAAAAATGAGTGCCGGAGATTATGTTTATCACACCGGCTTTGCGGACAACCTGGGTTTAAACCTTCCCTTTGATCATATTTATAATCAAATTATATACATACGAAACCATAAGCAGGAGAAAGAGAAGCTTGAAGATCAAAGAAACTTACTGTACGGAGCAAGAAAATTCAAAAAGGAATATGAAACAGATGCTTCAACGCTTGGTGATTACCTTGAGACAATTACAAAGGATGAAAAAATTATCCTTTCAGGGTGTCATTTTAATGTAGTTTTTTATTCAGAGAATGAGGCTGATTTCCGCTCATATGAACAGATGGTGGCCAATGAGTTTAAAAACCTTGATATAACGCCTTACGCACCGATAGGAGCTAATAAAAAGAATCTTTTTTTTAATTCCTTCTTTGCCAATGTTGCCAACATTGACAAATCCAATATTATTATACCAATAGATCTACAGCAAAGCCTTTGTTTTTTTACGAATGTCACCAATTACAAAAACGATGAAAAAGGCATTTATTTTAATGACCGGGTACATAATATTCCTGTTAAAAAAGATGTTTGGGACGAAGATAGAAAGAGAATTAAAGCACGTAATTTCTTTATAATCGCACCAACCGGAGAAGGCAAATCAGTCCTTGCAAATCATATCTTCCGGCAGTTCTATGAGAATGATATCCGCATTGTAATCATTGACCTTGGGGATAGCTACCGAAAGCTTTCATTATTATATCCGGATGATACTGTTTATATCAAGTACCAGGATGGTGTAGGTATTGGCTTAAATCCTTTTTATGTTGAAACTGCTGAAAACGTATCGGCCACAAAAATCAATGAGCTTACGACATTCGTTTTTAAGCTTTGGAAAAGGGACCGGCTCCCGGAAGAAGATGAAGCCGTGAGCCTTCGGAAGGTCATAACTTTGTATTATAAATCTATTGAAAAAGATCACAGTTTTCCGCAGTTCTACCAGTTCATAGACAGTAATAAAGAGGATATTATGAAAGTTATGGATCTTAATCCCAAATTCTTTGATATAGATGACTTTCTACATATTACCTCAGAGTTTATCGGAAAAGGTATTTACTCGTTTTTGTTTGAAGCAAAGACGGATGACAGTTACAAGATCGAGGGAAAGAAATTCATCGTTTTTGAACTTGACGAAATTAAAGATAATCATGTACTGCTTACCATCATGCTTCACATGATCAGCGAAGCGGTACAAAAAGTTGTCTGGAAGGACCGAAGTACCAAGGGGGTGATCTTCTTTGATGAATTCGCAAAGATGTTAAAATTTCCATCAGTTCTTTCATCTGCAGAGTACTTCTACCAGGCGGCCAGAAAACAAGAGGCGGCAATTGGCATAGTGCTTCAATCTCCAAGTCAACTTCCTAAAAACGATGCTTCAAATGCAATGATCGATAATACACAGGTAATGTATATCATGCAAAACGAAAAAGGCTACAAGGAAATAATTCAGCGACTTTCTCTCAAGGAGCATGACGAAAACCAGTTGGGATCAATAAAATACAATTTTACAGGGAGAATAAAATATTCAGAATTTTTACTCAAGATAGGTTCCGAGAGCAATATAATGAGGTTAGAGCTGGCCAATAAAGTCCTGTTAGCATTTCAAACAGAAGGGAAGGAGTATACAGAAGTCATGGAGCTTTATAAAGAAACCGGAGATATGGAGAGCGCAATTGAGAAGTACAGTAAAATTAAAAATATCTAAAATGAAATCTTTATTTACATTTTTTCTGCTTTTGTTGACTTTTGAAGTTTTTAGTCAAACTGTTGTTGTTAGAAGCCCGACTTGGAAGATAGAAGATGAAGCGAAAGACGCTGTGGATAAAGCTGACCGATTAAGACAGCTAGAAAAACTTACCGAGCAAGTAAAAACACAAAAAGAAAGCTTACAGGCCATAAGAGATGCAACGGAGAAACTTAGAAAAATTAATCGCAAGGTTGCAAATTATCATAATCTTGAACTGGCTATTGTTCAGGTAAGTGAATCTTATACAAGGGTTCTTAATTCTTTGAAAACAATTAGTGATCATAATTGTTTTAAGCCCTCTGAATATCACAGGATAAGCGAATCTATGATGGGGCTATTGAGCCAGACAAGCTACTCCATAACTACGCTTACAGTTGTGCTTACCGATAATTTTTCCGAAATGTCCGATGGAGAAAGGCTACTAAATATGAACCAGGCATTAAAAGAGCTGAGAGAAAATCTTGGAGTTATAAATGCAGCAATAATAGAGGTTGAAATACTTGATAATCAGCGAATGCAAATTAGAACATTGAATTATATAAGTAGTGTTTTTAATTAATTGATCATGGGACTTGAGTATTTAGATAAGGTTTATAAAGCAATGTTTGCAGGTGGTCTTGGTTACTTGGTTATAGTTTCAAAATCTATTGGGGCATTTATTTTAGTTTTCTCGCTTTGGAAAAGTTTTTTCAGAAGCTTTTCCAAAACCGGGAAAGTATTTAGCGAAGGAGATGAAGGGTTTTCTCCGTATACACTTTTTAGAATGTTGGGGCTTCTCTTACTGGTTAGTTTTAGCACACAGATATTAGATGTTTTTGATTCTGTCTGTGCAATGGTTGAAGGGGAAGCTTTAAAAGGATTTAATAATAAACCTGATTTGTTTTCTGTGTCTGCACCAACTGTTACGCCCCCACCGGCTAATGAATCAGCAATAGACGGAGTTTTAAGGAAGATGGGAGAGGTCGTAAATATGTTGAATCCTACCAGTTGGACAGGAGGAGCTTATACCCACATAACACAATTTCTTTTAAAAACGCTTGACTTTTTAATTTACCCTGTTTTCCTGGCGGAGCGTTATTTTTTCATGGGACTGATCAAGCTTTTTATACCCCTGATGATTGCCCTTTCTATTTTTGATAAAACAAAAGATTATATATACACTGTTTTCAAGATGTATGCCCGTTACTATCTGGTCATTATCCCATATTCTTTCGTAGTTGTTTTTGCAAACACCCTGTTCGATGCCATGACTATTCTTATAGCGCCTGTTTCTGCTACAGGTCCCAGTAGTATGGCTATTTCAGGGGGATTGATGGTTATTTTAGCTTTAATACTGGTTATAATAATTAAAATCAAGCTTTTTAAAATGTCAATGCCCTTTTTGAAAGAATTAATCAAGTAGCAAGATGGAAAAACCTAAAATTGATATTTATAAAATCCTTATTGTCAATCGTATGGTTGTCTGGGGTCTTACTATTGCCTTTATAGTTTCTTCTGCAATATTTGCTTTTTCGATTAGTGACCTTTACTCGCGGCAGCTAAATACGGTTCTTGTTCTCGATACAGACGGCGAAGTGATACCCATGAAGTGGATGCAAAGAGATGAGAATATAAAGGTTGAGATCAAGGACCACCTTGAAAAATTTCACACTTATTTTTATCAATATGATGCTTTTGATATAGAGAGAAGCCTTGAAAAAGCTTTATGGTTTGGCGATAACTCAATAGAACAGCTATATATAAAACGCAAAAATGACGGATGGTATACAAAGGTTTCTAGTTATGGAATAAAACAAACAATTGAGATCCTTCCTGAAAATATCGAGATTGAGGACGATAAAGAACCTTATTCTTTCCGGGTTAAGGCGATCCTGTCCATTACACAAGATGAGCAGACCGTTCGTTATTCGTTTGAAACGACAGGGTTAATAATTTTTGTTAGCCGGAACTATCCTCTTAATCCTCATGGACTATTAATCACAAGGTTTGCAGAGATTAACCGCAATGAAATAAAGTAATTATGAATAAGGAGAAGATAATATTTTTTGGTTCTATTGGCGTAGTTATTCTTATAATGATTATTTATGGGGTTAGTGTTTATTCTAAAAAAGACTCTTCGTCTGGATCTGCAACTGCTGACTTTACCGTTCCTGATCTGGTGGAAAAAGACTTGGCAAAGGAGGAATATAATAAACGGTTAAAAAAAGCCAACGCTTACCAGGAACCGGAAGCAAAAAAGGATTTATCCAAGACCGCCAATTTTAAAACCTACCGATCAGAACCCCCGAAGGGTGCTGAAAAGAAGTCAAGCATTGAAGACCAGGAAAAAAAGCCGGGAACACAGAAACAAGTGCCCATAAAAGCAAAAGAAGAAACAAAGAGCGAAGCCACGCCAAAGGAAAATGAAGATACCGGAGGTTTTGGAATAGTTGTTTCTGAAAGATCTTCAAGCAAAAATAACGTCTCAAACATACCAGGTAAAAATGGTGGATTTGCATCTGCAATATTAGAGGAAGATACCAGGATAAAAAATCAATCTTCTGTAGTTTTTTTCCTCTTGGAGGATCTTACTGTTAATGGAACAGTTATTAAAAAAAATGCGATCCTGTACGGAAAGGCAATAGAAAATAGTAATGTTTTTGATATCAACATTTACCAGGTGATGAATCCTGATGGTAATGTTTTGTCTGTAAATGGTCTTATAGTGTACGATGAAAAGTATTCTCGTGGTTTGCCATATGAAGGAAACCTTAATGAATCTGTAAGAGAAGGAATGAACCAAACAACGAACGAAACCTCTTCTTCTATTTCTTCTGGTATTGCCACAGGAACAGGTGTAGGTATTGCTGCCAACGCTGTTGATAATACAATAAGGGCCATGACAAGAAAGAAGGAGGCTACAATTAACCTGTACAAGGGCTATAAAGTTTTTATTAAAAAAGAGTAGCATGAAATATTTAATCTTAGTGGTTTTTCTTACCTGTTTGGTAATTCCCGCTTTATCTCAACATATGGGTGTAATAGAGGTAAATCAAGACTTTACAGCTACTCTTAATTTTACAGATTCTATTGTTTTTATTGTTGTTGGTAACAATCCACCGGTTGGAGAAAATAAAAACAAATATTATGACATTTTCCAAAATGGTAAGAATTGTGTTATCCGTGGCAATGATCCTCTTTCTCCGGAAACATCAATAACTGTTAAGCTTGATAATGAAAAGGTCTGGTACGGCCGCTTAAAATATGGCGACAGCACTAAGATTTTCTATGACTTCACAAGTGAAGAAATTAAAAAGATTGAAGAGAAGAAAATGAAAGAGGTCGCCAGAGTGGAAAGTAAAAACTCAAAGATGAAAGAGCGCCTTAATAGTGTACTCTCTGATAAGGTAGAATATAGCTCAATTGGTAGAGTAGAAAACGGGATGGCCTTTCAGGTTGCTAACATAAAGAATGACGATAAATTTACTTATTTCAAGCTCATCATAACTAACAATACAGGAAGTGACTATAACATTGATGGTATTTACTTCAAGGTTATTGAGGGGAAGCGAAAGGGGATGAAAAAAAATGAGGCAAAGATTGAAAAGAGGATTAAAATCGAGTTTGAATCTCCTGTTAAAGTTGTTGCTGCTTACGATAAACAAGATCTTGGTTATGTAACAGAGCGTTTTACCGGAGGTAAGGACGGCTCTCTTGTCATTCAGCTTCGGGAACTCAAGGGGACCCGAAACCCAATTATTGAAATACCAGGAGGTAAAATGTTGAAGGTGGATGTATTTGAACAAATACTATCAACAAATGAAAAATAAACTATTCATATTTTTTTTCCTTATCTCAGCTTCCGCTTCAGCACAGCTTATTCACGTTGAAGGAAGCAGGGCATTAGGAATAAACGGGGCTTATGTTAAAAATGGCTTTAATATCTCTCCAAGAATTACATTTTACAAAAGTGGCAATCTGGTTTATAGGGCAAGTCTTGATTATGAAAAGGTAAGCTTTGATATCAGCAAAGCTTCAATTGTTTTTGTAAACCCGGAGCTGATGTATACTTTCTATACCCTGGGAGATGGGTTTTTTTTCAATGTAAAAGGAGGACTTTTAACTGGGGCTGAATTCATAAGTAATTCAGTGCTTGACGATAGAAAAAGCCAGTTTTTTGTTGGTGAAAATATAGGGCTTTGCGCTGAATACTTCATATTAAACAAGATAATGCTTAATCTGGATCTTGATCAGCGGTTTTTTCAACTCAGTAAAGTTGGGAAGGCGAGTTTCATTGTAAGATTTGGAATAAATTATAACTTCTAGACTATGAAAAAGCTTCTTCCTTTTTTTTATTCTTCCTTAATAATTATTTTACTGTCAAATAGTTATTCTTTTGGTCAATGGTGCAATTCAAGTGATCAAACTATAGATTCTTTTACTTCTATATGTGTAAACACTGGTAGTACTGTTACCTTAAGAGGAAATTATGGTTATTTTAACGATTGTGATGAGTATGGATGGTGTGACGAGTACTGGTGGGCTAATCCTATTACGGTAAAAAGACCTGATGGATCTGTTGCTTTAGTAATTGATCAATATGACGTGATAGCAGATGGTTGGTGGCTTTTTTATTATGATTTTCCAGCCGGTTTTTTTAATGTAGTTGGTAATTGGACATTTTCGTGCCTTTCGGAAGATTATTGTTCAGGTGACAGCCATACGGAAGAAGTTTCCCTTAAAGTTGTTGGAACATATACTAATTCTATAAGCTCAAACGAGGTTATTTGTAATGTAGGAGGAACACCGCAAAATATAGTTAATGTTTCTTTATCGTCTAATTCTGCTTATACAATTAATTGGCAAAACAAAACAGGCGCGGGTAGTTGGAATTATATATCGGGAGCTACTTCAGCATCTTACCAACCAAGTTATATTAATCAAACTACATCATATAGGAGAATTATTACCACTACAGAATTGGGTTGTGTAAGTAGTCCAAGTAATGAAGTAGTAAAGTTTGTTTACGCTTCACTTACAAACGGAGCAATTGGAAGTAATCAGGATGTTTGTTTTGGTGTTTCACCTGCATTAATAACAGAAACAACAGCACCGACAGGAGGAAGCTCTGGCCCTAATTATAGTTATCAGTGGTATAGCTCAACAAATAATACGACCTGGAACCTTATTTCAGGCGCAAGCTCAAAGACCTATCAGCCTTCTTTTGTTCTTGGATATAGATATTATAGAAGAAAAACTATTGATGTCAGTTGTGGAGAAACTTATACAAATTCAGTTCAGATACATGGGTACAGCGATTTAAGCCCTGGAACTATTGGTTCAGATCAGCTTATTTGTTATGGTGCAATTCCTAGTTTGATCAACGTTACAACTGTTGAAACAGGTGGTATCGGTTCAAACACTTATCAGTGGTACAGCTCAGCGAATAACTCAACTTGGTCCGTTGCTTCAGGATCTTCAACCGGGCAGAATTACCAACCACCGGCTTTAACTTCTAAAACTTATTATCGCAAAGCAATAATAAACTCTTGTAAAACGCTTTATACAAATACTGTAACAAAGGATGTTCGCACTGCTTTATCGCCAGGTAGCATTGGAAATGACCAGACGATTTGTTATAACGAAACTCCTGCAATTATAGCAACGTTATCAAATCCCTCGGGTGCATCAAATTCTTATACTTATGCCTGGGTAAGCTCCATAAATAATTCTACATGGAACACCATACCTGGAGCTAACCTTGTTTCTTATCAACCCCCGGCATTAACACAAAAAACTTATTACAAGAAAAGGATTATAGATGCAAACTGTAATTCAGATTATACAAACACAGTAATCGTTACTGTTCGCCAGGAATTCTTAATAGGATCTATTGGGAGTAGTCAAACTATTTGCAACGGAGCCACTCCAACACCACTTACAAATGCAACACCACCATCCGGAGGACAAGGAACATATACATACATTTGGGAGAGTTCCCTAAATACTACAGATTGGAGTATTATTACAGGAGCAACGAGTTCTTCTTATCAACCAGGAGCATTAACAGCTACCAAGTATTATCGCAGAAAAGTAACTGACGCTTCTTGTGGAAGCGGTTACAATAATACTGTAACAATTAATGTTAAGCCTGTTTTCTCTGTTGGAGCAATTGGATCGGCTCAAACAATTTGTATTAACAGAACACCGGCAAAATTAACCAGTACCAGCCCTTCCGGAGGCATGGGGGGTTATACTTATTTTTGGGAAAATTCACTAAATGGCACTGATTTTAACACCATATCAGGGGCAAACAGTGAAACGTATCAACCAGGAGTGCTTTCACAAACAACGTATTACAGAAGGCATGTAAACGATGCTTCTTGTGGTGGATCTTATACAAATACTGTTCAAATAACTGTCAGAAATCCTGTTACTATAGGAACGATTGGATCTGATCAAATAATTTGTTCCAATTCAACTCCGGGAATGTTAACTACAACAATAGCTCCAACCGGGGGGAGTAATTCTTTTACCTATTCCTGGGAGAGTTCGTTAGATAATTCCAATTGGAACATTATAAGCGGAGCCAATGGGACTTCTTATCAGCCGGGAGTGTTATCCGCAAAAACGTATTTCCGCAAGTCGGTAACAGATCTTTGCGCAAGTGGTTACACAAATACTGTTACCATTTCCATAAGACCGGACGTTACAATAGGTTCAATACAAACCGATCAAACTATTTGCTATAGTGAGATTCCTTCACTTCTTACAACAGATGTTGCACCATCCGGAGGGACAGGGACATTTACATGGCTTTGGGAATCTTCGCCGAATAACTCTACCTGGACGCCTGTTGTCGGAGCAACAAACGAATCATATCAACCTTTAAGCCTTACTTCGACAATGTATTATCGAAGAAAAGTCATTAATACATGCAGTACAGGTTATACAAATCCGGTTGTTATAACAGTAAGGCCAAACCTGGTTGCGGGATCTATAAGCAGTAGCCAAACAATATGTTATAACACCGCCCCTATATCGCTTGTTACAAGTTCTTTGCCTGTTGGAGGAACAGGAGTATTTACCTGGCAATGGCAAAGTTCCGTCAATAATTCAACGTGGAGCAATATCTCTGGTGCAACAGCTGAAACATATTCACCTGGTGTAATGACAGCTTCACTATATTTCAGAAGATCTGAAACAAGCGGAACTTGCGGAACGGTTCAAACAAATTCGGTTCATATTATTGTAAATAATCAACTTGTAGCGGGTACTGTAAAAACAGATCAGACGATTTGTTATGGGGAATCACCGTCTATATTCCTTACGAATACTTACCCCACCGGTGGAACCGGGTCTTATACCTATCAATGGCAAGAGCTAATTGCTTCCTCATGGACCGATATCTCTTCTGCAAATTCTGAAACTTATACTTCGGGTCCTTTAACATCGACCTCTTATTTCAGAAGATCTGAAACCAGTGGATCTTGTGGAACCGTTAACAGTAATCAAATTACTGTCACAGTTCATAATCAGTTCTTGCCCGGAGTAATAGGGTCATCGCAAACAATTAACTATGGAGCTGTTCCCGCTGAGCTAGTTTCTGTTCAATCAGCATCAGGTGGAGAAGGGGCTTTTACCTATCAATGGCAAGGCTCCCTGGATAATTCAACATGGTCAAGTATAACCGATGCAGTTGATGAGAGCTATCAGCCACTGGCACTAACAGTTACAAAGTATTTTAAACGGGTAACTTCAGACGGATCTTGCGGGACGATTGAAACCAATGTATTAACAATAAATGTTAATTCATTACTTGTTCCAGGAGAGATAGAAGTTAGTCAAACAATTTGTTATAATACAGCACCATATATTTTTATAACAACAACGTTCCCGACAGGAGGAGACGGATCTTATCTCTATCAGTGGCAAAAGACAGAAGATGGCATTACCTGGGATAACATAATAGGGGCTAATATTAATAGTTACCAATCAGGAGTACTTATAAAAACGACTTATTTCCGCAAAAAAGTAACGTCTGTTTCAATTGATGATTACAGTAATATTATTACTGTTACCGTTGCGGATAATTTTATCCCTGGAGAAATAGGGGCTGATCAGACGGTTTGTTATAGTGAGATCCCCGGATCATTAAACCCGGTCAACCTTCCTTCAGGAGGGAACGGCTCATATACTAACCAGTGGAAAACATCTTTAAATTCTTCAACCTGGACAGTGGTAACAGGGGCAACAGATAGTTATTATGAACCCCCTGCATTAACAGCCAAAACTTACTATAAAAAAATAGTAACAAATCTTTGTGGAGAACAAGAAACAAACATAATAACCATTAATGTTAACCCCGATTTTCTGCCAGGCTCTATTGGAAACGATCAAACTATTCTTTTTAACACGATACCGCAGAAACTTGATGTTTCAACGAATGCCACAGGAGGAACAGGGTTGTTTACTTATCAATGGCAAAAATCTATTGATAATTCAACCTGGACCAATATAACCGGAGCAAATGAGCCTTTTTATCAATCTGCAGCCATTTCACAAACAACCTATTTCAAGAGATTGACAACAAGCGGATCTTGTGGTACTTTAGAAACTAACAAGATAACTATAACTGTTACTACAGAGGTTTTGGTTGGCACAATAGGCATAGATCAAACGATTTGTTATCTGGCAGCTCCGGCACTTCTTACCACTCTTACGGGGCCTTCTGTGGGTGTTGTTGTAAATAGTCAAAATTGGTTGAAATCAGAAGATGCGGCAGAATGGAACGATATAAGCACAGCTACTTCAGACACATACCAAAGCGGTGTTTTAAATAAAACCACGTATTTCCGCAAAAAGATGGTGACAGCGAGTAACGGAACAGTCTATACGAATATTGTCACAATAACTGTTTACCCCGCTTTCGCTCCTGGTACGATTGGAAGTGACCAGGCAGTTTGTAAAACTTATGCTTCAGCTCCTATTACCACTTTGATTTTACCAACTGGCCAGATGATACAAAACATTTGGCAAATATCTGATAATAACACCAGTTGGGATGATATAACCGGAGCAACAAATGATTATTACGATGCCGGAGTTCTTGCCGTTTCAAAGTTTTTCCGGAAGAAGGTAACCGGTTCCTGTGGTACTGGTTACACGAACAGTGTTAAAATTACTGTTAATGATGAGCTTCAGGGGGGAACTATCGGCAGCGATCAGGCAATAGCATATAATACAACGCCTTCACTTTTAACCGGAACGCTTCCAACTGGTGGAAGCGGTACTTTCACTTACCAATGGTACTACTCTGTAGATAATATTGATTGGCAGGTAGTAATAACCTCAGGGGATGGGAAAGATTATCAGCCTGGAGTGTTATCACAAAAAACATATTTTAAACGTAAGGTAACCGGAGAATCTTGCGGGGAAAAATATAGTAACACTATTACTGTTACTGTATTTGACAGTCTTTTGCCTGGTGTCGTTAGTGATGCTCAAAACATTTGCTATAATGCAGCTCCTGCTATTCTTTCCGGAACAAGCCCGGACGGTGGAACCGGCCAGTACTCTTACCAGTGGCAATATTCCCTGCAGGGTATTACATGGGTCGATATACCTTCAGAAGTTGGGATTTCTTATAAGCCTGATGTTCTTAATGTTAATGCTTATTACAGGAGAGCAGTAACAAGCGGTAACAGTACGGTTTATTCAAACTTTGTGATGATAAAGGTTTTTGATCAGGTCAGCCTCCCTGTAACAGATCTTAAAACAAGTTACTGTAAGGGTTCTACTGTTAACATTAATGTAGTTAACCCGTCTTATCTGAGTTACAAGTGGTTTGATTCCGGTCACGCTTATTTAATGGATGGTACAAAATATACTTTAAACAGCATTACCACAGATAATACTGTTTTCGTTAAGAGCCTCAATCTTAACGGGTGTTTAAGTGACTACCAGGAGCAGAAAATTATCGTTGATAATGTTAAGGCTAATTTTATCCAGGATATTACTACCGTTACCCTTGGTGATCCGATCAAGTTCACCAGTACAAGCGTTAACGCCAGTGGTTATACATGGAACTTCTTCGAAGGTGATATTATCAACGAACCCAATCCGGTACATTATTATAACACCCTTGGTGAAAATTCAAAGAAATTTGGAGTTAAGCTAATTGTATCGAGTCCTGGTGGTTGTGTCGATTCTCTTTTCCTTGATGAGATTATTACAGTAGTTAATGATGTTACCGGCATTGAGAAAAATAAGGAAGTTACACTTTCTTACTATCCAAATCCGGTAAATGAAAAACTTTACCTTATAGGCAGTGTAAGAATTAAAACCGTTAAGGTTTTCAATATTTCAGGAAAAATGATCGAGTCTCTTACTTTTGACAGCGAGAAAGTCACGATTGATTTCAGTGAGCTGAGATCCGATATTTACATATTGGAAATTAACGGTTTAAAGGATTCTAAGAAAAGTATTAAAATCATAAAAAAATGAGAACAATAAAATTCTGTCTTTCGTTTTTTGTTCTGGCTAGTCAATTGTTTTTCATATCGTGTGATAATCGGGAAGATTACTTTATCGGGGTTAACAAATCCCCTACTCTCAGACTCGCTAAAAACGGTGTTGAGCTTACAGGGAACAGCCTTTCGGACTCTCTAAAAATCGGGGTCCCCTTAGCCTTACAGTATTTTATACAGGATGAAGAAAAGATAAGAATCCAGGTCTCCCAAGAGCAACAGCTAAGCACGGTTGATGTTGGCAACGAATTAATTAGTTTCACAGGAGTAACAGAAGGTCAAAACCTGATTAGCCTGACGGCTAAAGATTCTTTTAATGAAGAAGTAAAGTTTTCTATAACATTTACAGTTTTTCGCAATATTGCCCCAGTTGCTTTGTTTACCGTTGAAAAAATAGGTGTTTCAAGTCCCTACGAATATGAAATAGATGCTTCGGCCTCTTATGATTCGGATGCAAGATTTAACGGGAAAATTGTAGAGTATGAGTATACGTTAGCTAATTATAAGTTTAGTACAACTTTAAGTAAGATCCGTTACATTTTTGGTAGTGCCGGGCAGAAGCAGATCCGGATCCGGGTTAAGGACAATAACGGTGATTGGTCTGGCCAGGTATCTGAGTACGTGGTTTTAAATTGAGTTTTTGGTTTTAATAATATTGCAAAGTAAGAAGCAGTTTAAAAGGCTGCTTCTTTCGTCCCACTGCATTTTCACAGACCCACTTGCTTTTTATAGGATTCATTCATACTCGAATAATTCTTTAGGTATGGTTATCTTATATTCTGATAAGTAAACTCCATTTTCAACTAGCTTTTGCTTACCTGTTCCCAGATTTATTTTGGTTCTATCCAAGCTGTCAAGCCATGTGTGACCGGCTTTTTGTGCCATATATAAGAACAATCTTTTTATTTTTATATTATCAGTGTTTTCTAATAAATGCTGAACTACATCAGGTCTCAATGTAGTGAGCTGTTCCATGATATAAAAAAGATCCATATAGCCATATTGGTTGGGTGCCAATAATAGACATTCAAGAAAAGCTTGTTCCGGAACAGAAGTTAGAATCTCATAATTGTCTTTATTGAAAGTCGTTAATTGAGGATTGGAAAACGTTTCTGTAAGAAAAAATCGCATTTCATATCCAAAATCAGTTTTTGTCATCCACTTTGGGATTTTATCCTTTTTAGAGTGCCCGATCATTAAAACAGGTTTTCCCATTGGAACATAATGATTAAATCCTAATAGTTCCAATGCAGAATGAGCACCAACATAAAAGTTTTTATTCAGTTGAGCTTTTAACCCGGACAGTGCTGCATAAGCTGAAAGCTTATCTCCAGTTCTGTACAAAACTCCTTTCGATAGCGACGAAAACCATCCCGATTTACGATATTGTTGCATTAACTGGTCGGAATATCCGTTTTTATTCAGCCATGAGGAAAAGAAAAGCCCGCCTGATTGCCAATATTGTAATAGTTGGTTTAATTTATTTCCCTGTTCTATATTCATAGTATATAATGAGTCTCTAAATTCAACTACAAAGATTCATTTTATAATTTATTCCAACAAATATTTTTTGAATTTATTTGTTTTAGATTTAGATATTGGTTGAATATAAATACCAGTTATATAGTATTAGTATATTATGAAGCTATACAATCAACCACTTTCTACATGCCGGTGATAGCAAAAGTTTCTGATATTTATATCTAATCTCTATAGTTTCAAAAATGCTTGGTCATAAGAATCTGCACACGACACAGTTTTACGCTAAAATTTTTGATTTGAAATTCAGTTAGGACATGTACAACCTTCAGAAAAAAATCACTAGCAAAAAAGTCAATTAGGTTTCAGTAAAAATAAGCTGGTGTTATGTTAATTAATAATTGACGGATAAAGTCTTTTCAATTTGTTAGGGCATTTCACGGGAAGTGGTGCTCTCTTTGGTCACATAGTTTGTCTATTCCCGCGAGCGCTATGTTCCGGGCTACGCTTCGCTTTCGGAAGCCTCGAAGCTGAAAAAGATTCTTCGTGTTCTAAACCCTTCACAGCGCTAATGCAATGATTTGAGCGGTAAAATGGTACACGCTAAAATCATAATTCAAACAGCGGTGTTCGCCCTGGGCTCACGTCTATAAACAAGTTTTTTACAAAGTTAGCCATAAGTCCTAAAACGATGGTCATACCTCAAACGGCCTTCAAACTCAAAAGACTACGGCATAAAGCCGCTTCGCTATTTATTCCGTTTCCTTTTGCACTTATTTAGTCCTTCTGGCTTTCGTCCGCTGGTAAAAACTTTGTTTAACTTAATTCTATCACATTATGAAAAACACACAGTCTACCCAGCAAACATTCGATTTTCTTCATGTAGCAGAAGTAACTCTCACCTACGTGACTAAAGTTAAACCTTCAGAACGTCTTTCAGTAAAATGTTCCAGGGACGCACATAAGATATTCTTCGACTCCTGGGACCACTCGACTATCGAACATAAGGAATCAGTTAAAATGCTGCTTCTAAACAGAGCGAACAAAGTTCTGGGAATAACCACACTCTCTGAAGGAGGCATTTCCGGCTCTTTAATGGATGTTAGGATAATATACCAATTTGCTCTAAAGGGCAATGCTTCTGGAATAATTATCGCTCATAACCACCCTTCAGGAAATAGCAATCCAAGCGAAAGTGATTTGAAAATAACTAAGAAAATAAAGGAAGCAGGAAATCTTCTTGACATTCAACTTCTAGATCATATTATCGTCACTCCGGAAAAGGATATATACAGAAGCTTTGCTGATGAAGGTCAACTTTAAAATTAATACCCTTCGGGGTATTTTTTTATGTTTACAGGGGGAAGGATTGTCTTTGCCCACGCACGATTTTTAGACAAACACTTTCCTATCCCACCGGCTCAAAATTTAAAAGTCCTCGCTCCGTGATCCTCGCATGGGCCAAAGAAAAAAACAGAAAATAGCGGTATTCGGCATAGCCTCATGGTCATTTAACCAGAATTTTCATAAATTTAGCCTAACGAATAAAATGGAGGCCAATGCAATACGGCCCGTCACACTCAAAAGACTACGCCATAAAACCGCTACGCTATTTATTGCGTTTCCTTTTTACCTTATTTATTCTTATAGACTGCACTTCACGTAAAATTGCTGGTTTACAGCATTATATTATTATTTACTTAAAATTTATTTACTATGATCGTAACAATTTTTACAGGCAACATCGGCTCAGTGAAGCCAGTTGCACAGGTTGGTGATTCTAAAGTTCTTAACTTTAACGTGGCTGCTGATAAACACTTCACAGCGAAGAACGGTGAAAAAGTCTCAGAGACTACATGGTTCGAGTGTGCACTCTGGAACCGTGAAAACGTCTTTCCTTTTCTTAAAGTCGGGACTCATGTTACCATAAAGGGTGACATTTCAGCAAGAGCATACATCGACAAAGAAGATGATAAAAAAGCAATTGCAGTTCTTACTTGTAATGTTGATACAGTTGAGTTTAAAAGCAAAACAAAAACTGAAGAGGAATAAATTAATGGGGGGTAACATCCCCCCTTTTTTTGGCTAAACCTTCAAGAAACATGAAGTCCTTGAAAAATGATTCACAGTGGCCTCTTTTTAGCTATCTTATTTCCGGATGAGCTTCCTTAAGAAGCTTGATTGCATCGCTTAGTGATCTTTTAAGGGGATATTTAGAGTTGCTATGAAAAGCCATGTACCTTGAATAGGTGTGTAAGTATTCATAATCTTCGGGAATCATCAAGAAGGTCTTAGGAACATCGGTGGAGACAAGCTTGTTTTTTTTTGATTCATGTTTTTCATTCATTTCAGGAATCAGGTTGCTCAAACCACCGCCCAGGTGACTGTTTTTAGAGAGGTTATCAAAGTTCTTCTTTGCCATGGTTTATTTTTTTGAAATTTCATTTACTAAACACATGTAATCCTTAGCTCCATTACTTTTCGGGTCATATTCAAAAATATCTTTCCCGCTAGACTGAGCCTCGGCCAGTGCTACGTTTACACGTATCACTGTTTTCATAAGATTATCACCGAAATATCCCTTAATTTGGTTTTTGATCTCTTTTGTAAGAATCCTTTGCTCATTATATTTAGTGAAAAATACTCCCTTAATCATAAGACGCGGGTTAAAATGTTTTTTGACAAGGGTTATTATTCCTACAATGGAATCAATTCCCCTATATGCCAAAAATTCAGCTTCCATAGGTATGTAGACTTCGTCAGCAGCAACTAATGCATTAAGCGTAATTAAACCAAGGGAAGGAGGACAATCTATAATACAATAGTCATAAGTCTTGTCAAGTCCTGCCATAAGTTCTTTTAAAATTATCTCTCTTGGCATTCTTCCAGCAATTTCCAATTCTATTCCTGAAAAATTCAGAGAATTTGGAACTATGGATAAATTCTTCTTGACTTCTATTATTGGGAGTGGTTCTCCTTTACTGAAAGACAGGTATAGATCTTTAATGGGATCAAAAATACCAAAGCTCTCTGTAAGGTTGGCTTGAGGATCTGCATCTATAATAATTACTTTATTCCCCTTTTTTGCAAGGCCTGCAGAAATGTTTATTGACGATGTAGTTTTTCCAACTCCCCCTTTGTGATTAACAATAACTATTTTCTTCATTTATTTAATTTATATGATTGCAAATATTATAGATATTATATTAAAATAGAATATTACAATTATTTAAAAACAATATTCTATTTATTTAATGCAAGAATCATTGGCCTTGTTTGGTAATCGTTTGTTGACAAAATAAGATCAGACTTAAGAAACAGTATCAAGATTTATTGAAAAGTCGAAATTCTATTATTTAAAGTTATTCATCTTGGCCAGCTACTGAATTTTGCTAATGATTCATTCAAATCTTTATATTCCGAATACTCTCCGGACATATCTATACATTTAGAAAGACCTGTACCAATAAGTTCATCAGTAGCCCTTTTACCAGCTTTATCATTATCCAGGAAGAGTAAAACCTCGTTATACCCATTTATCACAGATTTGCTCTTGTTTAGAAATGAAAGAGTATTTAGAATTAAGTAATCATGTTTACCTGTAAGAAATAGGTTGCAACTGAACCATGATAGAAAATCTATGAATCCCTCAAATAAGAGTAGTTTATCAGTATTATTCTTAATTAACGTTATGTCTTTGGGTGTACTTGAACCTTTGAAGTATTTACATCTTAGTTCATAACCTTTGGAATCGTTCTGGAATCCTATTGCGTAAAAATTTTTATCATTAAGTTTAAACGAAACTTCTTTACAATACTCCTTTGCCAATTGAATATTTAGTCTTCGTGATTCTATGTAGTTTATGAGCTGAATATTTGATATTTCTTTGACATTTGTGATTAACACTTTTGAATCTTTACTATTGCCAGTTTTTTGATGATCTGGATAGTGATTGTTTGATAAAATTTTTAACGCATTCGAATTATCGACCTTAAAAAGCAAGTTTGTAAGCTTGATAATATCCCCACCTTCTCCGATTCCAAAGTCAAACCAAAGATTTTTATATGAATTTACTTTAAAAGATGGGTTCTTTTCTTTCCTGAAAGGAGATTTATACCAATGATTAACCCCTTGGATATAATCAGGATTAATTCCATTTTTTGCCAGGAAACTAACTATATCAATTTTTTTAGCTTCGTTACAGTTCATATTCAATCAAGTAATAATTTATAGTTCCTCTGTCCAAATTGATAATTGGTTTTTATCTGAATCAATTTTCTTTTTTTTCTTCTTGATATATGAATCGGCAAATGTAATCCTGTCACCATTGAATACAACTAATGGGTTCAGATAGTATTTATATGGATTTGTTGACCTGGCAATAATTCCCTGTTCTACCAAGCAGGACAAACCGGTACGGATTATATTATTGGCAGAATAGCGTGTAAAGTTTTTTGCTTCATCATAGTCTATATATAAAATATCTTTGTTAGGTATTACACATTTTGTAAGGATATAGCCGAACACCTTCATTGCAGCCTTACTTAAATCATAAAAAGCTGCAAACCTACTCAAGTAGACCTTTATAAATTGGCTCTCATCAACTTCGATTGTTCGCAAAAAAGCACTATGGGCTACAATCTCTCCATTATCATTAATAACTTGATTTAATACTGATCTATTCCCTTTAACAAATACCTTTTTTTTTATTGAACGTCTGTTTATCTCTTGCAGAGCATTCTCCATGAATGGATTTTCGTCATATTCAGGGAATTTATTTAAAGGGATGTATTTCATAGGAGTAACTTCAAAACAGTATAATGATACTTTTCACGGAACTTTTGCATACCTAAAAAGTATCTATTCAGGCTTAAATAGATACCTAATTAGTATCTAGTGCATATTTTAAAAGTATCATATAGATATTATTGCTATGCTGATTATAAGTGAGTTGCGGTCATCTCTTCTTATATTCTTTAATACCACTTTTAAGAAGATCAATAATTTCGCTTCGAAAAAAGAAAAGGCTTTCGTTAATGCGATGGCCTTTAATTATATCGGCCTCCATCCAGTTATAGATAGTTTGTTTGGATTTTTTAAGGAGCTTACAAACATCTTCTATAACGAGGATATCCTCTCCATTTTCTTTAGATGGTTTATCTTTCTCTAGCTCTTCCTTTATAACTTGCTTGGTTATTTCTCGGTGCTTATCCCAAAAGTCATTAGGATTAACAATAATTATATTTTCCATGTTGTACTATTTTTAAGACCAGTACAAAAAAATGACAATATTTTATCTATTTAAGTCAAATTCAGGTCTGAAATGGCTTTGTTTTTAGATAGTTTTATCTAATGTTCTAAACAAATATTCAGTATTTTTAGTAGCGACGTGGAGTATTGTAGTTGTATTTCTTAAAGATATTTTTATTATATCAAGTTTTTTAAACTCGCTATCCTTCAACTCTTCTTTGTTTTTTATTTTGTTTATAACATTCAATGAAGTTTTTACATTGGGGAAATCAGAATCACTAATTCTGAGGATGCTTGATAGGAGTAGAGCTCTTTCTTCATTTTGAATTGGAATTTTAGTGGTTTCAATAATTTGATTGATAGCAATCAGTCTTTCAACCGGATTGGATTCATAATTTGTGTTTTTATTTTTGTTCCCATCAAATGTGGGTTTCATTAGTTCATAGTACTTTTTTAAATAAGCTATGCTTTCCAGCTGGTAAATATGATCAATGTCAATAATCATTTCTTTAACAGCAAAGTAATCTAAATCAAAGTTTTTAATTTTTTCTCTTACAAGTAATATTCTATCTCCTAAACTTAAAATATCAACTAAGTCTGGTATTTTAATGAGTTTAGTTACAGCTAAATAAAAAATTAGTAGAATCAAGAATGGGAATACAATAAAGAACTCTAACGGGAGTGAATTAAAGATTATCGTAATTGCTAAATTTATAAGACAGAATAAATAAAATATGAGGGTAATACTTAACTTCCTATAATAATATTTGTCTTTAAGCTTCTGATACGTGTTCTGAATCAAAGAAGAAACAGGATGGATACATGTCCTTTTCTGATTAGAATTGTAATCTATTTCGAGAGTTGAAATATACTCTTCAAGTAGCTGTTTAAATTTTGGTTTACTCATATTGACTTTCATTATTAAAAATAAGTCAATTTAGAGTTTTTACAAAAATAATTATTAGCACCTGATTAGCACCTACTAAATGCGGAAAGCCCCGATAAATCGAGGCTTTTCGTACCCGGAGCCGGGATCGAACCGGCACAGCATTGCTGCCACTGGTGTTTGAGACCAGCGCGTCTACCAATTCCGCCATCCGGGCTAATCAAAACTCTGATCGCTCAGCCCTGCCATCCGGGCTATTAAAGGATGGAGTGCGAAAATACAAATTATTTTAATAAACACATCCCCCTTGCCCCCTTCAAAGGGGTAATTGAAATAAAAATACCGCACCTGTTACCTGACGCCTGTAGCCTGTCGCCTTCCGGATAATTATAGGGAGTCAGTCTTTTTCTAACATTTACTTGTTTTTTCCCTTTAGCTCCATTATTTCAACCTTCCTGAAATCAATCGGATGGCTTTCTGCCTGGAGGCAGATATAACCCTCTTTAAGCAGGGTTCCCTCTGCCAACGGGAATCCTTCAGGAATACTGTTTCCTCCGACCTGGGGATAGTTATAGCTTAAAACAGTGTCTCCTTCCAGGATATGATGTATAACCCTGTCGCCTTCAACAATAAATTCTGCTGTTACCCATACATCACCGTGATATGTTTTTGAAGTTGATTCGATGCAGTGCTGCGTAATAAGCATACCATTCATTACAATATTTGTACCTGGAGTGCAAACATTTGAAGTGTGTCTTTCATTAACCCCGTCACCTCCCAGAAACTGAGCCTCGACTGACACCGGGAAATCCTGGTTAAGACCCATCGATACGGCTGACTGTGAATGAAGCATAACACCATTGTTCCTGAATGCCCATGACGGACCCCAGGGACACTGTTCGCCCACAAACCTGTATTCAATCCTCAGCTTATAATTTGAGAATGACTTGTTATAGAAAATATGTCCGAATTCGTTATTGAAATTATCATATTCATCATAACGTACTTTCAACAAACCCTCTTCAACCCGGAATGTGTTTTTATAGTTGACATTCATCTCCGAGCCTTTGATCTTGATATCCCATCCGGTCAGATCTTTACCATTGAAAAGGCTTATCCATTCTTCTTTCTCCATATTTTTTCTTCCGGAGGTACATGAAACCAGGAGCAATACAAATAAAAATGCAGAAGTTTTCATATTATAAAAGTATATTAATTTTTTTAACAAGGATTACACGGAGAACACTGAGTTTGCACTGACCCTAACTTCCTCTCACTCGCCCAATCTCCCTCTTGCCCTGAGCCTTTAGCCCTTGCGCCCTTGCGCCATTGCGCCTTTGTGCCAGATGTTTTTACCTGTTCCCCCATCTGCCTTCACCATCATCTCCCTTAAAGCCAGCTCAACTCCCTCAGCATCATAGCCACATTCCCTGTAAAGTTCATCCTGGGTACCATGCTCCACGAAATAATCAGGTATTCCAAGTCTGCGTATTTCGGCACTGTATCCGTTATCAGCCATAAATTCTGCAACAGCGCTGCCGAAACCTCCTTTCAGGATTCCATCTTCAACAGTTATCAGATATTTGAATTTTCTGAAGATATCATGCAGAGCCAGGGTATCGAGCGGAGCAATAAACCGCATGTCATAATGAGCTATAGAGATCTTCTCACTTTCAATCTTTTTAAGAACTGAACCTACAGTATTTCCAGGATATCCGATAGATAAAATTGCAATATCTTTTCCCTCTTTGAGCAGACGCGATTTTCCTATTTCAATTTCACTGAAAGGTTGATGCCAGTCCTTATATAAACCGCGGCCACGGGGATATCTTATTGAGAACGGGAGCCTGTTCTTTTCAAGTTGTGCGGTAAAAAGCAAGTTCCTCATTTCTTTTTCATCCATCGGAGCAGAAACAATCATATTCGGGACACTCCTCAGATACGCCATGTCAAAGAATCCATGGTGTGTTGCGCCATCAGCTCCTACCAGGCCGCCTCTGTCGATACAAAAGATAACACGCAGTTTCTGCAGTGCAACATCGTGAATTATCTGGTCGTAAGCTCTTTGTATAAAAGAAGAGTAAATATGGCAATAGGGGATAAGTCCCTGCGAAGCAAGTCCTGCTGAGAACGTTACAGCATGCTGCTCTGCAATTCCAACATCATAAACTCTGTCAGGCATTTTGCTCATAAGAATATTAAGTGAGCTGCCACTTGGCATTGCAGGTGTGATGGCTCTTATATGTTCATTTTGTTCAGCAAGCTCAACCATGGTCCTCCCAAAAACATCCTGGAATGTCAGTAATGAATCATCATTCTGAGAATTTAAAATTTCTCCTGTTTGCTTATTGAATTTGCCCGGGGCATGAAATGCAGTCCTGTCTTCTTCTGCTTGTTTGAATCCTTTTCCTTTTGTGGTTATGCAGTGAAGAAGCTTTGGTCCTGGAATTCTCTTTAGGTCTTCAAGCACTTTTGACAGGTGCATCACATCATGTCCGTCAATAGGTCCGAAATATCTGAAATTAAAGCCTTCAAAGAGGTTGCTTTTATCGAGGATAGTACTCTTGAAACCTGCCTCCAGCTGTGCAGCGAGTCTTCTGGCACCGGAAGTATGTCTGCCAAATATCCCAAGCAGGGTCCATACTCTATCTTTAAACCTGTTATATGTTTTGCTGGTTGTAATATCCAGAAGATATTCCTTCAGCGCTCCTACATTTGCATCTATTGCGATGTTATTATCATTGAGAATTACAAGCAGATCGGAATTTCCTATGCCGGCATTGTTAAGCCCTTCGAAGGCCTGACCAGCTGTCATGGCGCCATCCCCGATGACAGCCACTACATGCCTCTTTTCCCCTTTTGATCTGGCTGCAATTGCCATCCCGAGTGCAGCAGAAATAGACGTCGATGAATGTCCTGTTCCGAATGCATCATATTCACTTTCCGCAATCCTTGGGAACCCGCTTATTCCTTTATACTTTCTGTTGGATGAAAAGATATCGCGTCTGCCGGTAAGTATCTTGTGTCCGTATGCCTGGTGTCCTACATCCCAAATGATCTTATCATAGGGAGTATTGAAGACATAATGAATAGCTACAGTTAATTCCACAACTCCGAGGCTTGCTCCGAAATGTCCGGGATTGTTGCAAACTACATCGATAATAAACTGGCGAAGCTCGGCGCTTACCTGTACAAGCTGTTCAGGCTTAAGCTTCCTGAGATCTGCAGGGGAGTCAATTTTACTTAGCAGATTTGCCTCTGTTTCCATCGTGGAGTAATTAAAACAAATAACTTGCAAATATAAGAATTATTATTCGCGGGTGTTTTAAGAGGCTTACCCGGCTTTTTCTTATTTTTGCCTTGAAAATCATTTGACAGATAACAATTTTCTGGCCGATTGGTTGTTATATATAACAGTTAATATAAGTATATGAACAGGAAAATAGCTCAGGTGTCTGGTATTGCTTTAATAGTAATATCGTGTATCTCATGTGTATCAGGCAAGAAGCACAGCAGCCTTAGTGATACAAGCAAACAATACATGAATGAAAGGGATGCTTTCAAGGAAGAGAACATCGGACTTGATATGAAGAACAGAGAGCTTGAAGCAAAGCTGGCTTCACTCGACAAAGAGACTGCTAAACTCAGACAAGAGTATGCAAAGGTTGAGGCAGAACGGGACAAAGCCCAGGGTGATTTTACTAATATGACATCGAGATACAATGAACTCCAGAATGCCCAGGAGGATCTTATAAAGGGCAATGTGATGGAGACTCAGAAGCTGCTTGAAGAGCTGAAAGCTGCCCAGGAGAATCTTCAGAGTAAAGAAGATCTTTTAAAGCAGTTGTCAGAGTCGCTTGATACTAAAAAAGCCTCACTCGATGAGCTTACATATGAGCTGGAGAAGCGAAATGCAAGGCTGGCCGAGCTGGAAAAAATTCTCGATGCACAGAAAAAAATAGTACAGGAACTTAAAAATAAAGTATCAGAGGCCTTGCTGGGTTTTGAAAACAATGGTCTTACTGTAACAATGAAGAATGGTAAAGTGTATATCTCACTTGATGAGAAACTGCTTTTTAAATCAGGAAGCTATGAGATAGATGCAAATGGCCGGAATGCTCTCAGGAAGCTGGCAGGTGTTCTTGAAAGGAATCCTGACATTCAAATCACAATTGAAGGTCATACCGATAATGTTCCGTACAACCCTGGTTCCGGGCAATTGAAAGATAACTGGGATCTGAGTGTTAAGAGGGCTACTACAGTTGTGAGGGTACTTCTTGAAGGTACCAGAATTGATCCAAAAAGACTTACAGCTTCAGGCCGCAGTGAGTTTCTTCCTGTTGATGAAAGGAATACAACTGATGCAAGACAGAAAAACAGGAGGACTGAGATCATCCTAACACCTGACCTTACAGAACTTTATAAGCTGATAGATAAGTACTGATATCTTAAATAAGGCTGATCAGTTTGCCTTTACAACATCTTTCAGTTATCACTACCGGAGAACTCCTGCAGATTAACTTTCATGTTCTTAAGTTCATTGAGAAGGTTATCTTCGGGACGCAGGAAGTCCTGGCTGCCCCAGAAGAGAGGGTCATAGCCTGTCATTACCTTTGAGAATACTGAGTGCACCGGCGCAACTTCATCCCTGTCAAAACGTTTTACATTTATTAAATCAATATCTGTAACTGCAAGTTCAAAGAAAACAGTGAATTCAGAATTGAAAACCCTCTTTCTTTTCTTTGATGCAAACCTGAGATCACCTCTTACATGACTTAAATAGTAAATCCCATTCACTTTCCTGTAGCTGACCGAGTATTTTACCGAGACGGGCCAAGTATTGAAACCCCTTGTTGAATTTGCTACAAATGAGTCCTTCATCTTGAACAGGAATGCCTCATTGAGTTCAAATTCAGCATTAAGTATTGAATAATCAACAGTATTGATATAAACAGTACCTTTATAAAGAGGAAGATCTACATTTTCTTTTTGCTCAAATTCAACAGCGTAAGCTGACTCATCTTCATATGTTACAATATCAGTCATCCTGTAACTATAGTCCTGCATGCTTTCAGAGTTTATGAAATCAAAGGTATTCTTTACACCATCAAGTGCATTACAGGTGTTCAGACCGGCTTTAAGCCTTACTGTAAGGGTGTCTTTTTTCCCTGTATTTTCGATCTTTCGGCTTTTCAGAACTTTTATCTGTTCTCCAAGGATTGCTCCCGTGTATGAGGTTTTATAAATTTTAAGGATAGCTTCAGAATAGTTTTGAAGAAAACGTCTCTTAAGTACGCCTTCCCTGTAAAAACCTGTAAGGTAAACCGGATCCTTGCTGTAATTATCATGGATTGCCCTTAAAGCTTTATTAATTATTTCCTGCGGTATCTGGTTCCTTATAATTATTCCGGGAATCGAGATAAACTCCCGGTCCATCCTTATCTTAAGGTTATTACCAAGAGCTTCACTGACAGGGATCTCTCTGTTCAGATAACCAAGGTATGAAAATGACAGAGTATCATTCATCATATCCCTGGCTATTTTCATTCCGAATTCACCATTATTATTTGTTACAGTTCCTTTTCCCTTGTTTTTAAGTGCAATAGTGGCGTATGGTAAGGCTTCACCGGATTCCGAATCTGTAATTGTTCCTGTAATGTAATCAAGCTCAACTTCAGGTATTGATTCAACCTTTCCGGGTATACTTTTTGCCCTCCTTGAAAAAATAATATAACTGTTTATAACAGAAAACTCAAGTGAATCATTGTCTGTAATGTTTTCAAGGATGGTTCGGAGAATCACTGAATTGAATGTAAGATCAGTGATTTTTTCCGTATCGATAAGACGACTGTCGTAACTAAAATTATAACCCGTTTGTTTTGTGATGATTTCCAGGGCAGTGATCGTTTTCACCTGTCCAGAACTGAAGGTCAGTAATGAATCAAGAATTGTCTTCTGGCAGCTTCCTTCAACTGATAGCAGCAGAAGCAGGAAAATAGCAGAGTATTTAGTTTTTGCGAATATGAGGCCATAGCGTGACAGCATATTCCTTTTAAGTAGTTATTTTTTAACAAGATGGTAAACATTACCATCCTGTGTATAACTGAGATTAAAGCTAACACAAATAAGCCGGATTATTGTCTCCTGACTTTGATTATCTATCGGTGAGGTCCACCTGTTTTCGAGGATCGAGTTATCTTCAGCAATGATATCCATATTATAAACTCTCTTCAGATCTTTAAATACAACATCCAGAGTCTGTCCGTTATATACAAGCAATCCTGTATTCCATGAGAGATAGTTTAAATCGTTATTGATCTTTTTCTCTGTTTTTCCGGCATCAATTTTCCCTACATATCCGGGATCAAGTTCTATTGATCCTGAATTATCGGAACCTGAAAGCAGCACCTTCCCACTCTTGACAAAAACCTCCACCTCAGAATTATTGTTACTTGTGATAATGTTGAATGATGTTCCGACTACTTTAACTGTTGCATTTCCGGCATCTATTGTAAATGGTTTGGCAGCATCAGCTGCTATTTCAAAAAATGCTTCTCCTCTAAGTTTAACATTCCTGTTTTTTTTGCCAAAATCTTTCAGGTAAGTCAATTCTGAATTGCGGTTAAGGAAAATTCTGCTACCATCGGAAAGTTCAACAAGAAGATTCTTCTCGTCATTTCCTGTTGAAAAGGCAACCTGGGTGCTGAATGCACCCTTGTGGTAAATATAAAATGCGCCTGTGCCTATTGAAATAAGTACTAATACCGCAGCAGCTATTCTGAGAAGAGTTTCTCTTAAGGTTAATACCTTGCTATCTGCAGATTCAATTTCAGTCTGGCTGATCTTTGATGAAACATTTTGCCATGCCTTTTCGACATCAATATTTTTAATGTTGCTCATATCCTTTATGTCCTTCCAAATATTTCCTGTATTATGAAGATCGTCTTTCATAAATCTATTTATAAGATCGGGATTTTCTGTTTCCTCACCTGAAAGTATTGAAGCAAGTTTTTCCCATTCCTTGTCTGTAAATTTCCCCGAATTAGTCGTTTTTCTCATTGTTCCAATAATTCTTTTCTGAATTCTTTTAGTGCCCTGCCCATACTGGCCTCCACAGTTTTTACCGAGACAGAAAGCTTTTCTGCTATCTCGGTGTACTTCAGGCCATCGAATCTGCTCATACAGAATATCTTACCGCATCTTTCCGGTAGTCTCTCAAGTATCCTGGCTATCCTTAGCTGAAGATCCTTGTAATGAAGTATTTCTGAAGGATCCTCATTTGAATTGTTATGACCCGAAGGGTTTGTTTCTGCGTGGCGGTCGACAACCTTCATGTGCTCAATATGATGAATGCACCTGTTGTGGACCGACCTGAACATATACCCGTTCAAAGAACTTTTTATTTTTAATTTTTCTTTTTCCTGCCAGATCCTTACAAACAGTTCCTGTACTATCTCTTCTGCTGTATCATGGTCCCTTATCAGGGTTTTTGCATATTTTACCAGGGAAACATAGGAGGATCTGAAAAGAGATTCAAATTCTGCTTTATCTCCTTTCCTGATCCTCCCTGCTATTTCACTGTCCTTCGACATCTGGCTCATCTGTAATTATTCTTCCCTGTCGCTGAATTTAAGTTTTCTGCTGAGTCTTCTTATTGCCGTTTCAATGCTCTGGTCAGGTTCAATAACATTATAATCGCCCCAGAACTCGACATCAGCAAAATCGCTTACTTTTTCAGAGAATACATCATTGTATTTTATCTTTTCTTCTCTTGCAAATTTAATAACTTCCTGATCAGTTCGGTCAGTTACTGCAATTTCCGACATTGTTGTGTAGAATGTGTGGAACAGCTTTTTTGACCAGTCAACTTTAAATTTAACTTCAGCTCTTGAATAGATAAAATGCAATTTACCATCCTGCTCACGATATTTTGTTCTGTAGGTAGCAACTTCAGGATATACTTTCATCCCCAAAGGTTTCTTTTTTATAAAAATTGAAGCAGCAGCCTCTTTGTTTTCCAGGTTAAATCCAAATTCAGCTTCAGTAATTGCATAAGTCTCCATGTTTATAAAGAAACTTCCCATAAAAAGAGGATGATCAACTGATGGTTTCTGTTTGAAGTCAATAATATAATGTGGTTTGCCATCAATTTCAATAACTCCGGAGATCATATAGTCATAGTATTCCATAGCATCCATTGTCAGTATGGATTCAGTGTTTTTAATAATATCAAGCTGTAGTACTGTTACCGGCCCTCCCTGTAGCTTGAATAAAATGGTATCCATTTTCTCAACATCAGCACTTTTTCTTCCTTTGTATATCCTGGTGCCATCGTAGCGCAGATCATTTGCATAGGGTGCTTTGAATATTTCAACGACAGCTTCACCTATTGAAACATAGCTTCTGTTTTTTCTGATGGCTTCGCGGTAAAATGCAGTCATCAGATTCGGAGCAGACTCATAGTTTTTATTAATATTGATGATTGCCCTGTAAACAACAGCTTGAGGATCAACAGGTTTTACAATTATTTCCTTGATAGGAATCGGGGCTGATTCCATTTCAATTGTATTCTTCCCCCCATTTTCCTTAAGCGAACTTATTGGTATGGTAAGGTTCTTGTAGCCCAGATAAGATATTTCCAGGTTTAAAGCTGAGGGGCTTACTTTAAGGGTAAATTCACCGTCGATATTGGTCACAATACCAACATTCGATTCCTTAACCATAACTGATGCAAATACCAGCGCAGTCCTTGTCTGTGAATCAATGATCTTACCTCTGATAGTAATAAGATCCTGTGGGTTTACTTTCTTTTTGCCGTCTGAATTAGCGGCAATTGCAGCCTCCATGGTCAGTAAGGAGATCATCACGACTGCAATCAGTGAGAAGAATCTAAAAGTTTTCATGGCAGTAATTTTTAAATGAATATTCTTTTTCATGAAGAGATCTTGATCAGTTTTCTCGTTTCAAATTAAAGACCGCCATGCTATATGTTTACCCTATACCTTTAATTAAAAATATTTTGTTATTTTACTTAATTCTACTTTTACAGATTTGGTAAGAACCTGATTTTTCTCCTTTTTTGCCCCTGCCCTGAAGGGAGAAAGGAGAAAAATCTACCTGTTCCCTTTAGGGAGTCAGGGCAAAAACAGGTAGATTTTTTGAATATGTCAAAGTAAAATTAATTATTGCTGAAATAATGATCAGCTATCTGCAAAAACCTCTTAATCTGATACTTTCAGGATCTTCCTGGATAAGTAGTCTTATGAGTTCTGAATGGACGACTGTCAGGGGAATGCCTGTTTCAGTAAGCACTGAGTTGACAAATTTCTGTAACCTGAAATGTCCTGAATGTTCTTCAGGATCGGATCAGATGACCAGGCAGCGTGGATATATGGATATTGTACTTTACAGGAAGGCTATAGATGAATTAAGGCCTTTTCTTTATAATGTCAATCTTTATTTTCAGGGAGAACCAATGATGCATCCTTTATTCTTTTCTTTTGTAGACTATTGTAAAGGAATTCATTCAACAGTTTCGACAAACGGACACTTTTTGTCTCCGGAAAATTCAGAAAAGATTGCTAATTCTGGGTTGAACCGTCTTATAGTTTCACTTGATGGTACGGATCAGGATTGTTATTCAAAATACAGAATCGGCGGAAACTTTGATATGGTTATGGATGGACTGAGAACGGTTTCTGAATACAGGAAGTTAAATAATTCAAAGCTGAAAATTGAGATTCAATTTTTGGTAAACAGGTTTAATCAGCATCAGATATCTGAAGTGAGAGCTATTGCAAAAAGGACAGGAGCCTCTTTGAAACTTAAGTCGATGCAGATAATAAATGGTGAAAAAACAGGATACTGGCTCCCCGATAGCAGGAAATTCAGACGCTATGAGGAAATCGGTGACGATTATTTCATTAAAAGCGATTTGCCGGACAGGTGCGCCAGGCTTTGGTTCAATCCGGTAATTACCTGGGACGGGAAGGTGATCCCCTGCTGCTTTGATAAGGATACAGAGCACATCATGGGCGATCTCAACATTGATAGTTTCAGGGATATATGGAACGGACCGAGGTACAGGGTTTTCAGAAGAGCAATTCTCCAGAACAGGAGTATGATTAATATTTGCAGAAACTGTACTGAAGGGCTACGTGAAGCAAAATACTGAATTTGAAGGGAATTTTATAAATTCACAGAAAATTAAAACAAGATCATATGAAGACAATTAAGAGAATTCTGCTGGCACTCCTGGCAATTGTGGCTGTTGCACTGATTACCGGTATGCTGTTAATTATTGGTATTAAAAGAGGTGCTCTGCCAAAATATGACGGTGATATCTTTTCGTCTTCACTTGAATCTCAGGTCACAGTATACAGGGACGAAAGGGGAATGCCTCATATTTATGCTGAAAATGAGCATGATCTTTATTTTACAACCGGTTATGTAATGGCCCAGGAACGCTTGTGGCAGATGGACCTTATTCGTCGTGCCACAACCGGACGACTTTCAGAGATATTCGGGGCATCGATGGTTCAGACGGACCTGTTTCTTCGAAGTCTTGAGATACCTAAAAAATCAAAGATGATACTTGGCGAGGAAAGCCCGGAGATAGTTAATTGCCTTAATGCATTTGCTGATGGAGTCAATCAGTACATTAATGATGCAGGCAGGAGACTGCCACCTGAATTCAGGATATTAGGGTATAAACCTGAGCCATGGGAACTGGAGCATATATATAACATTATTGGATATATGGGCTGGGACCTAGCCGGAGGCAACCTCTCTGCCGATATATTTAATTACAAATTATTTAATAAACTGGGATATGAAAAGGGAAACAAACTGGTGCCGGATTTTAAGGCTGTTACTTCATTAGTTTTTCCTGATTTCAGGCTTAGTGATACAGCTTTAAAAAGCGCACAGGATTTTATATCATCTGTTGATAAGCTAAGAACGCTTGGAATAGCCTCTTTCTCAGGCAGCAATAACTGGGCAATAAGTGGTAGCAAGAGTGAAACAGGAAAACCAATACTTTCGAACGACATGCATCTTGGTCTGAGCTCACCCGGAATATGGATACAGATTCATCAGGTAATTCCCGGGAAGTTGAATGTAACAGGTGTTGCTGTGCCGGGTCAGCCATTAATTGTTGCAGGGCACAACGAAAATATTGCCTGGGGGATGACGAATCTTATGGTGGATGATATAGATCTTTTTGCTGAAAAGATCAACCCCGATAATCCTGAACAGTATTTCTTTGATAATGAATGGCACAGGATGGAAGTAAGGAAAGAAATAATCAAGGTCAAAGGAGGTGATGCAGATACACTCTCACTTTCATTTACCCACAGGGGGCCTATTGTTTCAGGATTCAGGGGAGTTGATGATGCTGTTCTTAGCATGAGATGGTCAGGTTATGACATGAGCGATGAGATACATGCTGTTTATCTGCTTAACAGGGCATCAGACTGGGAAAAGTTCAGAACAGCATTAAGCTATTTCAAGTCGGTGAGTCAGAACTTCGTTTATGCAGATGTTGAAGGAAATATCGGTTTAAATACTGGAGGCGGTATACCTGTAAGAAAGGGTTATGGTTCGATGATCCGAAATGGTGAGATTGATGAATTTGACTGGAAGGGTTATGTCCCCTTTTATCAGCTGCCTAGTACCTATAATCCTGAAAGCGGACAGGTTTCTTCAGCCAATAACAAAACGGTTAGCGATGAATATCCATATTATATTTCTTTCCGTTTCTATCCGCCTTATAGGATTGGCAGAATTAGAGAGATGCTGGACGAGAAAGAAAAGCTTGGAATAGAGGATTTCAAGAGGATGATAACGGATCAGCACTCTTCCTATGCAAAACTGCTTACTCCGCACATTCTGAAACTGAAAAGCAGGCAGGCATCGATGACACCTGTTGAGTCTGATGCCCTGAATCTTCTTGAAACATGGGATTATGATATGAAAGCTGATCTTGCTGCTCCATCAGTATTTGAATTTTTCAGGAGAAATTTTTCCGAGAACCTCCTCAGAGATGAACTTGGAGATCTGTTCAGAGAGCTTCCCGGAACAATAAATGATTACTATATATATAAAATATTGCAGCCCGGTGGTGAGGATGAGTGGGTTGATAACATTAATACCCCTGAAAAAGAGACTCTTGATGATATAATAAGTAAGAGTTTTTCAGATTGCATAAGGGCAATTACAGATAGTTGCGGGACTGATAACAATAACTGGTTGTGGGGGAATATGCATACCATTACCCTGGCTCATCCGATGTCACAGGTTAAGTTACTTGATAAGGTATTCGGGCTCAATTCACCTGAATATCATGTCGGGGGCAGCAATCATACTGTATGTCCTTACACTTATAAGATTGCTTTTAAGGTTGATGATGGAGCTTCGGAAAGACACATCTTTAATACGGCAAACTGGGATGAATCATATACAGTAATACCAACCGGCGCCTCGGGTGTACCAGGAAGTCAGTTCTATCTGTCACAGACTAATACCTATATTAAGGGGGAATTTTATAAAGATCACTTTTCTGAGAGTGCTGTCAAAAAAGGAGCAAAATACACACTTGTTTTGAAACCAGGGAAATAAAACAATATATCAGACAGTCATAACATCTTTCTCTTTCAATTCCATCACCTTATCTATCTTGCCATTGTAAGAGTTAGTCATTTCCTGTACTTTGTCGACGGAGTCTTTCTCAAGGTCTTCAGGAAGACCCTCTTTGAGAAGTCTTTTGAGTTCGTCATTAGCCCATTTCCTGGCATTTCTGACACTTATTTTGGCTGTCTCTCCCTCGTTTCTTACCTGCCTGACAAGCTGGTGTCTTCTCTCTTCGGTGAGAGGAGGAATGTTGATTCTGATAACTTCACCGTTATTAACAGGAGTCAGTCCTATATTGGCAGCCATTATTGCTTTTTCTATCGTACCCAGCATATTCTTTTCCCAGGGCTGTATCAAAATAGTTTTAGCGTCGGGAGTATTGATATTGGAAACCTGGTTCAGCGGAGAGTGGACTCCGTAATAGTCAACGGCGATACCATCAAGCAGAGCTGGATTGGATCTGCCGGCACGAAGTCTGGCAAGCTCATGTTCCAGATGTTCAAGGGCTTTTTTCATCCTGTCATCAGTCTCTTCTATTATGAGTTCAATTTCTTCGTTCATATTCAGTTAATTAAATATTAAACTTATTTGGCTAGCCTTTTGTTTTTTTGCAATAGTAACCGGAAAACAAATTTAATAAAATAGCCGGAATAGCAATACCATTTCAGTTGCCAACGTACGTTCCTGTTTTTCCCCCATCAACCAGGTTTTTAAGATTTCCAGGCTTATTCATATCAAATACTATTATTGGCATGTTATTATCGCGGCACATTGTAAACGCTGTTGAATCCATTACCTTCAGCCTTTTTTCAAGAACTTCAGAAAATGTAACCATATCATATTTTTTAGCATTCGGGTCCTTTTCCGGATCGGCTGTATAAACACCGTCAACCCTTGTCCCCTTAAGTAGCACTTCTGCCCCTGTCTCTACAGCTCGTAGTGCAGATGCTGTATCAGTAGTAAAGAATGGATTTCCTGTGCCACCTGCAAGTATACATATAATACCACTTTTCATATCTTCATTTACCCTGTCTCTGTTATATAGTTCTCCTACAGGTTCCATCCTTATGGAGGTAAAAACTTTGGCTTTACCACCAAGCCTTGTGATCACACTTTCAAGAGCAATACTATTTATTACTGTAGCCAGCATACCCATCTGGTCACCCTTTACACGGTCAAATCCCGATTCAGTACCGCGCAAGCCCCTGAAAATATTACCTCCTCCGATAACAATTCCTACCTCACAACCCTTTTTTGAAATCTCAATTACCTGTTCAGCATACACTTCAAGTACATCATCACTTATTCCGTGGCTTCCTTCTCCTGCCAGCGATTCCCCGCTTAGTTTTAATAATATTCTTTTATATTTCATCATATGATAATTATAGCTTTGATGTAAAGATAAAAAAAAGGGGCTTGTGAAACAGCCCCTTAATAATTATTGAAATATGAACGTTACTTTTAAAGGTTAAGAGTAAACCTTTTAAAATCAGTTACAGTAAGCTCTTTATTCACTGACTGCAGATACTGGCCGATTGTCATTTTGTTATCCTTTACAAACTCCTGGTTGAGCAGAGTGCTTTCCTTGAAAAATTTTGCAAGTTTACCCTGAGCTATCTTTTCGATCATCTCTTCAGGTTTTCCATCACGACGTGCCTGTTCCTTGCCAATCTCAATTTCCTGGGCAATTACGCTATCAGGAACAGAATTTTTATCTACAGCTACAGGATTCATCGCAGCAACCTGCATGGATATATCTTTATAGACCTGAATATCAGAGCCCGCTTTTGTGAAACCAACGAGTGTGGCAAGCCTGTTGCCCGGGTGTATATAAGCCTGAACATATTCAGATTCAATCTTTTCGTAGTATGACAGTTCAAGTTTCTCACCAATAATGCCGACATACTCAGTCACCTTATCAGCTACCTTTCCGCCTTCAAAGGGCAATGCTTTGAGAGCCTCCAGGTTAACCGGTTTGTTTGTGAGGGCTACATCAAGTATTTTATTTGCCAGGTTGATGAAATCAGCATTCTTGGCAACAAAGTCAGTCTCACTGTTGAGCACTATCAAAGCACCCGTTTTACCATCAGAGGTAACTTTTGAAAGAACCACACCTTCTGTAGCTTCCTTGTCAGCACGTTTGTTGGCTACAGCCTGACCCTTTTTGCGGATGATTTCTATTGCTTTGTCAAAATTACCATCAGCCTCTTCGAGTGCTTTCTTACAGTCCATCATGCCTGCGAGAGTTACTCTTCTCAGCTTTGCAACATCAGCAGCGTTAATAACAGTCATATTGTAATATCTTTTATTTGTTAAAATCGTAATTATTATTCTTCTTCCTCTTCTCCTGTCTCGTCAATGGGCTCAGCTATTTCTTTATCCTTATCTTCATCCTCAATGATTACATCTGTTTCTTCATCATCTTCGATCTCCTCTTCATCTTCTTCAACAATAGCTTCTATTAAAGAGGCAGGCATATCTTTTGTCTCGAGCTCTTTCCTTATTACTTTTTTATCTTTCTGCTGAGGCTCTTTATCTTTTTCGATCTTTCTTTCATTCAGACCTTCTTCAATTGCCTGGCAAAGAATCCCTATAATGAGGGATATTGATTTTGATGCATCATCATTTGCTGGTATAGGGAATTCTATATCTGAAGGGTCCGAATTAGTATCAACCATAGCAAATACGGGAATTCCAAGTCTTTTTGCTTCTTTTACAGCTATCTGCTCCTTACATACGTCTACTATAAACAATGCTGAAGGCAGTCTGGTAAGGTCAGCGATGCTTCCGAGGTTTTTCTCGAGTTTGGCTCTCTGCCTTGTAACCTGTAGTCTTTCACGCTTTGAAAGATTCAAAAATGTACCGTCAGTTGACATCTTGTCAATTGATGACATCTTCTTAACAGCTTTCCTGATTGTCGGGAAGTTTGTAAGCATACCACCTGGCCAGCGCTCAGTAACATAAGGCATATTAACTGCTTTTACCTTTTCTGCAACGATCTCTTTTGCCTGCTTTTTGGTAGCAACAAAGAGGACTTTCTTTCCTGATTTGGCAATATGCTTAATAGCAGCAGCCGCATCATCGATCTTCTCAACTGTTTTTTCGAGATCTATAATATGAATCCCGTTGCGCTCCATAAAAATGTAGGGAGCCATAGCCGGATTCCACTTTCTTTTCAGGTGTCCGAAATGAACACCGGCATCAAGTAATTCTTTGAAATTTGTTCTAGGCATTTTGTTTGTGTTTAAGTTTACATTCTTTAAAATCAATCACAAAGTAGCCCCGTCTGACGGGAGTCTCTGCAATTTAGATACTAAACCTGCATCTATGTCGACTGACTTTTAGTACTAACGTTTACTGAACTGGAATCTCTTACGAGCTTTCGGACGGCCTGGTTTTTTCCGTTCCACTTCACGTGGATCGCGGGTAACAAAACCTTCAGCCTTGAGCTTTGCTTTGCACTCAGGGTCCATCTGAATAAGAGCCCTTGTAATTCCAAGACGAAGAGCTTCAGCCTGTCCTTTTACACCACCGCCATCAAGATTGACTGAAATGTCATATTTATCGATGACACCGAGAGTCACGAGAGGTTGTGTGACTACATATTGAAGTGTCTCAGCACCAAAATATTCCTTATAATCCCTGCCATTGACAGTTATTTTTCCCTTGCCATCATTTACGTATACCCGTGCTACAGCTGCTTTTCTTCTTCCAAGAGCATTGATTGGTTCCATATCTGTTGCTTAATATTTTTTAAAGTTCAATTTGTTTGGGTTTCTGTGCCTCGTGAGGATGTGTACTTCCTGCATAAACATGAAGATTTCTGTAAAGAGCACTTCCAAGCCTGTTTTTAGGGAGCATTCCTTTTACAGCAATTTCAACCAGCGATATTGGTTTCTTTTTCAGCATCTTGTCAGCCTTCACAATTCTCTGCCCACCTGGATATCCGGTATGCCTGATATAATCCTTATCTGTCATCTTAGCACCAGAAAGGATGACTTTTTCAGCATTGATAACAATAACATTGTCACCACAGTCAACATGCGGGGTGTAATTGGTTTTGTGTTTGCCTCTCAGCATCGATGCAACAACCGATGCAAGCCTTCCGAGTATCTTGCCTTCAGCATCAATAATAACCCACTCCTTGTTTACAGTAGCTTTGTTTGCTGATACTGTTTTGTAGCTTAAGGTGTTCACTTGTAATTATTTTTTAATTGATATTCTTTCTGTTATTCGAATAAACCCTATAATTTCGGGACTGCAAAAATACAATATATTTCATAAAAAAAAAGAATATTGATCAGAATTTATTCCGGTTAATCAAAACAACCTTATTTTTATACTCAATAATTGAATAAGAATTTATACAGCTATGGAAGAGGAGAGATCATTTGTGTTATATGCAATCCGTCTGGCTGATAAAGGGATTGCTGATGGAGCCGGACCATTCGGAGCAGTTATTGTTAAAGATGGGAAGATATTGGCGGAAGCTGTTAACAGGGTTGTTATTAATTCAGATCCGACCGCCCATGCCGAAATTGTTGCGATAAGGGAGGCTGCATCTTTACTGAAATCACATGATTTAAGTGACTGTACTCTTTATTGCTCATGCGAACCATGCCCGATGTGCCTTGGTGCAGTTTACTGGTCCGGGATCAGAAAGATTGTATACGCCAGCGACAGACATGATGCAGAAAAAGCTGGTTTCAGCGACAGATATATATATGATGAGATAATTCTTAATCCTGCCGACCGGCACATCAGTTTCATTAAGATTGAAAATGCCGGGGGCAATGAAGTGTTCAGAAAGTGGAATGAGCATGAAAACAGGATCCAGTACTGAATTAATAAAACCGGGACACAGACTTTCACGCGATTTCTATGTGCGTGATGTCCTTGATGTTGCTCCTGATCTGATAGGAAAAACTCTTGTTGTGAGACAGAACAATGGCAATTATTTCAGAATTCCCCTTACAGAGGTGGAAGCTTACCGTGGCATGGAAGATAAAGCATGTCATGCTTCAAAAGGTAAAACGTCAAGGACTTCAGTTATGTTTGGTATTGGAGGACATCTTTATGTATATCTGATCTATGGAATGTACTGGATGCTGAATATAGTAACCGGAACAGAAGGAGACCCACAGGCTGCCCTGATCAGGGGAACAGCTGACATATCCGGGCCTGGTAAGATTACAAAAATGCTGGCCATTGACCGCTCTTTCTATGGAGAAGACCTGGTTACTTCCTCCAGGATATGGCTGGAAGATACCGGCATGCGACTATCGTATAATTCCGGTCCCCGTATTGGCATTGATTATGCCGGGGACTACTGGAAATCAGTACCATGGAGATTTTTTTCATGATCAGTTTTCAGAATCTGTCAGTTCTTCCGTTAAGGTTAAATAGTTGTTAAATAGGACTGTTTTGATAGGGGATAATTTTTTTTTACGTTCTTTGTTGCTCAAAATATTAAATACTCATTTATGGATTCAACTTGGGGCAATTACCGCCGTCTGAACAATATTGCAGGATGGATTCTGTTTCTTATCTCATTTGCAGTTTATCTTCTGACACTTGAACCTACTGTTAGTTTCTGGGATTGCGGGGAATTCATACTATCGGCATTCAAACTGCAGGTTGGCCATCCCCCCGGTGCCCCTCTTTTCCTGATGATTGGAAGAATTGCAACTTTTTTTGCATTCGGTGACACTTCAAAAGTAGCTGTTATGATGAATGGCCTTTCAGCGCTTTGCAGTGCATTTGCAATACTTTTCCTTTACTGGACAATAACTCACCTGGTTCGCAGGGTAGTTATGGTTGATAAATCTCTTGATTCAAAGAAGATTCCTTCAATTATAGGAAGCGGTGTTATAGGTGCTCTTGCCTATACATTCTCGGATACCTTCTGGTTTTCCGCTGTCGAAGGTGAGCTATATGCACTATCATCCCTCGTTACCGGACTGGTATTCTGGGCTATGCTCAAATGGGAGGAAGAGGCTGATCAACCCAACGCCGGAAGATGGATCATCCTGATTGCATATATCATGGGACTTGGTCTTGGGATACACAGATTGAATCTCCTTGTGTTGCCGGTACTTGTTTTTGTTTACTATTTCCGAAAGCATGAAATAACACTAAAGGGAGTATTTAAAACACTCATAGTAGCAGTGATTCTGCTATGGCTGATGGTATTTGTATTGATACCCGGCGTACCTGAGGTTGCCGGCTGGTTTGAACTCTTTTTTATAAATACCATCGGACTTCCATATAACAGCGGACTTATCTTATTCCTGATTTTATTGTTTGGTGGGCTGGCTTATGGGATCTATTACTCAATTGCAAGGAACAGGAGACTGCTGAATTACATTTTCACTGTCGTGCTTATGGTAATTGTCGGCTATTCATCTTATGCAATGATCATGATCAGATCATCAGCCCGACCACCTATGAATCAGAACAATCCTGCTGATATCTTCTCCCTGTCATATTATATAAATATGAAGCAATATGGCAGCTCGCCGAAGTTTTTTGGTAATTATTACAGTGCTCCTGTTGTGGGTATGAAAAAGGTTATAGCCGGTTACAATAAAATAAATGGGAAGTATGAGGCTTACTATCGTCCTGAATATGAGTATAGTGAGAAATTTGTTACTATTTTCCCTCGTATGTACAGCTCTGATCCTGATCATAAGGAAGCATATGAATACTGGGGACGGGTAAAGGGAAGGAAATACACAGTAGGATCAGAAACCGTTGTCTGTCCTACTTTTGGTGAGAACCTCAGGTACTTTTTCAGTTACCAGGTTGGTTTCATGTATCTCCGCTATTTGATGTGGAATTATGCCGGAAGGCAGAATGATATTCAGGGAAATGGTAATCGTATTCATGGAAACTGGATAAGTGGTATAAAATTCATAGATGAAGCACGACTTGGGAACCTGGATTCATTACCTCCTGATCTTGAGTCTAATCCGGGGAACAACAAATATTTTTTACTTCCATTTATTATGGGACTGGCAGGCTTGCTTTGGCAATACAAGAGAAATAATTCCGGTTTCTGGCTTGTGGCGGCATTTTTCATAATGACAGGGCTGGCAATTATTTTTTACCTCAACCAGTATCCAAATCAGCCAAGAGAAAGGGATTATGCCTATGCAGGATCTTTTTATGCTTTTGCGATATGGATCGGGATGGGCTTTATGTTCTTTTATGAGCAGATTCAGAGATTACTTGATCAGAAGATCTCTTTGGTTATGACATTTATTTTGCTCCTTACGGCGGGACCTCTCTTAATGGCTTACCAGAACTGGGATGATCATGACCGGTCTGGCCGTTATACAGCAAGGGACATAGGCGCTAACTATCTTAACTCAACAGCTCCTAACAGCATCCTTTTTACCTATGGAGACAATGATTCCTTCCCGGTATGGTATGTCCAGGATGTAGAGCAGGTGAGAACTGATGTCAGGGTAGCCAACCTGAGTTATATACAGGCAGGCTGGTACATTGAAATGATGCGCCAGAAAGCATTTGATTCCGATCCTATGCCGCTTACTCTTGGACCTGATAAATACATAGAAGGTAAAAGAGAGCAGTTGCCTGTGAACAACAGGGTGAACAAACCGGTTGAACTCAGTCAGATTGTTCAGTTTGCCGGCATGGATGATAACAAATACAGGATAGATTACAGTGGAAGAGGGGATTATATGAATTACCTTCCGGCAAACAAGTTTTTAATAGATGTCGATTCAGCAACAGTACTAGCTAACGGTACTGTTAAGCCTTATTATAAGGACAGAATGGTTTCTCCAATGATCTGGGAGTATACTGAATCAGATGCCTTTAAGGGGGATCTGGCAATTATGGATATGCTTTCTACAAATAAATGGAATCGGCCTGTATATTATTCAACAACAGTGCCTTCAGCACAGTACAAAGGACTTGAGAAATATTTTATTCAGGAGGGACTTGCCTATAGAGTTGTGCCTGTAAAATCCGCAGTTACGGAAGATGGTAGAGGAGAATTTGGAATGATCGATACTGAAGAGATGTACAATAACCTGATGAACAGGTTCAGGTGGGGGAATGCAGATGATCCGGATGTATATCTAGATGAGAATAACAGAAGAATGTTCGGTAACTTCAGAAGGGTCTTTGCTTCTCTTGCCAGAGAATTACTGGTAAAGGGAGATACTACAAGAGCACTGGAGGTTGCTCACCGGGCCCTTGAGCTAGTCCCTGCTGATAAGCTCCCAAATGATTTCTTCTCAATCGGCATTGCAGAAGTTTTATATATGGCCGGGAGAAATAACGAAGCTGAAGATATTGTAAATGAGATAATAAATTACTCTATAGCTTATCTTGACTATACTATGACACTAAGAGCTGTAGAAAGGTATGGACTGGATTATGCAACAGGCATCAATATGCAGACTCTTCGCGATCTTTATAACTTGTCGGTAAAGCTAAAGCTGGAATCGCTTTCAGCAAAGATAGAACCAATATTAAGTAATTATTACAGCAGACTTTATTCTGTTAAATAATATAAGATGAGGATATTCAGACCATGCTTCATTGCACGGTGGATTTTCCCAGATGCCCTGTTCAGGATTAAAACGAAAGAGAAGCTGATATGCCTCACATTTGATGACGGACCTGATCCGTCATCCACTGCTGAAATTCTGGGGATACTTAAAAATCATAACATCAGGGCGGTTTTTTTCTGCTCCGGGGATAAAGCTGAAAAATTTCCTGAACTTTTTCAGCGTATTATAGCCGAAGGTCATATAGCGGGTAACCATGGCTACTCTCACATGAATGGCTGGCAAAATTCATTAAAGAAGTATACTGATGATATTGAGAAGGCGTCACATATTATTCCCGGAATATTTTTCAGGCCACCATATGGTAAGATAAGGCTTTGCCAGTATATGAAGCTGAAAAAGAGATTTAAAATAATGTTATGGGATATTATGCCTTATGATTTTGATACATCATTTCCCCCGGAAGAATCGCTGAGAGTACTTGAAAGAAACATAAGGCCGGGATCAGTTATAACCTTACATGATAATTCCGGATCGAGCTCAGTATTGATCCTCAGCCGGTTTATCAAAATGGCAGATAGCAGAGGATACCGGTTTGTTCTGCCCGGGTAGATTATTGGAATCATGTTTTAACAAAAATAGAATCCTGCTTCTTCAAAGATCAATTCAAAAATCCTGTCAACCTTGTATCTCTCCGGCGAACTGAAAACAGGGAAAGGATTTTCATGAGAGCAGGAGTAGGGGAAATCACATAATTTTACAGAATTAGGACTGTTTGTTGCCCTTAACGTTTCAATTACTCCTGCAGAAGGGATTACAGTATCATTTCTAAGAATAATACACTTAATCTGGTCTCTCAGCTTCCTTAACCTGCTTTCCCTGAAAGATCTTAGTCTGCTACTGTCTATCATTGATCTGAATGCCATGCCAATATTAGTCGAATGGAGGAATTCAGCAATACTGCTCTTCTTTTTAATCTTGTCCTCGAAATCGTTGAGGTAAAAATTATAAACATGGTCAAAGGCGTAACTATCCATTATCAGTTTCGATCTGCCATTCATATTACTGAATACTGAACCTCCGCAGAAAATAAAAAGTTTTGATTCGGAAAAAAGACCTTCAGGATCTGACAGCATAAGAATTTCAGCAAGAAATGCTCCAATTGAATAGGCAAAGATATTAGGTTTACATCCCCCTGGTATCAATTCGTGATTACCTGAATGTATTGTTTTCAATAGCTGAATAAGGTCAGATGCAGTCTGCTGACCAGAAATAAAAAAGCGCATCGGATCTTCAGTCAGCCTGTTACTGAGTGCAACATTAGCGAAGCTGAGCATGTCGGAATTTCCGATCGCTGAATTCCTGGTTTGCACAACAGGGACCATACTTCTCGGATCTTTCCAGGAGGCAGGGGATCTGTTAATATGGAAGGATATGGGGAAAAGAACTACATAGCTTGATGTGTTTTCTGCAAGCCAGTATGCCCAGGTAAGATATTTAACCCAGCTTCGTTCATTGAGACCGTGAAGAAGCAGAATTACCTTATTGCTTATGGATGAAGGAGAGAAAACAGGATATGAGAAAGATTTATTTTCATAAATAAGTTTGTCGTTATTGTTCAGGAATCCATTATCCTGGGATACTGATCTGAACATGATATTATTGATCTTTACAGCTGACCATGGCAGATCAATCTGATTCATTTCTGAATTGAAAAGCGACTTAAGTTCATTATATCTTTCTGTATAATTCATTGATGTACTAATTGAAATCTCTGGCAAATTAAATCCTGAAAATGATGGTTAGCAAATTAATGTTGCAGGATGCTGACTGAAGGGATGAAATCATATAATGAGTGACAAAATTCACTTATCAGGGATAGATTTGCGACCTCCTCTTCTTCTAATTGACAGAAGGTAAACATATCTACCGTTAAAAAAGTTAAATTTGTGCTATCAAGCCGGATAACAATGATTGACTTTGAAAAACCTGCTCCGCATTATCTGAATGAAAAGGGGAATATTATAAGGCTTATAATATTCACATCCCTTTTTGCACTGGTTTTCATAAATATTTATGAACCGTTCGGAGTTGACAGATGGTATAACCTTACAAAGCTCCAGTTTTTCACCTATTCATCCCTGACTATTCTTACCGGAGTTTTAGTAGTGGTGATCAGTCGTATAATTATGTACAAAGTCAGTAAGAGACATTCAGTAAGGATTTGGCAATACCTTGTATGGATTTTAACAGAAGTACTATCAATGTCATTATTTTATGGACTGTTTCAGAAAGTCATATTTAAAGATCCCCGGGTTTTCACAGATCTGGTGAAATCATCATCACGGTATACTGCACTTGTACTTCTTCTTCCTTACTCAGTTCTCTGGCTTTATTTTTCATGGCGGGATAAAAAAGAACAGATTGAGAGGCTTGCCGAGGGCCAGGCAGCGTCAGCCAATATAAGGGACATGATCCCTTTTTATGATGATAAGGGGATGCTTAAATTCTCAGTTAAGAAAGAGAATTTTTTATATCTCGAGTCGGCTGAAAACTATGTTTCAATATGTTATCTGAATAAAGGTAAGGTTTCAAAATATCTCCTTAGGGATACTCTGAAAAGAGTTGAGGAAAGTTTTGCCGGATCAGAAGTAATACGCTGTCATAGATCATATATGGTAAACTTTGAAAAAGTTAAGGTGATAAGAAGAGACAGGGACGGTTTAAAGCTTGAGCTTGACCATCTGTCTGACGGTGATATTCCTGTATCGAAGACATATGTAAGCACTGTAATGCAAACATTCTCGAAATACTACCAGATGAATGATGGAGCATGACCTCGTGCTGCACATAGTTTTGTTTCTCAGTCTGAAATGCTACATTTGAGAGACAAAAAAACATATAAGATGAATCTTCTTATTCTTGGCTCTGGAGGGAGGGAACATGCTCTGGTATGGAAGCTTTCGCAAAGCCCTAAAGTGAATAAAATATTCGTTACTCCTGGAAATGCAGGGACCTCATTATCAGGAATAAACCTTGGCATTGATCCTGGAAATTTCCAGAAAGTGAAGCAGGCTGTCCTTATGAATGAGATTGATATGGTAGTAGTCGGACCTGAAGCTCCTCTTGTTGAGGGTATTCACGATTTTTTTCTGGGTGATCCTGAACTGATGAATATTTCGGTAATCGGGCCTGATAAGTCGGCAGCAAGGCTTGAGGGAAGCAAAGATTTTGCCAAGGGATTTCTCAAAAGGCATAATATTCCAACTTCAGCCTACAAAAGCTTTGACAAATCAAATGCAGGCGAGGTACGTTCATTTCTGTCGACATTATCCTCCCCTTATGTTGTTAAGGCTGATGGCCTGGCTGCAGGTAAGGGCGTCTTGATAATTGAAAACATTGATGAGGCAGAGAAGGAAGTTATATCAATACTGGATGGCAAATTCGGTAAAGCGGGAAATAAAGTTGTGGTGGAGCAATTCCTGAAAGGGATAGAACTCTCGGTTTTTATAATTACCGATGGCAAAACCTATAAGTTATTGCCTGAAGCCAAAGATTACAAACGGATTGGAGAAGGAGATACAGGTTTGAATACCGGAGGAATGGGAGCTGTTTCGCCGGTCCCTTTTGCCGGCGAAGAGTTTATGGGAAAAGTGGTTCGGAAAATTATTGATCCTACTATTAAAGGCCTGTCAGAGGATGGAATAACTTATAAAGGTTTTATTTTCTTCGGATTGATAAATGTTAGCGGGGATCCATATGTTATTGAATACAATGCACGCCTGGGTGACCCTGAATCGGAAGTTATCATTCCCCGTATCAAATCTGATATGTTTGATTTGATAGAGGGAGTGGCAAAGGGAGATCTTGATAGAAGGGTTATTGAAATTGATGAGAGATATTCTGCAACAGTAATGGCAGTATCCGGAGGGTACCCTGGAGAATATACTAAAGGGAAAGTTGTATCAGGGATTGATAAAGTCAGGGAAAGCGTGGTTTTTCATTCAGGTACTCAGACCAGTGGTGATGATATAGTAACAGCAGGCGGAAGAGTCCTTGCTGTTACATCGTGGGGCAGATCGGTAAAAGAGGCACTTGATGTTTCGTATAGTAATTTATCATATATTAAATTCGAAGGAATTTACTTCAGGCGAGATATAGGGTTTGACTTATAGGGAAAATGCTTCTTAAATTATTTAAAGGAACAAGTCCGGGTGTAATAGTGCTTATTGCAATCACTTTTGTAATTGTCTGGATAAGTGCGTTCATTAATCCTGATTCCCGAATGCAGGATTATTGGAATGAATCGCATATGCCTCTGTATGGATTTCTGACAGGAATTCTTGGATCAGGATCAATTCCTTCCACAATTTTTGCACTTTCAATTGCTGTTTTGCTACAGTTTCTGATTACAAATTTTAATACAACCATTTTTTTTATTAATGAGCGTACATTTTTACCCGCACTCCTGTATATTTTAGTTGTTGTTATTTTTCCTGAGTTTCAGATGCTGAATCCGGCTCTTCCTGCTTCACTGTTTTTTATGTTTGCCTTAAAGAGGATAATGGCCGGATATCAGAAACAGGGTGTTGCCTATAATTTTTTTGATGCCGGCATACTAATTAGTACAGGGAGCCTTTTTTATGCAAATCTGATATGGTTCGGAGTAATTATTTTCATAGGGATAATCCTGATGAGAACAGTAAGCTTCTACGAGATAGCTATAACATTTCTGGGATTGTTAACTCCATATCTGATTACCTTCGGGATTTACTATGTATTGGGACATAATCTGGATTCATTGATGACACTTATTTATAGTAATCTTTTTTCCAGTGCACCAGAATATTCATTTTCCAGGCTTACTATAGTCACATTGATCTTTGACTCCTTAATGATTTTGGTTAGCATTGTATATATAACAATGCTTTATAATACAAAGAAAATTAAATCGAGGAAGACATTTTCGATGCTGATATGGATCTTTGTAATATCTTCTGCAGTCTATTTTGCAGTACCCTCAGTATCTGTTGAGATGATTTGGCTGACAGGAATTCCTGTCAGCTTCTTTCTCACTCACCAGTTTATTTTCATAAAAAAGAAGATTGTTTCAGGGATATTCTTTACGGTAATGTTTGTTCTTGTTCTTTTAATACAGGCTCTTTATATCTTTCAATAGGGAATGTCATTTAACCATTGAAACAACTCCTACTCCAGAACCTTGCTGCCCATTCAGGAAGTCAAAATTTAGCTGGTAGATCCCGCTTTTATTGCATACGAAATCTACAAAGGGATAAGTTTTGCCTGTATTCTTATCATATGATGAAAGTACCACCTTATTGGCATCGTCTTTAATGCTGAGAATAAGCTGACCTTGAGAGTCTTCAGTACTGCACATTGTAAACCTGTACTTGGTATTTTTCCAGAGCGACATATTGGCTTTGTACCTCAGTTCACCCTGTCCGGCAGCTTTTCCCAGCTGAATCCTGAAATCCTTAAGATACTTGGCATTGTTGCCTGCGGTCATAACACATTTACTTACAAATGGATCTGTTGACTGTCCTGCAAGCAACAAACCAATTGAAAGGAAAAGTGAAATGGTTATTAAATATCTTTTCATATTAATCGTTTAATATCAGTCGGTTTCTTATCTGGCTTGTTATTTCAATCAATCCCTTTAGTTGTTCATCAGTCATTTCCACAACACTGGTTTCAGTTTGTGTTATTACTAATCCTCCGTCTTTTTCAGAAGCTACCGGTTCACCCTGAGTATAGGTTATCCTTATGTCACGGTACTTTTCCTTAAGTGTATTCAAGTCTTTGCAAAGAGCTGTAAATTCCTGACTATTATTGCAGTAAGGAGATATTAGCAACAACAGGTCATTAAGAATTATCTTCTGTTCGCCTATTCTGTCTCTTAACATCCTGTCAGGATATTTGTTCACTACCTGGGTTGCCAGAAACTGTCCTTCAATCCATACTCCTATGATCATCAGTGCTGACAGATGTCCGCGATCATTATTCCTGAGGTAGTCATCTATCTGTTGATAGGAATCGATTGAGATGAACAGAAGGGAATCAAGATTAGACTTGTTCTGCGATAGTCTTTTTATCAATTCAAAATCAAAAAACTGACCAACCCTTATATCCTCTGCCAGTTTTCTGATTGATGAAAGCACATCAAGGGATGATCCGGTTTTTTCATACATATTAAGGTATCCCAGATCGGCGCCAAGGATACCCAGCTTCATTGCCTTATTGAAATTTGTACCCTCCTTATTTGCATCAATCGAGGAAGCAAGGTAATCCTGTGAAAAAGGAACTTCCAGCATCTGAAGGAGGTTAGCAATTTCAACCGGGGAGGAGATATTTCTTGCTATATCCTCAATAGCTTCCGGGCTTAATTTTTCAGCCTCTGACAATGGAATGGAATCCGCCTCAGGAAAAATAAATTCATTATTTTTTGTCCCGTTGCTGCCGCATGAAACAGTTAAAAATAAAACAGTTACTAAGATAAAAATACTACCCTTCATTGGCTTACTTTAATACAAAAATACAAAAAACTGACTAGTAAAACTATAAATTCATTTTTCGGAATCTAAAATTCTCTATTGCTCTGACAATTTTTCCCAGCAACTCAAAATATAAAACTGCATACAGAAAGATTGTGCTTAAAAGTACAAGGATTATATTAAAAACAAAAGTGTCAGTTTGGATTCCGAAAATATATTTCGAAGGTGCATAAAAATGGGTTCTGAACCCCAGGGGTCCTCGTTTATAAGGTTCAAGATAGATAGGATCTGTGTTCTGAATCAGGGTATTATTATATTCAAGAATTTTCTTCCGCTCGTATGGTTTCGTAACAAGCTCCTGGAGTTTATAATTGAAATACTCCTCCTCAAGTGTCTTAAGTGCAATAGAATTTGCGTTGTAAAATCTGTCCTTTATGTCGCTGGAACTATTTGATATTGAGCTGAAATACCTGTCCAGTCTGTCAAGGTAATTAACAAGTGAATCAGATACTTCAAGATCAAATGCTTCCGGATTGAGTCTTTCGGTGTAAACAAAGGGATCGATTTTGTTCCGGGATGAAATTTTTATAAGTTCATTTTTTAAAAGGTCAAGTTTGCTATATTGAGGGGTACTCTTTCTGAATGCCTGATCAGAATTCAGGTCAAGGCTTTTTATTTGGTTGCGATATTCAGAAATAGTGACATCATTAGCATCTCGCAAGGCTTTAATCCTGTGTACTTTATTGAATTCAGCCTGGCTGATAGATTTCTGGAGATCAAAATATGTCCGGCCATCCCTGGTATAAGGCACTTTACTGTATTTATTATCTTTGAACTGTGTAACAATAAGGGCTTCATATGTCCACCGGGTAGGTATCAGTTCAGCAATAACCGGAACTTTATCTACATTACCGATTACCCTGTTAAGCTTATCAAACGGGAACATAGCTCCGCTCAGTACCATCATCGGAATAATCAGAAGGGGGATTACTATATAAATTGTGATAGCTGAGTTGAATGAAGCAGATATATTCAATCCAAGCATATTGGCACAGAATGCTGTTGTAAACAATGCAAGCCAGTAATTGAAATAGAGACCTTTTATGCCCAGTATAGGATTACCTATTACAACAAAAAGGAAAGACTGCGTTGCAGAGATGAGAATAAGTATCGCCACCTTTGAAATCAGGTAGCTGGACTTGCTGAGATTGAGAAACATTTCTCTTTTAAGAATCTTCCTGTCACGGAAAATCTCTTCAGCGCTTATAGTGAGCCCCAGGAACAATGCAACTATCAGGCTCATGAATATATATATTGGGATATTCTCATTCTCAGAGAAGATGTACACATCCGACTTCGGATCAGGTATATACCTGATAATGAATGAAAGAACAAATCCAAGTATGGGCGCCTCAAGAATTGTGAGAAGCAGATATTGCCGGTTGGCAATCTTGTTATTGATATCCCTGGTGAGATAGATCATGAATTGCCTCAACCGACCAGGTTTTTCAAGATTGCTGTGCGGAGGTTCGGTGACCTCATTTAGCGGTTGAAGGGGAAATTTGGATTTAAAATTTTGTGCCCACTCATAAGGACTGACTTTCCGTTTTTCTGTATATCTGCCGAATTCATCAACAACCTGGGTTTCTATAATATTAAATATTGTTTCAGGATTCACATTTCCACATGAAGGACACTCGCCCCGGGTAGAATTTATCTGCAGGTCAGATGTTTTAAAATATACCACTGCCTCCACCGGATTTCCGAACCACGCCATGTATCCACCCTTATCGAGTATTAATACCTTGTCGAACATCTTGTAAATTTCCGATGAGGGTTGATGTATTACATTAAATATGAGTTTTCCTTTAAGAGTCAGGTCGCGAAGGAGATCCATCAGATTTTCAGAATCTCGTGAGGAAAGTCCGGAAGTTGGTTCATCCAGGAATAATACAAGCGGTTCTCTGATAAGTTCGAGGGCTATATTAAGTCTTTTTCTCTGACCCCCGCTTATTACCTTATTAAAAGGCGAGCCTACCTTCATCTCTCTTTTTTCCAACAGGCCCAGGTTGGCCAGTGTTTTATCCACAACAGCGGTTAATTCCTCCCTGGTTTTATTAGTGAAACACTGGCAGGCAGCATAATACAGGTTCTCAAAAACTGTCAGATCCTCTATCAGAAGGTCATCCTGAGGCACAAATCCAAAAACTCCTTCAAGATTACGATTATCCTCAATAACATCGAGACCGTTAATCTTTATATGACCTGAGGCAGGTTTCAGTATCCCGCTCATCAGATTCAGAAGGGTTGTTTTCCCGGAGCCGCTTGCACCCATTATCCCTATAAGCTTTCCCTCCTCCACCGAAAAACTGACGTTGTCGATAGCTGTCTGTCCTTCACTGAATTTGTAGGAAAGATTTTCAACAGTGAATAAAATCTTGTGGATTATTATTTCAGACAGAAAATGCGAACTGATATCGCTGTAATAAATAGGCTGGCCAAACAGTGATTTGATAGAGGCTCCTTTGGCAAATGTATAAACCTGATTTGCACTTATAGGAAGTCCGTTGAGGAAAAGCTGGTCGCTTGAATAGTATTTTACAAAATAAAGATCGACACTTGCAATCTGGAGAAAATAGATGCTAGTATCGCGATATCCTGAAAGGAGTTTCTTACAATAATCACATTCCTCATATTCAGGAGCGAGCATCAATATTGAAGGATTATCCAGTTTTTCAGGAGAATCATTCCTGACAAATTGTTCTGTTGCAGCAAATTCTGTTGAAGAAATTTTAAATACCTCAGCAACAGTGTTTATTATATTCATTCGCTGAAGGGTGAATTGCCTGTCAGCATTTATCAGTTCATAAAGCCTTACGAGTACAACTACTTTCTGGAACTGGGTGAGGGTTTTATTTATTTTTTTACAGATCGCAAATATCTTGACAGAATCTTTTACTGATGGAACAGCAGGTTCTTTCTCTGTCAGGTCGGATGTTACAGGCCCGGCATGTTCATCAAATAGTGCCAGGTATTCTTTTACAGTTTCACTTGTAAGCTGTTTTCTGAGAAACGCAAAGACATATTCGCGTTCATTAATAGTCATGCCTCCGTCCTGCTTGACAATCAGGGCAAACAATTCCATTAATGCCTTTAGAATTTCCTCACTCATAATTCAGCTGATCTTGCTTCGGGACCAAACACCTAATTTAATAAAAAACTATTTCTCTCCCCTGACTGGTTTGATAAAATTTCTTTCAATCCATCCCGGGACAAGAAAAACTCCTATTATCAGATAGGGATAATAGCTTATTATTCTCCATATTATTGCAATTGCAAGAGCTATGCTTCCGGCAATAATTACATCAGCAGGTATGGCGTCGGAGATGTAACGGCTAAGAATCAGTTCAGCTAATCCGCTTCCTCCCGGCGACGGACTGATTATCATCATCACCCAGGTTGCCAGCTGTCTGGCAAAAATCAGAAAGTGGTCTTCGATAGTAAAAAATGCAACAAGAATGGCATTCACAACCCAATATCGTGAAGTCCATGAGAGGAAGGTAGCTGTAAAGGCCTTTATCCAGAAGGCAAGGCTCTTCTTTCGGAGTTCATGGGAGCTTTCAACAATATCATTGCCTGCCCTTACGGCAGCATCATGCCACCTGTTAAGAAACGGTATTCTGAAGAAATTTGTTATCAGTCTCCTGATACCTTCCGGATTGAAAAACAGTCCATATCCTACCAGCAGAACCCAAAGAAGAATAACTGTGTATCCTATGGCTGTGAAGAGCATCAGCTGGTTTAGGAAGGCTAAACCTGTTCCCTGGAGGGACGTTATGAACAATGCATTCTTTCCTACAATCAGAATTATAAGCGGAAGCATTATTACGAAGTAGAGTTCGTCGAGGAATGAAGTGGCCAAAACCACGGAAGTGCTTCTTCCAACAGTCATTCCCTCTTTATGGATAAAAACCACTGCAACGGCAGTACCTCCTATAGTTGAAGGCGTAATGGCTGATGTGAATTCCCATAGCATGATAACCCTGAATGCCTGTCGCCAGGAAAGATGTTTGTCTGTCAATATCCTGATCCTGATAATGTAGCCAAGGTCACGTCCAATCATACACAGCCATGCAACCAGTATCCAAAATGCAGATTGCCAGGTGAATATAAGCTTGCTAAGCACTTCAGTATTTATTTCGCTGAATATAAACCATCCTACTACTGCCAGCCCAAGAACAATTGGCAGAATTATCTTTGCAGGTTTAAGGTTGCTGACAAGATTATAATGATGGTCATGTTTCATTGAAGTCCCATATTATTAGGATGTGTTTTATAAACTAGATGATTTCTAGTTTACAGGGGAACGATCAATTAAAAGGTTTAAAGATGCTTATTTTTTGTTTTAAAAGCAATTTTGAATTATAATACCTTATAAGATCAGTACTCCGGAACTGTTAGATACAATCGGGTCGATCCTTTTATTTTCCCGTTCAGCATCCTGTTCTAACCGTCCAGCATCTTTAATTTGTATCCGGGATAGAATTGGTTTTGCTTTGTATATAATTATCGGTCAAACCTTTAAAATTTAGAACAATGAAAAAGTTTTTTTCCACAGTATCAACAGGCATAGTAACCTCTCTCCTGATTATAACAAATCTGTCTTCCGAAGCCCAGACCAGGAAAGATTTAATTGCGAACTATCTCACTTGTTTACCAGCAGTTCCAGTAAGCAAGGCTACTCAGAAATACAGAATGACAGCAGTTTATATTAACCGGGACCTTTATGGCAATTTCACGGGCAAAGTAAAAATCACCGGGGAATATACACGTTGCCTGAGCGCAGATACTTGTAGCTGGAATAATGTAATAATCTCATCATCAAATAAATATGATGATGTGTTTCCTGATGGAATCAGGCAGAACTACATTGAGGATTTCAGGTATGTGCCATCAGCTAAAATGCTTAATACGGACGCATTCAGCGGTTTCCCTCCAAATACTGAAAGTGTGTTAGCCAGGAATCTAATCTGGGATATGAAGGCTATTGAAGATTTTGCCTGGAATTACCGGGATTCACTTAAACTAAACAGGATTTTTCATATACCAGGGGCGGATTCGGAATTTGAAATGGGGAATATCGGAACTTATGCTCATTCAGATATACAATTATGCTGGACCGGAATCTCAGAAGTTAAAGGTAGACTCTGTACCTTAATCGAATTCAGAGCGATCGACAACAGGATTGAGATGTCCCTGGATGCAATCAATACAAAAGGAACAGAGCAATACTGGGGTACAGTATGGGTCTCTCTTAAAGAAATGACTATTGAACATGCTGAAATGTATGGAGGAACAATTCAGGAAATTGAAGTTAAAGGCATGGAGAATAAATTCCTGGCTAAGACAATAAGAGAATTATGGGTTGATAAATTAGATTAATAACTTGTAAATTTGTGATATGGCAACGTTGGATGCAGTAAAAATAATTGATCAGAGGAAGTACCAATCTCATGTCCTGGTACTACTTCTCTGTTTATTAATTGTTCTTGTCGTTTCTTTTATGTCAGAGACTACAGAAACATTAAAAGACATGTTAAGATTCTTCATATTTCTTTTTGTCCAGATCGAAGTTTTTATATTTATAGCCTTCAGGATTTTTACAGAGATTTCGATCGGATTGACACCTGTAGAATTCACCAGGATTATTCTTAAGAGGTTTTTACTTTTTATAATCATCTGTTTTATTGTAGCCTTACTGCTGTTTATTTCTTTCAGGTACCTTGTTGCACTTGCTGAAAGAAGCGATCTGCCTATGGTATGGCGTAATATAATGAAATATGAATTTAAAGGATGGTTCAGTTCAACGCTGAAAGGTTTATCTGTCGGAGCAGTTATTTTTGTATTAATTCAATGGCAGGATTCCCTGAAGAGAGAACAAAAGCTAAGAGAGGAAAATCTTATTTTCCAGAATGAGACTCTGAAAAGCCAGGTAAATCCTCATTTCCTTTTCAACAGCCTGAATACTCTTTCTGCACTGATAAAGCCAGATCCTGATACTGCTGAAACATTTATAAACAGACTGGCATCTATATACAGGTATATACTTGAGAATAATTCTGCTGACCATGTGCCACTTGAGAAAGAGATTGCCTTCATAAAGGATTATTTTTATCTGCACAGTGTCAGAGATGAAAATAAGATAGTATTAGAGATAAATGTCGGCCAGATTGACGATTACAGGATACTTCCTGTTTCCCTTCAGGTTCTAGTGGAGAACGCCATTAAACATAACATGGCTACCAGGGGAAATCCCTTAAGGATTACTGTATTCCTGGAAGAAGGATATATTGTAGTCAGAAATAACCTTCAGAAGATAAACCTGTCCATGAAGTCAACGGGAACTGGCTTAAAGAATCTTTCTGACAGAGTTAGGATCATTACATCCAAAAGCATCATAATTAATGAAACAACCGATAGTTATTCTGTTAAGTTACCTTTGATCCGATGAATGTACTGATTGTTGAAAATGAGAAACCTGCTGCCGATAAGCTTTTAAGAATGCTTAAAAGCATCGACATTACAATGACTGTACCGGCTATACTCGAAACAGTTGAAGGAACAGTAAACTGGATACATGGAAACAATCCTCCTGATCTTATCCTGATGGATGTTCTTCTGGATGATGGCTTATGTTTCGAAATCTTTGATACAATTAAGCTTGAGGTACCTGTTATTTTTATTACAGCTTATGATGAATATTCAATAAGAGCTTTTAAGGTCAATAGTGTAGATTATTTATTAAAACCGGTTGAAGAAAATTTACTCAGGGCAGCACTCGTAAAATTCAATAAATACCATTTATCATCTAAATATGAGAAGTCCAAGATTGATAATATTGTAAGGGAATTTACTCCTCATTATAAGTCAAGATTTCTGGTTAAGATGGGTAGCCGCTACAGGTCAGTCCCTGTTCAGGATATAAATTATTTTCATATCACAGAGAGAAATGTTTTTCTAATGGATAGCAGCGGGAAAGATTATGGAATGGACTATTCACTTGATCAGTTAATGAAGCTGCTTAATCCTGATAAATTCTACAGGATAAACCGTGATTGTATAATAAACATGGATTCAATTTTGCTTATAGAAAGCTATTCCTCAAGCAGGCTTCAGGTTAAACTGAAAAATGAAAAGGGAACCGGTTTATTTGTTGTGAGCCGGGATAAGACTGCTGATTTCAAGAACTGGATAGACACGTAGTAGTTACGGCAACAGGTTCGCGGCAACCGGCAACCGGTGGTTTTCTGTGAATTATTGAGACCATTTTGTTGGTTCCCTGTTCCAGCGGTGTTTCTCAAGTTCATTCATCAGAGCAGAAGGCAGAAGCCCAGCATCACTGGCATTTAAATTTGATTTAACATGTCCGGATTTTCTCATACCCGGTATTATGGTACTTACTGTGGGTTCGCCGAGGATGAATCTCAGAGCCATCTCAGGCATTGTAATTCCGGAGGGAACCAGGGGTTTAAGAGCATCAGCGCGTTCAACACTCGGGACCAGGTTCTCAGGTACAAAATAGGTGTTTCTCCAGTCTCCGTCCGGCCATCTTGTATCTTTTGTCAGGGTACCTGTTAAAGTGCCTTCATCAAAGGGGACCCTGGCTATTACACCTACATTCATCTCCCTGCATGCAGGGAATAACTCATCGTTTGGATTCTGGTCGAAGATATTGTATATGACCTGTACAGTATCTATCAGTCCGCTTCTGACAGCTTTTACACCATTCCAGGGCTCCCATCTGTTAAGGCTTATACCAATAGCATGGAATAAGCCCTGTTTCTTCAGGTCCGCCATTTTGTTCAATACCCTTTCATCTTTCAGCCAGCTGTCTTCCCATGTATGGAACTGCATAAGATCGAATGAGTCAAGGCCTGCGTTTTTGAGACTTTTTTCCACATACTCTTCAATATGTTCGGGAGGAAAGCAATCGTCTGATGTAAATTCCCGTTTGCTGGGCCACTGAAAGTTTTTAGGCGGCATTTTTGTGGCTGTATACAATTTTTTATTTTTGTTGGCTCTTACAAGTTCCCCCAGGAAGCCTTCACTTTTTCCTCTACCATACCCCCAGGCTGTATCGAAAAAATTACATCCAAGATCAACAGCCAGCTGCAGGGACTGCATGGATTCATTGTCTTCAGAACCTTTCCATCCGGCCATGCCCCACATACCATAACCTATCTCACTGATTTCCCAGTTTGTCCTGCCAAGTTTCCTGTATTTCATATTCTGAAAGTTAAGGTTTAAACATGATCACTAAGGTAATTGGTTTTTGAATAGATACAAATAGTTAATCGGATATCCTATGTGCCTTTACTTTTACATTTAACTGCAAATCAATGAAATTTTATGTGATATTGCGATATCAAAGCAAGGATTATAAAGTGTATATTGTACACTTATATTTAACAATGCCACTCTTCAAGGCATTTTTTGGCACTAATGTGTTCAGCCAGATCAGGTATTAAATTTGATTTAAGCATTATTCTTTCGTATATTTATATACTACATCAATTCTAAAATTGAAAAGGCAAAATGCTATACGATGTTTTATTTGTGGCATGTTTTTGTCACTTCTCTTCGTGTTTAGCACTGGTTCCTGTTCGAACAAATGTCAGACATGCCGGAAGTTTGATAATCAGACAGGACAGCTGATAGATGAACGGACTGCCTGCGATCCGGGTATGATACAAAATCTTGAGTCCAAAGGATATTATTGCAGATAGGCAATTTATTTTTAAACGAGGAATGATTGTCCGTTCTACTGGTAGTTAAAATAAATTGACTTCGGTCTTTATGTTATGTAACTTGCTGTTAAATTAATGAAGTTCATTATGAAAACAGCTACTAAAATGCTTTACTGGATACCAAGAATTCTTGTTATCCTGGCCATTATGTTCATCAGCATGTTCGCGCTTGATTTCTTTTTACACGGAAGGACATTACTGCAAAATGCTGCTGCATTATTAATGAATCTGATCCCCTCTTTTGTTTTACTCGGAATTTTAATTATTGCATGGAAATGGGAAAAAGTCGGAGGAACTATCCTTACAATTGTGGGATTGGTGTTGTGCGTCCTGATTTTTATTCTGAACTTCAGGAGGAATCATTCTGTATTGATTAGTCTTTCGATTGTGCTGATGATCTGTATCCCCTTCGTGGTGGCAGGAGTGCTGTTTATAATAAGTCACTACCGAAAAGAAAAGGAAAGTTCTGCTGATTAATATTTATATATGAAAAAGCCCTCCTTTGCTGAAGCTATGGAGGGCGGAGGTGGAGCTGGCGGGACAAAAGTCGAATTTTTTTGAGGAGGATTTATTAAATCTGATAAATCTGAAATAGGTGGAAAAGCAAATGGCCTTGACCACATTTGTCCGGAGTAAGTTGACCATCTTACTGGAGATAAGTGCTTGT
>DATKTA010000005.1:0-164198 GCA_035531395.1 Bacteroidales bacterium
ACAGGCACAGGGCTTACAGATGTTGCTTTACATCCAGTGCTGTTTGCTAAGATAAGGTCATACAACCCTGAGGATCGTGCAATGTATATATTTGAGTCAGCTCCAACAGATCCGCCGTTCAGTCTCCACTGGTAAGAGTAATCGGCAGTAATTGTTACACTAAGGACCACAGAATCGCCCTGGCATAATGTAGTGCCTCCGGTAGTTAATATGGAAGGAGGAGAAGGAGTATCATTTGCTGTTATTGCAGTAGCTGAAGATGTTGTTTTGCAATTTCCTTTGGAGTTCACTACTTCAGCAGTATAGCTGCCTGTAAGTTTTGCAACAAACCTGCTTGAATCGGCTCCTGAAACAGCAGTTCCGTTAAGTTTCCAGGTATAGAGGTAGTCATTATTGTATGGAACTGAAAGAGCTACACTGTCGCCTTTACAAAAGGTAAGCGGGGCAATAGCTGTAACGGCAGCAATAGGATAGCTGGCAACAGTTACGGTTTTTTTGATTGAGTCCCTGCAGCTATTATCTGCTAAAGCTTTCAGGACAACTGTGTAATCGGCAGCACCAAGATAACCATGGGAGGCAGGCTGCTCTGATAGAGATGTCTGACCGTCGCCGAAGTCCCAGTACCATGATGATATTGTGAGTCCGTTGATATTAGTGGTGTTGATTATAGATGTGGAAGTACCCTGGCAGACAGGAGGGGCTGAAAAACCTGCAATCGGTTTAGGTTTTACAACCACTGATTGTTCCAGAGAGTCTTTAATCCCAGTTTTATCGGTAATAACCAGTTTGACTTCATAAGTTCCGCCAGCAGTAAATAGATGTTCTGGATTTTGTAAAACAGAAGTCGAACCATCCTTAAAGTCCCATCTCCATGCAGCAATACCATCTGAAGCTATTGACTGATCAGTAAATTGAGTTGCCAGCCCCTGACAAACTACATCTGTTTTAAAGAATGCCTGGGTGTTTTTGACAATAAATGTATTTGTTTCAGACCATGGGCCTCCCATGTAACCCTGGTCTATAGCCTGAACCTGCCACTCCCAGGTACCTGTAGTCCAATTATTAAGTATAAAGGTTTTATTTAATTGAATATTACCCAAAGATATTGCACGTCTGAATCCGTTTTCATCTGAATGTGGTGCACAACGCCAGAACGTTTCATCATCCAACCTGTAACGAATGTTATAGCTCATTGAACTGACCGGAGTTTCATCATTAATAACCCCTGCCCATGACAATTTAATGTTGGCAGGAGTAATTTCACTTGTTAATCCTTCTGGGGCATCAGGCTTTTTGTTGGGTTTAATTGAACTTGCCTTCATTATTGAATTGTTCATATATATCCTGGAATAAGTTTTATCGGCTAAATTTGATCCGGTCAGAAGAATATCCAGATCCCCGTCATTATCATAATCACCCCAGGCTACAGAACAATTTTTGACATCAATAAAATCAATATTGGTATTTTCAGTGAAGTGATTATTACCATTATTGTTATAGATGCCTGTAAACAGGCCATTAGATACTTTTCCAGATAATAAAATATCCAGATCTCCATCATTGTCATAATCACCCCATGCGACTGAACTCTGATAAACCCCTTTTAAAGTTAGTTCTGACAGTTCGTTAAAGCTATTTCCCCCATCGTTACGGTAAATTTTTGAAATAGGATCATAGTTGGGAGAGTTGCCAGTTGCCCCGGTTATAAGGATATCAAGATCGCTGTCATTATCATAGTCACCCCAGGCAATAGATCCATAGTAAACTCCCTGTAATGAGATTCCGGATTGCTCATTAAAAAGATTGTTACCATCGTTACGATAAATTTTGGAAACAGGGTTATAATTTGGATAATCACCGGTTGCCCCTGAAAGTAGGATATCAAGGTCGCCGTCATTATCATAATCGCCCCAGGCTACTGAGCCATAGGATATTTTTTGTAGTGATATAGCTGATTGTTCAGTGAAAACATTAATGCCATTATTTCGATAAATTATTGTAACAGGCAGACTGGAATTGTTCCTTCCTGTTAATAAAATATCCAGATCGCCATCATTGTCATAATCGCCCCAGGCAACCGAACTGTTATGAACGCCAGTAAGCAAATTTTCGGGAAGTTCGGTAAATAAATTGTTTTCATTAGTATAAATTTTACCATAAGAAGCTCCTGTTATTAATATATCCAGATCTCCATCATTATCAGAATCCCCCCATGCAACTGACCCACTAATAACTCCAGTTAACTGGATGGCGGTCTGGTCTGAAAAAGTATTATCCCCATTATTCTTATAAATTTTAGATACAGGATTAAAAGTTGGTCCTATAACAGTTGTCCCGGTCAGCAATGCATCCAGATCGCCATCTTTATCATAATCGCCCCATGCGACTGAGCTGAAAGCAACATTAGCTAGCCCTGACTGTTCACTGAATAATGCCGTACTGAATGTACCAATGTTGTCAGCAGCGATAGTTCCAGCATATAATTCAGAACCATTAGTTCCCTGAAGTTCAAGCGCATGGATTCTGTAGTTTATTAAGGGATTGAGCCCGGTTAGTAAAACAGAATCTGCCTCTCCCTTATAAATACAAAACCATCCTGTTGTGCCAATGGGTGAGCCTTCTGCAAATACCGGGTTCGCATAGTAGGTACTTAAACTCTGAGGCGAAGCACTTCCAGTAGTCCCTTCTTTAGCAAAAAGGATACATCGTTCACCGTTTCCTCTTTTCCACTTTAGAAGTATAGAGTTACTGCTTTTGTTAATTGCGTAAAGATCTGATGGTTGAACGGGAACTATTTTAATTTGAATTTCATCTGAGAATAATCCTCCAATAAAAGAATTATCTACAGCCTGAACACTTGCAAAATATGTAGTATCCCAGTAGTATTTATAAAGAAATGTTGTATCAAGCTGGGCATTGCCCATGGCTGGTATCTTCCTGAATCCGTTTGAAGCGGAATGGGATGCTACAAAATTATTTACCTCACTTGTTCTGCCCATTCTGACATTGTAAGTCATGGAATTTGATGAGGTTTCATCTGTGATTATTTTATCCCATTTCAGTATAAGTTTCGAATCCGGACAAGCATAATTAAGATTAACTGGTTTATCTGGCTTTTTGTTAGTAGTTGCACAGTTATTTACATAAAGTTTGGAAATTTTCGTACCGGAAGTGTTTTCTCCTTCCAGTAATATATCAAGGTCCCCATCTTTATCATAATCAACCCATGAAGCAGAACTCCCAAATACACCTTCAAGGATACCAGGAGATTCCTCTGAAAATGAATTGTTCGCATTATTACAATAAATTCTGGAAATAATAATTTCCTCATTATCTTTTCCGGTAATTAAAATATCCAGATCACCATCATTATCAAAATCGCCCCAGACAACCGAGCAAAATGCAACTCCAGGCAATAATATTTCTGACTGCTCAGTAAATGAATTATTTCCATTATTACGGTAAATCACGGTAATTCTATTCCCATCACCTTCCTGACCGGCCAATAGGATATCCAGATCCCCATCGTTATCGTAGTCACCCCAGGCAACTGAGCCGTATTCAATTCCTCTCAATGAGATTGCGGTTTGCTCTATAAATGAGTTGTTTCCGGTATTTTTATAAATTTTGGCAACTCTGGTGCCGCTGGCATTTTGCCCGGTCAGAATTATATCGAGGTATCCATCATTATCGTAATCTCCCCATGCAACGGAACTATTGCTAACAGCAGCCAATGAGATGCCGGTTTGTTCTGAAAAAGTTTTATTGTGATTGTTCCGGTATAATTGTGCATATCTAATACCATCATAATCAATCCCAGTTAATAAAATATCAAGATAACCATCATTATCATAATCGCCCCAGGCAACAGAAGAGTAGTAAACACCCGGGAATGAAGCTCCCTCTGTAAATGTTTTGTTACCATTGTTTGTATAGATTCTACAAATACCAGCCCTGAAATAATTCCCCGACACAAGGATATCCAGATCTCCATCGTTATCATAATCACCCCATGCAGATGATCCCCAATATAGAGCCTCAGTGAGTGATGGAATTGCTGTTTGTGTAGTAAATGACGGGCCATCATAAATCTTCAAAGGACGAATTCCTGGAAATGCTAAATCCAAATCATTATCGTTGTCATAATCGCCCCAGATAGCTGAATTGGGAGCCATTCCAGGTAAGGAAATACCGGAATCTATAAATGGTTGTGGTAATACATCAATTGTTGAAGAAGCATAAAACATAACCACAACCGAAATAATTATAATAAATCTTTTCATTCAGTTAAAGGTTATAAGAAATATCTCTATAAGATACAACAATTTCCATTTGTAAGCAATTAATAAACAGTTTATTTGATGAAAGAATAAATTGTAGATATCAAGAAGAATGAGAGGAAGAAAGGGATATCGTTCGATCGTTAAATTGTTCTATGTTTACCAACTGCCAAATACCTCCCGATAGCAATCGGGATGCCAACTCACTGATTACCGTAATACCGTTTTAATGGTTCACCGGCACAACGGATGAACAGGTGAAGGGGAGAATGGTAGAGGGGGTGATAATGGGAATTCGGTTGTCATTTGCGCTTCGCGCGTAATTCGCTTCGCGTAATTTGGCCTTCGGCCGTAATTCAATTGTAATTTGCGCTTCGCGCCGTCATTAGGCACTGCGTGCTGTCATTTGTTGCTTGCACCTTCGCCTCCTTCGGCAAGCTCAGGATGGCTTCGGTGCACAATGTCGCAACGTCATTCAAAGTCATTTATTGAAACAACCTAATGACTACTAATGACAACTGAATGACAACTGAATGACAACAGAATGACGCGCGAACACAGTGAGCGCAATTGACAACCGAATTACAATGAATTACTCAACAAGAACCTTCCTTACCGCCTTAAACTTATTTAAAGAAAGATTAATTAAGTACATCCCCTTACTCTGCCCGCTTAAGTCAATCTGACTCTGAAAATGTTCTGTCGTTTTTTCGAATTTAATATTGAGAATCTTACTGCCGTTTTGGGTGAAAATATCAATAATGAGTTCTCCCAATACATTGTTATTCATCTCTATTGTAAACATTCCTGTTGTCGGATTAGGATATATCTTCACATCCTCAAATGGATTCATATCCTCAATACCTGTTATCGCCAGTGGTATTCTGACCGTATCACTAAATGAGTAGCATCCGCTTTCATCAGATACTGCAAGTCTGTAAAGGCCAAAGTTCTGTCCTGCTACATAGATGCTGCTCCCGGCCCCCGGAATCAGTGTTCCATTCAGGAACCATTTATATTGATTGGCTTTTGATGTTGTTGAGAGCATCCAAACAGTTGGTCCCCTGACAATGATATCAGGTTTTGGCAGAGCCTCCCTGAAGTCAATAACAGCAGAGTCGCGTAAACTGGTGCAGATATCAGAAACAGCCTCCAGATGATAAATACCTTCATCAATCACCTCAACAGAAGTTGAGTTACTGAATGAAGTGCCATTCCTGTACCATTTGTAATTGTATCCTGCAACTACATCATCCACCGATATTTTCAGAGGAGACTCACCCAGACACATGCCCTTGTCATAGAAGCTGGTATCGATAGCAGGTTTGGAGGGCTTCTCAACAACTTCAATCTTCACAGGATCGGTAGTAACTTTACATCCTGATGAGTTTGAAACTTCGAGCTTATATTCGCCTGAGGTGTTTACAATATAGCTATTTGTTGAAGCTCCTGTTATTGTTCCATCAGAATTTATCCAGGCGTATAAATAACCGGCAGTGGCAGGGACACTTAATATCGCGCTTTCCCCGGAGCAGAATTTCTTTTTGCCTTCAAGGGCCAGCGCTCCTACAACCGGAGCCGGATTGACAGTGACGATTATTGAGTTTGCTGAAGTCGCAGAACATCCTGAAATGTTTGAGACCAAAAGGTTATATGTACCTGAAGTTTTAGCGACAAACTGATTTGAATTTGTACCTACAGCACCTCCGTTCAGTTTCCACTGGAAAGTGTGATTAAGTGTATTTGTAACACTTAATTTTACTGAATCGCCCTGGCAGAACTGAACCGATCCGCTTGCGACTATTAACGGAGCCTCAGGTGAGTTATTCGCTACTACTGATACCTGTGCGGAAGTAGCAATGCAATTACCGACAGGATTTGTAATTTCTGCAGAATAATTCCCGCTTAATTTTGCAATATATTTATTTGTATCAGAATTTGTTAATGCAGTGCCATTCAGTTTCCAGATATAATCATAGTTCGCATTATGCTGAACAGACAGTATTACGCTATCGCCCGAACAGAAAGCTAGCGGAGCATTTGCAGAAATAACAGCAACTGGATATGATGATACTATGATGTTCTTTGATACTGAATCGTGGCATCCATTATCGGCAAAGACCCATAATTCAGCTTTATAGCTTCCGGCAGCAATATATCCGTGGGTGCCCGGATCCTTCAGCGAGGAAGTCTGTCCGTCACCGAAGTTCCATTGCCAGCTGTCAATAGTGAGTCCGTAAGTATTTGTATTATTAACTATTGTTGTCGCAGATCCCTGGCAGGCAATGTCGGCTGTAAAAGTGGCCAATGGAGTTGTTTTCACTGTTACAGAGTGGCTCTGAAAAGCATTGTAGCCCGATGCTGAATATGCCCGAAGTCCAACCACATAGGTGCCAGAGCTGGCATACAGATGCTCAGGGTTTTTTAAAGTGCTGGTACTTCCGTCTCCGAAATCCCATTCCCAGCTCACAACAGCATCAGTTGCGACTGAGAGGTCAGTGAAAACAGTTGTATCTTTATGACATACAGTTGTATAAGAGAATTCAGCATCAATCTGGGATACAACAAATGACTGTTCCGGCGCCCAGGGACCTCCTGTATTGGATGGATCAACAGCCTGAACGCTCCAGTAATATGTTCCGAAAGGTAACCCTGACAGCTTCCACCCGTCATTAAGATATGCATTGCCAGGCTGAACTACATATCTGTATCCGGTGGTTAAATCGGCCATTGGAGACATAATATCAACTTTGCCGGTCTGGGTGCCAACACGAATATTATAAGTACATCCCGGACAGTCAGGGATTTTATCCCAATTTAGGATTATTTCCAGCTGTTCCTGATTGTATCTCATGTTGCCGGGGGCACTGGTTATTTTTTGGGAAGAACCCCAGTTATCGAAATACTGATGGTAATAATAATTAGTTGAATAATTCTTTACAAGAAAATCAAGGCCATTCTTATTATCGATGTTAACGGCCATAAGAGGCAGATCGAGTTTTTGCTGGGCTCCCAGATCAAATGTTAGTTCAGTCAGGGTTCCGTTGTTATTAAGATACAGCCTCATCTTATCGTTTGATGATCCTATCCCGACAGTAGTTGAAAAGATATCCAGATCGCCATCACAGTCATAATCGGCCCAGTAGTTTGACATCCATGGTGAACTTCGTACCGGCAGGTTAGCATCACTTAACATCATATTATGATTAAGGAGTACCCTTGCATAGTAGTCATTGCTTATATTTCCGCCTGCCATGTAAAAATCAAGCTCCCCGTTCAGATCAAAATCGCCTGTCTGGATTCCGAATCGCAGATACTCCCTGTAGATCTCATTATCAGGTAAAAGGGTTTCTGTAAAAGTGAAATTCCCCTGGTTAACATAAACATATGTGTTTGCTGAACCTGATCCGTCTTTCCCGTAAATAAGAAAATCGATATCCATGTCGTTATCGAAGTCTCCCGCTACTGCTCCGCATTTTTCGAAACCTCTTATTGTATGGGATACCTCCTGGAATACCCCGTTACCTTTGTTTTGATACAGATATGTTACCGGAATATTAGTGGCAAGGTTGGTAGTTTTGCCTGAAGTGAGCAGATCCTGTTTCCCGTCATTATTGAAATCTGCCCAGATGACATATTCAAAGCTCACATTATTAATCAGGCTGTTATTAATCAGGTTATAATTAAAACTGCTGTTATAACCGTATAATCTGATGGGAGAATTCTTATATGTGCCATCAAGATACATTCCTGATATTGAGAAATCCATCAGGTTGTTGTTATCATAGTCGTTAGGGGTAATGGTTTTGATAGGATTATAGCCTGTCGGAAGGATGGTTTTATAATTGCTCTCAAGGAAGGCTCCGTTTTTGTTTTCGCCTATGTATAAGACATCAGGATAATTTAGGGCCATATCGAGATCGTTGTCATGATCACAATCAAAATAGACAGCCGGGGATGAGACACTTGGTGTTTCAGAAAATGACTGGATACTGAATCGTTCCTTAATTTCAAAGGTCCCTTCTGCTGAAAATGCCGATGCCCCCAGGGAGTTGTTGATTGCCTGTACTCCCCAGAAATATGTGCCGACCGGGAGGTTTTTAATGGTCCATTCGGTATCCTGGATATATCCGGGCCGGGAGATCCATCTTTTCCCGGAAGGTACTGAGGCATTGGGAGAAACGATGTTAACGCCATAACTTGAGGTATCCACATAGATATTATAAGTAAGTGCTTTAGGGTCAGTGTGATCGTCGAGTGATGGATCCCAGGAAAGGTGAACGCCGGTTCCTTCAACTGTTGCAACCGGATTCAGGGGAGCTTCTGGTTTTGTATAAGGGTTCGAGTTATGGTAGATCTTTGTAAGTCCATAAGCATCCGCTGCCAGATAAGTCTGCCCGTTTATAACAATATCCAGGTCATTATCCCCATCCCAGTCCCCTGGCTGTAAGAAACTGCTTGCTACAGGGGTTATTGTCAGACTTGCTGGTACAAAGGCTCCGCTTCCGTTATTGATAAAGATAAATTTATCATTATTTGTATCTTTTGCTCCAGAGATTAAGATATCCAGATCCCCGTCATTATCAACATCCACAAAATCGGAGGTACCGTTATATGCTGCCGGAACTTCAATACCTGACTGTGTGAAACTGTTTCCTGAATTATTGATGTATATTATTCCTCTTTTTACCGGATCATCCAGTCCGCCAAGCAAAAGATCAGGGTAACGGTCGTTATTAAAATCACCCCAGTCGAACTGACTGTATTTCAGGTTGACGAACAGATCCCCGGTTATTGTATAGGTTCCACCTGAATTTTTCCACAAGCGGGTGTACTTATTTGAATTTACATCCTTGCCCGATATGAATATATCAAGATCCTGGTCAAGATCGTAATCTATAAAAGCAACCTTCCCGTCTATAACTCCGGGCAAACCTGCATTTACATCGGTAAATACTGCATTGTCGTTTCTGTAAATTCTGGTAAAAATAAAGCCAGCAGTATCCTCTCCTGTTATCAGAACATCGTAGTCACCATCATTATCATAGTCGCCCCAGTCGACTGATGCATTTTTAACGGGAACGAATCCTGTTGAGAGGCTTGTATAACTGAAGGTTGTCCGGTTGAAAACATGAATTCCGGCTGACGTAGTTGCCGGCAAACTGATAGAACCTGCATAAAGGAGTTCGGGGTAGCCATCATTATTGAAGTCGCACCATACCTGGTCGCCGTTACTCATATTCTGGATGTTCACAGGGCCGTTAAAACCGCTGCCATTGTTTATATAAAGCTTTCCCAGAGGAGAGAATGGGTCATAATAATTACCTGATACCGAAAGATCAAGGTCTCCGTCGCCGTCAATATCGACCCAGTTAACAGCAGAACCATAGGTTTTTTCAGGAGTTATCCCCGAATCAGTGAACTGTGCGGCAGAATAAGGAATAAACCCGATGTTTATTACAATAAGGATAATGGAAGCTTTTAATATGCGGAGGTATCTCTTCTGCATTGATTAGATCTCAACAGTTATTTTCCTTTTCTGTAAAATATTCTTACAACAACTAATATTATTATCACTATACCCAGTACCCATCTTAATGTGTATGATGCAAGTTTCTTACTTCCTGAAATATCATCTATGGTCGTGGTCATGATTACATCTTTTGGTTTCACACTATCCGGCAGTGATATTTTCTGTGTGAAAGTTCCATCCATATTATCAGCCAGTTCTTCAATAAGTGTTCCTTTGTCGATGGAAAGCTTCACATTATAAAGAGCATCAGGCATAGGGATGTTACCATATTTGTCCTTCAAAGCAAGTATTACATCATAGATTTTTTGTCCTTTTACATGTGCTTCTTTAAGCCGGACATCTCTGATAACAGGCCTGACACGGATCCTTGTGCTGACATATGTCTGCAGATGACTTTCGCGTATTACTTTCTGTTCATTAATCGTACCGGTGCATGAAATATTGAAGATGTAACTTCCTTCCTTTTTTGGGGTAAAGCCGGAAGTGTATATTCCATCACCTTTTTTTTGATCTCCGTTCTTCCCGTTATCTGAGAAACTCAATCCTTTTATCATTATTCTTCCGGGTAAGGGAACCTTGTACTCATCCATAAGTGCATGAACCCTTAATTCAACCGGATTTAAACCATTTATGAACGCCTCTCTTTTCTCCCTCAGATAATTTTCCTTTGATTCATTACTGAGTTCCTTAAACTTACCCTGTGACCTGATCCAGTTAAGATATTCTTCCAGTTGTTTCTGCTTCGCTTTTTCAACGGAGGAATTATCAATATCTCTTGTGATGAGCCAGTTACCCAGACTGACTTTCGGTTGTGTCCCCTTTCCTGATAACTTTTCAAGACCGGCAAAAGGTTTGCCGTCAAGCAATACCTGAAGAAAAATATTGATCTTATCACCTGTGAAGTACCTTCTTTTTTCAAACCATGTCTTTAGTTCGAGCTTCCTTGATTTATTAATTACCGAATACTGATAATGCTCGGAATTGTTTGCTATACCTGAACCATCTATTTCAAGTTTCCATGTTCCAGCCATTCCCGGCTGGTTAAGCAACTCCTTTGCAAGAGTAATTATGGTGTGATTACTTCCATAGATTGAAAGGACACCTTCCTGTGTCAGAGGTAATTCGGTTCCTGATGGTGTGAATAACTTAACACCAAGATATTTATCCTGTGAGGTTACCCAGCTGACAAAGAAACATATCCTTTCGTCAAGAGGTGTTACAGGAATATCATAATCAGCCTTTGTTCCTGAGCTGATAATTGCAAGCGGATCACTGGTATATGATAATCCAAGCCCGTCAACAATTATATGGCTGAACGTCGCATCCAGTGCAGTAAATGGATCCCAGGCACCCGGGTTTGAAGGATCATAAGCAGAACCTTTGTCAGGCTCATCAGCAATATTATAATGCATACCGCCTGAACTTGATGCAATTTCATTCAGCAGATCATTCGGGACAATACCGGGAGCCCCGAAACCGATGGTATAAAGTTTTACACCCGATGTGCTAAGGGAGGTTTTGACATTAGTAATAAGATCCGGAATACCTGAGTAAGGGCAATTCTGTCTTCCGTCGGTTAACAGGACTATTGTTCTGTTGATTGGAACACTGATCAGCATTTCAAGTGCCTTATCAATTCCTGCAAAGAGAGGGGTGCTGTTGCCATCAGCAACAAGGGAAGAGATACTTGATAAAAGAGATGAATGATAGGTGGGACCAAGAGTCTGCAGGTTTTCAATAATTCCGGCATCACAGCCGGTCTGTGGCGAATTAGGGAATCTTGCCAGTCCTATGGCGGAACTTTCGGGATCATTATTGCTGTAAAGGAGACCAACAAAAGCGGCAAGTGAGTTTTTCGCATGTATCAGTTTCACAGCATTGGGGTCAGAAGTTGTATGGTCATAAAAATCCCTGTTCATGCTCCAGGAGAGATCCATCAGACATACCACCTCCGGTACCAAAGTGCCTGCTCCGCCGGTGACAGTAATCGGGAAGTCAGGTGATACAGGTCCGTTTCCGCAGGTATTTGAACCCCGGACAGTCAGTACTCCTGATGTGGCGCCTGCTGAAAAATCAATAGTAACATTGCTTGTTGTACCTGAGATAGCAGCACCTGTCCCCGTGTAATTCCACTGATAGCCTGTAGCATCTGCAACAGGAGATACTGAGTAAGACACACCGCTCTGTCCCTGGTTAACATTTGCCGTTCCGGAAATTGCTCCGGCGGCGGCTGGTAAAGGATTAACAGTCACTGTTGCTGGTGATGACGGTGCACTCTGGCATCCTGCCGCATTTGTCACCCTCACAGTGTAACTTCCTGAAGTATTTACATTAATAGTCTGGGTGGTAGCTCCGTTTGACCACTGGTAAGTAGTTCCTGCACTTGAAGTAAGATTTACACTTCCCCCGGAACAGAATATCAATGGACCTCCCGGGGTTATTGTTGGTGTAGCCGGGAGTGCATTAACTGTAACTGTGGCCGGTGCAGATGAGGCACTCTGGCATCCTTGTGCATTTGTCACCTGTACGGAATAACTTCCAGAAGTACTTACAACTATACTCTGTGTAGTAGCTCCGTTCGACCACAGGTAAGTTGTTCCCGCACTTGAGGTTAATGTAACACTCCCTCCTGAGCAAAAAGTCAATGGTCCTGAAGGAGTTATTGTCGGGGTTGCAGGCGGAATACATTCGGTTGGCAGGTGAAGTTCATCAAGACTGAATGCCTGTGTGAGCGGATCGGTTGATGAATTAAATGCTGATACAACCCTTATATAGTCACAGGGAGTGGCACTGTTGTAATCATATTTAAGGCCTCCGGAAACTGATGTTCCTGAAATACCTACAGGTGTAGCGCCCTGAAATGCTGTAACTGTGATATTTGAAGCTGAAGCACCATAAATATTGAAGTACACTTTACTGACAGATACAAAGGATGCATTTTCCTTGAATCTTATGGTGAATTCCCCGTCATTGGTAAGCAGAGTATAACATGGATCATGATTGTTGGCCGCACAAAAATTAAAGCGTTTATCTCCGGAAGCAGGTTCAACAATCAACCTGAATCCTGAGATATTTTCGATAACAATACTGGAATCGAGTACTGCTCCTGAAAAGCTGAAGGGAATCTCAAGAGTCCCTGGGGTACAACCATAAAAGCTGGATCCAGCCTTATCAATAATATCCTGGGATTTTGTTATTACTGCGTTAAACAACAGTAATAAAGTGATACATATAACTGTTATTAGTTTTGCTGATCTGATTTTTTTCATGATGAATGAATCTATTACATTAACTTGACGGGATAATATATTAAATTCTAAATGAAGACTTTCAGAATTAGCAAGTTATTAATTAAACAAATACGAGTCAAATTTTTTAAGTAAAAGCAGAATTGTTAATTTAGAAATGAAACTTAAAAAGAAAATGAAAGAACTATTATAGAAAGCGTTAAATTAGAAGTATAAACCTGTAAACTATTTATTGGATGAGTCAGGGACGCAATATTGTGCTGAAGCTTTATTAAGTGATATACACGATAATACAGAAAGCACAATAAGAAACCTGATGAGCTTTTCCATAAAGATGGCTATTTAATGTTGTATGTTCCTAAAATTTATAAAATCTGTATACTGATAAATTTAGTCCTATGATATTTTGCTTTTAATCAACCTGATTTTAACAGCAGATTGTACCCGTGCATCAACCTTTTTGCCAGTTCCATGAGGCCATAAGCCGGATCAAAAAAATTCTTGGCACAGTTTTTATAATTTATTATCTTTGATTACTAAACCATTGCAGTCATGTCTACAAAAAAATTATTGTTCACATTATTACTCTTTCCGGCTTTAGTTCTGTCAGCACAGGAAAATGCTAATCCGTCAGATTATTCATACAGCAAGAACCTGAAAGCACAGTTCGTACTCCAGGATGACTTCTCCAAATTCAGTAACTACTGGTTGCTGGGTATCGAGGAGAACAGCTGGGCTGAAAGTATCGAGGAAGGACATCTTATCTTTGAGTCACTCACAAACAAACCCAAAGAGGACCTGATCCCGGTTATCATTGACCAGAACAGAAGCTTCGAGATCGAAACTTCAATCCGTTTTGTCGAAGGACAAATGGATAAAGGCTACGGACTACAATGGGGTAAGGCAGCCAACCCGATGAAACAGTTCGACTTCCTTCTGACCGGAGCCGGACATTTCACAATAGACAGATATACCGGTGAATTCAAGGACTACGTTCCCTTTACAATCTCACCAAAGGTCAACAGGTATACCTTCAATAAGTTAACCGTGAGAAAAGTAGCTGATAAATACTACTTCTTCCTCAATGAAAGCCTCGTTCATACCATGCCCTTCGAACCGTTTTTCGGTAACCTTATCGGATTCCAGGTTGCTGAAAATTCTACTATAAGGGTGGATAAAATAGATGTTGCTTATCTCGACAAAAAGGAGGATACAAAATCTAAAGTCCTGATCATGGACTATAAATTCAACACCAATGACGAGAAGGTTTCGATAGGCAAGCCTGTAACTCTTACCCTTAATTTACGGAACGTCGGCGATAAAGATGCTTCATCGCTCTCCATCAGTAATAAGATGCCTGCTAATGTGGAAGTGGTTGATTTCAAGCCGGTAACTTCACTTAAAAAAGGAGAGGAACAGCTAATAACTCTCCAGTTCTTTGCTAATAAAAGCTATACCGATTCAATAATTCCCATAAAATTTGAGATAACAGGCGCTGACATAACAAATGTAAATGATATCGATCTGAAAGTATCATTGGACCAGCTGGTTAAGGTTGAACTCGATAAAGCTCTTGCCCAGACTTACAGCGATTTCAGGGGAGGAAATGATCCTTTGAAGGGGCTGAATGTAGCCCAGGCAATGAAATCGGTTGAGGTGGGAGAGTATTATGGACTGATTATCGGTATTGATGAGTATACAGGAGAATGGCCACCTTTGAGAAACGCTGTGAATGATGCAAAGGGTGTGGCTGAACTGCTTTCATCGAAATATACATTTACTTCGCTCAAAACCATGTACAATCAGGAGGCCACACGGGATAATATTCTTGCGGAATTTGAAAGGCTTATGAGTAACGTTAAGGCAAATGACAATGTTCTTATCTACTATTCCGGGCATGGTGAATATATTGAAAATATGGACAAAGGATTCTGGGTGCCTGTTGATGCAAACGGGAAATCAATCTCAAAGTACATATCAAACGAGGATATAAGGGCCTTCCTCTCCGGAATACCTTCCAAACATACGCTTCTGGTAACTGATGCATGCTTCAGTGGCGATATCTTCAGGGGTAAGACGATGACAATTCCTTATGAAAATTCTACAAAATACTACTCCAAGATGTATTCGCTCAGCAGCAGAAAAGCGCTTACATCAGGGGGTGTAGAGCCTGTAATGGACAAAGGAAAGGAGAACCATTCGATTTTTGCATATTATTTTCTTCAGGCTCTCAGGAATAACGGTGAAAAGTATATAGATGCGGGTCAGGTATTCGACTTCCTGAAAATCCCTGTTGTCAACAACTCAATGCAAACCCCGGCATATTCACCTATCAGAAATGCCGGCGATGAGGGAGGACAGTTTATTTTTATTACGAAATAAGAATTTTAACCACGTAGGCACGGAGGGCACGGAGAATCACAGAGGAAGACTAAACATGATTACCCAAAAGCACATCAATGAGATATCATATAAGATAATTGGCGGTGCTATTGAGATACATTATCACCAAGTATTTAATGGAACTGCAAGGAAACAGGAATAATGAACTCCGTGTTAATCCGTGTTATCCGTGGTAAAAAGAAAAAGTTTTAGTATCCAAACTAACCTCCCCATGCAGAAAAGACTGATTATAAGCATACTTACTCTGCTCTTTTTAGGAGCGGACCTCTTTTCACAGCAATATTTTTTCAGAAGATATTCAGTTGAAGAGGGACTTCCCCAGGCTTCGGTTTATTGTCTTCTTCAGGATTCACGCGGCTATATCTGGATGGGAACCGACGGCGCCGGAGTTGCCCGCTTCGACGGTATGAAGAGCGAGGTATTTTCGAAGGTTAACGGTCTGTCGGACAATGTTGTAAGGAGTCTTTTTGAGGATTCAAAGGGGAATATATGGATAGGTACCGATAAGGGAATAACTGTATATAATGGATTTTCATTTAATGTTGTTGGAAAAGACCAGGGACTTAACGGAACCTCTGTCCTGAAGATCACAGAAGGTTCAAACGGGATAATCTGGGCTGCAACCAATGACGGAGGTCTTTCCGGGATATCATACGGAGACTCAGTTACTGTTAAATCTTTCACAGTAGATAACGGCCTTCTAAATAATCTCATATTCGATATTTATGAGGCTCCCGATAAAAAGCTCTGGCTGGCAATGGGAGGAGGATTAAGTATAATTGAGTTTGAAAGTGACTCCCTGGAAATAAAAGAAATTTATAATCCTGATTTGGGGAACGGGCTGTACAATCCTATTATTACCACCATAGAACCTGGAAACGGTTCAGAAATATGGCTCGGCACATATGGAAAAGGAGTTTTCATTGCTAGACCCGGAAAAGATGCTCATGAGATCACTCTAACTCCCTCAAAGGTGAACACAACTATTGCGGATATGGTGGCATGGGATATCTGCAAAATGGATAATGGAGTGATATGGATAGCAACCAATGACCAGGGCGTTATAAAACTCGAAAATGGGAAACTGGCCGGGATACTCAATAAGGAATCAGGCCTTCTTTCGAACCAGATACTTGACATAATGCCTGACAGGGATAATAATATATGGTTTGCATCATTCGGGCAGGGAACAATGATGTACCAGGATGATAAATTCATGAGGTATACGGTTAATGATGGGATCAAAGGGAATATAGCTCTTGACATACTGTTTATTAATAATAGTGATTTCTACCTGGCTACAGAGGAAGGATTATCACTTTTCAGGAAAGAGGGAAGTTCAATTAAACGTCTCAGCCACTATTCCTCTTCTGCCGGATTAAACAGTTTAGGCGCAAATACAATTGCTAAGAAAAAGGATGAAATATGGATAGGGACAAATAACGGGATAAATATCCTTAAGAATTCAAAGATTTCTTCATTCATTGGCAATAACAAGCTTGGAAATAAAAATATAAGTACACTGCTTGCCGACTCACATAATGATGTATGGATTGGGACTGCCGGGGGCTATGGCAGGATCTTTGGTGATAATCTGTTCTTCATGACCCAGGATGAGGGCTTCATAAATGATGAGGTACAGAGCATAATTGAGGACAAAAAAGGGATAATATGGATGGCAACCATGGGAGGCCTTGTAAAGCTTGATGGAGCAGCCTATACCGACTATAATGAAGTAGAAGGATTAACAAGCCTGAAAATATCTGCACTGGCTGAGGATACTTTTGGAAATATATGGATTGGGACCCTTGACGGGGGAATATTTAAGCTGGATATCGCCAGGGATTCATTGCCAATCTCACAAATTGCTGCAAAAAATTTACTGTCTTCCAACAAGATCAACTCTCTTCAGTTCATTCGAGACACTTTACTCGCTGCCGGAAATGACAAAGGTTTTGATCTGCTTGTTCTCAATAAGGAGCAGACAGTGAAAGCCGTTATTCATTATGGAATAAATGACGGTTTTACAGGCGGGGAGAACAGTGCAAATTCCATTGAAACAGATAGTGAGGGAATGGCATGGATCGGTACTAAGAACGGCCTTATGAAGTACAATCCGTTTCGCGATTTTGATTATTCTTTAAAGCCTGAAACAAGAATAACCGGCGTCAGATTGTTTTTTGAGGATGTCGACTGGAAAGCCAGGAAATTCGAAACAGGGAGGTGGTCCGGTCTTCCACTAAATCTTGTACTCCCTCATAAAGACAATCACCTTACCTTCGTTTTTACAGGTTTCGAATATGATGATCCGGGTGGTCTGGAGTTCTCCTATTTTCTTGAAAATCAGAGTAAGGAGTGGTCTCCGTATATTAAGGAAAGGGAAGTGGTTTTCTCAGGACTCACACCCGGCAGCTATGTTTTTAAAGTAAAGGCTAAAAATAAGTATGGCATAACCGGCAATACTGCCGAATACTCTTTTGTGATCAAACCTCCTTTCTGGCAGACACCATGGTTCTACATGCCTGCACTGATACTTCTGGTATTCTCTGTCATAATGATAATAAGGATCAGGGAGCGGAACCTGATAAAGGAGAAAATAAGGCTTGAGAAGATTGTTGAAGAGAGGACTAGGGAAGTTGTAATGCAAAAGGATGAAATAGCACGGCAGAGAGATGTGGTTACTTACCAGAAAAAGGAGATTACTGACAGTATTCATTATGCAGAAAGAATACAGCGTGCTGTCCTGCCGGATGATAATTTATTAAGGAAGGAGTTCAGTGATTATTTTGTGCTTTTCCGGCCGAAGGATATTGTAAGCGGAGACTTCTACTGGATGAGTTATAAAAATGATCATGTTGTATTCACCGCTGCCGACTGTACTGGTCATGGTGTGCCTGGTGCCTTCATGAGTATGCTTGGAGTCAGTTTCCTCAATAAGATTGTGAATGAACTTGGTTTAGTTAAACCATCAGATATCCTTAACAGCCTCAGGAGTAATATCATAACTGCACTGAAGCAGGAAGGAACCCACGACGGTGCAAAGGATGGGATGGATATTGCTCTATGCTCTTTTGATCTGAAAAACAGGAAGCTGATGTTCGCGGGAGCAAATAATCCGCTGTTCCTGATCCGTAAAAACGGTGAAGGATACGAACTTATGGAAACCCCTGCCGACAAGATGCCAATAGGCTACCACTCATCAATGGAATCGTTTACAAATAATGAGATTGATATCGTGAAAGGCGATACAGTTTACCTCTTCTCCGACGGATTTCTTGATCAGTTCGGAGGACCTGACGGAAGAAAATTCATGAAGAAGAGGTTTAAGGAAATGTTGCTTAATAACCAGGCTTTTGACATGCCTTCGCAACGTACGGCTTACAATAACATCATTGAAGAATGGATAAATCATCCGCCTCCGGATCCTTCCCTTGAAGCACTTTCAGGTCAGATTGATGATATTATTGTTATAGGAGTCCGTTTTTAGGCTGTCTTTCTGTAACGTCTTACCGCAAGGGAGGTGAAGATAACTGCAATGAGGCCAAGTGAGATCAGCTCACCCGATATGTCATTCATTGATGATCCCTTAAGCATCACCATCCTGTTAATTCTCATCAGATAAGCAACAGGATTGATAAGATTGAAGTCCTGGGCCCACATTGGCATGCTTTCATAAGGTGTGAATATTCCGCTCATCAGTATGAATATTATCATGCAGAAGAAAGCTACAAACATGTACTGCTGCTGGCTTCCCGAGAAAGTTGAAATTAAGAGTGCCAGCCCGAGTACTGCTACCAGAAATATTGTTGATCCAAAGAACATCAGCATAATGCTTCCTTCGAATGGTATGTCGAATGCCAGCTTACCTATTGAGAGCCCCAAACCAAGGTCAATTAGGCCGATTATAAGAAAGGGGACCATTTTTGCAATAATAAACTGATGCTTCCTGACCGGGGTCACATTTATCTGTTCAATTGTACCTATCTCTTTTTCTCTCACCATGTTAAGTCCTGCCAGCAGGAATCCTATGGCAGTGACGAGTATGACCAGGATACCGGGAAGCATATAATACTTGTAATTCAGTTCTTCATTGTACCAGTAACGGTTCGTAATATCGATATGTGGTTGCGGTGTTATCGGATTTGTGCTGATGTTTTCCATTATAATATCCATATTGTAATCGCGTATAACTCCGTTCAGATATGCCCATGACAGTTGTGCTGAAGAGGCATTTATTGCATCTACTGTTGCCAGGAGTTTACCTGTACCACCTTTGCCAATCTCCTCTCCAAAACCTGATGGTATCTGAAGTATTGCATTGCACTTACTGCGATGAAGAAGGTTGTTGGCTTCACTCTCGGAGAAGGTTGAATACTTCACCTTAAAAAATGTTGATCCTTCAAGTTTATGGATCAATCCCCTCGACTCGGAGGTCATATCCCTGTCAATAATGGCCAGGTTAACATTCTTTATTTCAAATGTAATGGCCGGGACTAAAAGTAGCATCTGTACTATTGGTACCCCAAAAATGGCCTTTGAGATAAATTTATTCCGGAAGATCTGAATAAACTCTTTTCGTATCAGGTATAGAATTGTTCTCATTTAGTTACTTTTTTCTTAAACCACCCCACCTTTAAAAACCTTTATCATTTTATTTTTATCTTGTTTCTTATCACCTTCTCTCCCTTTCTCCCAATCTCCCCCTCATCTTACTCAAGTCTTATCTTGAACTTCCTCACACTCAGTCCTATAAACACTATTGTCATCGCAATAAGGATTAGTGTCTCTTTCCATATGTATAATAGTCCTGTTCCTTTGATCATGATATTCTTTATTATAATTATGAAGTATCGCGGAGGCATTATCATGCTTACATAATCATAAATTTTCGGCATGTTCTCAATGGGAAAAATGAACCCTGACAGCAGAATGGTTGGTAACATAAGTCCTATAAGGGATATAAATATGGCCTGCTGCATAGTACTTGATACAGTTGAAATTAAAATTCCAAGAGTCAGACTCATTAGTATATACAGCATTGACTCGGCAAGAAGAAGCGCCATGCTTCCTTTTACAGGCAGTGCGAATACAAACCACGAAAGAGCAAGAATGAGCAGCACATTGATGAACGAAAGTATAAAATAGGGCATAACCTTCCCCAGTATTATCTGTATCGGCCGCAGTGGAGATACCAGCAGGACCTCCATGGTTCCGAATTCCTTCTCCCTGGTGATTGTGACCGATGTCATAAGTGCGCATATGAGTATAAGAATCATTGTTATGACTCCCGGCACAAACATGAAATGGCTTTTAAGATTCGGATTATAGAACATTTTTATTTCAGGATTGATGCGTAAGGAGTTATTCAGAGAAGGTCCTGCATTTTCTCTTGCAAAATCGCTGATAATGGCGGTTGCATAGTTTGTTACCAGAGTCGCCGTATTGGGCTCTGATCCATCGGCTATAATGCTAAGGGAGGCTTTCCCATCACTTACAAGTTTTTTGCCAAAGTCTTTTTCAAAAACTACTACGGCTTTTGTCTTTCCTTTTTTGAAGATTACATCTATATCGTTGTAATTGAGAAGATTTTCGGTTTTTTTAAAAAAGCCTGAAGAGACTATCTTATCTGTAAGCTTTTGAGTTATTTCATCGTTTGACAGATCAAGAAAGGCAACACCGGCATTTTTTATATCAGTGCTTACAGCAAATCCGAAAATAAGTATCTGTGCTGCAGGAATACCGAATAAGATAAAAAGTGTGCGGTAATCCCTGAAAATGTGCAGGAATTCTTTCTTAACAAAACCAAGGAATCGTTTCATAAATTAGTTTTTATAAGGTCGTGCGATCTTAATGAACACCTCCTCAACCGACTCAGCATTATATTGTTTTTTTAACTTCCCCGGAGTATCCAGCGCAACAATTTTACCTTCATTCATAATAGAGACTCTGTCGCAGTATTCGGCTTCATCCATATAGTGAGTTGTTACAAAGACCGTAATTCCTCTTTCAGCTGTTTCATATATCATCTCCCAGAATTGTCTTCTGGTAATTGGATCAACACCACCGGTAGGCTCATCGAGAAAAACTATTCTTGGTTCATGCAGAACAGCCACAGAAAAGGCAAGTTTCTGCCGGAGTCCAAGGGGGAGATCAGATATCGTCCTGTTCTCGTACTCTTCGAACTTTAACCTTGAGAGCAGATCTTTCAATCTTGACCTTATAAGTGATTTGCTCATTCCATATATGCCCCCGTATAATATTATATTTTCCTTTACAGTAAGGTCTTCGTAAAGCGAAAACTTCTGACACATATAGCCAATGTTCTTCTTAATCTTTTCTGTCTGGTGGTATGCATCATAACCTGCTACCAAAACCTCGCCGGAAGTTGGTTTGGAGAGTCCTGAAAGTATCCGTATTGCAGTTGTTTTTCCTGCACCATTTGCACCCAGAAATCCAAATATCTCACCCCCGTAAACTTCAAATGTCAGGTTGTCGTTTGCCACAAAGCTCCCGAACTTCTTAACCAGATTATGCACCGATATTACTGGATTATTAGTCATTTTTAATTGTTTCCAATTTATTTAGCCCATTGCGCCATTGTGCCGTTATGCCTTTGCGCCATTTTCCATTAGTTCCAGGAACCTGTCTTCTATTCCGGCCTTAGTCTCCTCAATTGCAGCATCGCTGATTCCTTCTTTAGTAAGGTATTCTATCACACTGTTATATGCTGTATCATTTGTGAAGGTAACATGTACCGAGTCGCCAAAAGGAAATGCAGTATTCGTCCATTCAAATTTTCTAAGAGTTGTAATCAGCTTATATTTTGATGCGGATCTTATAGCGAAGAGCTTTCTTGGAAAGGCATCACGTATATTCTGTGGCTCATCTACAGTTAAAATGTGTCCGTTCTGTATCAGTGCGACTCTGTCGCATCTCATTGCTTCGTCCATATACGGAGTTGAAACCAGTATTGTGATTTTATGTTTGCGCAGTTTTGCGAGCATGTCCCAAAACTCAGATCTTGAAACAGCATCGACACCTGTGGTTGGTTCATCAAGAACAAGCAAAGCAGGCTTATGGATAAGAGCGCACGATAATGCAAGCTTCTGTTTCATTCCACCGGAAAGCTGACCTGCAAGACGTTTTTTGAAAGGCTCTATATGTGAATAGATATCAGCTATCAGGTCATAATTCTCCTGAACAGAAGTTCCGAACACCGTAGCATAAAAATTAAGGTTTTCCTCAACAGAAAGATCCTGGTAAAGGCTGAACCTCCCGGGCATATAACCTATGTTCTTTCTTAGTTCTTTAAAGTGAGTTATACTATCTATTCCAAGAATCTTCAGTTCACCATCATCAGGCAGCAAAAGAGTGGTAATAATTCTGAAAAGGGTAGTTTTCCCTGCGCCATCAGGACCAATGAAGCCAAATACATCCGATTCATTCACATCGAATGAAATGTCATTCAAAGCCTTTGTGCTACCGAACGATTTATTGATTCCTGATGATTCGATTACCTTTTGCATCCGATCAGTTATTTTCTGTTGTGAAGATAGCTTCGCCAGGCATACCCGATTTTAAGGCCCCGTCATTCTGAACATCAATATTAACGGCATATACCAGGGTTACGCGTTCTTCTTTTGTCTGGATGATCTTGGGGGTGAATTCAGCTTTTTCGGATATATAGCTGATACTTCCGGGGAAAGAACTGTAACCTTTGTCTCCCTTATCAATCCTTACTGTACATTTCTGACCGGTCTTTATGCTTCCAAGCTGCGCCCCGCTTACAAAAACCTTTAGTTTAAGGACTGACAGATCGGCTATTTTAGCCAGCGGTTTCCCGGCTGCCGTTATCTCCCCTGCCTCTGAATATTTTTCAACTAAAATGCCATTCAGGGGACTTTTAACACAGCTTCTTCTGATCTGTTCGGACAGGGTGGCTTTCTTTGATTCGTAAACGGATAGTTCAGCAGCCACCGAAGCCTTCTGCGTATTGTTTGCTGCAATCTGTTTCTGTATCACCGCAACCTGACCTGTCAGATCATCAAGCTGTTTTTGCGTTGCGGCATCGTCTTTCAGCATCCTGCGTATCCTTTCGATGTTAATATTTAGGTTATCAATCTGCTGATTAAGGATATCGTTCTGTGCATTAATTGAATTTATCCTTGTTCCTATGCTCTTCATGCCTGCTTCAATTTCACCTTTCTGCAGATAAAACAGTGTAGTATCGATCCGGACAATTGTGGCTCCCTTTTCAACCAGTGTCCCCTCTACAGTGTCGAAACTCAGGATCCGTCCACTGGTTTCAGCAGATACAATTACTTCGGTAGCTTCGAAATTGCCGAATGCATCTGCCTGTTCAGTTTTGTTTTTGCATCCTGCCAGGAGGATGACTGCAATGATTGTTAGCGATCTGGTTTTCATATTTTTTGGATGAGTTATTATTCTATTTCTTTTCCGCTTATATTCATATATTCAACTCTTGCCATGGCAAGATTTACTTTATGGATCTCAAAATTTATCAGTGCCTGCTTTTCGGAATTCAGTTCGTTTAGATATTCAGTTGCAGTAATTGTCCCGTTATCATACTGAGATTCAGCAGCAGATGTTATTCTCTTTCTCATTGCTATCAAATCATTATCAGTATTAAGCAAAGATTCAAGACTGGATATTTCTGCTTTTTTTGATTCAAGTAACCTTTTTAGGTTATCAGTAAGATCGTTTTTACGGTTTTCGATAATTCCCTGCTGAATTGAAGCTACCTGTTTCTCATTTCTTGTTTTGTTCCAGTCAAAAATGTTCCACTTAATTCCCGCTCCTACAATATAATAGGGAGCAAACTCATCTTTAAAAAAATTGCTTCCGGGAGGATTCCCATAACCAACAGTGGCAAATCCAAATGCTTTGGGCATTCTTTTGCTCTCAAGAACCTTAATGCCGGCTGAAAGCTGCTCTTTTCTCAAATCGAATAGCTGAAGTTCAGGTCTCGTAAGATCATCGGTTAATTCTGCCTGTTGAGGGAGAACAAATTCTGTAGCATTATCTATATCTGATCCTGTGAGGTCCGATAAAACTTTGACCAGAGATATTTTCCTGATCTCATTTTCAGTAAGCTGCTGTTCAATTTTTATCTTTTCCGATGCCATAACATCTATGTCAGACTTAATTATAACGCCATTATTAACAGCTGACTGCATCGAGATTATTCGCTTTGAAAGTAACTCATGGAAATTATTCAGAAGCTCTTTCTGCTGTGCCAGCAACATCAGATTGAAATAGCATGAATTAATCTGGCTCCGGAGCTTGTACATATCTGTCTCGGTCTGTTTCTCATTTACACTAAGTTCTGCTTTCTCAAAAGCTCTGGCTCCCTTGATGGCTCCCCCATCATATATTACCTGGTTTATATCAACAGTTAATTTATATTGTTCATGAGGAAGAGGTTTAATTGCATCTGCAATTCCGGGTAAGGGCAATGCTCCGAGTGCGCTGCTCATATCTATTACTGATGAGTTATATACGAAGCTTCCGTTGGCGTCGATATTTGGCAGCCACCCTTTTAAAAGATTGTTGTCTTTCAGCCTGGAGATCGTACCGTATGCCTCTTTTTCACCGGCAAGTGCATTTGTGGTCATAGCCATGTCATAGCACTCTTTAAGTGTAAGGATCTTCTGGGCATTAATAATAAACGGCCATAATATAAACAGTAAGATAATTATGAGAACTTTCCTTTTCATAAATCTGATTTTTTAATTCAACAACAAGCACTCTATACTCCGGTTCACTTTAGTCACCTCTTTTTTTTGTTACAGCTCTGATCACAAAATCTGCTGCAAATTCTTTTCGTTCCTCCATATATTCATTGAAGTTGATATTCATTTTTTCAAATATCGATTCCAGGATTCCCCTGGCTGCAAAAGGAAAAACACTAATAGCTGCAATCGATGTCATTAACTGAGGCATTGTATCCCTAGTAATGTTGTATTTGTTAAGTTCATCTTTATGCTGTGCCTCAAGCGTTAGCCATAGTTTGTTGACATCAATCTGCTGGATAAGTTTTTTGATCCTAGCTGGGTTACGGTTGATTTCATTAAGGAGGAAGGCAGGAAGCCTTGGATTCTTTTGCAGGAAGGTTATGTGTTCCCTGTAGAAGAACCTTATCTTTTCTTCGAGAGTAAGTTTTTCATCGAATACCGGTGCAAATTTCTTAAACATCTGTCCGGCGATCATTTCAAATACCGCATTGAACAAATGGTCTTTTGTCCGGTAATAGTAATGAAGCAATGCCTTATTTATTCCGGCATGGTTGGCAATATCCTGCATACGTGCCCCATCCATACCTTTTTCCACAAATACCTCTGTTGCGGCTTCGAAGATCTTTTCCTCGGTTTGCTTCTCATTTTCAGTCATTTCTCTTAACCATTAGGTTTAACCAGAAAGATTAACTAAATAGATTAACCAATTGGTCAAAAGTATGACATATTTTTAAACTGGCAAAATATTTTGAAAAAAACTTCAAAAAAAATTGCATTTGTATTTTAGAATAGTTTATATTTGCAATATATAAGACACTTATATATATAAGAATGTATATAAAAATAAATTATTATGATATCAAGTGAACTTCTTAAAGGGTCTTTGAAGACCATAGTGCTTAAACTTCTCAAAGAGGAAGGCAGGATGCACGGATATGCTATAACAAGGAAAGTGGAAGAGATGAGCCAGGGGAAAATAAAGCTTACCTACGGTGCACTCTATCCCATACTTCACAAACTGGAAAGCGAAGATGTCCTTGTAACCACATCTGAAAACTATAACAACAGGATAAGGATCTATTATGCTCTTACAGATAAAGGACAATCTGTTGTGATTGAGAAAGTTAAAGAACTAAAAGAGTTTATTGAGTCGTTACAGCGCATCGTTGAATCAAAACCCGGATTACTCTATGCCTGAACTTAGTCTGTACGATATTGACCAGATAAGCCGGGATATAAGGCGACAGGAGATATCATTCTCACATCTTCTGGAAGAACTGATTGACCATGTTTGCTGCGATGTTGAAAATGAAATGCAAAAGGGGATGGAATTTTCTGAGGCTTATAAAAAGGTGAATAAGAAAATAGGGGTACGCAGAATCAAAGAGATACAGGAAGAGACACTTTATGCAGTTGACACAAAATACAGAATTATGAAAAAAACAATGAAAATTTCGGGCATAGCAGGCACAGTCCTGCTGGGCAATGCTGCTTTATTCAAAATCATGCACTGGCCGTTAGGAGCCACAATGCTGCTCCTTGGATCTGTGATCCTGGCTTTTGTTTTCATACCTTCTGCTCTTGGAGTTCTATGGAAAGAGACTCATAGCGGTAAGCGACTACTCCTTTATATCTCAGCATTCTTTGCCGGGATGTTATTTATTGCAGGTACTTTGTTTAAGGTACAACACTGGCCCGGGGCAGGTACCATCCTGATTTTTGCCGCACTTACTGGGATACTTTTCTTCATCCCCTCGCTGCTTGTCAGCAAGCTTGGAGATCAGGAAAAAAGTTCCAAAAGGATGATTTATTTTCTGGGCGCTGCAGGGCTTATTTGTTTTATTCTGGGACTGCTTTTTAAAATTCAGCACTGGCCATTGGCAACCACGCTTCAGGTAGCAGGACTATTGTTAATTTCAGTGGTGGTCTTCCCCTGGTATACTTTCGCAACATGGAAGGAGGAAAATAATATAAGCGCCAGATTTATTTACATGGTGATTGGCACTATAGCAGTTGTTGTTCCTTGTACTCTTTTAAATCTTAGCTTGCAGAGGTCTTACGAAAATTCTTATTTTAATCACCAGGCCGAACAGCAGGCAATGTTCAATTATTTGTCCGGGAAGAATCAAGCTTTTCTTAAAAATAATAATGATTCTGCTATGGGTCCTGTTCTGATGAAAATTAATTCAGGAGCTGCCAGCCTTCTTCAGGTCATTAATGGTGTTGAAGCGAAAATGATTGCAGAATCAGAAGGTAAATCCGGAAATCCGGCTATCCTGACAGAACAGATCAAACAAACAGAAAACGGGCCTGAGATCCAGTTTTATTCAATTAAAGGATTATTTAAATATGAGCCAGTCGAAGATTTTCTAATGCCCGGATGCACCACACGCGAGGAACTGGATTCAAAACTTAAAGAGTATGCAGATTACCTTGTCAGCCTGACTCCCGGAGGGGAACTTGGCAGATTGGGAAAAATACTTGATCCTTCGGTCTGTTTGCCAGTTGAGGATCTTAGTGGAGACAGGACTTCTTTAATGGCCGGTCTTCATTCACTGGGACTTGTGAAAAACAGTATTCTTATTGCAGAATCCGAAGCTTTTTCGGTTGTTTCGAAACATAGTAAATAACTAAACGCAAGATATCATGAAACAGAAAATATATATATTAGGTCTGATCACCACAGTGATAATTATTCTCGGTACCCTATTTAAAATAAATCATTGGCCGGGAGCAGCCATAATGATTATTTCCGGAATGGTTACCCTGGTTCTTATTTTTATTCCTCTTGCCCTGAGAAATAATTTCAGGACTGAAGGTAACAGACAGCATCCTGGACTTTATATAGTAATATGGATTACCTGCTTTGTTGTATTTGGTGGGATGCTTTTCAAAATAATGCACTGGCCTGGAGCCGGAGTCGCATTATCGTTAGCACTCCCGTTTCCATATGTGTTTTTTCTTCCGATATACCTGGTGGTTACATCAAGGATTAAAGACTATGATATTAATAATACAGTTAATGTACTGTTCCTCCTGGCTGTCATTTCAGTCTTTTCAGCCTTACTGGCATTGAATGTTTCAAGGGAGATGATTCATGACAGTTATGGACTGGCTAAAAGGTATAACAAACTTGAATTGGCGTTGGATGAAACAACTTTCCCTGATCATCAAACTCCTTTGATGCAGAAAATTGATGATATCCTTAAAATCGCAAATGAATATCAGATTCGGATTTTAGAAGTCGGAGGTACTACAGTGCCGGCATGGAATAATAATCCTGATGTTCTGTACGCACCTGATTCACCAAATGTAGTACCTGTAGCTTTGAAAGTTGGAATTAATGGGACAGATTTGAGCCTTGAGACGGCTCTGAGAAGCTTTATGAGAGAGTTAGCAGTTACTCCGGGATGTGAAGAACTGGCAAAGGCTGCGCCAGCGATCTTTGATTTTAATGAGATTTCTGCAGAGCCGGGAGTCTGGACCGAAAGAATTTTCAGATTACAGGTACAGACATGGGTTCTTATCTACCTTGATGGCTTGGAAACCAATCTTCTTACAATTAAAGCAACCGGACCATATTAGTTGCATAAGATCTGTTTATTCACAAAGGGCGCAGGATACTAATTCATTTAGTTATTTGCGCCCTTTTTAGCAGATGAATAAATGGGTTAAGTTATTTAATGGTCGATAGCCTGTCTATTGTAATTTCCGCGGACTCCTTTTTTAGCAAACGCTCATAATCACTTAGACTGTTTAGATATTTATTTATTTCAGATTTGATCTCAGCTATCTCCTTTTTTGTCAGCTCATCACCAAGTATTTCGATCAGAGCATTACGGTATTCCTGGTTGCCTCTCAGCCCGGATAAATCTCTGATCATCTGATTTTTGCCAGCATGCGATATCTCATCTATTATTATACCCCAGTCACTGTATTTCAGATTCCCTGTCAATTTCTTCATCTCTGAAACCGGAACTTTTAAAGTGGTAAAGATTTCATTTCCGGAGGGTTCATATCGTGAAATATCTCCATTTCTTAATTGATATACATATAAATACCTGAATTTTTGATAATATGCTGAATCGAGTCCCCATTTAAGCTCTTTTTCCCAGCCTGAAACAGGCTCTATCATAAATGCCACTGTATCATTTCTGACATATATATTGTATTTCCATCTGCTCGAGGACCAGGGCATAGAGCCGTAGTCAAGTATTGTCTCGAGAGATTTCTGTACCATATTGTATCTGCTGAAGGTGACTTTTTTAAACAATATTTTGGGAATTCCCCCGTCGGGAAAGGCTGAAATGCCTTTTGCAGGCCTTCTGACAACAGCTGAATGAAAGAAATAAAGATTCAGCGAATCGTGGTCAAAACATCCCGGAGCCTGAACCTCGCAGCTTATATTTATATCTCCGTAGCATCCTGCGACGGAAAATGACAAAAGCAACAATATGAATTTTATCTGAAAATGTCTGATAAACATGGTGTCTGCTATGAGTTATAATTCAACAGATCCTGCTCTTATCAAAGGTATAATTTTTAATTCGTATTGGAAATTTCACAAATCGATCTTATTTTAAGGTTTGAATATCAAAAAAAGGGGGGTGTGTCGCATAGAATATATAAAATAGCTAATTATACGTATATAAAAATAGGGTATAAATTAAAAAAATAGTAAAATAATTTGAAGTAACCCCTAAAATATATATGTTTGCACAATATAATAGTAATTTATAGACAGTTTTATGTTAAATCTTCGGAAAAGATCATTTGTGGTACTTGTGCTAATGCTGACAATTTTCACGGGATTATCTGCTTCTGACGGACAGGCTATTGACACAGGCGCCACTGCATGGATGCTTACCTCAACTGCTCTGGTGCTTTTAATGGTGCCTGGACTTGCAATGTTCTATGGTGGGCTGGTAAGAACAAAAAACGTTCTGGGTACAATCATGCACAGCTTTGTGGCAATGGGCATAATTAGTATTATGTGGGTAGTTGTAGGCTACAGCATGAGTTTCGGTAAAAATATTCTGGGAGGCTGGTTCGGCTGGAGCAATGATTACTTTTTCCTAAAGGGGATTGATGAAAACATAATGGATGCAGGTATTCCGGAATACGTCTTTTCGATGTTCCAGGGGAAATTTGCCATCATAACTCCGGCACTTATTGCCGGGGCATTTGCGGAGAGGGTCTCTTTTAAAGCTTATTGTTTCTTCATAGCTGCATGGAGTCTGTTTGTCTATAATCCTCTTTGTCATTGGGTATGGGCATCCGATGGATTTCTTTTTAATCTTGGTGCTAAGGGAGCAATTGATTTTGCCGGTGGTACAGTTGTACATATTTCAGCGGGCGTTAGTGGTCTGGTAGCTGCCATTTACCTTGGTTCACGCCGCGGATATCCATATCAGGTAATACGCCCTAATAACCTTGTCATTACAATGCTTGGGGCCGGTCTTCTCTGGGTTGGCTGGTTCGGGTTCAATGCCGGAAGCAGCGTTTCATCAGGACTGAGTACAGCACAGGCACTTACAGCAACACAGGTGGCTGCTGCTGCAGGAGCAATGGCCTGGGCAATAATAGAAAGCGTTCATCAGGGAAAAGCTACAGCCCTGGGTTTTGCCAGCGGTATCCTGGCAGGACTGGTTGCTGTGACACCTGCTGCAGGTGTGGTACAGCCATATGGTGCTTTTTTCCTTGGAATAATTGCATCATTTGTATGCTATTCTGCAATTATGATCAAGAATAAGCTTGGATATGACGATTCACTTGATGCATTCGGAATTCACGGTATTGGTGGCATAACAGGAGCTATACTCCTGGTTTTCTTTATAAGACCATCATGGATGTCGGAGGCTGCAACTGCTGCCGGTGGCACCTGGACTCTCTGGGACCAGCTTGGCATACAGACTCTTGCAGTAGTGATAGCCATTGTTTATGCTTCACTTATGACGCTGGCAATTATTTATATCCTGAACAGGTTTATAAAGTTCAAATCATCAGAAGATGATGAAATGGCAGGTCTCGACAGGGCATATCACGGTGAAAGAGGATACGGCATGTTAAATCCGAATTAGACTTCAGATAAAAAGAAATTTCATGAAATTAATTACTGCAATAATAAGAGAAGTGCAACTCGACAAGGTTCGTGAAGCACTTATAGCAGCAGAGATCACAAGGATTAGTGTCAGCAGGGTTTCAGGTCATGGGCAGCAAAGAATTGAGGAGATGTACAGGGGACAACGGATTGTTCCCGACCTGATTCCTAAGATCAAGATCGAAATAGCTGTCAATGAGGGATTTGTAGAGGTTGCAATAGATGCAATAATGAAATCTGCGAGAACAAATGGTGCTGGTTCAGTTGGTGACGGGAAAATTTTTATAACCCCTCTTGAAGAATGTATACGCATCCGGACAGGTGAAAGGGGAGGGACAGCAATATAGATGATCTGCTTTTTGTAGTATAAGCCCGGGATAGGTCCTTCTGCTTTATCTAATCAGCATTCTGCGACATCATCGGTTGTAATAAACTCAATCGGAACATCAATAACAGTTGATATATATTCTCCCCTGTCGTATATATCCACGTCATCTTCTTCATAGTACCATCGGATAACCAGCTTTTTCCTGTGCTTCAGCAGCTCTCCTATTTTCTTCAGAATTGATGTCATAATCAGGGTGTTGAAGCTGTTCAGAAATTCAAGCGCAATAATTACTTCAGTTGAATCAGCCGGACTGAGTAAATATCTGTCAATCCAGTTCATCATCTGTTCAGGAACACCTGATCTGCTCTCATCAATCGCTCTTCCCTTGATTTTGATGTGTCCGGAAGGATCAAGCAGTATTTCGGGAGTCTTGGTTGTTGGCAAAATATGAACCTTCTCCATATATTGACTCTTTAGGATTTTAAAACTTGAGATTCAGCCTGTAAAATGCTAATATACTAAAAATGATAAAAATATACTTCAGAACTGCAATTAATTATAAACGAGAATGCATTTCCTGATTAATAAGCTCCTTGTACTATAAGAATAATGTCTCGATGCAATACAATACCATTGTGATCTGATACCTGGGAGGAAATGCTGCCAATTCAATGATATAAATTGTTCCGGATAAATAAACAGGAAATCTTTGAAAGAGGTATTTGAATGGTGTAACTTTGGGATAATATTCTATATGAAGCAGATTAACAAGAATTATGAAGACGGAAAGAACAGATGTATTCCTGTCAGATATTCCCAGGAAGATTAAATCACTTGTTTTTTTGACTGGGTTTATGATTCTTTTGTTGGAAGAATCGCTGAACGCCCAGGTTAATTCAGCACAGATTGTGGGATTTAATTTTTCCACAATTGAAATGAAAGTGAATAAGGAATCGATAGAAACTAAAGGAGCTACAGGAATTCACTTCGGATTATTACTTCCGGTGACAATAGTTGACCATCTTTCAGTAAATCCTGGCGTAATGTTTTCTTCAAAGGGAGCGTCATATGCAATTGATTCTGTTGATATTTTCATTTCCCCAATTTATCTGGAAATCCCTGTTAGCCTGGCACTTAATATAGGAACAGATGCTTTTGGAATCACCCTTATTGCCGGAACCTACTTCTCATGCGGGGTTGGAGGAAATAAAATTGAATCACACGGTGCTGCCAGAGATATTTTATATGGTTCCAGCGAAAGCAAGGATCTGAGAGCTTTGGATCTCGGGTTGAACTTTGGGACGGGAGTTGCTATAAAAGGGTTTCTGATTTCAGCCCGTTACGGACTCGGCCTGACAAATATATATCCTGTTGAATCAGCCGATATTGAAATGAAAAACAGATTATTAGAAATTTCACTCACCTCTTCCTTTTCAGGCAGATAATTTCCCTAAGTTATGGTAAAAAACGTATTAACAATTGCAGTATTATTTTTAATGTTTTCATGTACTTCAGCACAAAAAGAAAACTCAGTTGATTCTGTAAAAGAGATAACAAGAGAAGAACTTTTAAACAATCTCTACGGAGGGTGGGTTGGAATGCTTATCGGTGGTCTTGAGGGACTACCCCATGAATTTAAATACGACACATTACCGGCTGCATCGTTGCCAGATTTTGTCTATTTACCTCATGGCGCAAGAACAGATGATGATAACGATTTCGAACTGACACATCTGTACTTTATGGATAAGGAAAATATAATTAAGCTCCCTTATCCCCGGATTGTTGATATATGGAAAGCAAACATGAATACAGGCATCTGGGTTGCAAATAAAAGAGCCCGTGATCTGATGGATCAGGGTATTATTCCTCCGGCGACAAGTGATCCTGAAAATAATACTGCCTCATCTTATAATCTTTCCGGGCAGTTCTGTACAGAATCATACGGAATGATAGCTCCCGGGATGCCTCAGACAGCTGCAGATATCGGGATTCATTATGCATATATTGCAGTAAGCGGGGAGCCAATTCAGGCAACCCGGTACTGGACTTCACTAATAAGTCTGAACGTATTTCATAAAGGCCCTGTTGAAGAGGTGATTAAAGAAGCTTTGAAATCTGTCGATCCGGCAAGTGCAATGGCTGAAGTTGTAACAGATGCGATTGATATCTATCACGAAAACAGGGAAGACTGGAAAGCAGGGAGACAAAGATTTTACAAAAAATGGGTTATAGAGCGTAACTGGAATGGTAACTCCACTCCTTCAAACGGAGGCATGGTTCTGCTTTCTCTTTTATATGGCAACAGAGATTTCCATAAGACACTTCAATACGCCATGGCAATGGGATTAGATGCAGATTGTAATGCAGCAACTGCCGGCGCCGTGACAGGAGTAAACATAGGGTTTAATAATATTGCTGTACTGCCTGGTTTTGAGATGCCTGATATCTATAAGAATTTAACACGACCACAATTACCTGTTGAGATGAAGATTTCTGAACAGGCCGAATTGCTTATGCGTATATGCGAACGGGTAATCCTGGACAATGGCGGAGAAAAGATAAGTATAAAAGGGAAACCAGGCTACCGGATTAAAATTCAGCAGCTGAATTGATAGAATCCCTTTCAATTAATTCATATTAAATGAGCAAAAAAATAACTCAGTTATATTATTGATTATTAAGTTCATATATGGGATGCGATCTTTTTGATTACATTTAGCCGTTTGTTTTACATTCGATTTGATAGTAAAAGTATGGCATCACTCCAATCACCGGGAGGGCCAAATGTTATCCCATCTTCAGGAAGTGAAATTTTAACTTTCTCGGAATATTTTCCTGATTTTGTATTATACCATTGAAAGATAATATCCTTATTTACAGGGAAATGTGCTTTTAATTGAAGCAGGGTACTTTTATTTTCAGGGAAGTAAATAAAAATATCATTACCAGGACCTGATTTTACCGCTACTTTTTGAAACTCACCCTGTCCGGGATTGGGAATGATAAGATCATTAACAGGTGTCCAGGATGGCCAATTGTTTTCCAGGCAAAAAGATCTTATGTACTTCATAGACTTAACTCCCTCCAGATCCAATAGTTTTTCCCAACCCTTAAATGGGCTGAATATAGGGCCATTCCCGACTGAGTCCCTGAACGCTCCATATGTGAAGCCTGCTGCTCCGGCAAACATACTTTGCCATGCCTGCCTTCTTATTTGAATTTCTGAAATTGATCCCTTATGACTCGGATGATTTTCGTAGCCTGGTTCAGCCAAAACTGTTGGTTTAACAGGATCAGTCAGTTTATAGTCATTTTGTACTGCAACAAAAACCGAATCAACATGAGTGTAAGTCTCAATCATATTAAAATCAAGCCAGGGATCTGAATGAAACCACCTTGAGGAATTCCTGAGCGGAGCTCCGTCGGGATGGTAAGTCATTAGCGCATAATCCCATAAAGGAGAGTTTTCTGACCACTTAACTCTTTCACCTGTAATTCCGTAAATTATTCCTTAAGCCATTGCACGATAATGATTCAGATAATTCCCTCCGAGATCAGGTTGCACATCACCACCCATCACCCAGATGATATTTGAATATGATTTAAACTTTTGCCCAAGGAATTTTCCGTATCCTGCCATTCCTGCTTCTGTAAATAATTTTTCAGAAAAATTCGCATGAGTAGCATTTACATATCGTCTTCCCCATACAGGTAACAGGGCAACCATCATATCAAGCTCATTTGCAGATTGTATGATGTATTCAACATGATCCCAGTAATCATTGGATTGGAGAGGTGTGCCACCGTCAATGATAAGAGGTTGCGATGCATCAGGTTTTCCGTCTGTTTCCCTGAAGGCTTTGAACCCATAATAATTGGTAGGATTTACTGTAAATCCTACAGGATCATCTTCCCTTTTTCCCCAGAAGAGGCAGATCTGGACAACATTAAATCCCTTACTTTTTCTGTCATTTAGATAGATGTCAATCTCCTCTCTTGATAACCATTCAGACATACCCCAGACTGTTCCTCCTAACCAGAGAAATGGATTCCCGTTTTCAAGAACAAGATATCGATGATCAGCTGATACTGATAATTCAGGTTTAACTGGTTTAAATGAAGTATTAGTATTACAGCTCGTGGTAACACAAAGGATTAATGCTGAAATCAGCATAATTCTATACTTCCGGTAAAATCTAAATCCAAACATCCGATTTTTATAAATTTCACAAGTGAGTACTAAATTATTAAAATAAATTATGGTTAATGAAATAATGAGTTTATTCTTAATGGTACGTTATCAGCATTTAAAATGATTCATGCCAGGCGATTGCCGAATTTTTAAGACTAAATAGCAGGCTAAGCTATATATGTTCATAAAATAAATTTGATTTTCCCTTTCCAATGTTGTAATTTTGATATACAACTAATTAATTTTAAATCAATTACTAAAGCCTGCAGTTATGGGAAACCTGACATTAGTTCATAGGGGACAGTCAATAAGTAAAAAAATAGCTAGTGGATTATTTATTGTATTTGCCATTATTATTCTGATCCTGGGGAGAGGCTCATTGGAAATAAAAGATTGGATTAGAACGATCCTATTTTTCTTAATGGGAGTTTATTTTATCACACGTGTCTCCGGCTTTAATAAAGTTCAAATCGAGATAAAGGAAGGGTCTCTGAAGATAATGTGGATAAACCGGATTAGAGAAGTTACAATACAAGAAACTGAAATTGAAAATATCATTTTGTCAGGCAAAAATATTTTGATAAGCAGGAAAGGGAAAAAACCTCTAAGGCTAGAACTTTTTTCTCTGAGTATAGAGCAAAAAACCAAAATATTTGAATTTCTGATCGAATATGCTCGGCAAAAGAATATTGCCCTGAAAAAATAGAATGGCTGACGGATTCAATGTACTTCTCACCAGACCTTCTCTAAAATTTATACAAGGCACAGTAAAAATACTTTTAAGGTCTTTAAACTGTTTGAGTAATAGTTTATCTTTAAACATTACAGCATAAACTATAACCATTAACCATTAATCTGAACTAAATGATTATTAATACAAGAACCTTTGTCTTATTGGTAATGATTTGCCTGCTGATATTCTCCTGCAGACAAAAACAAAACAGGGCTGCAAAAGCAGGCAATAAGCCGGAATTTGTAAAAGAAATGGTTGAATTTGTACCTTATGATTACAATCCTTTATTCAGCGGAACCGAAGCTGATACATGGGACAAGTATATCCGGGAGCGTGGTTTTATTCTTTTTGAAGAGGGTATTTATAAGATGTGGTATACAGGTTACTCGGGTGGAGGTGATGATCCGAAATCCCTTGGGTACGCTACATCTGAAGATGGAATAAACTGGACGCGTTATCCTCAAAACCCCATTTTCAGTGAGAAATGGACAGAAGATATGTTCGTAATGAAATATGGTGAAAGCTATTTCATGTATGCTGAGGGGAAAAACGATATTGCTCATCTACTAACATCATCAGACGGAATAAAATGGGAGGAGCAAGGTGACCTGGTAATTATCACGGTTAAGGGAGATACTATATCCGGGCCTTATGGAACACCATCGGTATTAGTTGAAGATGGCAAGTGGTATCTGTTTTATGAACGGAATGATGAGGGTATATGGCTGGCTGCTTCAAAGGACCATATTACCTGGAAAAATGTGCAGGATAACCCTGTGCTCGAAAAGGGTTTGGAAATGTACGATGCCGGTGCTGTTGCCGCAAACCAGATAATCAAATATAAAGGGAACTACTATATGTATTATCATGGATCAACTGATGCAGACTGGGATGTACCCGGAGCATCTTCTATCTGGACTTCAAATGTTGCCATTTCATCTGACCTTGTACACTGGGTGAAATACCCTAAGAATCCAATTGTGGATGGAGACCATTCGAGTCCGGTAATGGTAAATGACGGTTCAGAATACCGGATATATACAATGCATGATAAAATGTGCCTGTATTTCTCAAAATAGGCTTATGATCATTAATTCCGTTTCAATTGTGATAATGAACTGGTCCTCATTTGATCAATTCATCCTTATGCCAGAATTGCTATAAAGAACAAGGTCTTATATTTAATTCTTACGTAAAATTTCAGCCGGATTTGCTCTTGATGCCTTGTTTGCTGCCAGACTTACTGTAAGAAGTCCGATAATAATAGCAAGCAGACCTGAAAATATGAATGTCCAAACGCTGATGGTTGTTTTATATGCAAAGTTATTAAGCCATCTGTTCATGACAAAATATCCAATTATTCCGGCTATTACAAAAGAGACTAAGATCCATTTCAATAATTCAAAATTAAATTTCCATAATATATCGGAAATCATAGCTCCGTTTACTTTCCTGATGCTTATTTCCTTTACCCTGCTTTGAGTATTGTATGTAGCCAGACCAAATAATCCCAGACTTGATATGAATATTGCAATAACAGCCAGTACAAGGAATAAGATGTTTAACTTATGATCTGATGCATAGGAATACCTTAATGAATCTTCCAGGAACTCATACTCGAATACATTTTTAGGATCAATTTCCTTGAGCATTAATTCTGTAAACTTAAGTACTTCAGAAGCCCTGTCAGGTTGTATTTTAATTATTATATTCTGGTAAGGTCCCCATTCATTGACTGTTGATATGAACAAGGGCTGTATGTTTTCATAAAACGAATCAGTGTTGAAATCTCTCACTAATCCTATTACTTCATATTTGATATCGTTCCTGGTGATTGTTTTCCCAACCGGTTTGTCCCATCCATTAATCTCTGCAAATGTCTGGTTTATAATTGCTTTATTGGGATCAACTCTGCGATTCCTGAAATCACGTCCTTCGATAAGGGTAATTTCCATTGTTTTCAACCAATTCTCATCAACATATAATGCATTTGCCATTACCGGTTGCTGAAATCCTTCCGGCATATATCCATTGGAGGTAAATCCTATTCCGGGTTTGCCTCCTGCAGATACTGCTACAGAAACTACTCCCGGATTTGTAAGGAGTCTGCCAGCTATCAATTCGTATGATGCCGACGTTTTTGAACTTAGGTTGACATAAAGAATATTTTCTTCCTCAAATCCTTTATCGCTTTTCTTCACGAATTGCATCTGGGAATAGATAACCAGGCATGATATTATCAGTGCGATTGAGATTGTGAACTGAAAAGTAACCAGGATATTCCTGGAGAATTGTTTCCTCAATCCACTGTTTTCGCTTGATAGCAGGGCAAGAGGATTAACTGAAGAAAGATAGAAAGAGCTGTAAAAACTTGCAAAAACTGTACAGAAGACAAAAAGTATTACAAAAATCAGTAACCATAGCTCAGGGCCTATTACGCTTACAGACAAAGACTTGCCTATCATGTTTGAAACGCCTGGCAAAAATATTCTGGCCAGCAGGAACGCCATTAACAGGGAAATTATTATTGCAATTCCCGATTCGAGTATAAAAAATATAATAATATTCTTTCTGTCTGAACCGAATATCTTCTTCAGCGAAACCTCTTTCGCCCTCTGAAAGGAGATGGCGGTGTTGATATTCACAAAGTTGAAGCATGCTATTAATAAAACAAGCAACCCGATACCAGAAATTATAAAAACCTTTGTTTTACTTCCTTTCCCACCAAGTTCATCATCAACTTCGGTGTCGTTTGTCTCTGAATTAAGATGAATATCACTGATTTTCTCCAGATAAGGGATTAATGCATATCCATATTCCCTGTATCTTTTGTTAATTACACCTTCCATGTATTCAAGTATCTGCTTCTCAAGTGCTTTTGGATCAGCTCCTTTAATCAGCCTCACATAAGTATAGCAGGCCAGTCCTCCATCCCAGCCAACATGAGCCTCTTTTTCACGTATGGAAAGCGGGGCAAGGCATTCAAACTGTAAATTCGTGTTTACTGGAGGATTTTTTGCTATTGCTGTTACAATGAATGTATTTCCCCCTATCATTACTCCTTTTCCGATCGGATCTTCTGACCCAAAGACTTTTTTCGCAGCCTTTTCTGTCAGTACGATACCCTGAGAAGACTCAAGGCAGCTCTTTTTGTCTCCTTCGGAAAGTTCAAAGGTAAAAAGATCAAAAAAAGTGCTGTCAGTATAGAACACCTGTAATTTTGTAATTTTATCGTTGTAAATTGCTGAAAGTGAATTTACTTCAAACCGAACTGAATTCTCGATCACAGGAAATTCTCTCTTATACTCAGGTCCTGCAGGTGCATTTATCACCGGACTGTTAATTTCCTTGTTTGGTGTTTTAAGGATAAGGTTTACCCTGTATAGTCGTTCATGATCTGTATGAAATTTATCATAACTCGTTTCTACTGCGATCCAGATAAGGACCATCAGAACAGAAGCCACCCCTATTGTCATACCCAAAACATTCACAAATGAATAGGGCATCTGCTTGCCAATAGATCTTAATGCATTGAGGAATAATAATCTTATCATTAATATGCTTTTTGAGAAGACAGATTAATAAGAAGGCATTGATTGTACTCAGAATGTTTTTTTCAGATTATGCTCATTAATATAAGATTACCTTCAAGTATTAGGTAAAGTTACAATGATTTTTATCTTGAATCAAGCCTAATTTGATTTAAGTATGTTACCTATTATATTCGAAACTCTTCACCATTCCTCCGTTAAGATTATTTGTACATCAACTTATTCATGTTCTTTTTTTTATAATAATTCCGGCTGCTTGTAATCGTTTTCCACTTCAACTTTTACCTTGGATAATAATTGTACTTTTTCTATATTTGAATAGTGTTTCCAAACGTGCTAAAATTTTCTTCCTATGTTAATCCGAACTTTCACCAGTGCTGTGAATGGTATTGATGCTGTAACAGTAACTATTGAAGTTAATGTTTCACGCGGTATACGTTTTTTTCTTGTAGGTCTTCCCGATGTAGCTGTTAAAGAGAGTCAGCAAAGAATCGAATCTGCTCTGCGTGCACTTGGTCTTCATTGGCCCGGCAAACAGGTAGTTATAAATATGGCGCCGGCAGATATCAGGAAAGAAGGTTCCTCTTATGATCTTCCCCTTGCCGTAGGTATTCTTGCTGCTGATGAAAAGGTTAGCAGGTCAGCTCTTGAATCGTATATAATAATAGGAGAGCTCTCGCTTGATGGATCCCTTCAACCGGTTAAAGGTGTCCTTCCTATTGCTATGCGTGCAAGGGATGAAGGATTTGCAGGGATAATTGTTCCATTTAAAAATGCCAGGGAAGCTGCTGTAGTTGAAGGACTGGATGTATTTGGAATGGCAACACTGGGTGATGTTGTTGATTTTTTCAACAGTACAAAAAAATTTGATCCTGTGCGTGTTGATCTGACAGAGATATTCAATTCAGTAGCTAACAAATATGAAATAGATTTTTCGGATGTCCAGGGGCAGGAGAATGTTAAGCGTGCACTGGAGGTAGCTGCTGCCGGAGGGCATAATATTATAATGATTGGTCCTCCAGGATCAGGTAAAACGATGCTTGCCAAGCGTCTGCCGACAATAATCCCTCCTCTGACACTTGAGGAGGCCCTTGAGACTACTAAAATTCATTCCGTAGCAGGAAAAATTGATAATCATTCATCATTAATGACACGGAGACCGTTCCGCAGCCCGCACCATACAATTTCCGATGTGGCACTGGTGGGAGGGGGTACTTTTCCCCAGCCAGGGGAGATATCACTCGGACATAACGGAGTTTTATTCCTCGATGAGTTACCGGAATTCAAGAGAACTGTTCTGGAAGTGATGCGGCAGCCACTTGAAGACCGGGTGATAACTATCTCAAGAGCAAAATCAACTGTCGATTATCCGGCAAGTTTCATGCTGGTTGCAAGTATGAATCCCTGTCCCTGTGGATTCCATAATCATCCTGAGAAGGAGTGTATGTGCTCACCGGGCATGGTTCAGAAATACCTTAACAGGATATCAGGGCCGTTACTCGACCGCATCGATATACACATTGAAGTGGTTCCTGTCAATTACGACAAACTCTCAAATTCCGGTGGTACGGAACATTCATCTTCAGTACGGGCGAGGGTAGTCAAAGCCAGAGCGATACAGGCAGAAAGATTTGAATCTGTAAAAGGAATCTATTCTAACTCACAGATGACCTCTTCCATGCAGAGGAAGTATTGTTATCTAGATGAAGCAGGAGGGAGACTGCTTAAAACAGCCATGGAGGTGAGAGGACTTTCTGCACGGGCATACGACAGAATCCTGAAGGTGGCAAGAACCATAGCCGATCTGGATGAATCTGAAAACATACTTGCCGAACATATTTCTGAAGCGATAAATTACAGAAATCTAGATAAGGAAGGCTGGGCCGGATGACTTCGGATTTGCTCATCCTGAAAGGCAAAAATGAGCTTATGTTGAAAAACTCTACATATGTTGAAAATATATACAGTCAATTCAAAACTCTGATCTGGTATTGATTTGAGAATATAAAATATTTACACTGTTTAAATATTCAACACTCCGGCATCTCGTGATTTCAATTTAATGATTAGCTAAATAACAGAATAACAGGCCTTTAAAGCCTGTTTTTTTATTTGGCACCATAGTTGGTTATATAGAATCGATAAAAATATATACCGCAACGATGAAGAGTTATAAGAAACTAATAATATAAACAGTCAAGCTATGAAAAAGTCATTTTCTTCTTTAATTGTTTTATTGCTCGTCACTTTTAGTATGATGAGCGGAAAGGCACAGGCTTCTGATACACTTCGTATCACAAGTACTCCTGATATTTATAACCTGGCGAACCTCCTGGCCGGTAAGTACAACTCAGCAATACCAGGGATGACAGTGAAGGTAATTGAAGTAGCTGATAACAGACAGGCTGCACAGTTCATCAGCAGAGGGATGCTTGGATTTGTTTCAGCAAGAAATTACCCTGATATCAAAAATACAATAGGATGGCATACTGTTGTAGGGCGTGATGTTATTGTGCCTGTTATAAGCATCATGAATCCCGCACTTGAGGAACTGAGAAAACATGGTGTTTCAGCAGAAGAGCTTCTCAAAATAATAAATTCTCCACATGAGAGCTGGAATACTTTTGTCCCGGCCTCTGAAAATGCTTTTGTCAATTATTACCGGGTAAATGATGAAAACATTGATGCCTCCCTGGCCTCATTCCTTGGCACAAGTGATTTCAACAATGCAGTAAAAGAAGTCGGCAACAGTGATGCTGTTGTTGAAGCAGTCAGAAAAGATATTTATGGTTTAGGTTTTTGTAAGCTTTCATCAGCCACTGATCTGGAAAAACAGGCAATAAAAGAAGGGCTTGCAATTCTTCCTATTGACAGGAATAATAATGGGATCCTTGATGATAATGAGAATATATACAACGACCTGAATCATCTTACAAGAGGAATATGGATAGGGAAGTATCCAAAATCACTAAGCTCAAATATATATGCAGCCGGGATTGATCAACCTGTCGGTGAAGCATCGTTGACTTTCATGAAGTGGGTGCTTACCGAAGGACAGAAATATATCTGTGAGAACGGGTTCAATGACCTTTTGTTGACAGAAAGACAAAAGGCAGTTGACCAGCTCTATGAAGCCAAAATATATACTTCTGCAAAAGCTGAAGCAAGATCACCTTTGGTGGTACTTCTTGTTCTCTTTGCAGCAGCCCTTATATTAGCTTTTACTATTGACGCTGCAGTAGGATACCGCAGGAGGCTCAAAGAAACCTCTGCTATAACTGAAGGAAGATCAGACAGGGTTTTTGGTGAGTCGGCAGTCATCATACCTCAGGGTATCTATTATGATAAAGCTCATACCTGGGCATTTATGGAGCAGGATGGAATGGTTAAGGTTGGGATCGATGATTTTCTTCAGCACATTACAGGCGCCATAACAAGGATTAATATGAAGAAAGACGGCACCAGGATAAAGAAAGGAGAACATATTCTTTCTCTTATACAAAATGGTAAGCATCTTGAACTCTATGCTCCTGTTTCAGGAACAATCAGGGAACATAACTCTGTTCTTGAGACAAATTCCGGAATAATAAATTCTTCACCTTACAATGATGGTTGGGTTTACAGGATAGAACCAACAAACTGGCATCGTGAGAACCAGCTTCTTTTCTATGCTGATAAATACAGGCAGTATCTAAGCCAGGAATTTACACGGTTAAAGGATTTTTTAACCGAAGTACTTGATTCGGAAAATAAAGAGTACAGCCATGTTGTTATGCAGGATGGCGGTGAATTCCGGGAAGGTGTTCTTTCTCAGATGGGACCTGAGATCTGGGAGGATTTCCAGACAAAATATATCGATCCATCAAGACAGATCTGGTTTTACGAATTATTCTAACCCTTTAAATATTTAACAAAATGACCCTTGACAGAAGAAATTTCTTTAAAACCCTTGGAGTTACCGGTATAACTCTTGCTGTGGGAAAGCAGTCAGCCTCCGGTAACTCAGTAAAAAATAAAACCGAATTCTTTGGAGTCCTTTATGATTCTATACGATGTGTAGGTTGTCAGACATGTGAGGTATCCTGTGCTGAAGCCAACAGGTTACCTGCCCCAACCGAAACAGTTGAGGCAGGAAAAATCCGTAAGACAACTGAAAAGTACAGAACAGTTGTAAATGCCTATTCAACCGAGAACGGCGAAGTTTATGTCAAACGCCAGTGTATGCATTGCAATGAGCCAGCCTGTGCAGCAGCATGTCTTACCCAGGCAATGTACAAAACCCGGGAAGGTGCAGTTATATGGAGAGGAAACAAATGCATGGGATGCCGTTATTGTATGGTTTCATGCCCTTTCGATGCTCCTAAATTCGAATACTTCAACTATAATCCAAAAATTGAAAAATGCACAATGTGTTACGAACGCACACAGGTGGGTAAACTACCGGCATGCGTTGAGAATTGTCCTGCAGAAGCATTGTTGTATGGTCCCAGAAAGGAGCTTATCAAAGAAGCCAGGAAACGTATTATTGAGAACCCTGGAGTATATGTTGATCATATCTATGGCGAGCGTGAGGCCGGCGGAACCGGATGGTTATATCTTTCAGGTGTACCTTTCGAAAAAATAGGATTCAATACAGGAATTCAGACAAAATCATATCCTGAACTGTCGAAAGGATTTCTTTATAGCGTACCCACAATTTTTGTTCTTTGGCCGGCAATTCTGCTGGGTTTAAGAGAAGGCTCCAGGAATAATAATGAAAATGACGAAACCAATGAATAATTCAGATCTTACAATGGCAAGAGACAATGATGGGAAAAACATCATTAAATTTCTTCTAAGTGAAATGAGACCTAAAGGAAAGATACTTACTCCTTTCAATATTATTTCGTTGCCGGTAATGTTACTGGGGCTGGGAATAATTGTTATCCGTTTCTGGAAAGGTCTTGGTTCGGTTACCAATCTCAGCCAGGAGGTTCCCTGGGGATTGTGGATAGGTTTCGATGTTGTAACGGGAGTTGCCTTTGCAGGGGGTGCCTATGTACTGACCTTCATGGTTTATATTCTCAATATTCAGAAATACCATTCTATAGTGAGAGTGACAGTATTAAATGGCTTCCTGGCATATCTTTTTTATGCAGGGGCTCTTCTTCTTGACCTTGGCAGGCCATGGAATGTGATCAATCCGATTATTGGCAACAACTTTGGTGTCAGTTCAGTACTGTTTCTCGTAGCCTGGCATTTCCTATTATATATGATTGCCCAGCTGATAGAATTTTCACCTGCAATTGCAGAATGGCTGGGAGCAAAAAGAGCAAGGAAGATACTTTCAGGAATGACTGTTGCCGCTGTCATCTTTGGAATAACTCTGTCAACATTGCATCAGTCTGGTCTTGGAGCGCTGTACCTTATGGCAAAGGATAAGATACATCCACTATGGTACACCGAATTCATCCCTATACTCTTCTTTGTGTCAAGTATTTTTGCCGGTCTTTCAATGGTAATTTTTGAAGGATCAATAACTCATAAGGTCTTTTCAGATCAGATCAGTGAAAAACACCAGAAAGGACATGATAATATCATAATTGGACTTTCAAAGATTTGTACAGTGGCCATGTTCGCCTACTTCTTTTTGCAGATCGTAGCATTTGTTCATGGTAAGAGATGGGAGTATCTGGACGGCCCCTTGGGGAAATGGTATCTAACTGAGATGTTTGGTTTTGTAATACTTCCCATGTTATTATTCTACTATAGCTACAACAGGAACAACGTCACAATTGCACGGATCGCAGCTATTGTTACAATGATTGGCATAATAATTAACAGGCTTAATGTGACTGTTATAGGATTCAGATGGGATGAAGCTGTCAGGTATTTTCCTTCCTGGATGGAATATGTTGTGACACTCACAGTCATTTTCACCGAGATCTGGATCTTCAGATGGGTTATTAACAGGATGCCTGTACTTCGCGAATCTCCGTCATGGGCTTCGGAAAGTCACTGATTTTTCATAAAGTATTTGGATTTATAAACAAAATATTAATCAAGATGGACGGATTTAGCTACACAAACATTTTTGAAACAAAGGGGATTGAATATCTGATTGTAATCGCTTTCCTCTTGCTGATAATTCCATTCTGGCTGGCAATAAACAGGAAATCAACACTGTCAAATCAGTTCAGAAGTACCCTTGGAGTCCTTACAGCTGCTATCCTCAGAATACCTGAAGGGCTCTATTTTAACAGAAATCATACCTGGGCTTTTCTTGAAAAGAATGGCACTGCAAAAATCGGAGTCGATGATTTCCTTCTTCATGTAACCGGAGAAGTCGGGATTAATCCTATTTTCCGAACAGGTGACATAATTAAGAAAGGAGACCTGATATTAATGGCAAATAATTCCGGGAAAGTATTGCGAATCTATTCTCCGGTGTCGGGCGAAATAAAGGGTATTAATCCGATTCTTAATGAGAATCCCGGAGCTGTTATGGAGGACCCATATGGAAAGGGATGGGTTTATAAAATAAAACCTACAAAATGGATTTCCGAAACCAGTTCGGCTTACCTGGCAGAAGATGCCGTTGAATGGACAAAGAGAGAACTTGAGAAATTTAAGGATTTTCTTGCCCTTTCGATGAAAAGATATGCTCCGGAAACATCATTTGTAGCACTTCAGGATGGTGGTGAACTTATTGACAGGCCCCTGGCTGAGCTGCCAGATGAGGTTTGGCAGGATTTTCAGAAATCATTTCTTAACTGAATCATCTTAAAAATTCTTAAAACGGAATTTCCCTGAGAGAGGATTTGTGTATATTGCATATAATAATGAGGGTGCGGAATCCGGGCAGGTAAGTCTGCTCCGGATCCGGCATTTTAAGATGATAATGCTTAAATTAGATTCTGCTCTCGTTTTAACCAATTTAGTGAGTTAAATACAATATGGATCAGCCCGGTATCACAGAAAATAATGGCAGGAGTATGAAGGCTTTTTTTAAAAATAACCTGAGATTCAGATCGTCCATTTACAGCCGTGTTGTTATTATTATTTCAGTATCTTCAATCATCCTTTTCTTCCTTTTCGGGATAATATTCAGATCGGTATATGAGCAGAACCTTAACACCGTTATCCGCCAGAATGGCAATAACATAGGATCGATTGTCGAAGGTTCTTTGTATAAATCGATGCTCGATAATGATAAAAGCGCTCTCCAGAGCACCCTCGATATTATAAATACCATTACCGGAATCGATGAAGTCAATATGTATGATGATAAAGACAGGTTAGTATATTCCTCATTTACAGAAGATACAATCTCACATAGCAATCCCAACTGCCTCTTATGCCACAATGATATGAGCATTTTTTTCCCCAGAAAGGAAAAGTCGTACAGGATTATTGAAACTAAGAGCGAATGCACTATGAATGAGAATGATAATGCTCACAGGCATCTGATTATCAGATCTCCTATTCTGAATGAAAAATCGTGCTTTACAAGTGCTTGTCATTACCATAGTGAAAGTGATGAGGTTCTCGGATCACTGATTATCAAGATGCCACTCTCTGATCTGGACCAGACAGTAGAAAAATCTTCAACCAAATTTTTCCTTCTTGCTACACTGACTACTTTATTGCTTCTCATCACACTTATCTTCTTTACAAGGGAAAAGATAAAGAATCCACTTAATGAGATACTCAAAGCCAGTCATTCAGTGGCCAACGGGAATAAGGACACCAGGCTCGAGATCAAACAAAATCAGCTTGACGATATGAGGCTCCTCTCTGTTGCTTTCAATGAAATGCTTGATAACCTGCAGGCAGCAAATGATGAGCTGCAGAACTGGTCGCAGCAACTTGAATATAAGGTGCAAAAGAAATCAGAAGAGCTGGGAGCCGCACAGAATGAGATTATTCATATCGAGCGGATAGCATCACTGGGCAAGCTTTCATCTTCTGTTGCCCATGAGATAAATAATCCTCTTTCAGGCATTCTCGTTTATACAAAATTGATACATAAGCAGTTAAGTAATCCGGAGATGACTCCTGAAAAGAAAGAAACTGTTCTCAAGCATCTGAAACTGATCGAAAGCGAGACAAAGAGATGCGGAGAGATAGTTAAAGGGTTACTTGAGTTTTCAAGAAAGGAACAGGAGGATTTTGAGTCGAAGCATATCCATAAGATACTCCAGGAAACTTATGATCTGATGGTGCATCCGATAAAAATTGCAAACATTGGTTTTACGTATGATTTCAGGGCAAAATCAGACCTTGTTTTCTGTAGTCCCAACCAGCTTAAACAGGCTTGTGTGGCTATTCTTGTGAATGCTTCCGAAGCTGTTAAGGAGAATGGTGAAATATCAATTTCCACAATGAATCCGGATGAAGATCATATCGGGATAAGCATATCAGATACTGGTATAGGAATACCTGAGGATGATATTCCGCATATTTTTGAACCTTTCTTCTCCACAAAGCATGAAACTAGCGGGATTGGACTGGGCCTTGCCATTGTGCACGGTATTGTTAAAACGCACAACGGGAAGATTGATGTTGAATCGGAACTGGGGAAGGGAACTAACATTTCTATAACTCTGCCTTTAATAAGAATTTAGTAAGATAAATTATGGCTGGAAAGATTTCAATCCTCATTGTTGATGATGAGGACTCAGTAAGGGACTCGTTATACAATTGGTTTATTGAAGACGGGTATCATGTTGAATGTGCTGAAAGTGCCATGACTGCACTTAAAATACTGGAGTCGGAGAGTTTTGATATTATACTGGCAGATATAAAAATGCCTGGAATGGACGGACTTGAGATGCTGAGGAGAATTAAAGTGCTGAAGGCTGATTCAATAGTTATAGTCATGACTGCTTTCGCGACAGTTGATACTGCTGTCCAGGCTTTAAAAGACGGGGCTTTCGATTATGTTACCAAGCCATTCGATCCGGATGACTTGTCTCACCTTATAAGAAATGCTTCAAAACAGATCGCACTTGCTGAGGAGAATGAAAATCTCAGAAACAGGGTTGTCACGCTTGAAAGCGTTGAAGATCTGATTGGAAACAGTGAAGCAATGAAGGAGGTTCTAAAGGATATTGAGAATGTGGCACAGTCGAATTCATCGGTGGTAATAACCGGCGAAAGCGGCACTGGTAAGGAGCTTGTAGCCAGGGCAATACATGCCAATTCTCAAAGGCGTTTTTTCCCCCTCGTGAGTGTTCATTGCGGTGCTCTTACAGAAAGCCTACTTGAGAGCGAATTGTTCGGCCATGAAAAAGGTGCGTTTACAGGTGCCATGTATAACAGAAAAGGACGGTTTGAAATGGCTGATAATGGGACGATCTTCCTCGATGAGATCGCCACTATATCTACAAAAATGCAGATCGACCTTCTGCGGGTTCTCGAGTCGAAGAAGTTTACCCGGGTTGGTGGCAACAAAGAGATATCCTCCGATTTCAGAGTTATATGTGCAACAAACAGGGATCTTAAGGCACTTGTTGAAAAGGGACAGTTTCGTGAAGATCTTTATTACAGGCTTAATGTAGTGAATATCTATGTTCCTCCTCTAAGAGAGAGATTAGAGGATATACCCCTGCTTGTTGATTATTTTATTAAGAAGTACTGCACTTCGATGAACAAGGTACCTGCCACAATTGAATCTTCAGCATTGAAAAGGCTTGAGGAGTTTAATTACCCCGGTAATGTGAGGGAGCTGGAAAACATGATTGAAAGAGCAATTGTTGTCGGAAGCGGGAAAAAAATAGCTCTAAAGGATCTGCCACTTGAGAAATCAGTGGTAAACAATTCCATCGAAAGTCTGGAAGACCTTGAAAAAGAACATATTCTGAAGATACTTAACAAATATAGCTGGAATATATCACGAACTGCAAAAGCACTTAATATTGACAGGGTTACACTTTATAACAAAATCTCAAAATTCGGATTAAAGCCTGTCAATTGAGATTATGGATTTCCAGAATATCACATTAGTACCGGTAGGTTATATCGAGGAGATATTCCTGAAAAGTGTTGTTGAGGCAGCCGGAAAGGAGTTTTGCCTGCCTGTTACAATCAAAGAAGGTTTTATTGATATATCTGAATTTTACGACCCGACGCGAAGGCAATATAACGGGACAAAATTGCTGAAAGAAATTGACACTCATTACGCTTCGGATTATACAAAAACTATAGGATTATTCAGCATCGATCTCTTTATTCCAATCCTGACCTTTATTTTTGGACAGGCATACCTTAACGGCAGATCGGGAATAGCTTCTTATTACCGTCTCAGCAATGAACGTTACGGAATAAATGGTGATAATAAAATTATTGCCGGGCGATTTCAAAAAGAAGTTATACATGAGCTTGGACATACATTTGGTCTGGTTCACTGCCATATACCTACATGTGTGATGCGGTCCAGTACCTATGTTGAAGATATTGACCAGAAAGATTTCTATTTTTGTTCTCAGTGCAGAACAAAATTAAGTGAAACAATACCATCATTATCAATAATAAAAACCTGATAAAATGAAAAAGATTACTCTTCTCGGAACAGGACTTATTGGGACCTTTTATACAATGTCTCTTCATGCACAACGGAGAAAAGATGTAATTCACACAGTCTGCTCAATACCTGAATCAGCTGCCAGGGAATTTGCGCATAAATATAATATCCCTAAATATACCACAAGCATGAAAGAAGCTATCATGGACAGCGAAACTGATGTTGTGATAGTTGCCCTTCCCAACTATCTTCACAAAGAGGCTATTATGATGGCTTGCGAGGCAAAAAAACATATTCTTTGTACAAAGCCTCTGGCTCTGAATGCTGCGGAAGCAAAAGAGATTTTAGATGCAGTTGAAACAGCGGGTGTTTTTCATGGCTATCTTGAAGATCTTGTATACACGCCTAAAACTATCAAAGCTGTTGATATGGCTGCTAATGGTTCATTTGGAAGGATTTTGTGGACAAGGTCAAGGGAAGCTCATTCAGGGCCCCACAGCGCCTGGTTCTGGGATAAGAAGCAGTCAGGAGGAGGTGCTCTGATTGATATGGGATGTCATTGCATAGAAATTGGAAGGAGTTTTATCGGCAAGGATGTTAAGCCGGTTGAAGTAATGTGCTGGGCCGACACACAGGTAAAACCTATTGAAGCTGAAGATCATGCAATAGCTCTTATAAAATATGAAACTGGTGCTGTTTCACAGGTTGAGGTGAGCTGGAATTTCAGGGGTGGTATGGATCTGAGGGATGAGGTATCGGGAACTGAAGGAACTGTCAGGCTGGATCACTGGCTGAGAACCGGATTTGAAGTCTTTACTACCGGCAGCACCGACAAATATGTGTCAGAAAAAACAGAAAGTGATGCAGGATGGTTATTTCCTGTGGGCGATGAGGTGCATGCCCTAGGCTATCCACATATGTTTTCCGATATGTTTGATTCTCTCGAGAATAACAGGGAACCAAGGGAGACATTCTATGATGGTTATATTGTAAACGCTATAATGGATGCCTGTTACAAATCGGCCAGAACAAAAAAGTGGGAAAACGTTGAGCTGGAAATATGGAGAGGAAGAGAAGGCCTCTCAACAAGGGTAGATTTTATTGATTATGATAAAGACCACTATCTTATCAAGAAGGAAGTTATGCCCGACGGAAAAACAAAACTGATGCTGAAAGAGAAGTCGACCGGGAATATTATCCAGAAATATATTTAATGTTGGGTAACCGGAAGGTAATTTGCTGAAGTAATCATTTTTTACTATTTTTATCACCATTAATAACAAGATCTTCATTTCATGGATCTTACGCGCCTGATACGCGATAAAATGATGAAGGAACGCCTTATGTTCGTTTACAGGGGCGTTGTGACCAACGAGAATTCGGTTCCGCTTCTGATGCTCCTTGAAAATGAGATGAAGGATGCGGATTATGGTTTCGTAGGGAGAAAGCGACTCTTTATGTTTGTCCTTGAAAGCCTTCAGAATGTGTCCAGGCACAGCAATGAGAACGAGCATGCAAACATGTCAATTGTTGTATACTCAAAGAGCGGCACGGGGTATACTGTTACTACCGGGAATGTCATACCTAATGATAAGATTAATGGGCTGAAAGCCAAGCTTGATGAGGTAAATAACCTGGATACAGATGAGATAAGAAATGTTTACAGGCAAATGCTCATCAATGCCGAGTTCAGTAGCAAGGGAGGTGCCGGCCTTGGTCTTATTGAAATGGCCAAGAAAACAGGTAATAAACTTGATTATGATTTTATTCCGGTTGATGAAGATTGCTCATATTTTATTCTGAGCAAGACAGTTGATTCAGGAGGTGTAGGGTCGCATGAAGAAAATCCAAAGGAACAGTTTATAGGATCCACTGTTACTCAGCTTGAGAAAATGATGGATGAGAATAACATCTATCTTATATGGTCAGGACATGTGTCACATGATATCGGTAAAGAGGTAATCTCATTCGCTGAAACTAAGCTTGCTGAGGAAGCAGAGGTTGAATGGATGCAGCGAAAGAGAGTCTTCAGTACCCTCGTTGAATTGCTTGATAATGTTGAGAATAACAGCCCCGGACAGGATGTTGAGGAGAAGTATGGTAAACCTATTGCTATGATCAGATTCGTCGACAGGGTCTTCTACCTTACCACGGGAAATCTTGTTTTAAACTTAAAGGTCCCGGAGCTGAAAAGTAAGCTGGATGAGATAAACAGCAAGGATAAGGAAGGCCTCAAGGAACTTTTTGTAAAAGCACTTACCGAACAGATTACTGATGATGACAGTACTGGGAATATGGGTTTAATTGAGATGGCTAAAAAATCGGGAAGCAAGCTCAATTATCAGTTTGACACCATTAATGATTCTTATTCCTATTACATGGTGACAGTAAGTGTAAAAGAAAGTACCGACAGTTAGTCAAGTCTGGTAAAGATAAGCTTTTCCCCATCCCAGGCTGCAAAATTGCCTGAATGTATCCAGTCTCCAAGAAAAAGAACTTCCGGACCATTTTTTAGAGTGTAACTCATGGCAAGGTGCCTGTGACCAAAGATAAAATAATCGATATTCCCTTTAGTAATTACACTATTCGCATATCTTAACAAATCCTCTTTTTCCTCTCCAAGAAATTCTCTTGTTATTCCTTTGCCAAGACGTGAATTTAGTGACCAGTTATGACCGATACCAATTCCTATTAAAGGATGAAGTGCCGAATACATTTTCTGCAGAGGCCTGTTCCTGAAAATTGATAAGAGTATTTTATAGCTGATATCTTTTGTTCCGAGTCCTTCGCCATGGGCAAGGTGAAATATTTTATTGTCAAAAACCGTTGTAACAGGCGAGGTATGAATTATCATACCACATTCATCCCTGAGATAGCTTCCAACCCACATGTCGTGGTTCCCTGTGAAAAAATGAACTGGAATTCCTGAGTCTGTAATTGAAGCTACTGTACCCAGGAATCTTGTAAATCCTTTGGGAACTACAAGTTTATATTCCCACCAGAAATCAAAAATATCGCCCAGGAGATATATCTCTTTAGCATCAGGTGCAATTGAGTTCAGCCATGCAACAACCTTTTTTTCCCTGACCAGCGGTGGAGTACCGGCAGGCAGACCAAGGTGAAAATCAGAAGCAAAAAATATCTTACCATTCCCTTTCACAGTATAGAGCTATTTGTTAAAAAGCTGTTCCAGTTTAAGTTTTAGTGTTTTTCCATGAAGATTGGTGGCTTCTATATTACCTTCTTTATCGAACAGGTAGTTAGCAGGCAACTCTCTGACGTTAAACAGACGTGCAGTTGCCGGATCTGACGGATTATTTTCTCTTGTATTTATCCAGGGCAGCTCATCATACTTAACTGCTGATTTCCAAAGGCTGGTATCAGCATCGATGTTGATCTGGTATATTTCAAATCCTTTTTTATTGTACATTTTATAGAATTCCTTTAGCTGGGTATTCTCGTTAATGCAATCCTTTGAACGTACTGACCAGAAAGTAACAAGAACATATTTACCTTTGAGAGATTCAAGTGATATTCTTTTCCCGTCAGGATTTTTAAGATCCGGATTGAGCTTAATTGGTTCAAGCTGTTCTGAAAGTCTGGCAAGCTGATTTGCATTCATCTGGGTAAGTTCACTCTGAAAATCCCGTGAAAGAGCCTGCACATGTTTTGAATTGGGATAATATTTCTTGAGTGAATCACTGAGGATCTTAAGATACTGAAGATCTTTCGGATCATAAAGGACATATGTATCAGGATCAATTCGCTGATAAACAGCTTTAATGGCAGCCAGTGATGTTGTATTTGTGATAATGAATTCTATATTTTTTTTCCTCTGTAGCTTAATGAGTTCATTGAATTTAGTTTCCAGCTCCGGACCTCTCTGGTCAAATCCAGGGTTGGATGAAGCTATAGTATAAGCATTGCTGAGGGAGTCAAGTTTCTTCTTTGTGTTAATCAGACTTTCATCAAGGATTCTTAGCTTTTCAGATCCTGCAGATCCGGTTACTGTATAATTGTCATACAATATCTGGCTGTTGAACTGTAAATTGATCTTCTCACCTGGTTCGGCCAGAAGTGTAATAAAATTGTCAGGAGTCAGACTTACCTGGTAGAAATCAGGTTCATTACTCCTCACCCTTAAATGGAATGTGCCTTTTTTACTTATTTTTACTGAATCTATAAATACCGGAGTATTAAGATCTAGCCTGTTAATGATTATTGTCCCGGATTTTTTACCCTCAATAACACCATTAATTTTGATAGAGTTTTTCTCCTTACAACCGGAGTAAACTATAATTATAATCAGGAGGAATAATAGACGTTTCATGCAAAATCGGATTACAAGTTTTTTGTAATGAGATTTAATTGTTATTTAAAAATTTCGGAGAGTTTATTCTCAAGTTGTTCTCCTCTCAGATTTGATGCAATAATCCTTCCCTCCTTATCAAGAAGAAAATTTGTTGGTATTGATTCTATCATGTAGAGCGGAACAACAACTGAATTCCAATATTTAACATCGCTTACATGGATCCAGCTGCCGAGCTGATCATCGCTGATCCCTTTAATCCATGCTTCCCTGGTTTTGTCAAGGGATACCTGGAATATCTGAAATCCTTTACTATGATATTTAGTGTAAGCTTTTACCAGGTTTGGATTCTCCTTTCTGCATGGAAGGCACCACGATGCCCAGAAATCGAGCAGAACAACCGATCCTCTGGTTGAAGATAGTTTTATTGTGTCTCCTTCTGGTGACGGAAGAGTAATTTCAGGAGCCTCTGTGCCTTCACCTGCTTCTTCTGTTTCCGCAGTACTGGTCTGCAAACTTTGCTCCATTTCCATTATCTGGTCATGCAAAGTATTTACTAGTGCATTTTCAGGATAGTTAATTGTAAGAGAAGAGTCAACTTTTGTGAAGTAGCTCAGATCTTTTGAGGGGTTCATAACATATACATTTGGAGCTATCTGCTGGTATAAGGCCACCAGGCTTACAAGTGAAGTCAGGTTATTATCAATATAATTCTTTGTATATGTATTTATTTCGTCGAGATAACCCTGTGCCATACTATCGAGAGATTCCACAACCGAAGCCAGTTCTGGGTTATTAATATTATCCATATAGATAGAATTCAGGGTACTGAATTTCTTTATTGATTTCCTGAGGGTGATATTATACTCAACCATCAGTTCAGTTCCTTTTGAACCTGAAAGTGAAGCAGGATAACTTAGAGAGTCGAAGTAGGTATTCATTTTGATCTTATCCCCTGGTTCAAGGAGCATGGTAAGAAAATTGTTTTCGGATATCTTAAGAAGGTAGAAAGAAGGCTTTGTGACCTCTCTTTCAAATGTAAAATTACCTTCCGGTGATACTATAACAGAATCAATTCTTTTCAATTGCTCTGGCTGTAGTTCCTCCAGGAATATGTAACTACCGGCTTCAGGTTTCATAAGGGTTCCTGATATCTCAGCAACATTATTTTTACAGCCAAATACAACAATTATGGTTATCAGGAATAAAATAAACTTTTTTATCATCTAAACTGTTATTACAAGTATTATTAAAAATTAATGGAGTGCAAAGTTATTCTTTTTTTCAAGAGGCTGTGCTTTAATTGATTTTTATTAATTTTATTTGTACCCTGATGTGTGTTTGCAAGGATGAAATAATTTTTTTAACTTAACATAGTCTTTTAATTTAAACAATCTGTATTTGTATGAGTTACATAAAGTTCGACAAAAGTCAAGTAGTAAATCTCGAATTTTCATTAAGCCGCGAGTTGATAAGGAGCAACAGGGCCGGGTCATATTCTTCAACAACCATTGTTGGATGTAATACACGCAAATATCACGGATTACTTATTTGCCCTGTGGATCAGATGGGAGGAGACCGTTTTGTGCTTCTTTCTTCTCTTGATCTTACAGTTGTAAATAATGATAAGAGCTTCAATATCGGTATCAGGAAATACAAGGGGGATTATTTTAATCCAAAGGGGCATAAATACATTGAGGATTTTGATGCTGACAGTATACCATCGAGGGTTTTCAGGGTAGGAGGAGTACTCATTAAGTTGGAAAGACTTCTGGTACATTATGAAGAGCAATTCATGCAGCGCATGACAATTCTTGAAGCTTCGGAGCCAATGAAGATTCAGATGCGTCCTTTCCTGGCTTTCAGGAGTATACATCAGTTAACTCATGCAAATCTTGCTGCAAATACAAAGATTGACTTTATCGAAAATGGTATTAAGGCAAAATTATATGAAGGATTTCCTTTCCTGAATATGCAATTCTCAACAAAGGTTGATTTTGTTCCTGTACCCGACTGGTATCTTGAAATTGAATATCATGAAGAACAGAAACGGGGATATGATTATACAGAAGATCTTTTCACTCCCGGTTTCTTTGAAGTTGAAGCCAAAGCGGGCGATGTTATTGTCTTCTCTGCTTCAACAAAGGAGGAAAAAATTTCAGGACTGAAGCAGAAATTTACAAAAACCGTTTCAGGAAAGATACCCAGAAGCAATTATATAAACTGTTTAAAGAATGCTGCACAACAATTCATTGAAAAAAGAGGGGGAAAAACCTCTTTAATTGCAGGTTTTCATTGGTTTGGCGCCTGGGGAAGAGATACATTTATATCGCTGCCGGGGCTTGCTCTGGCAAGACATAAACTTGCACTTTACAGGGATGTTATTGATACCCAGGTGAGCAGAATGAAGGATGGCTTGTTTCCCAACACTGGTAATGAGAATAATCCTGCCTATAACTCTGTCGATGCCCCATTATGGTTTTTCTGGTCATTACAGCAATATCTTGAGCAGAAAGGGACTGATTGCTGGGACAGGTACGGAACTGCTGCGAAATCTGTAATAAATGCATTTAAAACCGGTACTATTTATAATATCCGGATGAGGGAAAACGGTCTTATTTATGCAGGTGCACCTGGAAAAGCACTTACATGGATGGATGCTGTTGTAAATGGCATTCCTGTGACACAGAGAGCCGGATATGCAGTAGAGATCAATGCTTTGTGGTACAATGCTGTATGCTTTGCACTTGAAATGGCAAAAGTATCAAAAGATAAAAAATTCATTTCTGAATTTGGATATCTTCCTGAACTGATAAAGAAGTCATTTCTTGAGTTATTCTGGGATGAAAATGAAGGTTTCCTTGCTGATTATGTAAATGATGATGAAGGAAAGAATATGTTCATCAGACCGAATATGGTCATAGCTGTATCTCTGCCATATTCTATGCTTGATAAGGAACAGATGAGAACAGTACTTGACATTGTTGATAAGAATCTTGTTACACCGAGGGGTCTCAGAACTCTTTCTCCAAGGAATAAATACTATAAGGGTATATACCAGGGTAATCAGGAAGAGCGCGATAGTGCTTACCATCAGGGTACAGTATGGCCATGGCTTTTTGGACCATTCTGCGAAGGCTGGCTTAAAGTTTACGGGCAACAGGGTGTAGCAAGAGTCCAGAAGCTCATTTATGGTATGGAGGAGGTTATGGATGAAGCCGGGGTGAGTACTATTTCTGAAATACATGATGGCGATCCCCCTCATTTGCCAAGAGGAGCTATTTCACAGGCATGGAGTGTAGGCGAAGTGCTTAGAATAATTGATATTCTTGAATCCAGATATGAGATAAAATAATCAGGTCAGATATGCGTGTTCTAATGTTCGGGTGGGAATTCCCGCCGCATATTTCAGGAGGCTTAGGAACTGCTAGCTTCGGTCTCACTAAGGGCATGGCAACTTTCGATGATCTGGATGTTTTATTCGTTGTCCCGAAAGCCTGGGGTGATGAAGATCAGTCTATAGTCAGGCTCATTGGTGCCAACAAAGTGCATATTGCTTACAAGCAGGTACACTTTAAGGGATTTAAAAGGCCGATTGAAAAAATTGAAGTTGAATCAAAGATAGTCCCCTATACCGATCCTGAAGATTTCTGGAGAATGACACGGGCTGAGGTTTCAGGTTATAAACTAATGGTTCAGACAAACGATAAGGGAATGGTTGAGTTTTCCGGAAGGTACGACCAGAACCTTATGGATGAGATAAATAAGTATTCCATTGTTGCGTCAGTAATTGCATCCGAAAATGAATTTGATATCATTCATGCTCATGACTGGCTGGCATATCCTGCCGGGATTGCTGCGATGGAAGCTTCAGGCAAGCCGCTTGTAATACATGTACATGCAACCGATTTTGACCGCAGCGGGGGTAATGTTAATCCCGATGTTTATCATATTGAAAAGAGTGGCATGGATGCTGCATCCAAGATAATTACCGTAAGTAATCTTACAAGGGATATAGTAATCAACAGGTATAATATTGATCCCGAGAAGGTAGAAACTGTTTATAATGCTGTTGAGCCTGTTTCACTTACTGGTGAAAGTCTTGTTTTGAAAGGCTTTGATGAAAAGGTAGTAACTTTTCTTGGACGTATAACCATGCAGAAGGGACCAGAATATTTTATAGAAGCTGCATACAAGGTTCTTAAAGTCATGAACAACGTGAGGTTTGTGATGGCAGGATCCGGTGATATGATGGAAAGGATGATGAGACGTGCAGCAGCCTTGAGAATTACTGACAGGTTTCATTTTACCGGATTCCTGAAAGGGAGGGATGTATTCACAATGCTTGAGATGAGTGATGTTTACATTATGCCTTCAGTATCAGAACCTTTCGGGATCTCGCCACTTGAAGCAATGCAGTCAAATGTACCGGTAATAATCAGCAAACAATCCGGGGTGTCAGAAATTCTTACTCATGCAGTAAAAACCGACTTCTGGGATATTGATGCAATGGCCGATGCTATATATGGTATCCTCAAATATCCCGACCTTGCAAGAATGATAATAAAAAATGGGAAGGAAGAGGTTATCAGGCTTAAATGGGATAATTCGGCACGGCATGTCAGAGATATTTACTACAGGGTATTAGGAAATAATTAAGGTTTAAGATATGAGTTCAAACGGCAAAAAGGCAATTTGCTTTTACTTTCAGGTACATCAACCATTCCGGTTAAAGCGATACAGGTTTTTTGACCTCGGGCATGATCATTATTACTATGATGATTATTCCAATGAAGCTATCATGCGGAAAGTGGCAGAAAAATGTTATCTCCCGGCCAATAAAATTTTACTTGACCTTATTGAAAAACATAAAGGGAAGTTCAAGGTTTCTTTCAGTATTTCAGGTATTGCAATAAACCAGTTCAGATTATATGCGCCTGAAGTTCTCGAGTCATTCCACAAGCTTGCCGAGACGGGAATGGTAGAATTCCTTGGAGAAACAAATGCTCATTCCCTTGCATCGCTTAAGAGCCGCAGTGAATTTGAGTTGCAGGTAAACCAGCATAAGGCTGCGGTTAAACAGTTTCTGGGTGTGGAGCCTGTCACTTTCAGGAACACTGAACTTATATATTCTGATGAGATCGGATCGTGGGTAGCAGACCTCGGATATAAAGCAATGCTGACTGAAGGTGCCAAACATATACTTGGATGGAAGAGTCCCAATTATCTGTATTGTAATGCTGTAAACCCCAGGCTTAAAGTGCTTCTGAGGAATTTTGTACTTAGTGATGATATCGCTTTCAGATTCTCAAATAAAGACTGGATTGCGTGGCCACTTACAGCCGATAAATATGCAGGCTGGATAAATAAGCTGGCATCTTCAAGTGAACTTCTGAACATCTTTTTAGATTATGAAACATTTGGCGAACATAACTGGAAAGAGTCGGGAATTTTTGATTTCCTTCAGCATATGCCCGCCTCAATACTTAAGAAAACGCCTTTCAAATTCATGACACCTTCAGAGGTGGCTGATAAGCTCTTGCCAGTTTCTGCAATAAATGTTCAGAATCCGATATCGTGGGCCGATGAAGAACGCGATATAACTGCATGGCTTGGTAATGAACTTCAGGCAGCTGCTCTTGAAAAGCTCTATAGTCTTTCAAGAAAAGTAAACAGATGTGATGATAATGAGCTCAAAAAAGACTGGGAATATCTGCAATCGAGCGATCACTTCTATTATATGGCAACCAAATTCTTCTCCGACGGTGCCGTACATGCTTATTTCAATCCATATGAAAGCCCTTATGATGCTTTCATGAATTACATGAATGTTCTGAATGACTTTGAGATACGTCTCAACAGATCATTCCCTGACACTGCTGAACAGGATCAGATATATAAACTTGGCAATCAGGTTATAGAGAAGGAGATGATCATTGAAAAACAAACCGGGGAAATTATCCGACTGAAGAAAAAACTTGCAAAAACAGCTACGGCTGAAAAATCTTCTGCCAGAAAGCTATCAAAGGCAGATGAGATAATAATTGAATGGGAAAAAACTGAAAAGAAACCTGAGAAAAAAAGTGTGAAAAGGCCTGCTGTTAAAAGTGCTTCGGCAGCCAAGAGCAAGAAAGATGAGGTATTAAACAAGTCCGTGGTTAAGAAGACAGTCAAAACCACCAGGGCAAAATCCTCCGTGGAGAAAAAAAAGAGTGCAGGGACTAAGGTAACTTCAGATAAAAAGAGATCTGCAGCAGAAAAACCCGTTCCAAATTCCACTAAAACAAGGGGAAGAAAAAAATCTGAATAAATTACATAAAATAAATTGCCAATAAAATGAAAGTTGATTTTCTATTTGAGACCAGCTGGGAGGTTTGTAATAAAGTTGGGGGGATACATACTGTTGTTTCGACAAAAGCTCTCAATATTGTTGAAGAGTTGGGAGATAATTTTATACTGATCGGGCCTGATGTATGGAGGGAAGTTGATACCAATCCTGAATTTATTCCGGATGATTCACTCTTCTCTGACTGGAAACAAAAGGCTGCCTCTGAAGGTCTCAGAGTAAAGATCGGCCGATGGAACATTGCCGGCAGACCTATTGTTATATTGTTGGATTTTACTCCATATTTTGGCCAGCAAAATGAAATATTTGCCGCATTCTGGGAAGCTTTTAAGCTTGACAGTATATCAGGTCAGTGGGATTATGTAGAACCGGCTCTTTTTGGTTTTGCAGCAGGTAAGGTGATCGAAAGTTACTCTTCTTTTTATCTTGACCAGCATCTGATTGTAGCACAGTTTCATGAGTGGATGACAGGTGCCGGAGTTCTATACCTAAAGAAAAACGCACCCTGGATATCAACATCATTCACCACACATGCAACAGTACTGGGAAGGTGTATCGCAGGTAATAACCGTCCTCTTTACGGAAAGATGGAAACATACAACCCGATACAGATTTCAAAGGAGTTTAATGTTGTTGCGAAACAATCGCTTGAGAAGATTACTGCAGCTGAAGCTGATGTATTTACTTCGGTAAGTGAAATAACAGGAAGGGAATGCAGCCATTTTCTCGGGAAACCAATTGATATTGTAACACCTAATGGTTTTGAAGATTCATTTGTGCCCGGACCGGTAGAATTCGATGAAAAGAGAAATATTGCCCGCAAAAAGCTTATCAGTGTTGCAGAAGCTATTCTTGGCTACTCACTGTCACAGGATTGTGTTTTGATTGTTAACAGTGGTCGTTACGAATTCAGGAACAAAGGAGTTGATATTTTCATTGATTCACTTGGAGAACTTAAGAAGGAAGATAATCTTAATAAAGAGTGTGTCGCATTTCTTTTAATGCCAGCCTATCATAAGGGGCCTCGTCAGGATATTGTTGATATCCTTTACCATGGTGCAAAATCAACGGGATGGGATAAATATCTCAGCCACAGCCTCCATTATCCTTCCAGCGATCCTGTTCTTACCAGGCTTATATCAAATGGATTGGATAATGATGAGAAATCACAGGTGAAGCTGATATTTGTTCCTTCATATCTGAATGGCAATGATGGGATTTTTAATATTCCATACTTCGACCTGTTGATTGGATTTGATCTTTCTGTTTTTCCATCATATTATGAACCATGGGGTTACACCCCGCTTGAGAGCCTGATGTTCTCTATTCCTACAGTAACAACTTCACTGTCAGGGTTTGGCCTATGGGTGCAAACCTATTTCAAGGAGCCAGGTAACGGAATACGTGTTATTGAAAGAAATGATGAGAATGAGAAAAAAGTTATCCATGAGATTCAAAAATTCATTGATCAATTCATTGGACTTAAGGAAGATGAAGTTTCAGAGGCACGAAAAAAGGCTCATGAGATATCGCGGATAGCGATGTGGGATACACTCGTGGAGCATTACTTTAAAGCATACGAATTAGCTCTTGAAAAAAGTGCCGACAGACGTGATGGAGAACCTCGCGAATTCGCAAGGTTTGTAGAAGCACCTGACCTTGTAATACGTAAGCCTCACCAGGTTCCTGTCTGGAAGGATATTTATGTACAGAGTGCTGTCCCCGGGAAACTCGGATTCCTTAAAACCCTTGCTAATAACCTCTGGTGGTCGTGGAACTCTGATGCTGAAGGCTTATTGAGAAGCCTCGACCCATCCCTGTGGGATGAGGTAAACCATAATCCGAAGATGCTTATTGAGAAAATTGACTACAAGCGTCTGCTTGTTTTAGAGGATGATGAGCAGTTTCTTTCAGAGCTGAAGGTTATTGAAGATAAATTCATTGCCTATATGAACAGGCCTGTCAATACCACCGATCCTTCAGTAGCATATTTTTCAATGGAATTCGGTATACATCAGTGTCTGAAGATATACTCCGGTGGCCTGGGTATTCTTGCAGGTGATTACCTTAAGGAAGCCAGTGACTCGAATTTTAATATTACAGGTATTGGACTACTTTACCGGTTTGGATATTTTAAACAGAAGATCGGACCCAAAGGTGAACAGTTTGCATTATATGAATCAGAAGATTTTTCCCGTCTTCCCATTCACCCTGTTAAGGATAGCAATGGCGATCATCTCAGTGTCACACTTGCCTGGCCCGGACGTATGGTGAAGATACGTGTCTGGCAAGCCAATATAGGAAAGGTTCGTCTTATCTTGCTAGATTCCGATTGTGATGAAAACAATCCCGAAGACCGTTATGTTACTCACCATCTCTATGGAGGTGATAATGAAAACAGGTTGAGACAGGAGCTTGTGCTAGGTATTGGAGGTATGCGTGTCCTTGAAGCGATGGGTATTAAAACAGATCTTTATCACAGCAATGAAGGGCATTCAGCATTTATCAGTCTTGAGCGTCTCAGGGAACTTATCAATGACCATCATCTGACATTTGCACAGGCCCTCGAAGTTGTAAGATCATCAACCCTGTTTACAACACATACACCGGTTCCGGCAGGACATGATGCTTTTGAAGAAGATCTTCTCCGTAAGTATATATCACATTATCACACGCGGCTTAACATATCCTGGAATGAGCTGATGGCACTCGGTCAATGCGAAAGTGACAACAACAGGAAATTCAACATGTCATACCTGGCTACCAGGATGTCTCAGGAGGTTAACGGAGTAAGCAAGCTCCATGGTAAAGTCAGCCGGGGAATGTTCAATAAGCTGTGGCCCGGATACCTTAAAGAGGAGCTGTTTATAGGGCATGTTACAAATGGAGTGCATCATCCTACATGGACTGCCCCTGAGTGGAGGGAGATCTATAGGGAGCTATCAGGGAGTGTCGATTTTAACCAGGCGGACAGAAGTGTCTGGGAGAAACTATACTCAATTGATGATAAAAGGATTTATGATATAAAAAGCGGTCTTAAAAAGAACCTTTTCGCAAATATCAGAAAGAGATTGCAGAGTGACATGATGGATAAACATGTCAGCCCGCGTACACTTCTTAATATCAGTACACATCTTGATGAGAAAGCCCTGACAATAGGATTTGCACGTCGTTTTGCAACTTATAAGAGAGCCTCACTTCTTTTCCGTGACCTCGATCGACTCGACAGGATTGTTAATAATCCCGATAAACCTGTTCAGTTTATTTATGCCGGCAAGGCTCATCCTCATGATGGTGGTGGTCAGGACCTCATCAAAAGGATCTTCGAGATATCACAGATACCGCGTTTTGCAGGGAAAGTGATTTTTATTGAGAATTATGATATTGAACTTGCAAAGCACCTGGTAAGGGGAGTTGACATTTGGATGAATACGCCGACAAGACCGCTTGAGGCTTCAGGAACCAGCGGGGAGAAGGGTGTCATGAATGGGACTTTACACTTTAGTGTTCTTGACGGGTGGTGGGTTGAAGGTTATCGTGCTTTCGCAGGCTGGGCTCTGCCTGAAAAGAGAATCTTTGAGAACCAGGATCTGCAGGATGATGTTGATGCTGAGACTATTTATAACATGCTTGAGTACGAAATAATACCTGCTTATTACTCATTCAATGATCAGGGTGTGCCGGTAGAATGGGTCAGCCATGTGAAGAATACCATGGTCAAAATTGCTCCTGAATTTACAATGAAGAGAATGATAGATGACTATTATGAGAAATTCTATTCAAAGCTGGCAACCCGAAATATATATTTGAAAAATAATGATTTTGAAAAAGCCAAGGAAATTGCCACATGGAAGAATGCCATGAGGGAAGAATGGGATAATATTGAGGTTATTAACTATAGTTTTGATAAGACTGAAGATAATATCTATAAATCGGGTCACGACTATAGAGCCGAGATTGCTCTCCATGTCAAGCATATTCCAAAAGAGAATGTAGGAGTGGAATTCATCATAACCAGGCTGGGTAAAAACGGCGATTACAAATATGTTGACAGGGAAGAGTTCAAGCTGGTAAGCTGCAAAGCGGGGAAATGCCTTTACAGGGCTACTCTCGTGCCGGAAAGAGCTGGATCATTTTATTACGGGATAAGAATCTATCCAAAGCATGCAGATCTGCCGCACAGGCAGGATTTCTACCTGCTGCGCTGGATAGACTAAAAAATATCGGTTGCCTTTTTTATTGCCTCCTTCCTGAATACCAGGGCTGTCCTGGATGGCAGGTAGAGGTAGAGGTAGATAGGAGCATTAACAATGTTCCTTTCTGCTTTTTTGATAGAAAGATAAACTGCAGTTTTGTCTATCCTGTCGTATCCTCCAAGTAATGCATCATCAGTATCGAGCACAATTTTGAATTTGCCCTGCACCGGTATTCCATATTCAGTAAATGAATTTACCGGGTGGAAATTATATACAAACAGGAAATCGCCCCTCATATATGCAATTACTTTGTCGTATGTGTTTTCATAAATTCTAGTAACATACAGGTTGTCGAGCATTCTGAAATCATTGTGCAGCTTTATCATCATCCTGTCGAAAAGTGACAGGTAATGGTATTTAAGATCCTTGTTTTCAGCTAAATGCCATTGTCTTCGGGCATATTTATAGCTCCAGTTGTTCCCTTCTCTCGGGAAATCAATCCATTCAGGATGCCCGAATTCATTACCCATAAAATTAAGATAGCCGCCAGCCGAAGTACTGAATGTAATCAGCCTTATCATCTTGTGCAGAGCTATACCTCGGTCCATAGGAAAGCTGTGGGATTCATTATTCATACCACTATACATCTCCGAGTCAAGCATCCTGAATATCAGGGTCTTATCTCCCACAAGAGCCTGGTCGTGCGACTCACAGTATGAGATTATTTTCTCTTCAGGTCGATGAGTTGTAAGTTCGTACATGAGCTTTCCCATATCCCAGTGTTCATCAGGAGTCTCCTTCACAAGCTTGATCCAGAAGTCAGGTACCCCCATGGAAAGCCTGAAATCAAATCCATACCCTTTTCTGTCATTTTCTGCGGCAATTCCCGGCATTCCGCTCATCTCCTCTGCTACTGTAATGGCTGAGGGTTTAAACTGATGGATAAGCCAGTTGGCAAGGAAGAGATATACGAGTGCATCTTCATCCTGGTTTCCGTCAAAATATTCATTATACGTGGTGAAGTTTTTTTCAAGGCCATGGTCATAGTAGATCATACTAGTGATACCGTCAAATCTGAATCCGTCAAACTTATACTCTTCAAGCCAGTATCTGCAGTTAGAAAGGAGAAAATGTATCACACTGTCCTTTCCATAGTCAAAGCATAATGAATCCCATGCCCTGTGTAATCTTCTGTCATTGGTGTGGAAGTATTGACCTGGTTGTCCGTCAAAAAGTGCAAGGCCTTCCATCACATTTTTTACCGAATGGGAATGAACCAGATCCATTATGACGGCAATACCTTCCTGATGGGCCTTATCAATCAGTTCTTTAAGTTCTTCAGGTGTTCCGAAACGTGAAGAGGCTGCGAAGAAGTTTGAAACATGGTAGCCGAATGAACCATAGAAAGGATGCTCCTGGATGGCCATCAACTGGATTGTATTATAACCTGCCTTTTTGATAATAGGCAATACATCAGCAGTGAATTCATGGTAAGTCCCGACTTTCTCTAAATGTGATGCCATCCCAATGTGAGCTTCATATATCATCAGAGCTGTGTCGGCTGGCTTAAATTCTTTTACCTTCCACCTGTGCTTATTAGCCGGACTCCAGACCTGGGCGCTGAATATTTTAGTAATATCATCCTGTATTACCCTGGTAGCATATGAAGGTATTCTTTCGCCTTTTCCCCCATCCCAGTAAACTGACAGCTTATAGAGATCTTCATGTTTGAGCGCTCCCGGGGTCAGCTGTATTTCCCAGTCTCCATGACTATTAAGTCTTGTCAGGGAGTATTCCTGCTTCTCCTGCCAGCCATTGAAAGTTCCGGTCAGAAAGATCTGAGTGGCATTTGGAGCCCATTCCCTGAAAACCCAGCCGTTTTTTGTCGTGTGCAGGCCATAATAAAAATGACCCAGCGCAAAATCGCAAAGAGTACTATTTCCTGAAAGCTTCCTTTCTTTTGAAACACACTTGTTTATCCGAGTATTTATAATACCTGTGAATGGCTTTAACCAGGGGTCGGAATTATAAAAACTTCCAGACTTCATGTTATTTCAATAAAAGGAATAATTAATATAAAAGTACAAAAACAAAATCATTTTGTTACTGCATTAAGCAGGCTTTGCTAATTTTGCAACCACAATAGATGTTATGATCATTCATAAGGGATACGAAGATTTGAATATTAAGGCACCGGTTGTAACGCTTGGTATTTTTGATGGTGTTCACCGCGGGCACAAAATGCTTCTCAATCATCTTGTGAGAATGGCAAAGGATAGCGGGGGAGAATCTGTGGTAATCACTTTATCTCCTCATCCCAGGATGGTTCTTGAAAAGGATGATCATAATCTGACTTTTCTTACAACCCTGGATGAGAAGTCAGGGATGCTTGAAAAGGAGGGAATTGATCATCTGATTATAATGGATTTCAACAACGAATTCAGTATGATCCCTGCCTGTGACTTTGTGAGGGACATCCTTGTGGGGAAGATAGGGACAAGGCTTATTATTGTAGGTTACGATCATCATTTCGGGAAAAGCGGGGAAGGTGATTTTGAGACAATAAGAAAGTGTTCGGGACTTTCTGACTTCAAGGTTGAACAGGTACAGGGACTGGAGTATGATAATGTTACAATCAGCTCAACCTCAGTAAGGGAGGCATTACTCGAAGGACGTCTGGATGATGCCAATAAACTGTTGGGATACAATTATTTCCTGTCGGGCATCATTGTTGAGGGTAAGAAGATAGGGCGTTCAATTGGATTTCCTACTGCAAATATTCTTCCGGAAGCACATAAACTGATACCGGCGAATGGTGTTTATGCTGTTGAAGCATTGCTTGAAAAATCATCATTCCCCGGGATGCTCAGTATTGGTACTAATCCAACAATAGACAGCAATAATGGAGAGCGAAGTGTTGAAGTTAATATTCTGAATTTCGAGAGTGATATTTACGGATCCGCTATTACAGTAATATTCAGAAAAAGGTTAAGGGATGAGAGGAAATTTGATAGTATCGAACAGCTTGCAGACCAGATGCAAAAAGACAAAGCAGATACTCTTGAACTATTTTCCTGATAACATCATATTTTATTATCTTTGCAAACTTAATTTTATTTAATATGAATATAACAGTTGATACATTACAGCACAAGGTCAAGGACATGTCGCTTGCGGAATTTGGACGAAAAGAAATCGAGATAGCAGAGAAAGAGATGCCCGGTTTGCTGGCCATCAGGAAGAAATATTCTGCTGAAAAACCGCTCAGAGGTGCAAGGATCACCGGTTCTTTACATATGACCGTTCAGACAGCAGTTCTTATTGAAACACTTGTAGAACTTGGTGCAGATGTACGGTGGGCCAGCTGCAATATATTTTCGACACAGGATCATGCGGCCGCTGCTATTGCAGCTGCAGGCATCCCTGTATTTGCATGGAAAGGTGAAACACTTGAAGAGTACTGGTGGTGCACAGCACAGGCTCTCTCATTTCCTGAGCGTAAAGGTCCAAACCTGATTGTTGATGACGGAGGAGATGCCTCACTTATGGTTCATCTTGGCTATAAAGCTGAAAAAAATCCTGAAATACTTAATAAAAAACCTGAATCGAGAGAAGAGGGAATCATTCTTGCAACACTCAAAGAGCTTCTTGTAAAGGAACCCGGGAAATGGGATCGTGCTGTTAAAGATCTGAAAGGTATCTCCGAGGAGACAACAACAGGTGTCCACCGCCTGTATCAGATGATGGAAAACGGAGAACTGCTTGTACCTGCAATTAATGTTAATGATTCTGTTACAAAATCAAAATTCGATAACCTTTATGGTTGCCGCGAATCACTTGCTGATGGAATAAAAAGGGCAACAGATGTTATGATAGCAGGGAAGGTTGTTGTTGTTTGTGGCTATGGTGATGTAGGTAAAGGTTGTGCCAGATCAATGAAGTCATATGGCGCAAGGGTAATAGTAACTGAGATCGATCCTATATGTGCACTTCAGGCCTCAATGGAAGGGTATGAAGTCAAAACGGTTGAAGAAAGCCTTAAAGAGGGAAATATTTATGTTACAGCAACAGGCAACAGGGATGTTATTACCACTGAGCATATGGACTTGATGAAAGATCAGTCTATTGTTTGTAATATTGGTCACTTTGACAACGAGATACAGGTGGATAAGCTTAATGAAATGAAAGGAGTGGAGAAGATAAACATCAAGCCCCAGGTTGATAAATATCTTTTTCCTGATGGACATGCTATATTTATGCTTGCAGAAGGAAGACTTGTTAATCTTGGTTGTGCCACCGGACACCCTTCGTTTGTAATGAGCAATTCATTCAGCAACCAGACACTTGCCCAGCTTGACCTCTGGCAGAAGAACTACAAGATTGGAGTTTACAGACTTTCAAAAGATCTTGATGAAGAGGTTGCCCGTCTGCATCTTGATCAGCTTGGCGTCAGACTGACAAAACTTACCAGGGAGCAGGCTGATTATATAGGAGTACCCGCTGCAGGTCCATTTAAACCCGATCATTACAGGTATTAATTATATCATTATAAATGATTTGAGGCTGGCAGAATTGCCGGCCTCTTTTAATTAATAATTATTCCACACTCGTAACCTTCGTCCGTCGAAGCTTGTCTTGTAGTTTTTAAGAGGGTATCTTCCTATACCTTCAACGGGAGTTCCATTTACAGGCAATCCATATTTTGTTTTGCATTCAGGACAAATGGCATATAGAGAATTGGTCGCATCAATATTTATTCTTATAGCAGATACATTTTCGGTATAATCATGAGGACATGTCCTGTCGTAGGCATAGAACTCATCAACTCCGGCATGAATTATAATACCGTTACCTGAGAAACCTGCTGCCCTGATTCCGAAATTATTGGTACGTTCATCAACGGTTACAGTACCTCCAATTGCAGTGAGGTTAACAAATTCAGGATCAGCAAGGTCAATTGTAAAATCAACATATACATCAGGTATTACATCGTTTTTGCTCCTTTTACAGGAACATAATGAGACACTAAATAACAATGCAAATAAAAAAAAAGTTATTTTTGAGAATGATATCACGACGATTTTATTAACGGCACTAAATTAGTAATTGGGCTGTTAAATCAAACGGTGATATAGGTTATTTATTTTATGATCATTAAATGAGACATTTAGCTTTCAGAAACTTCCTCATCATTACACTGGTTTTTTCGCTGGCTACAGGAATTGGTTCCGCAGTTCCGCCAGGAGTAATTTCCGCCGAAATGGGAATATTGCCGCAAAGAAAGGCAAAAAAGGCCCAGAAAAAAGCAGATGCAAAAGAGAAGAAAAAGAAAAAAGCCATTAAAGATGGGAGCAAAGCAACACAGAAAAAGACATATGAGATACAGTCTCCTGAGGTTCAGGCACGTATGAAACAGAATAAGAAGGATGCCGCAGCACGGGATAAAGCTAAACGAAAGAATAAGAAATCGAGGACCAAAAGAGGGGCAAAAAAGTACAAGTGACAGTAATCAGGTGTTATAATCATCTGTAGAACACTTTATCACAGTATTTTTATTTGATTTTATATTTTAATTATATATATTTGTTGTGAAGAGTTCCGGCAAAAGCCGGAATTCTTCTTGTTTTTTAAATATAACAGAGGAAAAATGTCAGAGGTAATTTATGTGACAGAGGAAGGTCTTCAGAAGCTCAAAGAAGAACTTGAGCATCTGAGAGGTGTCGAAAGACCAATGATCTCAAGGCAGATTGCTGATGCCAGGGATAAAGGCGATCTATCGGAGAATGCAGAATATGCTGCAGCAAAGGAAGCTCAGGGAATGCTTGAAATGAAAATCAACAAGCTTGAGGACATTGTTGCAAGGTCAAGAATTATTGATGAATCAAAAATCGATACATCGACTGTTAGGATTCTGAATAGGGTGAAGATCAGGAATAAGTCAAATAACAGTGTTATGGAATATCAGCTGGTTCCTGAAAGTGAAGCTAATTTCAAGGAAGGAAAGATAGCTGTCAGTTCTCCTATAGCCCAGGGACTCATTGGCAAAAAGAAAGGAGATAATGTACAGATCAAAGTACCTTCAGGAGTTATTTCATTCGAGATTATAGAAATTTCAATGTAGGGGAAATGGCTACAATATTCACACGCATTATCAATGGAGAAATCCCATGCTATAAAGTGGCAGAGGATGAACGTTATTTTGCTTTCCTTGATATAAACCCGTTGAAAGCAGGACATACACTTGTGGTTCCCAGGAAGGAGACCGATTATCTTTTTGATCTTGACGATAATGAATTGACCGGAATGATGGTATTTTCAAAAAAAGTTGCAGCTGCAATAAAAAAGGCATACCCATGCAACAGGATCGGTGTTGCTGTCCTTGGCCTTGAGGTGCCTCATGCTCATATACACCTGGTACCAATGGATAGTATGGAGGATGTGAATTTCAGAAACCCTAAGCTTAAATTTACACCGGAGGAATTCAGAGAGATCGCCGGCAATATCATGAAGAATATGGTACTTTAAATTACTTCATGGTCCTTGTATGATTTAGTATATTAAATCCTGTCATTTTATTAAATATCCGATACTCCGGGAGCAATGGTTGAGGTTAAATTTCTTAACTTTATAAAGTTATTGTTCTCGCTGTATGAAATGGTTTTATGATCTGTGGGATGACTTCCTGAGTCTTCTTTTTCCGCGTATATGCTATGGCTGCGGTAATCACCTGCTCAGGAATGAGAATATCATATGCACTGAATGCCTTGTGCTTATCCCCAGAACTAATTATCATAAACAAAAGGGAAATCCTGTGGAGCAGCTGTTCTGGGGAAGGTGTCATATTCAGTCAGCGGCAGCATTTTCATATTATAATAAAGGGAGCAGGATCAGGAACCTTATTCATAATATGAAATATAAGGGAATAGAGGAGATAGGGATTGTACTGGGACGGATTTATGGGTTGTCACTTGGAAGCTCAGCGTTTACCGATTCGATCGATATTATTGTGCCTGTACCTCTTCATACTTCAAAGAAACGTAGCAGGGGATTTAATCAGAGTGAGCTCATTGCTGAGGGCCTTTCACAGGTGACCGGTCTGAAGGTAAAAAATACCGCAGTTGTAAGATCTGTTGCATCATCAACCCAGACTAAACGGTCAAGGTATGACAGGTGGGTGAATGTTGAAGGTATCTTTGAAGTTGCTGATCCCAAATCCATAGAGGGCAGGCATATCCTGATGGTTGATGATGTAATAACCACAGGGTCAACAATTGAATCATGTGTAAATGCTGTTCTTAAGGTAGAAGGAGTGAAGGTTAGTGTTGCAGCTATTGCCTATGCTCCGGCATAGGAGTCAGGTTTTTTTAATTCTTCTGGGATTCTTATTCATGAAATCCTTCCAGCTGTTGTAGCTCTTTTCCAGTACCGGATTGTTTGTCTGGTAGAAATGACAAAGTGCGGCTGCGAGTCCGTCGGTGGCATCAAGTTTGGTATCACCGAGTTTAAACTTCAGAATATTGGTAAGCATTGCAGCTACCTGTTCCTTTGATGCAGCACCCTCTCCTGTAATTGACATTTTAATCTTTCTGGGGGCATACTCAAAAATTGGAAGTGATCGGGAGAGTGCAGCAGCTATTGCAGCACCTTGTGCCCTGCCTAGCTTTAACATTGATTGCACATTCTTTCCAAAGAAGGGTGCTTCTATTGCCAGTTCATCAGGGTGATACTCATCAATAATTCCTATAGTCCTGTCAAAGATGTGTTTAAGCTTCGCATAATGATCATCATATTTTGACAGGTCAATTGATCCTATTGCTATTAGTTCCGGAGTAGTCCCTGATGTTTTAATAACACCATATCCGGTTATGTTGGTTCCGGGGTCGATTCCCAGTATTATCCGTTCTTTAGGTTGTGCCTTCAACGGTAAGTAAGATATTTATCTGTTTTCAATAAAATAGGCATTATTCTGTCTTTCAGGACTTTCAGATAACTGAACTGAACGCCTGTAGTTATAGGTACTCTTGGCTGAGACTGTACCATTTTCCATCATGTATATTGCCTCTTTAAGGCATGATTCATCCCTGTCGCCCCAGTCATGAGTTATATCATCCGGAACATATTTTTCGGGGAAGAAACCATCATAAAAATCTCCTTCTCCGGCAGTATTAAGAAGTGCAAAAGAGATTGGCCAGAACATATAAAGAGTGCTGTGCTTGAATCCATACATCCCTACAGGTTTCCCGTTTGTTGTGTCTCCGACTGTTTTAATTTCCATAAATGGCTTTAATCCGTTTATAAGATCCTCGCTTGCCGAACCTGTTGACCGGGTTGTTATTACAATCATCTTTCCTACAGAAACCGGAGATGCAACTGTTCCAAAATTATATGTTTTATTTCTAGAGGTCTGCTGTTCATTATGTGTCAGGGTAAGAAATGGTTTCCCAAATTTTGATGAGCCGCCGATATAAGCTGCCAGATTCTGAAGTACTGTCAGATCACCTCCTCCATTGTACCTGAGATCAATAATAATATTATTGATATTGTTTCCTTTGAAAAAGGCAAATGCTTTTTCAAGTTCGGCATTTGAAGGCTCGATAAACTGTTCAAAAACAAGATGTCCGGTAATTCCGGTCTTAAGATGGAGAGTGTCGTAATCCAGAACTGTATTAAGAGTGAATGTAGTTTTGGTTGTAGTTATTGTAGAATCTTTCCCTTCAGGTGTCTCAAAGAGGAATTTGTTTGTAACACCGGCTGTAGAGGGTCCGATGAGGTTATAATAAGCCTCTCCGTCGCCTGCAATAAATATTGGTGCAAGGTCAGTATCATTGAGCTTTTTAATGATCCATCCCCTCCTTACGCCCAGTGCATACATAGGAGAGTTATTGTAAATCTGCGCAATACGCATTTTGTTGTTTTCGTCTAGTCCAAGTCTGATCCCATGTCCTACAAAAATAGCCTGGCTTTGGTTGAGATAATCATCGTAATCCTGAATATAGCTCCACCTGTCAAGCTCTTTGTACCTCATAGCTTCAAGGAGTTCTCTCGGACCGGAATAATCCTCTTTTACTACAACAGGCATAAGCTTGTCCCACAGATAGTATGATTTCATTATATTATAGAAATCATCCCTGGCTATCTCATCAGCAGTAGGATTTGCAACAGGTTCCGGGTCCTCTTTCTTGCAGGATGAAAGGAAAGAGAGGATAAAAGCCAACAGAAGTATACTAACCTTATTCATTTCAGATCTAACTTGGATAAATTTTTTATCAGCTGTAAATATAACGATTAATGGGCCGCCTTTGTTTTATGGTTCTGAACAAAAATTCCTGAAATAATCAATAAAAGGCCTAAAGGTGTCGTATAGTAGACAGGTTCATGAATAATGAAATGCAGGAAGATAAGAGAGAAGAAAGGAGCAAGGTATACCATGTTGCTCACTTTGTCGGTTGTAGGAGCCATCTGCAATGCTTTCAGCCAGAAAAAGAATGTGATCCCCATCTCAAAAATGCCTGTATAAACCGAAGCGATCGCTCCCTTCACACTTAAATCTGCCTGCCATTGCCCGGTAACCGCCATTGCAACAAGAAGATAAATGGTGCCAAAAATGAAATTCAGGAGAAGTTTGACAGCTTCTTCCCTTCGATCCATTACATTAAGGATAAAATAGAATGCCCAGAGAACAGAGCTTCCTGAAGCTAGGAGGACTCCTGTCAGATTTGCATTCCCGGTCTGGAATAATCTTCCCTGGGAAGAGATAACATAAACCCCTGCAAAACTGATAAAAAGTGCAGCAAAGCTCTTTTTTTCTATTTTCTGATGAAGAAGAGGGACTGAGAGAAATACCAGTATTATTGGCCAGATCATATTAAGTGGCTGGGCCACCTGTCCCGGAAGCAGAGAATATGCTTTCAGAAGTATGAGGTAATAAACAAACGGATTGATAAAACCCAGTAAAGCTGAATTCAGTAGCTCTCTGTTGGTTGCAGATCTCAACAATGTGATCTTTTTTTGAGCCATAACAATGCTAAGAAGTGCTATTGTTGAAGTTAGGGATGCAATGGTGAGCATTGGCAGAATACCAAGTTCTCCAAGGCTTATCTTAAATGCTGTAGGTACTGTTGCCCAGAAAAAAACAGCCAGCCCGGCATAGATATATGATAATCTGGTTCTATTCATTCGGATTGATCCCGCTTCAGCAGGCAAGGAGGGAAACCTGTATCTAGTTTATGATGTCAAAACCTGTGTACGGTATCAGCACTTTTGGCACTTTGATACCTTCTTCTGTCTGGTTATTTTCAAGAATAGCTGCAACAATCCTTGGCAAAGCCAGTGCACTGCCGTTCAGAGTGTGAACCAGCCTGGTCTGCTTGTCACCTTTCTCTTTAAACCTGCATTTAAGCCTGTTAGCCTGGAATGATTCGAAATTTGAAACAGAACTTACCTCGAGCCATCGTTTCTGTGCTGCTGACCATACCTCGAAATCGTAGGTAAGAGCCGATGTGAATGACATATCGCCTCCGCAAAGCCTTATAATACGGTAAGGCAGATCAAGCTGTTCAACAAGACTCTCAACATGTTTGACCATATCCTCAAGTGATTCATAGGAATGGTCAGGGTGGGCTATCTGGACAATCTCAACCTTATCGAACTGATGAAGCCTGTTCAGACCTCTTACATGAGCTCCCCATGAGCCTGCCTCCCTTCGGAAACATGGAGTATAGGCTATGTTCCTAATCGGTAGAGCCTCAGCAGAAAGTATTTCATCCCTGTATATATTTGTGACGGGGACCTCTGCAGTAGGGATAAGATAGAAATTATCAATTGTTACATGATACATCTGTCCTTCCTTGTCAGGCAGCTGTCCGGTTCCGAAACCTGAATCCTCATTTACCATGATAGGAGGCATCACCTCTCTGTAGCCTGCTTTTATACCTTCATCGAGGAAGAAGCTGATGAGAGCTCTCTGAAGCCTGGCTCCCTTGCCAAGGTAGACTGGGAAACCAGCACCTGTAAGTTTTATACCAAGTTCGAAATCAATTATATCGTAGTTTTTAATCAGCTCCCAGTGAGGAAGTGCTTTATCCGATATCCCGGGCATTTTACCGCCTTGCCTTACAATAACATTGTCATCAGCACTTTTGCCAGGAACAACTGATTCATGAGGCAGGTTTGGAAGCTTGATAATTTCATTCTTAAGATCATTTTCAACAGGAATTATCTTATCGGAAAGGTTCTTTATCTCTTCCTTGAGGGCATAAGTTTTCTGTTTTGCTGCCTCTGCCTCTTCTTTTTTACCTTCCTTCATCAGCGATCCGATCTCTTTTGAGAGCCTGTTCATCTCATTCTGCATTGAATCGGTTTTCGCCTGTATTTCACGACGTGAAGTGTCGAGACTAATGATTCTGGCTACTATCTCATCAGCTTTAAAATTCTTTACCTTCAGCCTTTGAATGATGGAATCGCTGTTTTCGCGGATCTGATTAGTTGTTAACATGGCAGGGTATATATTAAAAAAAATACAGGCTTTTCAAAGCCTGTCGCAAAATTATGAAAAACTCCCGATAATGCTTTCCTGAGCAGAAAAGAATTTCGGGAGTCAGTACCTTAGTAAGTATTAAGCTATTCAGTTACCGGTTTTACCGATACGTAGGTCTTATTGTCTTTTTTTCTACTGAACTCAATCTCTCCATCGATGAGTGCAAAAAGAGTATGATCCTTGCCAAGGCCAACATTCAGTCCGGGATTATGTTTTGTTCCCCTCTGGCGTACAATGATATTGCCTGCTTTAGCTGTCTGGCCTCCGAAAAGCTTAACTCCAAGCCTTTTGCTTTGTGAGTCGCGTCCGTTACGTGAGCTGCCTGCCCCTTTCTTATGTGCCATAATTCTATATTTTTAAAGACTTAAATTATTTCTGTTTACTATTTTTTGCTTTTTGCCGGTTTCTTTGCAGCTGGTTTTTTAGTTGCTGCCTTTTTCTCTGCAGTCTTTTTTACTGCCGGTTTTTTTGCAGGAGCCTCTTCCTTCTTTGCAGCTGCTTTCTTTGCAGGAGCTTTTTTCTCCTCAACAACTGTTGCATCTTTTACTTTGGGCTCGGCTTTTTTGACAGCCTTCTTGGGAGTACCCTTAGGACCTATGCTAACTATTTCAATATGAGAAAGATTCTGACGATGACCGTTCTTAATCCTGTAGCCTTTTTTCCTTTTTTTCTTAAAAATAATCACTTTATCAGCTCTCATGTGCTCAAGAATGTGACCATCAACAACATAATCAGTTACAACTGGTTCTCCAACTGTAATCTTACCATTATCATCAACCAGGAGAACCTTGTCAAATTCAACATTTGAACCTTCTTCTGCTTCAAGGCGGTGAACATAAATCTTCCTGCCTTCTTCAACTTTAAACTGCTGACCTGCAATTTCTACGATTGCGTACATTTCTTATTGTTTTTACGTTACTCCGTGAGGCGTATACATCATTTTGCTGTATAACTTCATCTGCCCCGGACGGATTTATTCAAATTTGGACTGCAAAGATACACAAAATAACCAATTTCCAAGTCAGTGAGCTTATTTTTTCAATGGATATGTTGATGTGATATTCACTCATTTATTCTGTGTTAATAAAAAAGAATAATGTTAAACCAAGTGTTACTTCTATTATCTTTATATTTGTCTGAAATAGCCCGCCTTGTAAATGATTGGTGCATAAATAATTGATATGGAAAGAGTTAAAATTAAGGTGATGGGGATCTCCTATAGTCAGACGCAATCAGGTGCCTATGCCCTGATCCTGACCGAGGAGAATGGTGACAGAAGGATTCCGATCATAATTGGAGGATTCGAAGCACAAGCCATTGTTATAAAGCTAGAAAATCTCAATCCACCCCGTCCGCTGACTCATGATCTTTTCATGATGTTTGCTGAGGAGTTTGGTATCTCGGTTATGGAAGTATTCATATACAAATTGGAAGAGGGCGTCTTCTTTTCCAGGCTTATCTGTAATAACGGTGAAAAAGAGATTTCTATAGATAGCAGGACATCAGATGCTGTTGCTCTGGCCTTACGCTTCGGATGCCCAATTTATATAACTGAAGAAATACTTAATAAAGCAGGCATTACAGTCAATCCGGAAGCTTCTGAGAGCTCTGCCAATAGTCAGGTTGATAGTATTCTTGATCCGGAATCTTCAAAATATGACTCGCTTTCGGATGAAGAGCTTTATAAAATGATTGATGAGTCTGTTAAAACCGAAGATTATGAAAAAGCTGCTGCAATAAGGGATGAGATTGAAAAGAGAAAGAGAAAAAAAGGCTAGTTCTGTGCTTTATATTCATTTTGAAAAATCAAAAAAATAGAGATGTATAAGAAAATTATTCTGCCTGTACTGCTATTGTGCGTAACGCTTGGCGGCATGGCTAAAGATTATAAAGTAACCTCACCTGATGGAAGGATCAAAGTGGTGGTAGTAAAAGAAAAACAGGTGAAATGGAATGTAACATATGACGGGAAAGAGTTAATAAATTCTCCCATTGTTGCCATGGAGCTTACAACCGGGATCATACCCACAGAAAAAGACAGAGTACGAAAAGGTTCGGTAAAAAAAGTAAAGGAGAGCATCATTCCTGTGGTGCCGGTAAAAAGATCGGAGGTTATCAGTGAATATAATCTTCTTGAAATAACTTTTTCATCAGGATCAGTGCTTGAGTTCAGGGCTTACAATGATGGAGTGGCATACAGGTTCAGGACTGCGTCAGAGGGAGAAATTACAGTGATTAAAGAGATATCAGAGATAAATTTCCCTTCAGGAACTAAATCGTGGTATCCTCTTGAGGAGAGCTTTATGTCTCATAATGAAAGAATCTTCATCCCATCTTTAGCTGACACAATAGTCGATAAGCATCTTGCAAGTCTTCCTGCCCTTTTCCAGGTAAGCGGAACAAATGTACTAATTACCGAATCGGATATTGATGATTATCCCGGGATGTGGCTGCGAGGTGAAGGTAATGGGAAATTCAGAGCTGTTTGGCCGCAATATCCTGAAAAGGAGACTCTCAGGGAAGACCGCAACCTGTTCATTACAAGCACTGAAGATTACATAGCAGTAACAAGGGGAACAAGAACTTTTCCATGGAGAGTATTTGTTATAGCCCCGGATGATGCCAAACTTGTGGAAAGTGAACTGGTTTTTAAACTGGCTCAGCCAAACAAGCTTGAAGATACGGACTGGATTAAACCAGGTCAGGTAGCATGGGACTGGTGGAACGCAAACAATATCTATGGAGTTGATTTCAGGGCAGGGATTAATAATACAACATACAAATATTATATTGATTTTGCCTCTGCTAACGGAATTGAATATGTGATACTTGATGAAGGATGGTACAGGTTAGGTAATGTCATGGAAGAGGTGTCTGACATAAATGTTGAGGAGCTGTGCAGATATGCTGAAAGCAGGAACGTTGCAATAATCCTTTGGGTTGTATGGAATTCACTCTGGGATAAGATAGATGAGGCATTACCGCTTTGGGAAAAATGGGGAGTGAAGGGAATTAAAGTAGACTTTATGCAAAGAGATGATCAGAAGGTGGTCAACTTTTATCATGAAGCCATTCTGAAAACAGCCAGGCATCATATGCTTATTGATTTTCATGGGGCATTTAAACCTGATGGGATAGGACGGACATGGCCGAATGCACTCACCCGCGAAGGAGTAAAAGGAATGGAAAACAACAAGTGGAGCAGGGATATTACTCCTGAGCATGATGTTACCCTTCCCTTTACACGGATGGTAGCAGGGCCAATGGATTACACGCCGGGTGCTATGGTAAATATGGACAGCGCCAACTTTACTCCTCTGTTTACAAGGCCCTCAAGCCAGGGTACCAGGGTTCACCAGGTTGCACTTTATATAGTTTTTGAAAGCCCTCTTCAGATGCTCTCAGATAGTCCTTCAAACTATATAAGGGAGCCTGAAACAACAGATTTCATAGTTAAGATTCCTGTGGTTTGGGATGATATTAAGGTTCTCGATGCAAAGATCGGAGATTACCTCCTTCTTGCCAGGCGTTCAGGTAAAGAGTGGTTTATCGGCGCACTTACCGACTGGAAGAGTCGTGATATGAATGTTGATCTCTCATTTCTTCCTGCCGGGAACTACAGGATGGAGATTTTCCAGGATGGAGTAAATGCTGATCGTTATGCTTCTGATTATAAACACATGATTATCACAGTGAGGGCAGGTGATAAAATGAATATACACCTGGCTCCGGGCGGAGGATATGCTGCAATATTAACCCCGGTTCAATAATTTAGTACAAGCAATGAAGCAATATCTCAATCTGCTTGATCACGTTCTGACTACAGGGACACAAAAAACCGACAGAACTGGAACAGGAACAATAAGCGTTTTCGGATACCAGATGAGGTTCAACCTTGAGGAGGGTTTTCCGGTAATGACTACCAAGGAGCTCCATCTTAAGTCAATTATTCATGAGTTATTATGGTTTATTTCGGGAGATACAAATACAAGGTATCTAAAGGAGAATGGAGTCAAAATATGGGATGAATGGGCTGATCAGGATGGAAACCTGGGACCGGTTTATGGTTACCAGTGGCGCTCATGGCCTGCTGAAGGAGGAAGAAAAATAGATCAGCTTTCGAACGTCCTGGAATCGATAAAAAAATTTCCTGACTCACGAAGGCACATTGTAAATGCCTGGAATGTAGGTGACCTTGATAAGATGGCACTTCCGCCATGTCATTTACTTTTTCAGTTTTATGTTGCAGATGGAAGGCTGTCATGCCAGCTATATCAGAGAAGCGCCGATATATTTCTGGGAGTTCCCTTTAATATCGCTTCCTATGCCCTTCTTACCATGATGGTAGCCAGGAGTACCGGGCTTAAGCCGGGAGATTTTGTTCATACGCTGGGAGATGCTCATATATATCTCAATCACATTGACCAGGTGAAGCTGCAGATGACAAGGGAGTCTTACAAGCTTCCGCAAATGATAATAAATCCTGATGTTACAGATATTTTCAGCTTTAAATATGAAGATTTTACTCTCCAGGATTATATAGCTCATCCACATATAAAAGGTGAAATATCAGTTTAAGGCTGATGGCATATGGCGAAAGGGAAAATAATTAAAGTATGATATCAATTATAGTAGCAGTTTCAGATGACCTGGGTATTGGAAAGGACAATGAGCTTCTGTGGCACATTTCAGAGGACCTCAAGCGTTTTAAGCGCCTTACAACAGGCAAAACGGTAATAATGGGGAAAAAAACCTGGGAATCACTGCCGAAGAGACCATTGCCAAACAGGAAAAACATTGTTCTTACCGATGTGCCTAATGAGTGCATTGATTGTTCAATAACAGCTTATTCAATTGATGATGCTCTGAGTAAGTGTTCACCTGATGAGGAGGTCTTCATTATTGGAGGCGGAAGCATCTACAGGCAGTTCATGCCATTGGCTGACCGGCTTTACATAACACATGTTCACCTGAATGCTCCTGCAGATATTTATTTCCCCGAAATTGATCCCGGAATCTGGAAAATCACTGAGAAGGAGGATTTCCCCATAAGTGAACTAAATCCTGTTCCATATACCTATACTTTATACAAGAGGAAAGGGTCAGATAATCACTGAAAACCTGTCAAAAATATTTTTTCCCCTGATTATTCAGGCAGATACTTCCTTTCTGCACATTGTGTAAAAAGAGGTGTTTTTTACAGGGATAGACTATTTTATATTTCATTTTAAACCTTTTAAGGTTATTGCAGTCTAACTGATGTAAACAATAACCAAAAAATGCAGATTTATGAAAACACGTTATTTAATAATGATGGCAGCTGCCACAATGATCACACTATTTTCATGTCAGAAAGACACTCCTCTTCTCGATGAAGCAAGTCTTAATATTGCTGATGATGACGCTGTTACCGAAGCTATTTTCGAAGATATCTTCAACACGGCTGATAATGCCACAATGATAGCTGAAGACCTGGCTAAAGGAGAAGACTCAAAAGCCGGAACAGTTATCCTGGCAGACTCCTGTCCGACTATTATTGTGACAAAGCCAACTGCAAATCCATGGCCAAAGGTTATTACTGTGGATTATGGAACTTCCTGCACAGGACTGAATGCAATTGTCAGATCCGGTAAGATAATAATTGAGATTTCGGCCCCGAGAATGGAGATTGGGTCGATGAGAAAAGTAACATTCTCAGATTATTATGTAAATGGCAATAAGGTAGATGGAACCAAAGTCCTTGAAAACTCAGGATTCAATGCTCACGAGCATCTTGTAATCTCTGTTAAGTTGACGGGAGGGAAGATTACATTACCTGACGGAAAGATCATTGAACGTGAAGTTGACCATCAGAGAGAGTGGGTTGCAGGCCTGTTAACTCGAAACATTTGGGATGATGAGTGTCTGGTAACCGGCACTGCTACTGGAGTTAATATAGAAGGAATTGAGTACACTAATTCCATATTAACAGCTCTTCACTGGACAAGAGCATGCAGGTTTATTGTAAGCGGAGTTGTTAAGATAGAGAGGGGAGATGCCCAGCCGGTTATGATTGATTATGGCCAGGGTGACTGTGATGCCAAAGCTGTAATCACAAGGGGTGATGAATCAAAAGAGATCACTCTTCGATACCGCCACAGGCTGGCTAACTAGTGTATAAAACTGATTTCTACAGGGACATGTGATGACATGTCCCTTTTATATTTAAGATGCCTTAAGAATCTTCATGTTTATCCGTTGCATTTTATGGGCAGCATACTCCAGAGTTATTTCAAGTTCATTTGATTTTTTGGACGGCATTTCGAACATGGCATCAAGCATAATCGCTTCGCATATAGACCTTAGACCGCGCGCCCCAAGTTTAAACTCAACAGCCTTATCTACAATATATTCAAGTGCCTTGTCGCTGAAGGTAAGTTTTATATTGTCCATTTTGAAAAGCTTGATATATTGCTTAATCAGGGCATTTTTGGGTTCGGTCAGTATAGATCTGAGTACTTTTCTGTCGAGAGGATCAAGATGAGTCAGTACCGGAAGCCTTCCGATTATTTCAGGTATAAGTCCGTATGATCTCAGGTCCTGAGGTGCAATATACTGTAACAGGTTATTCTTGTCAACCTTATCTCTCACTTTGGATGCCCCGAAACCCACAATCTGTGTGTTAAGTCGTTGTGCTATCTTCTTGTCTATACCTTCAAAAGCACCTCCGCAAATAAACAGTATGTTTTTGGTATCTACAGGGATCATCTTCTGTTCAGGATGTTTTCGTCCCCCCTGTGGTGGGACATTAACTATTGAACCCTCCAGGAGCTTTAGCAACCCTTGCTGAACACCCTCTCCTGATACATCCCTGGTTATTGAAGGATTGTCGCCCTTTCTTGCTATTTTGTCAATCTCATCTATAAAAACAATACCCTTTTCGGCAGCTTTTACATCGTAATCGGCATTTTGCAACAATCGGGTAAGCAGACTCTCAATATCTTCGCCAACATAACCAGCCTCAGTAAGAACAGTAGCATCGACTATTGTGAAAGGAACATGAAGCATTTTTGCAACTGTCCGTGCCAACAGTGTTTTTCCGGTTCCTGTTTCCCCAACGAGGATTATATTTGATTTTTCAATTTCAATATCCTCGTTGTCGGGCTTTTGCATCAATCTTTTATAATGGTTGTAAACTGCTACCGAGATGATCTTTTTTGCCATTTCCTGACCGATGACATACTGGTCGAGAAAACTCTTGATCTCAGCCGGCTTAAGAAGATTGATTGTATCGAAGGCAACATTCTTCTTATTGCCAACTTCTTCCATCATAATATTGTGAGCCTGATCAATACAGTGATCACAAATATGTCCCTCGAGGCCTGCAACAAGAATGTTGGCTTCTTTTTTTGTTCTGCCGCAGAATGAGCATTTATCCATTACCTGCTACTTTTGAGTCTTTTGAAGTATTTCGTCAATCATTCCGTAATCCTTGGCTTCCTGAGAAGTCATCCAATAATCTCTGTCTGAATCTTTTTCAACTTTTTCAAAAGGATTTCCGGAATGCAAAGCTATGATTTCATATAGCTCCTTTTTCAGTTTTACAATTTCACGCACAGTGATTTCAATATCTGAGGCCTGACCTTCGGCACCACCCATTGGCTGATGTATCATTATCCTTGAGTGCTTCAGGGCTGAACGTTTTCCTTTCTTGCCCGCTGTAAGCAGAACAGCTCCCATTGAGGCTGCCATTCCGGTACAGATAGTAGCAATATCAGCAGATATATATTGCATTGTATCATAAATGCCAAGGCCTGCATTAACAGAACCACCTGGAGTATTAAAATAGATCTGGATATCTTTTCCCGGATCAGCTGAGTCGAGATACAAAAGCTGAGCCTGAATTATATTGGCAACATAGTCATCGATAGGGAGTCCGAGGAAAATAATCCTGTCCATCATAAGACGCGAAAACACGTCCATTGATGCTACATTAAGCTGTCGTTCCTCTATAATGGTCGGAGATATATAACTTCCGTAGATAGAATTAAATTTGTGCAGACTAATACTGCTGACACCACGCTTGCTTCTTGCAAATTTTCCAAAATCATCAAGCAAATTCATATTTTTACTATATATTTAATTAACTAACAAAGATATTAAAAAATTACTTATTTTTTTTGCAATACGCTGATTATTATTCAAAAAGCTTATTGAATTCATCCGTGGAGATAATTTTATTTTCAATTTTCACCAGTTCTTTCATGAGTTCCAAAACCTTCTCTTCAAGTATCTTGTCAGCTATCCTTTTTGCGTCATCCTCTTTTTTAAGAGTCTCTTTTGCGTAACTGGTGATCTGCTCATCCGTTACATAATAGAGTCCGTACTGCTGGAACTGGTACCGTGTAACATTCTCAGCCTCTTTAAGAAGCTCCTCTTCAGTGATTTTCAATTCGTTATCACGGGCAACCTTATTCCTTATCAGCTGCCATTTAAGATCTTTCCTGAATTGTTCAAATTCTGAATCTATCTGCTCTTCTGTAGTATTTTCATTTACTCTTAATAGCCATTTTTTAAGGAACTCTTCAGGCAGGCTGAATTCGGTCTTCTCAATTGCCAGAGATTTGATATCGAGCATAAGTTTATAATCGCTTTCACGTTTAAGGTTACTGCCGATCTCTTCCTCAAGTTTATTCATAAACTCTTCTTCAGTATTCACTATACCCTCACCATATATCTTATCAAACAATTCTTTCCCTACTTCGGCTGCATGGAAGCGGCTTATTTCGTTTATTGTAAATCTGAAATTGCCGCTGATATTCACAACTTCCTCCTTTTTCTTTTTCAGTATTCCTGCAATTTCACTATCGTTTGGGAATGCCTTTTTAATATCGAAATCGATGATTTCGCTTACTGTCTTCCCTAAGAACTGCTTTTTGGTTTCATCATCCTTGATGATATCGATACCCATTGAGGTTTCTTCTGCAAAAGGACCATTTTCAACTGGATTGCCATCGTTGTCAATAGCTTCGATACGGCCTTTTACAACATCTTTTTCCTCGATGGATTCTGCCTGCCTCAATTCACCAAATCGCCTGGTATAATTGTTTAAATAATCATTTTTCATCTTTTCATCGATGATGATCTCATGGAAGTTCACCTTGTTCTTCTTAGAGAGCTTGAGTTCAAATGAGGGAGCCAGTCCCAGTTCAAAAGAGAATGTAAAATCCTCCTGAGTATCGAAATTTATCTTTTCATTTTCGTCAAGTTTGGGAAGAGGATCACCAAGTATTTCAACCTTTTCATCAGAAAGGTGTTTCTGAATGCTTTCAGTAACCAGTTTGTTAATCTCCTCAACCTGAACCGCTTTACCGTACATTTTTTTTACAAGACCGATTGGAACCATGCCAGGCCGGAATCCTTTTATATTTGCTTTTTTCCTGTAATCTCTCAGAACTGTTTCAACTTTTTCTTCATAATCGGGTTTGCTGATCTCAACTTTCAGTACAGCATTCAGATCATCAATGTTTTCTCTGGTGATATTCATTTTATTTTCTATTTTATGCATAGTTAAAAAAACCGCCAAAACGCACTTTAAAAGAGGTTGCAGGCGGTTTGTCATATTGTGCGGATGAAGGGACTCGAACCCCCACGTCACGAGGACACAAGATCCTAAGTCTTGCTCGGCTACCAATTACGACACATCCGCGGTAAAATTCCCCGCAAAAATATAATAAATTCCAATGAAAACAAATTGATATAGTCAGCGGCGTAATTCAAAGTTCTTTCCGAGATATACTTTTCTTACATGTTCATCCTCTGCCAGTTGTGCGGCAGTGCCCTGTTTCAGGATATGTCCCTCGAAGAGCAGGTATGCCCTGTCGGTTATTGTAAGTGTCTCGTGAACGTTATGATCAGTGATAAGAATCCCTATGTTTTTCTCTTTAAGTTTTGATACTATTTCCTGTATATCTTCAACAGCTATAGGGTCAACTCCTGCAAAAGGCTCATCAAGTAAAATGAATTTTGGTTTGAGTGAAAGTGCCCTTGCAATCTCAGTACGTCTTCTTTCACCACCTGACAGCTGAATACCTTTGCTCTTTCTTATTTTCTGCAGTCCAAATTCATTTAATAGAGTTTCAAGTCTCTCCTCCTGCTCCTGCTTAGGAAAATTTGACATTTCCAGCACTGCCTTTATGTTGTCTTCAACTGACATATTTCTGAAGACAGAAGCTTCCTGAGCAAGATAACCTATCCCTTTACGGGCTCTCTTATAGACAGGAAGGGTTGTAATCTCTTCATCATCAAGGAAAATTCTACCCTGGCCTGGTTTAATAAGACCAACAATCATGTAAAAGGTAGTAGTCTTTCCTGCACCATTTGGGCCAAGTAAGCCCACAATCTCTCCCTGCTGAACTTCGACCGAGACGTGGTCTACAACAGTTCTGCTACGGTATTTCTTAACCAGGTCGAGAGTGTGAAGCTTCATTTGATCATCTATGAGGTTACAGTATCTGACTGTGGTTCATCATCATTCATAAAGGCTTCGCTGTCCCTGTCCTTCTGCCTCATTACTCTTGCAGATATCATGATGCTAACCTCATAAAGAATCAGAAGCGGTATGGATACAAGTGTCTGTGAGAAAATATCAGGAGGAGTTATAATTGCAGAAAGCACAAAAATCACAACGATTGCATGTTTCCTGTATTGTCTCATGAAATTAGGAGTTATCAACCCTATTTTAGTCAGGAAGAATGCTATTATCGGAAGTTCAAAGACAAGACCTGTAGCAAGACAAATTGAAGTAATTGTACCTATATATGATCTGATATTTATCTGGTTTACAACTTCAGGGCTTATTTCATATGAACTGAGAAAATGTATCGAAAGGGGTGCAAGAAGAAAGTACCCGAATGCAACTCCGGTAAAGAAAAGCATTGAAGAAGCAAAAACGGCGCCTTTGGCATATCGGGCTTCGTTGGTTTTAAGTGCAGGTTTAAAAAACTGCCAAAACTCCCAGAGTATAACCGGAAACGCTAATATGAGACCAGCAACCAGCGAAACAGTTATATGTGTCGTAAGCTGTCCTGACATTTTAATACTGATCAGGTTCAATTGTTGCGTATTAATACATAAGGCAGTTGTATTCAGATATTCACCAAGACGGCAAAGCAGCCTGGCTGTTATAAAGTCAGGGCTTTTTGGTGCAAGAATTACACTGTCGAATATAATGTTCTTAAAAAGGAAAGCCACTATCATCAATATTACTATCGCAAGTATAGAGCGTATAATATGCCACCGCAACTCCTCAAGATGCTCAAGGAACGACATCTCCTTTTCACCCTTTTTCCCTTTTTCCCACAGCTTAGCCATATGCAAACCAATATATAATTAAAATCAGCCTGTAAAGATGATAAATCTTCTTAAGCAAAACAACATCAATTTGATTCCCATTGAAAGAGATTGCAACATTTATCTTCTCATTTTTGTTAATAAAATGAAAAATTGGCTTTTTCATCATGAAATTTATTAACTTTATATAAACTGCCATGTGTAAAACACGCTTATATTGATTCTCAACATTGGGGATATTATGATTAATGATTCTACTATACATGATTACTTGAAGAAGTATTTTGGGTTTGATATTTTTAAAGGCAATCAGGAACCTATAATAAGAAATGTTCTCGACGGGAGGGATACTTTTGTATTAATGCCTACAGGAGGAGGCAAATCATTATGTTATCAGCTTCCTGCTGTTATGAAGAACGGTACTGCCATTGTTATATCGCCGCTTATTGCTCTCATGAAAAATCAGGTAGATGCAATGAGGAATTTCAGCACTGATGATGATGTTGCCCATTTCCTTAATTCATCGCTTACAAAATCGGAGATAGCAAGGGTTAAAAAAGATGTTATTTCGGGCAAGGCTAAATTGCTTTATGTTGCCCCTGAGTCGCTGACCAAGGAAGAAAATATTGAATTTCTGAAGAATATAGATATTTCTTTCTATGCCATTGATGAAGCCCATTGTATATCGGAGTGGGGACATGATTTCAGGCCTGAGTACAGGAGAATAAGACCGATTATTGACACTATAGGCCGATCTCCGGTAATTGCACTTACTGCAACTGCCACACCCAAAGTGCAGCATGATATTCAGAAGAACCTGGGGATTCTAGATGCTGATGTTTTTAAATCATCCTTTAACAGGCCGAATCTCTACTATGAGGTTAAATCGAAACAGGATGTATCAAAGGAGATTATCAGGTATATAAAAAATAACAATGGCAAATCGGGAATTATCTATTGCCTGAGCCGTAAGAAGGTGGAGGAGATAGCCGAACTGCTCAAAGTGAACGGTATTAAGGCTCTTCCGTATCATGCGGGGATGGATTCAGCCACAAGAACTGCCAACCAGGACAAATTCCTTATGGAAGAGGTAGATATTATAGTAGCTACCATTGCATTCGGGATGGGCATTGATAAACCTGATGTAAGGTTTGTTATTCATTACGATATTCCGAAGAGCCTTGAGGGTTATTACCAGGAAACAGGCAGGGCAGGACGTGATGGCGGTGAAGGTAACTGCATAGCATATTACAGTTACAGCGATATTACCAAGCTTGAAAAATTCATGCAGGGTAAGCCTATCGCAGAACAGGAGATAGGTAGACAGCTGCTTCTTGAAACAGTATCTTACGCTGAATCATCAGTATGCCGTAGAAGACTGCTTCTACATTATTTCGGAGAGGAGTATGATAAAGATAACTGTGAGGCTTGTGATAACTGCCTGCATCCCAAAACACAATTTGAAGGTAATGATGCAGTCGTTAGTGTTCTAGAAACTATTCTTGCTGTAAAGGAGAAATTCAAGGCCGATCATATTGCCAATATACTTGCAGGGAAGGTTACCTCTGCTATAAAATCATACAAGCATCATAAGCTTGAATTTTTCGGATCAGGCGAGGACAAGGATGAAAAGTTCTGGAATATGGTTATCAGGCAGGGTCTCATTGCCAAAATGCTGACCAAGGATATCGAAAACTACGGTCTTCTGAAGCTCACCCCAAAAGGGCTTGAATTTTTAGAAAAGCCTACTTCCTTCATGCTTGCCGAGGATCATGATTATGCAGAATCGACTGAAGAAGAGAGTGCATTCGGGGCAAAGATTACAGCTGTGGATGAAGAACTCTTCAGTGTCCTTAAGGATCTGAGAAAGAAGATATCGAAAGTAAAAAATGTACCGCCATTCGTTGTTTTCCAGGATCCGTCGCTTGAGGACATGGCTATACAATACCCCATTACAATTGATGAACTTCAGAATATATCAGGGGTTGGAGCCGGCAAGGCACAGAGATACGGGATGGATTTTATTGAGATAATAAAAAGGTATGTTGAAGAAAAAGAGATAATAAGGCCCCTTGACATGGTTGTAAAATCGGTTGTCAACAAGTCGGGCATAAAGGTTTATATTATCCAGAGCATAGATATGAAGAGGTCGCTTGAAGATATTGCAGAGGCGAAGGGAATGGATATGCCTGAACTGATATCGGAGATCGAAGCCATTGTAAATTCCGGGACCAGAATAAATCTCGATTATTATATCAATACCGTTATTGACGATGAGCGTCAGAATGATATCTATTCATACTTTCGCGAGGAAGCGGAATCTGATTCGCTGGATGAGGCCTTTAAAGAACTTGGAAGTGAGTTTGAAGAAGAGGAGATAAGACTAATGAGGATCAAATTCCTTTCTGAAATGGGTAATTAATTCCAACTGCGTGGTAACAGAAATCCGTAACACACGCTAATTAAAACATACAAAGGATATATTACTTGTGATGGTATGAACCATGACATGAGTTTCTTTTTGCCATAACGTGTCGTTGTTCTGTCAAGTATAAGGTAATCGGGGATTGATTTAATAATGAGGGCAACTATATATATATAAATAAATGTAATATCAAAAAGTGCAATGGCAGGAGAGACTATCAGCAGTAAAATTGTAACAAATGTTACAATTCCCATAATTATTGTATTTATATCCTTATAGGCAGGTGCTTTTGATATCCATCGGCCCCTCTGTTTGAAGAACTTCCCAGTTGAGAGGGGAGAAGCAGTTATTACAGCTGCTTCCATTGCTTCCATCCATTCTATCTTTGAACCTCTTTTCTTCTTTAAACTGTGAAGGAGGAACACATCATCACCTGAAGCAATTTCAGGGTGGAGATTGTTGATGTTTGAAAGGAAGGTCTCCTTTCTGAAAGCCAGATTTGCTCCATTGCACATTATCCCGCTGCCCTGAGCCAAAGTACCGGCTGTTACTCCTTGCAGGCCAAGGAATTCAAGCTCAGCAAATCTTCCAAACACTCCTTTACTCTCAGCAACCATCACCGGGCAGACTATCATGTCGGTACCTGATGCGTGGCTGAAGGAACTTATTGTATGAAGCCACTCCTTTTGCATTATGCAATCGGCATCAGTTGTTACAATAAGTGATCCTTTGGCAGCATTAACAGCTGTTATCAGGGCCGCTTTTTTCCCTCTGCCATTATTTTTAAGAACGGAGATATTCTTTATTTCACAAAATGAAGATGCGATTCGGAATGTACTATCGGTCGAATTGTCATCGACAATGATTACTTCAAAAAGTTCGGAAGGATATATCTGCTCACGAAGATTATTTAAAATACAGGGAAGGTGTTCCTGTTCGTTCCTGCAGGCAATTATTACAGAAACAAACTGATTTCCATTGTTTTCCGGCTTATAGGTCTTTAGTTTCTTAAGACCCCTGTAAACCCTGAGGAGCAGAAAGAAATAAGGTAAAACCAATATTATTACAAGCCATTGCATCCGGATTTACTTTAGCCATTCATACATCCTGTAATGTTCACTCTGCATTCCCAGTGATTCATATGTTTTTTGTGCCCGGATATTGTTTGTCTCAACATAAAGACGCAAACCGGCGATTCCAATTTTTTCAGCTTCGTTTCTTATTTTGTCATACATCATTCTGAAAACTCCTTTTCTGCGGAATTCCGGGAGAACGTATACTGACTGAAACCACCACACATCAGCATTTCTCCAGTCGCTCCATTCATAAGTTATAAGCAATGAGGCAATTACTTTTTCATTATTTTCAGTCACCCAGTACTGACCCCTGGCCGGATTATTAAATACAGCCATAACACCATTGATGATCTTTTCCGGAATAAGTTTAAGTTTTTCGGTTTCCCATGCCATTTTATGCTGGAAATCAATTATGTCCGGAGCATCTTCAGGTTTTGCTTTTCGTATTGTCATCATGGTATTGTGGTATTTCGGTGCTACGGTATGACGGATTACTCTTTCCATCTCCCTCTCTCCCCCTCAATTCTTCCTTTCGCCTCCCGAAAGCTCCCGGTAATTATCGGGACGGGACGTCTTTCGCCCTCTGTCTTTCGCCCTACGCCCTACTTATACTCCTCCCAGCTTTTAATAACCAGATCTTCACGGCTCAGTTTGCAATAGGCAAGGATGAATGCACTTGCGAGTCTGGCATTTGTTATCAATGGTACATTATAATCAATGGCGCTTCTTCTTATTGTATAATCGTTCTGAAGCTCAGTAGCTGAAAGATCCTTTGGAATGTTTACAACAAGATCGACCTCTTTTGATTTTATAAGATCAATAGTGTTAGGCGATTTATTCTCATCGGGCCAGTAAGCTACATGAGCCTCAACACCAGCATTTTTAAGGAAGAGCTGTGTTCCCCTGGTGGCATATAGCTTATGTCCTTTCCCGACCAGGGCCCTTGCACTGTTGAGAAGCTCAACTTTAGATCTTGCCGGACCGGTTGAAAGAAGGATACTTTTTTGCGGTACCCTGTATCCTACCGAGAACATTGCTTTTAGGATAGCTTCATAGAACCCTTCGCCAATACAGCCAACCTCACCGGTTGAAGACATATCTACACCCAGTACAGGATCGGCCTTTGCAAGACGTGAGAAGCTGAACTGGGGAGCTTTTACTCCAACATAATCAAGTTCAAATACTGTTTTTCTGGGTTTCTCTGCAGGTAATCCCAGCATTACCTTTGTTGCCAGTTCGATGAGGTTTGTCTTAAGCACCTTTGAAACGAAAGGCATGCTTCGGCTGGCCCGAAGGTTACATTCGATAACTTTTATATCATTGTCTTTAGCAAGAAACTGAATATTGAACGGGCCCGTTATCTCAAGCTCTTTTGCAATCTGACGCGATATTCTTTTAATTCTTCTTGCGGTTTCGAAGTAAATTTTCTGCGCAGGGAATACCATCGTTGCATCTCCTGAATGTACGCCGGCAAATTCTACATGTTCACTGATTGCATAGGCCAGCATATCTCCGTCACGGGCAACAGCATCGATCTCTATTTCCTTTGCATTCTCAATAAATTCAGAAACTACAACAGGATATTGTTTTGATACATTTGCAGCAAGATTGAGGAAATGAGTAAGCTCATTCTTGTTTGATACTACGTTCATGGCAGCACCTGACAGCACATATGAGGGTCTTATCAGAACAGGGAAGCCTATACGGTCAACAAATTCATAGATATCATCAATTGATGAAAGCTCTTTCCATCGTGGCTGATCGACGTTCAGATTATCGAGCATTGCAGAGAATTTATGTCTGTTTTCTGCCCTGTCAATCGATATTGGGGAAGTTCCCATTACAGGAACCTTTGCATTGAAGAGTCTCATTGCAAGATTATTGGGGATCTGCCCTCCTACAGATACAATTACTCCACCCGGATTTTCAATATCTATTATATCGAGCACTCTTTCAAAGGTAAGCTCATCAAAATAGAGCCTGTCGCAGATATCATAATCAGTACTTACAGTCTCGGGATTATAATTGATCATAACCGATCTCAGGCCTTCCTTCTTGATGGTCTCTATTGCATTTACCGAGCACCAGTCAAATTCAACGCTTGAGCCTATCCTGTATGCACCTGATCCGAGTACAATAACTGACTTTTTATCATTCTCACATATAATATCATGTTCTGTACCACTGTATGTAAGATAGAGATAGTTTGTAATTGCGGGGTATTCAGCAGCAAGTGTATCTATCTGTTTGATATATGGAACGATTCCAATCGATTTCCTGTAGCGTCTTAGCTTCATCAGGTCATCGTTTATTGAGGCAGGTCCGGATTTCAGGACATGTCTGGCTATCTGGAAGTCGCTGAAGCCATTTATCTTGGCATGAGCAAGGAGTTCATGAGGCATTGACTCGAAACTCTCATACATGCATATCTCATTCTTAATATTAACTATGTTCCTTAGTTTAAATAAGAACCATTTGTCAATTTTGGTCAGGTCATAGATTTTATCAACCGACATTCCTTTTTCGAGGGCTTCAGCTATCGAAAAGATCCTCATGTCGGTAGGCTCTGAAAGTTCCCTCTCAATGTCTTCGAAGCTAAGGTCATGGTTCCCGGTAAAGCCGTGCATCCCCTGGCCAATCATTCTCAGACCTTTCTGAATTACCTCCTCAAAGGTTCTCCCTATTGCCATTACCTCTCCTACGCTCTTCATGCTGCTGCCAATAAGGTGCGAAACCCCAACAAATTTGTTGAGGTCCCAGCGAGGAATTTTACAGACTATATAGTCGAGAGCCGGTTCAAAGCAGGCTGTGGTATTTTTTGTCACAGAATTTTTTAGTTCGTGCAGTCCATATCCAATTCCCAGTTTGGCTGCAATAAAAGCCAGCGGATAACCTGTTGCTTTTGAGGCAAGAGCACTCGATCTTGAAAGACGCGCGTTTACCTCAATAACCCTGTAGTTTTCAGAATCGGGAGAGAGGGCATATTGAACATTACATTCACCTATTATTCCGATATGCCTTATTATCCTTATTGATAGTTCTCTCAGCTTATGGTACTCACTGTTGGTTAATGTCTGTGAGGGAGCAACAACTATGCTTTCACCTGTATGTATCCCCAGCGGGTCAAAATTCTCCATATTACATACAGTGATACAATTGTCGTAACGGTCACGTACTACCTCATACTCAACCTCTTTCCATCCTTTCAATGATTCTTCCACAAGTATCTGGGTTGTATATGAGAATGCCTTTGACGCAAGATTTCTGAGCTCTTCTGCATCAGATGCGAAGCCGCTTCCCTGTCCTCCAAGTGTATATGCAGCCCTTATTATTACAGGAAATCCCAGTTTTTCAGCAGCTTCAAGGGCTTCATCAACCCCAGTAACAGCAATGCTGCTGGGAGTTTTTACATCGATCTCATTAAGTTTCCTGACAAATAATTCGCGGTCCTCAGTGTCCATAATGGCTCTCACGGGAGTTCCCAGTACCCTTACATTATACTTCTCAAAAACACCCGCGTTAAAAAGCTCGGTACCGCAATTTAATGCAGTTTGTCCACCGAATGAGAGAAGTATACCATCAGGTTTTTCCTTTTTTATTACCTCTTCAACAAAATAAGGTGTTACGGGAAGGAAGTATATATTATCGGCAAGGCCTTCAGATGTCTGAACAGTTGCAATATTGGGATTTATGAGAACTGTCTCTATACCCTCTTCTTTAAGTGCTTTAAGAGCCTGTGAACCTGAATAATCGAATTCACCTGCTTCTCCAATTTTGAGAGCTCCGGAACCGAGCAAAATAACCTTATTAATTTCGTCTTTCATTGTCAGGATTTGTGCGCCAAAATTAGCACATTTTTTTAATTTGAGTTTTAAATTATAATAAAATGAATATATTTGCAAAAAAAATGCATAAATATGCAAAAAACAAAAAGACTTCTGGCAATTGAGAAGATTATCAGAGAAGCCAGGATAGCAACACAGGAGGAGTTGCTTAAAAAGCTGAAAGGGAAAGGGATAAGCTGTACGCAGGCTACGCTGTCCCGAAATTTAAGGCAGTTGGGAGTCGGAAGGATTCCGGACGGAGCAGGAGGTTACAAGTATTCCCTGCCAGATAATATCCGGGTTTCACATGATTCCATCGGGAAACTGAATATTGTACCTGTAATACAGGATATTATTGAAGCAAAAGGGATGCTGATAATTAAGACATTACCGGGCAATGCAAGCAACACTGCACTCTATATTGACGATGCAGGACGTTATGAGTTGGCGGGTACAATAGCAGGAGATGATACAATTCTTCTTATACCAAGGGACGGCATCTCATCTCATCAGCTGCATTCATGTCTTGAGATAATCCTGCCCGGATTGCATGAACAGATCAGAAAAAAGTAAAACTGGTCTGGCAACAAATCAGATAAAAGAATATTGCAAAATAGTTTTAAACAAGTCAAATAATCAGAAAAAATGAAAGAAAAAGTTATTCTGGCGTACAGTGGAGGTCTTGATACATCGGTCATTCTCAAATGGCTTATTGAAAAAGGGTATGAAGTAATCGCATTTGTTGCAGATGTAGGACAGAAAGAGGATTTTGAAGCATGCAGGGAGAAGGCATTGCTTCTTGGGGCTTCGAAAGTGATAATTGCTGATCTGAAGAGGGAGTTTGTTGAGGAGTATGTTCTTAAGGCAATTATGGCAAACGCGATATATGAAGACAGGTACCTTCTGGGTACGGCATTGGCAAGGCCGCTTATTGCAAAGAAACAGATTGAAGTAGCAAAGGCTGAAGGAGCAAATACAGTGGCACATGGGGCAACCGGAAAAGGGAATGACCAGGTAAGGTTTGAGCTTACTTATTTTGCTCTTATGCCGGGGGTTGAAGTAATTTCACCATGGAAGGACAGGGAATTCCTTGCTCAGTTCAAGGGAAGGACTGACCTTCTGAAATATGCTTCTGAAAAGAAAATCCCTGTAAAAGCCAGTATAGACAAGCCATATAGTGAGGATGATAATCTGATGCATATAAGTCACGAAGCCGGTGTTCTTGAAGATCCGATGTACTCGCTTCAGAAGAATATGCTTGAGAAGATGGTAATGCCACAGGATGCCCCGGATAAGGAAACACGCATTGTAATTCATTTCAAGAATGGACTGCCGGTTAAGCTTATCAATAAAGATGACGGTACAGTTAAGGATGATTCGTATGAGATGTATATTTATCTGAATGAGCTTGCCGGGAAGAATGGGATAGGGCTTCTTGATATGGTTGAAAACCGGTACGTCGGAATAAAATCCAGAGGCGTCTATGAGACCCCTGCAGCAACTGTGCTTCATATTGCCCATAAGGACATTGAAGGTATCGCAATGGACAGGGAGGTAATGCGACTGGTAAATATGCTTACTCCGAAGTTTGCTGAAATAATCTATAATGGATTCTGGTTCAGTCCGGAAATGGATTTCCTGATGGCTGCCATTAAGAAGAGCCAGGAACTAATAGATGGAAGCGTTCACCTCTGCCTTTATAAAGGGAATGTCCTGATTGAAGGCAGGGAATCACCTTCATCCCTTTACAACAAGAATTTATCAAGTATGGATATAGAAGGAGGGTTTGATCAGACGGACAGCAAAGGGTTCATCAGGATTAATGCGATAAGACTGATGGCTCACAGGGCTATAGTTGAGGCGAGTGAGAAATAATAACTGAATTATAATCTTATGAAACTTTGGGAAAAGGGGATTAACCCCGAACCTGCTATTATCGAATTTACGGCGGGAAAAGACAGGAAGACCGATTTAGCACTAACGAAGTGGGATATCGTGGGTTCGATGGCTCATGTAATTATGCTTCAGGATGTTGGCCTTATATCCAAGGATGAGAAAAATGAAATGCTGAAGGCTCTTCATTCTCTTTTTGAATGGGATGAGGAGGGTAGTCTGGTTATTGAAATTGATGTTGAGGATATTCATTCCCAGATTGAGAAGGAAATGTCGTCGATACTTGGTACAACCGGAAAGAAGATACATACAGGAAGATCAAGGAATGACCAGGTGCTTGTAGATATCCGCCTTTATACAAGGGAAGAGATAGATAAGCTGTCAGTTCATATCAGGAAAGTTTTTAACAAGCTTCAGAGCCTGAGCGACCAGTATAAGGAGGTATTGTTGCCTGGTTATACGCATATGCAGCCGGCTATGGTTTCATCCTTCGGATTGTGGTTTGGAGCATGGGCTGAGTGTCTGGCCGATGATATTGTTCTTCTTGCCGGGGCAAGGGCCCTCAACAATCAGAATCCTCTCGGAACTGCAGCCGGATATGGTACAACACTTCCTATAAACAGGAAGCTTACCTCTGAATTGATGGAATTTGACGATCTGCTTTACAATTCAGCTTATGCGAGCCTCAGTAGAGGCAAGATTGAAATGGCAGTTGCTTCTGCTCTGGCTTCTGTAGCACAGACATTATCACGATTCTCAATGGATATTTGTATCTATATGAGTTCAGAGTACAGGTTTATTGATTTCCCTGACGAATATGTAACAGGTTCAAGTATAATGCCTCAGAAGCGAAATCCTGATGTATTTGAACTCATCAGAGCACGATGTAATGTGATACAGACCCTTCCGAACCAGATTGCAATTCTTACAAGTAACCTGCAGTCGGGTTACAACAGGGACCTTCAGTTGCTGAAACAAATTGTGTTTGATGCATTCGGTGAGCTAAGGGAGTGTATTGAGATAATGTTGCTGATGCTTAACAATATTAAAGTGAAGAAGAATATAACTGAGAATCCTCTCTATAACACAATTTTCAGTACCGAGGAGGTAAACAGGCTTGTCAAGCATGGAATACCATTCAGGGATGCGTACAAAGCTGTGTCGGATATGGTAAAAAACTCCTCATTCTCGAAAACCGCCCTGGCCGATTATGTTCATGAAGGAAGTATTGGTAATCTCTGCAATAAGGAGATAGCTGATCTTTTTGAAGCGAGGATGAAACCTTTTAAAAATACTTCAGCTTCAGAGTTTGCCGAGAAGATGATGAAACATGTAACTGATTAGGAGCCCCTTGTCCCTTAAAGGGAGCTTTATTATTGATCTACATTGATTTCTTAATATTCTCAACAAACACATCAAACAGATAACCAGTGTCAGTCGGACCTCCTGAAGCTTCAGGATGGAACTGGGTTGAGAAGAATGGCATTGAATTATGTTTCATTCCTTCATTGGTATTGTCGTTAATATTTATGAATAACGGCTCCCAGTCTTTTGCCAGGGTTTCATTGTCGACAGCAAATCCATGATTCTGAGATGTAATATAAGCTTTATCGGTACCAACCTGAAGGACTGGCTGATTATGGCTACGGTGTCCGTACTTTAGTTTGTATGTATCAGCTCCTGAAGCCAGAGCCATAAGCTGGTTTCCCAGGCAAATACCAAAGACAGGTTTCGATCCGGAAAATGATTTGTGTATATTTTCAATGGTAGCAGTACACATTTTTGGATCACCAGGGCCATTTGACAGGAACAATCCATCATACTCTTCCTGGTGAAAGTCATAATCCCATGGGACTCTTATAATTGTAGTATCTCTTTTCAGCAGATTCCGGATTATGTTATACTTTACACCGCAGTCAACAAGCAGGATACGGTACCTTCCTGAGCCATATACTTTTTTTGAATGAGTGCTTACTTCAGCAACAAGGTTTACTTTATTAGGATCATAAAAATCGATAGTACTGCCATCGGGTTCCATTATTCCAAGCATAGCTCCCTTCTCACGAATCCTTTTTGTGAGAGCCCTGGTATCTACCCCGTATATGCCTGGCACATTATTTCGTTTCAGCCATTCGTCAAGACTCTCTTCAGCGTTCCAGTGGCTATATTCAAACGAATAGTCTGAAACTATAAGTCCCGAGATATGAATAGATGATGACTCATAGAATTTATAAAGGTCATTCTCCTCACTTTTTGCCGGAGCTCCGTAATTGCCAACGAGAGGATATGTAAGACAGAGTATTTGTCCACGGTACGAGGGATCAGTAAGGCTTTCAGGATAACCTGTCATTGCAGTATTAAAAACCACTTCTCCGGCTGCAGCCAAAGGGGACCCAAATGAATAACCATGGTATATGGTTCCGTCTTCAAGTGTTAGTTTAACCTTTAATCTACTTTCCATTATTTATCTGATTTTTAAAATTGCATCTTCAATCTGTTGCATTGCCATAGCCACATTTTTCATGGAAGTTGCAACATTCATTCTCATAAAACCTTCACCACCAGGTCCAAATGTTGAACCTTCATTCATTCCAACACCAGCGCTGTTAACAAAGAAATTCATAAGTTCTTTTCCTGTCATTCCAAATTTTCTGCAGTCGAGCCATATCATATAAGTGGCTTCTGTTTTAACCGGTACTATTTCGGGAATCATCTTCCTGCAATATTCATTTACGTATTCTATATTGCCATCGATATAATCAAGGAGTGAATCAAGCCAGGCTTCACCTCTGGAATATGCTGCGATTGAAGCAATAGTCCCAAAAATATTGCCATTCCCAATATGAAGACTTTTCAGAGTTTTCCTGAACGATCTTCTTAATTCAGTGTTTGAAATAACAACCGAAGATGTCGACAGGCCTGCGAGGTTAAATGTTTTACTTGGGGCCAGGCATGTAATTGTAATATCAGCTATCTCTTCTGAAATGGAAGCAACAGGAACATGATGGTATCCCGGAAGAACAAGGTCAGAATGTATTTCATCGGACAAAATTAGGATCTTGTTTTTCAGACAAATTTCAGCCAGCTGGTTGAGTTCCTGCTCTGACCATGCTCTTCCAACCGGATTATGAGGATTGGAGATTATTATCATCCTTGTACTGCTGTCGATCGAACTTAGAAGTGTCTCAAAGTCCATTTTCCAGCCATCTGGTGTTTCTGTTAGCTGATTATAAATCAGGTTTCTGCCATGTGCTTTAACAGCAGAAAAGAAAGGGAAATATACCGGGGGTTGTACTGCGATGCTATCGCCTGAAAGAGAGAATGCAAGGGTGGCAATGTTAAGAGCTGGTACCACACCCGGGGTATACGATATCCATTCTCTTTCAATTTTCCAGTTATGTCTGCTTAAATGCCAGTTGATAATCGAGGAATAATAATCTTCAGGTCTGTATGTATAACCATATATATGATGGTTGAGTCGATTCTGAAGAGCATTTACTATGAAATCGGGAGTTTCAAAATCCATATCAGCTACCCACATCGGAATTACTTCATTCTTTCCGAAGGTATCCTTCCTGAGGTCATACTTGATACTGTCTGTGCCCCTTCTGTCAATAGTTTCATCGAAATTCCACATCCTGAAAAATCAGCTTATTACAGGGGCTCAAAGATATATAAAAAAATAGGGATCTTCATGATGGAAGTAAATCTACACCTGCCAGTGAAAAAACTTCTGGCATATTAAGAACTGCTTTGTTAAGGCTGGATAGATATGATTAAATAAATAAGAGCAGATGTAATATTTTTATTTAAGAATATTTACTACTTTTATCCACAGTTTTTTGAACCCCATTTAAAAATTAAAACAGACCAGAGATGAAAAAGATTTTTGCAGGTGCTTTAATTACAATGCTGATTCTTGGTTCATTTGCTTTCACATCATGCAAAAACAGAGTTGCAGTGAAACAGCAGGAGCAGATTGAGAGGGATCAGGTTCAATCAATTGAGCGCCAGATCGAATCAAATGTATACCCTTTACCTACATCCGCAGAAGTAATAAAAATGCTTACCGATCTTGAAGTAGGGTTTATAATCGGTATTTCTAATCCGGTTGAAAACGTAAAGAAATATTTCAGCAGTACTACCAGGGCTATTAATCTTGGTGTTTATGGTGCGGATCTCAGTTATTCCACATTATATAACATGCAGCAGGAGGTCATCAATAATATGAGTGCTATCAGATCTCTTGCCAATGAGCTGAATATGTCCAAGATATATAATGAAGATCTTTATGAAAAGATCAGGCAGAACTTTGATAACAGGGATCAGCTTGTAGATATTCTTACCAGTGCTTTTAATGATACCTATGTATATCTGGCTGATAACGATCAGCAGCCTCTCGCACTGCTTGTTGTTGGTGGTGCCTGGGTTGAAGGGATGTTCCTTACAACTCATGTATCTGAAGCTGCTTATCAGGTTGCTGGAATTTCCAGGGTACTTCTGGAACAGAAAAAATCATTTGAAGTTTACCTCGAGATTACACAGCCTTATATTAATGATCCCAGTGTCGGCGATTTTGTTAAGACCCTTGATCCAATAAAAAAGGTATATGAAGGAATTGGAACAAGTCTTACTGAGAAAAATATCAAGGATATCACTGTAGCAATTACAGGAGTAAGGGAGAAAATTGTTGAATAATTTAACAATATGATAATGGCCGCAAAGACAGGATCTTTGCGGTCTTTTTTTTACATGATGTTTATATGAGGGAATCGGTATTACTTGCCTTAATTCACATTTTTGCCATTGTATCTACTGTAAATCCTGCCGGAATTTCATCGAGAGGAAAGAAAATTCTGCGCAGTTATTTGAGGCGATATCTCAACAGGGAGCTTGAGGAAGAATACTATAGCCTTTTTGAAAACAATCTTGAGTTTTATTCCAATGAACTTAAAAGTGTTGATAAGTCTGAACTGTCAGATGAGGAATCTCTTATATCATTCCAGATAACAAACATCTGCAGGCAGATAAAGAAAGGTCTCTTTCTTGAAGAGCGGATGATTGTCTTTCTCCAGCTTATAGAGTTTGCGTTCGAGGATGGGATGATTACTGAACAGGAAAAGACTATTATAGATATAGTTGCAAGGACTTTCAATATATCTAAAAATGAGTATGATAATGCCTCTGCATTTATGATCGGCAGGTCATACGATGATGTATCTCCCGATTGCATACTTATTATTGAAAGTGATAATCCAAAATATTCCGGTGCATCTATTTACAGGAATTATGATAAATGGAGACATATCAGAATTAAAGGATTTAAGGGATTCCTGGTAGTTCTTCATATTGAAAGTACAGGAACTCTGCTGATAATCTATGATGGGCCTCTTGGCCTCTATTTCAAGGGGAGGGATATAATTGCGTGTCGGCCGTATCTGCTTGAAAGGGGCGTTAACATCAAAGGTCCCGGAATTGAACCAATCTATTATTCAAGGATCTATAAGAAATTTGTTTCAAGGGGATTTCTGGAGAAAGTAACTTTTGAAGGCCATGACATAGAATTCTTATTCAAGAATTCGGATAACGGTGTTCAGAAGATGAATTTCAAGATCGATTCCGGAAACCTTATAGGAATAATGGGAGGTAGCGGTGTCGGGAAATCGACACTCTTTAATATTCTGCATGGTAAACTCATTCCAACCTCAGGTAATATTTATATAAACGGGTACGATATAAATTCAGATTCTGAAGATCTTAAAGGACTTATCGGATTTGTCCCGCAGGATGATATGTTGATTGAGGAACTTACTGTATATCAGAATCTTTACTACAATGCACGTCTTTGTTTTGGTGATTTTAATGAAAACGAACTAAGGAATACTGTTGAAAAGGTTCTTCATGATCTGGATCTATATGAAATAATAGACCTCCAGGTAGGAGATGTCCTTAACAAGAAGGTCAGCGGCGGTCAGAGAAAGAGATTAAACATAGGACTTGAGTTAATGCGTGAACCTATTGTTTTGTTTGTTGATGAACCAACCTCGGGATTGTCATCTTCTGATTCAGAGAAGGTTATGGTTTTGCTCCGGAATCAGGCGATGCAGGGTAAGCTGGTTTTTGCTATCATCCATCAACCATCTTCAGATGTAATTAAAATGTTTGACCGCCTGTGGGTTCTCGATAAGGGTGGTTATATGATATATGACGGGGATCCTGTTGAGGCGCTTGTTTATTTCAAAACAGAGACATCGCAGGCTAATGCTGCCGAGAGTGAATGTCCTACCTGTGGAAATGTAGAAACTGATGATATCCTGCATATTACTGAGGTTAAGGTTATTGACCCTTCAGGGTTGCCTGGCAAGGAACGCCAGGTAAGTCCTCAGGAATGGTATGAAAAGTACAGGAAAAAGATGATGCCTGTATTATCAGGAAAACCTCCGAAAACAAGCATTCCTCCAAGTAACTTCAGGGTTCCTGGGAAGCCTGAGCAGATAAGGACCTTTATTGAAAGGAATATAACCAGGAAGATTGCTGATAGCCAATACATGATAATAAACCTGCTTGAAGCGCCGATTCTTGCTTTTATTCTTGGTTATATATCAAAATATAGTACTAACGGCATTTATACATTCTCTGACAACAAGAATTATCCGGTTTTTATGTTTATGGGTATAATTGTTGCACTGTTTATTGGACTCACTGTGAGTGCTGAGGAGATCTACAGGGACAGAAAAATACTGGAGAGGGAAAAGTTTTTAAACCTGAGCAGGTTGAGCTATATGGTTTCAAAGATCAATTTCCTGTTTACCCTGTCTGCAATACAGACACTTTCATTTATTCTTGTAGCTAATCTGATTATGGAAGTAAGGGGCATGCTTCTTCATCAGTGGATCATTCTTTTCTCAACGGCCTGTTTCGGAAATCTTTTGGGATTGAATATTTCAGCAGGTATGAGGACCGCTGTAAGTATCTATATCCTTATTCCACTGATCCTTGTTCCTCAATTGTTGCTTGGAGGAGTAATGATTAAATATGATGATCTGCACTGGTCGCTCACCAGGAAAGTTTATGTGCCGGTGATTGGAGACATGATGGTAACCCGCTGGGCTTATGAAGCTGCAAGCGTGGAACAATTCAGGATTAACAAGTTTGAGAAACCCTTCTTCAAATATGATAAGGAGATAAGCCAGAATGACTGGTATGCTTCATTTCTTATCCCTAATCTCAAGGTTACTGTTGATAAATGTCTTGCTGAAAAGGATGATCCCGGAAAGACCGATGAATACAGTCAATCATTTAAAAAGCTTTTATATCATATCAATGACCTCTCACTGAAATCAGAAATAAAGAACGAAGAGATTGTTAAAGGGCTGAATGTAAAATCCTTTAATGATTATTACGCGGATCAGACAAAGATTTATCTGGATTCGTTGTCGAGGACTTTCAGAGCAAAAAGCAAAACTATATCTAACCAGAGAAACTTACTGTACAGGCAGATAGAATCAGTAATAGGACCTGATGAATTTCTGAAGCTGAGAAACAGCCATTATAATGAGACACTTGCTGATATTGTTCTTAACAGGATGTCGACCAGTAAGATATTTGATGCTGGCGACAGATTTATCCAGAAGGCTGATCCCGTATACATGAATCCGGGCTCTAAATGGGGCAGGGCTCATTTCTATGCACCATATAAGCAGATTGGGAATCTCAAGATCGGTACCCTCCTGTTTAATATTCTGATGATTTGGATAATGATCTTCTCATTATTTGTGGCACTCTATGTCAATCTTCTGAAAAAATTCATTACATTTCTTGAATCACTTAAATTACCCATATTAAGAAAGTTCGGCAGAGATCTCTTGCAGATTTGACCTCATGAATAGAGTACAACCAAAGAAAAATCTGGGTCAGCATTTTCTCAAAGACAGGGGAACTGCGGCCAGGATTGCATCCACCCTGTCTGGGGAAGGATATGATTCCGTTCTTGAGATTGGTCCAGGGACAGGAATCCTCACAGGATTTCTTCTTGACAGGAATTTTCCCGATTTCAGAGTTATTGAAATAGATCATGAATCGGTTAATTACCTTCATGAACATTTTCCGGCTCTTAAAAATATTCTGACAGGAGATTTTCTTGCTATGGATCTCAACAGGTATTACAAAGGAAAGTTGGCTGTTACTGGTAATTTCCCCTATAATATTTCCACGCAGATTCTCTTTAAAGTCCTGAATCATAAAGATATGATAGTTGAGGTGACCGGAATGTTGCAAAAAGAAGTAGCGGAGAGGATCTGTGCAGGACCTGGTTCAAAAACATATGGAATACTCAGTGTTCTTCTTCAGGCATATTATAAGGCTGAATATCTGTTTACAGTGTCGGAAAATGTCTTCATCCCGCCGCCAAAAGTTAAATCAGGAGTAATCAGGCTAAGGCGCAATGGTATTATGAATCTTGGGTGCGATGAGGCTCTTTTCGTCAGAGTGGTTAAGGCTTGTTTCAACCAGAGACGAAAAAAACTTAAGAATTCTGTGAAATCTGCCTTTTCTCTGGACAATTACGATTATCCTGATCTTGATCTTAGACCTGAACAACTTTCTGTGGAGCAGTTTATAAATCTGACAAAATGGATTGATGAAAACAGAAATCTATCAGAATGAATAACCTATTGCCTCTACAGGATTCATTTTGGATGCTGCACTGGCAGGGGCATAGCCGGCAACAATGCCTATAACTCCCGATATTGTTATAGCAAGTATCATATTTGCCACGGTAAGGTGAATGTCAAGTTCATATACATAGTTGACACCTACAGTGGCAAGCAATATCATTAATATTCCAAGAATGCCTCCAAAGAGTGAAAGAAGTATCGATTCAACAAGAAATTGCTGAAGGATGAAGAAGCGTTTTGCTCCGAGAGCTTTCTGAATGCCAATCTGGTTTGTTCTTTCCCTTACTGAAACAAACATAATGTTAGCAATCCCGAATCCTCCAACCAGTATTGAGAAACCACCTATTATCCAGCCTCCTATATTAATGCCTGCAAAAACTGGTTCAAATCCCTGGGTCAGCATGCTGGCTTTGTTAATTGAGAAATTGGAAATTTCATCAGGCTGAAGTCGCCTTGCTGCCCTCAGTACCATTGTAATCTCATCACTTAGCTCCTGGGTTGAAACTCCATTCTTAGCCTTTATTATGAGATTGGAGTTTATATTTTTATTCCGCAGGTTTACAAAGTTTTTAGCGTAGTTCAAAGGTACAAGGGTCATTTCATCCATTCCTTCATCACTCAGACCTCCTTTGCCCTCTTTTTTGAATACTCCGATTACGGTGGCCTTATTTCCTCCAATAGTGATCTGCTTGTTGACAGGATTCATTTTTTCAAAAAGTCTCTCCGCCAGAACAGCCCCAACGATCGCAACATTTTTCCCGGAGGCTGATTCCTCAGGTGAAAAGTATCGTCCTTTTTCAATCTCAAATGATCTGACAGATTCAAAATCATAAGTTGAAGCCCATATTACCGCATCACTTGCAACATTACTCTTATATCTTATTTGTCGAGACTGAAATGCTGAATAACAAACGGATTCAGTCCTTACTGACCTGTCTGAAATAGCCTTGTAATCATCTTGAGTAATTGCTGGCCATTTAATGATATCCCACCAGGCAAGGTTAGGATCAAACGACCAGGGGAATTTCTGGACATAGACCACATTGTCACCTAAGGTGGCAATACTTTCACGAATCGCTTTCTCCATCCAGTCGAGAACAGTAAAAACTGATATTATTGAAAAAATACCTATTGTTATACCAAAGAGAGAAAGGAAAGTCCTTAGCTTATTTACTATTATGGAGCTGTACGCAAATAAAAATCCCTCTTTGAAAAGTCTAAGAAACATCTGTTTATTTAAGATAATGAAATCAGGATTCAAATATACTAAAAAGTGGCTTAGCTTATAATCATAAATAATATTGTATGGGGATAATAAAAAAATATCTATTTTTAGACCCCTGTAGAAAGGGGCCATGTCATTTCCTAAATATCAAAAAATGAGTAATAAAAGAATTAAGAGCGCTCTGATCTCAGTTTATTATAAAGAGGGACTTGATGCTATAGTCAGAAAACTGAATGAGCTAAATGTGAAGCTATATTCAACCGGAGGTACGTTCAGCTTTATTGAAGGGCTTGGAATTGCAGCTGACAAGGTAGAGAATCTAACTACATATCCTTCTATCCTCGGAGGAAGAGTGAAGACACTTCATCCGAATGTTTTCGGGGGGATTCTCGCCAGAAGGGAAAACCAGGGAGATGCTGAGCAGCTTGCAAAGTATAAGATACCTGAGATTGACCTGGTTATTGTTGATCTTTATCCTTTCGAAGAAACAGTCAGAAACACTAAAAGTGAAGAGGAGATTATTGAGAAAATAGATATCGGAGGCATATCACTTATAAGGGCTGCCGCAAAAAATTACAATGATGTGCTTGTTGTTTCAGGGAGAGAGCAGTATAGTGATCTGCTTTCAATCCTTAACGATACCATCGGGACTACATCTCTGGAGCAGAGAAGGCTATTTGCGGCCAAAGCATTCATGACATCATCCCATTACGATACAGCAATTTTCAAATACTTTAATAAGAAAGAGAATATTCCGGTTTTCAGAGAGAGTATAAATGAATCATATCCTTTGAGGTATGGTGAGAATCCTCACCAGAAAGGTATCTTTTTCGGCAATCCTGACGAGACATTCACAAAACTTCATGGGAAGGAACTTTCTTACAACAACCTTCTCGATCTTGATGCAGCGGTGAGCCTGATAAATGAGTTTACAGAAGATACATTTGTCATTATTAAGCATAACAATGCATGCGGAGTGGCGTCCAGAAGCAATCCGATGGATGCGTGGAAGGATGCCCTGGCAGGTGATCCGGTTTCAGCATTCGGGGGTGTTATTGCAACTAACAGAGTTGTAGAGGAGGATACTGCATCAGAAATCGACAAGTTATTCTTTGAGATTATTATTGCCCCAGGATTTTCTGAATCTGCACTTTCCATTCTTACACAAAAAAAGAACAGGATAATACTGATAAGAAAGAATTCTTCTGAAAACGATTATAGTTTCAGATCATTATTAAGTGGCGTTCTGTGGCAGGAAAAAGATATGAGCACTCAGACTTCAGATGATATGAAGCTAGTAACAAAGCGTCAGCCTGCAAGCTCTGAAAAGGATGACCTGGTATTCGCGAATATAATTGTAAAGCATAGCAAATCGAATGCAATAGTCCTGGCTAAAAACAAGCAGCTATGTGCCAGTGGTATTGGTCAGACATCGAGGGTTGATGCACTTAAGCAGGCTATTGAAAAGGCAAGGTCATTTGGTTTTGACCTGAATGGTGCAGTAATGGCATCAGATGCATTTTTCCCTTTTCCCGACTGCGTTGAAATAGCTGATAAGGCTGGGATCAAATCTGTTGTGCAACCGGGAGGGTCAGTCAGGGACCAGGAATCTACAGATTATTGTATTGCAAACGACATGACAATGGTTTTAACAGGAATAAGACATTTTAAACATTAATATATAATCATCTCATATAATGAGCCTATTTTCATTTTTAACACAGGAAATTGCAATAGATTTAGGAACTGCCAACACCATCATAATCCATAATGATAAAGTTGTTGTTGATGAACCATCAATTGTTGCTATAGACAAAAATACAGGGAAACTGATTGCCATAGGGGAGGCTGCAAGGCAGATGCATGGCAAGACCCATGAGAACATAAAGACTATCAGGCCGTTGCGTGACGGTGTTATTGCTGATTTTAATGCAGCTGAGCTGATGATCAGGGGTATGATCAGGATGATCAACAAGGGACCCAGATTATTTTCCCCTTCTCTCAAAATGGTTGTCTGTATACCATCAGGAAGTACTGAAGTTGAGATCAGGGCAGTACGTGATTCATCTGAACATGCAGGAGGTCGTGATGTATATATGATCTATGAGCCTATGGCTGCAGCTATAGGTATTGGTCTTGATGTTGAAGCCCCCGAAGGTTGTATGGTTGTTGATATTGGCGGAGGAACAACAGAGATTGCTGTAATTGCTCTTGGAGGTATCGTCTGCAACAAATCAATCAGGATTGCAGGTGATGGTTTTACTGCTGATATTCAGGCCTATATGAGGCATCAGCATAATATCAAGATAGGTGAACGGACAGCAGAGGATATCAAGATTGAAGTTGGTGCAGCTCTTCCTGACATTGAAAATCCACCTGCTGATTATGTTGTAAGAGGCCCTAATATCATGACTGCTCTTCCTATTGAAATACCTATTTCATATCAGGAGATTGCATATTGCCTCGATAAATCTTTATCGAAGGTTGAAGCAGCTCTGCTTAGTGTCCTCGAACAGACCCCGCCTGAACTATATGCAGATATAGTAAATAAAGGGATCTATCTTGCGGGTGGCGGAGCATTGCTGAGAGGTCTTGACAAAAGGCTTTCTGATAAAATTAACATTCATTTCAATGTAGTTGAGGATCCGCTCCATGCTGTTGCACGTGGTACCGGTGTTGCATTAAAAAATGTTGAAAGGTTCCAGTTCCTAATGAGATAATCCAACAGGTAAATGAGGAGTCTTCTGAATTTCCTGGAGCGATACCATAGCCTTATAATCTTTTTGATACTTGAAGGTATAGCTTTCTATTTACTATCCACCAGAAACTATTATCATAATACGCGGGTTGTAAATAGCATAAGATGGTTCACATACGGGATAGAGGAGAAAATCAGCAATACTAGGAGCTACCTCAGTTTACGCCAGATAAATGAAAATCTTGCTGCTGAAAATACAGCCCTGAGGAATAGCATAAACAGGCTTGTAAGGAATGACAATTCACTTTTTGTTTCTGTATCTGATACCATCTATCAACAGCTATATCAATATACAACTGCAAGACTTACAAGTAATTCTGTTAACAAACAGAAGAATTTCTATACAATTAACAAAGGTACACGTCACGGACTTACTCGTGATATGGCAGTCATAGCCGATGGGGGGGTAGCCGGTGTAATTGTAGGCTGTTCTGAAAATTTCTCGGTGGCCATGTCATTGCTCAACCTTGATTTCAGACTAAGCTCCAGGATAAAGTCAAATGGATATTTTGGCTCTTTGAGCTGGGATGGCAGGGATTATCGCAAGGCAATACTGAGTGATATTCCACAACATGTCACTGTAAATATTGGTGATACGATTGAAACTACAGGGTACTCAGCTATATTCCCTGAAGGAGTTATTGTGGGGACAGTAATCGATTATGAGAAGCCGGGAAGCGATTTTTATCTGATTACCGTTCAGCTAAAGACAGATTTCAGGAAACTGCATTTTGTTGATGTAGTGGCAAATAAGAGGAAGAATGAATTTATAGATCTGGAAAATCAAATTCAATGATCAACTCGATACTAAGGTTTGGTCTGATATTAATATTACTTGTACTTCTACAGGTATTGATGTTCAATAATATCCAGTTCAGCGGGTATGTGAATCCTTATATATATCTAATGTTTATCATGCTTCTGCCGGTTGAGATTCCAGCATGGTTTCTGTTGCTTTTATCATTTGGCACAGGCATGCTGATTGATATTTTCTCAGGTACGCCAGGAATGCATTCATCGGCTACTGTACTTGCAGGTTTGGTACGTCCTTTTGTTCTAAGGTCAATTTCACCCCATGACGGATATGAGCCAGGTGCACATCCTTCAATGCTTGTATATGGTTTCAGATGGTTCCTGCTCTATACAATAGTTATGGTATTTATACATCATACAGCTCTTTTTTACATAGAAGTATTCAGGTTAACTGATTTTTTCAGAACCCTGCTGAGGGTTTTGCTTAGTTCTCTATTTACTATACTATTTGTCCTTATTATTGAGTTTTACAGGAAAGGCAGATAACCCGTCATAATATGAAGGATCCATTTATAAACAGGAAGTATTTAATTATGGCACTTATGGTGTTAGCCTGTCTGCTGCTCCTTTTCAGACTATTTATAATTCAGATAGTTAAAGATACCTACAGGCTTTCAGCTGATAATAATGTTCTCAGATATGTTATCCAGTATCCTGCACGGGGGCTTATTTATGACAGGAATGGGGAACTTATTGTATCGAATATGGCTGCCTATGACCTTATGGTAATTCCGGCCCAGACTACAGATATTGACACAGCAGAATTTTGTTCTCTGCTGGGGATTACTGAAGAGATGTTTAACAAGCAGATGAGTGCAGCTAAAGCCTATTCCAGGAGGGCCCCATCAGAATTTCTTAATCAGATTTCTGATGAGACCTATGCACGTTTTCAGGAAAAGATGTTTCTCTATTCCGGATTTTATGTTCAGCCCCGAACCCTGCGCAAATATGCGAGACCGGTTGCAGCACATATTCTTGGTTATGTAAGTGAAGTTGATGAAGGAAACATAAAAAAGAATCCATATTATAAGCCTGGTGATTACATAGGAAAAAGCGGTATTGAGGAGGCATATGAAACTGAGCTTCGTGGCCATAAGGGTGTTAAAATATATATGGTAGATGTTTTCAGCAGAATAAAAGGAGCTTACGCTAAAGGCGAGATGGATACTACTGCTGTTCAGGGATTGGATATAATCTCATCGATAGATCTTGATTTGCAGGAGTACGGGGAGTTGTTGATGAAGAACAAACGGGGTAGTATTGTAGCAATTGAACCTAAAACGGGAGAGGTCCTTTCACTTGTTACAGCTCCCAACTATGATCCGGGTCTTCTTGTTGGCAGGGTTCGATCGGACAATTTTGCAAGGCTTCAGTCGGATACTGCTCTGCTGCCACTTTTTAACAGGGCACTCATGGCATCTTATCCTCCCGGGTCGACATTCAAGCCAATCAATGGTCTTATAGGGCTGCAGGAAGGAGTCATTACAGAAAATACGGAATTCGGATGCGACCATGGTTATCTGTTTGTTGGCTGCCATGGACATGCCTCTCCACTCGATTTGGCAGGCGCTGTGGCAAATTCATGCAATTCATATTTTTGCCAGACTTTCCGAAGAGTACTTGAGAACAAGAATTATGGTGGTGTGTCTGAAGCGTATGAAAAATGGAGGAGTTATCTTACCGAATTCGGATTTGGGAACAAGCTGGGCACCGATTTTGTTAATGAGCTGGCAGGTTTTGTACCGGCCACCACATATTATGACAGGTATCACGGCAAGAATAAATGGAAGGCTCTTACAGTTATCTCTCTGGCAATAGGTCAGGGAGAGATTGGTACCACACCTCTTCAGATGGCCAATATGACAGCTGCAATTGCTAACAGAGGATACTATAATACACCTCATATTGTCAAGGGGATAGGCAAGGAAATGACTGTAAATCATGAGTTTACTGCAAGGCATGAAATAGATATTGATTCTGCAAATTTTGAAAAGATAATACTAGGTATGGAGGGAGCAGTTAATGGTGCTCCGGGAGGAACAGCGAGGATTGCTGCAATAAGGGGAATTATTGTTTGTGGGAAGACGGGAACAGCGCAGAACCCTCATGGTGAAGACCATTCTGTATTTATTGCCTTTGCACCAAAGGATGATCCAAAAATAGCCATAGCTGTTTATGTTGAAAATGCAGGTTTTGGATCCACATATGCAGCACCTGTGGCCAGCCTGATGATTGAAAAATACCTGAGGGATTCCATTTCTAACAAGGCAATGGAGAAGAGGATACTAGACCTGAATCTTGAAGAAAAGATAATCAAAAGTGAGACGCAGAATTAATATATGGATAAGCCTTGATAAGGTATCGATACTCCTGTATCTGATTCTGGTCGCAATGGGCTGGCTCAATATTTATGCCGCAGTATATGATGAGGAACATACAGCGATACTTGATCTCTCACAGCGATATGGGAAACAATTTATATGGATAATTGCTGCAATTGTAACTGGCATCATTGTCCTCATCATTGATAACCGTCTTTATTTCTTCTTTTCATGGTTCATATACGGACTTCTGATGTTTCTGCTTATCCTTGTACTTCTCTTTGGTGCAGAGATAAACGGAGCCAAATCGTGGTTTGAGTTTAGCTGGTTCAGTATTCAGCCTTCTGAGTTTGCCAAGTTTGGTACTGCGATAGCTCTTGCCGGTTACCTCAATACAAGACGGCATGAGCTGACCCGCTGGAGTGTCCTTATCCCTGCATCTGGAATTATATTGTTACCTGCCTTGCTGACAGCACTGCAGCCTGATATGGGTTCGACAATTGTATTTCTTGCTTTGTTTATTGTTCTTTTCAGGGAAGGAATGAGCCCTTATGTATTTGTGTCAGGATTGCTTGCACTGACTCTCTTTTTTCTTACTCTGCTTGTAAATAATTTCTATCTCTCAATTGGTCTTACTGTAATTGGAATACTTCTGGTCTGGTTTGCAACAAGAAAATGGAAAGTTGCTTTTGCCGGTACCGGATTATTTGTTCTTATTGCAGCGCTGCTGTATATGCTTGATCATTATGTACTTAAGCGGATTAGCAATGAGATGATAATTTTAATTGCGCTTTTTATCTCAGGATTTATTTTTGCGTGGTATATATATTTAAAGAAGGCAATATCAGTTCTTGTTATCTACATCTTTCTATTAGGAAGCCTGATCTTTGTCAATTCTGTTGATTATACCTTCAATAATATTCTTCCTGAACACCAGAAAGACAGGATCAACGTATTACTTAGGATCAAATCAGATCCACACGGAACCGGATACAATGTGAATCAATCATTAATATCAATAGGTTCAGGAGGGCTGACAGGTAAGGGATATCTGCAAGGGACACAGACAAAATTCAAGTTTGTACCAAAGCAAAGCTCCGATTTTATTTTCTGCACTATTGGAGAGGAATGGGGCTTTGTTGGATCATTTGTTGTTATCGGCACATACCTGTTTTTGTTCCTTAGACTTATTTTTCTGGCAGAGCGACAGCGATCGGTATTTTCGAGGGTGTATGGGTATGGGGTGGTATCAATATTATTTCTTCATGTATTCATTAATATAGGAATGACAATAGGAATTGTCCCGGTTATTGGAATTCCTCTGCCATTTTTCAGCTATGGTGGCAGCTCTTTATGGGGCTTCACTCTTTTACTGTTTGTATTTCTGAGGCTCGATGCGAGTCGTAATGAATATCTGGTATGATCAGAAAGGCATTGTGATTCTGTGAGAGATCTCAATTCCGAATTCTTTTTCCACGTAATCAATAAGCTGAGGAAAAAATTCCATGAAGTCATCCTGGAGAGAGTAATAATTCTTCTTTAATGCCCTGATCGCGAACCTGGTTTCATTAGGTAATGTTGAATGCTTGCTTAATGTTTTGAGTACCAGACGTATACCATTGACGGTCTGGTATGATTCTATCCAGTTATTGATTATAAAAAATGGCATCATCTCCCTTACATTATCAGGCATACGGTCATAATTGTTAACCATAGCTCTGTAGAAATTATAGGTTACACTCTCCAGGGGTCTTCTTGAAAAGAAGTCCCATTCTTTTGTAAGAAAATGATCATAAATAATATCTGTTACAACTCCGGAGTACTTATGATATTTCCGGGTAAAGAAAATCTTGCTTCGGTGTACTACAGGATGCCGGTCAGTAAAATCATCAATATGCCGGTGTATTATGATTCCTTTTCTGATAAGTTCAGGGTAATTCAGATAATCCCTGCCCTTTACATAGTCGCCTATATAATTACCGATGATCACCTGCTCAGAGTCCCCGGAAAGATATATGTGGGCAAGGACATTCATAATCAGGTATAATAGTACAAAGAATTTGCCATATGACTCAGATGTTAAAAAACATTTTCTTTAACATGTTTTCCGGTTATCAGATAATCTATGTTAAATAATTGTAAATCAGAAAAATAATTCATGCAAATGGTGTTTCAAAAAATAGTTTGAAATACTCGGATATTAGGTATGCAAATTATAAATTTGTTGCTTCATTTTGAAATTATTTTAGTTTCTCTAAAAAAAATACTAAAAACCAAGGAGGATTTATGGCAAAGAAAAATGTCATTATAATAGGAGCTGCGGGTCGCGATTTTCATAATTTTAATACCAGTTACAGAGACAATCCATCATACAATGTAGTTGCATTTACTGCAGCTCAGATACCTGATATTGATGGCAGGAAATATCCTAAAGAATTATCTGGAAAGCTTTATCCAAATGGAATTCCAATTGTTGCCGAAAACAATCTTCCTGAATTGATAAAAAAACATAATGTATCTGACTGTATATTTTCGTACAGTGATGTGACATATCAGAAAGTAATGTCGGTCAGTGCCATAGTAAATGCTGCCGGGGCTAACTTTGTTCTGCTTGGCCCGGCTGATACGATGATAAAAAGCACCAAGCCTTTAATTGCCATAGGAGCTATAAGGACCGGATGCGGTAAGAGCCAGACATCAAGAAGAGTGATAGAACTTCTTATGGGAAAGGGGCTTAAGGTTGTAGCTATACGACATCCCATGCCATATGGTGATCTAAATGCACAGAAGGTTCAGCGGTTTGCTGATATTAAAGATCTGGCAAAACATAAATGTACCATTGAGGAGATGGAGGAGTATGAACCTCATGTGGTAAGAGGGAATGTTATATATTCCGGGGTAGATTATGAGGCAATTGTCCGCGCTGCTGAGAAAGATCCTGCTGGCTGTGATGTTATACTCTGGGATGGAGGCAATAATGATTTTCCATTCTACAAGCCTGATATGATGATTACTGTAACTGATCCTCACAGGGCCGGGCACGAGCTAAAATACTACCCGGGTGAAGTGACGCTCCGTCTTGCAGATGTAGTGATTATTAATAAGATGGACAGTTCTTCACCAGAATCTATTCAGATTGTAAGAGAAAGCATTGAGAAAGTAAATAATAAGGCAATCGTAATAGATGGAGCTTCTCCCATAAGGGTTGACGATCCTTCAGTCATTAAAGGTAAAAGAGTACTTGCTGTGGAGGATGGCCCAACTCTTACACATGGTGAAATGAAGCTGGGTGCTGGAGTGGTAGCTGCCCGCAAATACGGTGCATCTGAACTTGTTGATCCACGGCCATTTACTGTAGGAAGAATGAGTGAGACATTCAGGCTCTATCCAAATATTGGTACTCTGTTACCTGCTATGGGTTATGGGAAGCAGCAGTTGAAGGACCTTGAGACCACAATCAACAATACTGACTGCGACAGCGTGCTGATAGCTACCCCCATCGACCTCAACCGGATCATAAAAATAAAGAAGCCAAATACAAGGGTTCATTACGATCTTCAGGAAATAGGTGTTCCGAACCTGACAGAGGTTATCGATAGCTTTGTGAAAAAACACAAACTGCGTATATCGGCAAAAGTATTCTAGAATATTTTTTATAGCCTCGCTTTCAGTTTTTTGCCGGCTTCCTCGTATCCTGGCTTATTCAGAAGTGCGAACATATTCTTCTTATAAGCCTCAACTCCCGGCTGATCGAACGGATTCACATCGAGGATATATCCGCTTATACCACATGCTATTTCAAAGAAGTAGATAAGCTGTCCGGTATAATACTCATCAAGCATCGGTATTTCAATTTTGATTACCGGCACATTTCCGTCATTATGGGCAATTATTGTTCCATTTTCTGCATTCCTGTTGACCTCCGACAGTCTCTTTCCGGCAAGGAAATTAAGCTGATCTGAATCATCTTTCTCCAAAGGTACTGTAACATTTCTTGCCGGGCTGGCAACAGAGATTATGGTTTCAAATAATATCCGTTGTCCGTCCTGAATATACTGCCCCAGGGAGTGCAGGTCGGTTGTCATATCAAGAGAAGCAGGGAAAATACCCTTTCCTTCTTTTCCTTCACTTTCACCATAAAGCTGTTTCCACCATTCTGACATGAAATGCAATTTTGGAGTGAATCCCACCATTATCTCAATGGCTCTTCCCCCTTTCAAAAGAAGATTTCTTGCTGCGGCATAGAGAAGGGCAGGATTTGAAGTGACCTCTTTATTGGTTCTAGTGACTTTTTCCATTTCTTTTGCCCCTGCGACAAGTGCCCTTATATCGAGGCCGCTTACAGCAATTGGAAGCAATCCGACAGGAGTAAGAACCGAATACCTGCCTCCAACATTATCGGGGATGATAAATGTTTCGTATCCGTTTGTGCCGGCAAGCGATCTGAGAGCCCCTCTTTTTTCATCAGTGATTGCAATTATCCTGCCGGCAGCAGCCGGCTTACCAACTTTCTTTTCAAGATGATCTTTAAGTATTCTGAATGCAATGGCCGGCTCTGTTGTGGTTCCGGATTTTGAAATTACTATTATGGAATAATTCCTTTCGTCAAGAACTTCTATTAACTCGGACAGGTAATCCTCGCAGATATTTTGTCCGGCAAATATTACATCATGATGAGGTTTGTTCTTCAGATATAGTGTAAATGTGTGAGATAATGCTTCAATAACTGCCCTTGCACCAAGGTAGGATCCACCAATGCCTATTACAACAGTTGTATCGGAGACTGATCTCAGATGCCTGGCTGTTTTTTCTATCTTATCGATCTGTATCTGAATGTCATCAGGTAGTGTGAGCCATCCAAGAAAATCATTTCCGGCGCCTGTACCTTTATTAAGAGCATCGAGATGCCTTATTGATTGCTGAGCCAATGCAACTACCTCTTCGAAAGAGACAAATGCTCCGGCATTTTTCAGATTTATATTTAACTTTTCTTTCATATCACCTGATAATTATATTATTTTCTATTCCTTAATTGAATAACTAGCTCTTTATACAAAGTTAAAAAAAAAGCCGTTGGAGGTTATCCAGCGGCTCATAATAATGGGGGAATATATATTGAATTGTAACTATCTTTTATGTATACTTCCTGCACTTGAAGAGTGTGCATCAACATGTCCAGGGTTGCCTGTATAATGGATATCACCGGCACTTGATGCCCTCGCCTGCAGACTTTCAGTTACATTAACGTCAGCATCTCCCGCACTTGATACTGAGACTTCTGCTTCTCTCACTTTCAGGTTAAATGCATTAAGATTTCCTGCGCTGCTCAGATCGGCTTCAAGATTATCGGCTTCACCTGACAGTGTTACATCACCTGAACTGCTGACCTTCACTTCAATATCATTTGCAACGATTTCCAGTTTAATTTCACCAGCACTGCTTGCATTAATTTCTATCTTATCTGTTTTTATTGGTGATTCACCGATAATATCACCTGCGCTTGATGCCTTAACAGATTTTATCTCCTTCATGGTAATATATACCCTCTTTTTTTCGGCAGATCTGATGTTTGCATCTGTGTAGATATGCATAACATCACCTTTTATCTCCGTCATTATATACTCGTGAAGATTTTCATCAGCTTCAACTTTCAGCAATTGCTCATTTCCCTGTTCAATGTATACATCAATACCTGTACTTACCTTTATCCCTGAAAAAGGCCCTGCTTCCCTCTCTTTCGTGATGACATTATTGTTCCCATGTACAGTTTTTCTCGTTTGGGCCTGACACGCAACAGCCATCGCAAGTATTAGAAATGAAGCTGTTAATAATCTTAGTCTTTTCATCATATTTCTGTTTTTTGATCTTTAATATTTATAGTAAAGACATACTAATAACAGAAATGATGCATTGAGAGGTGATTATTTTGCTAATGCCATTTAAATATCTTCAGCCCGGCAATGAAGAAGGCGATTCCGGTTAATGTAAGTATTAAGATGGGAAGGGCTACCTGGCTATATCCTGCGCCTTCATTAAAAATGCTTCGCATACCATCTGCCAGCATTGTCAGGGGCAGGTTTTTTATAACAGGGAGACTCCATTCCGGGAAATTCTGGTAACTGAAAAATATCCCTGACAATACCATCATAGGTGTGACCACGAAGTTTATCAGTCCGTTTCCGACTTCTGTGTTGGAGGTATGTGATGATACAAAAACCGCCAGCCCGGAAAATGCTATATTACCGGCAATGAATAAAAGTATCAGGGCAGTAATGTTACCCTGTATTGTCATCTTGAAGGCGAGCAGTGCAAAAATGAACAGTACCAGCGATTCAAAGAAATTCATCGTCAATCTTACAGATATAAGGGCGATAAGGAAATGTGATTTTTTCATAGGAGTAGCAACCATCCTTCTCAAAAGCTTTTTTGACCTTTTCTCAATAATGCCATAACTGATTCCCCACATGCAAGACATCATGACGCCAAGCGACATAAGGCCGGGAACGAGGAAATCGATATACCTGGTTCCTGTAACAGTCAGTGGTTTAATTTTCGCATTACTCTCAGCTGTAATAATCTCCCTTTTTCCTATAATGCTGCTGAGTTTAAGAAATGTAATTTCTGCATCAGAATTCATAGGATCGAAATTATATTCAGCCTTTTCTCCGGAACCTGTAATCATTACATTGATAGTTCCTCTCTTCAGAAGGATCATTGCTTCATCCCATTCCATTTCATAGAACAGAAATATTGAGTTACCAAGTTTTTCATCAGCAATTATATACTTCCACTTCCATTCCCCTTTTTTATCAGAGCTGTTTTTCACACAGCTGTTGTCGATAAATGCAGTTAAGACAGAATCACCTTTTTGAACAGTGGTTTGACCGGCAGTTTTTATTATTGCAACCTTACGTGTAACGTCAGCCTTCTTTGCAAATGCAATACCCAGTCCGAGGGCCATAAGTATCGGGAAAAGTATACCCCAGAACAGAACTCCGGGTTCACGGATTATTTCCCTGAGCAGAGCAATGAAAAGCTGCTTTAGTTGCTGAAAGCTGAACCACCTATTCATTTATTTTCCTCCCCGTTAATGAGACGAACAGATCATCCAAGGTCTTTCTGCGGCACTCCATATGTTTTATTGAAATATTGTGTGACTTCATATATGACATGAAAACAGGCAGATCGGATTCAAAGTTACTGAGCGTAATAAATCCCTTATCATGAGATTCTCCGGCATGCACCTTAAATGGTAAACCATCAGCTGATATTTCATTGATATTGAAATTTTTTTCAGCGGAGAATTCCACAATTTTTTCAGCTGAATCATCCTCAAGCAACTGATTGAGAGTTCCTTCTTTAAGTATCACACCATTGTCCATTATTACGATATAATCGCAAAGGGATTCAGCCTCTTCCATGTAATGAGTGGTCAGGATCATGGATGTATCAGACTTTTTCCTGAGGGATTGCAATATTTCCCAGATCTCGCGCCTTGCATTAGGATCAAGCCCTGTAGTAGGTTCATCAAGCAACAGGATTCGAGGGTCGTTAAGCAATGCTATACCAATTGCAAGACGTTGCCGCTGACCACCTGAAAGATTTACTACATATGATTTCCTTTTCTCATCCAGACCTACGATATCTATTATCTCATCAACCTTTTCTTTTGCCAGACTGAATAAGCCTGCAAAGAGCTTTAAAGTTTCCGTAACTCTTAACTTATCTATAAATCTTGTTTCCTGAAGCGAAAGTCCAATAATTCGATGCAATTCATCCTCATTGCCTTTCCATTTTTTACCCATTATTGTTATCTCACCCCTGTCAGGTTTCTGAATGCCTTCTATCATCTCAACGAGTGTGGTTTTACCAGCTCCGTTTGGCCCCAGAAGAGCAACAAACTGACCTCTTGCAATATTCAGATCAATACCTCTTACTGCCTGTACTGTCTTGAATGATTTCCAGACGTTTTTTACTTCTATTACATTTTCCACAGGCATTATTAAATAACAGATTTACAGTTGTATTTGTTTAACTGGTTTAAAAGGCGCAGTGGCCCAATGGCGCAGTGGCGCGAAGGCTCAATATTTCATTAATTGAATAGTTATTCAAATCTCATTTTGTCCCAAAGAGTCTGTCGCCTGCATCTCCCAACCCTGGAACAATATAACCGTTTTGGTTCAGCTTTTCATCCATTCCGGCCAGATAGATTTGCACATCTGAATGATCTCTGCTTATTCTTTCTATACCCTCAGGTGCCCCGACAATGCAGACAAGCTTTATACTTTTTGCTCCATTATCTTTCAGAACCCTGATAGCATCTGAAGAACTGCCTCCGGTAGCAAGCATAGGATCGAGGACCATGACAATAGATTCGGAAAGTTTTTGAGGAAACTTGGAGTAGTATGTCATTGGTTTAAGGGTATCGTGATCGCGGTAAATACCAATATGGCCTATCCGGGCACTTGGGATCAGATCGGATATTCCTTCAACCATTCCCAGTCCGGCTCTTAATACAGGTACGAGAACTACATCAATTGCCAGTTCCTGTGTTTTACAGAGTCCCAGCGGAGTTTCAACAGTAATCTCCCTGACAGGCAGATCGCGGGTTATTTCATAAGCCATCAGTCCGGAAATCTCTTTCAGGGTTTCGCGGAACTCCTTTGTGGCTGTATCCTTTTTCCTGAGGATGGCAAGCTTGTGAGTAAGAAGCGGATGTTTGAGTAGATTAAGCATGGATCTTATATTTATAGTGAGTTCAATCAGCTTATCCACGCTTTTACATCATCCTGCGATGGATTCTGCAAGCCCAGCTTATTTTTCTTATTATATCCGCAAAGATCCTGGTGCAGTTTTGTGTGTTTTTCCACCTCCCTGAGTTTTTCAACTATTGTGAACCCCAGCTTTTTTAAAGGGTCGATCCATTCATAAGGAATACCTTTTGCAGTATATTTCTCCTCAGGATCTGAGGATGAAGATTTTTTCTCCGGTTTCATCTGGGGGAAAAGAAGAACATCCTGTATTGAAGGCTGGTTGGTAAGAAGCATCGTAAGTCTGTCAATACCAATTCCCATTCCTGAGGTAGGAGGCATACCATATTCAAGAGCCCTGACAAAATCGAGATCAATAAACATCGCTTCATCATCTCCTTTCTCTGACAGAGAGAGCTGATCCTGGAACCTTTCCATCTGATCAATCGGATCATTAAGTTCAGAATATGCATTGGCAATTTCCTTGCCGCTTATCATAAGTTCGAAACGTTCGGTAACGCCAGGTTTACTTCTGTGCATTTTTGTAAGCGGAGATGTTTCAACAGGATAGTCGATTATGAAAGTAGGCTGGATATAATGGTGCTCACATTTTTCACCAAAGAGCTGGTCGATAAGCTTTCCTTTGCCCATCTCAGGTGAATTTGGCACCTCCAGGTTATCACAAGCCTTACGCAGCTGCTCTTCATTCATACCGGTGATATCGATGCCAGTATGCTCCTTTATTGCATCGGTCATGCTGACCCTCCTGTAAGGTGGATTAAGACTTATCTTTTTGTCTCCGTAAACAATCTCAGTTGTTCCATGAAGGTCCAGGGCAGCTTTCCTTATTATCTCCTCTGTGAAGCTCATCATCCAGTTATAATCCTTGTAAGCTATATAGATCTCCATTACAGTAAATTCAGGATTATGTGTCCTGTCCATCCCCTCATTACGAAAGTCTTTGGCAAATTCATAAACCCCTTCAAACCCTCCAACGATAAGCCTCTTGAGATAAAGTTCATTGGCTATTCTCAGGTAGAGAGGCATATCGAGTGTGTTGTGATGTGTTATGAAAGGCCTTGCTGCTGCCCCTCCTGGAACTGGCTGAAGGATAGGGGTCTCAACTTCAAGATAGGCATGTGCATTGAACAGTTCCCGCATCGACTGTATTATACGCGTTCTTTTTCTGAAAACATCACGGACACCTGGATTTACTATAAGGTCTACATATCTCTGCCTGTACCTTATCTCAGGATCGGTGACAGTATCGAAATAAACTCCATCTTTTTCCTTAACCACAGGCAATGGACGTACAGATTTGCAAAGAATTGTAAATTCATCAACATGAACTGTAATTTCACCCATCTGGGTCTTGAATACATGCCCTTTTACACCAATTATATCGCCAATATCGAGATGATGCTTGAATACATTGTTATACAAACCTTTATCTTCACCAGGGCATATATCATCGCGTCGGACATAAATCTGTATTCTTCCGGAAGAATCCATTATTTCTGCAAAAGAGGCAGATCCCATGATACGGCGGCTCATGATACGACCGGCAAGACTTACCTCCTGGAAATTATTCAGTACCGGGTCATATTCATCAAGTATCTGTTGCGCAAAAACGTTTGTTTTATATTCAGCAGCCGGATAAGGATCTATTCCGAGTTTACGGAGTTCAGTGAGAGAATTTCTTCTTATCTGCTCCTGTTCACTTAAATGCATGTTGCTCATGTTGAATTTTAAATTTTTGCAAAGATAGAAAAATGGTAACAAAAGATTATCAGTAACCAGGAGGTATCATATTAATAGCATCTGTGGGGCAGATAACTGAACATGCTCCGCATCCAACGCATTTTATCCGGTCAATTACCGGAGTCATCATCAGCGGCCTGTCTGAGGGTTCAATATTTACAGCACTGTATTTGCATGCTGACCGGCAGCGATCACATTCCCTGTTCTTCGACAGGAGACATTTATCAAAAATAACCTCTGCAGAACCCATAAATATCCTGTTCTTAGCCCCGGGGCTGAAAAGGGTTATGCTTCCTGTCGGACAGACTGTACTGCAGATATTGCATGTTTCAAGACAGTATCCGTCAACGAATTTTACTTCCGGTGTCATCCATGAGATCAGATCCATTGAATCGGTATGCTGCGAAATAATTTTTGTGGGGCATGACTTTATGCAGTTCCCGCACCTTATACATAACGTGTTGAATACAACTGGCTCTACCGAACCGGGTGGGCGGAAATACTTTGATGGTGCCGGCCTGATCAGTTTTGAGATACTAAAGCCAGTTACAAGGCCAACACCTGAAGCCAGAAAATACCTCCGTGCAGGAGAGTAAGAATTATGCTCATGAGTCATCCGGCTGATCAACCTGTAAATCCTTTTTCTGATATCAGTAATAATATCCTGCAAACCTCCAAGCGGACAAATCCTGGTACACCATATATCCGGCAGGAAATAATTAAGAGCCATTAAGACAGGAAATCCTGAAAAGGAAAGAACAGATACAATTGAAATATCGGCTGTAAATATTGAAAAGAAGCTTTGAAATATTGACAAAGGATCTAACATAATAAAAAGAGGAATACCTGTAAAGGCTGCCGTCAGTGAAATTATTGCCAGCCATTTTCCTGCGGGAGGCATTTTTTTAAGCTTTCTGGATTTCATCCGGCTTATATCCGAAATTTTATCACAGCACAGACCTGTCGGGCACATGTAACGGCAGAAAAACCGGCTTTTGAAAATTGTCACGATCAGAACAGTTATCCCGATTATATTCAGAAGTACAAATGATTTAAGGATTATTACAGAATTAAGCATTATGAACGGACTTGTCCATATAAAAAGGCCGGTCACTCCTTTTAATCCAATTGGCAAGGCAAGGAGGAGTGCCGCAACTGATGATGCAATGCGTATTACTTCAGGTTTCAGCGATCTTCTCATCCCAGCCAGGCACCCTGGTTGATGAGCAGACTCTTTAATTTCCCGGTATCAATATTCCGGACAAGTTCATTATCCTTCACTGCAATTGCAGCTGCAGCACCTGCTCCGTGTCCTGTTATAAGGCATGTTCCAATTATCCTAGTGTCTTCAACAAGTTCTTTTTCGAAGCAGAAGCAGCGTCCTGCTGCAAGAAGATTCTCTGTTTTCCTGGGGAGCAATGACCTGTATGGTATCTGCCATAGTGGCCTGTTTTCAGGTTTTATTGCTTTCCCTTTGTAAAGCATTGTTGTCCATGCACCGCTGATGCCAATAACATCCCTGAAGCTTTTATAAGTCATTGAATCATCGAGTGTAAGGCGGTATTCGCCATCAAGTATTCTTGACATTCTTACACCCAGCTGTGAAGCTGTATCAAGCAGGAAGACCTCTTCATAACCCGGAGTGCTTTTTATTCTCTGCACGCTTTCCCATATCTCTTTCCGGTATTTCATCTGCAGATTGGAGAGGGTAATAATATCTGTTCCGTTCTGATCATTATCCCCATGCATATTTACCCAGTTTACCCCTGGTAATGGAGTTTTTCCTCCCAGGTGGGGTTTTATACCGGGGCTCAGTTGCGGCTTGATACGGTCAATATTTCCAAGCCTGTGAACAAGACCGATATGATAATTCATGGTATCATAATTATCTCCGGCCAGATGAAAAATGTCTCCATCCCCGGTGCAATCAATGACAACTTTTGAAAGAATTGCCATCCTGCCTGATTTGTTTTCCAGAATAACACCCTTTATAGTGTTTCCATCCATTATCACATTCGAAGCCCAGGTGTGGTAAAGCATCTTTACTCCTGACTCCACGATCATTTCATCGAGTACATATTTCCCTGCCTCCGGATCGATAACAGGATTTATTTCAAATACCGACATGCCCAGCTTTTTAAGCCGGTCCAACATTTCTCCGCCGATGCCGAATATCACCTGCCTGGTCCTGTTATTTTTATCAACAGCGTGAGTTGACAAAAGTGGCAGTACCAGTCCGCCTGTCCATAAACCGCCGAGATGGTTATATCGCTCAATGAGGTACGTTTCTGCACCTGCCCTGCTTGCGGCAATTGCAGCTGCCGTTCCTGCCGGGCCACCTCCGATCACCAGGACATCTGTTTCAGCAAATACCGGAATTTTTCTTTCAGGTTCTGTGATAGTTCTACCTCCGGAATAAGGTATTGCTCCTGATGAAGCTTTTACATCTCTGTTGTCTGATTCAATTTTTCTTTTGCATGACAGTCCGAGTGTCAAAGCACTCCCTGCTAAGGCTGTTCTGGTAATAAAATCTCGTCTCTTCATTATTCTTTAATTCTGAGAAATTTATGTTTTTAATTTCATTGTCTCATTGCGAAATAAAGTGCGCAGAGAAATAGTTATATGGCCTGGTTTTCCATCACTGACAGGGTTGTTGTTTATTGAAATCACAGGGGCCACTTCAAAAGAAGTATTGGTTATAAATACTTCATCTACGAGTGGGATATCTTTCTCTGTAATTGCAGTTTCTGTTACAGGAATTCCTGACTGCCTGGCCAGCCGTATGACATTTTTCCGTGTAATGCCTGAAAGTATGCTTTCTGACTCTGGGTGGGTATAAACAGTACCATTTTTTACAAAAAATACATTTGAATGAGCGCATTCTGTAATTATGCCATCCTTTACAAATATGCATTCATGGGATTCCTCTTCAACAGCATCCTGGAAGCTCAGAATATTGGGCAGAAGTGAAACAGACTTAATATCGCAGCGAGCCCATCTGATATCATTTTTCATTATTGTTCTTATCCCTGCCGCTATTTTATCAGGATCAGGAGTGATACCCCGTGCAAATGCATATATCGTTGGAGATACAGCTGGAGAAGGAAATGAATGTGATCGCTTTGCCACTCCTCTTGTAACCTGGATATACAAAAGTGATGGAGTTTGCTGAAGTGAGTTACGTATTATCAGCTCGTTTGCCAGAGAAGGAAATCCGTCTGCAGTGGGCCATATTATTCTTAATTCTCTGAGACTTCTTTTCAGTCGTAAGAGATGACCCTCCATGTCAAAAAAATCTCCTTCGTACCATCTTACCACCTCATAAATACCATCTGCAAAAAGAAAACCGCGATCATCAGGGCTGATGGAAATTTCATTTGACGGGAGAAATTGACCATTTATATAAGAAATATCCATATGTTCATATTTTGGCGCAAAGGCACAATGGCGCAGTGGTACAGTGGTTTTATTGAGGCAGGATTATCTGAGTCTTGTAATCAACCGAGTTTCTTGCCTCTTCAGGTGAAGAGAAATTCCCGCAGGCAGCCTGGACAAAGAGGGATGCACCCAGTACGGTTGTCTCCTTCTGATCGATTATTTTCAGAGGAACTCCCGTAGCATTTGCGCGAAGCTGATTCCATAACCTGTTTTTTGATCCTCCTCCCACACAGATTATGCTTTCAGTCCTGAATCCACCGGCCTCTTCAAGCACTTTCCTGCCCTCAGCAAGCCTTTCGGCAAGAGCCTCGAGCATTGCCCTATAGATCTCATCGCGTGTTGATTCCAGTGTAAGACCCAGTATCTCTCCTCCCGGTTTGCCCTTAAGTTCTTCATAGAACTTAGGTATAACCTTTACTCCATTACTTCCAGGCGGAACCTTTGCAGCTCCTGAAATCATTATATCATAAACATTTTCATTTATATCACTGTAAAGATTCTTCCTTGCCCATTCAAGAACACCTGACGCTATCCATTGATTACCAATATTATAAAATCCAGGCCTTGCATCTAGTTCTGTCGTTATTCCCTTGCTTAGCTGTTCTTTTCCGGATCTGAATCCCCCTGATCTTACCATTAGAATTTCCCAGGTTCCAGAAGATAGAACAGGTTGATTTATTTCGGCACCTGATCCGAACACGGCAAACTGTGTGTCATGACCAGTAGCTATAACCGGAATCCCCTGAGGAATGGATGTCTGTGAAGAGGCCCTTGCTGTTATTTTACCTGTTATTGTTCCAGGCTCGACTGGTATTCCCATTTTTACGGAAGGGAAGTTTATCTTTTTCAGAATATTATCAGAAAATTTCCTGCCAGCCAGTGTTGTTGTCATTGTGGTGCCAGCCATCGACATATCATTTACCATCACTCCGGTAAGGAAGTATGAAAATATTGATGGCATCATGAGAAAGACATGGCTTTTTTCGACCAATTCAGGTTTTTGTTCGAAAAACCAGACCAGCTTGTTAATTGTATTGAATGTAAAAGGTAGTACCCCGCACTCATTATAAAGTTCCTCAAGAGGTATATACTTACCGATATCTGCCATAATCGGATTTGTCCTTTCACATTGCCAGGATATTACAGGATAAAGCATTTTACCCGATTGGTCGAAGAGGGTTCCGTCAACACCAAAAGTTGTAACAGTTACACCGGCTATTTTTTCCGCAGGGATCTGTTTCATCACTTTTGATGAGGCTCTGCACATTTTATCCCATATTTCATTTACATCCCATATCTTGTATGAAGGATAAAATGGATCATTACGGGTATTGTTTGAGTATGAGTCAGATGCAAGGATGACACCTTTGCTGTCGATTGCCACGCATCTGACATTGGTGGCCCCGCAGTCAAATACAATTACAATGTCACGGTTGATCATCTACCCGGCTTATTCTTAAAATAACACTTCCTTCATTTACTGCAATCTTTTTACGCCTGCAGCCCTTTTTCCTCTTCATACTTTACAGCCTTTATAGCCTTTACAGCCTTATTTATAAAGCGGGCCATACGTATTGCATGCCCTGTAATCCGAACCTTCCTTATCCATTCCGAAAGCGTTCCATGAACTTGGACGGAAAATACTCTCATCATCAAGGTTATGCATGCAAACAGGTATTCTTAAGAGAGATGCAAGTGTGATAAGATCTGCTCCTATATGTCCGTAGCTTGAAGCACTATGGTTAGCTCCCCAGTTTGCCATCACTGAGTAGACATCTGAAAAAGCTCCCTTGCCGGTCAGTCTTGGTACAAACCATGTTGTTGGCCATGTAGGATCAGTACGGTCAGAAAGGATTTTATGAACTTTTTCAGGAAGCTCAACAGTCCATCCTTCAGCTATTTGCAGCACAGGGCCAAGTCCTTTAACCAGGTTTACTCTTGATATTGTAACAGGCATTCCACCTTCACTGTCGAACTGTGATGAGAAGCCTCCTCCACGGAAATATCCGGTATTTGCCGGGGGCCATACAGTAGCTTTCAGACAATCGGTGGCATCTTTTGTGGTAATTTCCCAGAAAGGTTTAATGACAGGTTTTCCCTTGTTTTTTTGTTTACCGGAGAAGTCCAGAGAGGATGCTCCTGAATTTATCAGGTGTATTACACCGTTTGTTGCTGTACCTGTCGGTTTTACTTTTGTGACTCTTTTAATTGCATCAGGACTCCAGTAGGTTCTGATATCGGAGAACATCTGTGCTGTATTGGTAAGAAGATAGCCAAAGAGCATAGGAACTCCATTCATTGCATCATTTTCGGTGGCAACAAGGTATGGGGGTCTTATGCCATTCCAGTCAAATGATGAACATAGAATGGATTCCAGGAAATCTCCATTAGGCATATGATCTGTCCATTGGCGCTGACCCTGGAAGCCTGATAGAATAGCGTTGTGTCCCATTGCTTCTTCACCGAAACCCAGTTTCTTCAGCTTTGGATTCCCAACCATCATGTCGCGGGCAATTAGTGTCATTTTAACGACAATTTCCCACTCCTTGTCTTTAAGTTGTCGTGAATGAGGTTTACTGTTCAGATCCTTTCCCTCTTTGCAGTATTTCTTTGTCCATTCGAGAGCTTTTTTGTATTCAGTTTTATCATATATCTCCTGGTTAAGGCGACGTGTAAATTCGCTCATATCCACATACTCATTTCTCATTCCGAGATACTCCTGAAAGAAATCTTCCCTGACTATGGACCCTGCTATGCCCATAGATACAGAACCCATTGAGAGATAAGATTTTCCCTTCATGTATGAGACGGCAAGTCCCGCCTTAATGAATCGCAGGATCTTCTCCTTAACATCTTCAGGAATACCCTGGTCGCCGGCATCCTGAACATCATGACCATAAATACCGAAAGCAGGTAATCCTTTCATTGTATGTCCGGCAAGGGCAGCAGCCAGGTAAACTGCACCCGGACGCTCAGTACCGTTGAATCCCCAGATCGCTTTAGGTATTCCAGAACTCATATCGATAGTTTCACTGCCGTAACACCAGCACGGTGTAACAGTAAGGCTTACTCCCACACCCTGCTTTGCAAATTTTTCGGCACACCTGGCTGCTTCAGCAACACCACCAATGGTAGTATCGGAAATTATACATTCTACAGGCTTGCCATTGGGATATCTCAGGTTTGATGTTATCAGATTTGCAGCATTCTTAGCCATATTCATGGTCTGTTCTTCGAGAGTTTCCCTTACTCCGTTCATTCTTCCGTCAATAACAGGTCGAATTCCTACTTTCGGGAAATCACCTATAACTGTCTGGTAGTCTGGATTTACTTTGAATTCGGTATTAGCCATCTGATTATTATTAAAGAGTTTCTGTTTTATTGGAGGTCCAACAAATATATGTAATTCTGACTATTTATTATCATCCTCAGTTAACCGTTTTCCTATAAAGCTTTGATCATAGCCAGACTGCAGGATCTCTTACAATATTATTGATTTAATTTTACACAAACGCCACAGTTCTTCGCTGATTTGGTAACTTTGCAGACTCATTAAATTGAAATGGAAAAGAGAAGACGGCTTCCATCATGGATGAAGATGCAGAGAGCAAGCGGGGAGAGCTATTCAACTGTCAGGAATCTTGTTGCAAAAAATCGTCTCCACACCATATGTACCAGTGGAAATTGTCCCAATATAGGAGAGTGCTGGAATGCCGGAACTGCAACATTTATGATACTTGGTGATATTTGTACAAGGGCATGTAAATTCTGTGCAACAGTAACAGGACGACCACTTCTGCCTGATAAAGGAGAACCCGACAGGCTTGCTGGAGCAGTCCGTTTGCTTAAACTTAAGCATTGTGTTATTACATCTGTCGATCGTGATGATCTGCCTGACGGAGGCTCAGGTCACTGGGCACTCACAATAAAGAGAGTTAAAGAGCTCAACCCGGGTTTGACAATCGAATGTCTGATCCCCGATTTTGACGGCAAGCCGGAGAATATTCAGAGAGTTATTGATGCTTCTCCTGACGTTGTTTCTCACAATATTGAAACAGTAAGAAGGCTGACTCCGCAGATAAGAACAAAAGCAAAATATGACAGAAGCCTCGGGGTTCTTAGCTATATTTCCGGACAGGGTAAGCGAGCAAAGTCGGGATTTATGCTTGGTCTTGGCGAGACAGAAGAGGAGGTACTGCAAACGATAAAGGATATTTTTGAAGCCGGGTGTAAAATCCTCACGATCGGGCAATATCTTCAACCTGCTTTTGGTTATATGGAGGTCGTTGAATATATAACACCTGAAAAATTTGAAGAATACAGGAGAGTTGCTTTAAAAACTGGATTCAGCTTTGTGGAGAGCAGCCCTCTGGTGCGCTCTTCTTTTCATGCAGAAAGGCATGTGAATGCTGAAGAAAATTGATTACTTTTAAGATTTTGTATAGAGCCAAAAATTGAAATATAATATTGAATATAAGGATATTGGTGTAAGAGATTATAAGGAAACCTGGGATTATCAGACAGAAATCTTTGATAAACTTGTCAGCTTCAAAAAGATCTCTGATAAGGTGGCATTAAAGGAAGATCAAAGACCGGCAGGGACACTTATTTTTGTTGAACATCCGCATGTATATACACTCGGTAAGAGCGGCTCTGAAAATAATCTGCTTGTTGATTCCATCCAGCTAAAAGCCAGTGATGCATCATTTTACAAAATTGACAGGGGTGGAGATATAACATACCATGGACCGGGCCAGATAGTAGGCTATCCGATTTTTGACCTTGATGCAATAAATATCGGTCTTAAAGAGTATATTTACAGACTTGAAGAGGCAATTATCCTGACAGTGGCAGAATATGGTCTGAAAGCCTCAAGACTTGAGGGGGGAACAGGTGTATGGCTTGATCCCGGAGTAAAGGGCAAGGCGAGAAAAATATGTGCTATCGGAGTGAGGGCAAGCAGGTATGTTACAATGCATGGATTTGCATTCAATGTCAATACCAGCCTTGATTATTTTAATTTTATAAATCCTTGCGGATTCACCGACAAAGGTGTCACATCGCTTGAAAAAGAGCTTGGCAGCGCCCAGGATTTTGAAAAGGCAAAGGGAATTGTTAAAAGCAAACTGGTAGATATTTTTGATCTGGATATAGTAAATAAATAGTGATGGAAAAGAGATGGGTGATTAAGGAAAGGGGTGATGCAGCAGTAGTAAAACAACTCTCTGCGGATCTGGCCGTCTCCGATTCACTGGCAAACCTTATGGCCCAGCGTGGTATCACTTCAGCCGCTGAAGCTGACGCTTTCTTCAATCCCAGTCTTGACTATCTCCATGATCCTTTCCTCATGAAGGATATGAATATTGCTGTCGACAGGATCTCAACGGCAGTAAAAAAGAATGAAAAAATACTTGTTTATGGCGATTATGATGTTGACGGTACAACAGCAGTTGCTCTGATGTACTCATTCCTTAAAGACCAATATTCAAACGTAATATATTATATACCTGATAGATATAAAGAAGGATACGGCGTGTCATATCAGGGTCTTGACTATGCTCACCAGAATAACTGCAAGGTTATTATAACACTCGACTGTGGTATAAAAGCTGTTGAAAAGGTTAAATATGCCCGTACAAAAGGTCTTGATGTGATCATATGCGATCATCACTATCCTGGTGATGTAATCCCGAAAGCAGTTGCCGTACTTGATCCTAAGCAACCTGGATGCAACTATCCTTATAAGGAACTGTCGGGTTGCGGTGTTGGCTTCAAACTGATACAGGCATATTCACGGGTACATGGAATACCATTCAATGAGATCTTTCACTATCTCGACCTTGTTGCAGTAAGTATTGCTTCAGATATTGTTCCAATAACAGGAGAAAACAGGGTAATGGCCTATTTCGGATTGAAGCAGCTCAATGAGTCGCCACGCACAGGACTGAAGGAGATAATACGTGAGTCGGAAGTAAGTAAGGCATTATCGATTGAAGATGTTGTATTCAAGATAGGACCACGTATCAATGCTGCCGGCAGGATGGAAACAGGCAGTAAGGCCGTTGACCTGCTTGTATCTCTCGATTCTGTACTTGCAACAGGTATCAGCAAGGAGATCAACAATTTCAATATTGAAAGGCGGAATGTGGACCGTTCAATAACAACAGAGGCAATGAGGATGATTGCTGAGGATCAAAGAACAGTCAATTCAAGGACAACGGTTCTTTATAATCCAAACTGGAAGAAGGGAGTAATCGGCATTGTTGCTTCAAGACTCATTGAAACATATTACAGACCTACAGTGATCCTGACCGAATCTAATGGGTTTGCCACAGGATCGGCCCGGTCGGTTCAGGGATATGATCTGTACCAGGCTATTGAAGCCTGTAGTGATCTCCTTGAGAGTTTCGGAGGGCATATGTTTGCAGCAGGCCTTACCTTAAAAAAGGAGAACATCAAACCGTTTATGGAACGGTTTGAACATCACGTGAACAATACTATAACCGAGGATCAGCTTGTGCCAAGGATTTTTATCGATACCGAGCTTGCATTTTCTGAGATCAATGAGGAATATTTAAGGGTAATGAATCAATTTCAGCCTTTTGGTCCGGAAAATATGTCGCCAGTGTTTGTTTCACGTAATATTTTTGATACTGGATCAGCAAAAATGGTAGGATCAAGCGGTGAACATCTGAAACTTGAACTTTGCCAGGAATCAGCCGGATCAAAAAGTTTTTCAGCTATCGCTTTCAGCCAGGCAAACCATTTCGAGTATATTAAAGCCAACAAGCCCTTTGACGTATGCTATTCGATTGAAATGAATGAATTCAGGGGTAACAGGAACCTGCAGCTGAATATCAAGGATATAAAAACTCCAGGTACTATATATTAATCCTTACCTGAAGCTTAAATTCTTCTATGTTCTGATATAACAGACTCGCCTCTTCTTTTGATAAAATTCCATATTTGAAACGTAACTCTGCTTTATCTTTTATTTTCCAGCTTACCATCAAGTAATTTCTGCTTCCATTTCCATATAATGGTGGTATACTGAAACCATATAGAAGATCATTCTCGTAAATATATATCCTTGTATCCCAGTTGTTTGTATTAAAAAGACAAAATCTTACCCAAAGTGTCAGCGGAATGTTTCCAAACCTGTAGTTAATATCCTGAAGCATTACAACTCCTTTAGCCCCTGATTCTTCTGCCCTCTTATAGTAAAACCTTGTCCCCAGGGTCATTTTTGTCAGAGAATAACGGAATATTGATGAAAAGGACCGTGTTGTCAGTTCTTCAAGTCCCGGGATGCTGTTTAATCTGTTGTCGTCAGTCGTTGTGAGAGTGTAATTATAGGCAGCTTCCGCAAGGAATTTATCTGTTGGCACATACCGTCCTCTTATCTCCTTTCTCACATAATATGAAGGAGAACTGTTACGGTATCTCAGCCATGGGTATTCCCGTATCTGGCAACCCCCGCTTATAAAGATGTATTTTGCCGCTTCAAATATAAAGTTGCCAGTGACCGAATTTTCCGATCCTGAAGAGGAACTGCTTCCGGGACCTTTTCCATGAAGGCTTATAAATCCATTTTCATAGCACCTGTAAAGGAGGTTGATGCTCAGCCTGTTGGAGGGCCGTAATGTAAATCCCTGGATAATTGAATATCTAAAATATTCATTAACAGACATTTCGCCATATAAAAGCATTCTGCTGATAAGTGTGTTATAATAAAATGAATAGACAGAATTGCTTTTACCTGAGAAGCTGAATAATGTTGCAGGATCATCCTTTATAACCGGGAAAGGAAGTGAAAGCCACTCCTGCGACCAGGTTGTCCCGGCCCTGAAGTTACTTCGATTGTATGAGATATTTATACCGTATACCATATCGGTCAGAGAGTCTTTCTTTTTTAATGTTGAAGTTGTATTATGTAACCCTGAGGTATAAAAAGCCCTGACTGATTCAATTTTATCAGATGAGGGTTCCAGTGAGGCATCGACAGCATTCTTTGAATAGAAAAGCGCTACCTCCAGGTTTTTAAAAGACAATTCTGCTCCGGCTCCTCTGAAGTACCTGTTCTCATCGGTGGAGGTATAAGGTCTGATCTCACTTCTGGCCGACATAAATCCGGGGGAAAGCAGTGAAAGACCATTTCGCAGATTTGTGTTTATATTTGATCCCTGTCCGAAACGAGCAGAGTAGTCACCTATAATAATTCGTTTTATCAATCCTTTACCGTTATAAGCAAAATGGCCGGATATCATATCTGGAAGCGGTGGATTACCGTTAAGAAATTTTTCGCCGGGATCCTTCTCTGCCACCAGTCCACCGGAAAATTCACCTGCCGTGAACCTGTATTTTGTGAGTATTCTCAGAGGTGATCCCAGCCATGCTGAGTCGTGGTCGCTTGTTTTCCAGGTAAGATTTGTCAAAAAGTTGTTCCTCCATCGAGGATGGAGAGACTCATTTTTTTGTTTGTCATCCAGGGTTACAAAGAGAGATACCATCATTGCAGTTTCCCTGTCATATCCGGGAAGGTTTGGTAATTCGTAGAGGGAGACTAATTTGCCGGTAGAGCGTATGTAATCGGCAAGTACTTTAACCTGGAAATCTGAAAGGAAGAAAAGTCTGGATATTTCATTTTCATCTGCAGAGTTGATATTGACCGGATTCTCAGTAAGCTCATAAAGGTTTTCAATATACATTCCTATAGCTTCAGGATCGGAATCATCTGAGGCAAGCTCCTCGGCAATTGAGATTATTGATTCGGAAAGCCTTGCCTCCTGGCAAAATCCAAATAATGGCAATGGTGTTAGAAATATTATTGATAGTGCTTTTCTTATCATATAAGTGAACTACTATAATTTTTTTGGTACACAGAAATACACAGAGTCCCGATAGCTATATATTTCTTCACAATTTATGTAACAACTTCCACCGGGCTTATCATTGCTTGAATTACATTAGTTTATTGTTCAAATGAATTATTTTAATGTCCTTCTACATTCATATAAACATATCTATATAAGAATGATTCATATACCGAAGGAGATTCCTCATTCATCCCGCTCTGGCGGGATTCATTCGGAATGACAGTTCATTTTGACGTAGAGGGGGAAAGAAGCGGCGATTCGCCATAGCAAATTGGAGAAAGAAAAATTGTATTTGCGAATCGCCGCTTCTTTCCCCAGCATTTCTCTTTAATCCTGTCATTCCGAGTCCCGATTTATCGGGACGAGGAATCTTATACACCCATTGAATAATACAATTGAAAAATACAAATCCGGTATTTTTGTTACCACAATTCTGATGTATGACATAGCTATCGGGACTCTGTGTCACTCTGTGTGAGTTCTTAAATTATTTATCTATTATTTCTTTTAATGGATTTTGAAGATCAATGAAGCTGAAGAGGTAATCCCCAGTTTTTCATGTGTGGCAAAGGCAAGGTCCATCTTTACGAATTTTGCAAAGTATCCGAATCCGAAAGTGAATGAGTTATTCTCTGTATTGAAGCCGCTCCTGAGCCAGAATTTCTTAAGCATCTCATATTCAAAGCCCATTTTAAGATTAATATTGCTACCGGTACTCATTACAGCCTCAGCTCCGGCAAACAGAAGATTATTCAGCCTGGTCCCTGCCCCGGCACTAAGTGTGGTCTCCATATTGCGCTTTCTTAATGAGGCTGGTACCGGATTGAAGATATGAATCCCTATTGTAGTATTTTCAGTAGCTGAAATGATGATGCCTGCCTCACCTGTAACGTGATGAATATCATCATACTCCCCCGGTGCCATTTCTGCAAAATAATCCACCTGCGCTCCTGCTGAAAGCTTTTCAGAAAGTCTTATTCCACAGGCCAGCCCTGTCATATTACGTTTGAAATCAGCATATCCGAAATTAGAATAGACCAATCCCAGTGATGTTTTTCCTGACGGAATAATCACTCCGGCTGATCGTGTTCCCAGCTGGCTGATATTAAACCTGTTATTGTAATTTATCGCAAAGAGTAATGAATTGTTCTGTGCAAGGAGCGCCTGGTTGTGAAATGAGGACCAGAAACCTGTCTTTGCGACACAAAGATTCCCTGCACCTGCTTCACCAGCACCGGCAGATAAATGATAATAATCAATACCTGAGGTGTTTAAAGAGATGAGTATAAATAAAACAGAAACAGATAATTTGTGCAGCGAGCCCAACTGTTTCGAAATATATTACCAAGATAATAAAAATCAATTTATCAATAAAATATTTTGGTATAAATCCAATTAAAGGTTATGAGCTATGCGTTTAATGTCTGTTCCTGATATAGATTTCAGGATTCAGTTCTTTGCATCTAAAGAAATAATTATGATATTGTACATCAAATTAATTCAGGAAGCCAAAATCTCATCATTATGTTAAAGAAAACCTCTGTCTTAGGAAGCATCTCCCTGTTATTTATTCTGAACTTCTGTTCCGGACCTAAAAGCAATGAGACCCTGACCATTGACCTGTCACAAAGCAGGGAATCAATATCACCGTATATCTATGGACAATTCATTGAACATCTTGGAAGATGTATTTATGGGGGTATATGGGCAGAAATGATTGAAGACAGGAAATTCTTCTATCCGGTCACGGATAAGTATCAGCCATGGGGTACCAGGACAGATGAGTACTGGAATGCCGGGGAGTTCAAAATTCTTACGGCTTCTCCCTGGAAAACTATTGGAAAAAAGGGCAAAATAAAGATGTCGGGGAAAAATCCATTCACAGGGGATCATACACCCGAGATAGCTTTGTTGGTTAAAGATCCGGCAGGGATATCTCAGGAGGGACTTTATTTAAGAAAAGATCTTACATATAATGGGAGAATCGTTCTTTCAGCAACAAATAAAGCATCAAAAGTTAAGCTTGCCATCTACTCAGGGAAATTTCTTCTCTTTGATATTACTGAGATTTCAGATCTGCCAGCAGATTATAAGACTTTTGAATTCAGTTTCACTTCTGACAGGGAGATCGAAAATGCTTCAATTCAGATTACCGGCGTGGGTAAGGGTACCTTCAGAATAGGAACCGTGTCATTAATGCCTGGTGATAATATTAACGGGTTTAACAAGGCTGTTATAGCATATTTAAAGGAACTGAACTCACCTGTTTACAGATGGCCGGGTGGAAACTTTGTCAGTGGCTATAACTGGAGAGATGGTATTGGTGACCGCGACAAGAGACCTCCCCGCAAAAACCCTGCATGGACAGGTATTGAGCACAATGATGTTGGAATACATGAGTTTATGGAGCTTTGCAGGCTTCTTGATACAGAACCTTATGTTGCTGTAAATACCGGCCTCGGAACTGTTGAAGAAATTGCAAAACAGGTTGAGTATATTAATGGGGCAGAAACAACAGAGCAGGGTAAGCTAAGATCGGAGAATGGACATGCTGAGCCTTTCGGTGTTAAGTTCTGGGCTGTAGGAAATGAGATGTACGGTGACTGGCAGCTGGGTCACATACCGTTATCAGAATATGTTAAAAAACATATTTCTGTGGTTGAAGCAATGAGGAAAGCCGACCCTTCCATAAAACTGGTAGGAGTAGGAGCTGTAGGTGAATGGAGCAGAACCATGCTTACCGAGGGGGGCGATTATATGGATCTGCTTAGCGAACATATCTATTGTCAGGATCTGCCTGATGTCAAAGCTCATGTATCGCAGATTAAGGATAATATAAAACGCGTGGCTGACGAGCACAGAAAATATCGTAGCGAGATCCCTGGTCTGGAAAATAAAGATATCCGTATTGCTATGGATGAATGGAATTACTGGTACGGCGATTATATCTATGGGGAGCTTGGATGCCGTTATTTCTGGAGGGACGGACTGGGCATTGCTGCAGGATTGCATGAATACTTCAGGAACAGCGATATTTACTATATGGCTAACTATGCACAGACAGTAAATGTTATTGGAGCTATCAAGACAACCAAGAAAGATGTTCAGTTCGAAACAACAGGCATCATACTCAGGTTATACAGGGAGCATTTCGGACAGAAACCTGTTGAATTACTTGGGTATAATGGGCCCCTTGACATCTCAGCCGCAATTGATACTGTTAATAACCTGCTGACTATTGGAGTGGTCAATTGTGACTCTCTTGGTCACGATTTCAATATAGAATACCTGAACGGAAAGATAACGGGAGTGGATAATTGTTATAAGGTTTCCAATCCTGATCCCATGTCATTCAATGAACCAGGTCAGGGAAGAAATGTGGATATAAGAGAAGCTGAATGGGAATCAACCGGCTACATTGCTGTTGATCCCATGACAGTATTACTTTATAAATATAGATTGAAATAGCTGAGACTGATAAAACTATTCAAAAAATCAGAAGATTTTAATTTGTTTTATACTGGAACTTAACAGCCTTAAGGTCTTCATTAGCCTGTACAATCTTCTTTTTGAGTGACTCCTTGTATTTGATTACCTCTGCCATAACATTCTCATCGCCTGTGGCAATAATCTGTGCAGCAAGTATTCCTGCGTTCTGAGCTCCATTTATCCCAACAGTGGCAACCGGAATTCCGGGAGGCATCTGAACAATTGCAAGAAGTGCATCCAATCCTTCAAGTGATGCTTTTATTGGAACACCAATCACGGGCAATGTCGTCATGGAGGCTATTACTCCGGGAAGGTGAGCAGCCATACCTGCAGCTGCAATTATAACTTTAATTCCTCTGCCTGCTGCACCCTTTGCGAACTTCTCAACCTCTTCGGGAGTTCTGTGAGCCGAAAGGGCATTTATTTCAAAAGGAATTTTGAATGTGTTTAATACCTCTGCTGCTTTTTCCATTACTGGCATGTCTGAAGTGCTGCCCATTATGATACTTACTACAGGTTCCATATAATTTAATTAATTTAACTTACTGATCAGGACAAAAATAAGCTATTATTTTTATATTTTCGCTGCGTTAATAATTGAAGCCTGTCATCATGAAGGAAATCCGTATCCTCGACAAAAATTTCAGGGAAATGATCACCGAGGAGGCTATCGGGATGAGAATCGCCGAACTGGCTGACCAGATGAACGTGGATCTGAAGGACAAGGATATTGTCTTCCTGGGAATACTTAACGGAGCATTTTTGTTTGCTGCTGACCTTTTCAGGCAACTTAAGATTGAAGCCAGAATTTCATTTATTAAGCTCGCATCGTACCACGGTACAACTTCTCAGGGGGTAATTAAAGAACTAATCGGGTGGAATGAAGATATCAAAAATAAAAGCATTGTTGTAATTGAAGATATTGTTGATACAGGTAATACATTGGAAAGAATTGTTGATGAGCTGGTTATTCGAAAAGCTTATGAAATTAAAATTGCAACCCTCTTATACAAGCCGGATGCCTACAGGAAGGTCATCCATCTGGACTATGTAGGATTTGAAATACCTAACGATTTTGTAGTAGGTTATGGTCTTGATTATGACGGTTATGGACGTAATTTGCCTTCGGTATATACACTAATACAATAAATGAACAAAATTTAAATTTACATTACTCTATGGTTAATTTTCTGATTTTCGGCCCTCCGGGCTCAGGCAAGGGAACTCAATCAGTCATGCTGGCTGAGAAATTCAATCTTCTTCATCTCTCGACAGGTGATATGCTGCGTGCTGAAATTGCTGCAGGTACAGAACTAGGTTTAAAAATGAGCCGGATAATGTCGAAAGGTGAACTGGTACCTGATGAGGTGGTAATTGAGATGATTGCTGTTAAGATAGACAGTACAAAGGACAAAGCAGGATTCCTTTTTGACGGATTCCCCCGTACTGTTGCCCAGATTGTTGCTCTTGAGAAGATGCTTAATGACCGCGGCATGAAAATCGACAGCATGCTGGTACTGGATGTGGACCATGATGAACTTGTAAAGAGACTTATAGCCCGCGCCGAACTCTCAGGAAGACCTGATGACAAAGATCCGTCGGTGATTGAAAACAGGATTGATGTTTATAAGGAGAAGACAGAGCCAATTATTGATTATTGCAGCAAAAAAGGACTTTATCAGCCGGTTAACGGTGTTGGCAGTATTGACGACATCTTTGTAAGGCTCTCAGACCATATGGTAAAATTAGTTTAAAATAATCCTTTGTGGATCTCTGTGTAACAAAAAAGAACTAACACAGAGTTTCAATGAGGACCACTGAGTAACACAGAGAAAAATATATCAGATGACCCAGTCAAACTTCGTCGATTATGTAAAGATCTATTGCCGCTCTGGTAAAGGAGGTGGCGGATCGGCACATTTCAGAAGAGAGAAGTTTGAACCAAAGGGGGGACCGGATGGTGGTGACGGAGGCCGTGGAGGACATATCATCCTGGAAGGCAATGACCAGATGTGGACCCTGCTGCACCTTAAATACCAGCGACATATTTTTGCAGGAAATGGTGAGAACGGAGGCAAACAACAATCAACAGGTGCTGATGGCAAGGATGTGATTGTACAGGTGCCACTCGGGACAGTTGCAAAAAATGCATCGACAGGAGATCTTATTTTTGAAATAACCGGGCACGGTGAGAAAAAAATAATTGCAAAGGGAGGAAGAGGAGGACAGGGTAATGTCCATTTCAAATCAGCAACTCACCAGGCACCAAGATATGCACAGCCGGGAGAACCCGGAGTTGAGGATGAATATATTCTTGAACTTAAAATACTGGCCGACGTTGGACTGGTAGGTTTCCCGAATGCTGGGAAATCCACACTCCTTTCTGTGGTTTCAGCAGCTAAGCCAAAGATTGCAGACTATGCTTTTACTACCCTTGTTCCAAATCTTGGAATTGTAAGCTACAGGGACGATAAGTCATTTGTAATGGCTGATATACCGGGTATTATTGAAGGTGCTCATGAGGGAAAAGGTCTGGGGATAAGATTCCTCAGACATATTGAGAGAAATTCAATGCTCCTTTTCATGGTCCCTGCCGATAGTAGAAATATCATGGAAGAGTATGAGATCCTTATTAATGAGCTCAGAGAATATAACCCAGAACTGCTTGATAAAAAGAGACTTCTTGCTATAACAAAATCAGATATGCTCGATGAGGAACTGATGAATGAGATCAGGAGAGATCTTCCTGACATACCGCGGGTATTTATTTCATCGGTTACTAACTATGGAATCACTACACTCAAGGATATGATCTGGAGTGTCCTTAATCACTAAACTCAGAATTTATGCTAATAAGGTTGGATCAGCAGCTTCTATTATACCTTAATTCCATTAATTCACCTTTCTGGGATGAAGTAATGTATGCAATAAGCGGAAAGTTGATATGGATCCCTTTATACCTGGCGATACTGGGCTATCTGGGAATAAAATATCAAAGGAGGTTTCTGGTAATTTTTCTCTTCGTCATACTGGGAATCACAATCGCTGATCAGACCTCAGTTCATTTTTTCAAGAATGTGTTTCACAGGCTCAGGCCATGTCATGAACCCGCTCTTGAGGGGCTTGTTCATCTGGTCAGGGGAGAATGCGGAGGATTATACGGATTTGTATCATCACATGCGACCAACTCATTCTTTGTTGCCATGTTCAGCCTCCTCTTTATAAGGAAGAGATGGTTTTCAATTTCAATTATATTATGGGCACTGGTTATTGGATACAGCAGGATTTACCTTGGGGTGCATTATCCGGGTGATGTTCTCTGCGGTTCAATCTTAGGGGCAATGATCGGATGGGGCGTGTATAGTCTGTATGTTTATACTGATAAGAGTATACTGCAGAAGAAAGCATTCTTTACCTAGATTATAATGCGTTGTATTACACTTCAGTCATATGACCCTTTTTTTTATCTTGCATCAGAAGAGCATCTTCTCAGGAACACCAGTGATGAGTATTTAATACTCGCTATAAATTCACCTTCAGTAATAATTGGCAAGCATCAGTCGCCTCACCGTGAGGTAAATACTGAGTTTGTTGTGAAAAATAATATACCTGTTATAAGAAGAATTTCAGGTGGCGGAACTGTATTTCATGATATGGGGAATCTCAATTTTACTTTTATCATGAACAGTAAACCTGGTAAGCAGGTGGATTTTCGGAGGTATACAGAACCGGTTATAGACTTTCTGGGTACACTTGGCGTTGAGGCGAAATTTGAAGGTAAAAATGATATCAGGATTAATGGACTGAAGATATCAGGAAATGCCGAACATGTACACCGTAACAGAGTACTTCACCATGGCACCCTTCTCTTCAGTTCTGATTTGGATTTGCTGAGAAATTCATTAAGGAAAGATACATCGTGCTATAAAACAAGAGCCGTTGATTCCAATCCTTCTTCTGTATCAAACCTGAACCGGTTTCTGCCTTCTGTAAAGGATATTAACGATTTCAAGGAGTTAATGATTATTTATTTTATGAAGAAGATCCCCGGTATTGAAAACTTACAACTCCCGGATGATAATAAAAAGGAAATCACATTATTGGCAGACTCCAAATTCAGGAAATGGGAATGGAATTATGCCTATGGGCCTGATTATCAATTTATCAGACAATTTGATTATCAGGGTATTCGGGTTGAATGCAGGTTGAAGGTAAAAGCTGGTGTGATTCAGGAGTCTTTTATCAGTGGAAGCAGACTTCTTGAACAGGCTGCTCAGAGACTGGTTGGTGTGCGACATATGCCTGAAGAGATGGAGAGAGTAATTTTAAATGAAAATATTACCGGACTGGAAATTTTTAGCTTCTTTTGATAAAAATTAAATAGAAAACAGATACTGATTTTTTTAAGAATGGATGTCCTTATATCATTGATTGTATGGATTGCAGGAGTTACCTTAATGCTGCTGCTCTTCCCGGTTTCTTTTCTTATATGGCTGATTGTTCTTCCATTTGACAGGGAGAGAGTAGTAATTCACAGGATACTTATATGGCAGAGTATTATATCTAAATTCCTGATCCCTGTTAAAAGCTTCAGGGCTGAAGGAAAAGAGAAGGGATTGAAGGATACCACTTATATTGTGATTTCCAACCATCAGTCAATCATTGATATTCTTTATATGAATAGTCTTGGTTACCGTTATAAATGGATATCCAAGATTGAAAATTCCAGGATCCCCTTCCTTGGATGGTATCTCAGGATGGCAAATTATATTTTAATTGACAGGGGTAACGAAGAGAGCAAAATTGCAATGCTTGAAAGATCTCTGAAGTGTCTTAAGAATAACACATCAATAATGATCTTTCCTGAAGGGACAAGATCGCGGAATGGAGAAATAGGATTTTTCAAGAGAGGGGCATTTCAGCTTGCCATTGAGGCAGGTATCCCCCTTCTGCCGGTTGTAATCGATGGCACCGGTGGCATCCTTCCGAAGCAAGGATTTATATTTGGCACAGGTCACGATGTTAGACTCAAGGTTCTAGCTCCTGTTCATCCCGGGCAATTTGGGACAGACAATCCTGATGAGCTTGCATTAAATTTATCAGCATTAATGAAAGAGACACTGGCCGGGATGAGAAAAAATTAATCTTAAGTATGAGTTATACGGAATCATACCGGCGACTATTAAACCGCATGGGTTATTACGATTACCAGAGTGGACTTATTTATCGACACCTTAACCAGGAATCCGGCTGGGACAGTCATCTAGAGAAATGCAGAAGCTATATTATCAGGGCTATAGATATTTATAAACCTGAGAAAGTGACAGTTCTTGGAAGCGGCTGGCTGCTTGAACTTCCCATAGCTGAAATGGTTGAAAGAACAGGTAAGGTCTCACTTGTTGATATCATTCATCCCCCTGATGTGATAAAGCAGGCTGGAGAAATTTCCAATGTGGAACTTATTGAAAGTGATGTTACCGGGGGATTGGTAGAGCAGTTAGAGAAAAAAATAAGAAGTCACACTATTTTCAGAAAAACTGATAATCTCAAAGGAATAATTATCCCTGAATACATACCCGAAAGTGACCCCGGAATGATAATTTCTTTAAACCTGATAACGCAGCTTGAAATATTACCGGTACGATATCTCAGGAAAAAAGCACTAATCAGCGAGGATGAATTGTTTCTGTTCAGAAAAGCTATCCAGGAGAGCCATATCAGATTTATGTCAAAATACAGATCAGTGCTGATTACTGATTTCGAGGAGGTTATCTCTGGAAGGTCAGGTGATGCCAAAAGGATTCCCACTCTAATTGCCGAATTACCGACCGGCAATGCCAGGGAACAATGGACCTGGAATTTCGATCTTAAGGGGACTGATTTTTATAACAGCAGGAGTGTGATGCACGTTGTTGCTGTTACATTATGATATTATGGTAGCAGAAGGACTGTTTAAAAAATATACGAAAGCTGCTGAAGAGTTCAGGTTATTGACTCTTCAGCAGGACCGGAAGTTGTTCCTTCTTTCAATGTTAAGACTTTTATGTTTTGCCGGAGGTTTTTTCCTGAGTTGGTATAGTTTTAACCTGGGCATTGCACAGGGAATTCTGGTATTACTATTATCCCTGTTGCTTTTTGTATGGCTGCTTAAGCTCTATTCTGATCATACTGAAAAGAGAGACTTTTTGAATAATCTTTCGGAAATAAACTCAAGGGAAGCCAGGGCAATGGACGGAGATACATCCTTCTTTGCTTCCGGAGCTGAGTTTTCTGATAAGGACCATCCGTTCTCAAGTGACATTGATATTTTCGGAAGTACGTCTGTGTTTCAGTATCTGAACAGAACAGTTACTAGCTATGGAAGGGAGATTCTTGCCAACTGGGTTTCCAACCCTTACCTGCTTTCCCCAAATATCCTGAAGAGGCAGGAGACCATAAAAGAGCTGGCCGGAAAGGAGCAATGGAGACAGGAATTTATGGCAAAAGGGTATAAAAATCCTCTTGAAAAAAAGGAGATATCTTTACTTCTCGACTGGCTTAATGAAGATGGTGAATATGCAACATCCACCTTTAAAAGGTACTTGGTAATCATCCTTCCGGGTACGGCATTAATATTTCTGTTTCTTCTGATTGCAGGGATTCTGCCATATTCAGCATTTATATTTATCTTTCTGGTCAACCTTTTATTTGTAGCCGCAGGACTAAAGAAAACTAACAGGATCCACAGCATCCTTACCAGGAAATATTATTTTCTGTTATCTATGGACAGTTTATTAAGCTCCTTTGGAAAAGAGATGTTTAATTCTGAAATTCTGAAGGAGATAAAGGAAAAAATAACAGGAAAAGGAGTCTCGGCATCTGTATCTGTCAGAAAGCTTGGCAGACTCATTCAGTCATTCGACACAAGGTTGAATATGTTTGTAGGGATTATTTTAAACGGCTTACTGTTGTGGGATTATCAGAATATCAGGAGACTTGAAATGTGGAAGTCGGAATACAAAGCTCATTTTCCTGTATGGCTTGACATGCTGGGAGAGGTTGATGCATTTATCAGTCTTGGAAATTATGCATTTAATAATCCGGGATTTTCATATCCTGTGTTGTCTTCATCTGACGAAATGTTTTCTGCAACTAATATCGGACATCCTCTTATCAAATCAGGAGATCGTGTCTGTAATGATTTTATAATTCCGAAAAGAGGGAGCGTTGGTATTATTACCGGGGCCAACATGGCCGGGAAAAGCACATTTCTGAGAACAATAGCTGTAAATTACATATTTGCTATGATTGGAGCTCCTGTATGTGCATCTGAAATGAAATTCAGGCCTGTTATGTTATTTACAAGCATGAGAACAACCGACTCATTATCAGATCATGAGTCATATTTCTATGCAGAATTAAAGAGGCTGAAACATCTTAAGCTGCTGGTTGATAAGGGCGAACCAGTTATGTTTATCCTGGATGAAATACTTAAGGGTACCAATTCAGCTGATAAAAGCACCGGGTCGAAGCTTTTTATAAAACGGCTTATTGTTTCAGGCGGAACAGGAATTATTGCCACTCATGATATATCAATAGGTGAGATGGAAGCTGTATATCCTTTCAAAATTTTCAATAAATGCTTTGAGGTTGAGATAGATGGAGAAGATATAAGGTTCGATTATATCCTTCGGGATGGGATTACGAACAAGATGAATGCTGCCCTTCTGATGAAACAGATGGGAATTCTGGATTAGAACCGGCTTTTATCAACAAAATTAGAATTTTAGCTCCCTGAATAACTGATTGAATCATTTGTAAATGTAAGGTCTGATCCCTCTTTTGTGCCAAAAATCAGCTCTTTTGTTGAAAAATTCAGAGATAACGCCAGCTTCTTATTCTTATATTTGCGCAAATTTCTCTTAAAATGTCAGTCGGTTATTCTGAAGAACATATAAAAACCCTGGAATGGAGGGAACATATCAGGCTCAGGCCTGGAATGTATATTGGAAAGCTCGGTGATGGCTCTTCCCAGGATGATGGTATCTACGTACTTCTTAAGGAGGTCATGGATAATGCCATCGATGAATATATGATGGGTAACGGGAAGAAGATAGATGTTTCCATCACAGGCAGGGAAGTGAGAGTGCGTGATTATGGCAGGGGTATTCCGCTTGGAAAGGTTCTGGATGTAGTTTCAAGAATGAACACAGGTGCCAAATATGATTCCAAGGCATTCAAAAAATCTGTAGGGCTTAATGGTGTTGGTGTTAAGGCTGTTAATGCCCTTTCCGGAAAGTTCTTAATAAGGTCCTTCCGTGATGGACAGGTTAAGGCAATAGAATTTGAGCATGGGCTGACTAAAAACGACCTTCCCCTTACCGCTTCCCGGGAAGAAAACGGAGTGGAGGTAATCTTTGAACCTGATGAAGAGATGTTTGGCAACTATTTTTACATCTCTGAGTACGTAGATTCGATGATGAAAAACTACGTCTACCTGAATGCCGGCCTTATTATCAATTTCAACGGTAATAAATTCATTTCACGAAACGGACTGGCCGACCTTCTCAATGAGAATATGAGTAAGGAAGGGCTTTATCCGCTGATCCATCTGAAGGGTGATGACATAGAGATTGCCTTTTCACACGGACTACAGTACGGTGAGGATTATTACAGTTTTGTTAACGGCCAGAATACTACCCAGGGAGGAACTCACCTTATAGTTTTTCGCGAGGCGCTGGTAAAGACTATCAGGGAATTTTTCAAAAAGGATTTTGATCCGGCTGATATAAAGTCATCAATAATAGCAGCCATAAGTATTAAGGTTGAGGAGCCAATATTTGAATCGCAGACCAAGACAAAACTCGGATCCAAGGATATGGGTCCGGCAGGACCTTCAGTAAGGAACTTCATTTCGGAGTTTCTTAAAAAGCAGCTGGATGATTATCTTCATAAAAATCCTGAAACTGCAAGGATTATACTGAAAAAGATACAGGATGCAGAGAAAGAGAGAAAAGCAATTTCTTCTATCCAGAAACTTGCAAGAGACAGAGCAAAAAAGGTCAGTCTTCACAATAAAAAGCTCCGTGATTGCAGAACGCATTACAACGGCAATGATACAAATAAGCTCGATTCAACATTGTTCATAACTGAAGGTGACTCGGCAAGCGGATCAATTACAAAATCAAGAAATGTTGAGACACAAGCTGTATTCAGCCTCAGAGGTAAACCGTTGAACTCATACGGGCTTACCAAGAAGATAGTTTATGAGAACGAAGAATTCAACCTGCTGCAGGCAGCACTTAATATAGAAGATGGTATTGAAAACCTGAGATATAACAATGTTGTTATTGCAACTGATGCTGATGTTGACGGGATGCATATAAGGCTCCTTCTTCTTACTTTCTTTCTTCAGTTTTTTCCGGATCTTGTAAAAAAGGGACATGTCTACATCCTTCAGACACCTCTTTTCCGGGTGAGAAATAAAAAAGAGACAAGGTATTGTTATTCACCTGAGGAAAAGGCAAAGGCAATAAAGGCCCTCGGTCCAAATCCTGAAATTACACGATTCAAGGGGCTGGGTGAAATATCTCCTGATGAATTCAGGCATTTCATAGGAAAGGATATGAGGCTGGAACCTGTACGCATGAAAAGAGATGACCTGGTAAACGGGTACCTGGAATTTTTTATGGGGAAGAATACTCCTGAGAGACAGGATTTTATTATAGACAATCTGAAAGTTGAGGATGATAAAGTGGAAGAGGAAATCCATCTGTAGCAATATTTGACATTGCAGTTTTTATATGGGAGAAAAGGATTTTGATTTAAACAATATTGAGGGTCAGGACCAGGCCCCGGATGGGCCGGGTGCACTTCATTCTGTAACAGTTTTGTCAGGCATGTACCAGAACTGGTTTCTTGAATATGCCTCCTATGTTATTCTTGAGAGGGCTGTTCCTCACCTGAATGATGGGCTTAAACCAGTACAGAGACGCATCCTCCATTCCATGAAGCGGATGGATGATGGCCGTTATAACAAGGTGGCCAATATTATAGGGCATACGATGCAATTTCATCCGCATGGTGATGCCTCCATTGGCGATGCCCTTGTTCAGATAGGACAGAAAGAACTCTTAGTCGAAGCCCAGGGAAACTGGGGTAACCTGCTTACCGGTGATGGTGCTGCTGCACCAAGGTATATTGAGGCGAGGCTTTCTAAGTTCGCGCTTGAGGTAGTTTTCAATTCTAAAACAACAGAATGGAAATCATCATACGATGGCAGAAATAAGGAACCAGTAACACTTCCTGTAAAATTTCCGCTGCTTCTTGCGCAGGGAGGCGAAGGTATTGCTGTTGGACTTGCATCTAAAATATTACCACATAACTTCAATGAGCTTATAGATGCTTCAATTGATCACCTGCAGGGTAAGGATTTTGTTATATATCCCGATTTTCCGACTGGCGGATTAATTGATGTGTCAAAATATAATGACGGTCAGAGGGGAGGCGCCATCAAAGTCAGAGCAAAGATTGAAAAGATTGACAAAAAGGCGTTGGTTATTACTGAGATACCTTATGGTAAAACAACCAGTACCCTTATTGAATCCATAATTAAGGCTAATGACAAAGGTAAGATAAAGATCAAAAAAATAGATGATAACACTTCATCTGATGTTGAGATAGTTATTCATCTTATTCCCGGGGTCTCTCCCGACAAAACCATCGATGCCCTTTATGCACTGACCGACTGTGAATACTCAATATCGCCAAATACCTGTGTGATTGTTGATGATAAACCCTCATTCATGGGTGTCAGCACTATTCTTAAGCATTCCGCTGACAAAACTGTTGAACTGCTCAAAATAGAGCTTGAAATCAGAAGGGATGAACTGCAGGAAGAATGGCATATGTCTTCACTCGAAAAGATTTTCATAGAGAAAAGAATCTATCGGGATATTGAAGAGGTTGATACCTGGGAAGGTGTCATTACTGCAATCGATAATGGTCTGAAGCCTTATAAGAAATTGCTGCTCAGAGAAGTAACACGTGAAGATATTATTCAGCTCACTGAGATCAGGATAAAAAGGATTTCAAAATACGACGTTAAGAAAGCTGATGAGCATATAAAAGGAATTGAAAGTGAACTTGAAGAGGTGAAAAATCACCTTAAGAATATTATACCCTTTGCCATAAATTATTTCAAGCAGATTAAGAAAAAATACGGAAAAGGGAGAGAACGAAAAACTGAGATCAGAAGTTTTGATACTATTGAAGCAACAAAGGTGGTTGCCAACAATGCCAAGCTTTATATTAACTACAAGGAAGGCTTCCTGGGTACGGGCCTCAGAAAAGATGAATTTGTATGTGATTGTTCTGATATTGATGATATCATAGTTATCAGAAAAGACGGAGGTTATCTTATAACTAAGGTTGCTGAAAAGGTTTTTGTCGGTAGCGATATTCTTTATGCACAGGTCTTTCTTAAGAATGACGAAAGAACAATCTATAATATCGTTTATCAGGATGGCAAGGATGGTCCTCTCCTTGCAAAACGATGTGCAATTACCGGACTTACCCGTGACAAGGAGTACAATCTGACCAGGGAGACCCAGGGTTCTAAAATTGTATACCTGAGTGTTAACCCAAACGGTGAGGCTGAAGTCATAAGAGTTCATCATAAGCCAAAAGCCAGGCTAAAAAAGCTTGTCTTTGAATTTGATTTCGGGCAGATGAACATCAAAGGAAAGTCTTCAATGGGAAATATACTCACCAGGAATGCTGTTCACAAGATAGCCCTGAAGGAGAAGGGACTTTCAACACTTGGCGGAAGGAAAATCTGGTTTGATGATGCAGTTTTCAGGCTGAATGTCGATGGAAGGGGAACTTTCCTGGGCGAGTTCATCGCAGAGGATAAGATACAGGTAATTACCAAAAACGGATACTTCAGGATTACAGGCTTTGATCTGTCAAATCATTTTGAGGACAATATTCTCCTCATTGAAAAGTATAAGCCAGGGAAAGTTTATTCGGTTGTTTACTGGGATGCCGAACAGAAGTTCTATTATGTCAAACGGTTCATGATTGAAGAGTCAGAAAAGGCCCAATGCTTTATAAATGAGGATTCTGAGTCAAGACTTATTAGTATTACCGAAGTTGAATATCCAAGATTTGAGATACATTTCGGAGGTAAGCATAAAACCAGGGATATTGAGATCATTGAAGTAGCTGAATTTATTGGTGTTAAGAGCTATAAAGCCAAAGGAAAGAGGCTGACAAGCTATATGGTCGACAATATTCAGGAGATTGAACCGGTAGTTAAGAAGGAATCTATACCTTCAGTAACTCCAAAGGAAAAGGAAGAATCTCCTCCTCAACCGGAAAAAGGTGATGATCCTGCCCAGATGAAACTGGAATTGTGATGCCTGGAATCCATATACTCTATATTATCGGTTTTATGGGAAGCGGAAAAACTACCGCAGGAAAGAAGCTGGCATCTTCCCTGGGATGGTCTTTTATTGATCTTGACAGAAAAATTGAAAAGCATACCGGTAAAACAATTCCTGAAATATTTGATGATCATGGTGAAGATCATTTCAGGAAAATTGAGGCCGAAGTACTCAGAACACTGAGTCCTCTTTCTGATACTGTTGTGGCAACAGGAGGAGGGGCTCCATGCTATGATGATAATATGGAATTCATGAAAAGTTCGGGTTTGACAGTATATCTGAAACTCACTCCGAACCAGCTTGTAAGCAGACTTATAAGATCGTCTGATGAAAGACCGCTTATTAAGAATCTCACTGGAGATAAGCTACTACATTTTATCGAAAGTAAGATGCCGGAGAGGACAAAATGGTATGAGAAATCTCACATCATTGTTGATGGTTATAACCTTGATATCAGGTCACTTCAATTTCTTATTATTTCAAAACTTGATAAAGAAGTGTAGTGACCTGTGAAAACTGGCCTATATAAATGTGCATTTTGTCAAAAAAAAAGTGAATCCGTAACCGTTTATAGATTAAATTCTTAATTTAGCTTTCATTAAATTCTAAAGGGGAAATAATGAGAGAAAAGCTGCTTTCTGCACTTGGAATTGAATCCGGTGAGGAATCAATGGTTTTAATGCTTCTTACCCAATCCGTTTTCTTAGGTATTTTTTTCGGTGCATTTGACATCAGCGCTCACTCGCTTTTTCTTTCAATATTTGATGAGAAGATGATGGCCCGGGGTTATGTGGTCTCTGGTTTTGCAGGTATATTTCTTACGGCCCTCTATACCGGATTACAGACAAGAATGAAATTCAAAAACTTCGCAACTCTTAATCTTGCTTTTGTTACCCTATTAAGTTTGTTGCTGTGGTCTGCAATTATGCTCTCTTCTGCAAAATGGGTGATCTTTCTCGTTTTTATTATGCTTGGCCCTCTGAATATTCTTGCAGCTCTTGGTTTCTGGGGAACTGCAGGACGTTTGTTTACTCTCAGGCAGGGTAAAAGGCTATTCGGGCTGGTTGATGCCGGGCTTGTTATTGGGATCATCATAAGCTGTTACACAATTCCTGTGTTGCTTGCTTTCCGGTTCGAATCTCATAATATTCTGCTTATTAGCGCTTTATCCGTTTTGTTAGCTACAATTGTACAGATAGTTATCGGATCAAGTTTCAGTTTTGTATCAGGAAAGGAAGAAAAGCAGCCCGGGGCAAATGAGAAGAAGAAATCAGTTCTTACCACCTTCAGAGAAGACAGATACACCAGGGTAATGGGGATATTTGTAGCTCTTTCAGTTATTACGGCATTCTTTATTCAGTATTCTTTCATGGCAGTTACAAGGGCTCAATATCCTGCAGAGGAGGACTTGGCAAGGTTCCTTGGAATATTTACCGGATCCATGATGATCTTTACTCTCCTGGTAAAGCTTCTGGTCTTCTCGTACCTCATAAGGAATTATGGTCTGAGAACCTGCCTCGCAATATCACCGATTTTAGTTGCAGTCTTTACGGCTATTGCCATAATTATTGGAATGTCAATGGGGTATACTCCTGAAGCAACAAGCGGGTTCCTTATCTTTTTCCTGTTGCTTGCTCTGAGCAGGCTATTCTCCAAATCACTTAAAGACTCTATTGAATCTCCCTCATTCAAAGTAATATATCAGACAATAGATGAGAAGATAAGGTATGGGATACAATCTGGTATGGATGGTACTGTAAATGAAATAGCCGCCCTTTTATCGGGTCTTATCCTTGCCGGAATGGGTGTTCTTAGTTTTATTAAACTCATTCATTTTTCATGGGTACTGTTCATTTTCATTATAATCTGGGTATTTGTTGCAATAATGCTTTACAATGAGTACCGAAAGTCAATAAGGAAGGCTCTTGAAACAGCAGAGGAAAATGTTTCACCCGAAGCTAGTTCCTTTAAAGTGCAGATAAATAGCAGATTAGCTGCGGAGAGTGCCTTCAGAAAAGATTACTTCAATCTCATATCGGGAGATTATTCCACACTTAAGGAGGGAATTAGCAAATGGTATTTCGCAAAGATTATAGATCATTCATCTTCAGGAAATGACACAACTCTTGTTCCGGTACTCAGGAAACTGCATAGCCTTAGCACCATTGATGACGACAACAAACGTCTTGCCGGAGAACTGCTGAAGAGACTTGAAGAGATTGCTTCCAACGGAAGAGCAGGTTCTGATAAGCTTATTTCGGCAAGGAAAGTACTTGAGGGATCAAGAATGCCGCAAACGACAGAAATCCTGAGGTTGTTGCGTGATAACTCAATAGAGGCCAAGAGGCTCGGCGTTTTTATGATAGGAAAATTTAAACTTAAGGATATGCTTCCGGAAGTTTGTGAATGTCTTAATTTCAGAGGACTGGAGACGGATGCATTTGCAGTACTTAAGACTTTTGGCAACGAGGCAGGGGAAGAGCTTGAGAGATTTTATCTCGCATCCTCAGGCAATGTTAATACAAGCAGGACAATACTAAGGCTTCTGGGAAAGATAAATACTCCGGAAATCAGATTATTCCTCTTTTCCCGGTTATGGTCAAATTCGAGGCAGCTTAAGGAGCTAGCCCTTAAATGTCTCCTTGATGTGGACTTCAGTCCTTCCCTGGAGGAGAAAGACAAGCTGCACCAGCTCATAACAGAGACAATCGGGATAATGACATGGAATCTTTCAGCCAGGGAGAGTATTGAAAAAAATAATGATCAGGTGCTCAGGGATGTAATTAATAAGGAGATTTCCAGATGGAGAAGCTATCTTTTCAATCTTCTTTCAATTACTTACGAAAAAGGGTCCATAGTGAAGATACAGGAGAATCTTGACAGTGAAACTGTTGAAAGCGTCAACTTCGCCCTGGAGATGATTGATATAGTGATAGATGAATCCATAAAGCAGAAACTGATAATGCTTGTCGATGCTGTTCCTGATGAGGAAAAGCTTAAAAATCTTTACCAGTTTTTCCCTGTAGAGGTGCCGGAATACAGAAGATTGATTGAAGATATTATTAACCGTGACTATAATCTGATAAGCATCTGGACAAAAGCCTCTGTTCTCAGGAGTATTAGGGAGATAGAAGATGAGGCACTGACTGAATCGGTTGTTGCCCTTCTTTTCAGTCCTGAGGAGATTCTACGGGAAGAATCCGTAAAGATAGTTTCAGGAACAGGAAAAGAGCTATACAAATCAGTATCGTCCCGCTTACCTGCTACAACAAGAAGCAGACTTGATCAAATAGCTGGAGGAGAGGTTTCCGGTGAAGAGTTACTTTTTGAGAAGACAAATTTCCTGTCGGAATGCTTCCCCCGGATTCTGGTGGATGAAGTTCTTACTCTTGCAGAAAATCTCCGGTTTCATAAGGATTTCGCTTCTCTATCTTCAGTTATTATGGATAACGCTATTATTTGGCCTGTTTCGAAAGAACATGGCAAAGGAAAGGTAATTATTCATTATGAAGGAAAGTTAAATGAGGCAGTATTTACAGGAGGAAGCAAAGGGAAAGGATCCTTTTATACCCTTTCACTGGCAGCAGCAGAGGTTTTTGATTATCAGTATCCGGAAAGCTCAATTGAAATTTATAATTATATAAATAGTAACGAAGTGTAACATTTATCTGATGGCCTTGAGAAAAACAACAATATTCCGGCAGTTCATTTTCAATATAGCAATACCCACTGTGGTTGCTCTACTGGTTATAGCAGGTATCAATTTCACACGTACACGGACTATTCTTGGTACCGGAACTGATGAGAAAAATAAACTGCTTGCAAATGAAGTCACTAAAATCCTGAAATTCCAGGATATTGCCACTAATATTGTTGATGATCAGTTCAATAACAGGTTCAGAGAACTGAGCTCTCTCCTGGTAAATAAATATTTTTCAAATACGGATGGTATTGAGAAAGTTGATCTACTGAAGATTGCTAATGACATTGGAATGGATCCTCAGACTGAAGACATTTATATTATTTCATCTGAAGGGATAATCATAAATACTACTTTCAAACAGGACCTGGGATTTAATCTGTTCTCCCTTGGTGAGAATATGAAAAAGACTCTGCAGGATATACAGAAATCGGGTGAATTTGTTTCAGAACTATTTGCTATTGAACAGGCAACCAAGAGACCTAAAAAATTCTCCTACCAGGCTACCCGTGACAAGAAATATATTATTGAGCTTGGAGCCTATTCCAAGCAGGTGGATGATATTGTTCAGGCTATTGAAGATACCAAAGCTGAACTGAAAAGCGAGACAGAGGGTATAATAGATGTGGAACTTTTCCTGATGGCTGACGAGCCTTTCAGTATGAATAAAAATGTTCTCAGGATTGAGAATCATGACGATATGCTTCTCCAGGTATTCCAGTACAAGGATACCATTGAGCTTTTACAGCAGGTTGGCGACAAGTGGTATCACTACAATTATATCTATATGGAGAGGGCCACAGGTAAGGACAAATCAAGTTCCAGCCTGTATAAGGGCTCAGTTATCAGGATCATTTCTGACCGGACTGCCCAGCAGGAGCTATTCCGTAATGAGGCACTCAGGTTCATCCTGGTATTTTTTGTAACAATGCTGGTGCTGAGTGGAGTAATTTACCGTAAAACAAAGGTCATAACTCTGCCTATAAAGAAACTAGTTGAAAATGTTGACAGGATCACTAATGGTGATTTGAGAGAGAGGGCAGAGGTTTCGGGAAACAATGAAATAACAAAACTTACTGAGAAATTCAATATGATGATCGCCCAGCTTGAAAGCTATACCTATGAGCTGGAGGAGAAAGTGAAGGAAAGAACTGAGAAAATAGAAAAGCAGAAAGAGGAGATTGAGGAGCAGAAGAAACATATTATGGACAGTATCTACTATGCCCGTAGGATCCAGAATGCCATTTTACCTTCATTTTCTTTAATAGATGCATACCTCAAAGAATACTTTATCCTTTACCTTCCGAAGGATATTGTAAGCGGTGATTTTTACTGGATGAATGGAATAGATGGTTTATGCATGATTGCTGCTGTTGACTGTACTGGACATGGAGTGCCGGGTGCATTCATGTCAATTGTAGGGTTTAATCAGCTTAACTATGCGGTAAGTGTTAAAAAAGCCAGGTCTGCTGCCTCAATTATGGATGAGCTTAATGCAGGTGTAATCAATACACTTAATGAGAATCTCTCTGAAAATTCGATTAAGGATGGTATGGATATGGCACTTTGTGTTTTTGATCTAGATGCAAAAAAATTGGAATTTGCAGGTGCAAATAACCCTATGGTGATGATCAGAAATGATGAGGTTACAGTGTACAAAGGCGACAGATACCCTATTGGAGTATATGAGGGAGGTGTTCCTAAACCATTTTCCAACAATAAGATAGATATTATTGATGGAGATTGCATTTATATGTTCTCTGACGGTTATCCAGACCAGTTTGGTGGTCCGGATAATAAGAAATTCATGTTCAGGAGGTTTCAGGAACTTCTCCTTGAAGTACACTCCTTACCTATGAGCCAGCAGAAGGAGACACTTAACCGCAAACTGAGCGAATGGAAAGGAGATAATGAACAGATAGATGATATCCTGGTAATAGGTATTAGAGTATAGTACGGAAATTATTAATTATGGGTCCGATAACAGAAACAAAGAAATTCAATCCTTTCCCCGGATTGAGACCTTTTGCTCCCGAAGAGAGTGATCTCTTTTTTGGCAGAACCGGAGAGAGTGAGGAGGTACTGGGCAAACTGCTGAATAACAGGTTTGTTACAGTAATAGGTGCTTCAGGAAGCGGTAAATCTTCACTCATCTACTGCGGCGTTTTACCCAGGGTAAGAAAGCTTGATACTAATAATAAAGAGTCGTGGAAGATCATATCTTTCAGACCGGGGAATAATCCTTTTGGTAATCTGGCTGAAGCAATGGCAGAGATATCTCATGGTGGTTCGGACATAGTAGCTCAGAAAGAAAATATTCTGAAAGAGATGCTCAGCGGTCCTGATGGAATTACTGAAGCTGTAAGAAAGATAATCCTGAAAGATGGGGGGAAAGTGTTACTTGTTGTCGACCAGTTTGAAGAGTTATTCCGCTATAGTTCACTTGGCAAAAGTGATTCAAGCCATGCAGCAACTTCGAAGTTTGTAGACTGTATCGTAAATTCTGTTGATCAAAGTTCTGTTAATGTTTTCACAATAGTTACCATGCGTTCCGATTTTATAGGAGAATGCGCACATTATCAGGGGCTTACTCAGTTAATAAACAACAGCAACTATCTTGTCCCTCATATGGGGACAGAAAACTACAGGGAAGCTATAACAGGTCCTGTGAATTACGCCAGTGCAAAAATCGATCCCAAACTGGTAGATGTCCTGCTCAAAGATATAGGTGACAGGACCGATCAGCTGCCTGTTCTTCAGCATGCAATGATGAGAACATGGAACCGCTGGCAGGAACTCGATGACCCTGAAAGACCTATTGATAAAACCGATTATGACTCGGTTGGAACAATGAGCGATGCGATGTCGCTCCATGCAAACGAAGCCTATGAAGAGCTTAGCCCAAAAGGCAAGGAAGTTTGCGAGATAATGTTCAAAACCATTACCGAGAAAGGATCAGATAACAAAGGTCTTCGTCATCCATCTTCTGTAACTGAAATAAAATCCATTGCAGGATGTACGAGTGAGGAACTTTTTGAGGTTGTGGAGAAATTCAGGATACCATCACGATCATTTATTACCCCCAGGCAAAATGTGCCGCTTGATGATCATTCAATAATTGATCTCTCCCACGAAAGTCTTATGCGTTTATGGGACAGGCTAAGGGAATGGGTTGATGATGAGGCTGCATCAGTGCAGATGTATTTACGGCTTTCGGAAGCTTCGGCAATGTACCAGCAGGGTAAAACCAGTTTATGGAGACCGCCTGACCTTCAGCTTGCAATAAACTGGCGCGATAAGCATAAGCCTACACTTGCGTGGGCCGAACGGTATAACCCGGCATTCGAGCGTGCCATGGTTTACCTGCGTACAAGCGAGAAAGTGTACCTCGAAGAGGAGGAGAATAAGATCAGGCTGCAGAAACGACAGATGAGAAGGACAAGGATAGTTGCCCTGATTCTTGGTGTTGCAGCTATTATCTCGGTAGGATTCATGCTCTTTGCATTTGTTCAGAGGATAGCTGCTGACAGACAGACAGTACTGGCAGAACAAAGAAGAGTGGAAGCTGAGAGGGAGAAATCAAGGGCCGACTCATCGAATGTTAAAGCTATTGAAGCAAGAGTTATTGCCGATTCAAATGCAGTTATAGCAACGATGAATGCCGATTCAGCCAGAATGCAGAAAGAGATTGCTGACAGCCAGAGGGTAATTGCTGTTAAAAATGCTGAATTGGCTTTATTCCAGCAGAAGATAGCAGAGGAACAGTCCGATTCTGCCAAAAGAGCCAGTTTGCGTGCTGACCAGAACGCTCAGACTGCAGAAGAACGGCGAAAGGATGCGCTGCGACTTCGTATGCAATCAATTGGTAAATCAATGTCAATTAAGTCATTGCAGGTTCAGGGGCAAAAAGATCTTCAGTCCCTGCTTGCATACCAGGCTTATATATTTAATAAGAATAACGGAGGCATTGAGAATGATGCCGATATCTATGCAGGCCTCTATAATGTGGCCAAAAACTATGGCAACGCAAATTATAAATCATTCCACGGGCACACAGGTGGTATTAGAAGTATTGCATTTGTTCCCGGCAAAAGAGAGTTCTTCACATCAGGATACGACGGAAAGGTCTTGAAATGGTCGCTCGACGGAGAAGATCAGTCACTGCAGATAGTCTACTCCGGTACAGATATCATTGAGGTTCTTGCGGTGAGCCCTGATGCTTCATGGCTTGCTTTGGGAAGCAGTAATGCAGCCATCAAAATGGTGTCACTCAAAGGAAACAGTCCGGGATATGAGATGACAGGACACAAGGGTAAACTGAAATCAATGATATTCTCGTACGACGGGAAATATCTTTATTCAGCCTCTCTTGACGGGAAAGTGCTGAAATGGGATCTCTCTGCCCGGACCAGTTCAAATATGACTGATGGTACATTGCCTCTGATTTCAATTGATGTTTCGCTCAACGGGAAATATGTAGCCGGAATAAACAGCGAAGGAGGAGTCGTGGTATGGAACCAGGAAAACAAATCTGATAATTTCAGGATTGAAACGGTTGGAAAGAACATAAAGGTGGTGAGATTCAATCCTGATAACAACATTCTGGCACTTGGAGATGTTAATGGAACAGTAGAGCTTTGGGATATAATTCAGCGCAGAAAGATATCTGAAGTAAAAGCACATACTGCACAGGTTAATGATATCCAGTTCAATAATAAACTAAAACAGATGGCAACTGCCAGTAATGATCAGACACTGAAGATATTCAATATTAAAGATGTTACTGATCTGACAGAGCCTCCGATTACATTTAATGACCATGAAAAGTTCGTGATGGTAATACAGTTCAGCCCTGACGGGCAGCTTATTGTTTCGGGTTCCTATGATGATAAGGAGAACCTGGTCAGCCGTCCGGCGCACGTTGATAACCTGGTTAAGGATGTATGCACCATGCTTTCACGAAATATGACTCAGGATGAGTGGAATACATATGTTGGCAGGGATATTCCTCTTGAAAAGACATGTCCTGAAAAAAGTCTGAATATTAAAATGAATCCAATTAAATAAAGATAACTGTGATGAAAATTTTCTTTCAGTATCTTATCCGAAATTGCCTCTTGCTGATATTCCTGGTTTGTTTCCCGTTAGCTCTTTCAGCTCAAGAGGCAGCAAAAGGAAGCTGTGCTGAGAAACTTCAGACAGCTCAGAACCTGTTTGACCGGGGCCAGGTTGAACAGGTGGCCGGATTACTTCACGATTGCCTTAAATCAGGGTTTACTCGTGAGGAATCTCTGTCAGCATATAAACTGATTATTCAGACATATTTGTTTGAAGATGAGCTTGAAAAGGCTGACTCTGCCATGCTCGATTTTTTGAGAAGGAACCCGGAATATCAGCTCAGTGAAACGGACCATTCATCATTTGTCCACCTGTTTAATAATTTCCAGGTAAAACCGTTGGTTCAGATATCACTTCATTTCGGAACCAGTCTGCCTTTTACAACATTTGTAGTTCCACGAAATGTTCCTGGTATACCAACAAAAGGCGAATACAGTGCTCCTGCGTTTAACCTGTATGGTTCAATTGAAGCCAAATTCAAACTCACAGATAAGATTGAACTAAATGGAGAAGCAGGTTATTCCCAGATCACATTTACAAATACAGAGGTTTTCTCGGATGTTGGTACAACAAACTATAAAGAGACGCAAAGCAGGATTGAAGTGCCTCTTTCTGCAACTTATAATATCACAAATTTTGGGAAGTTTACTCCTTATGCAAGGCTGGGAGCAGGTCCGGCAGTGATACTCAGTTCGGTTGCAACAGTTGATTTTAAGTCTTTTGACCAGAACGGGACCGATCATACAGGTACTGACCTTGACAGAAAAGACTCAAGGTTGAAAATGGATATTTTTGCACAGGCTGGAGCAGGGATGAAATACAAAACCAGGGGAGGCTACCTCTTCGCTGAGGTCAGAGGAAACTTCGGAATTTTTAATCAGTCTGTCAGATCTGCCTTGCCTGATGATACTCATAGCACAGATGTGCTGAGATCTTACTATTACCATGCAGATGATGATTTTAACCTTAATGCATTGAATTTCAGCATAGGGTATACCCAGATCTTTTACAAACCATCAAAAAAAGGGGAATAGGTCATGAGCAGAGTTTATTATATGTTATTTATCCTTTTGATATTATCCTCCTGCAAAAAGACGGAGGATATTGACAATAACATCCTCAGGCTATATGGTGATGCTCTTGAGGATATCGGATACGGTATTGCGAAAACGGATGATGGTTTTGTTATTACAGGCCAGCTTACCGAGGTAGCCCGCATCGGAACAAACGTAATCGATAATCCAAACTCAGTTAAGAAGATGGGGATCATAAAAACCAGTCAGAATGGCGATGTGGTTTGGCAGAAAAAATTCGGAGACCAGTCTGTTAATACAGGTTCCAAATCGGTTGTTCTTGAAGACGGATCGGTGGTATGTGTGGGATATGCTATTGATAACCTGACACTCTTAAAAGAAATATTCATTCTGAAGACAGACAACCAGGGCAATCAGGTTGCACAGAAAACATTTAAATCGCGTGACGGAAAGTCGAATCAGTATGGGATAGACATTTTAAAGACTTCTTCAGGATTTATTGTTCTGGGAGCCACTGATGCTGAAAAAGCAGGGACTTCTGATTCAACAGGGAATGTAGCCGGGAAAAAAGACATTCTTGTAATGAAGCTTGACAACAACTTCGCACAAATTGACAGCTGGGCTGCCGGTTATCCTGGAAATGATGAAGGAGTATCGATCAAACCTGATATTGGAGGAGGATATATAGTGGTTGCAAGCACTGACAGGTCTGATAAACCTGCTACTGTCCAGAGTATGAATAATATACTTCTTGTTAAGATCAACACTTCCGGGAATTTTGTTCAGCAAAGGATTATTGGAGGAGTAGCAGAAGAAAATGCTGCTGACATAGAAGTACTTAGTGACGGATATCTTGTAGTATCAACTGTAGGCACAGAAGTAAGCGTGCAGAGTGGTTATGTGTGGAAACTGGCTCAGAATATATTTGAGGCGCCTGTTTATGAGCATCCAATAACAAGTGAGTCATTATCAACAACTCTCTCTTTCAGGATTAATGCTGTTTCAAGATATAAAACTACATCATTTGTAATGGCCGGGCAGGTGGGTACAGGAACTTCAGCAAGAATGCTCGTCTTTTTAACAGATGGAGAAGGCAACCTTTTGCCTGGTAAAAGTGTCATATCAGGAGGTACGGGAAGCCAGTCAGTAAATGATGTTATTTCAGATGACGATGGTAATATTTATGCTGTTGGCAAAAACAGCTATGAGAATAATTCGATGATCAGTTTGTTAAAATTCAGGTTCTGATCTGTGTGGACTTTTGTGGAGCCTTGATATAACCTGTGAAAAAGCAATGGAGATGAAAAAGCGAATTTTTATTTTAATAGTGAGCCTGTTTATAGGAACTCTGGAATTAATAGGGCAAGTATGTACATTGACTGGCCCAATATCTACTAATAATGTTTGCCCAGGTGGCACAGTGATCTTAACTGTAGTAGTGGATGCAGGACTGACTAATGTTACTTATCAATGGCAATACTCATCTGATAATACGACATATAATAATGTCTCGGTTGATGCTCCTTCAGGAATTACTTATACAGGTCCTGCGACAGCTAGTTTAACCATCACCGGAAATGGTTTTGAATCGACAGGTAATAATTACTATCATTGTATTGTTACATCAGCTGAATGCGGTAGTGTAACATCGGATGTAGCAACAGTAACCGTTAATCCTGTGCCAATCGCACTGGCATTAACCGGCAGTGAAATTTGTGTGTCACCTGGTGGCAATGGTACAATAACATCGCCTACGTCTGAGAATGGCGTAAGCTATCAGCTGTATGATGGATCTGATGCCACAGTAGGAACATCAAAAACAGGCGATGGGTTAGGGCAGACATGGACAGGACTATCAGCTGGGACTGGTTATTATGTAATAGGCTCGGACGGGACATGCGAATCGACCAGTAATACAGTAGATATTACAACCAAAGCAAATCCGGTAGCACTGGCATTAACCGGCAGCGAAATTTGTGTGTCACCTGGTGGTAATGGTACAATAACATCGCCTACGTCTGAGAATGGCGTAAGCTATCAGCTGTATGATGGATCTGATGCCACAGTAGGAACATCAAAAACAGGCGATGGGTCAGGGCAGACATGGACAGGACTATCAGCTGGGACTGGTTATTATGTGATAGGCTCGGACGGGACATGCGAATCGACCAGTAATACAGTAGATATTACAACCAAAGCAAATCCGGTCGCACTGGCATTAACAGGCAGTGTAATCTGTGCAACACCTG
>DATKTA010000006.1:0-254796 GCA_035531395.1 Bacteroidales bacterium
ACTGTAATTGCGGATCTGCATCTCCCGCAAGACCAGTTCTTCTAATGATTTTTTTTCATTGTAGTATGATTATTAAGTGAATAACCATACAAATTACTAATTTTCAATCGTATCTACCGCCATATGGCGGTTTAGTTCAACTCCTTTATAACCCTGATTTTTTCAGGGGTAAACAATCATTCCTGGTGGATAAGCCTGAAAAATGTCAGTCTTATTTCTTTCAACTTGCTTGTTTTAAAAAAGATCTTCATATGGCGATTTTATGTTCTGCAAGCTTTTTGTACTAACATGTGTATAGATTTCAGTGGTTCTGGAACTACTGTGTCCCAATAACTCCTGAATATACCTTAAATCTGTCCCTGACTCTAGCAGATGTGTTGCATAAGAATGTCGCAACCAATGCAACGTGACCGGCTTTCTAATTCCTGCTTTCATCAACGACTGCTTTAATACACTCTCAAGACTTTTTTCACTGTATCTACTGCCTTTAACCTGACCTCCAAACAACCAGTTGATCGGTTGGAACGAATCAGAATAATCCTGTAGCAATTTTATTATTTTATCCGATATAGGAACTATCCTGTCTTTCTTTCCTTTCGATTGCCTGATCAGCAAAACCCCTCTTTGCCTGTCAATATCAACAGGTCTTAAATTAAGCAACTCACTTCGCCTTAATCCACAGGCATAGATGAGAGAAAGCATTGCCCGGTGCTTCAGATTTGAAGGTGCCTGAAGTATTGATTTGATCTCTTCCTTGCTAAGGACATTTGGTAACCTGTGCTCCCTTCTGGGTCTCTTGAAAGTTTCAACATCAAGTTCTATCTTATAGAAATGGTTAAAAAACAACTTTGCGGCACTAATAACCTGATTCTGAAATGTATAACTCAAACCCTTTGGAATGATATATTCATTCACATAACGAACCATGTCATCAGAACTAATTTCATTGCTTAGTTTTGGTTTAATAAACCTAAAAAACTGACCCAGCATTCCTGTATAAGTGTCAACCGTTGAATCACTATACCTCCTATGAATCATCCATTTCCTGAATTCTTCAATTTTTACCTTGTCGGAATCTTTTGCTTCAGATTTATTGCCAGCAATTGCCTTGGTAGGATTTGATACTTGATACACCTCTTGTTCTAAAACAGAATAATCCAGAATGGCTTTCCCTTTTAATAACTCTTCAAGTTTCGACACTATTCCGGGATTGTCAGGTATATGCCAGTATTTCATTGTGGCACTCCATCGGGCACCCGGAAATCCTTTAACCACTGAGATCAATTCAGTGTCGTAGGGGAATCTGAAGACAACACGACTTTCACCATTGTGAATTACCCTTTCAACTGTCACATTTTTCATATTATGCAGCGAGCAAAATATAGATAATCAAAGATAGAATTTTAATATGATTAAAGCAAAGCCCCGTCAGTCACAAAAGCATTTTACCATTAATACACTGAAATAAACACTTATAAAATACTTTTTTCTGATTTTCACTGTTCACAATTCATACTAAAGTTAGACAAAACAATTGGATTGGAACTAATTAAGGTTTTATTATCCTTATCCTTAAAGATCAGATAACTATTAAACTGTAAAATTTTAAAAAACAGTTATTTAGGATTTAATAAGATTGAATAGAATTGTTGATTTAGTGCGGCTAGCACCTGAACCTTTAATTGCAAAACATTAATAATCAATAATCTAAATAATTAATCTTAAAGCTTGTTGACGGAATTTATGACAAAATCATTCTTTTAACCAAGGAACTTTAAAATCGTTTGTTCCAACAGAAAGTTTGTTAGAACAACGAAATTGGTATTTCCCTTTAAAATTGAGAATATGCAGAATCGATAGTTCTAGGTACCATAATCCTAGTTGAAGAGCGTCAACTAAAACTTTTAAGTCTATCTTTTGTAATTTTTTTCTTTATTCTTCTTGAGAATGTACTAATGCATTTAGAATCTGAACAAATGCTTCATTTCCATCTGATAATTTATTCTCAATTATATGTGGATGTATAAATAGAACTTAAATATGCAATTTTCCACTTACCTCCTTGATTCTCAAGTATTCTTGCTTCCCATGCTTCCTCCTGAGTACTTTGTCCTTCTGAAATATTAGTAATTTTACATTTGAAAGTAACAAAAGCACCATTATTGTAGAATCTTATAGTATAATCAGAATTACCATTATGAATTAAGCTTCCCTTTCTTTCTGGTTTTACAAAATTTTTTGCATTAGTACTTATTTCCTGCCAACCTTTCCAACATGAATACCTTTCTTTCGATGCTTGCATCCAAACAAGGTAAGGTTCTTGAACAAAAAAACTTGCCCAATTATCGTATTCACCATTAAAAGAAGCTTTAATTTCTCCTTCAATCACTGCCTTGATAGCTGTTTCTTTCTTTGCATTGTCAGCTTGCCCTCTCAATGAAGGACATGCAAACAATGCAATAACAACCAAAACTGATAATGACTTTTTCATGATTTCAAAGTATAAATGGTTAGTATTTCAAATTATAGAAATGAGGATCAAATATTTAATGCAAGTTACACCCACAAAAGGACCAAGTCAAATAAAATCCACCTACCCAAATCAATTAAGAAAGGATAGATGTAATCATCATAGTTGATTTCAGTGGTTCTTAAGATTTTAGAAAAGCATTGCCAAATACTATTTATCTCATCACTTATAAAACTACTACCAATTATCTGTTTGACTGGCAGATATTCTGTCATGATAACATCACTGAGCTATTCCAGGATTAATTATTATTCATATCGAAGCGAAACGGCTGGATTTTTCATAGCAGTCCATGCAATTTTAAAGATAATCGTGAGTATTGCTGTTGTAAACATAATTGATGCGGCAAATACCAGCGTCCCAAACTTTAATTCAACAAAATAATCCCATATGCTATCAAGCAGCATTAATGACATATAATAACCTCCTGCACATCCAACTATTGATGAAACAATAAGTACAATTAGAAATTTTTTACTTACCAGAAACATAATTAGAGAAACCGGAGCTCCATGTATCTTCCTAATTCCTATCTCTTTTGTCCGTCTTATTAGATCCAGTGAAACTATATTGTATATTCCGATAAGTGATAAAAGTGTTGCTACTATCGCGAGGAAGATATTACCCTTCATAATGCTACCGTTAATATCTTTTTCTTCCTGCATTGTATCTTCCTGAAGTATTCCTGTAAAATAATAGTTATTTGTTCGTTTTTTCCATTCCAAATCAAGATAGCTTAGGACATCAGGTAAATCTCCTTGATTAGCTCTAACTGCTAAGACACCATATTGATCATTTGGTGATAATCTGAGCATTGCAGGCTCAATCTTTTTCCATAATCCATTTGTATAAAAATCCTCAACAACTCCTATTACAGTCAATTTTGTTGTGTCATAAAGTGTAATTGTTTGTTCAACAGCTTCTTTCCATCCAAAATCCTTCACAAGCTTCTGATTTACGACTATCGAACCATTTGTACGGTCAGCGACAGATCTTGATTCATCAAAAAGACGTCCAGCAACAAGACGGAGGCCCATTGTTTGTGCGTATGAGGGGCCTACATCCAAAACATCAACCTCTAACTGTTTTTCTTCATCTTTTATCGGTCTGCGGTATCCTCCAAATCCAATATGATTCTGGGTACCTTCAGCAGAAATTATCCTGGGATTGGATAGAACTTCATTACGGAAAGAGGTGAAGTATTCAGGAGCTATAGGAACAACAATCAGTTTATCTCTGTCATAACCAAGATCAAGAGTCTTCTGATATTCTGCATTCATTACAAATACGATTCCCATTACTATAGCCATAACTGAAAAGATAAACTGAAATGAAAGAAGAGCGACTGAAAGCTTACTGGATCTATTGATGATAGAATCACCCTTCAGGACTGTTATCGGGCTGAATGAACTCACGTAAATAGCAGGATAAACACCTGAAATGAAACCAGTTAAAAGCATTAGCAAAATGAGAAATACCCAGAAAAATGCATATTTGGAAAAGGTTATTTTGATAGACATGAAAGCCCACAAATTGCTATAAGCAGGAACCAGAAACTCTGCAAGAACAATTGATACCAGCACGGCCAGGAAACAGATGATATAGGTTTCGAACATAAACTGTGTTATCAATTGTTTTCTTTGTCCTCCAAATGTCTTCCTTAATCCTATTTCTTTCAGTCTTTTACTGAAGGTGGCTCTTGAAGTATTTGCAAAATTAAAGCAGGCAATTAGAAGAATACAGAGAGCCATGAACGGGGGAGCAATGAGTGCTGGTAAAGGAGGAGAAGGGAACAAGCCTGAAGACAAGATTTTTCTTGTATTCGTACCAACCTCCTTTAATGGAACAAGTGTAAATCTGTTAATCCTGAAATCCTCTCTGGCTATGTTCTGTACCGGAAGATCTTTCTTCAATGATTGAGTAATTGAAGGAAGAGATGCTTTTGCCGGAACCTGAATAAAAAAAGCAGTGCTCATGAGTTTCCAGTCAGCATCGTTGTTTTTCCGCATCATCAGGAAATTATCGAAATGTGTGAGGAGGTCAATCCTGAAGCTTGAATTTTCCGGCAGATCAGCAAATACTGCACCGACCGTGTAGGTAAACTCCTTATTCTGGTCACTGACAATAGAAATGGTCTTTTCTATTGGGTATTCTTTGCCAAAGAGAGTGGTTGCCATTTTTCTACTTACCAGAACATTTCCCTGATTTTCAATTGATTTCTTATCTCCAAGAAAAATATGAAAGGTGAATATTTCCAGAAATTCAGGATCTACATATGAGACCTGAGTAGAGAAGATATTTTCTCCTACCTTAACAGGAGAATCGGATCTCATTAATCGTGCTGATTTCTCTATCCCTGGAATATTATTTTTAATCTCAAGGCCCAGGGTAGCCGGAACAATACCATGTTCCTCTTCCCTTCCCTGCATATCCCTGAAGCTGTTAACCCGATAAATTTGATTGAAATTCTCATTAGCCCTGTCAAATTCATAATTGAACATATTGTTGAAAAATGCGACAATGCAAACTGACAAGGCGATTCCAAGACCAATAATATTTATTATTGTAAAAACTCTGTTTTTCAATAAATTTCTGAATGTGACAAGCAGATAGTTTCTTAACATATTTATATGGTTATTTACTCATGCCTAAGTGATTGGGCTGGATTCACTCTTGCTGCCCTCATAACGCGATAGCTGATTGTAAGAATAGCTATACCAAGCACAATAGTTAAGCCAACAACAAAGCTGAAGAAGCCAAGGTTTATCCTGTAATAGAAGTTCTCTAACCATTTATCAGCACTATAATATATTATCGGGCAGGCAATCAGAGCTGAAATTGAGACAAGGATTATGACCTCCCTGGATATTACAATATTAATACGAGTAACCGAAGAGCCCATTGCTTTTCTAACGCCGATCTCTTTGGTTCGTTGTTCAACAGTAAATGATGTAAGTCCGAACAATCCTAGTGAAGCTATAAATATTGCCAGAACTGAAAAGAGGACTGCCAACCGGGTACTCTGTTTTTCCTGGATATACATTTGTTCAAAGTCCTCATCAACAAAGTAATACTGTAAGGGATTATCTGCTACATACTCCTTCCATACATTTTTAATATTATTGATAGTATTCGAATAATTCAGGGCTGATATCCTTACAGAGAGATATCCCCATAATTTATCATCAGTTTTGAATCGGAAAATATATGGACCTATAGATTTATGAAGTGATTCAAAATTGAAATTCTTTACAACGCCAATCACCTGAAAGTATTCCATTTTGCCTGAATTAAGAGGTTGCATGAACCTCCTCTTTTCAATATCACCAACGTCAAAATCCTTTACTGCAGTTTCATTCACCAGGCATGCATTCTGATCAGTAGCAAATGATTTATTAAAGTTCCTCCCTGAAACTACTGTCATACCATATGTTTCAAGATAATCGTAATCTATCCAGTTGGTTATTATCTGTAAGGGCTCTTCTTTCCTTCCTTCAAGAAGATATGAATTATTAGCGTTGCTGCGACCAGGTACAGCAGTGGAACTGGAAATATTAATAACTCCGGGAATCTCCTTTACTGCATCTTTAAAAGACTTCACTTTTGTTCCAAGAGTTTCTGCCCTGGTTATTACTATTAACTGTTCTTTATTAAACCCGACATCTTGGGTAAGCATATATTTTATCTGCCTGTACATTATAATTGTGCCAACGATTAGAAGTATTGAGATAGTGAACTGAAAAACAACCAGTAATCTCCTGATCCGGCCATTTTGCATACTGCTTTTCATACTACCTTTTAGTACTTCATACGGACTGAAGGAAGAAAGAAAAAATGCGGGATAGCTTCCTGCAAATAACCCAACAACGATAGCAAAAAGAATCAGAACAGGAATTATGTACCAATTGGTAAAAAGATTGATCGCAAGGTTTGCTCCAAGCAGATTATTAAAAAATGGAAGAGTTATTTTAATGATAATTATACCAAGAACCAGTGAAATTAATGTAAGAAAAAAAGATTCTGAAAGGAATTGTGTTATAAGCATACCTCTTGAAGAACCTCCAATCTTTTTTATTCCGACCTCCTTTACCCTTCTGGATGCCTGGGCAGTAGAAAGATTCATGAAATTAATTGAAGCTATAATAACAATTAGTATAGCTATAATACCAAAAATCTTCAAGGATCCTGGATCACCAGCTTTTTTAAATTGCTGCACCACTGATGGATCAAGGTGTATGTCTGTAAGATTCTGTAAATAAAACTTGTATTTGTTTCCCTGGGAAATGAAATCAGAGAATGTAATTCCCAAAGATTGAAATTCCGGCATGACATATTTAACAACCAAATCAGCCATTTTTTCATTAACTGTTACATAGCTTGTATTCGGCTTTAATAAAAGGTACGTGCTGCAACTGTTGTTCAACCATTGAGGTTCTTTTGACCTTGGGTTGGTCATAAATGATGAAAGAATGTTGGCCTCAAAATGCGAATTCCCAGGGATATCAGCCATAACTCCAGAAATGGTGTATCTGACAGTGTCTGACCCTATTTTTAGTGTTTTGTCAATTGGATTTTCATCACCAAAAATTCTTTTTGCTGTTGACTCTGAGAGTACTAATTTCCGTGGTGCATTAAGGAGATTTTTTGGATCGCCTTTTATAACAGGTATTGAGAAGAAATTAAAGAATGAAGAATCTGCCTCAACTATATGATCCTCTGTAAAGAGCTGGTTATTGTACTCAACAATTGTAGTACCCCACCCGTTCATTCTAAAGAAATCTTCTATTTCAGGAAATTCCTTCAGCATTGTAGGACCAATAACAGCAGCAGTTTGGGTTACACGACCTTCCCATCCTCCCACTTTCCCATTCAGGATAAGTCTAAAAATCCTCTCTTTTTTAGTATTATAGCTGTCATAACTTGCCTCCTTTATCACATAAAGCGCAATGAGAAGGCTGCAGGCAATACCAATAGAAAGGCCAAGAATATTAATAATAATGTATGCACGTTGTCTTTTAAAAGATCGTACACTATGCTTGATAAGATTATTGAAAATATATACCATTATAAAAGGTTACTTAGATACTTCTATATCTTGAAAGTCATTCATCCACTTATTCCTATTTTTGGACTCTTCTATAAAAGACGGAGAAATAGTAATCATGCTGCAATAAGGGTATTTCATTCAACTTTAGCAGTATATGAAAAAATTACTCTTCCCAAAATCTCAGGCTTAGCCGTTGCATTTTCCTTGTTTTGATTTGTAAGTATATAGAATAAAGTGTAACTGCAACTACAACAAATCTCCTAATGGTTTGTTTATAAGCAATTTACTGTATAGTGGCGTTTCATTGATGTGGAATACTATAGGGAAGTAGAAACTATCATAAACAGCCTGTAAATGGCATTAAATGAGATGTCTGAAATATTGTATATTGTTGATATACTGAATTATACAACAAATTGTGAATATTGGGGATTTGGGAGGCTTATTTGCGAAAACCATGAAAAGCTAATTACCTCTACCATCCGTGATATTCTTAGGCATTATTTGTGATGATAAGGTTGCTATACAGGTAGTTTTAGTTTATCAACTAGAAAATGAAAAACAGAATCGTGAGTAATTGTATCTCTCACATGGATGGACAATGTATGAAGTCCAGAAAATAAAGGAATTGTTTTGGGAATGATAGAATATTGAGCAGATTCTTTTTGGGCCAAATTAGTTTGAAATAGCATCATTATTCCCAATAGAATCAAACTTAAGCATTTCAGATTTTTTGTTCTCATATGTGATTATGAAGTGATTATCCTCTTGTACATTATGTTAATATATAATGTATCGTAATTATTCTTTTATGAATACATCCAATAAATTTGGATAAAAAGATTCAATTGTTGGGAAGACATCTCTTTTAGATAAGTAGAGTTTTATTCTATTCATTAGTTTATCCAGATAAATGACATCTATTGATTTTTCCCATTTATAAGCTTGTAATCCAATATCATACCCTTCACTGTAAGCTAATTGAGTTGTAATTGCTCCAATAAGGAATTCATTAATACATTCCTGCCATTCACCACAATTATTTACACGAGCTACTTCGGGTAAAGAATCATAATTATTCGAATAATCTTTAACATAATCCCAGTATTTTTCAGTAAGAGGATTTATAAAAGGATGACTGAATTCGTGCCTAATCATAAATTTAAGATAATTTTCAGTACCAAAAAATGGGATAGCATTATTAAAGTTTCTTGGCCCCATAGTGTTGTATATTTCACGCTTATCATCTGAATACAAGAGTGAATTCCCAAATCCCACAGAATTATAAAGTGTGACTAAAATAATATTATAAGATTTTTGAGTCTTCCCATAGAAACTTTCCATTTCGGAGATATAATTTATTGATCCAATGTTATTAATTGTATTTTCAGTAATTGCCCTATAGAAATCATGATGGGCCTGGAAAAAACTATTGAACGAGGATTGAACTGCAAAATCACGCAAAAGTCTTAAAAATAACCTTAGGGAATCTATCCCTCTTGCACGGTTAATAACAAAATCATCAAGTTCTACATCTGATCGCAATTCAAGGAATCTATCTGTATAAAGTAAAATATTTGATGGGGCGCTAAAATTCAACATTCGTGGTTGTAAACTCAATCTGTTAAACATAAGGACAACCGGATGATTTTTATAAGATTCAAAGTGCTTAATTACATCAGATTTGTAATTTGATGAATCCATTGCCATTAAGAAACTAAAAACTGTTGGATATTTACTAATTGTCTGGACAATTGAAATTAATTCGACTTGTGGAAAGACACCAACCGTAATCTGGTTAAATTCTTGAGTAACTTGTTTAGAAATTTTATAAGATTCTTGAGCTGGCAAAATAAATGAATATGTATAAAATCCAGATATAATAAGATAGGTTAATAATCTTTTCATTCTATTTTATTTAAGTACCAATTTTCTAAAGAAGACGCATAAAGTATCAAACTGTTGCAATTTTTTTTAAAAATTAATAAAAGTGATCTCTAAGGTCTCTTTGTGTCTGCAATATTTTCATGTCATTAGTTTTTAAAAATTTAATTGAATATCATGTTAAGTATTTTGGCGGGTATTAATACAATAATATAGATTACGAGATAACAATGAATAATCATCAAGTAAATATAATCTTTCAAGTTTCTGTCGTGTTGATAAGGGCATCTCATTTAAGGGTTTATTATGTAGAATGAAAGATGTCTCATATTCATAAAAGTATTCTTTCTCCTTAACCCATATAGGTTTGCGTTTGTTTTCTGGACAGGCATTTTGACATTTTAAACAACCAAACAGGCAGTGATGAAATGATGGATCTATAAAATCTGGGAAATTACCTGCATGTTCGTTATGGAATGAAAGACATAATTCAGCATGTACTAAAAATCTATTCTTATCAATTGCTCCAGTTGGACAAGCTAAAGTACAAGTTCTACAATTTTTACACCTCTCCATCATACAAACCAGCTGTTTAGAACCACTTAAAATCGTTTACAATTGATTTAAATCGATTAGTTTTCGTTTCAAATCATTTGGTAATTGCTTTAAAACACTTGTAATCGTTTCTGTCAGCTATAAATCCATCGGTATTGAGCGCAATTAGCATTGTGAAGTCAAAGTATTGATCCCTGGCATAATAAATAGATTTATTTTACTTTCCCCAACTTCTCCATTTCTCTGATTATAGTTGAAGTGAGCATTTTCGCATAGATCTGAGTAGTTTTAATGTCTGTATGTCCCAGAAGTTTCTGAACCACTTCAATGGGAATTCCTCTGTTTAGTGCTCTTGTGGCAAAGGTATGACGAGCAACATGGTGAGTAATGGTTTTATGAATACCAACCGTCTCACCGATAGTTTTAAGATGAAAGTTTATCTTTTGATTTTTTATTCGGGGTAAGACATAATTAAGTACTTCCCTATCTGGATGATTAGAATATATTTCCACAATTTCCAAAGCCTCTTCAACCAGGGGGACTTGGACAAAATCATCAGTTTTGCCCATCCGTATTGAGATAATACTAATCCCATTCTCATCCTTTATAATATCATTCATTTTAAGATTTAATGCATCATTGAATCGCAAGCCTGTATAACATGAGAAAAGGAAGAAATCCCGGACTTTTTGAAGTACAATGTTATTTTTAAGATGATGCTCCTTCAGCAGAGTAAGTTCATCTTCACTAAGATGCATCCGAAATGTTTTGCTATCCTTCAGCCGGAAATTAATGTAAGGATTCTTTGCTATTATATCTTCTTTAATAGCTTTGATCAGAATGGTGCGAAACCTGCTGTGATGTTTATTAATGGTGTTTCTAGCTATATGTTTATCCTGAGGATCTTTATAACTTTTTACCATGAAATGGTCCAGATCAGCAATAAACCGGTAATCAACCTCAGCAATTAAAACATCACTTTTTCGGAGGATTTCCTGGACAAATCTTTTGACAATCCCATATGTGGTGAAACATTGTGCAATCGTAATACGAGACAGCTCTGCTTTTGATTTGATATGTTGCAGATGATTGTCGAAATATTTAAGAAGGAAAACTTTCAGTTTCTTTTTCCCGCTGAAGTGATCAACAATACTTGATGAGGAAAGTGGAAGTCCTGCATCCAGAAGTGATCGTCGGATGTCATATATCCTGCTCTCAATCTTTGCCAGTTCATTATTCAGGTCAGCATCATTATGTGCCCTCCCAGCATCACTTTTCCATAATTCCTCTCTTATACTGAAGCCTGTATAAAACTCCGATTTTCTTCGATCCAAGATAATACGGCAATAGATTTTTAATTTATCACCTGTTATTTTGGTTTTATTCAGGTAAAACTTTATGGATAAGGAGTTTGTCAAAGGTGAAACATTTTAAGCAGTAGGTGAAACTATGGTGAAACAATATATGAAAAAATATGAAAAACAGCAAATTTTTCTGAAAATGTATAAACAATAAAGTCCTCATTGTGAGGACTTTTGAATTATTTCGAAATTTTTTGAAGAAGTTTTGTAGTCCATAGGGGAATCGAACCCCTGTTACCAGGATGAAAACCTGACGTCCTAACCACTAGACGAATGGACCATCAAAGAACTTTAAAATGCGGATGCAAAGAAACGATGTTTTTTTAAATCTGCAAAATATTTCTTTAAAAATGTGTCAGGATTTCAGTTTCTTCCAGTATGCGGTTACTGTATTGTGTTGACTATAAAGGCCTTATTGGTATTGAAACAGGCCTGCTTTCGTATGTCAGACGTCACATATCAGCACCGACTTTCTGAGTGATTCCAGCTTATCTTTCATTGTCGGTACAAACTCCTGGCCTACATAACCGTTGTAGCCTGTTTTCACCAGGGCATTCATAATTGCCGGGTAATATAGCTCCTGTGTCTCATCAAGCTCATGCCGGCCAGGTACTCCTCCGGTATGTATATGTCCTATATAATGGCTGTATTTTGTGATGTTCTCTATGATATTTCCTTCCATGATCTGCATGTGGTAAATGTCATACAGAAGCTTGAACCTTTCCGAACCAACCATCTCGCAAAGTGCTGCCCCCCAGCTTGTTCTGTCGCACTGGTAGTCTTCATGCTGATAGGAGTTCAGCAGTTCTATTACTATTGTCACTCCGTGTTTCTCGGCCAGGGGCATAATCTGCCGGATTCCCTTAGCACAATTGAGCAGTCCTTCATTGTCATCCTGCCCTTCCCTGTTTCCGGAGAAGCAGATCAGATTTGGCACTCCTGCTGCTGCAGCTTTCGGGATCATGTTTGTAAAATCTGATATAAGTTTTTCATGATTTGATACCCTGTTAAAGCCTTTTGGAATACCAAGTTCTGTAGCATATCCCACTGCACATTTCAAACCTGCTTTCTGAACAACGGGCCAGTCTTTTTCTCCCAGAAGTTCTATCGATTCAAGCCCCATCTCCTTGCAGTCTTTGGCAAACTGCTCAAGAGGAATGTCTCCATAACACCACTGGCTAACTGAATGGTGTATATTTCCCTTTAAAGGTCTGTTTCCCTCGCTATCACCGGAAAAGGCTTTGTTAAGCGGAGTGACTGCTGTGATTAGAGCTGCACCTGCCATGTTTTCTATCATTTTTCTTCGTTTCATAATATCTTTGCTGTAATTCTTGTTAAAAATAACACTTATTATTTGTATTTATGTGCAACCTGATTCTTCTTATCTAAAGTCCTATATTTGTAATAAGGAACTGAATCGTATCTACTGATGAGAGTACCATCACTATATAAATACCATAGCGGTCACTCCGTAAAGCTGCTACGAAGTGGTAAATCTTATTTTTCCGCATGTGTGGAAACTATTGATAAGGCCATTCAGTTTATACATTTCCAGACATACATTTTTGATGATGATGAAACCGGCAGGAAAATTCTGGATGCACTTGTAAGAGCAGCATTAAGGGGCGTAAGGGTTTATTTTTTACTTGATGCTTACGGGGGGAGATCCTTTCCGGAACATCTTGAACAGGAAATATTAAAGGCAGGGATACTCTTTCGCAGATTCTCACCCGTATTGATATCAAAAGATTTACAGCTAAGCCTCAGGCTTCACCATAAGGTTTTACTTGTTGATGGTGAAGAAGCTATTATAGGTGGGATGAATGTTGCAAATCGCTATTATGGTAAGAGGGGCAATAAGGAATGGCTTGATTTTGCTGTTTCAATCAGAGGCCCTGAGTGTGTTCATGTCCTTTTTATCCTTAAAAGACTCTGGAATAAAAAATTTCTAAAGACCAGAGATTTCTCGCGCGAGACAATACATAACGTTATCCTTAATAAAGATAATGTAAGAGTTAAAGTGGTTCAGAACAACTGGTACAGGAATAAGATTGAAATCCTTAAAAGCTACAGATCAGCTCTTAAACATTCCAGGGAAAGGATGATAATCATGGCAAGCTATTTTTTGCCAGGGAGAAATGAGCGAAAGCTTCTCAGGAATGCCAGCCACCGGGGAGTTGATATAACAATAGTTCTTTCTGCTGAATCAGACGCTCCCATGTTTAAAAGGGCCACCAACTTTCTCTACAGGTTTATCCTGCGGAACAACATTAAGATATTTGAGTACCTGCCTTCAAATCTGCATGCAAAGGTAGCCACTGTTGATGGCAGGTGGAGCACCATAGGAAGCTATAATCTTAACCACCTCAGCGACTATGGAAGTATTGAGATGAATGTAAATATAATGGATGAAAAATTTACGGGTGAATTTGAAAAGTTACTGCAGGACCTTATTAAAAAAGACTGCCAGCAGGTAACATTTGAGAACTATATTCACCGTAAAACATGGCTCGACAGGCTTACCGACTGGAGTTCATACCAGATGATAAGGTTCCTGCTGAGAATTTTGTTCCGTTTAACATCCCGTGGTCCTAAAAAACACGCAGTCTAATACTGGTGAAAATCCATCGTTACAAACTCCATAACTTTAGGCAGCGCAGCACGCCAGTAGACCCAGTTATGGATTCCGTCACGCACCCTGTATTCATGAGCAATCTCTTTTTTGCGCATTGCTATATGAACCAGAGCATTGCCTTCATACAGGAAATCATCATCTCCGCAATCAATATACCACCTGACCTTTTTGACACGGTCTTCTGATTTGTTTGATTTAATTACATCATCGGGAATGCTCTCTATAAGATCGAGAACACTGTATTTTTTGAAATAAGCCTCTTTCTGGGCATCTGAGATATCATCATTTCCCAGTAAAAGTCTGTCAGTTTTCAGATCTTCTCTTGTCTTTGGACCTGTTGCTGCACTTAACGGGCAGGCTGAGGCAAAGAGCTCGGGGTGGTGAAGCGCATAGATGAAAGTTCCATATCCTCCCATAGAGAGTCCTGCCACTGCACGATAGTGCTTATCAGATTTTATTCTGTACGTCTTCTCAATATAAGGCATGAATTCCTGGAAGAAGAAATCTTCATATAGCCAGTCACCTTTTGGATTATTTACATATCCACGTCTTCCTGTATTTGCATCAGGCATAACAATTATCATGGGAGTTGCAATTCCTTCATTAATAGCATTATCGGCAATATGCAGAACCTCACCGAATTGAACCCAGCCTGTCTGATCGTCACCTGCTCCGTGTAAAAGATAAAGAACAGGATAGCTGCGGTTTGATGTTTCATAATCGGGAGGAAGATAAATTGCATATTTACGATCCATTTTCAGGATCTTACTGGGCATCGAAAGATTATCGGATACCTTCCCTGTCTGAGCAATAAGAGCTGCAGAAAAAGTAAGGGAGAAGAATAGTATAAGAACTTTTTTCATGATTTGAAGTTATATTATTGATACCGGTTGTCGGTTTTAAAGGTATAAAAATTCTTAATATTGTGTAATAAATAATATCTGATGACAATCCATATATTCAATATTGTAAATTTTAAAGCAGACGGAGGTGCAATGTTCGGTGTTATACCTAAGGCTTTATGGTCGAGGGTATATCCTGCCGATGAAATGAACCTTGTTACTATCTCACTCCGTTCACTTATAATTGAAACAGGAAGGCATACCATACTTGTTGATACAGGCTGGGGTGACAAACAGGATGAAAAATTCTTCAGGCATACATTTATTCATGGAGGAGAAGGACTCCTGGAAGGACTCGCCGTCAGAGGTTACGATCCGGAAGATATAACCGATGTTTTTCTCACACATCTGCATGCTGATCATTGCGGCGGGGGAATAAGAAGAGGTGATGATGGCCATGGGTATAAGCTTACTTTTCCAAAGGCTGTTTATCATGTAAGCAGGGCTCAATGGGATTGGGCTGTAAAAAACAATATCAGGGAGGAAGATGCTTATCCTCCGGAAAACTTTATACTTCTGAAGGATAGCGGGCAACTAAACCTTGTTGAAAAGGAAGGTGAACTCTTCCCCGGATTCAATTTAAGGTTATGTTATGGTCATACGCCCGGGCTGATGATACCTGTAATTAAGAACAATGATAAGACTCTGGTATTTACAGGTGATCTTATTCCTACTTCGGCACATATACCGCTTATCTGGAATATGAGTTATGATATAGAGTCCCTGAAGAGTATCAGTGAAAAGGAAAGAATACTTAATGAGGCCCTGGAGAATGATTATACACTTGTATTTCAGCATGATGAGAAAGTTGAGTGTTGCAGACTTGTGTTAACAGAAAAAGGTATCAGGGCAGGAGAGAAGTTCCCGTTTTCCCTGATCTGAGAAACAGGTGCATAATTATTAGCTTTAAGATTAACGAATATCTTAATTGTTTCTTTTGTACGATTTATCTATTTTTGATTGACTGCCTTTTTAGAAGTTCTTTTATTATTTACTAAAATTTCAGAACATGCCAGAATTCAGATATGAGAAGCCTTACCAGATTGAGAAGGACACCACCAGGTACCGTCTCCTGACTAATGAGTATGTAAAGACAACTGAGTTTGAAGGAAAGAAGATCCTTAGGGTCGATCCAAAGGGACTGGAACTACTTGCCAGAGAAGCTGTTTCTGATATCTCTTTCTTTCTCAGGACTTCGCATCTTGAGAAGCTTGCATCAATTCTAAAAGATCCTGAAGCAACAGATAATGACCGGTTTGTTGCTTATGTTATGCTTCGGAATACGGTAGTATCAGCAAAGGGTGATCTGCCATGGTGCCAGGATACCGGAACTGCAATTGTTGTAGCAAAAAAAGGAGAGCAGGTTTGGACAGGTGCGAATGATGCTGAATTTATCTCGAAAGGTATTTATGAGACGTATAAAAATAAGAACCTAAGATATTCACAGATTGTTCCTCTTTCAATGTTTGAGGAAAAGAATACCGGATCGAATCTGCCGGCCCAAATCGATATATATTCAAGAGATGGTGATGTATATGAGTTTCTTTTTGTAACCAAAGGAGGCGGATCTGCTAACAAGACTTTTCTTTACCAGCAGACAAAATCGCTGTTGAATGAAGAATCACTGGTAAAATTCGTCAGGGAAAAGATACAGGATCTGGGAACATCTGCATGCCCGCCTTATCATCTGGCTCTTGTTATTGGAGGGACTTCTGCCGAAAATACGCTTCATTGTGTGAAGCTTGCTTCTGCCGGGTACTATGATCATCTGCCAGTAACAGGGAATGAAGGAGGACGTGCTTTTCGCGATACCGAATGGGAGAAAAGGATTGAGAAGATATGTCATGAATATGGAGTGGGAGCACAGTTTGGTGGTAAATATTTTGTCCATGATGTAAGGGTTATAAGGCTTCCACGGCATGCTGCTTCCTGTCCTGTAGGTCTTGGAGTGAGCTGCAGTGCCGACAGGAATATAAAAGCCAGGATCACTTCCGATGGAATTTTCCTTGAGGAACTTGAGCGAAATCCTGAAAGATTCATGCCTGATAAAGCCCCGGAACTTGATAAACCTGTGGAGATAAATCTCGACCGGCCAATTAAAGAAGTGCTTGCAGAGCTTACAAAATATGCTGTTAAGACCAGGTTAACTCTTACAGGAACTTTGATTGTTGCCAGGGATATTGCGCATGCCCGCATTAAGAAACTAATCGATGAGGGAAAACCAATACCGGAGTATTTTAAAAACCATCCGATATATTATGCCGGCCCTGCGAAAACACCGGTAGGTATGCCTTCAGGGAGCTTCGGACCAACCACAGCAGGAAGGATGGATACATATGTTGATCTTTTCCAGAGCCTTGGAGGGTCGCTTATCATGCTTGCCAAAGGCAATCGCAGCCGCCAGGTAATAGATGCATGCAGGAAGTATGGTGGTTTCTACCTAGGATCAATAGGTGGTCCCGCAGCAATTCTTGCTTCAGAAAATATCAAATCGGTTGAGATGGTTGATTTTGAAGAACTGGGAATGGAGGCTGTAAGGAAGATCCGGGTTGAAAATATGCCGGCATTCATAATTACTGACGATAAGGGAAACGATTTTTTCGATAATTACAACAAATAATATCTCTTTTAATTGAGCCGGGCTTGATCAGGATTTTCCTGAAGCTGGTATTGCTGAAAGAAGGATTATCTTAATTCTCCCAGATTCTTTTGATATACCGGGCGTTGTTATAAAAGTTTACTCCCTGGATAAAAGTATTCCCTGATATTCCGCCAAGAAATCCAAGGCGCAGGCAATCTGATGAATATACAGTTGCTCCAAGATCGGCCCCGCAGTATCCTTCGAAAAAGAGATATACATCCTTATCGTTAAAACTGTAAAGTGCCACATATGCTCCGTGATCACAAATTACGCTTGCTTTAAAAGTATAGATTTTATCCTCAATGCATCCCGGGGCATCATAATGATTTTTTTTACACCCTGAAATACTTAGGGAGAAAAGAATCAAAATTAATGATAACTGTTTCATACCTGAGTCGTGAGCATTTTGGAAATAACAAAGATCATGCCCCAAATGTTTGAGAATCTTGCATTTTTATCATCAATAAAGCCTTTCAATTATGAAAATATCATGGCGGTCAAGCTTAAACCAGTATTTTATTGAATTCTTCCTTACAAGTTCCCAGTAGATATCACTGTCAAGACCATATACAAAGTTGATTTCTTTGAGTTCGCTACTTATCATTGATGCAATTTCAGGCTTCAGGGTGAGCTTTATTTTACTGTTCATATAGGAAAATATTGCTGAGGGGGCCAGCGAATCTGTTTTAACAGTAAGCAGACCGTGACCGGGAGTAGCACCGGTACTTACCTGCAAACCATCATTCATGCAGCTAAGCGGAGGCAGGGATCCCGCATATGATGTTGCCATAAATTCATCAACACCAGTATCAAAGTACTCTCTTGCCCTTATGCCCATCTTGACACCTATAATTGCAAATACCCCAAGGTGTCTGTGCAATTCATTTGCTATCACTCCCGATGCCCATTCATCAGGGCCGTATCTATTAATGATCTCTGATACAGATGATTCAATGTCCTTAAAATAAAATGAAGGAGTTGCCGGAAATTCCTTGATAACCTGGTTTCTTTCAACAGTCTCTCCTCTGAAAATTTTAATTGTTTTCTCTTTTATCTGACTGATATTAAAAGGAACAGCTTCAATGCCTTTTTCTGTTGTATCCGCACTGAAAAGTTCGGGATAATGCAAAAAAACAGGCACAGCATCATCAGCCAGGTTAAATGAAAAGTCATGGTTTCTGCTTTCCTCTGATTTAAGGAATGTTGAAATCATTCCCGAGTAAACATTATTAATTTCTGATATTTTACTGATTAGAGCAGGATCATAAAATTGCATTTTAACTGTACTTTTAACAACTGTCACAGGAATACCGCTTCCGATAATACTGGCTGCCGCTTTTGGATCAATACTATAATTAAATCCTTTTTTGTCGGTGAGTCCGTCCGCACTCCAGATTATCTGTTTAATGCCTTGACTGCATTGAGGGATCTGTTTTAATGCAGATGCTGCTGTTGATAATCCTCCAAGACATATCATTGTCACTTTGTTTTTTTCAATCGAAAAAATCTCTCTGAGCATCTCAATGCTTTCAGGTGCGTCAACCGGAGTAACAATAACTTCCTCTCCCCATTCAGCTGAAAGAGCATTCGAAAAATCTGGTGATTTGAAACTGCATGACCTGTTAATACCCACGGGTATACCTTCGTGATAATAGCTGTTAAGAAGACTCTTTATCTTCACATACCCTGCCTGGCTATTCAGCACCCCGGGGGATATGCTTATTGCCAGAACCCTTACATCGGGAGAGGCCAGAAGCATCGATATAGCTTTGATATCATCAATTCCGGCATCGGTATCAATAATAACATAATGTTTTGGTTTCCAAGGATGTGAAAATACAGCAGAGGAAGAAATGATAAGCAGAAGGAGAATAATAATCCTTTTCATCACTATTTGATTGAATGTCAAAATTACAATTTATACTATAACAATCAGTAACAGGGTTTGACTGTTTTTATTGTGAAAATTTTCACAGCATGTGGCGTGTGAAAGATAATTATCTATCTTAAGCCTCAAAAAAAATTCAAAAATGAAGAAAGTTCTGCTTTGGTTTGTTCCCGGTTTGATTTTGGGAGCATTACTGATACTTGGCGGGGGCAAAGCCATCGATAAAACATCGTCTAATGAATACTGCATGTCTTGTCATATACATCCCCAGGCTGATGCAGCATGGAAAAAATCGGTACATTATGACACCAAATCAGGATCAAGAATTGCCTGCGTTGAATGCCATCTCCCTCCCAAAGGTGAGAATTACCTTTATAACAAAGCCAAAACAGGGTTGAGAGATCTCTGGAGTTATTGGACAAAGGATTCTGCATCATTTAACTGGGAAGAGAAGGGAAGGCTGGAAGTGGCAAGAGGACATGTATTTGAAAGCAGCTGTAAGAAATGCCATGTGAACCTGTTTCCGGCAAAGCTTACCAAGGAGGGTGAGAATGCTCATTTATATTACACACAAACAAAAAATAATGATGAACTTCATTGTATAAACTGTCACCTTAATGCCGGTCATTATATTGAAGGATATACTCATGGGAGCAATGCAACATTCGGTACTGTATCGGCTGCTCCAAAGGAAATCTTTACTGAACCTGTGATGGTGGGTGAATTTAAAAATTATACTGAAAAGATTCCCGGTTCATCTGTTTCATTCAATATGGTTGCTGTTCCTGGAGGAAATTTCAAAATGGGCAGTCCTCCTGATGAACCTTTCAGGCGGCCTGATGAAGGTCCGTTACGGGAAGTTGAGTTGAGTCCGTTCTTTATGGCTGAGATAGAGGTAACCTGGGATGAATATCTGGCATTTTATGTACAGACAGCTGCTGAGGGTCGAACCACTGATACGGAGGGCACGCGTAAAAATCAGGAGAATAAAACTGACGCCATATCCGGTGCAACCCCTCCATATGGTCAGCCTGACCAGGGATGGGGAATGGGGCAGAGGCCTGCTATATCATTCTCTTTTCATGCAGCTGAGACTTACTGCAGATGGTTAAGCAAGGTCACAGGAAAAACTTACCGTCTGCCAACAGAAGCAGAGTGGGAATATGCATGTCGTTCAGGCAGCGAAGGGCCGTACTTCTTTCCCGGAGATCCGGATAAGTTTCAGAAGACCGGACTAAGGGCCAGGCTTTCAAAAAATGATACAGCCGTTATTAACACTTACGTGATATACAGGGCTAACAGTTCTGCGAAGACACAACTCGCTGACAGGATAAAACCAAATGTTTTCGGACTTAAGAATATGCTGGGTAATGTTGCTGAATTCTGTTTCGACTGGTACCAGCCTGATGCTTATTCGATTTATCCGGAAGGAGTTGTAAAGAATCCAATGGGACCGGAAACAGGGGATGAAAGAGTAGTAAGAGGTGGATCATTCCTTAGTACGGCAGATGCTCTGAGAAGCGCTGCGCGTGATTATACACGAACAGCGGCATGGCTTAAAACTGATCCGCAGATGCCAAAGAGCATATGGTGGTATTCTGACTGTTTCAATGTAGGATTCAGAGTTGTTTGCGAGTATAATGAGAAGACCGGGAACACAGGAGACCACAATTAAGTATTTTTATAGTTAAAAATATTTAAGCCGCTGGCTAATATTTTATTTATTATTTATATTTACAGAGGTCATCCAAATCGCAGGTAATTAATTCTTTTCATAAAACTAACTTTACCAATATGAAAAAATCCAGTATTTCGAGACGTAATTTCCTTGGCAAAGCAGCATCGGTGGGTGTAGCAGGCGTAGTTGCTCCCACAATTCTTGCCAGCTGTTCACGTGAATCCAAAAAAAGCGTTGCAATTCCGGTAATGCTTGACCAGGCTCCTGACGGCCCGGTGCTTAAAGCAGGTGTAATTGGCTGTGGCGGAAGAGGAACAGGAGCTGCAATCAACTTTCTGAGTGCAGGTCCAAACCTTCAGATTACTGCACTTGGTGATACTTTCCAGGATAGAATAGATTCATGCAGAGATGCTATAAAGAAGCAGAAAGGGCAGGATGTTCCTGCAGAGAACTGTTTTACAGGTTTCGATGCTTTCCAGAAAGTTATTGATTCAGGTGTCGATCTGGTAATTCTTGCAACTCCTCCATTTTTCCGTCCGGAGCACCTTGCTGCATGTGTACAGGCCAAGAAGCATGTATTTTCAGAGAAACCGGTTTGTGTTGACCCTGTAGGAGCAAGGTCAGTCATGGCAACAGCCCAGAAAGCAAAAGGCCTTGAACTAAGTATTGCTACGGGAACTCAGAGAAGGCATCAGCGCGACTATGTTGCAACATGGCAGCAGGTAGCACAGGGCCTTATTGGTGACCTGGTTGGTGGTACTGTTTACTGGAACGGTGGCAAACTATGGCACCGCGATCCGAATCCAAGCTGGAGTGAGATGGAGTATATGATACGCAACTGGGTTAACTGGACATGGCTCTCAGGTGACCATATAGTTGAACAGCATGTTCATAATCTTGATGTTCTTAACTGGTTCACAGGTTCTCACCCTGTCAAAGCAGTCGGTTTTGGATCAAGACTGCGCCGGGTTACCGGTGATCAGTATGACAACTTCAGCATAGACTATACTTTTGAGAATGGCATTCATGCTCACAGCATGTGTCGTCAGATTAATGGTTGTGTAAACAATGTTTCCGAAAGACTGCAGGGAGCAAAAGGATCAACCAACTGCCGTAATGCAGTACTTGACCTTGCAGGAACAGAGCTCTGGAAATATGAATATCCTCTGGACAAAGACGGGAAACCCACTAATAATGTAAGTGTTGATCCTTATGTTCAGGAACATATTGATCTTGTAACTGCCATAAGAACCGGTAAAACTTTCAATGAACTGGAGAACACTGCTATAACAACCATGGTTGCTATAATGGGACGTATTTCAGCTTATACCGGTAAAGAGACTACATATGAGGAGATGATGAATTCCGACCTCAAAATTGGACCAGCAGTATTTGATTTTGGTCCGGTGAATATACCTAAAGAGGTTCCTGTTGCAGGACTTCCATATGTCCCTGGTGAGGGTTGATCTGCACTAACCAGTTCTTTTAGATAATTTTTTCTGATATGATAAATTCAAGAAGAGATTTCATAAGGAAAGCCACACTAGCAGGAGCCGCTGTTTTAGCTGCTCCTGCAGTTTTTGGCCAGGACGGTATGAAGAAGACAAAGGGAAAAGCTCCCGATCCTGTTGTCCCTTTCAAACTGAAGTATGCACCTTCAGTTGGAATGTTCCGCGAACATGCCGGAACTGATATTGTCGACAATATTAAATTCTGTCACGATATGGGTTTCGGAGCAATGTTCGACAACGGACTTATGGGCAGGCCACCTGAAGACCAGGTAAAACTTACAGGGGAACTTCAGCGTCTTGGCATGGACTTCGGCCCGTTTGTTCTGTATGCCGACTTCTCGGTAACATCATTTGTACTTAACAAGCAGGATACCCGGGAAATGCTACTCAGCAAAATGAAGGAGGGTGTTGAAGTTGCAAAAAGAACAGGAGCAAAACAAGCACTTGTTGTACCTGGAAGATATGATGAAAAACTTGCAAGAGACTTCCAGACTGCCAACGTCATCGATAACCTGAGATACTGTTGTGATATTGTTGAACCTGCAGGGCTTACTATTGTTCTTGAACCCCTTAATACCTTCAGAGACCATCCGGGACTATTTCTGACAGGCATGCCACAGGCTTATGCTATTTGCAGAGCGGTAAATCGTCCATCATGTAAAATCAATGAAGACGTCTATCATCAGCAGATTACCGAGGGTAACCTTATCCCGAATATGGAGGCTGCATGGAGCGAGATTGCAGCATTACATTGTGGCGATAACCCGGGCAGAATGGAACCGACAACAGGGGAGATTAACTATAAGAATGTATTCAAATTTATTTACAGCAAAGGTTACCAGGGTGTTATCTGTATGGAACATGGTATGAAAAACAGGACAAAGGAAGGTGAGGCAAGAGTTATTGAGGCATACAGAGAAGTTGACAGCTTTGAAGTGTAGAATTAGAACGTAAAATACTTAAAATGAAACAAATTTATTATTCATTATTGATTCCGGTGTTTTTGCTGGTATTTTCAGTTATGCTCAATGGCCAGACATCAAGGCTTTATGTGGGAAAATATACCGGTCAGGGAGAAAAAGGATTACATGTAATTGATGTTGATCTGGCAAAAGGGATCTTTACGCCTGTCGCTGAGAACGATGCCGGCAATAACCCATCCTATTTCTGCATCTCAAAGAAGTTCAGTATGATCTACGCAGTAAATGAGGTAGGCAGAATGAATGGAGTAAGGGCTGGCGGACTTACTGCACTTAAGCTTGATTTTAAATCAGGAACGACTGAGAAAATTAAAGATCTTGCTGTACCCAATGGCGGACCATGTTATATTTCACTGACTTCTTCAGAGGATTTCCTGCTGATAGCAAATTACGGAGGTGGTTCTGTTGCAGTAGTGAGACTTGATTCCAAAGGAGTGCCTTCCGAAGTAAGTGATACCATAATGTTCAAGGGAGAAGAGGGAACACGGTCACATGCTCATATGATAGCTCCTGGTCCCGGAGGGAAGAAAATCTATCTGACGGACCTGGGTCTTGACAGGGTGGCTATTTATGAGCTTAACAGGGAAACGGGCAAGCTCATAAATACCGGGTATGCAAAGTTGACAAAAGGAGCAGGCCCACGTCATTTTACTTTCAGCATAGATGGCTCGAAAATGTTTGTTATCGACGAACTGAATTCCACTCTTACAGTTTTCAATATTGAAAAAGACGGAAATCTTAAAGAGATCCAGACTATCTCTACTCTGCCCCAGGGTTTCAGCGAGAAGAGCTTTTGTGCCGATATCCATTTATCTAAGGATGGGAAATTTCTGTATGGATCAAACAGAGGGCATAATTCAATTGTGACTTTTAAAGTAGGTTCTGACGGCAAAGTAACTGTTGCGGGACATACTTCCTGCGGTGGTGAATGGCCAAGGAATTTTGTTCTTGATCCTTCAGGAAAGTATATTATTGTTGGAAATCAGAATTCCGGAAATATCTCACTTTTCACTTTGAACAAAAAAACCGGACTTCCGATTCTTCCCGGGAAAGATTATAAGATAAAATCCCCATCCTGCCTGAAGTTTGTAGAATAAATACTTAAATCCTTCAATGCGCAGCCTGGCAGCCATACTGATGCTGCTGATATCCTTTTCATTACGCGCTCAGGTTTTGAACCTTGATCGTGACGGGAGAACTATAACTCTTACTGATTCTGCCGCAAATGTGCAGCTTAAGATTGATTATGCTAAAGGTTGCAGGGTTAGTGAGCTTATAATTAAAGGAAGAAACACACTTTCTTCGTCGGGAGCCTTCACCTCATTTAAGACCGTATCAGGTATTTTTTCCTCTTTGGAATCTGCTAAAGGGCTGAAAGTTAAAAAGCGCAGGAACAGTATTACCATAAGCAATATTGTTTTTGGGAATGACAGCATGAGCGTTTCAGAGACCTGGTTTTTTTCCGTCAGTGCAAATAATATCACATGGGAAATAAAGCGGGAGTATCCAAAAAACAGTAATCTTGATGATATGGCCATGCCGGCCTGGCATTTCGGAAGTATGGAAACGTGGAAGGGAGGCATCCTTAATACCGGAGGAGTTGTCTGGTGCAAATACTTTAAGAATCTGAATGACACGTATGGAGTGCATACCGACGGTGTAACTTTCTGGGAATCAGATTCAGGAACCGGCTTAAGGATAGAAGCTGATTCCCGGTCCGGAGGCAGTATTGCAGGCTCTTTCAGCCATGCACCCGGGGATGAGTTTAAATTCACCCAGTATCTAACACAACATGATTTGGGGCAACGCTATAATCTCAGCAGGTTTGTCAGCAGGCATCCGGATGTATTTTCTCCCTTTGATGTGAATGCCGGGATTATTACAATGAGAATACAACTCAGCTATACTGATTATGAAAAAGAATACAGCAGAGGGGAACTTCCCGGAATTGACGCTGTTGCTGTAAGGGAACTACTTAATACAACAGGGCGATATGGAGTTGTCGATAAGAATATCCTGGGAGGCAATGGATGGATTACAAACTGGAAATGCCTGCATGAACCCTTTTTTGCTCAGATAGGAATGGCCGTTAATGATATTAATTATCTGAAAAACATGGCATCGATGCTTGACCAGGAAAGAGACCATGCAATAGAGAGTGATGGCAGGGTGCTTGCAAGATGGCATGATGTTCCGGAAGCTGAAAACAGCAATTTTGATTATGAAACAGGATATTACGACTGTCCATGGGGTTATACCATTGATGCCCAGCCTTCACAGGTTATTAATACTGTCGAGCTTTTTCACCAGACAGGAGATACAGAATGGCTGAAATCGCATAAGTATAATTGTGAAAAAGTACTTAACTGGCTGATTAAACGGGACTCCAACAATAACGGGATCTTTGAGATGCTCAATGACAATACGGGGGGAAAAAAGTGTAGTGATTGGATAGATGTAGTTTGGGCAAGCTTTGAGAATGCCTTTGTTAATGCTCAGATGTATGAAGCCTTGAATCTTTGGGCAGAGTGTGAAACAATACTTGGTGATGCAGGAAAAGCTGCATATTATTCAACAATCGCTGCAAGACTGAAAGAGTCTTTCAACATGCCTGTTCAATATGGAGGATTCTGGTCGGAGGAGAAAGAACATTATATCTACTGGCGTGACAAAGATGGATCTCTTCATGGAGATAACCTTGTGACTCCTGTCAACTTTGCCGCAATAGCATTCGGAATATGTGATGACCCTGTAAAGATAAAAGCTGTACTTGACCAGATTGAGGCAAAGACTACTTCAGAAGATCTGTTTCACTGGCCTCTATGTTTCGAATCATTTAAAAAGGAGGAGGTATATGAACGGGTTAACTGGCCCTTCCCAAATTATGAGAATGGAGATATTTTCCCTACATGGGGCTATTTAGGTGTCAGATCTTATGTGAAATACAATAAAGAGATTGCTCTTAAGTACATTAAGAAACTTTTGGAGCAATATAATAAGGATGGGCTTTCGTCACAGCGTTTCAGCCGGCTGACACAGACTGGTATTGGATCTGATATTCTGGCTGGTTCGAGTACTACAATAACTGCTCTGTACAGGGATCTATATGGCATCAGGCCAAAATGGAACAGATTCGGACTTGAGCCTGATCTGCCTGAAGACCTTAATGGAACAGAATTCAATTACATATTAAGAAATAAAGTGTACAAAATACACTTAATGGCTGACAGTTATGAAGTTTCCACTTCGGGCTTTTCACTTGAGGACAGCAATAGCTTTGGAGTTAACATGAACGGTGATACTCTGAAATATTTTCCAGGGAACAGAGATTCAGAAGGATTAACAGTAACAAGGACTAATACTTTGCCCGTTAATATCATTATTAAAGACTGGAATGAAGGAAAGTATATATGGGAGATAATATCTCCGGGAGCTTATAATATTTCACTGTCAGAATTAAAACCAGGTACAATATTTAAAATGTCGGTTAATGGTACAGAATACGGTTCATTCAAATCTGATGCCCATGGCAATCTAAGCTTTGAATACACCTGCCAGGAACCGGTGCTTTTCATTTTGACAGAATAATATTCAGGTAATATTCTGGCCAATTATTGATTATTCTTTGTAATATTAGTATTCCAAATCAATCAATTTTCAATAATGAACCGCATCGAACTAATCAAAAATCTTAAGCAGAAACAGGGTAAAATCTGGGACATCATTGTAATAGGTGGAGGCGCAACAGGGTTAGGTGTCGCACTTGATGGCATTAGCAGAGGATATGAGACGCTACTTCTTGAGCAGGCTGATTTTGCAGCAGCTACATCATCGAGGAGCACGAAGCTCGTACACGGAGGAGTAAGATACCTGGCAAAGGGTGACCTCCTTCTTGTTATTGAAGCCTTGCATGAGCGCGGAATTATGCTTAAAAATGCTCCTCACCTCACATCCGACCAGGAATTTATCATCCCGTTATATTCATGGTTTGATGTCGTAAAGTATTATGCCGGACTTAAGTTCTACGATCTTCTCTCAGGCAGGTTAAGTCTCGGGAAATCATATTATATCAATAAAACAAAAACTTTATCAAGGCTTCCCAACCTGAAGGAAGAAGGCCTCAGAGGTGGCATTGTTTATCATGACGGACAGTTTGATGATTCCCGGATGGCAATTGCTCTGGCCCGTGAATGTATAAAAAGAGGCGCAACAACACTCAATTATTTCAGGGTCAGTGAATTGCTAAAGGGAGAGGAAGGAAATATCTCCGGTGTCAAAGCTCTGGAAATGATCTCAGGTGAGGAGTTCAACATCTATGGCAGAGTTGTGATAAATGCAACTGGTGTTTTTGCTGATTCAATATCAAAAATGGACGATCCGTCATCACGACCATCAATAAGACCGTCACAGGGGATACACCTGGTGCTTGACAGGTCATTCCTTCAGAGTAATTCGGCAATAATGATCCCGAAAACTGATGACGGGAGGGTTCTTTTCGCAATACCATGGTATAATGAAGTTGTTGTCGGAACTACCGATACTCCTCTGGATGATATTTCCCTCGAGCCTGTTGCGCAGGAAAAGGAAATTGAGTTCATTCTTCATACAGCGGCCTCATATCTTAAACGGCCTCCTGAAAGGGAAGATGTGCTGAGTATTTATGCCGGGCTGAGGCCCCTTGCAGCAGATCCTTCAAATCCGGGCGCAACAAAGGAGGTTTCACGGAGACATAAAATTACCCTTTCAAGGTCCGGGCTTCTTTCTGTCGTTGGAGGTAAATGGACAACATATAGGCGCATGGCGGAAGAGACTCTTGACAGGGCTGTTAAGGCAGGGTTACTTGAAAAGAGGAAATGCTTAACACGTAATCTTAAGCTTACAGATAGAAATATGTTAAAAGATATTGGCAGGTTAAAGATATACGGAGAGGGTTATGATGAGATTGAAAAAATGATTACAGAGGATCCAGGTTCAGGGTTGCCCCTTCACAAAGACCTCCCATATACACGGGCAGAAATTTTATGGATTTGCAAAAATGAAATGCCCTTGCACCTTGATGATGTACTTGCAAGGCGTACCCGTGCAATTTTACTTAATGCAAGGGCGAGTGCTGAGATTGCTCCTGATGTTGTCGGGATAATGGCTGAAAAATTGGGATATGACAGCAACTGGCAGAAAAAGGAATTAGAATCCTATAATGAGCTTATAAACAAGTATATATAATTATATTTTATTTGCAAATTAGCATTATATGAAAGAATACATACTCGCTCTCGATCAGGGTACAACAAGTTCAAGGGCTATTATCTTTGATCATACCGGTCATTCATTAGTATCATCGCAAAAGGAGTTCACACAGATCTTTCCGAAACCAGGATGGGTAGAGCATGATCCTGAAGAGATATGGTCAACGCAGTCAGGTGTTGCTCTTGACGTAATAAGAAAGTCAAAGATGAAGAGTTCAGGCATCAAAGCCATAGGTATAACAAACCAGCGAGAAACAACTGTTGTATGGAACAGGAAAACAGGAAAGCCTGTTTATAATGCAATAGTCTGGCAGGACAGGCGAACTGCAGATTTGTGCGACAAACTGAAAAAAGAGGGATATGACAAAAAGATACAGAAAAAAACGGGACTGGTTGTTGATGCATATTTCTCCGGTACAAAAGTTAAATGGATACTGGATAATATAAAAGGTGCCCGCAGACTTGCCGATAAGGGAGAACTGGCATTCGGGACTATCGATTCTTGGCTGGTTTGGAAGCTCACAGGAGGAAGGCTTCATATTACGGACGTATCAAATGCTTCAAGAACAATGATCTTCAACATCCATACTCTGAAGTGGGATAGTGAACTTCTGGAGATTTTTAATATTCCTGCATCAATGCTTCCAGAGGTCAGATCATCAAGTGAGATATACGGAAAGACATCCGGTCTTTTTGATACTGCAATTCCCGTTGCAGGGATAGCCGGTGATCAGCAGGCTGCCCTGTTCGGTCAGATGTGTATAGAACCAGGGATGGTAAAGAACACTTATGGTACAGGGTGTTTTATGGTTATGAACATTGGCAGGAAACCCATTAATTCAAAGAACAGGCTACTCACAACAATAGCATGGAAGATAGGTAATGAAACTACTTATGCTCTTGAGGGAAGCATCTTCATTGCCGGAGCTGTTGTTCAATGGTTAAGGGATGGCCTGGGAGTTATAAAGAAATCGGCTGATATTGAGAAACTTGCAGCCCAGGTCAAAGATAGTGCAGGAGTATATTTTGTCCCGGCATTTGCCGGTCTGGGTGCTCCATACTGGAATCAGCATGCGCGTGGCACACTGGTGGGTATAACAAGGGGGACATCATCGGCTCATATAGCAAATGCTGCACTCGACAGTATAGCTTATCAGACTCTGGATGTGTTGCTGGCGATGCAGAAGGATTCGAAACTGAATATCAGGGAGCTTCGTGTCGATGGTGGAGCTACCGTGAATGACAACCTGATGCAGTTTCAGTCGGACCTTCTTCAGGCAAAAGTAATACGTCCTGAGATTACAGAGACAACTGCACTGGGAGCAGCCTACCTTGCCGGGCTATCTGTAAAATTCTGGAGTAGCATTAACGAGATTAAAAAACAGTGGAGAGCAGACAAGTCATTTACGCCGAAGTTGAAAGAGAAAGAGATAAAGGTCCTGATAGCCGGATGGCGGAGGGCAGTAAAGACTACTCAGGCCTGGACTGAAGAATAAGATTGTGTGCCCTGAAAGCTACCTGGAAAAGGGTAGGCGAAAGTTATTTATCAATATCTTCCATTTATAACATAATCCTATCAACTCTATGAATGCTTTTTTCGCAGAATTTTTCGGTACCGCAATGATCCTCGTATTTGGAAGCGGTGTTGTCTCTAATGTACTTCTTACAGGCACTAAAGGGAATAACAGCGGGTGGATCGTAATTGCATCAGGATGGGCAATTGGTGTTTTTACAGGGGTCCTGATAGCTGCCCCTGTCAGCGGAGCTCATCTTAATCCTGCTGTAACACTTGCTCTTGTCATTGCCGGAAAGTTTTCAGCTTCCCTTATGCCATTATATATTTGTGCACAGGTACTGGGGGCAATGTTCGGATCATTCCTTGCCTGGCTGGCTTATAAAAAGCACTTCGATGCCACACAGGATGCTGATCTTAAGCTGGCAGTATTCTGTACGGCACCAAACATACGAAGCTATGTATTCAATATACTGACTGAAATTATCGGAACCTATGTGCTCGCACTTGCGGTTCTTTATATGGCAGCTCCGGATGTAGGCCTGGGTTCATTAAATGCTCTGCCGGTTGCTCTGGTGGTGCTCGGTATCGGTGTCTCATTGGGAGGGCCAACCGGTTATGCTATTAATCCTGCACGTGATATTGGTCCAAGGATTATGCATTTTTTTCTTCCCATACCGGGGAAGAGAGACAGCGATTGGGGGTATTCATGGGTGCCAATAGCAGGACCGCTCATTGGGGGATCTGTGGCTGCATTGATGTTTCGTATGTTTGGTACTTTCTGAGACAGGTTTATCTTACAAAATAGTACTTTTCGCCCCAGGCCATATTAAACCATGGCTGGGAATCTCTGTTCCCCAGTCTATTATTGTTGAGCCAGAACGGCTCCCTGTGATCGATCGTATGCCCGAGCTCATTTTCGTGCCCTGGAATGATCAGCTTTGGTCTAAACCCGGTTCCTGTCCTGAAGCCAGTTTGAAAATACCACGAGTTGACAAAAAGGACATCAACCTTGAAATTATCTCCAATTTTATCTATCCATTCGAAGTCGGGTTCATACGACTGATCTCCGGTATGCGAAAATGTGAGACCTTCGGGAGTAGTGACAATGTATACGTTGTTAAGAATCTTTTCACTCTGATGACCGGGATTTATGACCACAGAAAGCTTTAAGTCTTTTCCAGGCAGTTTAATACTTTGTACTTTAAGAGCTATCCTTTCAGGATGATCTATTTTTGCATAGATAGGAAGGCTCTCAAATACTCCCGGAGGAGTTATCACCGGTTTATTCTGATCAATGAATTGCTCAGCCACCCAGCTGTCGGCATGATCGCCATGAAAATGTGAAATAAATAGTATATCAACAACATTGATCAGCTCTTTCATCTTGTCTTTACCGGTTATGAACTCAGGTATCCGAGGTATTCCTCTCTGGAGATCAAAAGCCATGGTGACTGAAGCTGTTTTGACTATCCAGGTATGATCATACATTTTCCAGATCATTGCTCCCTTTTCAACTTTGGTCGACTTAATTTCCTTAATTGCTCCGGCAATCCTTGAATGAAAGAACTCTTGCACTGCAGGTCGAAACGGGGCTTTTTCCTCGTGCATCACGTTGTCAATCAAGACCAGGGCCATTTTCCTCGAAAGGGATTCCTCAATTGAAGGAGGATATATTCTAAGAGCTTCGTTTACCAAACTAAGAGTTACCTTGTCCTGCTGGTTAATGTAGCCATCGATATCACCCCACCAGTCTGTCTTACTGTCTGGATCCTGTGATGTAGCATTCAGAAAAGCCAGAATTAAGAACACCAGATTTAATGTCAGTTTTTTAATCATTTTCTGAAAAATTTAGGAAAAAATTTCGCGGTATTTTTCTGGTATATTATATATGCAGGATATTTGCTACTGCTGATACTTTCCGTCATATAGGTACTGCCGGCAAACAAAAATATCAGTAAAACTGCTCCGATTACAGTCCAGTTTAACCACACTCCTGAAGCAGCAATGCTGAATAGATAGAAGCTTAACCATATCGACTGTTCTGAAGCGAAATTAGGATGCCTTGAATAACGCCATAAACCTTCCGACATAAATCCTTTTTCAAGAGATTCTTTGTAAAGTCCATCTTTCAGACCCTGTTTTTTCATTCTGTGGAATCTGAAAAGCTGGTTATCAGCTATAGTTTCAACAGTAAGGAAAATCAATAAAAGAAATGCTGCGAAAAGATCAAGTAAATTTATATTGCTGCTATTATATTTTGCGGCAATCAGCAGAGGCGTTGAGAAGAGAAGAATGAGGAAATGCTGGTAGAATGATATGAAAAAGAGATTAAAAAGACCAAATCTGATCCTTCCTTTAAGGGCCGGATTCTCCCGTAGTATCTTCCACCTGTAATCCTCTTCCCCTTTCCAGGGAATTATACTGTATCCAGCTTTTCTTCCAAAGTTATAGGACAATCTTAATCCCCAGGCTGTTATAAGAAGCGTCATTAACAAAATTCGAGGAGTTGGAAATGCAACAAGAGTAACAAGGCTATAGATTATCGGCATTAAACTCCACAACTTGTCAACCTGGCTGTAATTCTGTGTAATTTCACTCACTGCAAAACATAGAATGGCTGCTGCAAGCATTATAATAATCCATGTACCGGCAAGCTGCTGCAATTGATGATTGTTATTCGCAAAATGACCTGTGAAGCTGGTAAATATAATAAGTTTTATCATAATTAATTCTGGGTCTTCTGACAGATTACAATGAAATCCTTTGAATCGCTACTTAATTCATTGCCTTGATAATCGCCAAGTATCTGATACTTTCTGAACAATGATCTTTCAACAAGGTGTTCCAGCTCATATCTGAAATAGAATCTCATCGGGAGAGTAAAGTTATCTTCTATCATCCTATTTTCTTCCTCCCACTCAAGATGAAATTCTACCTGGATTGTCTGATCTATCAGGCTTGGCTTTGTTGAGACAAATCTCCTGATTTTTTTCCCCGGTTCATATTCGCCTTCAAAATCCATCCTGTAGCTTAATCCGTTGATGATCTGGTTCAGATCGGGTATAAAGGTATCAAAGATAAATCGTCCGTTCGGGTTAAGATGGTTGTACACATTATTAAGCGCACTGATCTGTTCCTCTTTTGAAAGAAGGTGCATAAAAACTCTGAATGGAGCAATTATCAGATCAAATTTAAAGTTGAAGGTGAAGTTAACTATATTTTGCAGGCTTATCCGGTAATGCTGATCTTCAGGCAATTTACTGCGAAGTACACCAATCATGGATTCGCTGATGTCAAGGCCATAAATGTCCGATCTGTGATCAAGTGCATCTGAAAATAATCTTCCTGTTCCTGCTCCTGCCTCAAGTACTTTACCACCGGTATCCCGGATTTCCTTCATGAAATATTCATGATCGGTCGAGTCTCTGACATGGTGATAGATTGTATCATAAAACCGTGCAAAACTGGCTGGGTAATTAACTGACATGATTATTTCAGGTGATGAATTAAACAATGGGTACAAGTTAAAAAATTAATGGAGTCAACCTGCAATTATGATTAAATCGTTCATGGTTGATTAGAATAATCTCTATCTTTCTGCCCGGAATAACTTGTTAATGAGATGAATTAGAAATGAGAAAAATCTTCTTTATTAATACACTGATCCTGTTGATGATGATGCCTGCGGTTTTAGAAGGTCAGGCTCGAAATGTAGCTGCTTCGGAGAATTCAAGATATTATAAGATTGATAATGCTTTCTATTTACAGGGCGACAGTTCAACCGTTTTAAAAAACTGGACAGATAAGGGGATGAATGTTCTCTTTAAACCGGTAAAAGACAGCCTGATTATTTCTATTGACATAGGAGGGAAAGAAAAGGTATTCTTTATGGGTATGGCTGTTACAATGGACAATCCGGGTTTCATTACAACAAGCAATGAAGCGGAATTCTACCATTGGATGTTTGTCAGTCATATTAAGGAAGGTATCCGAAATGCATATATACTGAAAGAATATATTGAGGGTAGTCTCGAGAAATTAGGGGAAAAGACCTATTTTATCAATATCACTTTTGCTGACCAGACGGAGTTTCAGTTTTATGGATATGAACTCGGAACCGATATCCCGGTTCAACAATGAACAGGATTTAATTACTTAATTATTAATCTGACCTTCAATGGAAGGTTCTTTATTTGCAGGGGTTGGTAAATCTTTCCGGCGTCTTGAAATCATATTGCCCAGCATCATAACAAATATCGACATAAGAATAACCAGCGTCACTACTTCATCATTAATCAATTCCATCCGGTGATATTCAGGGATACTGATGAAGAGGAGAATTGTAATCAGCCCCCTGGGAGCAAACCATACAAGTTTCCCGGTATCATTTCCCATCAGTAGCAGGAAGAACAGCCATCGGCTTATAAAAATAGCTGCAGTAATACCAGTTGCAAGCAACAGGTTACTGATGTTGATAAAGCCTGCAAGACTGGTATAAAATCCGAACATAATAAAGAAAAAAGACCTTACAAGAAAGGTTAGCTCAGTAAGTATCTTCTTGAATGAATTTATATCCTCCCTGAATTTTTCAAAATGAACAAACCTGTTTACAAAAGTATTTTCAACTAATCTGTTGTTGGCCAGGGCCAGTCCGAATACAACTACCAGAAATAGTCCTGGCAGATGGATAAGCTTTGACAATGCATAGACCAGGATTACCGAAGTAAGTATTATTATATAACTAACATGATATTGGATCTTGTGAAGCATTATTGCCAGTATGGCTGTCATAACGGCTGCGATAATGATGGTAATCAGGCCAGACAGACCGAAGCTGACAAGTTTAATGCCAATAGATTCTTCGCTTAGGAGAATGAAATCAAAGGCAAGGATACCGATAATGTCCGAAACGGAGCTCTCAAAAGTTATGAATTCTCTCTGGCTCCGGTCGAGGAGTACTGCAGAAGGTATTGCTACAGCGCTGCTAATGATTCCAAGAGGAATTGCATTGAGCAGTGCGTCTGTGACAGGCTGGTCCCAGACTTTTACTATTACAAGAGTGAGTACAAACACAAAAACTATTAACAGGACAACTGCTGAAATAATTCCCCTGGCAAGGCATCTTGCCTTGTTTTTTTCAAGTTTAATCTCAAGAGCTGCATCCATTACTATAAGAATAAGCCCAAGAGTGCCCAGAATCGGAAGTGTCGGGAGCAAATTAGGAATCTTGATTCCGGCATAATTAACCGCCAGCTGAAGAGCTATGCCCATTAATATCAGCATTGCTACTCCTGGGATTTTTGAATATTTAAACGAGATATCAAAAAGATATGAAAGCAGAATTATTACGCAGAGAGCAAGAATAACATAATTGGTCAGCATCTGAACTTGAGTTTATTGGGACTCAAAAATATCTTTTTCTGCCAAAATATACTATTCTGAGGGATTTTTAACTCCGTTCTCCCTTTCTGTACGAATCTGCGAAAACCACAGGAACAGGCTGTTAAATAGATTATATATGACTTTTTTCATATATATTAGCATAATTACCATCGATGGTTCAATAATACATATTATGAATGCTACCGGTTTCATTAAAGTAAAGCTCAGGAAGTATATTCCTGCATTGACCTGGTTGCCAGAATATTCAGCCGGACTTTTTGGCAGTGATATCGTTTCAGGTTTCACTCTTGCGGCTTATGCAATACCTGTATCGCTGGCTTATGCGACACTGGCCGGATTGCCGCCACAATATGGTATATATGGATACCTGCTTGGCGGACTTTTCTATGCCTTCTTTGGAACCAGCAGGCAACTGGCAATAGGTCCGACATCTGCTATCTCAATGCTTATAGGTGTTACCCTTGCCAATCTTTCAGGTGGAGATATCCAGCGTTGGGTTGACCTTGCTTCATTGTCTGCACTGGTATTTTCTGTGATTTCACTCCTTGCCTACATACTCCGCCTCAGCAGTATTATAAACTTCATCAGCGAAACAGTACTTGTTGGCTTCAAGGCCGGCGCTGCAATTATGATCGGGTTATCCCAGATCCCAAAGCTGTTTGGCGTGCCCGGAGGTGGAGAATCATTCATTTCACGGCTTATTGCCCTGGGGAGTCAGTTACCTGATACAAAGCTGGTTGTTTTGATATTTGGTTTCGTTGCAATTGCACTTCTTGTGTTTGGGAATAAACTCTTTCCAGGCAAACCGGTTGCAATTTTTGTAGTAATTGTGTCAATACTGGTAATTAGCTTCACGCCTCTGGGTACAATGGGTTTCAAAACAGTAGGAGTATTACCGGCAGGCTTACCGGAGTTCCGAATGCCTGATCTAAAGGCTGACAATATTGTTGAGGATATGATGAACATCATTCCTCTGGCATTTGCCTGTTTTCTTCTGGCTTATATAGAGAGTGTTTCCGCTGCCAAAACCCTTGCCCAGAAGAATGGATACGACATTGATGCAGGACAGGAGCTGCTTGCTTTAGGGGTTGCCAATCTTATAACCTCTATAGGCTCAGGATATCCGGTTAGCGGAGGTTTGTCTCAGTCAGCAGTTAATGATAAGGCAGGTGCCAAAACTCCTGTTTCTCTGATTGTGGCTTCAATAGCTATAGGGATGTGTCTCCTTTTTCTCACAGGACTGCTAAAGAACCTTCCGATGGTAATCCTTGCTGCCATAGTTCTGTTTGCTATAAAGGGGCTATTCGACTTCAGGGAAATGAAGAGGATGTACAAAGTGAACCGGTTTGATTTTGTTATTGCGATGACATCTCTTATTGCGGTAATAGTATTTGGCATTCTCAAGGGTGTTCTCTTTGCTGCTCTGTTTTCCCTTACACTTATTATCAGGGCTGTATCGAGCCCGCATATCGCTTTTCTTGGAAGGATACCCGGTACAAACCGTTACACAGATATCAAAAGACATCCCGATAATGAATTGATCCCCGGAGTATTTCTCTTCAGGGTAGAAGCACCTCTCTATTACTTCAATGTAACTTATATTTACCGTGCTGTCTGGGAAAAAATAAAGGCATCGGAGAATCAGATCAATACAGTTATTTTTGATTTGAGCACATCTGCTCACATCGATTCCAGTGGTGCAAGGTTAATAAAAAGATTCTATGAGAATCTGTCAGCAAAAGGTATTGAGCTTAAGGTCGCTGAAGCGCATTCCGGAGTACGTGACAGACTCCGGCTTGAGGAGATTGAGCACTTGCTTGGGCATGTCAGCCGCCGTGATACTCTGCATGATATGGTGGTTACTGCCATCGGTGAGGTTGAACCTGATATTAAGAAAGCACAGGTCAAACCAAAATCTCTGCTCCCACCCGAAATAATAACTCAGATAGTTCTCGGGAATAATTATTTTGTACAAACTCATCCTAAAGAGTATTTCGATAGCTTCGGCTTTGAGCAGAAACCTTATATAACACTGGTTACCTGTGCCGATTCGCGAGTCCCTCTAAATTCCCTGATGCCCGATACTTCAAATAAAGTATTCACAATACAGAATATCGGTAACCAGATACTCTCAACTGAAGGATCTGTTGATTATGGTATTTATCATCTTAAAACCCAGATATTGATGTTCCTCGGTCATTCAGACTGCGGTGCCATTAAAGCATATCTTAAAGGATTTGAGGATGAGAGTTATAACATAAAACACGAGCTTGATTTTCTAAGACCTTCAATTAAGGAACAGGAGATAAAGGATTTTGATAAGCTGCATTCACATATTATTGAGAAAAACCTCGATTACCAGGTTAATATAGCTACCAAAAAATACAAAGACCTTATCCTGGAGGGTAAACTGACAGTAATGGCAGCCATATACGATTTCAAGGGAGAGTTTGGAAAGACTAACGGAGATATCGTTTTCGTAAATGTCAACAAAATTAAAGATGTTGACCAATTGCGTGATCTTCCACTTTTCGAATATCTGTCAACATCACAGAAAGAATTGCATATCGGAAGACTTCCGAAATAGAATATTATAATTGGTTATGAGCAACAGGATAATTAAAGGGAATACCTGTATTTTGTCTGTTTCTGCCCTTCTTTTTTACGGAGGAGTGTCATGCAGTAACATTGGAGAACAGGAAAGACCAAATATAATTTTGATCTTTACTGATCAGCAGAATTCAGAAGCATTGGGCATTGCCGGCAATAAGTATGTCAGAACACCGAATATGGACAGGCTGGCTCAAAGGGGAATAAGATTTACCCAGGCATATTGTACTTCTCCTGTTAGCGGCCCGTCAAGATCAAGCATAGTCACAGGAATGATGCCTTGTGAAGCCGGTGTTGTTTATAATGGTGATTCACTGAAATCAGATGTTATAAATGTTGGTGAAATCTTTCGTGAAGCAGGTTATAATACTGTATGGGGAGGTAAATGGCACCTGCCTGAGAGTTATCCTCAAAGAGCAGCCGCAAAGCCCGGTGAAAAGAAAATCAGGGGATTCGAAGTTCTTCCATTTTATGATCCTGAAAAAGAACCCTGGATGCTCGGATCGGAAACAGACCCTCCATTAACTGACGCTGTGACAGCCTTTCTGAGAAATTATGACAGGAAGAAACCGTTGTTTCTTGCCGTAAGTTATCATAATCCTCATGATATATGTTTCCACCCAAGGAAATCGGGATGGGTTTCTGAAAATGATTCCCTTCTGGAAATTCGTTACTATGGTTTCAAATACCGCTTGCCTGACCCAATTGGTATACCGCCAAATAAACTGAGAAATCTTCCTCCTCTTCCTTTCAACTTCGCAATAAGTGAAAACGAACCGGAATTCTTAACTGAAAAAAGACTTCATCATGAATCTTATGGTTTGGAAACAAAATTAGCATATACCTATTCAGATGAAGAATGGCAATCATATCTTAATGCATATTACAGAATGACTGAACGTGTAGATTCAGAGATTGGCATACTTCTGAATGCAATCTCAGAGAACGGATATGATAAAAACACAGTAATTGTATTCACTTCTGACCATGGTGATGGTGCCGCAGCTCATAAGTGGGCGGCAAAAAATAACCTGTATGATGAATCTGCCAAGGTTCCGTTATTTATTATTTACCCGGAGAAAATCAAGAAGAACCAGGTTAACAGGAACATAGTTACGTTATCTGATCTTGTTCCTACATTTTGTGATTATGCTTCGATCAATACTGAATTGAATTTTGCGGGTAAAAGTCTTCGTCCTGTTCTTGAAGGTAAGCTTTCCTCGTTACATAAAAGTGTTATTGTTGAACTTGCTGATTATAAGCCTGATACAACAAGGCTGGGACGCATGGTAAGAACGGAAAGGTTTAAGTATAATTATTTTACATCCGGGAAAAATAATGAACAGTTCTTCGATCTTATAAATGATCCTGGTGAAATGCGAAATCTTGCATATGATCCTGAATTCAGGGAGGAGATAGAATCGCACCGGCAGATTCTGAGAGACTGGATAAGGGACAGAGGAGGGAACATGAAGTTTGAGTAGCTTAAAATAAGTATTTTTACTTGAAGAAAATTGAGTTTTATGAATTCATATACAGGACATATCGGCAAATTATATAGTGTTGCGTTAACCGGTGGGTTTTGTCTTTTATCAGCCTCATGCAGTTCTGGTAAAACCGAGAGCAGTAATGAAAAAATGAATGTTCTGTTTCTTCTGGCCGATGATCTGAGATGGAATTCCCTCCATTGCATGGGGAATAACATACTTTATACTCCAAACCTTGATTCGCTTGCCGCTGACGGTATCAGATTTACAAATGCATGTGTGACAACTTCCATAAGTATGGTGAGTAGAGCTTCATTACTCACCGGCCAGTATATGAGCCGCCATGGGATAAGGGATTTTGGAGTTTCTCTTTCGCCCGAAGCATTTTCATTGACATATCCTGCCTTGCTCAGAAAGGCTGGTTATTATTCGGGTTTTGTCGGGAAGTATGGTGTGGGAAAGATTGACCCTGATAATTTTGATTTTTCAAGGGAATATGAGGGAAAACACTGGTGGCCGGAAGGTAATGGCGATTCGATACATGTTACTGCCAGGAACTGCCGTGACGCTCTTACTTTTCTGAAAGACCGGCCAAAGAATATACCTTTTGTACTCTCTGTCAGTTTTTTTGCGACGCATGCTGAGGATAATCATCCGGACCAGTATCGTTACCAGCCTGAAAGTGAAGCCTTTTATAAAAATGATACTATTCCGGTACCTGAAACTTCTTCAGATGTTTTCTTCATGTCACTTCCATATTTCCTTTCCACAGAGGTCAATGAAGGCAGAATCAGATGGCATTGGAGATTCGACTCTTCTGAAAAATATCAGAGGTATATGAAGGCATATTACAGGATGCTTACCGAACTGGATGCTGCCACAGGTAAAATAATTAATGAACTTAAGGAGCAGGGTGTATATGAGAACACGCTAATAATATTTATGGGAGACAATGGATATTTCCATTCCGAACATGGACTGGCTGATAAATGGTATCCATACGAGGAATCTGTCAGAGTACCTCTTATAGTACATGATCCGAGGCTTGGTAAAACCAAGAGGAATGGGCTGAATGAAGAATTCGTATTAAATATCGATATAGCTCCTCTAATAATATCTGCAACAGGGATAGATGTGCCGGAAACTATGCAGGGAGAGGATTTTTCAAAACTATATCTTTTAGATAAAAAGTATGATTGGCGGGAAGATTTTTATTATGAGCATCCGTTTGTTACAAACGAAAGCAGGATACCCTCTTCAGAAGCTATTATTACTCATGATTCAAAATATATAATGTGGCCATATTACAAGTACGAAGAGTACTTCGATCTGTCGAATGACAGGAAGGAGACAACTAATCTGATGAATAATCCGGCATACTCCCTGGACATTAAAAAGATGAAAACGCGATTAGATTACTTCAAGGCAAATTGTGTAAGGTAAGGGCTGTTTTATTTCTGCTCTATAGTCTGGTCAGCTTTTTTACTTCAAAGCCCTGATTATAGACTAAATTCTGAAAATTTTGATTGATTTGATATAAGATTACAATAACCAAAACAGCAAATCACCATTCACATGAACGCAAAAAAAGCCGCCCTGGTAGCAGCAATTGCTGCAGCCATTTTTATGATTCTGCCTCTCAGAAGTGTGGTTAAATCAGTAAAAATGAAAAAGCATGGTATTCTCACTGAAGCAACCGTGTCAGACAGAAATACCAGAGGAAAAGGACTTACCAGGGTTACTGTCACTTTTAATACATCTGACGGAACTGAGGTTACTGCAACAACTCAAAAAAGAAATTATGTTTCAAAAGGAGATAAAGTAGAAATATGGTATGATAAGGCTGACCCTCAGAAGATTGATTTTGGAGATACAATTGGTTATAATACGAAGGGTGTCCTGGTAACAGGATTTATTTCCCTTATATGTTTTTACCTGTTCATAAGAAGCTTCTTAAAAGATTCTGCCAATAAAAAGCTGATAAACAAAGGGATGAAGATCTTTGCCGAATATGTATCTGTCGACAGAAATGAAAAATACAGGATGGGCGATAAGAATCCCTGGGTGATAAAATGCAGATGGACAGATAACAGAACAAATAAGGAATATTACTTCAGGAGCAAAGATTACACAATCGATCCGTCCCCTTACCTGGCCGGGCGAAACCATATTGATGTATATGTTGACCCCGGAGATCCGGGCAAGTTCTACATGGATTCATCATTTATGCCTGAAGGGAATATTACTATGGGGTGATTTTTCATTTTTACTCTGTCAAAGAACTGTATATCATGTCTGCAGGTCAATTCCTATAATTTCATGATCAGTTATATCAGGCACTGATACCAGTAATTTACCATCTTTAACATTTAAAGGAGGCTGTGAACCGCTTATAAGCAAATGTACACTTCGTGGTTTCAGACCGTCAGGGATGTTAACGGTAACATCAGCTGATACTGGTATCAGTTCCCTGAAAGGGCCCTTCATCATCATCGGATTTGTCAGGTTTACAAGATGTACTGTCATTGATTGCTCCTGTCTCCAGACGGTCACATCTAATACACCAGGACCCTTCACTTCAACTAAAGGATCTTCATTAAGAGCCCATAGAACAGCATTAGTTAACAGCCTGCCATGATCCTTGCAGAAGATCTGCCAGAATGTTCGGTCCAGATCACCCGGGAAATATACTATTCTGGATTTCCCTCTTTCCTGCAGATAAACTTCCCTGATATCAGTATCCTCATTTCTTGGATAAACATGCTCCATTGGAAGATCCGGATATGTTGGGATAAGAGTAACCGGCGAAGGGAAATCTGAAATCGGTTTTACTTTTACCCTGTATATTGTATTGATTATCCTGTAAGCATCTTCCAGACCGTTGAGTACAGGATGATATTTGTTTGTGTCTGGATCTCTCTTTAGTTTCAGATAGCTGTTCTTCATCGGACCTTCAACCCCGTCATCGTATGAAAGGCCGAAAAGATCAGCCAGCCCGAAATCAGATCTTCTTATACCCTCTTCATCATATAATGAAGTTTCAAAGGTGGCGAGGATATTTCCTCCCCCTTCTGCAAACTCCTTTAACTGGTTGCACTGTTTATCAGACAGAGTTGCAATATTTGGCAGAATAAGCAACCTGAAAGGTTTAAGATGTTCTTTATCCAGAAGGCGGTCGTTCACCATCTCAAACGGGATCCTTGCTTCTATAAGAGCATGGTACATTCCCGATGAGTGATCTTCGGATCTCTGTTGCCATAGTTTCCCACCCTGAATTCTGGACTGTTCCGAAAATACCATTCCAACGCGGGCCACAGGTGCAGTATTACGCAGATATTTTTCATTCGTGAAGTGTTTCTGGTAGATTTTAGCCACTGTTTCGAGCCAGCGTTTATCATAAAGAACTCCTGAAAACTTTGTAAACCATGGACGCATGCCATTTGCAGTTCCCTCTGCAACCCAGATCCTTGTCTCAGCCTCACTCTGAACAGAATCGGACCACCTGTTCTGGTCCGCGATCCCGACACTGAAAATACCACCAAGTGGCTTCATCCCTATTGATGCACGCAGCTCTTTGGCTACCTTTCCATTAGACCAGGGCATACTATATCCGCTCCTTGCCTGGTGGTCGGTGAACACTATATCAGATAACTGACCGGTAATAACTTTGTCAGGGAATCCATTGGGAATAAACCTTGATGATGATCTCTGTTTTCGAATTACATTATCCCATAACAGCCATAGCTCTTTAAGCCGGCCTGTACTCCACTCCGTGTATTTGAAAAAAGCAACATCTGATTTATTGCTGCTGCGAGGCAGTTCCATCCCTGAATACTTTTTGAAATTCTTAACACAATGTTCACAGTAACATATTCCATGTCCTGCCCATCGGTTTGAGAAAATACCATCAGGCTCATAACGTTCCATGATCTCTTTATGAACCAGTGTCATGAACTCAAAGTTGTAAGGTCCGAGTGCACATGTAACCCATAACTCCGGATTAGACCAGTGACGGCGTTTATCACCATCGGAAGTGACAGCTATCCAATCAGGATGTGCCTCATAAACATTTTGCCATGTGGCATGGGGATCAGTACGGGTAATTAGTGACATATTCATTTTACGGCAACCATTCAACAAGTACCCTAAAGGATCGGAGTTGTCAAGCCATTTGCTCCTGTGGTGGAGAGGCACCTCGGTTGGATAATATGCCACTACTCCCCCTGCACTCAGAGTGGCGCCGTCGGCATGAATGCGTTTGAAATAACTCAGCCAGAAATCAGGATCAAAGTGCCCGGGATCATTTTCTACGAGAGTAAGCTGTGCCCATCTCATTGGACGGTTGAACCATGTTTCTTCTGCAGTAACTCCTGAAAAACCTGTATAAAAAGGATGATGAATCTGAGTGACAGCTATAGCTGCTGATGAGGTCCTTATAAAATCTCTCCTGTTCATAGTCATGAGATAAAATTATGTTAAAACGGAAGTTTTATATTAATGAAAAGATTTATATTTAAAAGAGTGTTAACTTACAAAATGTGAACTTAAAATGAAAATCGATATAAATCTTTCAAGAAGAAACTTCATTTTCCTGTCATCATTCGGAATGGCGTTTGGAATTAATGGAATTTCTCAAAATAGTAAGGTAAAAGATATGCAACCTTATAGCAATTTTACACATGATCCCCATAAGGAAGATTCCGGCCATGTAAAGAACCGCGTTCTTCATCTTCACCCTCACGACAATGTTGCTGTTGCCCTGGAAGATTTGTCTGAGGGTACGAAAGTATCTCTGGATAATAAACAGGTTGTGCTTGGAGGATTTGTTGCCGCAAAGCACAAATTCACCCTGTCAGACATATCTGTCGGACAGACAATTTATCTTTATGGTATAAAGGTTGGAACAGCCATTCAACTGATTCCAAAAGGAACAGCAATAACTGTAGAAAACACCGTTAATGCAATAAGTGAAGTAAAAAAGACCAATCCACGTAATTTCAAATGGTTACCACCGGTTACAGGAGCTTTTAAGGATAAGAGTTTTATGGGATATCAAAGGCCTGATGGCCAGGTTGGTACTGCTAACTACTGGCTGGTAATTCCAATGGTCTTTTGTGAAAACAGAAATGTAGATGTTATAAAAGATGCAGTACTTCAGGAACTTGGTTATCAGCAGGTCTCGCAATATAATACTTTTGTCAGGGAGCTGATATCATCTTATCAGAAGGAGGATTCTTCAGGTAGTTCGTCAAAACACGAATTTAATGATATTAATATCAGTGGGGTCAGGCCAAAAATCTTCAGAAATGTATCAGGGATAAGGTTTCTTACACACAGTGGAGGATGCGGGGAAGCGAGGCAGGATTCAGAAGAACTGTGCGGACTTCTTGCCGGGTATATCACCCACCCGAATGTTGCCGGAGCAACTGTTCTAAGTCTTGGTTGCCAGAACGCTCAGCTTTCTATCTTACAGAGTGAGATCAGAAAGCGTGATCCAAAGTTTTCAAAGCCATTTTTTGAATTTGAGCAACAAAAGATCGGATCTGAAGATGAGATGATCAGACAGGCTATCCGGTCAATCTTTATAGGGCTTGCTGAGGCTGATAAATTTGAGCGTAAACCTGCACCTCTGTCAAAACTTTGTATAGGCGTTGAATGTGGTGGATCAGATGGATTTTCAGGGATATCAGCTAATCCGGCTGTCGGCCGGGTTTCAGATCTGGTTATTGCCCTTGGTGGTTCAGTTATCCTGTCAGAGTTTCCGGAACTCAGTGGTGTGGAGCAAAATCTTTATGACCGTTGTGTAAATCATAACGATGGAGATAAGTTTCTGGAAATGATGAAGTCATACAGCGAAAAGGCAATTTCTGCCGGTTCGGGTTTTGACAGAAACCCATCACCCGGAAATATAAGGGATGGTCTTATAACGGATGCCATGAAGTCAGCCGGAGCCGCGAAAAAAGGTGGCACTTCACCTGTTGTATCTGTTGTTGACTATCCTGAAAAAGTGGCAGGGCAGGGGCTTCATCTTTTATGCAGTCCCGGAAACGATGTTGAGTCGGTAACTGCAGAAGTAGCTTCTGGAGCAAACCTGGTGCTATTTACAACAGGATTGGGAACTCCCACAGGTAATCCTATTGTACCGGTTATAAAAATATCTACCAATTCAAGCCTTTTTCAAAAAATGCCTGATATCATTGATATTAATACAGGGACAATAATTGATGGTGAGGAGCATATTGAGCCGGCTGCAGAAAGGATACTAAATTATATTATTGATGTAGCCGGCGGTATATTGGAACCTGCAAGTTTAAGAAACGGACAGGTTGATTTTATTCCCTGGAAACGAGGAATATCTTTATAGCGATAGGATTAGGTTTTAAGAATCAGAGATAATTTTTGGGTTTCTTTTAAAGACCGGCTTAGAAACCAGAAATAAATGTGCTTAATGAAATTATCAATATTATAAAATGGAAAAGTCTTATTATTTAAGGAGCAGGGAATGGTTCGGTAAAAATGATAAAATGGGTTTTGTTCATCGCAGCTGGCTCAGGAACCAGGGCCATCCTGATCATATGTTCAGGGGAAAACCCGTTATTGGCATCTGTAATACATGGTCAGATTTAACTCCATGTAACGGACATCTTCGGGAGTTTGCCGACATAGTAAAGCGGGGAGTTTATGAGGCAGGTGGATTTCCGCTTGAGTTTCCGGTAATGTCTCTGGGTGAAACAATTATGAGGCCAACAACGATGCTATGGCGGAACCTGGCAAGTATGGATGTGGAAGAGACAATCAGGGCAAATCCATTAGATGGGATTGTACTGCTGACCGGTTGTGACAAAACGACTCCCTCAACACTTATGGGAGCAGCCAGTGTTAATCTGCCAACTATTGTTGTCCCCGGTGGTCCGATGCTGAACGGGAAATTCAGGGGAAAGGAGATTGGATCCGGAACATCAACCTGGCAGCTTTCTGAAGGTTTGAAAGCAGGCACCATTTCGGAACAGGACCTTGTGGAAGCTGAAAGTTGTGTTTCAAGAAGTGCAGGACACTGCATGACTATGGGTACTGCCTCTACGATGGCAACTATGGTTGAAGCTCTTGGCCTGACATTACCAGGTGCTGCTGCCATTCCGGCAGTAGACTCAAGAAAAAAAGTCATGGCTCACCTTTCGGGTAACCGGATAGTTGAGATGGTTAAAGAGAATATGAAAATGTCAGATATCCTTACCAGGAAGGCTTTTGAAAATGCAATCAGAATAAATTCAGCTGTAGGTGGTTCAACAAACCTGATAATCCACATGCTGGCACTGGCAGGCAGGATAGGAGTAGAGCTTAACCTGGATGATTTCGATAAGCTGGGAAGCGACATGCCTCTTTTACTTAATCTTATGCCTTCCGGGAAATACCTTATGGAAGATTTTTACTATGCCGGAGGACTACCTGTAATAATAGATCAGCTTAAGGATATTATTCATTCAGAAGCGATTACTGTTAATGGTAAATCAATTGGTGAGAACTGCAAAGGGGTGCCATGTTATAACTACGATGTAATTGCAACATTGGATAAACCTTTTAAGGTGAAAGCAGGAATTGCTGTTCTGAAAGGTAATCTGTGCGAGAATGGTGCTGTAATTAAACCTTCGGCAACATCAGGTGATCTGCTGCATCACAGGGGTAGGGCAGTAGTTTTTGAGAGTATGGAAGATTACCATGAGAGGATTGATGACCCTGATCTGGACATAGATGAAAACTGCATTATGGTATTGAAGGGAGTAGGGCCGGTAGGGTACCCGGGAATGCCTGAAGTAGGAAACATGGATCTGCCCCAGAAACTGATTAAAAAGGGTATAACTGATATGGTCCGTATTTCAGATGGCAGAATGAGCGGAACCGCATATGGAACTGTTGTCCTTCATGTTTCACCCGAATCAACTATAGGAGGTACTCTTGCAATAGTGGAAAATGGTGATATGATTGAGCTTAACGTTAAAGAGCGAACCCTGAACCTGGGTGTATCAGAAGAAGTATTACGGAAAAGAAGAGATACATGGATACCATCTGCCCCTGCTGCCGGACGCGGTTATGTAAGTATGTTCATAAAGCATGTGCAGCAGGCTGATAAGGGGTGTGATTTTGATTTTCTTATTGGAGGATCAGGGTCTGTCGTCATGAGGGATTCACATTAGAAATTTTTAACCTGTTTAAATCAATAAGTTATGAGATTATTCAAAACAGTGAACGGGATCGTGGTTGAAGCAGAAAATCATTATTACCTCTTAAAAGAGAATTGGGAAAGCTTTATAAATGATGACAACTTATATCACAAAGTATTAAAGGCCCTCTCTTCTCTGACTTCCGGTGATTCATCCCTTATAAGAGAAGTATTACCTCCTATCGGAAACCAGCAGGAACTTTGGGCTTGTGGTGTAACATATCTCAGGAGTAAAATAGGCAGGGAAGAGGAGAGTAAGGTGGCAGGAGGAGCTGATTTTTATGGTAAGGTTTATGAAGCAGTAAGACCGGAGTGTTTTTTTAAGAGCAATCCTCATCGTATTGTTGGTAATAAAAGCCCGGTGAGGATAAGAAAAGACAGTACATGGAATGTACCCGAACCGGAGCTGACACTTGTTGTAACATCATCAGGAAAAATTATTGGCTATACTGCAGGAAATGACATGAGCAGCAGGAGCATTGAAGGCGAAAATCCGTTGTATCTGCCACAGGCCAAAACTTATGATGGTTGTGCATCACTTGGTCCTGCTGTATTTATCTCGGATCGTCCATTTGACAGGAGCAGTAAAATTTACCTTCAGATAATAAGGGCTAAACAGGTTGTTTTTGAAGAAAGTATTTCTGTAAACCAGATGAAACGCAGCCTGGAAGAGCTGGTGAAATACGTTTACCTCGAGTGCAGCTTTCCACATGGATGTTTGATTATGACAGGTACAGGAATAGTGCCTCCTGGCACTTTTACCTTACAGCCAGGGGATGAAATAATAATTACAATTGATTCAATAGGGAAACTGATTAATACTGTTGCATGAGATGATGCTTCTTATTGTTATCCTGGCGATTGCTTTGCAGATTTATTTATCGATAAAAAAGGTAAGTCCGTTTCTTTCACTTTTGATCGTATCAATTCTTTCGGGATTATTTCTTGGAATGTCCCCTACGGTCTTAATCAAATCAATTGAAACAGGTGTTGGCAGCACTCTGGCAGGTTTGACTCTTATAATCTGCCTTGGAGCTGTTCTTGGTAAAATTCTGGAATCGAGCGGAGCCGCAAAGAAAATTTCTCTCACACTTATTAAAGCTTTTGGTGTGAAAAATATTCAGTGGTCTTTGCTATTAACCGGATTTCTTGTTGGCATACCCCTCTTTTATAATGCCGGTTTTGTAATCCTGGTCCCACTGGTATTCTCAATTGCCAAAGAGACCCGTTTACCATTATTGTATCTGGCCATTCCAATGGCTGCTTCACTGTCGACTGCACACTGTTTTTTGCCCCCGCACCCGGGTCCGGTTATTTTAGTGAAAGCTTTTAATGCGGATATGGGTAAAACATTGATTTATGGTTTTGTCCTGGCCATTCCTGCAATAGTACTTGCAGGACCATTCTTAGGCAGGTTACTTAAGAATGTAAAGGTAAGCCTGGTTGGATTATTTGCAGAGGGAGAAGATATTTCTGACAGTGAACTGCCTGCCGCAGTCCCCTCTTTCCTGATAGCTCTTTTACCGGTTATTCTTATAACACTTTCTGTAATAGCTAATAGTGTATTCTCAGATAATTCTATTCCAAGAAAAATTTTTGTTTTTACCGGGGATGCAAGCATAGCATTATTGTTAACCGTGATTATTGCTTCATGGTTTTTTGGTATACGGGCCGGATATGAGATGGAAAAGGTAATGAGGTGGTTAAGCCAGGGGATATCGGGAATTGCCATGATTTTGCTGATTATTACGGCCGGGGGTGTTTTTAAGCAAGTATTAACCGACAGTGGTGCAGCTGATTATATTTTATCATTCAGTAAGCAATGGCAGATGCAACCTTTATTATTTGCATGGTTAGTGACAGCATTACTGAGGTTTACAATTGGTTCAGCAACTGTGGCTGCAATCACGGCTTCCGGCATAATGGCTCCTCTGGTTGTTGCTTCCGGTGCTTCCCCTGAACTGATGGTCCTGGCTGTAGGTTCAGGAAGTGTCTTTATGTCCCATGTCAACGATACTGCCTTCTGGATGTTCAAGGAGTTTTTCAATATTTCACTGAAACAAACCTTTTTTTCATGGACACTTATGGAAACTTGCATCTCCTTTATCGGACTGATCGGAGTGTTAATTTTAAATTCAATAATCTGATTAAAGAATAAAATATGGAATCGAATGAAATTATTAAAAAAGAGATTGATGATGTAATGCAAAAAGCATGGACTGCATTTAGTATATACAAAAACTTTAGTTTAAACAGGCGGAAGGCCTTTTTGTATGCTATTGCAGACGAATTGGAAAATGCCGGCGATGAGTTGATAATAACCTGTATGGAAGAGACCAACCTTCCTGAATCCAGACTGAAGAATGAAAAAGGAAGGACCATCTTTCAGTTAAGAAGTTATGCAGATTATTGTGAGAGCGGTGAGTGGCTTGATGCCAGGATTGACACTGCTGTTCCTGATCGTACTCCCCCAAAACCGGATATCAGGAAAATGAATGTTCCACTAGGACCTGTTGTTGTTTTTGGTCCGAGTAATTTTCCGTTAGCATATTCTACAGGCGGGGGCGATACAGCAAGTGCTCTTGCAGCAGGATGCCCGGTTATTGTAAAAGCCCACCCGGGCCATCTTAAAACATCTGAAATAGTAGCACAGTTAATTCATAAAGCTGCAGAAAAAATGAATATGCCTGAAGGTATATTTTCCCATATCAGTTTCACCTCTAACTACGCAGGTGAAGTTTTGGTTAAACATCCAAATACGAAGGCTGTAGGTTTTACCGGATCTGTATCCGTTGGGACACTGCTTTTCAGATGGGGAAACGAACGTAAAAATCCGATTCCTGTTTTCGCAGAGATGGGAAGTGTAAATCCTGTATTCCTGATGCCCGGAAAAATTAATGAATCACCCGATGGAATAGCAAAAATGTATGCTGCCTCGATCACATTAGGCGCAGGTCAGTTCTGTACAAATCCAGGAATTATTATTGGTTTGGGGGGCAACGATTTGAACCGGTTTATGTTATCACTTGGTGAAGAAATCAGGAAAATTGCTCCTGCAAAAATGCTGCATGAAAATATTGCTCGTTCTTTTATGAACCAGCGTGATAATATTCTTAAGGAAAAGGGAGTTACTGTAGTTGCAGTATCTGAATTGGAAAAGAGTGAATTTAGCGGAATACCCACAATTGCTACTGTTTCATCAGAAGAGTTTCTGCGTAATCCAAAGTTACATGAAGAGATTTTTGGTCCTTACTCATTGGTAGTTCAATGTAAATCATTGGATGAGTTTACCAGTATCGCCAGTTTAATGGAAGGTCAGTTAACCTGTACAATGATGGCTACAAATGATGATATGAGGAGCCATCCTGTGTTGATTGAAGAAATAAAAGCAATATGCGGCAGGTTTATAATAAATGGCGTGCCTACAGGTGTAGAAGTTTGTATGAGTATGCAACATGGAGGGCCATTCCCTGCTACGACTGATGGTCGATTTACTTCAGTTGGCGGAGATGCAATTAAACGTTTTGTGAGACCTCTTGCCTTTCAAAACTGGCCTGAAGAACTATTGCCTGATGAGCTTAAGAATGAAAACCCGCTTGAAATTTTCAGAACAGTTAATAACAATCTGACTAAAGGTAGAATTGATAAGTAGCTGATAGTTAAAATGTTAAAATAAGCAGATTATCAGCAATATAGGCTCTAAATGATAATATATTGATATTGGATTATGGCAACTGCAAATTCAAAATGGATAAATAAAAAATACCCTCAAAATATAATAATTAGAAATCCATTTTTGGGGATGCTCATCTTTCTTGGTTTCATAGTTATTTTCGTAATAATTTATAAACCACTTCAGGTACACGAATCTCGTTTTTTCCCCTATCAGATAACAGTTGCCATTTATTGTTTAATACTGGCTATCCCGTTAACCGGATTAGTTAAATTACTGAAAAGCATAAAATATTTTTCAGATTCAGGAGAATGGACAATTCTTAAAGAAATATTGTCAACATCAATTTTGCTATTTGGGATGGGAATTATCGTATATTTTTTAGGCTTTTTGCTGGAAAGCCCTGAGCAAAGATGGAACCTGTCGACTTTTCTAAATTCATTAATATCTGCATTTCTTATAGGTATAATCCCTTTTATGTTTTTCACCATAATAAATTACCGGTACCTCTTTGTAACGGACATTTTTAAAAGCTTTGATGGTGAGCCGAATTCATTAGAACCAGGTAAAACGGAAGAAATGATCCGCATTGGATCCCAGCTTAAAAAAGAGGAGTTGATTTTCTATCCAAGTCAGCTTTTATATGCTGAATCTGACGGAAATTATACTGTTTTTTATTTGAATTTAGAAGGCCAGGTTAAAAAAAGAATTATTCGCAATTCAATCAGTAATATAGAGCAGCAATTATCTGTAATTCCGTACTTTTTCAGGATACATCGCGCATTTTTAATTAATGTCAGGAAAGTAATTTCTCAGAAGGGAAATACCTTAGGTTATCGATTAAAACTTTCAGGTATTGAGAATGAAATTCCGGTTTCAAGGCAGAAGACTCATGATTTTGACCAAATCCTGAAGAAGTACCATTAATCAGTTCATCACAGATTTTTACCGTTTGTCCCAACTTTTTCCTGGAATTTCCGATCAGGGTTTCAGTTGGTAACATATTCTTGCTATAAATCCCAATAAATTGTTCAGCAGTTTAATAGTTCTTCAATTTGCATAAACCATTTAAAAATTAATGCAATGAAAAAGACTATTAAATTATTATCTGAAAGATTTCTGAGTATCAGGAATCTGGCTTTAACAGTAGCGTTATTAATTGCAACGGGAGTATTTGGCCAGGGAAAACAATCCATAACAGGAAAACTGGTTGAAGGAAACAGCAAACAGGCCGTTCCATTTGCAACGATCGCCTTAATAAAGACTCCTGAGTCTAAAATTATTGGAGGTACCATGAGCGATGATAAAGGAGTATTCATAATAAATCCTGTCCATCCGGGTAATTATACACTTCAGATATCAAATATTGGTTATAAGCCAGAGTTCCGGAGTGTTGAAGTAAAAAATGAGGAGGTGACAGATGCCGGTATTATTCTACTTCAGGATACAGCTATTATGCTAAATGAATCGGTTATCATTGGCGAAAGGATTAAGGCTAAATCGGAAAGTGACAGGACCACTTTCTTTGTAACTCAAAAGATGCTTGATGTGTCAAATAGCGGTACTGATGTTCTGAAACTTGTCCCTGGTGTACAGGTCGACCTGATGCAAAACATATCACTTGAGGGCAGCCGTAACATTATGATATATGTTGACGGGAAAGAACGGGACAAAAATTATTTAAGCCAGCTAAATCCTGATCAGATTGACCAGATTGAGGTTATTAGTGTGCCTCCTTCAAACTTTGATGGGAATGTAACAGGAGCAATAAATATAATTTTGAAAAAAAACAGGGAAGTAGGAATAAGCGGTCATATTCTTGCTGAGATACCAGTTTCATTTTCAGAAATATATGTCTTCCCCGCCTGCAGTTTTAATTATGGTTTTAAAAAGTGGAATTTCTACACCTCCTACAACGGAGCATTTACTTATCTCGATCTTTATGAAAGTACCAGCAGAAAAATGTGGGAGAATAATGATACCAGTGAGATTGCTTTAAATCAGTATTTAAGGCAGAAAGACTGGTCACACAGGTTTCATTATGGTTTTGACTATTTCCTTAATGATCATAACCAGTTTAATTTTTATGCTTTTTATAATCCTTATTCACGCGAGCTTGATGGAAATATTTCTTCCCAGCTTTCAGGCAAAATAAATGATAGTGCGAATGATATAAAAGAAGATACAGATCATAACACAAGCACTCTTTATTCACTTTATTACCGACACGAGTTTGAGAAGAAGGGAAGCGAGATGAATGCAGATATTAGCTATTATTCTTTAAACGCAGAAAACCGAACAGACTATATTTTTAATGGACCGGGAAATAGCAGTATATATCAAACAAATATTGTTAAACCAAAGCAAAATTCAGTAACTATAAAAGCGGACTATAAGACTCTGTTGTGGGGGAAACTTAATTTCAGTACGGGGGCTAAGGCAAGACTGCAGGTTTCGAAGGACAAGTACAATGGATTTGAATATAATGAAAGCATAATTGCAGGTTATAACAATTTACTTTATAAGCATGAAAGGCTTGATATAAGTGCGGGTTTGCGTCTTGAAGAATCTGTAACAGAGATGAAAGATAATTTCAGGGATCCTGTATTAGCAGTTTTACCCAATACCAGTTTCAGATATAAACTCACCTCAAAACAATATATTCAATTGTCTTATAACCGTACACTAAAACGGCCTAATATTTATCAGCTTAATCCTTTCACATCTCTTAGTGATCCTTATATGGTGAACAAAGGCAATCCATTCCTTAAACCTGAATTTTCCGGGAACCTGTACCTCGAACATTCCATCCAGTTTAATGGTAATTATATATCTTCCCGTTTGTTCTTAAACCATACTACGGATGCTATAAACGATCTGATGTTTATTAATGATACCATTACTTTTGAAACTCAGGTACAGAACCTGGGAACTATAAATCAATTTGGACTGCAATTTTCAGGAACGATGAAACTTGGTATTTTAACTCTTAATCCTTTTATAAAAGCATTCAGACTAAATACTTCCGGTAATGAACTGGCAAAATCATTTTTTATTGCAGACAAAAACAGTTATGGATTCGAATCCGGACTTTCAGCCATTGCATCTTTTAAACACGACCTGGCATTTTCCCTTAATTTTCAATATAATAGTGAAAAATTTGATATTCAGGGTAAATCCTTCTCCGATTTGCTCTATTTTGTGTCGCTCGAGAAATCTTTCAGGCAAAAAATTAAGGTAGGCATTTCAAGTGCTCTTCCGTTTACCAGAACTTTTACTTATAATGGTTCAGAAATATGTGGGCCTGATTTTCAGAGTCACTATGAAGGAAAAGTAAATATGTCAACTATGCCGGTATGGGTGAAGATTGGCTATCAGTTCAATTCGGGCAGGAAGAGAGAAAAGATAGATCGTGAAAAAGAGGAGATAGTGAATCTTCAGAAGAAAGGATTTTGATCCAAATTACAGTAGATTAAATACTAACTGACTTTATAGATTCTTTTTTCTTTAAATAATTATTCATATAGACTACAATTGCAGGACAAATGAAAGCAGTTATAATGCATGAGGCAGCAATCTGTGCTGTTGCCACAGCAGCTATTGGCAGGTATGCTATATCAGCTGCTGCAATGGCAGCAGGAGTTCCTACCGCGTTACCTGCTGTTGAACCTTCAGCAAATCCGGCAATTGTCCTCTTTTCACCAAATGCCTTCAATGCAAAGTAACCCCCGAAGCCGGTAAGGAATGCAGTCATTAATCCAAGAATGATTCCTGACACTCCTGCATCAAATACATCTGACAAATTCATGGCTGCACCAAGTGGAAAAGCAAAAAATGGAATAAGCAGTTTTTCACCACCGGAAAGGAATGATTTCATTTTGGGGTCCAGATTTCCCAGAATCATACCCAGAGATATTGGTACTATTACTGCAATAAAAGCCATAAATGGGATAGATGCCTGTCCTGATAGTCCAAGAGCTACCATTGTTAAAAACGGACCATCATTTAAAGAAAGAACTGAAACAGCTCCCACATCTGTTTCATCTCCATATTCACCAGTCAATGCAACATAAAGCCCCCCGTTGGAGTTTGTCATCGCTGCAATTATTGCAAGTGGTGTCAAACCGATCAATCCTGCTGGGCCGAAAATCTTCCCTACAGCCAGTCCGATAGAAACACCAATAACATATTTTGTAACTGTAAGGATAAAACCTTTTTTAAGAGATTTAGGAGCCACTTTGAAGCTGATCTGAGACCCCATGCAAAATAAGAAAACACCTAAAACAGGCAAAGCACCCTGTTTGAACATTGCTGTGGTAAATCCGCCGATCATTAATACCTGGGGGAAAAAGGTATTAATTATGGCACCCAGGAGCAATGGAATGATCATCAATCCTCCGGGAATCTTGTCAATAGAATCTTTAATTCTCATAATAAATTATTACATCCTGTTTTATGAAAAAACAGATACTGATCTGCTTCAGCTTTAATTCAACAAGCCTGACACCTTACCCCCGCGCTTAATTATCCGCTCAACTGAAAGTATGCCTAGCATAAGTTGGCGGGCATGATGATAATGTTCCATGAGGGTTATATTTGGATTAGACATTTTCCTGTCACCACCTGAGTGCCAGAATTTATTGCTTAAATTGAAGAAATTGTCATAAACATATGCATCTGTTCTTGCAAAATGTCGTTGTGCCCATTCATCACCAGTATGCTCAATTAAAAAGAGAGTTCCGTTTAGAACTTCCTGCTGACACCAGAGAGATTTACCTAAACTCCAGGTGTAATTATCCACATGCTGGAGTGAATGGAAATATCCACCATATAGAGCATCTGTAGCAACATCCACATGTTTTTTAAATACAGTTTCTGCAGCACGGAATAACCTGCTATCTTTGATGCGAGCAGCTTCGAACATCACAAAAGCAAGTGTTTCAAGGCCATGCCCTATCACCGAAAATTGTGCGTATTCATTATCTGGTAAACTGAAATCGTGATTAATGACCTCATTTGTTAAGCCGTAGTCTTTATTGACATGATGGTTCATAATTGCATCCACACACCGCGCAGCAAGTTTCTCCAAATCTGAATCAGGTTCATGTTTAAGCATCTGAGTGGATAAGCTAAGAAAGATCATCCAATGGCCCAAAACTCTGGGGCCTTGAATTTGTGGTGCTCCCCGAAGATAGGTTATATCATAATTGTAATCAGGCTGGTCATATCTTTCGACACAATCAAAAATGATCTTTTTGGCGAGTTCCCTATACTCTTTTTCTCCGGAGGCCTTTGAATACTCAAACAGACCTTCTGCAACAAAAAGGCTTCCATAAATATCACCAGGACCTGAAAGAGGATTCCCTTCCCTCGTGAATCTTGCTGTCCAGAAACTTTTATCTGAGGGTTGAAGTTTAAGAAGTAGGTCTTTTGATTTTTGCGCAATCTCCAAATAATGGGCATTCTGCTCTAGATTGTTGTAGAGGAAAGAATAAACCCACATTCCTCTTCCAACAAACCATGCAGTTTTGTTTTGGTTCTCAAGTTGCCCTGACCTGACGTCCAGTGAGCACATCACACCACCATATTCATGATCAATCGCGTACTTGTCCATGTTGGGGATAAAATTTTCAAACAGTTCAGCCCTGTACTTATCGCAAAGTTGTTCAAGGCTCAATCCAGCAATTTTGTTAATCTTTTTAACCGGCTTTTTTGCTTCTTCAGATGCAATAATACCAGTTTCGTAATCCAGGCTACTCCCTAATGCCACAATACCAAGTCCGGATAATGAGCTATGCTTAAAAAATTCGCGTCTTGAATAATCTTGTTTTTTCATTTCATCTTTGAATTTTATTATTTAATCCCAAATCTTTAATGAAATTCAGATAATCATTTCTTAACCTGGCAGCAGCAGTGCCACCAGGTCCTGTTGGGCACATATCATGATAATATTGAAATGTAACGGCTTTGGTAACATGTGATACCGATAACTCCTCCTGTAGTTGCTTTTTTATCCGATCTATGGTAACCGGACCCTGGGGTGCAAAACTAAAAGTTTCCAAATCAGTCCAGAACTCCCCTTTATAGTTTGTATTTTCATATAATCCACGAGCGGCTTCACTATAATACAGCCCAACCTGGTCAAGAGATACATGATTTACACCTATTCCATCCTGCAACATGATAATTTGCAGATTACTCTTGCACAACTCTGTCATAAAATCCTTTAACTGAGTTGTTGAGGTCAGCTCAGAATTGAAAAATGCTGCTATGGATACGGGCTTTGAGTCAAAGCTATGCAATTTATCAGAAATCCGATTTATAAAATTATCTTTTAATGAAGTTGTCAGTTCTTTTGAATGATAAGCATTTGGCTCCGGTTCGTGGGGGATATACCAACCTTTAAAAGCCGGATATTTCCCAAATTGGGCATTGAGTTCTTCAGCTATAGAGATGCATCTGTCGGCATGCAAGAGCAACCAATCAACATTAGTTTGATTTTTCCAATACTCTTCATCAAAATACAATCCTATAAAAACATCCATCTGTTTATTATTTGCAGCTGCCAAAAGTATTGGAAGGGCATCGGGATATTTTTTTTTGGTAAAATTATTGGCCGAGTTAAACCAGGTGATGTCTCCGTATGAAATGAACTGAATAATAGCGGTATTCATCCCGATATCTTTCATTTCCTGGAATTGACTTTCCCATCCCTGCTGTGACCAATCGTTCTTTCTAAAAAAATCAATAAAGCTACCGGCAAATGTTTTTTTTGAAAAAGGTACCTGCAACTCTTCCGCTTTAAATTCTTTATTGTCTGATTGAGAATATGAATTTATAGAAATCAACACGATTGTAGAGAAAAAATATAAGAACTTTTTCATGGAGAGTGAATGTTAGAATTGAGAGTATTAAAAAGTAAATATAATTATAAGTGACAAAACACTTGCGATGCCATGGCTTTTTTATATCCATCCTACAAGAGTAAGCTTCTGACGAGCCTGAAAAGAAAAAAACCCGGCGTTTTCGTGCCAGGGCTTTTTCTTTGTAGACATGAGGTTTGAAATATTTAACATGATCTGATACGAGGCATGGATATAATTATTAAACTTGAGGAGTTATTATCAATAGCAATAAGTATTCTGATTCAGGTATTGAAATAAGATCCTTTACAATGAAATCCGGAATGTTTTACCGAATGTTATCAGGTAACATCAAGGGAGGATTATTCCTGAAATTTTACTAAATCGAAATAAAAATGGAAAAAACCAACAGAAGGTCATTTGTAAAGAAATCTGCAATTGCAATTGCCGGGACAGGGCTATATTCTTCAATGACAATAAGCTGTGCTTCAAATGCCCCAAGCGACCGTGTCAACATTGGTGTAATAGGTGTTAATAATTTTGGCTGGGATAATATGAACCGTATGCTACAGGTAGAAGATCAGCCAGTTCATTGCATCGCCTTGTGCGATGTTGATCAAACCAGGTTAGAAGAGCGGGCCAAGCAGCTGAAAGATAGTTTCCCGCTTACTGCCGGCAACATCAAACTTTATACGGATTTCCGCAAACTTCTTGAGGATAAAGATATTGATGGAGTAATTATTGCAACCCCCGACCATTGGCATACCTATATCTTCGCTGAAGCCATTAAAGCCGGGAAGGCGGTTTATGTAGAGAAACCAACCGGTAGAACAATTGCAGAATGTAATTTGATGGTCGACCTGCAACGCAAGTACAAAAATGTGGTGACAACAGGACTGTGGCATGCCAGCGTAGATTATTTTATAGAAGCATTCAGTATTTTAAAGAGTGGTGTATTAGGTGACGTTTATAAAGTACAGGCCTGGATTACATCTGGAACGGCTCCCGTTACCTGGAGTAATGCACCACAGACAGTACCGGCCACCTTAGACTACAAAATGTGGATAGGCCCTGCTCCTTTCCGTCCTTATGCCAGGGAGATTATACCTGGTCGATGGAGAAATTTCTGGGATTTTGGCGGCGGGGGACAAACTGACTGGGTACATTACCTTGACTCAGCATTAGATGGAATAGCCGCATTAGGGCATGAAAGAACATATCCGAAATCAATATATTCTGTTGGTTATAAACATCCGGAAACAATGTATGAGACTCCCCGGGTCCAGTCTTCAGTATTTCAATTTGAAAAACTGCATATAGTATGGGAACAGCAGGTTGCCCCATTGTATAACAGGGGAGACGGAGTAGCCTGGATCGGAAGTAATGGTACTCTGGCATGTAACCGTACTGGTTATGAAATATTCCCTGTGACCAACAGAGAAGGTAGTCCCTTGATTGAAGCTGTCAAAAAGCAGGGGAAATATGCAAATCAATATAATCATGTCGCCAATTGGGCAGATTGTATCAGGAATAATAATTTAAAAACAGCAAGTCCCATTGATAAAGGTTGCTATGCAACTGTTTTGGCTAATATTGCAAATATTTCCTATAGGTCAGCAGGTACAAGTCTTGAATACCTGCCCTCGGAACAAAAATTTCGCAATAATACTGAAGCTGACTCGTATATTTTCCCTGAGTACCAAAATGACTGGAAGTATCCAAAAGTATAGGATTTAAAAAATCATTACAATCTTACCGGACGAGATACATTAAAACATATGGGGGCAGCAACGAGTGCTGCCCTTATACCATCCAACTCCTGTTCAGGAAGGTTCGATTACACATCATTGCACAAAAACGAAAGAAAGGACCTGTAATCGTTTTAATGCTGCTTTATTAGTATATGCCCAATCCAGTAGCTGCCCAGTAAATGCCGCCATAAATATGGTCCAGAAACAATTTATCTTTAAATAATGCAGGCATGTGTCCCAAAGTTGTGTAAAACGATCTTCCTCCATCATATTCCTGATACCATGCTATCGGGTGAAAATCACCCATTGCTGTTTTTCTGCCTGTTCCCCATGTTTTGTCAGGGTCATATGTTTTCTCATCAAGGGTGATTAATACTTTCTGATTTTCAGTCAGAGCTTCAGAATAGGAATACCATTCATCCGTCCATAACCATTTATCAGGAAGATGCATTGTAGAAGGATGGTTCTTATTAATTACATGCATAACAGCAGTCTGCTCTTCTGGATGTGCTGTAAGAGTTCGTCCTACCAGCTTCCTGAACCATTCATCTTCTCTACCACATGCAGAAGTACCATGAATACCCACAAAACCGCCTCCATTGCGAATGAATTTTTTGAAGCTTTCCAGTTGTTCAGGAGAGAGGTCTCTGATTGTTGAGTGAAGAAACACAATGACATCAAATTTTGAAAGTGATTCATCATTAAACATTGAATTTACTGTAGTCCAGGTTAAACCGAAGGCATGCCTGTTGGCCATCTCCTGGAATTCCAGAATGGCTACAGGTTCAGAAAGGTTATGCCACTTATCCGGACTGGTGTAAAGCAGTACCTGGAACTGATTTGTACTATGCGGCTGACGAAACCTGTTGTCAGGCTGGGCATAAGTCTGATGCAGACTTATAAATGCGAAAATGATAAAGGAAATGTAATAATTTCTTTTCATATCTGGTTAATATTATAAATATGCGTACTTATTAAAAGTAATAAATCAAATTGATTTTGCCTAGTATTGAGGTGTAACATTTTATAGATTAATGTTAAAGGAATAAATGGATAAAACGTTAGTTTTACCAATTAGAAGTATCTTCTAGGTTTTTGATAACAATATCATTTAATTTTATTGTTTGGCAGAAAAAATCATCAAGTATTTAAAACACTATTTTTGAAAGGGAAAAACCGAAGTAAATAGATCAGACTAAGGAAAATTTGGCATAAAATGACCTGCTTCATTTTTGGAATGCTCCATTGGCATATGTTAAAGGATTTCTTGTCTCCAATTCCAGATTAATAAAGTGAAAATTTAAAATATAGATAAATTGTAAAATCCGGAACAAAATGGAAAAACTAAAACTAAAGGAAAAAATCGGGTATGCCTTTGGCGACGGTGCTGCGAATATTGCATGGCGGGGTGTTGCAACATTTTTGTTTGTTTTTTATACAGATGTATTTGGTTTAAATCCTGCAGCTGTTGGATTATTATTGCTAATTGCCCGATTCAGTGATGGAATTACTGATATTCTGATGGGGATTGTATGCGACAGAACAAATTCCAAATATGGTAAATTTCGTCCCTGGATACTATGGACTGCCATTCCTTTAGGAGTAACATTATCTTTGCTTTTTACTACCCCTGACCTGAGGCCAACAGGGAAAGTAATTTATGCCTATACCACCTATTTGATATTTGTTCTTATTTACACTGCGAATAATATTCCATACGGTGCATTAATGGCAGTAATGACCGGAGATGATAAACAGCGTACAAGCCTTGGTTCGTATAGGATGGTTGGTGCATTTTCCGGGGGTATGTTGGTTCAGGGCGTTTTACTGCTTTTAGTTGCGCACTTTGGTAATATAAATCCGTCAATAAGTGTTGATAAAATCGATACAAAAAAATATGAAGTTACAGTATCAACCAATAAGGAAATTGAAAATGTAAACATAAAAACCAAAGATGGTATAGCTATGTTTACATGGGTAAGTGCTGAAAAGAGTGACAGCCTTAATACGCCTACCCAGGGAAAAAGTTTTTCAATGGAAGCTCAAAAAAAGTACTCCTTTATAGTAACAGGAGAAGAAAACCTGGATTCCAAAAAAATATCGATCATTGATCAGAAGAAAGGTTACAGCAACTCGATTTTTCTATTATCAGTTTTCCTGTCTCTTTTCATGATAATTACTTTTATCTCTACAAAAGAACGTGTGAAACCGCCTAAAGATCAGGAAACCAATCTGGGCACAGATCTTAAAGATCTTATAAGAAACAGACCCTGGATCATCCTGCTTGTGGTAGGGTTGATGTATAATGTCTATAATTCAATCAAACAAGGGATTGTTGTAATCTATTTTACACATTATCTGCATACTCAGTTGTTGGCAGGTTCTTATCTGGTTGCATTGGCGTTGGCTTCAATAGCAGGAGCTATGATAACATCTCCTCTGGGAAAGCGATGGGGTAAACGAAAGTTATTTATTTATGCCCTGATATTCTCCGGTGCTGTAAATTCATTATTTATGTTTTGCAGTCCGGGGAATACAATAGCCATTTTCACAATTGGAATCATATCTGAGTTTGCATCTGCAATATTCCCAACCCTTTTCTTTGCAATGCTCGGTGATGCAGCTGATTATTCAGAATATAAAAATGGTCGCAGAGCCACAGGCTTAGTTTACTCGGCAGGTTCATTTGCTACCAAATTTGGAGGAGGAATTGCCGGTGCAATAATTGGATTTGTTCTGGCGGCATTTCATTACAACGGACAGAATGAAGTGGCCATTCAGGGAGCTGTTCCGGGTATCATCATGTTGATGAGCTGGATTCCGGCAATTATTGTATTAATAACAGCCGGAGTTATGATGCTTTATCCTTTGGATCAAAGGAAAATGGATGATATTACGTTGGAATTAACCAGTAGAAGAGCTAAGGAATTGGCATAAATACTTTAAGTAAGCATTTTTAACAAATGGATCTAAAATTCAAATTACGATTATGAAATTCGGACATTTTGACGACACCAGAAGGGAATATGTAATTACGAACCCTCGCACCCCATGGCCCTGGATCAATTACCTTGGTAATGAAGATTTCTTCTCCCTCATTTCAAATTCAGCCGGTGGTTACACCTTCTATAAAGATGCCAGGTTCCGCCGTCTAACACGCTACCGTTACAATAATGTACCAATGGATAGCGGAGGAAAGTATTTTTATATCAAAGATGGCGACAGTATCTGGTCGCCCGGGTGGAAACCATGTAAAACAGAGTTGGATAGCTATGAATGCCGACATGGGATGAACTATACTTATATCAATGGAGAAAAGAATGGGATTACTGCCAATGTTCTCTATTTTGTGCCACTGGAAACATGGGCTGAAGTTCAAAAGCTCACTCTGTCGAATAATTCAAAAGTTATCAAAAAGATTAAAGTATTTTCATTTGTTGAATGGTGTTTATGGAATGCTGCTTCTGATATGGAAAACTTCCAGCGAAATTTTTCCACTGGTGAAGTGGAAATTGAAGGATCAGTTATTTATCATAAAACAGAGTATAAGGAGCGTCGTGATCATTATGCCTATTATTCAGTTAATACCGCTATTAAGGGATTTGATACTGATAGAGAGTCTTTTTTAGGACTTTATAATGGTTTTAATGAACCACAGGTGGTTGCTGAAGGGAAACCTGGAAATTCCGAAGCTCACGGATGGTCACCGATAGCTTCCCACTTTATCGAGGTTGAGCTGAAACCAGGGGAATCTAAAGATTTTATCTTCGTATTAGGTTATGTGGAAAATAAAATCGATGAAAAATGGGAATCAAAAAATGTTATTAATAAGAAAAAGGCAAAAGAGACAATTGCAAGATTTGATACTTCTGCTAAAGTTGATGCTGCACTTGCCGATCTTCGTAAATACTGGGATAACCTTTTAAGTATTTATACGGTCGATACAGGAAATGACAAACTCGACAGAATGGTAAATATCTGGAACCAGTATCAGTGTATGATAACATTCTGCTTCTCGCGTTCCGCATCTTTTTTCGAATCAGGAATAGGCAGAGGTATGGGCTTCAGAGATTCTAACCAGGATCTTATCGGCTTTGTACATCAGATTCCTGAACGGGCACGAGAGAGGATTATTGATATTGCTTCAACACAGTTGCAGGACGGTGGTTGTTACCACCAGTATCAGCCACTTACAAAAATGGGGAATAATGATATTGGAGGAGGTTTCAATGATGATCCGTTATGGCTGATACTCGGAACCGTAAGTTATTTAAAAGAGACTGGCGATTTCGGAATACTGGACGAGATGGTTCCCTTTGACAATGATGTTTCAGTAGCAAGGCCGCTGTTTGACCATCTGACTGTTTCATTCGATCACGTTGTAAACAACGTTGGCCCGCATGGTCTTCCTTTGATTGGCAGGGCCGACTGGAACGACTGTCTGAACCTTAACTGTTTCTCAAATGACCCGAATGAATCCTTTCAGACAACAGAAAATAAATACGAGGGGACAAAGGCTGAATCGGTGATGATAGCTGGTTTATTTGTGGTTTATGGACAGGATTATGTTGATTTGTGCAGAAGAATCGGGAAGAAATCAGAGGCGGAACGTGCTCAAAAGCGCGTAAATATAATGGTTGATGTAATAAAGAAATACGGATGGGATGGTGAATGGTTTATAAGGGCATATGACTATTATGGCCGGAAAGTAGGAAGTAACGAAAACGAAGAGGGAAAGATATTTATTGAATCGCAGGGTTGGTGTACAATGGCAGGTATAGGAAAAGAGGAAGGACTCTGTACCAAAGCACTGAATTCTGTTAAGGAACGCCTTGATTGTGAGCATGGGATTGTACTAAATAATCCTGCTTTTACAAAATATTATATAGAATATGGTGAAATATCTTCATATCCTCCGGGATACAAGGAGAATGCAGCAGTTTTTTGCCATAATAATCCATGGATAATGATCGGTGAGACAGTTGTAGGTAATGGCAACTGTGCCTGGGATTATTACAGGAAAATTTGTCCATCATACCTTGAGGATATCAGTGAGCTTCATAAGACAGAACCATATGTTTATGGCCAGATGATTGCCGGGAAAGATGCTTTTAAACCTGGTGAAGCTAAAAACTCATGGCTTACAGGCACCGCATCATGGAATTTCTATGCTATCTCACAATACATACTGGGTATCCGCCCGGATTATGATGGATTATTGATTGATCCATGTATTCCTGAAGATTGGAAAGGCTATAAGATAATAAGGAAATTCAGAGGAGCAACCTATTGTATTGAGGTTGCAAATCCTTATGGAAAATCAAAAGGATTGACGGAGGTAATAGTAGATGGTAAATCTCAGTCATCGAATATTATACCCATTTTTAGAGATAGTGAGGAGCATTCTGTTAAGGTAGTTTTAGGATAACCTTTTCATTGATTTGTAATGCAATCTTAAAGCGAAACATTTAGAATCAAATAATTATCACAGATATAATGAAAAATATTTATTCAGCTGACAGTGACCGCTACAAAACGATGAAATACAATCGTTGCGGGAAAAGCGGATTATTGTTGCCTGCCATCTCTCTTGGATTATGGCATAACTTTGGGTTTGTTGATGATTTCGACAATTGCAGGGAAATAATCAGGACTGCTTTTAATCATGGAATTACACATTTTGATCTGGCCAACAATTATGGTCCTCCCCCGGGTTCAGCTGAAGAAATATTCGGCTCAATTTTAAGAAAAGACTTTTCTTCATACAGAGACGAAATGGTTATTACCTCCAAGGCAGGGTATGAGATGTGGGATGGACCTTATGGTGAGTGGGGGTCCAGGAAGTATCTCGTTGCAAGTCTTAATCAAAGTCTAAGACGGATGAATCTTGAATATGTTGATATATTCTACTCTCATCGTTTCGATCCAAACACGCCACTGGAAGAGACCATGATGGCCCTCGATTACATAGTAAGGAGCGGAAAAGCATTGTATGCCGGAATTTCAAATTATTCGCCGGAACAAACATCTGAAGCTTTGAAGATTCTTAGTATGTTAGGAACTCCTTGTTTAATTAATCAGTCGAGGTTTTCAATGCTTGACAGAGTTGTGGAAAAAGAGCTATTAAATGTACTTGAAGAAAATGGAGTAGGGTTTGTTGCATTTTCACCATTGGCTCAGGGAGTATTGACTAACAGGTATCTGAATGGAATACCGTCAGGTTCACGTGCTTCAAAAGCTCATTTTCTTAAACCTGAATATCTTACTCCAGCCCTTATAGCAGGTATAAGTAAACTTAATGAGATAGCAATGAAAAGAGGTCAGACATTAGCCCAGATGGCAACAGCATGGTTACTAAAAGACAGTCGGGTGACCTCTGTTATAGTTGGAGTTAGTTCGGTTAAACAATTAAATGATAATATCGACTCGCTTAAAAACACTATTTTCTCAAAGGAGGAATCAGAGGAAATATTATCTGTCATTAATTCAATTTAATTTTATTCCAAATAGTGAGATTGACAAATCTGGTCATGTTGATCAACTTTCTTCATTTAAAAACACAACCATGAAAAAAGTAATAATAACAGGAGCAACCGGAATGGTCGGAAAAGGTGTTTTACTTGAGTGTCTGGACCATGACGAAATCAATGAGGTACTGATTATTGGGAGAAATAATTCAGGTATTGATCATCCGAAGTTAAAGGAATTGATTCATAAGGATTTTACTGATTTTTCAGATGTCAGGAACCAGATTTCTGACTACGATGCTTGTTTTTTCTGTATGGGAATAAGTGCTGCAGGTCTAACTGAGGAACAATATAAGCTAATAACCTACGATTATACCCTTTCACTGGCCAAAACATTATATGAAGTTAATCCACAGATGACATTCAATTATGTTTCCGGTCAGGGAACTGACTCAACTGAAAAAGGTCGTATGATGTGGGCACGGGTAAAAGGTAAAACTGAAAACGATCTTTTGAGAATGGGATTTAAACAGGCATATATGTTTCGACCGGGTATGATCATTCCTTTAAGAGGAATTAAGTCAAGAACAAAGAGCTACCAGTTTATGTACGATTATTTTATGTGGCTGGTTAAAGGGCTAAAAGCAATTTCTCCAAATTCAGTTGTTGATACTACAAAAATTGGATTGGCAATGATCAATTCGATGCTTAAGGGATACTCAAAGAGCATAATCAGGCCAAAGGATATTCTTCTATTGTCTAAATAGCTCAATTATACTTAGGACATCGGCTAAAGTTATAGTATAAGGAAGATACTCCCTGATCGGCTTCAGTCACTAATTCGAATATCTCTCTCTTGTATCAGCAACTGCTTTACCTCCTTCAACCGGACCAGGATGGACTGATTTAAGCAAGGTTTTCATCTCTTTTACAACTGAACCATATTTCGGATCTTCAGCGAGATTTTTGAGCTCTTTAGGATCTTTTATTTCATCATAGAGCTCTGCTCCTTCTGCACCAAAACCCCATTCAGTATAACGCCATTTTTCAGTTCTTACACTATGACCCGGGATCTTTGCTCTCTGTACCTGGGTAAATGCTGGATGCTTCCATGCTGCGTTTGGATTTTTAAGAAGTTTCATAAGGCTTAAACCTTCGAGATTTTCGGGAGGTTTCAGCCCGGTAAGTTCTGCAAGGGTAGGGTAGATGTCAACCATTTCCACAGTTCTTCTGCAAACCTCTCCTGCATTTTTTGATCCTGGAACAGCAATAATTAAAGGTGATTTAGCCGACTCTTCAAAGCAGCTCTGCTTGAACCACAATCCATGTTCCCCCAAATGATAACCATGATCGCTCCAGAATACAACAATTGTATTTTCAGCCAGTCCAAGTGAATCGAGGGCATTAAGAAGTTTGTCAATCTGAGCATCAACATATGATATTGCAGCATAGTATGCTAGCTTGCATTCCAGGGCCTGAGAAGAGGTGATACCGAAGTAAGGCCAGGGAGATGTTGAGGCCAGAACCAGTGGAAGATATTCTCCCTTTGTCGCTTGCGATATCTCCGGCAATTTCATCATGGATAGTTCATACATATTGAAATACTTCGAGGGTGTTATCCATGGACAGTGTGGCTTATAAAATCCTGCTGCGATGAAGAATGGTTCATTTTTATGTTTCTCCAGAAGTTTTATAGTCTCCTCCGCTACTTTCCCGTCAGTATGTTCGTGATCCTTTCCAACAGGATCCGACAGAAATGCCATTGCAGCACCCAGCCCTTTCCTCTGTGGTGTATAATTGATTACATCCAGCTCCAATGATGTTTTGTCAAGACCGGCGGGATTAATCCTTTCACCCCACGAAACTCTGTCGTCGAGACCGTTTGTCCCAATATCTCCCGGGTTGCCATAATGATACATCTTGCCTACACGAGCTACATAGTAACCGTTATTCATGAACATCTGGGGAAGAGTGACTGCATCTGGCATATCTTGCCGGAAATGGTAAGTCAGGTCGAAGACCTTCGTTCTGTCGGGACGCATCCCTGTAAGAATTGATGAACGGCTCGGGCTGCTTAGGGGAAACTGGCAGTAGGCATTGGCAAATGCAATACCTTTCGAAGCCAGCCTGTCGATGCCTGGTGACTTGACTATGGGATGACCGTAGCACCCAAGATCATTGTTCATATCATCGACAGAGATGAATAGAACATTCATTTTCGCGGTCTGTGCATTCGATGCAGATGTTGCAGTTGTAAGTATCAGAGGTGCAAGAAGAACCTTTAGACATTTGCTTAACATACGGAATATATTTTCTTAAAATTACAAAATATTATCTTTCATGAAAAGCTTTTGTGCCATGAGGTTAACCAGCTGGTCATACAAGCTTGCAATTGAGGATCATTTTAAAGAAACCGATAATCAAAACCTTATACTCAATTGGACTTTGAATCTAATCTGTTCCTGCGTGATATGCAGGCGGGCATCCGGATCGGCGGGTTTAATTAAATTGTCATTATAGACAAGCGGTTTGAAATGAAACCAAGACGATTTATTAAAAGGGAATTACAATAAAAAGCAGAATAGCTTTTTTGAGATTTTTAGTCTGCCTTCGGATATCAGCTCTGGGGGGTTAGTGTTTATAGTAAAAGCAGTTAAGTGTTTCAGGCCTCAGGATTATCTATATTGCATGCAAAAAACTGTTATTGCCGATTAATTAACTAATTTTGCAGCCCTTTTAAAGGGAAATTTTACATTAGCAATAATTTATATCAATGATAACAGTTTCAAATCTAAGTATTCAGTTTGGGAAGCGCATTTTATTTCAGGATGTTAATCAGATCTTTACTGCCGGTAACTGCTATGGAGTGATCGGAGCAAATGGTGCCGGAAAATCAACATTCCTTAAAATGCTTTTCGGTACTGTTGAATCACGTACAGGATCTGTAACGTATGGCCCCGGTGAAAGAGTATCTGTTTTAAAGCAGGATCATTTTGAATTTGATGACTACACTGTACTTGACATAGTGAAGATGGGTCATTCGAATTTATGGGATATTACAAAGGAGAAAGAAAATCTATACCTGAAATCGGATTTTTCCGAGAAGGATGGAATGAGGGCCTCAGAGCTTGAAGAAATATTCAATGAGCTCGATGGATGGAATGCAGAAAGCAACGCGGCAAGCCTTCTTAGTGGTCTCGGAATAAAGGAGGAGAACCATTACAAACTTTTGAAAGAGCTGTCAGGAAAAGAAAAAGTTAAAGTGCTTCTTGCCCAGGCTTTGTTCGGGAAACCTGATAATCTCTTGCTCGATGAGCCAACCAATGACCTTGACCTTGAGACAGTAAACTGGCTGGAAAACTATCTTTCAGAATTTGAAAATACGGTACTCGTTGTATCTCATGACAGGCATTTTCTTGATTCAATTTGCACCCACATCATTGATATTGATTTCAGCAAGGTACAGCAGTTTTCGGGAAATTACAGCTTCTGGTATGAATCAAGTCAGCTTGCTTTAAGGCAGCAGTTGGCACAAAATAAAAAAGCAGAGGAAAAAAAGAAGGAATTACAGGAGTTCATTGCACGCTTCAAGGCTAATGTCAAGAAATCAAAGCAGACAACCAGCCGGAAGAAAATGATAGAGAAATTGAATATTGAGGAAATCAAACCTTCGACACGAAGATATCCCGGCATAATTTTCACTCCAGGCCGCGAACCTGGAAACAATATACTTTCAGTAAAGGGGCTTACAGGAATTTTTGAGGGAAAGACACTGTTCAAAGAACTTACTTTCACTGTCAATAAAAATGATAAGATTGTATTTCTCTCAAGGGACACACGGGCAATGACAGTCCTGTTTGAGCTGCTGAAAGGTCATGAAAAACCTCAGAAAGGTTCTTATGAATGGGGTCAGACAATTGTAAAGGCATATCTGCCGCTGGAGAATGAAAAATTCTTTGAAAAAGATATAACACTTATCGACTGGCTGTCAGATTTTTCTGAAGACACAAGTGAGATGTTCCTTCGGGGATTCCTGGGAAAAATGCTTTTTTCGGGTGAAGAGATATATAAGAAGGTTAATGTCCTTTCAGGTGGGGAAAAGGTTCGTTGCATGATTGCCAGAATGATGATCCGCAATGCCAATGTTATGATTCTTGACAGCCCTACAAATCATCTTGACCTGGAATCAATTCAGGCTTTCAATAATACTTTAATGAAGTTTAAAGGAAATATCCTTATGTCGTCACATGATCATGAGTTCATACAGACAACATGCAACAGGATAATTGAGATAGGTCCTAAAGGGATGATCGATAAGGAAATGCAGTATGATGACTATATTTCTGATGAAAATATAATGATGAAGAGGGAGAGCCTATATTAAGGTCAATTTAGAAGAGTTACTGTGAACCGTTGCCTTTGATCACTTTTGGCCGGATGGGATTTACCATCTGTTGCCGGCGCTAAATTATTATCATTTAATATATTTCATTATTGGAATGAAAACTGGCGATATTTGGTCAATAGACCCGGCTTTTGCACCAGGGAAACTAACAGAGGCGTCAGCCTTAAATTTGAATACCTCTCTCCTGCATCAGCATCTAGGTATTAGATGTCGATGTGGGTCGGCTAGAACCAACAGTGCAATAAGAACCTTAAAATATTTCTATTAGAAATTTTAATATTCTCCAAGTAATCCATCTACCTGGGCAAGTACTTGCTGGTCAGTAAAATGTCTGCCTTTAATTGCACCTGAAGGACAACCTGCAACACATACTCCACATCCCTTACACAAAGCACTGATGATATGGCTTTGTCTTTTCTCTTCATTAAACTCAATAGCGCTGAAGGGGCAGAGCTGATTACAAAACCTGCAACCCGAACAGATTTCTTCATTTACTTCAGAATATAAGGCATCAACCTCTATTTTACCCTTCGCTATTCTTGCAAGGATCCGAGCCGCTGCAGCTCTTGCCTGAGCAACTGTATCAGGAATATCTTTTGGAGCAACGCAGGTACCGGCTATAAAAACACCGTCTGTAGTAGTAGCAACCGGTTCAAGTTTTGGATGACTCTCTATGAACCATCCATCTTTATCCTGACTTATGTTAACTGTACGGGCAATTTCATGGGAATCTTCCCTTGCTTCCATACCTACCATAAGGACAATCATATCAGCAGGAATTTCGATATGTTCCCCTGAGAGTTTTTCATTTACTTCAATAAGCATTTCACAATCGTCTTTCGGATCTGCCTTACGAATAACGGGTCTGTCATCCTTTTCATACATCAGGAACAATGTTTTGGCCTCAGACGACTTGAGGTAGAAATCCTCATGCCCTTTACCGAAAGCATGCATGTCAATATAAATATCTGAAATATAGCATTCCGGATTTGCATTTTTTATCTCATGGGCATACTTAAGAGCAGTCATGCAACATACCCTGGAGCAATAAGTATGAAACTCAGGATTCCGGCTACCAACACAATGAATAATTGCTACATATTGAGGTATTTTCCCATCTTTTGTTTCAATACGACCTGCCCGTATCATCTTCTCCAGTTCAAAGGAGGTAATTACATTTGGTAATTTCCCATATCCGTAATGGATAATACGTGATGCATCGAATTCCTTATAACCCGTACATACAACAACATTTCCTATTTCTACTTCATTAACTTTTTTCTCTGCACCCTGTTTACCATTAAGCGATTCAATTTTTGCAGTAAAATTTCCAATGAATCCCGTCAGACTGGTCAGCTTTGAATTGAAGTAGACCTCAACCTTTTTATTCCTTTCAATTCGGGTTATGCGCTCTGTTATAAGGTCACGGGCAGAATAAAGATATGGTGCTGTAAGGTCGACACGTGAAATGTTTCCCCCGAGGTGGTCAGCCTTTTCGACTAAGTGGACAAGGTAACCTGCATCAGCAACCTCCAGGGCAGTTGTCATACCAGCAATACCTCCTCCGATTACAAGTACATTTGGGCACATATTAACAGATACGCTCTCCAATTCCTCATGAAGTTCAACCCGGCAAATGGCAGAGAAAACAAGTGCTTTGGCTTTTTCTGTTGCCTCTATTGGATCTTTGTGTACCCAGCTGCATTGTTCGCGGATATTAGCCATTTCGAGTAGATACTGGTTAATGCCTGCGGATTTCAAGGCATTCCGGAAAGTCCGTTCATGCATATTAGGACTGCAGGCAGCCACTACCACCCTGTTAAGCTGATTCTCTTTTATATCCTGTGCTATCATTTCCTGTCCGGGATTTGAGCACATATATTTATATGTTTTAGCTGTAACAACATTTGGCAGACCTGAGGCAAATTTTGCTACCGCTTCCACATCAACTATTTTGGCGATATTTGTTCCGCACATGCAGACATAAACGCCTATTCTGCAATTTTCCATGAGCATATTCTTTTATTTTATATAAACCGGTGAAGAGTTTATTATTTCTTCCTGTCTGTATATGGCATCTTTCCGAATGGCTGCAAGATACATGGCCAGAGGTCGATATACAAGATGGGCCCATTTACTGAAAGGCATCCTGAGCAGCCAGGGAACGACACACATGAGGTGAATGACATAAGTAATATTTGCCTCAACCAGCAGGCCGGTTCTGTGAAACAGATGCTGAGCAATACCTGTAACAACAATCAGAAACAATAAAACCACAAACATCCAGTCTGTGCTATGCGATTTTTTATATTGAACATAATTCTTCTTAAAACGGTTCCTGATAAAATAAATAGTCCCAATTATCAATCCAATACTGGCCAGATATCCGAAAATATGTACAGACCAGTTGATTTCAGGTCCTGCCTGAAACGCCTCTATGAAAACCATAACCAGTATCAGCATGGTTACATATCCCAGCATAAGTCCAAGGTGAACGAACCAGGGCATAAAGAATGTTTTTTTGTTCTGACTCTCACACTCTGAATAGCGTTTCTGAGTGAAAAAATGCCATGGGAGCTGATATAGTTCTATTATATATAACCACCATGGTACCGGGAAAGGGGTCCCTTTAATCATTACCAGATACCACATCCTGATAGCATTTATAACTAAAAAGACACCAACAATCATTCCGATAGTCAGGTCAAATCTGTGAATGAAACTGCTGGGAAGAAATGCTCCATCACCATCATATATTTGAATGCTGCCGCCTGAAAGTCCATAGAGCGTCAGTAATATTCCAGTCACAATGGCAGTGGTGATAACAGCGACTATTTCTGTTGTTTTTGATTTAAAAAACTTTCCTGCTATACCAGTAACGTCGTAACGAGAAATAAGCCAGCGCCTTAAACTCATCATTGTTTCGCCCGGATCTGCTTCCCTGGGACATTGTTCCGAGCATTGGCCACAATAGTAACACAGCCATGGTTCCAGACTATGTTCAATTTTCTGGTCCAGTCCCATCTGCAATGAACGCATCGATTTCCGTGGAAATTTATATATTTCATCTGCATGTGGACAAACTGTTGAACAATCTCCACACTGGTAACATAATTGAACATCTTCAGCGCCAAAGCGGTCGAGGACATCAATGAATTTTGGATTTACTCTTATTGCCATAATGTCTTCCTTATACTGTTTGAATATTTTTAGCTCTTTCCTCAATTTCCCTGAGTGGTATGGTGCTCAGGTGTCCAATACCCTTTCCGCTTGTGAGACTACTCAACACGCCAGCGGCGACTGCTGAAGCCTGGGCCACAGTATCTGGTATATCCTTTGGTGCCTGGCACATACCTGCTACATAAATACCGCCTTTGTCGGTATCGGTAGGACTTCCGTTATAGTCAAGTTCTGAAAACCATCCGTCAGTATCCCGGTCCACTCCAAGCATCCGGCTAAGTTCTTCACTACCCTTTGCCGGTACAAGTCCGACTGCAAGTACAACCATATCAACATCGAACTCAACTAACCTGTCATTTAAAATATCTTCTCCGCGGACAGACATCTGGCCGTTATTCATAGAAACAGATGCTGAATGTCCGCGAACAATAAATGTTCCTTCCTGTTTTATCCGCTCTGCAAACTCTTCATATCCTTTACCGAAAGCTCTCATATCGATATAGAATTCATAAACAGTGACATTAGGTATTTTTTCCTTTATCAGGTGAGCAAATTTCAGAGAATACATGCAACAAACACGAGAGCAATAGGGGTTGTATTTTTTGCTCCTCGATCCTACACAATGAATTAGTCCGACACTTTTAGGCGGTACTCCTTCAGATGAAAAGAACCACTCTTCTTCCTGAGTCTTTTTATTGATTCTTTTTGTTTTCATCACAATCTTTCCCCCTGTCGAACCTGAAGCATTGGTGAGTCGTTCAAATTCAAGGGAGGTTAAGACATTAGGGAAGGTACCATATCCGTATTGTCCTATTTTGCTTACATCCAGCAGCTCGTAGCCGGTTGCCAGTACAATATTTCCAACTTCAATATCAACTATATTATCTTCTTCATTCAGGTTGATGCATTCTTTGGGACATTTTTTCACGCAAACGCCACATTTCTGGCCAAAAGACTGGATATAGGTACAACTCTCCTTATCAACCAGATAAGCATTAGGGACTGCCTGGGGAAAAGGTATATATATTGCTTTTCGTAAAGAGATCCCAGAATCGAATTCACTTGGTACCTTAACCGGACAAACCTCTGCACACAGATTGCAGGCTACGCATGAATTGACATCGACAAACCGTGCACTTTGTTTTATTTTTACCCGGTAAGAACCAGGCTTGCCACTGACCTCAACTACTTTGGATCTGGTAAGCAAACGTATCATTTTATGTTGTCCTACATCAACCATCTTGGGTGTAAGAATACAAGCGGCACAATCGAGAGTAGGAAATGTCTTGTCAAACATAGCCATATGTCCGCCAATAGTACCGGTTTGTTCAACAAGGAAGACCTTTTTCCCGGCGTTGGCAAGCTCCAACGCAGCCTGGATGCCGGCTATTCCTCCTCCTATAATGAGGGTCGCATGATTAACAGGATTCCCTCCGGTTACAGCAACAAGGGGAAAAGGAACACCCATAGAGGCGCATGCAACAATTGCTTTGGCACGGTTCATGGCATTTTCCCCTCTTGCCCCATGCTCCTGGAATGAAGCAAGACGTATTTCATCTGTATTACCTTCCGCAATTGCCATAGCTTTAGTAAACACAGGTTTAAAATAGCCCGGCATGTCTCCTGCAATAACTATTCTTTCAAGATTATTTGATTTGATAAGTGCTGAAAGAATTTCCACATCCGGATGTGGTTTCAATCCTAAAATCTGAACGGTTTCAACATTTGGAAGATTTGCCGAATATTTTGCGATGGCATCAATATTGAGTCTGCTGTTTTCGTTCATCTGGCAGAAAAAGACTCCGGTTCGCATATCACATATTTATTTGTTGTTTAAAAAATCACTTTTCTTCAGTATTAATCTCTTATAATGCGCTTGACTAATTTGCCGTTATGATCACGAATTTCAAGGATCATTGACATTTGTCCGGGAAGGCTATGGGTAGCACATGAAAAACATGGGTCATATGCCCTGAAGGCCATTTCGATCATATTAAGTATTCCATCGGTCACCTCAACACCTTTTTTGATAAATCCCTCAGCTGCTTTCTTGATCGACATGCAGATAGCTCCGTTGTTGTTGGTAGTTCCTACAATTATATTTACTTTGGTTACCAGCCCTTTGTCATCTGTCCAATAGTGATGGGTAAGGGTTCCTCTCTGGGCCTCAACAATACCAACACCTTCTCCAGGTATCGGACCAAGTTTTGCACGCAGCTCTTTTCCTGTAATATCAGGATCCATTGCCAGCTCAAGACATCGCTCTGCAGAATATAATAGTTCGATCAGCCTGGCCCAGTGCATCGCGAGCGTAGCATGAACAGGTTTTCCCCCAAGGGTAGAGTACATTCTCTCATATTCTTTTTGTGCCATTGCAGTAGCCATACCATCGGCTGCGTTCAGCCTGGATAATGGAGTTGCATGGTATAATCCTGAATTCTGGCCATCAACAAATCCTTTCCATCCAATTTTCTTAAGAAATGGAAATTTAAGGTAGCTCCAGGGCTCAACATGTTCGGCTACATAATCGAGGTATTCAGTCTCTGAATATTTGTACAGCTCTTTGCCTTCAGTATCTACGACTCTTACCTTTCCGTCATAGAAGTTTACCTTGTTGTTTTTGTCGACAAGCCCCATAGAGTGTAATTTCAGACTATAAGGACCGTTGAGGATAATATCAACATATTCCTTATTCCCGAGTACGATATCGTTAAAAATCTTAAGGGTGAAATTTGCGAATTCAATAAAACCTTTTGCTTTTTCAACAATATCGTCTCTTTCCCTCTCGGTAAGCCCCTTCCGTACTCCTCCCGGGATATTCATTACAACAAAAGTCTGGTGTCCGCCAAGCAGAGCCTGTATCTCCTGAGCGATGCGCCGTTGCTTTATGACTTCTGTACCGATCTCTTTTCCTACTACTTCAATAACTCCAAGGATATTCCTTTTAGCAGCTGGTGCAGTAGGACCAACAACAAAATCCGGAGCGGCAAGAGCGTAGAAATGAGCAGTATGGCTATGTACAAAGTGTGCCATATAAAAAAGTTCCCTAAGCTTTTTTGCAGTCGGTGGAGGTTCTACCCCAAAAACTGCATCAACAGCTTTTCCGGAGGCCATGTGATGACATCCCGGGCATACACCGCAGATCTTAGCAACAATTGCCGGGAGTTCCTCAACAGGTCTTCCCTCGCAGAATTTTTCAAATCCTCTGAGTTCAGGGACCTGGAAATAAGCATTCTCGACCTCTCCTTCTTTGTTAAGGAAAATTTCGATTTTTCCATGACCTTCGAGGCGTGTTATGGGATCTATTGTGATCTTTTTCATGACAGGGTCCTTCTTATTAATGAGGAGGGCAGACTAAAACGATAAAAAACTCCGGCAGGGTCGACAACATCCTCGAGTACCCTTTGGATATCTTCAGGTTCTTTTGCGTCAACTATATTTGCAATTGCGGACATCATCTTTGCCCCCGGATCTACAGCATCAGAAATAGGTCCATAACATCCACGGCAAGGTGCATTACCTTTTATACAACGATATCCGCATCCTGCTCTTGTTGCGGGTCCCATACATATGATCCCTTGTTCCAGGAAGCAGGTCTCTCCGTCATCTGTGACTTCCCATGGGCGGTAAAACTTCTTAATAAGTTTGTTTTCCGTTTTTTTCCGGATACATTCATCACACTGGGCTTTTGATTCAGCACCGATTACAGAGCCTTTTGGTGGAAGTTCTGCTCCGCTGACTATTGCAGTAAAAACTTCAAGAAGTCTTTCTGTCTGGGGCGGACAACCTGGTAGAAAATAATCAACATCTACTGTTTGTGAAAGAGTGCGAACATCATTATAAAATACAGGTATCTCCAGTGTGCCTTCCTTAACTTTATATTCAGGTAGTGGCCTTGTTTTTTCCGGATTTATAACAGATTCGCTTTCTTCATAAACCCTTCGGAAAATGTCTTCTTTTGTTGAAAAGTTGGCCAACCCGGGTATGCCTCCAAGATGAGAACAACTACCATAAGCAACAAGTATTTTTGTTTTCTTTCTTAAGAGCTTAGCCATATGTTCGTTTTCGCTGTTCCTGACCGCCCCGTTAAAAAGAGTGACATCAATGTGATTATCGGGCATCTCTTCAACATCTTTATATTTGATATCAAGAGCAATAGGCCAAAAGACAAGATCAGCAGCAGCTATCACGTCAAAAAGCTTCTCATGAACATCAAGCACTGATACACAGCAACCTCCACAGGCGGAGGCCCAGTAAACGGCAAGTTTAAGTTTTGACTTTGATCCTTCCATTATGAAAAAAGTTTGTATCTATGTTAAAACCTTCATTGTTTTTTCAATAGTACATGGGCCCAGTTCGGAAATTGTTTCCGTAAAACTGTTTACAAGTTCTGCATATTGTTTTCCTTCACTTGCACTGATCCATTCAAGTTTCAACCTTTGAGATTCAATTCCCATCTGCTTAATGTATTTCTGCAACAACATGAATCTCCTAAGGCAGCGGTAGTTGCCTTCCTGATAATGGCAGTCTCCCGGATGACATCCGCAAATCAACACACCATCAGCACCTTTTGTAAATGCCCTGAGCACGAATGTAGGTTCAATACGTCCTGAACACATTACCCTTATGACTCGCACATTGGCTTTATACACCATACGTGATGTTCCTGCAAGATCTGCTCCTGTGTAGGAACACCATTTGCATAGAAATGCAACAATCCGGGGTTTAAATTCCATATTATTTTAACTCGTTGGTTTGACAATAACCATTCAATTATAGCCTGTTACTAAAATAACAGCGACTCTGTTACTAAAATAACAATAATAATAAGGCAAGTCAAGTTTTTTTTTGCAAAGCTTATAAAAGAGTAAAAGACTTTTGTATTTAGTCCAGAATTGCATTGATTTTTGCAATGACTTCCTTTAATATTTCAGGATACCTTTTCTTTAATGGGAGAGTCAATTCCATACTAAATTCCATATCTTCAACTATCTCAATTGCAATGATATGCAAATCAGTTGGCAGTTGAATACCGAGAGTATGTCCCAGCTTTAGTGAGGTGAGAAAAGTTATATCGTGAAGACTTGATAGATGAGATGTTTCCTGGAAATCAGAGGGTTTATAATAATATACATCCCCCGGTATTCCTCCGTTTGTATGTATTCCATCGATGAAAATGACTTTTTCATATCCACTGATATATTCTATTATCTCCAGCCCTCCGCAGAAAGCTATATTAAAATCAACATCCCGGTTGCCGATAATTCCGGAAAGATCATTTATAAGTAATGGTCCGATCGCGTCATCGGTAAGGATATCATTGCCCATACCTAATATCAATGTCTTCATTTTCATCGTCTCATAAGGATCAACAGGGTTGATGTTCATTTTTAAAAGCCACGATAATAAATTTCTGAAATGCAAATAAGCATAACTTTCAATAGTACAGGTAACAATTAAAGGTAAAACATTTAAATACAAGATGAAATATCAGAGCGTAATTAAAAAATCATAATATTTTTTGCAGAAATAGTCTTAAATTAGCTTTATACATATATTGGATCGCATCAGGTAAACTTAATGATCAGTTGTTTTGAAATACATTGACCAATACCGTGATATTAATGTTATTAATACTTTAGCCGGGGAGATTAAAGCAAAAGTAAAACACCCATGGAATCTAATGGAAATCTGCGGTGGGCAGACACATTCCATAATGAAGTATAATCTGACTGAGTTTCTTCCAAAACAGATGGAGGCAGGTGGAGCTGTTGTTGTCAATGAGTACTGGAGATCTGTGGTTAAAGAAGGGAATCAGTATGCCCTTAAAATGGTATATGATATCGTTGTCATAAAAGAATCAGGTGTATGTATTGAAGGAGAGATTTTGAGAGGAATTTGTAAACCAACAGATTGCAGGGCATTTGGAAAAGAATGTGTTCCTGAGAACCCTTCTGGGGCCCCGATGGTATCTATGGAGGGAACTTGCTATGCTTATATCCGTTATCAGCAAAAATATGAATAAAAATTGTCCGGTCCCTTTTAACAGAAATGATACTATCACTCTCGCTCATGGTGGTGGAGGGAAGCTGACTGACAAGTTAATTAAGGATCTTTTTATAAGAGAGCTCGGCAATAGCTGGCTCGATAAGGCACATGACGGAGCAGTACTGGAGATGTCAGGGAAGATAGCTTTTACAACGGATTCATTTGTAGTGGATCCTCTTTTTTTCCCGGGGGGAGATATTGGTGATCTGGCTGTAAACGGGACTGTTAATGATCTTGTCTGTTGTGGAGCAATACCTCAATATCTGTCGCTTGGACTTATTATTGAAGAAGGATTCAGAATGGAGGAGTTACAAAGAATTATCGTCAGTATAAGGAATGCTGCTAAAAATGCAGATGTGAAAATTGTTACCGGCGATACAAAAGTTGTTGAAAAAGGTAAGGGAGATAAGATATTCATAAATACATCAGGAGTTGGTACAATTCCTGAAGGTATCTTTATCTCCCCTGACAGATGTTCCTCGGGTGATGCTATAATACTTACTGGAAGTATTGCAGATCATGGGATTACAATATTGTCGTCACGTGAAGGTCTTGGTTTTGAATCGGCAATAAAAAGTGATACTGCCCCTTTAAACGGTCTCGCAAAACTCTTATTTCAGGTAACGAAGGATGTTCATGTACTCAGAGACCCAACAAGGGGCGGTGTTGCAACTGCATTGGTAGAAATAAGCAATTCATCAGGACAAGGGATGATGCTTGAAGAAAAAATGATCCCGGTTTCAGATGAAGTTAAGGGAGCTTGCGAGATAATGGGTTTTGATCCGCTTTATATAGCAAATGAAGGAAAACTTTTAATCATATTGCCAGAGGCTCATGTCGTAAATGTTCTCAATGAAATAAGAAAACATCCCCTAGGGAAAAATTCTTCAATAATAGGTAAGGTGACAGGGAGCCACTCCGGTGTCAGGATAAAGACTGTTATTGGTTCAACAAGAATTATAGATATGTTATCAGGGGAGCAGTTACCACGGATTTGCTGAAGGATCAGAGGCTTATTCACTTTGTCATTGAATGAGAATTGATCCATTGGTGGCAATCAGTTAAACCTTCACCCGTCTTTGCCGAGACATAAATGAATTGAAGAGAGGCATGCTCCCATTCTTCCAGTCTGTTCTTTTTGCATACAACCCCTTTCTTTCCTAACTTTAACACAATGAACCATTAACCTGTCAAGCATAATTGCAGGATATAATTACGACATATTCATCAGCTACCGCCAGAAAGACAATAAGCATGATGGCTGGGTCACTGAATTTGTCTATCAACTGAAAGGAGAACTTGAATCAACATTTAAAGAAGAAATCAGTGTTTATTTTGACATCAATCCCCATGATGGACTTCTGGAAATCCACGATGTTGATGAATCCCTGAAAGAGAAGATAAAATGCTTAATCTTTATACCTATTATTTCCCGCATTTACTGCGACCCTAAATCTTTTGCCTGGGGAAATGAATTTAAAGCGTTTGAGGACCAGGCATCTAAGGATCAGATTGGTTTGAAGGTAAAACTGCAAAATGGCAATGTTGCCAGCAGGGTACTCCCAGTGATAATCCACGATCTTGAGAATGAAGATATTACATTGTGTGAATCTGTTCTTGGAGAAGTTCTGAGAGGTATCGAATTTGTTTATAAGGAGCCAGGAGTAAATAAGCCTCTGACCGCAGATGATGATGACAGGAAAATACTTATTTCATCAATGGTATCATGGATGAAATACTTAATAATCTGCAAAAAATAAAGGACTTCAGGGTTCTCTCGCGTACATCCACAGAACAATACAGAGAGACAACAAGACCTCCGATTCCTAAAATAGGGAAGGAATTAAATGTGAATTATATTGTTGAAGGTAGCGGACAAAAATATGGTAATAAGTTTATTCTCAGAGTCCAGTTAATAGCTGCCAATAATGAAAGGCATCTTTGGGCAAAATCATATGACAGAGAGATAAAACAAACCAGTGATATCATCAATATTCAAGTTGAGATTGCAAAATTAATTGCAAAGGAACTTGAAGCAACAATAACACCTGAAGAAAAAAATCTGATCGAGAAAATCCCAACTGATAATCTTGAGGTCTATGACTTCTATCTTCTGGGAGAATATTTACGAACACAGCGCACTGTTGATAGAATATGGCGGTGAGGCAGTTCTGCTGCCCCAGAGTAAATTTGCAAATTATGCTGCTCCCGAACTTGAAAAAGTAATCATTACCAGAACTTCGTTGTAGCCTGTCTTGGTGGTCCCAAAACTGAGTCGCATTTTGCACAGACTGGTCCTATGACAAAAGCTATCCTGCTGGGTACCGTGGCAATACGTGAGCCAATCCAGTTAATGGAATGGGATCCTGTTAAAATGGGATTCCCTAATTATCCGGATGCCAATAAATACCTCAGCCGGGTTTACCGGGAAGGTTGGAGTGTGGCAGAATTTTAGATCAGCACCTGAGCATTTACGATACCTGGTATAAGAATGAGAGGCGTCAGGCATCTGGCGTCAGGAGGGAAGATGGGGAGAATGGGTGAAGGGGAGATGTGGAGAGGACCGAAAGACCTGCATGACCTGCAAGACCTGCATGACCTGCAAGACCCTGCCCTGTCTTCCCCTCACTCCTCACTCCTCAAACCTCACACCTCTTACTGATCCTTCTCCTTACCGCCCTTCTTCGGTTTCCCCGCATCATCCACCTCATCCTCTTGGCATGGACTCTTTGGCCTGTTGTTGCCATTGCCCGACTGAGGCTCACTGTCGGCCACAATGCATACCGACCATTGCCCCATCGATCCCGGGTTTTTTGTGCTAACCGTAACTGTCAGGCTTCCTGTAAATAGATAGTATTGTCCGGGCCTGATGGTGAATGGTGCACCTTTAACAACAGCATCTCCGCCTCCTGCTATAGGCATAAAGTATAAGCTGCTGGCCGTACCTGAATACCTGAAGCTGCTGTTTGTCAGGGTGTCTCTTATTATGGTACCTGATGGTGTGATCAAGCAGAATTCCCATGATGAGTTACCGGGATTTATTCTTACTCCGCATGGCTTCTCTTCTGCTATAACCACTGTTCCTGTATATGTATCCGATCCGCATTCATTCTTAACAGTAACCTTCACAGTATATGAACCCGGATTGAACTTGAAGTTTGCACTTATCTCTCCTGTAGTTGGAATAAAGCTAAATCCTTCAAATGGACTATCATTTACTGTGACAGTAATATCGCTCTTGTTCTTCACATTGGTGGCAGATCCTTTCAGCTCATGAGTTGCATTAACCCCTGCAACAGCTGAAACAAGGAAGTCGATTACCGGCTTCAGGCAAGGTTTCTCAACAACAACCTCTATTTGTTTGTAGAAAATCGTATAAGTAATTTTCTGATTACCACAACTGTTGTCGGCAGAAATAGTGTAAGTATTTATTCCTGAAACAAGGGAAGCTGCATAAGCAATTTCGTTGCCATTAAAATTATAATTGGTTATTGGCCTGTTGTTTAGAGAGACAGAAAGCTGTTCCCTAACCGGAATATTGCTGACAGAAGTTCTTATTGTAATTGACTGTTTTTCAGTTACAATATCAATCTGAGCCGGTTCAATCATTCTCAGCGCAGGAGCAGGACATGGACGTGTCTCCTTAATAATCACCTGCGACTTAACATCCTGTACTGCAGCATTTATGGCAGTAATAGTTGCAATATCTGAAGCTGATCCCGATTCATTTTTTCCAGCCACTTGAACCCTGTTAATCCCTTCCCTCAGAGGGATATTAGTTTTAACAACACCTTCAGGGCTTAGATTGAAATTTGTGAAGTTTTCGCCATTAACACTTACAGTTACATCCTCCCACTGTTTTACATTCCTGGTCTGAGCAGATATTGAGTAAACATTTTTTTCAACAGTTACCGGTCCGGCAGGATCAATAAATTTTACAACAGGAAGATCTATTGAAACAGGTTTATTGTAGATAATGGCCACATCATCCCTGTTACTGCCTGCTTCGTTTGAACCGGTTATTACTAGAGTGTTTCTGCCTTCTGCCAGGACTAATGTAGAAGTTACATTTCCATACAGCTGATTATAATCGAACGGAATATTTCTAGTATTCAAGGCTACCTGGATTTTCTGCTTGTCCCTTACATTCCTCACCCTTGCAGTAATATCAAGTCTTTCTCCTGTAGTTGAATAAGAGCTGCCTGAAGGAACAATTATTTCAACAAGAGGAGGAGACACTGCGACAACAGGATCAGGTATGGTAACAGGTCTTTCTTTTACAGGTGGATTGTAAACCTTTGCAGGAGTTGTTGCAACAGGATAGCTTCTCTGTGGTCTGGGTCCAGATGATCCTCCTCTGATTATCCATCTGAAGACCAGTGATGTATAGTGGTTCCTGTCTTTCTGAGAACCGGTAACAATATTATTATCAATATTAATCCCTGAGAAGCTGTTATTTTCTGTAAGAGAGAAGTTTATCTTATGTTCTATACCCATTGAGAAGCCGTGTGTAAACTGATAACCGAGATGTATACCCGCAGTTGGCATAAGTGCAGCCTTGCTTTGAAGCTTTGCTTCGTAATTTCCGTCAGTCAGATTTAAGAGGTCAGTATATATCTGTTTACTTCCCGCGAAAGGATCGATGACACTGTAATCGTAAAGATTTCCGCTTTCATCGAGCAGATCGGTGCTGGTTATTCCATGAGTAATTCCCGCACCGGCAAAGCCTGTTACTACTATCCGTGTTCTTTCCCTCAGGCGGTTAAGTGTTAATCCCAGCTCAAGGTCGTAGTTGTAAAACTGGTAACGTATATTGCTGTAGGTATCATCTGTATTTATCCTGTGATCGTGAGCCTTGTTTTCACCAGCCAGGAAACGGAATTTCCAGTCGACCGATAAAAATGCATTATCCTTTTTATATAAATAGCTTCCAAGGTTAAAGTCGAAGCCACTGCCTTTTGAGTTTGCTATATCCGACGACTGGGAAGCTGCACCAAGGCCAAAACCGATAGTCATTCCCTTGTTGGTTTCAAAACTGGCTTTTTGTGCCACACTCTTATTAAACACAAGGAGGGTCAATGCTGCGAAGATCAGGTATCGGGAAGTTGAATTCATCACAAGAAATTTTAGCGCATATACGGCATAAAGGTATTAAAAACTTTACACCTCATGCCAGTCTGGTACGGAACAAACTTACCTGCACTGTCATTGGGCGGATCAACCAGCGCCCGGCTGAAATCACGCCGAAGCCCGGCGGATGATGGAGTTGTGTCTTAACAGCCTTACGACCATCAATCTGTCTATTCATATCCTGATAATATTTTTTTAGTTTATCTGTTTTATAATTTCAATTTTGCTGCCGCCGAACGAAACTATAAACGTGCCCTTTAATTAGATCCTAATGATCCTGAGGTGTATAAATGCTTCTCTGAATTAAATTTCTTTGAGGGGAATTTTTCAGGAGCATTGGACTGGGATCGCCAGGCCATGGTAGTGGACCCCACTTATACCACAAGAGATGGTCTGTATGGATCACATCTGTATTTTGCAGGGGAAAAGGATTCGGCCATAATGTTTCTTAACCGGATAACAGCTAATTCACCTGTTTGCCACTACTATTTAGGAGCAGCTTATATTTTTGAAGGAGAGTACGAAAAGTCGATTGCGGAATTTAAGAAAACTCTGGTGGGCTTCTCTCCTGTATTAACAACTCACCTGGGTATATCATACAGTAAATCAGGTGCTCTGAATGAGACCCAAAGAATGCTTGATACTCTCGAAACACGGGCCAAATCTGAATTTGTTCCATTTAGTATGAGAGGAGCCTTAATGGCTGAGCTCAGCCGACAAAAAGAAGCTCTTAAATATCTTGAAAAGGGATATGAAAACAGAGAGGAATTCATATTATTATTAATGCACATTGATACAATATCTTACTCAAATATGCGATCTGATCCCAGGTTTATAAATATTATGGATAAAATTAAAGAGTAACCTAATACTAAGAATAGAAAGTAGTTCCACTTATTTTAGGTTAGTTTTATGGAAGGTGGATTAAGTTATCCGGAAGCCTGGACGAGCCAGTAGAAGAATTATACTTCGATGGTCAACTTATTGCATGATCCTATGTGGATGACGGCCCAAAGGGAAAGCTATACTATGCTAGGTAAAATTTAGCTTTTTTTAAGACAAGAGGTTTGAAATATCTAACCTTTATTTGATTAGCAATATTCTACATATTATTAAACTAGTGGAGAATTTCGAGTGATCTCTCGTAACCATACTAAACAGAACGTTATGCAACATAGTATAAATCAGCAATAAAGAAATTAAATAAGGTTGGCCCTGAAAATCAAAATCCTGAAATTGTTATTGCGAAGTCAGCAATTTCTCTCCAAACTCAGGGTGTCTTTCGGCTGCCATCATTACAATCCGTTTTGCCATCTGGCCGTATGAATAACTGGTCATTTCTGCTGCCAGGGCGAAGCTGGTATCAAAGCTTATATCGTTATTTGGATTAATGTCGAGGAGGTAGAACTTATCATTGCGTAGACGGAAATCGAATCGGGCATAGTCGAAGCATCCGAATCCTTTCCACGTTTTAAGGACTTTCTCTTCCAACTTTTTAAGCAGTTTTTCATCAAGAGGGGCAGGTATCAGGGTGTCGATTTTATTGTAATGTTCCGAGCCGGGAATAAACTTGGAGTCGTAGGTACATAGTCTTTTCCGGGCGTCGCTGAAAGCCGAAAAATCCATTTCTACCGGGGGCAATATTTCGGGTGGTTCATTGTTCCATACTGACACGTGAAATTCGCGGCCGTCAATAAAATCTTCGACCAAAGCCGGCTGTTTTAATTCATTGTTTACCAGCAGAATTTGTTCCTGAAGGGAAAATGTATCGAAAACCACTGATTTTTCGGTGATAGTAAGACTACAGTGTTCACGTGATGGTTTTACAATAGCAGGAAAAAGGTTCCAGCCAGCAGCCTCTTCCGGAGTAAGCACTGCTCCGTATGGAACTCTAATACCTAGCGAACCAAGAACTTCTTTAACCTTCTGTTTATCGTAGCTAAGTTCTATCACCTCCGGCACGTTACCAGTATAAGTGAATCCTTTGTTTTCAATAATTTCCAGAACTCTTCTTTCACTGTGATGGCTATTCGGCAGGGTTTCACAGAGGTTAAAAATAATAGTATCGTTTGGACTATATCTTTCCAGTATTCTTTCCAGATTAGGGTCGTTTAGTTCTTCAAGATATGTTTCAATTCCTTCGTCTTTCAGCGATTCAAAAAGAACCTTACTGGAGTTTCGGGTGTCGCTGATTTCAAGACTATTCCAGAGGAGATTAAGATCATATAGTACAAGTACCTTCATAAAAAAGTTTTTATCACTAAGCTAAAATAAATGTTAGAAAAAAGTATGGCATGAAGTAAAAATTGTAAAACTTTATTATGGTTGTGTTAATATGGAAAAACCATATATATGAAAGTTATGTAGCCTGCGTCAATAAATAAACTAATTGTTATCCCCCTGTGGGTAACAGCCCGAAGAAAAGGCCCTGCAGCGTTAATCATTGTAACTTTTTTGTTGTTAAAGTAAGCTATTAATTTTGAAGAATTTAAGCCCCCTTTAGGGGTCCCGATAGCTATCGGGATGGGGGCAAAAAAAGGAAGGATTACACCTCACTGAGTTCGGTGTGATCCTTTTAAGGGTGCTTTTCTTTGTAGACGAGAGGTTTGAAATATCTAACCTTGCCCCAATTAGAGATATAGATAGTATTACTAACCTGGTAAAGGTTTTATCTTTTGTGCAATAATTTTATTCATCACTCATTATGACTAGTAAGGCTTTATATTAAGAATCTTCAAAACTTTTTCTTTATGACTTCTGCTTATTGGTAATTCAGTGCCATCAATCTCTACTGAGTATAAGGTTAGTGCATTGACTTTTTTCAGGTTTATCATGTATGAATTATGTATCCTTAGAAATAATGTGGGTGGAAGTGTGACCTCCATGGAGGAGAGACTTCCCCTTACCAATAATTTTCTGCTTTGCAAATAGAACCTGATATAGTCTCCGTCGCTTTCAATATATTTAATGTCCGTTAAAAATACTTTATGAGTTTTTTTGCTGTCCTTCAGTAAAATGAACTCTTCTTCAGGTCTCCCACTGATTTCAGCTGTTGTCATTTCAACTGATTTACTATGCAGCTTAAAGTAGTGATTAACAGCTTTCAGAAATCTGTCAAACGGAATTGGTTTTACAAGGTAGTCAATAGCCTGGAGTTCAAAGCCGTCAGCAGCAAACTCCCTGTAAGCTGTTGTAAAAATTATTGCAGGAGGATTGGATAAAGATCTTGCAAAATCTATTCCGTTTATTTCAGGCATATTGATATCAAGGAAAAGCAAGTCCGTTTTGTTTTCATTTAAAAAACTTATTGCTTCAGTAGCTTTCTTGAATTCCGCAATTATCTCAAGCTCATTTAATTTTGAAATGTATTCTCTGATTATCTCCCTTGCAATAGGTTCATCATCAATAATTACACATTTTATCTTCATATATTCGGTCTATTAGTTTTTAAAAAGTGACAGCCCGGCATAAAAAGAGTTTTCACTCTTTCTTGTTATTAATTTATACATATGCGGATATAGCAGAGTCAGCCTCCTTCTTATATTTTCAAGACCTATTCCTTTATTTACATCCTGTCCTGAATTGTCCGGATTTTCTGGTATGCTGTTTTCAATCTCGAAGAAGATTTCCGAAACACCAGATTTTAATCTGATTTTCACCCATGGATTATGCACAGTTTTAGAGACACCGTGTTTGAAACTATTTTCCAGAAAAGTAAACAGTATCAATGGAGTAATGAATGAATTATCGGTTATATCATTTACCTCGAAATCAATGCTGAAACTATCTCCAAACCTCATTTTTTCAAGTTCGATATAGTTTCTGATAAGTTGTATTTCTTTACTGAGAGGATAAAAATCGTTTTTTGTTTCATAAATTACGAAGCTTAAGATCTCTGACAATAAGAGGACACTTTGTGGAGTACGATCTGACTTTCTTAAGGCTAATCCATAAATGTTATTAAGCGTATTGAATATAAAATGAGAATCAATCTGATTCTTCAGGGCAAAAAGTTCCATCTCCTTCTTTTCTTTCTCAAATTGTGCCTGTTCACTTTTCCCTCTTTCCTTTTCACGTAATAGCATGATAGATACAGAGATAAACACAATCGCCAGAGTTACCATGTAAACCAAAAGAAGGTCAATGGTAAATAATAATGAAAAAGTAACATTGATACCGGACATAATCATGGCTATGATCCATACTACCGGGATAAAATAAAGGATCAAGGAAAGAGACAGTGAGAAGAACATGACCGGTTTCCCTTTCTGGTAATACTTCTTATAGAGATAATATCTTATTACATAGACCAGGCTGATCTGTACAGCAGCAGTAGTAAAAATATTATAAGGGATAATAGTATTAATATTATAATATGTGCTTACTGCATAGAAAACCAGGGTATACAATATCCAGAACAGGAGATGTAATATAATGTGGTATAACCTGATCCATTTCATAAAATCAAAGTTAAGAAATCAGATTGTTATAATCTTAATAATCAGGTAACCTGCCGGGAATTTGCTGTAACTGACAAGAAAATATTAAAAATGGATTGAAAAACGTTCAATTTGAGACTTTTCAGTTCCTGGTTACTAAAGATTGTCTTTCAATTTATCCTGATCCATCTCATTTTGCAAATTATCTCATTTATCATGCCATCCATAGATTTCTTTTGTACAGCAGTCCTTCCTGTCTTAATATTGCTTAAGAATTTATAAATATTAAAAACCATTACTATGATAAAATTTATAATCAGGGACAGTATAAGGTCCGTTAAACTGAAAAGTATTTATCCCTTTGTAAGAATAATCAGCCTCTCTATCGGTCTGATATGTTTCTCATTATTTCTTACAATATTTATAAATGAATATTCTTTTGATAAATACCATGAGAAGAAGGAAGAAATATTCAGAGTAATTCTGCATGACAAGGCGCAAAATATTAAGACAGCGATCTTACCGGGTGGAGTTAAAGATTTATTCAATGATAAGCTACCACAGGTAGAAGAAATTATCAGGATAATTGTTCTTGACCGCACCTTAAAAACAGAGGATAATGATCCTGTGAGCCAACCGGTAATTTATGCAGATCCTGGTCTTTTCAATACCTTTTCATGGAAATTATCAGACCAGGATGGAACCGGGTTTCTCGATTCGCCTGATAAAATATATATATCTCAAAAAGAGGCAAATAGAATTTTTAAAGATGATAATCCATTGGGTAAGATAATTACCATAGACAATAATGGGCTATTCACTATAGGGGGCATCTTTGAAGATATCCCGGCAAACTCTTTTATTAAGTTCGATTACCTTATTTCAACCGAAGCCATTAAGACATCTGTTTATCTTACTGACAATGATTATCAGATTGCATATTTCTTTCTTGTACTGAAAGACAAAAAACTTAAAAATGAAACGGAGAAAACTCTGAATAAAATCATTTCAGAAAGCTCTGATGTGGACAACGACCTTACCAGAATTACTCTTCAACCTCTTAAAGACATTTATCTTCATTCAGGTGATATTATGCAGAGTTCTGCATTTAACAGCGGAAATTTACAGCTAGTCCTTTTTCTGCCATGGATAGCTTTATTCATTCTGATCATCTCTCTGGGAAATTATATGATACTTGATATAGGAAAAAACATTTCAGAAATCTTCAGGATAGGTATAAGTAAAACCTATGGGGAGACCAGAAAAATAGTATTTGCACGTTTCTATTTTGAAAATCTGATATATATATTTTCTGCCTCTTTTGTATCGGCCATTTTGATCATCTCTTTCCGGAATATTTTATCAGAGCTGACATCCGGAGGCTTAAGTATTAATGATTTATTTAGTGTTAAGATAATTATCATCCTCATCATTCTGACCTTTATTCTACCACTGATTCCGGGCCTTTATTCTTCATCTCTTGTAAATAATATTACTATTCCTGAGGCAATAAAACTGAAGAAGTCAAGGATAGTTGAACTCAGAATTTCTGGAAGCAGACATTCAATAAATCTGAGAAGAATAATGTTAGGAATTCAGTTCTTTACTTCTGTTGGTCTGATAGCAGCTTCACTTATAGCCGGCAGGCAAATTGATTACATTGCAACGATGGATTTAGGCTTTGAAAGAAGAAACCTTATTGTTACCAATAATTACCTGAGGGGTGCAAATTCACTGGAACAGAGGCGATTCCTGGCATCCCAGCTGGTTCAAAACAGTCCACTGTTTACCGGTTTTGCCTCTGCTTCTAATTATCCTCTGGGCCCTGTATCAAATCGTACACAGGTCAGGTTGCCTTCACAGGGATCAGACGAAGGAATCTCCATAGGTTATCTTGGTGTTGATTTTGTTTTTTTCAAAACTATTGGAGCTACTATTGTTGAAGGCCGTGATTTCAGTAGAACTTTTTCAACCGATTCTGTCTCAGCAGTAATTATAAATCAGCAACTGGCTAAAAGAATCGGAGGGGATGCTGTTGGTAAAAAACTTATTGGTTTTTGGGGAAATAATGAAAAAATTGTTGTCGGAGTTGTGAAAGATATCTATTTCGGTAAAACGGATAAGAGTCCCGGTTCTATGGCATTCGTCGTAAACAGTACGTCAATTGGCAACAACTTCCAGCTTTTCTTCAAAACAGCTGACAACATGTCAGATAAGGCTTTGGAGTTCCTGAGTGAAAACTGGAAACAGATTGATCCGGTTGCTCCATTTTCCTATTTCTTCATGGAAGACCATTACAACAATGTTTATTCAAAGGAGGTAAAAATCATACAGACATTAACTATTTCAACAATTATTAGTCTTTTTCTGCTTCTGTTGGGTATTATTTCGGTATCATACCTTGTTTCAACCTCAAAGATCAATGAAATGGCTATCAGAAGAATATTGGGGGCTGATGCAAATAGTATCCTTAAAATATTTCTTAATGAATATATTCCGCCTTTTATAATTGCTTCCTGTCTTGCAATTCCCCTTGTATATCTTCTCTTAAACGAATGGCTCACCAAATATATGAACAGAACACAGATCGGATTTGATGTTTTCCTGTATGCACTTGCTGTTATAGCCTTATCGTTTCTTATTATCAGTGCAGTAATGACATATAAGGTCATAAGCGATAATCCGGTTAATAATCTGAGATATGAATAGAAAAATTGAAATAGAATTAAGAAACAATATATCAGTTCGAATTGAAAAAATACTAAAATGAAAACACTTAGCAGAACATTAATGATTAAATTATTAATTCTACTTCCTGGTACATTAATAATTCAATCATATCCAGTCTCCGCAAGATTACCTTCCAGGGAATTGAAGGAGGAGGCCTGGAAATTCCCAAAAAAAGACACATTGTGTTTGGAAACCATGGGGAAAACAAAAGTTTTTATTACCGGTTCCAATTCAGGGGAGATAGAGATAAAGCTTCGATATATAGTCAAACCAGATGAGAAGTTCGAAGTAAAAGAATCTCAAAGGACGATTTATTTGAAGGAAAATATCCTGAATTATAATAAGCACAGACCAACGCAAACATATTTTGAGGAGTGTACCTGGATAATCACTGTTCCTCATGGTATGTATATTAGATGCAGCGGAAGCTCAGGTGAATTTGAAGTAAAAAGCTTTATCGGAGTTTTTAAGGCTAACTATGGTCAGGGACGGTTTAATCTTAATAATGTCGACGGATCCATTGATTTGCGGCTGGCCATGTTGAAAGCTAAAATTCATAATTCAAAGGGCTCATTCAACCTGAGTTCTGCAGGCGGATCAATCAGAACAAAAGATTTGACAGTAAATGGGAAAAGTAGTTTCAGTACTGGAATGGGAGTTGTAAAAATTTCGCTTGCCCGGGAACCTGAAGCTGATCTGTATGTAAGCTCCAGTTTTAATAAGGCACAGGTCAGATTTAACGGTCATCCCGTAACAGGGTACTTTGAGTTCATCGCCATGGAAGATGGGGGTAGAATTAACTCTCCATTTAAATTTGACAAAGTAGAGACCTTTTTGGATGATATTAAAAATTACAATACTTCTTCAGATTTCGGAAAGAAGGATGACTACTACAGGAAAAGCTTTATCAGGGGTGACAGCACACCAAAAATTACATTAAAGACTGTTACCGGGATAGCTAAATTAACAAAATAGTAATTATGCATTCCCGGACTTTGATGAAATATTATAATCCCCATTTCTTGTAGCCTGAAAACAAAAACAGATAAAATGAGAATTGGTTTCATTCTTGTCAGGTCTTAAGTTTCATATTTCTCAGCATTTCTTAAGTTATTCATTATTTTTTCTCAAATTATTTTTATCACGACATTTCCCTTTTTATGACCTTTTTCTACATACTGAAAAGCCTCGGCTGTCCTTTCCAATGGATAGATTGTGTCTATAACCGGTTTTAACTTTCCAGATTCAATAAGCCCGATGAAGAAATTCAGATTTTCTGTATTCTCTTTAGAAACTCCCCCCTTGATTTTCTTACCACCGGTAATTGAGCTCCACATCATTCTAAGAATATCCTTTATTTCGAGCATGTTTTCAAGATAGATTCCTTTTGGCTTTAAAATACTCTTGCATTGTGAGAAAGTAGTCTTGCCCACTACATCGAAAACAAAATCATATCTCTCAGCGCTTTTGGTAAAATCTTCTTTAGTATAATCAATAACCTTATCGGCTCCCAAAGATTTCACCATTTCTGCATTCGCAGCACTGCATACCCCTGTAACTTCTGCACCGTAGTACTTTGCAAGTTGTACAGCATAAGTCCCTATAGCTCCGGATGCGCCATGGATAAGTATTTTTTGCCCGGCCTGAATTTTTGCCAGATCTCTTATAAAAAACAGTGCAGTATTTCCCGCTAATGAAATGGCGGCGGCTTCCTCCCAGAACATATCAGCCGGTTTTATAGCCAATGCTCCGTCTTCAGGAACACAGGAATACTCAGCATGTGCACCCATTTTGGTCCCTGGTGATCCAAAAACCTGGTCACCCTCCTTAAATAGTTTTACATCTTTGCCCACGGCTTCAATTTCTCCTGCCAAATCAATCCCCAATATTTTTATTTTTGGCTTTTTGAAACCAAGCATTATCCGTGCTAAAAACTGGAACGATTTAGGGACAAATGTGAAGTTACGCACATTGCAGTCGGATGTTGTAACTGTTGTTGCATGTATTTTTATCAACACTTCATTGTCCCCGGGAATTGGTTTTTCTACCTCTTTAAGCTGTAGTTCATCCGGTGGTCCATATTTTGTGTGTACAATTGCTTTCATGATTAAATTATATAGTAATTACTACATTTCCAGCTTTCTCCCCTGTTTCAACATATTTAGTGGCCTCTACAATTTTTCCCAGGGTGTAACTCCTATCTATAACCGCTTTATACTTCCCGGCTTCAATCAGTTCTTTAAAAAAGACTATATCTTCTTTCCTGTCCTTTGGAATTGGAAACTTAACTTTTTTACCTGTCTGCTGGCCAGTCAGTTTGCTGAATATTGGAGTCAGGAGTGCTAAAAAAATATTCTGCGATAAATAGCCAAGGTCTGTTGAAAAATACACACCTCCTGGTTTTAGTATTTCTTTGCAACGAAAAAAAGAACTTTTGCCGACGGCATCAATAACAACATCAAACAATTTACTATTTTTCGTAAAATCTTCTTTAGTATAATCAATTACTTCATCTGCACCCAGCAATTTCACCATTTCTAAATTCCTGGTATTGCATACGGCTGTGATTTCTGCGCCATAATATTTAGCAAGTTGTACACATGCGGAACCTATAGATCCCGAAGCTCCATTGATTAGAATTTTTCTTTCATTCGTAAAATCTATTTTCCTGATGTAGGCAATTGCAAGCATTAGTCCATCGCATACGGCAGCAGCCTCATTGTATGATATATTCGCCGGTTTTGTGGTGATTGAACCTGTTTCGGGCAGACAAATGTATTCTGCATGTGCTCCAAAATTTAAGGCGCTTAATCCAAAAACCTGGTCGCCCGGTTTAAATGTTTTTACATCTTTACCAATACCTTCAATCTCGCCAGCCAGCTCACTCCCTAATATTGTTTTTTTAGGCTTAAAGAGGCCATTAACCAATCTGATAATGACAGGATATTCAGGTTTTCGAAATCCGCAGTCAGTTCGATTTACGGTTGTTGCATGTATTTTAATCAGTACTTCGTTGTCTCTGGGTGCAGGTTTTGGCACCTCTTTGAGTTGAAGTACTTCTGGAGGTCCATATTTTGTGTATACAATTGCTCTCATTTTGTTTGAGTTCATTTCTGTTTTTCAAAGTTAAAAATTAAACATAAACCAGGTAAATTAAGATAGGGACCGCTGTCATTGCCCTTAAATAGCCAACTTTGTAAGGTTTGCCTGCATCATAGTATTCCGGGATCCTGCCCCGAAAGTTTGTTAAGTTTTGTAAATCGAGATCAATTTCGTGGATTACCGAAGTTTATGTTTTGTACTTTCTCCGTCATTACTTATACAAGAAGTTATGGGCTGTCTTTTATTCTTGCTCTTACTTTTCCAGATTGCAAACAGACGGTATTTAAAAATTAACCCCGATATATAAATTGGGTTCAAAGAGGAAATAATTATTCCATTTGCTTTCTTCCTCTTGAAAACTTTGGGGAGCTTTTGTATCAATTGGCCAATAATTGCAATGAATTTGTGGCTCAATAAACATTCTGTTTTTAAATAATGGAATATGGTAGCCTAAATGATAAGAAGTATATAATTTAAAACCGTTACCTATCTTCTTCTTATTTTCGTCAAAATATGTTTTCTTTAAAGGCGAAATTTCTATTGTAGCAAATAGCCCTTTCCACAACAAACGCTGATATGTAACACCTATACCTTTTTCGCCGAGTTTACCAGGATAAAATGTACTTTCATTCATCTCAATTGCATCCCCCAATGGTATGCCCATAGGGGCAAATAGTTCCCATGAGGTTACTTTAATACCAATATTGTCTTTAGGAGTAAGTTTATATCCCAAATGAAACTCGTAATGATGTGTATTTGTTTTTTCCGCTCCAAAATTGAGGAAAGTCAAATACGTAGTGCTTACTGAGCATTTGTAGTCAGGCCCTGCGTCTTTGTCTGTGACCTTTGCTGTTTTCGGGAGGTTTTGACTAAATGCCAGTGTTGTGAACACGGCAATCATTAATGTTGTTGAAATTAATTTTTTCATTTTTGTATATGTTAAATTTGAAGTATGAATTTTATTAGACTTTTTTTCTATAATTCTTATTCGCACAAAATCTAATTAAAACCTAAAGCCAAAATGCAGACTGGGTTCAAATTTGTATTTAGGCGCTCCACTTTCAATAGCTGCAAAGGATGCAGGAAAGTTGGTGTTAACAGGCCAGTATTTGAGGGCATAAGCAGGTTCTATGAACATTCGTTCCTTAAAGAATTCAAATCGGTAGCCTATGATAAACTGAAGATACAACTGAAAACCTTTCTGGATTTTTTCATTATCTGTATCATAGAATTGCTGAAGAAAAAAGGTTGGTTCGACAGTCGTATATAAGTTCTTCCACAGGAATCGCTGATAACCCAAACCAATACCGTAGGCTCTTACCTTACCCGGGTAAAATTCCTCGGAAGATAAATATGTCCCTAAGGGTTCATAATAAGTCCATGTGATAGCTTCGGCTATAATGTTATCTTTTGGGGTGAGCCGGTATCCATAGTTCAATTGAAAAAAACGGACAGGATCTCCCGGCAGGAAATTACCCAGGAGAAAAAGTGAACTTCCAATAGAGTGTCGCCGATTTATATCATGCTTCTCTCTTTGAACTGATACAGAATCTGTTTGGGTAAAATTCTGACTAAATACCTGTATTGCGAAGAGCGCAATTACTAATGTTGTTAAAAAAAACTTTTTCATTTTTTTGTGTTTTAAATTTTACAATTGCTAATTATTATTTTCTGCGGTGTTAACTGATATAAGAGTGAGGTTTAGATCTCTTATTTGATTTAAAACCCCATGTAAGTGGGCTTCATCCTTAATATATCCAGTAAGTATGGTATTGTCTCCATTATAACTGATTTCCATACCCTCAAACCAATCCTTCCATTTTTCATCAAGATGATCCCGAATTATTATTATCGTTTTACCTTTCATGGTTTATTGATTAAATTCTAAGCAAAGGTCGGGTACACCCATCAAAAAAAAATCACTCTTGAGAGTGATTCAAAGAGTGATTTTTATAAAATAGATCTATCTGGATTCAGTAAAGTGGAAGGGGAGTTATATTATACCTAGCTCTTTTGCTTTAGCTACAGCTCGTATTCGGGAACCAACTTCTAATTTTAAAAGAATATTTTTCACATGCGTTTTAACAGTATGTAATGAAATAAACAACTTATCGGCTATTTCCTGGTTCATTAAATCCTCGGCAATAAGTTTAAGGGTATCCAATTCGCGAGCACTTAAATATATTGTAACATGAATTTTCTTAATTTTTTCTTTTCTTTCTATAAGGAGCTTAAGGGTATCAACAAACTTCGCAGGAATTTTGGTTTTTGCAGTAGCCTGAATTTTAAACACTTCGTTCAATAAGTCCTTCGTATGGTGCAGGTCAAAAAGAAAGTACGAAAATAAATTTTCATTTTCGGCCATCTCCATGGCTTCGATCACATTTATAACGGCTTTTTCATGATTGCCTCTCATTTTATAAATAATAGCATAATACATTTTAATCCCAATCAATCTTTCTATTCTTTTACTTTTGTTTGCCAAAGCAAATAATTCTGAAAGCAGTGATTCAGCTTCATCCAATTTATATTGGGTAATAAGTAGACGGGCATAAGAAATATATGCCGCATCATCTATGTGAGATTTCTTTTTATCAAGTCCTAAACCATATTCCGAAATAAGATTCTCAGCCTGGTCCAGTTGACCCATTTCAATTAATATAAATATTTTCGAACTTAAATATATATGTGTTAAAAACGGAGGGATATAATTTTGTTTTATTATATCTTCCATCTCATTAATTTTCTTTTCTGCCCCGGTTGTATCCCCACATTCATACAGTACCATTGAATAAATCAATAATATTGGTATTTTAATAGAAATGTCTTTGGTGGTTTTGCCTAAATCATAAGCAATTTTAATATATTCATGTGCCTTATCCATATTTGCCCAAACGGCTTGTGTACTTGCCATCACAATAAAAAGTCCGGCATAAGTCCATTCTGTTTTTGCTATTTGTGAATATCCTCTTTCCTTCATGAACGTTAAAAGATCGGAACATTTTTTATAAGCTGACTTGTAATGTCCCAACTGTTGTTCGATATCCGCCACTCTGAAAGCTATAGTAGATATCAGGGAGAGATTACCGGATTTTTTACCATATTCCCATGCATTTTTGAAAGCCTTGTTGCTTTCTTGTATATCCCCACCGGAAAAATATGCAATACCATAAGAAAACCAAATCCAGCTAAACCATAATGGATTCTCCTCCTTTAGATTTTCCATTGCTTTTTCACAATATTCAATTATTCTCTCCGGATGTTCTTCATTTGAATTCAAATAGGCAAATGCAACAAAAATTCTTCCTAATTGATTCTTATTATAATCAATAAATTCATTAGATATATTTTTGGCATTAAGTCTATTTGCTGTTATATTTTCTGCACTTGTTAAGTAAGGTTTCGCTTGTTCCAATTTACCTGCTGATATTAAAATCCAGGCATAATAAAGACAAAATTCAGGATTGTTCTTAATCAGTTCATCCGGTATTAAATCACCGTATTTAAGAATTGCAGCATGCAACCCGTTTTTCCACATACTCTCAACTATTTCACCAAGTAACTGAATGCTTTTTGCATAGTTTTTAATTGCCAAAGCATGCTCTATTGCTAAGTTATACATGTTGTTTTGTTCAAACCAGTCACACGCTTTATTCTGAATATCAATGATTAGCATCTGATCTTTTTGCTGAAGCCTTTGTTTTAATAACTCCGCAAAGAGGTGATGATATCTGTACCAGGACCTTTCTGTATCTAAAGGAATAACAAACATGTTGTTTTTTTCCAGCGTATCAAGTACTTGCTGACTGTCATTTCTGTTCAAAACAGCGTTACATAATGAAGCCGACATTTGCTCCAGTATTGATGTTTGCAGCAAAAATTCCTTGATGTCATCAGTTTGGATCTTCAGAACTTCCTCCATCAGATAATCCATAATGTAGCGGTTATCTCCCTTTAAATCCTGAATAAACTTAGGAATATCATCACGGCCCTCCATTGATAAGGCTGTCAACTGAAGGCCTGCAATCCATCCTTCGGTTTTTGTTTCAAGAGAATAAATATCGTCAATGGATAAACCTAATTTCAGCTTTTTATTGAACAATACGGAAATGTCATTTGCCGAAAAACTAAGGTCTGATGAACGTAACTCAACCAGTTGGTGCTGACTTCTTAACCTTGAAAGAGATAGTGCCGGGTCAGAACGGGTCAGGATCACAATGTGGATATTACCAGGAATATGCTCTAATAAATACGTTACTAAATTTACTACCTCGTAGCTCTTTATAAGATGAAAATCGTCGAGTACCAATAGAAAATTTTGACTGATGCTGAGTATGTCGTTTATTAAGAGGCTGGCAATTGATTCAACAGATGGTTTATTGGGTGAATTTAACAGTTTGAGGGCGCTTTGCCCAAATGCTGGATGGATACTTTGAATTCCTGAAATTATATAGCTTAAAAAATCTGCCGGGTCATTATCCCCATTGTCGAGAGAGAACCATGCTGTCGGAATCTTTTTTTGATCAATCCAGTCACTCACAACTGTTGTTTTACCAAATCCGGCAGGAGCGGAAACAAGAATTAATTTTCTACTCAAGCCTGTGTTTAATTTCTCATAAAGTTCAGAGCGATGAACTATATTATTTCCGGCAGGTGGAATATGGAGTTTTGTTAATAGCATAAGTGAAATTAATAAATATTTTAATCACAGATATTTTTCTTTATGAAAATCAGCAGTTTGGGGTATGTACACAAGGGTGGGAATTGAAACTACATTTGTTTCCACAATTGAGATCTAACCTCAAATGTAAATTCGTTTATTTTGGAAAGTGTTTTTAGACATTTCACAAAGTGTAACAGCTCAAAGAAAAAGCATTTCATCAGCTCACATTTTTGATAAGTTTTAAGTCCCCTTCTCACCAGGGAGAAGGGGATTTAGGGGATGAGGTGAAAAATGAAGGATTACGCCTCACTGCGTTCAGTATGATCCTTTTAGGGGTGCATTTTCTTTGTAGACAAGAGGTTTGAAATATCTAACCATGATTTGATGAAGGATCTGGTGAATGTGGTTGATAATGTAGAATACAAAGTTTAATTCCACACAAGCCCCGACTTTACTTATATCAAATGTTGCGTCTTCGTGCTTTTCTCCTTTTCAAGCATTACTCTTGTTCTTGGTAAACTTTCAGGATAATTTATTTGAATAAATTCGATCATTTTTTCTCTGATATATACTCTTAAGTCCCATGCTGTTGGGGAGTTCTTAGCACTCACAAGTATCCTGATTACCAAAGTCGATTCTTTGGAATCAGTTACTTGAAGAACATTTATTTTTTTGTCCCACAAATCACTTTCATTTAGTAATCTTGAAAGCTCATCTCTAAGTGCCTGTAAAGGGATTGTATAATCGACATAAAGAAAAACGGAGCCTGTAATATCAGCAGATGTTCTTGTCCAATTTTGAAATGGTTTTTCTAAAAAGTAAGTTGATGGAAGGACTAGTCGCCGTTTATCCCAAATTCGTACCACTACATAGGTTAGATTTATTTCCTCTATCCAACCCCATTCATTTTCAACAAGTACAGCATCATCAATTCTAAATGGCTGAGTAATTGCAATTTGAATCCCAGCTAATAATGACCCAACTACTTTTTGGGCAGATAAACCAATAATAATTCCAGCCACACCTGCAGAAGCAAATAGTCCAATCCCAATCTTCCTGATACTCTCAAAGGATAACAGCACTATTCCTAATGCAAAAAGAATAATGATAAATATGAGCACTTTTTCGAGAATATTTATCTGGGTATATACTTTTCGGGATGCAAGATTGTCTTCTATGGAAATATCAAATCTCTTCAAAAAGGCAGTTTTCAATGCCCTTAATAGAGCAATTAAAAACCATGTAATTCCAATTGTAACAAGAAATTGACTTTGATTGTATAGTATAGATAATAAACCATTTGCATGATCAGTATAAAGGTCAAGCATTGGTTTTATTAAAAAGAATATAATCGTAAATAGGATACTTAAGAAGAGTTTATAATATTTTTTCATTTAGGCAATTTTTTATGATCTGTCACTGAATGTAGCTGTATAATAGGACATTGTCAGCCAGACTCGAAACAATTTTATAAAGGTAAGCAATTGGCTGTATTTATACTATGTCAAATGGAACCTCGCTCACAAAGAACCATGTCTACCGAGCAAAAGTGAGCCTATTCCAATCACTGATATTGCTTTATTAATAAGATATACTGCATCCTACGTCATTATTCTCACGAAGTTTAATGGTTAAGAGCAAAACCTCACATCCGCCTTTGGCGTCTGCATTTTATTTTATCTCTCAACCTCGTAAACGAGCTATAGGCTGAGGATTACGCTCCCTCTGGTCGCGTGATCCATTAAGGGGGTGCTTAACAATGAAAAATCCCTGCAGTGCTTCCACACTGCATCTGGTTTTTGCTTCCAGCCCTCTGTCTCGCAAGCGGGCTTCGGTCTGAAAACAAAAACCCCGGCGCTTTCGCGCCAGGGCTTTTTCTTAGTAGACAAGAGGTTTGAAATATCTAACCTTGATTTGATAAGAGATATTGATAGAATTATTAAACTGGAGGAGGTTTTATTTATCATAAAATAATTGGCCTAATGATTATGAACCTTGCCTCATACGATCCAAGTACCAGAGGTAGTCTTACGGTACCTTCCCCTGGTTTGGGGACCTTCAAAAGTATGATCTTCCGGGAAGTCGCGTCCCAGATCTTCACCTGATCGGATTCTGAAAGAGATAAGTAGTTTTAGGCTCACCTTTCACATTCAGGTAATCCATAATATTTGGCAACTCATCGCGTGTGAGAACAAGATCATGGTTATAGATACGCTTAAGTTCTTCCTTATTATGATTTGTAACATGACCTGTATGCCAGAGCATCCACCACGACCAGGTGACACCATTTTTAAAACATTCATCGGGATCAGGAAGGGTACCACATTCATGATATGGGATTGGAATTGTTTCACCATGAATTGCTTTTAGTTTATTGAACAGTGGAGCCTGAATACCTTTACCATAAGTATCTCCACCGGCAATATCATAGTAGGCTTTGCCGGAATCCCATTCTGCTGAAGGATCACCTGTATGGCAGAGAACCCAGATCAGATTGTTAAGTTTCCTTTCCTTTGTGAAATAGTCGAACATTGTCTTCCACAGCTTAACAAAACGTTCACCTCCCTGTTTACCATACCAGAACCAGTTACCATCGCATTCATGCATAGGACGCCATAAAACCGGAACATTTGCATCCCGTAATTCGGTAAGGTGATCAGCGATCCTTTTCAGATCGCCCCACATAGCAATGTACTGCTTTGTACCTGGTATAAAGCACGAGTCAATATTTATTTCCTTTTTGCTGTTTTCATAACCTTCGCCTATTGAAGGTGCACCCCAGTGCCACATAAGGGTAGGAATACCTCCTGCTTTCCACCATTCTATAACCAATTGATTTTCACGTTTATTGGAACTCTCATTGATGTAGTCATGCCCTTCTATTGCAGGGTATTTTCCGGTTATTTCATATATGGTTTTAGTCTCATCAATTCCCCATGGTGCCCACATCTGACCCGACAGAGTTTTCTTCCCATACTGTGAGTAAATGTAGTTGAGCAGCGCCCTTGCTTCCGGAGAAGCATTGGGTGTTACCGGATCAACGCCGGATACATTATACATTCCAAAACTGATAATGACGCTCAGTATTATTCGAAGTAATTTATGATTCATTTTTATCATTTTATGTCATTTACAATTTATTGCCATCATAAGTAATCTCTACTTTTTTCTGAACCGGTCATATTAATCCTTTTTCAGCGTGCAACTAACGTAACATGCAGCACTGTAGGAATGGCTCCGACACGAGGACCTCCCCAATCGGTCTCGTCTCCATTAAGTATACGCAGGAGTTTGAATTTCCCGTTTTCATACATGCCCTCTTCGACCTTCATATACTGCCAGGCTTTGCCGGCATTGGCACCAAGAGGCTTAAAAGTAAAGTGGCAGAGTGTACCAATAAGCAAAAATTCGTTATCACCCAGTTGTACCACCATGGCTTTGCTTATCGGCCGTGTATTGGCTTGCACGGTGTTCCTTCTGGCAGTGCCGAACGATACGGTGGCTTGCCATATGCCAAGGTCAATTGTCTGTTCTGCATGATCTTCACGCTCAACAACCGACTTAATCTTTCCTTCAAATGCCCATTTTGCAAGCTCTCTCATCATTGGTGCAGCCATAGCATATTCCTGAGCAATAGAAGTAAGACGGGTAGTATTCTCTTCCTCTGTACCCTGACCGTTTCTGTCTATTCCAAACGGCGAAAATCCAATACCTCCGCTCGCCAGTACGGAGTAAAAGTAGCGGGTATTTTCCTCGCTGATGCCTATTTCCGGAACGAACAAAGCATTATCAGGCCGGGAGTACAACTCAATAACCTTAAGTACTTTCTCACTACCAGATAAATAGATGTCTGGAGTTAGTATATCGATTGCCGGTGCTGCCGCCTTCCAGATTGGGATCACATTATCTGTGGGTCCTCCGCTTTCGTAGCTTGAAGCACTTGGGTTGGTTATAGGATCTCGCAGAGCGGCGTTTACATACAGAGGGAGTTTATTTACTGCTTTGCCTGCAGCTGCAACATACCCGATATATCGGGCAACTGACCATGCATGAAAATACTCATCTGCATCGGTACCGAATACCTCCTGCCATGTGCCCCTGGTATCGACGGGTCGGTTTAATGCCTTTAATACCTCTGGTTTAAGCAGTTCCGCGGGAACCTGTCTCTCAAAAAGTTTCTGGGCAGCAGGTGAAAAATCGCGTACACTTCCCCAGGAACCGGGTTCGTTTTGAACCTGTACCATCAGTACCGTGTATTGCGGATCGGCCTTCTTCAGATAACTCATCACTGCAGCAAAAGCTTTTGCATCTGCTTCCATGGCAGCCTGTGTGTGAGGTGAAGGAGAATCAACCGGTCTCCCATTCTTGCCGGTAATATTAGGATATTTTGCGGCATCGCTCTTCATCCAATCAGGCATATAGTGATTACTGCCGTTTTTCCAGGTGGCAAACCAGAGAAGCACAAGACGAACATTATGCTCTCTTCCCTGATTAAGAAGCGTATCGATTAACGAAAAATCGAATTTCCCGGGTTGTGGCTCTATCTGTTCCCAGTAAATCGGTACTTCAAGTGTATTGGCATTCATTGATTTAATTGCCGACCACACCTGGGGCATCATTCCTGGCCATGCACTCGAATTGTGTGCTTGTCCTCCGAGCATCAAGAACGGTTGACCATCCACCAGAAGTGCATGACGGCCATTCTTTTCAATCAGTAGGGGAATTGTTTCCTTACTAGTCTGTCCCCATGCTGTAATGATACTGAACAAAGCCACCAAAAGGCCAACGGTTGAAATTCTCAATAATCTGTTGTTTTTCATATTTTTCAAAATATTATCATTTTGTAAATGAAATTGCGGATGAGAGTCCTGTTGACGAAGCAGTAACGCGGATTTCACCCGCTGCCGCTGTCCGTTTTACTGCAACAAGAAGCCGACCCTGATAGGCTATACGCGTGTCGGTCTTGAACAGACCATCATAGACAAGGTCTCCCGAGTCAACACCGACCAAACGACCAGCACCTTCGACAAGTACTTTGACAGTAGCTGGTGAATCAATCACTTTCAATCCTGCATTGTCGCATACTGTTAGTTCGTATAAGAGAATATCACTGTCAACAGGTAGAGGAAGAGGTGAGAGCTGAAGCTTTGTTGCCTTCCCAATTGTACGCAGTATTGAAGTGACCATCTGGCGCCCTTTCAAATAGCCAACCGCTTTAAGCTCGCCTGTCTTAGATTCAACTTCCCAGTCGTTTGTGTAAAGATTGTGAGATACATTCTTCTTCCCAAGAGAACGTTTATTGAGGAATAATTCGACTTCATCACAATTAGTAGTAACACGAACTGTAACTTTTGTTTTTTCCGGCAAGTTCCACTTTTGCTCAACGGGTTGCGATTGCATTGGATTATTCGTCCTCTCCCCGGTAACAACAAAAATCTGTAATACAGGATCTTCACGCCAATAAGCTGCACGCTGGTGGAATCCAAACTTTTTTCCTCCCGCAACATCAATTATACCGGAACTACTTCCTCTGCTGGGGAATCTGCGTGTTTCTCCCAGATAGTCAATACCGGTCCATATAAAGTCGCCTATGACATAATCATTATCGCGAACGCCGAGCCAGTAATGTATTTGTTTCCCAGTTTCTGCACCCAGAATGAGACGGTTGGGGAAGCGTCTGCGTTCGTGCACATAGGTGCTATCGCCATAAAGTCGATCGATGTAGTTATAACCAGCAATGTCGAGTTCATCCATGAAACCGTTGCGTGAAGATACAAACGACTGGTCGCAGGCAGATGTCGCTGGACGGGTAGGATCTTCCTCGTGACAGATAGCAATTAATTTTTTAGCAAGCTTCCATCCATCGTTATTGAATTGGTCGGGAATCTCATTGCCAATACTATATAGGATTACACTTGGATGATTGCGATCGCGTCGCAGCATGGCACGAAGATCAGTTTCGTACCACTGGTCAAAATAGAGATGATATCCGAATTTTGCTTTACCCCGGTTATTTTCAGTGTAATTATAGGTCCAGTCGCGGGTCCATTCGTCAAATGCTTCATCAAAAACATAAAAGCCGAGTTTATCGCAAAGATCATAGAACTCAGGAGAGAAAGGGTGATGACTTGGACGGATAGCATTACAGCCCATCTCCTTAAGAAGCCCAAGCCTGTAAATCCAGATTGCATCAGGCACCGCATTGCCAAATGAACCTGCGTCCTGATGAAGGCAGACCCCTTTGAGTTTGGTTGACTTTCCGTTAACCAAAAGCCCAAGATTTGTGTCATATTTAAGATTTCGAATGCCGAACGTTGTGACAGTCTCGTCAAGTATGATTCCATCGAGCATAAGGGTGCTGCGCAAGTTGTAGAGTTCAGGTGTTTTATCCGACCAAAGGTGGGGTTTAGCAACTGTTACCTTTTGTGTAGTGAGTTGATCTGAGCATATACTTTGAAGTGTGAGCGTCGACTCGGTTGTTGTGATAATTGTTCCATCCAAAGCCAGAATACTGCTTCGTAATATGATATTTTTACTTTGTGATTTGACCTGCCATGGATCTTTGGCCCAGGCTCTGAATTCCTGATAAGTAAAGAAATTAGGATCAATAGCATAATCTATGTTTACAACAGCCTGCTCATTCGTAATCTCAGGAGTAGTAATGCTGATACCGCCATCGAGCCGGAAATGAGTGTACCCGGTAGTAATCAGACGCACATGTCTGTAGATACCGGAGCCTGCATACCAGCGAACAGATGGTTCCGCAGAATCGTCAACACGAACAGCCAGAACATTAGCGGTGCCGTCTTTTTTCAAATATTCTGTAAGATCGTAGCGAAAGCCAATGTAACCATAGGGCCTGCGTCCAAGGAACTGTCCATTAATCCAGACTTCGCTGTTCATGTACACGCCATCGAATTCTATAACTACCTTTTTTGTAGTATCGGGAGATATGAAGTATTTTCTGTACCAGCCAATTCCATGTGAGAAAAAGCCACCAATGGCAACACCATCCGGGGGTGGATTGATTGGGCTTTCGATACTCCAGTCGTGCGGTACATCAAGAGTACGCCAGCTTTTATCGTCAAAGCCGGGCTGCTTTGCTTCCTGATTGTCCCCAAGCCAAAATCGCCAGTCAGTATCAAACGGAATAATCTGTCGCGGATTAGAAATGGAACCGGTTGAACAGATATCCGGGTTATTAATTGCCTGACCATTAGTTTCAGGTATGAACATGCTTATTATCAGGCAATAAAAAAATGATGCTAATAATATCCTTCCGGATAAAAACTTGAAAAAAACAATATTTGAGTTCATATATTTAGGTTGGCTAGTTATCTCTCTGAAATACCAGCTAGGTGAAGTAGAATCAGAATTTTTCTCATAGGTTCTATTTAGTATTTATAATTAAATGGGTATCGGTTATCAGTAATAATCTCTACACAATTGATTATGAGATTCCTCGATTACGCTCGCTGCGGTCGAGTGATCCTTTTTGAATAACAGCCCAAAGAAAAAGCCCTGCATCTGACTGCTGTATTAGTAAAATCTGACTCATTCTGCTAAGAACAATTGTTTAAATAAAACACTTATATTTCTAATATTCTTTACTTGAAAAGCAAAAACTTACTTGTCCTGATATTCCAAATTAGCAGGTCTGTTATCCTTGATGGCAATCATTGTTAAGAAAGCTGCAATGAAAAGAGAACCCGCCATAAAAATATATGATGCACCAAATCCTCCTGTAGAACTATTTAAATAGCCGGCAATATATGAACCGACAAATGATCCTAATGCTCCACAGCTGTTGATAAGTGCAATAGCTCCTGCAGCTACATTTTCAGGTAGGATTTCAGTCAGGGCAGTGAAGAATGGGGCATAGGGTGTATAAATTACAGCTCCAGCAATTATCAGAAGTACGAACGAAAGCCAGAAGTTGGTTGATCCCAGTAAGTACGAGCTATAAAAAGCAATTGCTCCGGTTAAGAGAAATGGCCATATGTATCCTTTTCTGTGGAGTGTTTTATCAGAGTAATAAGATGCTATAAACATACCGATTACTGCAAAAAGGTAGGGTACTGCAGCAAGCCACCCTGTTTTGACTATACTCATATCAGGAGCTGCTTTGATAATTGAAGGCAGCCACATAATGAAACCATAAACCCCGATACTCCAGAATGCATATTGAAGGCACAGTAAAATGACCATTTTAGATTTGAATGCTTCAGCGTAATTCCTTACAGGTTTGATGTTCTGTTGTTCCTGTCTAAGCTCTTCTTCCAGTGCGTACTTTTCTTTTTCTGTCAGCCATCTGGCATTTTTGGGCCTGTCATTGACCAGCCACCACCAGAAAAATGCCCAGATAATGGATGGTAAGCCTTCAAAGATGAACATCCACCTCCAGCCAACTGATTTTATAAGATAGCCGGATAGAATAGACATCCAGATAATGGTTGTCGGATTTCCGAGAGTTAAAAAGGTATTGGCTTTTGAACGTTCCGATCGGGTAAACCACCTGCTTAATAATACTATCATGGCAGGCCATACCGCACTTTCTACAACGCCCAGCAAAAAACGGATTATATATAACAGGTTTACGTTGCTTATCAACCCTGTAGCAGAGGCCAGGGATCCCCAGAGGATCAAAGACCAGAATATCAGCCTGCGGATACTTTTGTTGGCAGCATAAAGCGTACCTGGTATCTGAAAGAAGAAATAGCCGAGGAAAAACATGGAGCCCAGCAAGGAAGACATTGAACCTGTTATCCCAAGATCTTCAGCCATTCCTCCGGCTGCAGCAAACCCAAAATTGGTACGGTCGATATAAGCCAGACTAAAGGTAATATATACTAAGGGTATAAGGCGATACCAGCGTTTCATCGGAAGTGTTGTACCCATTAGTGATAAATTATTTATATATAAAAAAAGGCAATGTCACAAAAATTTAAAGTACATAAAACCGGGTCCCTTATTGCAAGCCAATTCCTGAAACCAACCTGCCTTGCATAAACAAAGCTTTTACGTTTTTTAGAGAAGCTATATCTTTAAGAGGATCCCCGTCAATAACTATTATATCAGCATATTTCCCTGCCATAAAATTACCGGTTTCATTTTCAATTCCGCATACCCTCGCACCGTTAATGGTCAAAGCCTCCAGTACTTTATAATTTGTGGCCCCCAGTTCAACAGCATATCCAGCTTCACTGGCAAGTCCGCCATGCATCCCATCAGTCCCCAGCGCAAAAGGTATTTCAGAATCAATTAGTTTTTTCAACCTACCCAGTATTTCATCCCTCTCATCAAAATGTCCCTGTATTAAATGTTTCGGATAGCGATTTACAATTTCATCGTTTAATATTGGACTTAGTGTCAGGACCGGATGGGTATTTGATTTTGACAATTTAGTGATCTGGTCGTCACTGATATGATAAGCATGTTCCAGCGTATCAAGTCCCGTTGCGAGTGCCCAGTCAAGGCCAACACCTCCGACACAATGAGACGCAATTCTGACTCCTGCTTCATGTGAGGCATTGATCGCAGTCTCTATCTCCTCCCTGGTCAGATAACTTGGCAGATCACCGCTTCCCCTGAGAGTTCCGGAAATATATATTTTTATTAAGTCGGCTCCTGCCTGCAGATTTTCCTTAATCGCATTTCTGATTTCTTCAACCCCATTAAAAGGGTATCCGACAAAGCCATGACCCTTCCCGGCCCGAATGCCTTTTCCTGCTACTATTGAACGTGGCCCGACTGCCAGTCCCTCATTTACAGAATCCCTGCAAAATATATCCAGGTATTCCTTATCTCCCATTGTACGGCACATTGTAACCCCGGATGACAGGTCTTTTTTCATCAGTCCGGTTGCCCGTGAGGTTAATTCAGATATATCATCGGCCATCCTGTCGAGGAAATTTTCCAGCGATGCATCCAGGGAGTGGTGAGTATGGCAGTCAATCATCCCGGGCATTAAAGTAAGTCCTGTAAAATCGAGTAATTTATCATCAGGGGAGGATTTAATCTCAGAAAATTTATCAAAGGCAACTATCCTTTTACCCTCAATGATAACAGCGTGTTCAGGTAACAGATTTTTACCGGTTCCATCCCATATAAATGAACCTTTAATTATAATTCGTTCTTCCATAGGTATTTTGAATTCCTGTTCGCTTCTATTCAGAAACTTATTTTATGTTTCAGGATGTATATTCTGCTCCGTCACCTTTTCAATAACCTCTATAAGATCTGCGCCTTCCCTGTTTTGCATACCCCATTCCTCAGCAAGCCTGAAATATTTTGCAGCTGCTTTTGCTATATATGCCGGCATTTTTACTTCATCAACAGTGTTAGATACAATTGAAACATCTTTACACATCTGACCCAGTCCGCCAGGCGAAGGCTTGTCGTTCAGGACACTATCGGTGAGAAGTCTGAAATAATCACTTCCGGCAATCCCGCTGCCCACAATTTTACAGACAAGAGCAGGATCCAGATTTAGCCTCCTGGCAAGGGTTATAACTTCCATGGTAGCTGCATGGGTAGAACCGACAAGCAACTGGTTACAATGTTTTACAGCTTGCCCTAACCCTGGTCGATCACCAACATGAAAAATATTTCCTATCACTTTTAATACAGGTGAAATCGATTCTATCAGTTCCGCTCTGCCGGCAGCAATCAGCGTCAGTGATGCTGTTTGCACTCTTGCAGGACCACCGGTAAAGGGACAATCAACAAATCCGGTATTCTTTTCCTTGCATTGTGCAGCTACAGTCTCAAGACTCTTTCGGTTAATAGTGCTCATGCAGATTATTGTTGAGTCATGAAGGATTCCTTTTAAGAGTCCTTCATCACCGGAAATGACATCAATTACCTGCTGGTCATTAAGGACCATGACAATTATTATATTACACTGCCTGGCAACTTCAGCAGGGCATGAATGATATGTTCCACCCATTTCTTCAAACTTTGTTATCACCTCAGGGCGCCTTGCATATCCAAAGACAGAGTATCCTGCTTTTATGTAAGCGTTAGCAACAGGCATGCCTACACGGCCAAGGCCTATGATCCCGATTTTTTTTGGTTCGGCATTGTTTATACCAAAAGGGGAGAGATTGAGATCTTTTTGATTTGACACTGTCAGCAGGTTAAGTATTATTTATGATAAATTTATATTAAAAATCATAAACACCAAAAATATTATTGCCGGCTACGTATTGGCAGAGAATCAATTTATAAGATAATATGTTTATTCAACTTCTGATAAAAACTATTATAAGAAAAATTCTACATTTGTTATTAAGGTTGCCATCCGTATAAAAACCAAACCGAATCTGTAACTATGATTATTAATTCCAGAAAATGTGTTGCCTGCGGAAACTGTGTTGCGGTATGCCCTATGAGTGCAATTAAAGTGGATACTGTGAAAAACAGGGCGATTATAAATGATGAGGAGTGCGTTGAATGCGGAACCTGTTACCGTGGAATGAGCACTGAAAACCTTAATCCTGTTGTAATAAGGATCATTCGCAGAATAGCAAAATCATTTCGTTTCAGATTTGAACCGGAACCTGATGTTTGTCCTACCTCAGCTTTTGAAATGAATGAGCTTGAAATGCCACGTCTTATAAGGCAGATATTCTCCGATCCTGTTGTAGAACATAAATCCACAGGTATAAAAGGACGGGGTACCGAGGAGGTCAAGACAAATGATGTAAGACTGAGAGTTGATACGGGTGAAGTAGGATATACAATAGAATTTGGAAGGCCTGGAGTAGGGGTGAAGTTTTATGAGATTCAGGAAATGACAAGGGCATTTGCCAGACTTGGAGTAACATATGAAAGTAACAATCCCATAACTTATCTTATGGTGGATTTGAAAAATGGAGATTTGCGCGAAGATATACTCAACGAAAAAATCCTTTCGGCAATTGTAGAAATTAAAACAGGTGTAGATATGGTGGGAAAGGTTTTAGCTTCTGTATTTGAGGTTAACAAACAGATTAACACGGTAACTGCTATTGGTATTTCCACCCGCTGCGATGAAAATGGTGAAGAGACAATGCTCGCTCCTGTATTGGATAAGCTGAATTATTCCCATTTCAGGGCCAAGACTAACATGGGTTTGGGTCGTATAACAAACAGAATTGAGTTAAACCACACTGAGAAGTAAATAACATGACCAATAGTCTGCACAGATACGGAAATGAGGAAAGCTTCAGGGATGACTATGTAATTTTTGCCATTCCTTCAAAAGGGATAAATGATGAGGATTCTGTTCCCCGGCTGAAAGAATTCCTTCGGATATGTACAAAATACAATCCCGTAAATTTGGGCAATGGTAATCGCAGCAGTTTGGCTCCGGAAAAAGGTCTTAATCCTGTAGCCCATTGGAAACGTCATGTAGAAAGCGATTGGGAGTCGGTAATTGAAGGAGTAAATAAACCGGGAACAGTGTCGGCTGTCTTTTCAACATTAGATGACGCTACAGCCTGTATGAAGGAAATTATTATAGCAGATTTTGGACTCTCTGTTAACTTAAGTACATCTGTGGAAAATGCTAGAAGAATAGCCGGGAACTGCGGTATAAAAAGACATAGCGTTGAATATACACTGGGATTCAATGACCCCCATGATCATCTTCCTGATTCGCAGGTTCTGGCACTTTCTACAATGTGCGGTCACGGGATGGTTTCCTTTTCTCTTTCGAAGAAAATGATTGATATGGTCCGGGAAGGGAGAAGAAGTGTTGAGGAAGCTGCAAACACACTTGTCCGCTTTTGCCCTTGTGGGATCTACAACACCGAACGTGCAAAACGTATTCTGGAGGAAATAATTGGGAATAAGCAATCATGAAGGAGTGATTATTTTTTTTGGGGGGGTTGTAATGTTCAAACAGCGAAACCGCTATTACAATAAACTTTTAAAATAAGTATATGTCTGAAAATCAAAGCATAGAATTTAAGGAATCCTGGAAGGATGAATACCTTAAATAGATTTGTGGTTTTGCAAAATGCCAATGGCGGAAGTATTTTCATAGGGAAGAATGATAAAGGAGAAATCGTTCCAAGGGAAACTGCCACAAGAGACTTAAAAGAAATGATTAACAAAAAGCTATTTAAGCCAAGCGGACAAAAGGGAGCAGGAGCATTTTATACACTAAATTGAATTGCGTCATAATTGCGTCAATTGCGTCAGATTGAATTATCTAACCTCAAAAGTAAATTCATTTTTTCTCGCAGAGTATCATTTTAAGTATATCTTACAGGGTATAAAAGAAAAACTCCTCACCGAAAATGATGAGGAGTCTCCTCTTGTAGACAAGAGGTTTGAATTATCTAACCTGGATTTGGTGAAGGGTTTAATGGAAGTCGTTGAGTCGCTAGTATTTCTAATTCCATAAAAAGGTAATTTCTTAATTTGCAGTAAATTGCATGGCTATAAATAAAATATTGAAAAAATAGTCAGTTCTTTTTATTGCAATTTCTACAGGTAGAAGAATACAAATTAATAGGTGTGAAGCATTAGTTCTCTTCATCAGTTATAAAGTATATTGATTCTTGTTGGTAAGATGAATTGAATATTGTAAAATTTTCTCAGACTCCCTTCTTTTTAAAGTTGCTTTCCCGTAAGCAGTTTTAACATATTTCCCATCATCTTTCGTTTGCTTACTTTGTCGCTCAATATGCCCAAATACAACATCGCAGCATTTCTGGGAGGGATCGTTTTTTTAGTTTTTCCCATTAGTCTCAGCGCTTCTGTTTTACAAGTAGTAACACACAGGCCGCATCCAATGCATCGATAAAGGTCAATAATTGCTTTTTTATTTTCAATCTGAATAGCCTCCATCTGACACCTATTAACACAAATCGTGCAGCCAGTACACAATTCTTCTTCTACTTTTGCATAAAAGTTATGCGCAATTAATTCAGCAGGTTTTTCATATTTTTTTGCTGAGGTCAGCACGCCACAGCAACACCCGCAGCAAAGGCAGATACAAAATGGTTGAAGTGAATTACCGGGTTGCAGTACCAATCCTTCCCGTTCAGCCCGGTTAATTATTTCCATGCACTCGTCTTTAGTAATGGTTCTGGCCTTCCCCCTGTCTAAATAATTTTTCGCATCAAACATCAAACAAACTTCTATATCTTTAGTTTGTTTGCAGGGCTTACCAAGTATTGCTTCCCCTTCCTTGCATACACAATTTGCCACCTGTATGGACTTGCTTGTCTTCTTTACAATTTCCCGCATATTATCGTAGGTGGCGATATTAAATTCAGGCACAATAGCCTTCATATGGGGACTTGTACGTAACTGCGGCAATGAAGACCTGAAAAATTCATCATCAAAACCCTCATCGAAGTACAGGTGAACCATCTCAACCATTTCCTTGCTTAAGTCACCTACCTGATGTTCAAACATCCCGATGGCAAGCATTGCATTACTATATTTGAATGGCTCCATACGAGACCTGTTAATAGCACCTTTCATAAACATATCATTAAGTATTCTTGCTACCTTTTCGGTCTCATACGAAATCTTGAATTTTTTTTCAAGTCTTTTCCTTACCGTTTCCACGGAAACATTTCCCAGGCTCAGGCAGAGAGCCACTTTTACCTCAATAGATGTAAAAAGTAATTGAAGAATCCTTAATTCTACTCCTGAATTTGTTTTAGGATACCCAATGGGCAGCTTATCAAGATGTTCCTGTAACTGTCTGTAATATGTAACTTCTGAATCCATGGCTTAATTATACGAAATAAAGTATAAAGGGCAAAACAAAAAAGCCCTCACTGCTTTCGCAGAAAGAGATTTTTTCTTGTAGCGGAGGTGGGATTATTCTTATGATCCTTTAAGGGATGCAGCACAAATTAAAATCCCTGCATCCGCCTTCGATATTAGAATAAATTATTGGATTTAAGCCCCCTTTAGAGCTTGTCCCGCAAGGCGGGAGGGTTTGGGGGCAAAAAAATAAAAGGATTAAGCCTCCTTGCAGTCGGCTTGATCCTCAGGGGGTAACAGCCCAAAGAAAAAGCCCTGCAGCGCAGACGCACTAATAAGGATTATTTCATGATCCGTTTAGGGGAGCTTAACAAATCGAAGCAAAGTGAAGATCCCGACCGAAGAGTCGGGAGAAAAAGCCCTGCAGCCGCCTTCGTGTTTAAAATAGGTCTTCAATGCCGGAGGCATTTAATTCCAATAGTGGAGAATCCGCCGTTTTGGAGCATCCTATTCCGGTATAGAAAGAGCAGTCCATTTATAATTAAATAGTATAATGTATTTGCACTGATATTGTGCTGCTTACATTCCGGGTTATGGTGCTCAATCATTTCCGGAATCGTTTGCTGTCTTGGACCGGAATGAGGTGCTCTGAGTGACCGGATTTTCCATTAAATATAGTAAAACCTTCAGAAATCAGCTCCGGGGGGGGTATTACAGAAAATCCGCGGTTTGTCAGTATTGGGGTTCTCCTGAATCATGCAGTGAGACATGACCCCTGGCCTTATTGTTGGGGGTTTTCTATTATATAATTGACTTTGGTTTACCGATAACGTAAATTTGTATTACTAAAATCTTACCTGTCATTCATGAAAACAATAATCAAAGTATTATTAATGGCATTGATTGTGGCAGTATTAAGTCAATGTAAGAAAGAGCCTGACCCTTTCGTCACTATACCCGATAATAACTTTTTAAATGCTCTGATAAAACTGGGAATTGACACAGATGGCGATGGCATAATTAATCATGATGAAGCAGCTGTGGTAACTTATTTAGATGTTAGTTCCGACAGCATTTCAGATTTGAAAGGGATAGAAGCATTTATAAATCTGGATACTTTAAAATGCTTTTATAACCAGTTGACCAATCTCGATTTATCAAAAAATTCTTCACTAAAATACCTGGCTTGTGAGTTTAATTTATTAACCAACCTGGATGTTTCCAATAATCCTGACCTCACTTGGTTGTATTGTGGGTATAATTCATTGACCAGTCTGGATGTATCCAAAAATCCAAAAGTAAATTGGTTGTGGTGCTGGTCAAACTTATTAACAAGCCTGGATATTTCCCATAATCCTAAACTAAAAGCCCTTAGATGCTCACTCAATCCGTTAACCAGTCTGAATGTATCCAATAATCCTAAACTTAATGAGCTATGGTGCAGTGGCAATTCTTTGACTAGCCTTGATGTATCTCATAATCCAGAACTTAATGAGCTAAGGTGCCACGATAATTCATTAACCAGCCTGGATGTGTCGAATAATTATGCATTAAGTATCTTGATATGCATTAAAAATTCATTAACCAGCCTTGACGTATCTCATAATCCTGACCTAACAAGCTTGCAATTCGATTACAATTCATTAACCAGCCTTAATGTATCCAATAATCCTAAACTAAGATGGTTGTCATGCTATGGCAGTCCATTATCCATACTTGATGTATCCAGTAATCCTGCACTGTATGAACTGGGTTGCGGTAAAAATTCATTGACCAATCTGGATGTATCCAATAATCCTGAGCTAAGCAGGTTTTTTTGCTCTGGCAATTCGTTTACCAACCTTGATGTATCCAATAATCCGGCATTAACTCTTTTGTATTGCGAGGACAATTTGTTAACAAGCCTTGATATATCGCATAATCCTGAACTCTTATATTTGCAATGCGGTGGAAATTTATTAACCAGCCTGGATTTGTCCAAAAATATAGCAATAAACTATTTGACTATAAAGTCTATGCCCTCTTTATATAAGGTTTGTGTATGGACAATGCCATTTCCTCCTGTTGGAGTAGAGGTTGATACAACCAACAGTCCAAATGTATATTTTACAACCGATTGTAGTAAATAACTGCTCATCCTGATTCCTGAAGAAAATTCAATTTCAATATATTAAAATTTGATTTGTTCAGAATAAATCGAGGCCCATCTTAAGTGATTAAGGAGGGGTTTTTATTAACAACTAATTTTCAGGTGAAAGGATAGAATAGACCTGTATGCAAGTGATGCGAAAACAAAACCATTGTTTCCAATATGTTTCCAATTCAGTAAATAAAAAACCCGTATATGTTTGATATACAGGTTAATTACACTCTTTCTTTGTAGCGGAGGGAGGATTCGAACCTCCGACCTTTGGGTTATGAGCCCAACGAGCTACCACTGCTCCACCCCGCAATGTGGGTGCAAAGGTAATGCTTATAATCTAATCACCAAAAAAATTGTGAAATAATTTGATTTGCCTGATGCCTGTGGCCTGATTTAAATTTATTGCTAATTTTGACAACTGATTTGATAATACTTAAAAATATATCACCATGCCAAGAGTATTTAAAGCTACAGAAGTTGAAAAGGAAGAGAAAGAGGTAAAACGCGATTATCTAGACAGACATATGCCGCATGTTTTCTGTGCCGATACGGTGACCAGAGGAGAAAAATTTGAAGTCAAGGTTAAGCTGGGAGAAGAATATGTACATCCTGATGATGCTGACCATTTCATTAGTGTTATTCAACTCTGGAACAGAGAGACATTACTGGCTGAGGCTCGTTATTCCGCGGGTGTTTACGGACATAAACCAAATCACTTCGAAATTGACTTCTACATAGTTGCTCCTGAAGTATCAATGAATCTTTCCGCTATGGCAGTATGTACCAAGCATGGACTATGGCAGAGCGAAGACAAAGCTGTTAAGGTAATTTGACTGGTTGCCGCTTACTGGCTACAGGTTGCCGGAATTTATTATCTTTGCAGCCTGTAATATGTGATCATGGCTAAACCAGAAACTAAAAAACGCACCTGGCGTGATAAATACAGGTTTTCAATAATCAATGATTCCACATTTGAAGAGGTCTGGAGAATCCGGATGACTCAATATTCGGCATTTCTGCTAATTACCTTTCTTGTTTTATTCATTATCGGTTCCACCACTGCACTTATTGCATTCACCAACTTGCGTGAGTTTATTCCGGGATATCCTGATGTAACAATGCGACGGAATATACTATTAAGTGCAATACGACTTGATTCTCTCGACAGGGAGCTTGCACTCAGAGATAAATACTTCGCAAACATAAGTGCAATAGTCCAGGGAAAAAAACCACCCGAAACAATAGTCAATCTCGATTCTGCCCGCGATTATGGTGCAATAACTTTCAACAGTTCTCCTGAAGATTCAGCCTTAAGGGCTAGGATAGAGGAGGAAGAGCAATTCAATCTTACCTTAGGCCTTACATCACATGAATCCGTTACCGGACTTTCCGGAATGCATTTTTTCCCGCCGGTGAAAGGAATAATTTCAGGTAGATATGACCTAAGGACAAACCACTTTGGCACAGATATAGTTACCAAACCAAAAGCAGTAGTTTCTGCAGCACTCGATGGTACAATAATCTTTACCGGGTGGACAATGGAAACAGGATATGTGATTGAGATCCAGCATTCAAATAATGTTGTTACAATATATAAACATAATGCAAGCCTTCTGATGGAGACCGGAACACTGGTGAGAGCTGGCGAACCAATATCCGTAGTGGGCGATTCTGGTGAACTTTACACCTCAGGTCCCCATCTTCATTTCGAGATTTGGTACAAGGGTAATTCTCTGGATCCTGAAAAACATATTTTATTTTAGCATCTGACCGGTGAATGGTTGAAAGAATTGCAATATTAGGATCAACAGGCTCCATCGGAACACAGGCCCTGGATGTTATTTCCAGGTTCCCTGAGAGGTTCCATGTTGAAGTTCTTGCTGCCGGAAACAATTATGAAATTCTAGCAAGCCAGGCTCTCCGTTTTAATCCTGATATTGTGGTAATTGGAAACAGCCAGTACTATCAGCAGCTCAGGGAATTACTGAAAGATACTCAGATAAAGGTTTATGCAGGGAGCGATGCAATTGAGCAGGTGGTTACCTCTTCAGCAGTTGATGTGGTCCTTGCTTCGATAGTAGGATACTCAGGTCTGAGATCAACCATTGCAGCAATAAAAGCAGGGAAAAAGATAGCTCTTGCAAATAAGGAAACGCTAGTTGTTGCAGGAAGTATTATTGAAAAGCTTGTAAGAGAGTCGGGAAGCAGGGTTCTTCCTGTTGATTCAGAGCATTCTGCTATCCTGCAATGCCTCACCGGTGAAATGGGGAATCCTGTTGAACATATTTCACTTACTGCTTCCGGAGGCCCATTCCTGCATTTTTCTTCCGAAAAACTTAATGAAATAACACCTAAGATGGCCTTGAAGCATCCCAACTGGGATATGGGCAGCAAAATAACAATCGATTCTGCTTCTCTCATGAACAAAGGTCTGGAAGTAATTGAAGCTAAATGGTTGTTCGATCTTAACCCAGAACAAATTAAGGTGGTGGTTCATCCCCAGTCGATTATACATTCATTTGTACATTTTACAGATGGTTCCGTGAAAGCACAGCTCGGCATTCCGGATATGAGGGTGCCTATACTTTATGCTCTTACTTATCCTGAAAGACTGACAACTGACCTTCCCCGGTTAGACCTGCTCAAGGGCTGTTCACTTACTTTTTCAGAACCTGATCTGAAGCGATTCAGAAATCTTTCCCTGGCTTATGATGCCCTGAAAGAAGGTGGTAATATGCCATGTATTCTTAATGCTGCAAATGAGGTAGCCGTCAATGCATTTCTTGAAGAGCAGATAGCTTTTACACAGATGCCCGATGTGGTTAAATATTCAATGGAGAATACAGAATTCTCCTCCTCACCTGATTTGGATTTTCTTGAAGTTTCAGACAGATCAGCCCGTGAGGTTGCTAAAGATTTTATTATTAAACTGACCAATAAAAAATGACAATACTGATTAAAATACTGCAATTTGTTCTGAGTCTTTCTATTCTTGTAATAGTACACGAATTCGGCCATTTTATCATGGCAAAATATTTTAAGACCAGGGTTGAGAAGTTTTACCTTTTTTTCGATCCGTGGTTTTCCCTTTTTAAATTTAAAAGAGGAGAAACCGAATACGGGATAGGATGGCTGCCATTGGGTGGTTATGTTAAGATATCGGGGATGATAGATGAATCTATGGATAAGGAGCAGCTTAAACTACCTCCGCAGTCTTATGAGTTCAGGTCCAAAACTTCATGGCAGAGGCTACTCATCATGACTGGCGGTGTGCTTTTTAACTTCATACTGGCAATTCTGATTTTTGTTTTTGTTCTGTTTGCCTGGGGAGAGACTTATCTCCCTACAGCTAATGTGAAGTATGGAATAGTAACTGATTCTGTCGGATATGCAATAGGATTAAGGAACGGAGATAAGATCCTGTCAGTTGACAGTCAGCCTGTTGAAAATTTCATGCAGATTACCAGTGAAATAGTACTGAATGACAGAAAGACAATACAGGTGGATAGGAATGGTGAATTTGTCAATATAGAAATACCTAAAGAGTACATTACGAAGATGCTGAAAGGGAAAGGTCATATCTTATACCGGACTCCATTCGAGACAATGAAAATAAATTCTTTCTTTAAGAGATCCCCTGCGAGAGATGTAGGATTACTTGCAAATGACGAAATCACTGGAATCGATAACCTCACTTTTCAATTTTCTGATGAATTTCAGAGTTATCTTAAGTTAAACATAGAGAAACCAGTAACCCTGAATATCCTTCGCAACGGGAAAACGGAGAATGTAGTAGTAACCCCTAATAAGGAAGGGTTGCTTGGAATTTATTATACAGGCAAATCACTAGACCAGGTTTTTGAAATGAAGACCATAGAATATGGCTTCTTCGAGTCAATTCCGGCAGGGATAGCCAAAGGATTCAGAACAATAGCAGATTATCTGAAACAGTTCAAGCTTCTTTTTTCAAAAGATACAAAGGCGTATGAATCATTAGGAGGCTTCATTACCATAGGAAGTATTTTTCCCGGAGTCTGGGACTGGCATTCATTCTGGGATCTGACAGCCTTTCTCTCAATAATTCTGGCTGTGATGAATATTTTGCCAATACCAGCGCTTGACGGAGGGCATGTTATGTTCCTGCTTTATGAGGTGGTTACGGGAAGGAAACCTAGTGATAAATTCCTTGAATACGCCCAGATAGCAGGCATGGTGATCCTTTTCTCTATTCTCCTTCTGGCTAACGGTAATGATATCCTGAGGCTGATAAGGAAATAGAATTATTTTAACAGAGACTTGCTTATGATTAAAGAATTTATACCTTTGCTGAAATTCTAAAAACTTAAAGAGATGGGAAAGATAGGAATGACTGAGATTATTCTCATTTTACTGGTTGTGGTTCTTCTGTTTGGGGGTCGTAAGATTCCTGAGCTCATGAAAGGTATTGGTCAGGGTATGAAGGAGTTCAAGAAGGCATCAAAATTTGATCCTGATGCGGAAGATAGTAAAGAGGTTGCAGCGAAAGACAAATTTTAACCTTAGGATATTTAAAAGGGGCCTGCTTTGGAAAATGCAGGTTTTTTTTCAACTGGTTTTTTCCACAACTAACTAATCAGCTCATATTTCTGGTTTCGTTGGCCTGGAACAAAACCTGCTTCCCTGATAATATTCTTCATCTCATCTGCATTAAACCTGTTTCCGCCACCAGCAGCACTGACTACATTTTCCTCAATCATTATGGAACCAAGGTCATTTGCTCCGGCATTAAGAGCAATCATTCCAATTTCCTTTCCGACAGTAAGTATGGATGCCTGTATATTGGTAATATTATTAAGTAATATACGACTGATTGCTATTATCCTTATATAGTCGAATCCTGAGTAGCTGCTTTTAACGCCGTATTTAAGTCTGAGATTTGTCCCTTCATCCTGGAATGGCCAGGGAATAAAAGTTATGAAACCATAGTTCCCGGATGGTTTCTCGGCCTGTAAATCCCTTAATCTGATAAGATGTTCAATCCTTTCCTCTGCAGTTTCGATATGTCCGTACATCATTGTTGCTGAAGTGGGCAGGTTCATACGGTGAGCCTCTCTCATAACACCCAGCCACTCCGAAGATGTTGCCTTGGCAGGAGAGACTATATTTCTAACCCTGTCGGAAAGAATCTCAGCACCTGCTCCTGGCAGCGAGTCAAGTCCGGCATCTGTGAGCCGCAAAAGTACTTCCGGGTAGGTCAGCCTTTCCTTTCTGGCAAGGTAGGCTATCTCCGGCGGCCCAAGAGCATGAAGCTTTAATGATGGGTAGAGCTTCTTTAAGGTTCTGAACAAATCAGTATAAAAGTCAATACCCAGGTCAGGATTCATTCCTCCCTGAAGCAACAGTTGGTCTCCTCCAGTGGAGTAGAGTTCATCGATCTTGTTAATATAATCATCTACTGTTGTGACATATGAATCATCAGATCCTTTCTTTCTGCAGAAATTACAAAAGGTACACTGCGAAAAACAGATATTGGTAATGTTTACATTTCTGTCGATCATCCAGCCGGCTATTTTCCCGGGAACATGATGCTGCCTTAGTTTGCCGGCAATAAACATCAACTCTTCGAGCGGAGCATCATTATAGAGATTCAGGCCTTCATCTTTAGTGAGAGGAACCAGATTAAGTGCCTTTTCATATAGTGAACCCAGATTCATTTTACTTTGATTACGGTTGTGATAACCTCCGCAAAGGTAATGCTTTGAAATCGAATCATTCAATAATTTAATTAACTTTGACTTCTTAATTTATGCGCTATCCGGATATGAAACCTGAAATAATTAAGACAACACAAATATCAGTAGATCAGTCAGTTGTTTGTGTTATCGGTGACGGAGGTCTTCCTGACTGGCTTAAGCTGAACAGGGATGAGATTGAGTTCGCCATGAAGAGTTTAAAAGACAAGGAAGATCATGTCTATATCAACTCTTACAAAAGATGTATTTACCTTATAAAGATAAAGGAGGGTATAAGCCATCATAAAATAAGGGAGGAGTTACGAAGGGAAGCTTACAATTTGAAGAAACTTATTAAGGGGAATAATCACAATGAATTGGTTGTTGCTTCATATTCGGCTTACAGGGAGGCAGTTGCGGATTTTACAGAAGGGTTTCTTCTTGGCATTTATTCATTTGAGAAGTATAAGACCAAAAAGGATGACGGTCCCAAAAAGAATTATCCGGAAAAGATATTTCTTCATGGAGATATTGATGCAAAGGATGTCGCATGGCTTAACGACCTGACAGATGCTGTATATTTTGCCAGGGATCTGATAAATGAACCTGTCAACCATCTAAATGCATTAATGCTGGCTGAAGAGATAAGGAAGCTTGGGGATACTTCAGGATTCAGGACTGAGGTGCTTAGCAAGGGAAAAATTGAAGCACTCAAAATGGGAGGTTTACTTGCTGTAAACAAGGGGAGCATAGATCCGCCGGTATTTTCAATTCTTGAATGGAAGCCGGAGAAACATGTAAATAAAAATCCTGTGGTTCTTGTCGGTAAGGGAGTAGTTTATGATACCGGTGGTCTAAATATCAAAACCGGTGATTATATGGCAGGAATGAATGGTGATATGGCAGGCGCTGCAACTGTTGCAGGTGTAATGTATGCAATCTCAAAAGCAGATATCCCTCTTCATGTTATCGGGCTGATTCCGTCAACCGACAACAGGCCCGGAGGAAATGCATATACACAGGGAGATATCATCACTATGCATAATAAAATGAGTGTTAAAATTGGCAATACCGATGCAGAAGGAAGACTGATACTGGCAGATGCAATAAGTTATGCATCAAAGTATTCCCCTGAGGTAATTATTGACATAGCTACACTTACAGGTTCCGCTGCGATGACATTCGGGAATCAGGCTATTGCCATGATGACAAATGCCGACAGGAAATATATTAACCTTCTTATTGAGTGTGGTAATGACCTGTATGAAAGATTAGGAGAGCTGCCCTTCTGGGATGAATATGGAGAACTCCTGAAATCGGATGTTGCTGATATGAATAATGTTGGAGGACGTGAAGCCGGTGCAATAATAGCCGGTAAATTCCTCGAGAAATTTGCTGAATATCCACTGATCCATCTCGATATTGCCGGAACATCAATGCTTAAGAAAGATGATTTTTACCGGACAAAAAACAGCAGTGGATCCGGACTCAGATTACTTGCAACATTTCTCAAACGGCTGGCAGAAAATTATAATCACTTGAAACCCGCATGATTGATCTAAATCACAACCGAGCTTGCGAGCTCAGCAAAGCTAAACATGAATGAATATAAATGATTTTAATCATGTGTGGTTTGCCTTCGGCGAGCCCTTCGGGGTTCATCTGACCATTAAGAATAAATTATAAACGGATGAAATAGATAATAATGGAAAAGAAAAATATATTAGCTGGTATATCACAAGGAGATATAAATGGGATAGGGTATGAGGTGATTATAAAAGCCCTTTCCGATCCCATCATGAATGAAATCTGCACCACGGTTGTATACGGATCTCCCAAAGTAGCAGCCTATCACAGAAAAGCCCTGAATATTAATAATTTCAGTTTCAACAATGTGAGATCTGCTGAGGAAGCTCATGTGCATAAATCAAATATGATCAATTGTCTGGACGATAACACAAGGGTCGAGCTTGGTAAATCAACACCTCAGGGAGGAGAGGCAGCTCTCATTTCTCTTGAAAGAGCAGTAACCGACATAATGAACAACAAATTAGATGTTCTGATTACTGCACCAATAGATAAGCATAATATTCAATCAGATAATTTCCAGTTTAATGGACATACTGAATATCTGAAGACAAGAGCCGGAGTCGAAGATGTTCTTATGTTCATGATTAGCGAAAGTATGAGGATTGGATTTGTTACCGGTCATGTGCCTCTTAGTAAAGTCCCGGAGATCATTAACATCGACGTAATTCTCAGGAAACTAAAGCTGATGCAAAATTCTCTGATTGCTGATTTTGGAATACGCAAACCTAAAATAGCAGTACTCGGCCTTAACCCCCATGCTGGAGATAACTCACTTCTTGGTAAGGAAGAAGAAGAGTACATATCTCCGGCAATACAAAAGGCTCAGAAGGAGGGAATACTTACATTTGGTCCTTTCCCTGCCGATGGATTTTTTGGTGCGGGAATGTTCAGTAAGTTCGACGGTATCCTTTCTATGTACCACGATCAGGGATTGTCGCCCTTCAAGGCATTGTCATTTGATACGGGAGTCAATTTTACTGCCGGTCTTCCGTTCGTAAGAACATCACCGGTTCATGGTACCGCTTTTGCTTTAGCAGGAAAAGGAGAAGCCTCAGAGAGCTCATTCAGGCAGTCTGTTTTCCTGGCATGTGACATTTTCAGGAACAGGAAGATTTATGCTGAGATCACAAAGAATCCTCTGATACATCATGATATTGAGATTCACAATGACAGAATCGATGAACTTCCACCTGAAATTTTAAATGGAGAATAGCAGATATGATAGATTATATAAAGGGTAGCATCACCCAGATAACTCCCACATTTGTTACAATTGAAACATCTGGTATAGGATATTTCATTAACATCTCTCTTACTACCTACTCAAGCCTTGAAAACAAAAATGAGGCGAAGATACTTGTTCATGAAGTAATAAGGGAAGATGCTCATCAGCTGTATGGTTTTTACGACAAAAGAGAAAGGGATATTTTCCGTCATCTGATATCAGTAACAGGGGTCGGAGCGAATACAGCGAGAATGATGCTTTCATCATTGAATCCGTCAGAAATTGAACAAGCAATTATAGGGTCAGATATAAATATTCTTAAGAGTATTAAAGGAATCGGACTAAAAACAGCACAAAGAATTATTGTCGATCTCAAAGAAAAGTTTGGCAAACAGGTCGCTAGTGGTGAAATATTTAACATTTCGGACAATACTAACCGTGAAGAGGCGTTATCTGCTTTAGTAATGCTTGGATTTGCCAAAAGCGCAGTCTTAAAGGTACTTGACAAGATTGTCAGAGAAGAGAAGAATCTGACAGTGGAGGAAATAATCAAGAGGGCGCTTAAGAACTTGTAATTCTGAAGATTGGGGTCAGGAATATCACATAAAAATATTCTACTGTTTTGTCATCTTGTACTGTTCATGTCTCTCTTCTTAAGACCTGCAGAATCAAGTGGTCAGATTTCATTGCAGGGAAGCGAAGCTTCAGATACAACACGTAAGACAATCCTCAGGCTTAAGGATGATTCAGGGATCCCCTGGGAACAGAAACAGAAAGCCCCTTTGTTTCTTGACAAGCCAACGAATATACAATCAACGGTAATTTATGATCCTGATAAGGATGAATACATTCTTTATGAGAAGGCTGGTACTTTTGACATAAGAACTCCCGTTCATATGTCACCAGAGGAGTTCAGGAAGTATGAATACAGGAGAGCAATGCAGGAGTACTGGCAGCAAAGGATTTCCGGAGAGGACTCGGGATTCAGGTCAACTCTTATTCCACAGATAGAAGTGGGAGGAGCTGCTTTTGATAAGATATTCGGGAGTAATACGATCAATATAATTCCACAGGGATCAGCAGAACTCATTTTTGGTATTAACATATCAAGAACAGAAAACCCGACTCTTTCAGAGAAGCTTCGAACTATACCCACATTCGACTTTAAGGAGAAAATACAGATGAACGTTACAGGGACGATTGGTGAGAAAATGGAACTGGGTATAAATTATAATACTGATGCAATGTTCGATTTTGAGAACAGAACCAAGCTCGAATATTCAGGAACTGAAGATGAGATTCTTAAAAAAGTCGAAGCCGGCAATGTCACACTTCCACTGACTGGATCACTTATTACCGGGAGTTACAGTCTTTTCGGACTTAAAACGGAAATGCAGTTTGGCAAGCTTACAGTGACAACAATTCTTTCCCAGCAGAAGGGTGAATCATCTGTTATTGATGTAAAAGGCGGGGCCCAGCAGACTGATTTTGAAATATATGCAGATGACTATGAAGCCAACAGGCACTTTTTTCTCTCACAGTATTTCAGAGATGTTTATGACGAATCGCTGAAGAATATGCCTGTGGTAAGCTCAGGTATAAGCATAGAAAGAATTGAAGTCTGGATAACAAACAAGACCACTCGTTTTGAAGAAGCTAATAACAGGAATATTGTAGCCTTTATGGACCTGGCAGAGAACGACAATCACATCTTCAATCAGATTTCTGAATTCCAGGCATCACCTGGCAGTGAGAGATATCCGGCAAACAGTGCCAATAATATGTATAATCAGCTTATTACAACCTACAATGCAATCAGGGATGTTGACCAGGTAACCAATTCTTTTGAACCATTATATCCTGATTTCCAGATTGGGCGCGATTTTGAGAAGATTGAAAATGCCCGGAAATTAAATGACAGAGAGTTTGAATATAACAAGCAGCTTGGTTACATATCACTTAATACTGCCCTGAATACTGATGAGGTACTTGCCGTTGCCTATGAGTATACACTTGGAGGAAAGCTTTATAAAGTAGGCGAGTTCTCTACTGATGGGATAACAGCACCTCAGACTCTTATACTGAAGATGCTCAAAGGGACTACTCTTACACCCAGGCTTCCGACATGGGCTCTGATGATGAAGAACATTTACTCGCTTGGTTCGGGAAGACTTGAGAGGAAAGATTTTGAACTAAATGTCCTATACCAGGATGATAAGACAGGCAACTCAATTAATTATATTCCCGATGGAAAACTTGCAGATAAGATATTGCTGCAGGTCATGGGGCTTGATAACCTCAATTCACAGCTCGACAGAGAGTCTGACGGTTATTTTGACTATATAGAAGGTATTACAGTTAATGTAAACAGGGGAAAGATTGTTTTTCCTGTACTTGAACCTTTCGGTTCTCATTTGCAGAAAATGATCAATGATCCTAAGGTTGCCGCCAAGTATGTTTTCCAGGAATTATACGATTCAACACAGACCATTGCCAAGCAGATGGCTGAAAAGAACAAGTTCAAGCTAATGGGACAGTATTCTTCTGAGTCGGGATCCGAGATCAGGCTCAATGCTGCCAGTATTCCACAGGGTTCAGTAAAAGTAACAGCAGGAGGTGTTCCCCTGACTGAAAACACAGATTTTACAGTTGATTACAACATGGGAACTGTTAGAATAATCAACCAGGCCCTTATTGAGTCACAGACACCAATCCAGGTCTCACTTGAGAGCAACCAGTTTTTTGGATTTCAAACCAAGTCTCTTGTCGGAACACATCTCGATTACCAGATCTCGAAGAATTTTGATATTGGTGCAACTATTCTGCATCTGAATGAAAGACCCTATACACAAAAAGTAAACTATGGAGAGGAACCAATTTCAAATACTATATGGGGTCTTAATACATCATATGAAACAAACTGGCAGTTTCTTACCAAAGCCATTGACAAACTTCCTTTTCTTGAGACCAAAGCTCCCTCATCAATATCCTTTTTTGGTGAATTTGCCAATCTGATACCGGGACATTCAAGGGCTATTTCCAACGCTGGAAACTCATATATTGACGATTTTGAGGCCAGTGAGATACCTCTCGACCTGAAATCATTTAATGCCTGGACAATGGCGAGTATCCCGCAGGGACAGGATCTGCTTTTCCCAGAGGCAAGGCTGAACAATAAGCCCGAAAGCGGATTTAACAGGGCAAAACTTTCATGGTATGTTATCGACCCTCTCTTCTTACGAAATGGTTCATCTACACCCGATCATATCAAGCAGAATCCTGATCTTCAATCAAGCCATTATGTAAGAGAAGTATATGAAGATGAAATTTTCCCATACAGGGAGAGTCCAAGCGGAATCCCTACTAATATTTCTGTATTCAATCTGGGTTATTATCCTTCGGAAAAAGGATCATACAACTTCGATTCCGACCCGGGACCTTATTCAGCTGGTGTAGGTCCCGATGGAGCTCTGAATGAGCCTCAGACAAGATGGGGAGGGGTTATGCGGGAAGTTCTGACAAGCGATTTTGAGTCGGCAAATATACAGTACATAAAATTCTGGCTGATGGATCCTTTTGTGGAAGATCCTGATAATGAAGGAGGTGATTTCTATATTAACCTGGGAAATATTTCAGAAGATATCCTTCGCGATTCGCGTAAGAGCTTTGAGAATGGCCTTCCTTCATCACCAGAGGTGAAAAATGTTGACACAACTGCCTGGGGAAGAGTACCTACTGTACAGGCAGTGGTACATGCCTTCGATAATGCCATTGAATCGAGACAATATCAGGATGTAGGGTTTGATGGCCTTGGAGATCAGGACGAGCAGACATTCTTCAATAACTATCTGCAGAAGATACAGCTCAGGGTCGATCCGCAGGTTTATCAGAAAGTTGCCGAGGATCCATCGAACGACAATTTTCACTATTTCAGGGGTGGCGATTATGATGCCCAGAAACTTAATATCCTGGAACGCTATAAGAAATATAACGGGCAGGATGGGAATTCACCTACTTCTGAAATGTCTGTGGAAAACTATCCTACATCAGGCACAACACTTCCGGATATGGAAGATATAAACCGCGATAATACGCTGAGTGAAACGGAAAGCTATTATCAGTATAAAGTAAGTATACGCCCAGGTGATATTAAGGTAGGAACCAATTATGTTGTTGACGAGATTGAATATGAGGCAACATTTGCAAACAATCAAAAGTCAAAGGTAAAATGGTATCAGTTTAAGATCCCTATCACTGAATATCAAAAAGTTGTCGGTTCAATAAAGGATTTCAAATCAATCCGTTTTATGAGGATGTATATGAAGGGTTTCACAAAGCCGACAATTATGAGGTTCGCAGAGCTTGATCTTGTAAGGGCCGAATGGAGGAAATATAACATCTCATTTATGGAAGGAGGAGAAAGGGTAACAGTCCCTGAAGCTTCAGATGGTACATTTGAGATCAGTTCAGTAAGTATTGAAGAGAATTCAGGGAAAGAGCCGGTGAACTATGTATTACCACCCGGATTTGACAGGGTAACTGATCCACAGAATCCTCAGCTCCGGCAGTTGAATGAACAGTCAATGGTTCTTAAAGTACAGAACCTTGAGGATGGTGATGCAAGGGCTGCATATAAAAATGTAAATCTGGATATCCGTCAATATCGGAGTATCCGATTGGAGGTGCATGCTGAAGCGCTTATCGGACAGCCTCTTCAGGATGACGAACTGACAGCATTCGTAAGACTCGGGTCTGATTATAAAGGAAACTTTTATGAGTATGAACTCTCTCTGAAACTGACACCTCCGGGGCGTTATGATAATAAATCAGATGCTTCGAGGACAATTGTATGGCCTAAGGAGAACAGCTTTCTTATAAACATGTCACTCCTACAGGAGGCAAAGAAGGAAAGGAACCGGCAGATGGATCTGCCGGGCTCATCCCTGAGTGTTTCCGATGTATTTGTCTATACAAACGGTACGGCCAGAGTATCCGTTTCAGGAAATCCAAACCTTAGTAATATTAAGGTTATAATGGTAGGTATAAGGAACCCTATTGTTACACGGAATAAAACTTATGATGACGGAACATCGAAATCTGGAGAAGTATGGTTCAACGAACTACGGCTGAGCGATTTTGTTGAAAACGCCGGATGGGCTGCCAATGCTCATTTACAGGCTCGCCTTGCCGATTTTGGAACTATCGACATGGTGGGCCAGACAACAACTCCAGGATGGGGAAGTATTGACAAGAAAGTTAATGAGCGGAGTATCGAGAATACTATCATGTATGATATTTCATCAACAGTTGAGCTTGGAAAATTCTTTCCCGAGAAGGTAGCTGTCAGGTTACCGGTTTATGCAGGATATTCTGAAACACGTATTCAGCCTCAGTATAACCAGCTTGATCCTGATATACCCCTTAAGGATGCTCTTGATGCAGCAAAGAACCAGGCAGAAAAGGATTCAATACGTGCTATTTCAGAAGACCTTGCCCAGCGAAAAACCTTTACAATCAGCAATGCCGGAATAAGTGCAAGGGGTGAAAAGCCTCATTTCTATGATCCGGCTAACCTGAGTGCAAACTATACATACAATGAGGTCTACAGGAGTAATACCAAGACAGAAATTAACCTCGAAAAAAATTACAGGGGAGGCCTTAATTACAATTATGAGGCCCAGCCTGCAAACATTATGCCTTTAAAAAATATCAGGTTTCTGAATCCTAAAGCATTGAGGCTTATTAAGGATTTTAATTTCTATCCGTATCCTAAAAGCATTGGATTAAGAACTGAACTATACAGGTACTACAGTGAGATTAAGACACGTAATATAAATAATCCAAATCTCAGGGTCACACCTTCATACCGGAAAGATTTTGAATGGTACCGTATGTATGACTTTAAATATGATATTACAAGGCAGCTAAAATTCGACTTTACGGCAAATAATACTTCGCGGATTGATGAGCCTTTTGGTGGTGTTGACAAGTACAGATACAGTGACAGTTATAAAGACTGGCGCGATTCGGTTATGGTGAATCTCAGAAATGGAGGAAGAAATGTAAACTACAATCATTTCCTGAATATCCAGTATAATATTCCTGTAAATAAGCTTCCAATGCTCTCCTGGCTGAATGCCAATGCCAGGTACGGAGCAGATTATACATGGCTTGCAGGTCCTGTTTTCCCTGACAGCCTGAATATTAACATGGGCAATACAATAAAGAACCATAATGAGGCAACTATAACAGGAATGGCAAACCTTTCCACCCTTTATGGCAAATCGAAATTCCTTAAAAATATTGAAAATAATACGCGTCCGGAAGGCTCGAAACGACAGAAACAGGAGACAGTGCCTGTTACATATACCAGGTCGAACCTTAACTTCAGGGCAAAAGCGGTTAAAGCCATAAATCATAACCTGGGCACAAGGGATGTGAAAGTAAAAGTAACCAGCAAGACCGGACAGGAGGTTAAGGGAAAAATGGAAGTAATCAGTGACAACAGAATAAATTTCACTGCAGAGGAACAAGTCGATGGAGCAATAGTACAAGTGGATGGCAAAGTACAGAAGAAGAGAAATCCGATGATAGTAACCGGTGAGTACTTCATCCGGACCCTGATGGGAATACGATCTGTGAGCCTCACATTTACCTCTTCGCAGGGACAGTTCCTGCCGGGATATAATCCGGGAACTTCGTTTCTTGGAATGTCAGATTACAACAATACAATGGCCCCGGGATGGCCTTTTATACTTGGCTACAATGATCAGAATTTTTTCGATAAAGCAATAATAAATAACTGGATATCTACCGATACACTGCTTAATACCCCTGCATCACAGTATAATAAATACGACTTCTCTTTCCGCAGTCTGATTGAACCCTTTCCGGGCTTAAGAATTGACCTGAATGCTGACAGACGATATATGGAAAATATAAGTTCCTATTATATAGCTGATTATAATGGTAATTTTCCCGATAGTACACGAAACAGGGTTATGTCGGGAACCTATTCCATAACAGTTATTTCATGGGGAACATCTTTTGAAAAGATTTCCAAGGATGTTGACTATGTTTCCCCTGCGTTCGAGAAGTTCAAGGAAAACAGGGTAATCATATCTTCCAGAAGGGCAGACGTACGCAAAAAGGCTGATCCCACTTATAATCCTGATATTAATCCTTTAACCGGCAATCCTGTGACGGGACCTTATAAAAGTGGATTTGGAGAGACTTCAAGGGATGTACTTATTCCTTCTTTCATTGCTGCTTATACAAAAACCGATCCGAATAAGGTAAGCCTTGAAACCTTTCCGACTGCTCTAAGGATGATGCCAAACTGGCGAATCAATTTTGACGGGCTGTCGAAATATGAGTTTGTACAAAGGACCTTCAGGTCAATCAACCTTATGCATCAGTACAGGAGCACCTACCAGATTGGATCGTATACCACAAACCTCAATTTCGAGACTAATGAAAGCGGGGTAAGTGCCATACGTGACCTGCAGAATAATTTCCTCCCGATGTATGAGATAAATGTGGTCTCAATAAATGAACAGTTCAGTCCGTTGATTAATATTGATATGAACTGGAAAAACAGTCTTACAACCAGGGTGGAATGGAGAAAGTCAAGGACCGTTTCACTCAATCTTACAAGCAACCAGATTGCCGATGCACGTGTTAACGAAATTATTATTGGTGCCGGATACAGGTTCGATGGAGTCCAGATAATACTAAAGACAGTGGGAGGAGGACAGAGAGCATTAAGGAGTGATCTGAATTTACGGCTTGACTTTTCGGTGCGTGATAACAAGACACTTGCCAGAAAGCTGATTGAAAATGTTAATCAGCCGGTAGTTGGACAGAAAGTATTTACTGTAGGTACAACTGCCGATTATATCCTGAGTGACAGGTTTAACCTCCAGATATTTGCTGACCATAGTATGACAAATCCATTCGTGGCCAATACATTTCCGACATCAAACACTAATTTTGGATTCTCTCTGAAGTTTACCCTTGTACAATAACAAGCATGTATCTGACACGACCTTAAAAATGAGAACAATCACATTGGATAAATAAAAAAATATCTATTTTTGGATTGATTATTAAGAATAAAGGATTTCATTAAAAAACATTAAAGTCATGAATATACCGGCTGATTTACTCTATACAAAAGACCATGAATGGATAAGAATAGAAGGTGATACAGGATATGTGGGAGTTACTGATTTTGCACAGGGGGAACTGGGCGATATAGTATTTATAGAGATTGAGACAGTTGGTGAAACACTTGAGAAGGAAGAGGTATTTGGTACTATTGAGGCTGTTAAAACTGTTTCAGATTTATTTATGCCGGTCAGCGGTGAGGTTCTTGAGGTCAATCCGGGACTGGAGGACTCTCCGGATCTGGTCAATAAGGATCCTTATGGGAAAGGGTGGCTGATTAAAGTGAAGATTGCTAATAAGGGTGAAGCTTCAGGTCTTCTTTCAGCTGATAAATATAAGGAACTGCTATAATAAGGGGATAATTTAAAGGCCTCATATTCTGATATTTGCATTGAAACGCCAAAAATGAGGCGTATTTATTGATATCAAACAATTTATTAATGCCCTCTTGTGAGGGGTGGGGGTGAAAATATACGTTTAAGACACCCTTTTTTTAAAGTGTTTTCTTGATCTCAACCTCATGGTACCCTTCAATAACATCTCCAGCCTTTATATCGTTGAAGTTAAGTATATTGAGACCGCATTCATAACCTCCGACAACCTCTCTAACATCATCCTTGAATCGTTTCAGTGATCCGAGTTCACCTGTGTAAATTACAATACCATCACGGATAATCCTTACCCTTGTATTCCTTGTAATCTTTCCTTCTTTTACGTAACATCCGGCAACTGTCCCAACTTTTGTCACCTTGAAAATATCACGTATTTCAAGAGTCGCAACTATCTCTTCCTTCATTTCAGGCATAAGCATACCTTCCATAGCAGATTTAATCTCCTCAATAGCATTATAAATAATTGAGTAGAGGCGGATATCAATCTCTTCTTTCTCCGCAAGTTTTCTGGCGCTCAGCGAAGGTCTGACCTGGAAGCCAACAATAATGGCATTCGATGCTGCAGCAAGCAAAACATCTGATTCTGAAATCTGTCCGACAGCTTTATGTATTATATTGAGCTGAATCTGAGGTGTTGAGAGTTTTATAAGCGAGTCACTGAGAGCTTCAACAGATCCGTCAACATCACCTTTCACAATAATGTTAAGCTCCTGGAAATTTCCAATGGCTATCCTTCGGCCTATCTCATCAAGGGTGATATGTTTCTGGGTACGCAGTCCCTGTTCCCTCTGGAGCTGAGCTCTTTTTGTGGCAATATCCTTAGCTTCCCGATCACTATCCATAATATTGAACTTGTCTCCCGCCTGTGGAGCTCCATTGAGGCCAAGTATCAGTGCCGGTGTGGCAGGTCCAACTTCATCTACTCTATGTCCGCGTTCATTGTACATAGCTTTAATGTGTCCAAAGCAGCTCCCTGCAAGCATTACATCACCCACTCTTAATGTTCCGGCTTTTACCAGAATCGTTGCAGTGAATCCTCTTCCTTTGTCGAGTGAAGATTCAATAACTGTTCCGATTGCAGGTTTATCAGGATTTGCTTTCAGATCAAGCATTTCGGCCTCGAGGAGTACTTTTTCGAGAAGAAGGTCAATATTTAAACCTGACTTAGCAGATATCTCCTGAGACTGGTATTTACCTCCCCAGTCTTCTACAAGATAATTCATTCCAGCCAGCGCCTCTTTTATCTTTTCGGGATTGGCAGTTGGTTTATCTATTTTGTTAATTGCAAATACAATAGGGACTCCTGCTGCTGATGCATGGTTAATTGCTTCCTTGGTCTGAGGCATAACACCATCATCGGCTGCGACAACAATTATGGCGATGTCTGTTGTCTGGGCACCTCTGGCACGCATAGCAGTAAATGCTTCATGCCCCGGTGTGTCAAGAAAAGTGATCTGCCTTCCATCTTCCAGAATGACTCCATATGCACCAATATGCTGTGTAATACCTCCAGCTTCGCCGGCAATTACATTGGCATTTCTTACATAATCCAGAAGTTTCGTTTTACCATGGTCAACGTGTCCCATAACGGTAACAATCGGCGGCCTTGGTTTAAGATCTTCATCTTCATCTTCGATCTCTTTCACAGCTTCCTGAAGTTCCGCACTTACAAATTCAACTTTGAAACCAAATTCATCAGCAAGTATTGCCATAGTTTCTGCATCCAGCCTCTGGTTTATTGACACAAACAAACCGAGACTCATACATGTTGATATGATATCTGTAACCGGAATGTTCATCATGGAGGCCAGTTCATTTACTGAAACGAATTCTGTAACCTTCAGGATGTTCCTTTCCAGTTCTATCCTGTCAACCTCTTCCTGCTGTTTCAGACTTATGGCTTCCCTTTTATCGCGCCGGTAACGCGAACCTTTGGATTTTCCTTTGGTTGTAAGTCTTGCAAGAGTTTCCTTTATCTGCTTCTGGACCTCTTCTTCGTTGACTTCTGCCCTTACAGGTCTTTTCTTGATAACCTTCTTTTGAGCAAACTTGTCTTTTTTATCAGTTGAATCCTGCGTTGCAAGAGGAACAACCTCCTTATCTTTCTGGATCCTCTTTCTCTTTTTCTTTTTTCTGAAGTCATCACCATCTACCTTTACCGGCTGATATGGAGCTGACTTTTTCTTTTCCTCGACAGGAAGGTCTATCTTTCCTACAACTCTGGGGCCTGTAAGTTTTTTAAAATCAGTCTTGTATAATGCGACTACATCTTCTTCGCTTTCGGCTGTAATCAGATCCTCAATAACTTCCTCAATGAGGATATCTTCAGCTACCTCTTCTTTCAGATCTTTAACAGGTTCAGGTTCTTTCTTCTTTTCAGTCTCTTTTTCAACCTTCACCTCTTTTGCTGCTTTTCCTTTCTTCTCTTCTTTTTTATCAGATTTGCTTTCCTTTTTAATCGGTTCAAGATCAATTTTGCCTACTATATGCAGATCAATATTTGCTTTGGTTTTCTTTTCCTCAACAAGATCAGCTTCAACAGGTTTTTCCTTTTTAGGAGCTGTCTCTATTTCTTTTTTAGTGGCTTCCGGCTTAAGTTTATCCTTCTTTGGAGCAGGCTCTTCCTTCGGATCAGCTGATTTTGGTTTAGCAGTCTTTTCAAGATCAATCTTACCAACAAGTTTAATATCAGGTTTCTTGATTTCCGTCTTCAGATCCACATATGGTTTTGGAACAGTGGAATCCATAACAAGTATATCATTATCCCTATCGGAATCTTCACTTTCTGGTTTCTCAGGCACATCATCAATAGAAACAGACTCTTTTTTCTTGTGAAGATCCTTAAAGACAAGCTTTTCAGATTCCTTCTTAGCACTTATATCTGTGCTGTATTCCTTAACAAGCAGGATATAGGCTTCATTCGGCAGTTTGGTATTCGGGTTGGGATCAAGATCGAAACCCTTTTTATGCAGAAATTCCACAATTGTGGAAATCCCCACATTAAATTCACGGGCTGCTTTGCTTAATCTTGTTGCCTTTACATCATCAATCATAAAAATTCCTTGCCTTTATTAAAACTTCAAAATTAATCAGGTGATACAATAACTATTTATATATTAATCAAATTCAGCACGAAGGATGTTAATGACTTCTTTGACAGTTTCCTCCTCAAGGTCAGTTCTCTTAACAAGATCACTGATAGAGAGGTTGAGAACACTTCTTGCAGTGTCGCATCCTATAGTTTTGAGCTCATCGATGATCCAACCATCTATCTCATCTTTGAATTCTTCAAGGTTTACATCTTCCTCATCCTCGCCTCCTGGCTCTCTGTAAACATCTATTTCATAACCGGTAAGCTGACTTGCAAGTTTGATATTCAAACCTCCTTTACCAATAGCCAATGAAACCTCATTTGGTTTAAGGAAGATCTCAGCTCTTTTTGTCTCATCATCCATCTTGATAGATGTAATTTTGGCAGGGCTGAGTGCTCTCTGTATGAACAGCTGGTTATTTGATGTATAGTTTATAACATCAATGTTTTCATTACGTAATTCACGTACTATCCCATGTATCCTTGAACCCTTCATCCCAACGCATGCACCAACCGGATCGATCCTTTCATCATATGATTCAACAGCAACTTTGGCACGTTCACCGGGCACCCTGACAATCTTCTTAATAGTTATCAGACCATCGAATATCTCCGGAACTTCAAGTTCAAATAATCTCTCCAGGAATACGGGTGATGTTCGGCTGAGTATAATAAAGGGAGTATTGTTTCTCATCTCTACCTTTATAACCACAGCTCTTATTGTATCTCCTTTGCGGAAGTGGTCGGAAGGTATCTGTTCGCTTTTTGGAAGAATAAGCTCATTGCTGTCATCATCCAAAATTAGTATCTCTCTTTTCCAGACCTGGTATACTTCTCCTGTTACAATATCACCTATCCTGTCTTTGTACTTTATGTATATGTTATTCTTTTCAAGATCAAGGATTCTTGCTGTCAGATTTTGTCTCAGAGATAGAATCGCCCTTCTTCCGAAATCAAGGAACTTTACCTCGTCAGATACTTCTTCTCCGATCTCATAATCCTCATCAATTTCCTTGGCTTTTGAAAGGGGAATCTGGATAACCGGATCAGTAAATTCCTCATCAGAAACTATAACCCTGTTCCTCCATATCTCAAAATCACCCTTGTCGATATTGACAATTATATCGAAATTATCAGCCGAGCCATACTTTTTTGCCAGCATGCTCCTGAAAACATCTTCAAGTACACTCATCATCGTTGGCCTGTCGATGTTCTTCAACTCCTTGAATTCCGAAAAAGTGTCGATTAAATTAACATTTTCCATTTGGTGTAAACCTCTAATATTATTTAATTGTTAAAACTACTCTTGCCGATTTTACCTGGTCATAGTTAAAGGATATCTCCTTAAGCTCCCTTGCCTTTCCTTTAACTTTTACCTCAGTATCAAGTTCAAAACCTCCAGGAGTGACATTCTTAAGAACTCCGTAATGTCTTGTACCATCATTATCTGTTACTTCGATCTTTTTGCCTTCATTTTTGTAATACTGCTCAGTAACTAAAAATGGACTATCGAGACCCGGTGATGATACCTGCAATTCAAAATCCTCTTTATCACGGTCGAGGTTGTTTTCAATATTGCGGTGAATTGAAACGCATTCATCAATGGTTATTCCACCTTTTTTATCTGCAAGAACAGTTATCCTGTTTGCACTGCTTATCTTGACTGAAACAAGGAAGAGTTCAGTCCCATTAATGAACTGTTTTACAATTTCCTCTATTTTGTTCTTTTCAATCATTTTAAAAACCGATAATAAAATAGGGGACTCTGGTCCCCTAGGTGTCAATTCCCCTCATTTCGCTTGCAAAATTACACATTCTTTTGGAATTATCAAAATCTGGGACAAATATTATGATAATGAGCGTATAACAGATATTACCGGGGGGAATAATTCTTACACACAGAGAACCGCAGTGACCTATTTTATCGGGAATTTAAATGACACATAGTTTATAATTAAAAATGACTTTGTGTCCTTACTGTTCTATCTTTGTGTGCTCTGTGTTTTAAATGAATAGAAAATTTGCAGAATGTACACGTATGAGGAACAGATATTATTATCAAATTGTCAATTATGTCCAAGGGAATGCAGTGTTGACAGGTTTGCCGGGGGAGAAGGATATTGCAGCTCTGATGCCGGGATGAATATAGCATCAATATGCATCCACAGGGGAGAAGAGCCTGTTATCAGCGGACCGGACGGTATTTGTAATATCTTCTTTGAAGGATGTAATCTTCGATGCATATATTGCCAGAATCATGAGATATCGAGGCCTGGCAGAACCCATATAAGGAGTAGTTACACACTTGAGGATACATTGCAAAGAATTGAAAATATTCTCTCAACCGGAATCAAGGCTGTTGGTTTTGTATCGCCATCACATGTAGTTCCGCAGGTGAAGGCGATAATAAGAGGGTTACATGAGAGGGGTCTGAAGCCGATAATGATTTATAACACAAACGGTTACGAGAAGCCAGAAATCGTTGACAGTCTTGATGGACTTGTTGATGTTTATCTTCCGGATTATAAATATGTTACACCTGCCGTTGCCAGAGAGTTTTCCGATGCTTCAGATTATCCCGACATTGTGCTTAAAGCTCTCAGGAGAATGTATTTTCAAAAGGGATCAAAGCTTTTGGCTGATGATGAGGGAAGGGCTGAAAGCGGAATATTGATAAGACATCTGGTTCTTCCCGGGTATTCAGAAGAAAGTATTAAAGTCCTGAGGAATATTGCCGACGAATTGTCTCCGGGAGTTAATATTTCTTTGATGTCACAATATCATCCAAATCAATCTGTTAAAGATCAGAAAGAGCTTGGAAGATCATTGTACAGGTCTGAATATGAAACTGTAACCAGAGAAATGGAGAAGCTGGGATTCAGAAACGGATGGCTACAGGATATGAATAGTAATGTAAATTACAGACCTGACTTTTCCAGGGGAAATCCCTTTGAATAATTACTCCCGATTTAATTTTTTGTCATCCGGATAGAAGAAATCATTTTAGTTATATGAAATTTAATTCCTTTAATTAAATTAGCTGTTTATAAATTATAAAAATGTGTTTTTCAGCAGGTGCCAGTTTTGCCGGAGGTGCTGTTTTATCAGCCATTGGTTATGTCACTGTCCGGGAGTCTCATAAATCGTCTCATAAATTATTCGCATCAGTACCTCTCTTCTTCGCTTTCCAGCAATTTTCGGAAGGGATAATTTGGATTACACTTAAGCAGGGAGGATATGAAACGCTTCAATCCGCTGCAACTTACCTTTTTCTCATGATGGCACTGATTGCATGGCCTATGATGATTCCTCTGGCAACATATAAAATGGAAGAGGATATTAAAAAGAAAAGAATACTGAAATTTCTGACTGGCGCAGGGCTGGGATTGTCAGCTTATTATTCTGTATGCCTTGTTAATTTAGATGTTCATGCGCAGATAAATCAATTTCACATTCAGTACATTAATAATTTCCCAAAAAAGATTGGTTTAGTGGCATTCGGGATATATGCAGTTGTGACTTTGACTCCTCTTTTTATTTCAAGTGTGAGAAAAATGAACCTTTTTGGCGCTCTTTCATTAGTGTCGTGTCTTATAACCGGAGTATTTTATAAGGAATATCTAACTTCTGTCTGGTGTTTCTTTGCTGCACTTATTAGTGCTGTAGTTTATCTGATAATAAAAGAATCACAGGAAGAATTTAACTTATCTGGTATTAAGATAAGGAAATAGAATGCAAAAATGGCTATCTTTTATCTGGCTTGAATTGCCGTCTAAAAATAATAAAAACAAGACCAAGGATGATAAAGAATGCTGAAAAGGCAAGAGTTGCATAACGGTGATTCCATGGGATTGATCTTGAATATAATCGGATAAATGACATGAGAAATACTCCAATCCCTGATGCAATAAGAGTAAACCCTGTTTTTACAGGAGGAAAAATCCTTAATGGCTTGATCTCCCTGATTATCTCCTCCCTGTCGGGTTGCTGAATAAGGTCAGGTTTTTCAGTCTGACATTTCCAGCAAATTTCAAAATCAGTATCAACAAGTTCGTTGCATGATGGGCACTTCCAGAATTTTGATTTGTACTCCTCAATTTGTTCATCAGTGAGACCAGGTTCATCATCAAACGGGTCACCATACAATTCATTCATCCTGTCAGTGTAGAGCTCCGCTTCGTTTCTCGAAGATTTTATACCATCTTTGAACAGATTATCAAAATCCTCTGATGATATAAGTTCTCTTTCCAGGGCGGCCAGGAGTACAGCATGATAAACATCAATAACGATCTCTGATGGATTATCTATTATGTTGTAGATCTCTTCATCATTGTAAGATGACACATATTCTTTGAAAGCATTATTCTTATCCCATACAGCCTGTTTTGCGTACTTAGATTTTTTCGAATAGTTAAGTCTGATCTGTTCTGTGATTTTCTCTCTCAGGTCGTATGCTATTATTCCTCTCTCAACAGCAACGTAAAGAGCAGCTTCTGCCATTTCAGGTTTATAGGATATGTATCTTGTGATAATCCGGTCAAGCTCCTGGTTGTCATCTTCCCTGAGCTTTCTTATGAATTCATTGAACTTTTCAGTATCCGGTTCATAAACCTGGGGATTGAACTCTTCATCCATGGTCTTAATATTGATAATTCCAACTTAACTGGTTTTTCACTTCATTTGATATAAATTTACAAAAATTATTTAATCAGGAAATTAATACATTCAGTTTGATTCAACCGGTTAAAGAGTGATCCCGGACAGTCAGGTAATACAAAAAATAGTCGCTGGTGACGGTAATGCTTACAAGATTCTTGTGGAACGTTATCAGCAGATGGTATATCGTACTTGTATGGGATATGTCCACAATCGTGATGATGCCGAAGACCTTACCCAGGAGGTATTTATAAAGGCTTACCTGTCTTCGTCAGAGTTCAGACAGGAGTCTTCATTTTCAACATGGCTTTACAGGATAGCTGTAAATATGAAACCCGTATGTATTTGCATACAAAAACATAATTTTATATTAATCAATAATATGCGGGTTCCATCATGCCATAGAAATAAAATTTTTATATGATGAAAATAGAAAACAAACATTCATTACTCGTTTGGGCAGTAGTGGCACTGGCCGTTATGAATTTAACGATATTAGGCACCCTTATCTACCAGAGATATAAAGACTCAGGAGAGGAGGTGAATACACCATGAAGAAGAGCTAATTCATCGCAGCGACAGGAGGGATTCTCCGGCAGGTATTTCATGGAGAATCTGAATCTGACATCAGAACAGGATGAGACAGAGAAGGGGAAACAGGGGTTGGAATAACTGAAACTTTATGGGCTTACTATTTAAATCATTAGTTAATAACAAGCTTATTGATCCTCTGCTCTCTGGATTAAGAAGTGAAATATTAAAATTTGCAGGGAATCCCCGGAGTGTAATTGAGATTGCATGTGGAACCGGGACACTTGCAATCGATATTGTCCGGAATGCTGACAGAATTGTTGCAATTGATCTTGATCAGGACTTTATTTCATATGCTTCCACGAGGGCTGAAAAAAAAGGATTAGGAAATGTTCAGTTCATTGAAGGCGATGCATCTGATCTCAAAAATTATAGCACAGATGAATTTGATATTTCAGTAACTGCTATGTCTGTTCATCAGTTTGATGCAGATCTGGCTGTCAGGATAATATCCGAAATGGGGAGAATAGCCAAATTCACTATTATCGGAGACTATAACTTTCCCCTTCCTCATAACTTCTCAGGATTTTTAGCCAATGGAATAGAAAAAATGGCTGGAGGTGATCATTTCCGCAACTTTAAAGAATATATTGAAAAAGGAGGGATTAAATATTTTACTGATTCTGCCGGATTAAATATCAGAGAAGTTCATTATAAAGGGAATGGAGTTTTTATAGCACTGTTATGTGATAAGGCATTATGAAAAAAAGATAAATTGACCGTAGTAAAAACATAAGTAATGTATCTAACAGTTAAAATGAAAATAGTGTTTTTACATAAATTTCTCACGTTTCTGAAGGTTAAGCAAAGCACCGAGGAGAAAAACTACAGATCCCGTAATAAGTATGACACGGTTCTTGAAAGTTATCAGTGCCCATGAAGTTTCATTTACTCCCCTTGGTACTTCAAAAGGATTAAGGAAGATATTCCACTGACTTTTCGAAAAGGAGGTGTCTGAAAAGATTAAAAAGATTAATCCAATTATTATCATTATAACTGCTGTGCCATTCCCGTTTCTTACCACTGTCGATAACATGAACGCCATCATTCCCAGGAAAATAACAGGTATCATTACCTGAATGGTAACCCGGAAAATAGAAAATTTAATTATGAGAACAGATGAAAGGAATGTAAAGGCCAGCATTATTAAAAATGCGACAATAAAAATCAGCATTATCCTTACAAGCCATACCTTGTACCTGTAATCAGGAATTCCGAAAAGGATCTCAATTGTCCTTGCATCAAGGTCATTCTGGATACCGAAAACAGATGGATAAAATATCAGAAGCAGCCCAGAGAAAAGAAATACACCATATAAATCGTCCATTCTGGAGACATCGCTTGAGAAAACATAAATTACAGAAAGTCCAAGGTAAAAGACAACTGATCCGGCCAAAAACCAGATAAACTTATTGGCGAATATGATCCGCAAATTATATATAACCATCTTCCAGATGAGATTACTGAAATTATACAGGGTTTTGGTTTTCATCCTGATGATTTAAGAGTTTTGTTATTATTACTGATTCCTGTTCCTCTCAGAAGCCACAGATATGCATCTTCAAGGCTCGGTGTTACATTAACAGCCTTGGCTGATGGCGACTTTTCAGAAACAACCCTTAGTCTGACATTTTCTCCATCCGACATGTGATGTACCACAAGGTGGTTCTGAACAAATAGCGGAAATTCGGCCTCCGGTATCATAAGCTGCCAAACATGTTCTTCAGCCTCCCTTGACATATCAATCGGTTTGCCAAGGTACCTGAGCTTACCTGTTGAAAGTACAGCTACCTGGTTGCAGGAACTTGAAATATCTTCAATAATATGGGTTGAAAATATTACAACCCTTTCACGGCTCAGTTCAACCAGCAGGTTTCTGAATCTTATCCTCTCACGGGGATCCAGTCCGGCAGTGGGCTCATCTACTACAAGTATCCTCGGCAGGTGAAGCAGAATAAGGGCAATTCCCATCCTCTGCTTCATGCCACCTGAATATGATCCTATTTTTTCAAATCGCCTGTCTTCCATATGAACAGCTTTGAGTACATAAGTTACCCTTTCGTTCCTGGTATTAACATCTGTTATATTCTTAAGAATAGCCTGGTAATGGAGATATTCATGTGCCGTCATGTTTTCGTAGCTTCCGAATTCCTGAGGAAGGTAACCGATAAGTCCCTGGAGCTCTTCTCTCATTTTCTGGGTATCGAGCCCGTTTATCCATACTTTACCATAACTCTGTTCCAGTATCCCGCAAATTATTCTCATTAGAGTAGTCTTTCCTGCTCCATTAGGACCAAGCAGTCCGAACATCCCGTTTCCTATATTCATTGAGACACAGCTTAATGCTTTAAATGGTTTCTTTTTTCTGCCTATCAAGGGGACCGCAGCAACAATCCTGTAAACTATCTTCCTCAGATTCCTGAACCTTCCTTCCAGTCTGTAGATATCAATATTTTCACGTGACATCTTTTCCCCTGTTTTATATATAAAAAGGGCTATGTACCAAAGAAATCCAAGGATCAGAATCACAACTATATTATCCCATCTGAGCTGGAACCACACGAGGTTGGCGAGTGGAATAAACCAGAATATGATAAGATCAGTGATGGCTGAAATTATACTTAGCCATTTATTCTTTTCATAAAAGGCTTTATACAACAATAGTTTCCTGACAGAATTCCATGTATATGAAAGAAAGAACCAGGCCCCAATGCTGAAAAGGAAGATCCAGAACCCTTTATTTAGGTAGAAATATGTAAAATATACCAGGAAACCCAGGACGGGGATATTCCATGTAAGACTACTGATGTCTCTGACAGATTTATATTGTTTTTCGAGTCCGAGTCTATTTCTGATTCTTGCACCGGCTTTCCATTCCCTGGTCCACCGGTTTTCCCTTTCATATATTTTCACAAGGCTCTGTATAGTGATTACGATGTTTTCATCGGGTGAAATCACTGTTGATCTGGCTTTTATGAGACTTTTCATAATAAACCATGTAGTTGCAGGGATCAGTATTACAACAAGTAATGTGAGGATCAGTTTCCATATGAATTTATCTATGTTGTTAAATATGAGGAATACTGTTAATGCCAGGAAAATCAATTGGAGAGTTTTATTTTTCCAGTCAAGTGACCGGATCCATTTAATTGCATTTTCCAGTCCTATATAGAAGGTTGGTATAAATACAAGGGTCAGAAGAGTACTCAGTGAGAGTCCGCCTATAACAGTTATGGCAAATGAAGCGCCAATCACCGAAACAAACTCTGCTTCACCCATTGCAAGCGGCAGAAGGGCAATAACTGTTGTTGCAGCTGTTATCATTATCGGCCGCAGCCTGGCAACGCCTGCCATCATCAGTGCCCTGTGAGTCCGGTATCCCCTTTTTCGAAGGATATTTGTATAATCAATAAGAATAATTCCGTTGTTTACCACTACCCCCAGCAGAATCAGAAATCCGGTAAGAGTGTTTGCATTAAGAAGCGAGTTATGGGTGATAATCAGCGCTAAAAGTGATCCGAGGGCAGCAAGAGGAATACTGAACATTAATACCACAGGGGTTACAAGCGACTCAAATACTGCGGCAAGAATCATGTAAATCAGAAGAAAAGCTACTCCGATAAGGTAATAGAAATCCTCTAGCTGGTTCTCTTCATGAACAATTTCAACAGCAGTTCCGGAAGGGATATTCAATCCTGATACAATAGCTTCAACATCGCTTCTCGCACCTTCAAGAAGATCCTTTGAATTTTTTATCTCATCATTGAATGAATAAGTTACGGTTATCCTTTTTTCCTGATTTTCCCTGTGGATGTTTCCCAATCCTGAAGAAAAAACTATCCTGGCGAGCTCTTCCATTTCCATAACAGAACCATTGTTTCCCAGCACCTCAAGTCGCTTGAGGTCATCAATGGTCTTATCCGGTTTTTTACCTGACAGAGAATCTGCTTCTGCATATTTAATAATTATATCATAGTTTTCCGATCCCTGTCTGAATGTCGCTCCGGAAGAGTATTCAGGGCTGAATGTGGCAAGTGCAGCTGAAAGATTCATCAACGTAAAATTGTTCCTGCCCATATAATCCATGTCGAATAAAAGCTGAACCTCCGGCTTATTGTCCTGTACGTTTACATTTGAGCTGCTGACAGACGAGAGATCCTCAATATATTCTTTAATATCATCGGCCAGCATCTTCATCTGGCTGAAATTCTGTCCCTTAATGATTATGCTTTCTCTGGAGGTTCCTATACCCATCAGATTCATAAAATCAGCACCGGGATTATAATTTTCACCTCCATCACCTCTTGTAAATCCGCCTCCTGCTGAAAGTTCATTCATGCTTATCTCAGCTGAAGAGATATTTTTTACTTTTTCCTCTATGTCATTTTTTATTTCGGGAAGAGTCCTTTTGCTTGTTTTATCCCACTCTTTAGATAGATTGATTGTTACTGTAGCCTGGTCTTCTTCTATTCTGCATACAATATCTTCTTTTTCAGGTATTGCAGTGAGTCTTGATTCCATCTCTGCAACAACAGCATCAGTTTTGTCAAGTGTAGATCCGCCGGGCATCGTCACTGTAAGCCTGAAGGTTGGGGCTTCTACCTCTTCAGTTGAACTGATGCTCAGGGTAAGGCTGACAAGAAGGGCTGTAAAAAAGACTACCAGTGTCCCGATTATTGTTGATGCCGGATTCCTCATCCCGGCTTTCAGGACCAGGTAATACCCCTGGATAAGGCGGTCATTTACAGATAATTTCTTAAAAATTCCCGAAGTCGCTCCTGATGATCTTTTTAGCAGGTGATAAGTTGCCATAGGTATAAAGAACATAGCAACTGTAAGTGAGATAGTAAGTGTTGAAATTATTGAAACTCCGATATTCTTACCAATAATCTTTACCATGAAATTATCTGAAAAGATAAATGGGGAGAATACAATAAGGGTAGTTAGCGTGGCTGCAAAAACAGACCGCCAGACTTCTGAGGTACCTTGTTTGACAGACCTCTCCGGAGTATATTCGTGACTGGCAAGGCGATATATGTTTTCAAGTACTACCACGGAATTGTCCACAAGCATTCCTATAGCGAGCGCCATACCTATAAGAGTCAGGCTGTTGATAGTTACACCATAGGCGTAGAAAAAGTTGAAAGCTGAATATATAGAGACAGGTATAGATATTGCGATTATAGATACCAGCCCTATATTCCTGAGAAAGATCCAGAGAATAAGCACAGCCATCAATCCTCCAGTAATTGCCAGACTGATGATCTGGTCAATATTCTTTTCCATTATCTCGGCTGTATTGTTCTGCACAACTATTGAAACTCCTTCAGGTTCGAGCTGTTTGTTCAGATTTTCTACCGCCTTAATTGCTTCATGGGAAAGATCAATCAGGTTTGCCTGGTTATCGTTGACAAGTGTTACAGTGACGGCATCAAGTCCGTTTACCCTGCTGAAAGAGGTTCTCTCCTTGGCGCCATAAATTATTTCTGCCACATCACCGAGCAGAACAGGACCATCGGTTTTAATAATAATCTTTCCAATATCATTAACATCTGTGTATTCGGAAGTGATATTTACAAAAAACTCCCTGTTGCCATCTATAACCTTGCCTGCAAAAGTCTTGTCAGCGCCATTATTGTTGAGCAGGTTTCTTACCTGTCCTATCGAGATACCATTTGCCTTGCAGGCTTTTTCATTAAGTCTGACCTCTATAGAATTTTCCTGTCCGCCGTAGACCTGGACTCCGGCAATACCATCAATATTCTCAAGCTCAGGCTTTATCTCCCTGTCTGCAATATTTCTGATGCGGTCTATTCCTCCTGTTCCACGTACCTGGAGTTCCATGAATTGATTTGTCAGCTGCTTTAGATCAATCTTTATAACATTGATTATAAACTCTTCAGGTATAGAATTTTTAACAATGTCAATCTTCTCCTGAAGCTTCAGGTTGGCATATTTAAGATCAGCATTCTGATTATAATAAATCACAATTGTACCATATCTTGAAGAGATATTTGATTCTATCTTTTCAATTCCCTCCAACGTACCTATTGCACCTTCAATGGGTATAATTGCCTGGGTTTCAATGTAAGCAGGATCCATCTCGAGGGGAGTACCAACCTGTATTATCAGGGCAGGGAGTTCAGCATTAGGAAAAAGCTCAACAGAGAGCTTATTGTATGATACATACCCAAGCATCGAAAGCCCTGCGAAGAGCATTATTATCAGAATTCTTCTTTTTATTATAAAATCCATGCTCTTTGCTAAATATGATTGCCCGGCTCACTTTTAATTTTATCAGCTCCTGTTATCCATCTGCTCAGGGAATCAAACACCCAGTATACACATGGTATAACCACAAGGGTCAGAATGGTTGAAGTAACCATTCCACCCGTAACTGCAAGAGCCATAGGCGCTCTTAATGATGCGCTTTCGCCAATGCCAATTGTAAGAGGAAGCAGGGCAAGGATTGTTGTCAGGCTGGTCATCAGGATCGGTCTTATCCTCTGGGTGCCTGCCATGACAATAGCATCTTTCTTCGTCATACCAGATTCCCTGAGCTGATTTATTCTGTCAACCAGTATTATGGCGTTATTTACTGCGATTCCTCCGAGCATTATGATTCCAATGTAGGCCATCATGTTCAGCGGTTTTCCGAGCAGGAAGAAAGTAAGAACGGTACCTACACCAGCAAGAGGGATGGTTAGCATTATGATAAATGGCTGAAGGACCGATTCGAACTGGGAAGCGAGAACCATAAATACAAGGATAAGAGAGAGTAAAAGGGCAAAAGACAGATTTGACATCGACTCTTTCCTTTTAAGCTCTTCTCCGGTAAACTCAATCTTGTAATTAACAGGAAGTGTAATGGCACTCAAGGACGATTCAGCATCTCTGACAACCTTGTCGAATGCTGTATTACTGTTTACCATTGCATATATATAGCAGGTTCTTGACTGGTTCCTTCTGGTTATCTCTCTTGGGCTGGTTACTCTCTTTATTTTAGCCAGTTCACTCAGTGGCACTTTTATACTTCCGGCTGTGATTAACAGATCACTCAGGCTTAAGAGTGAAAGATCACCAAGCCTGATTGTAATGTCCTTCATCTCGCCGTCTTTCTCAAAACTGCCTGCCGAGGATCCTGATAAATAGTTTTTTACCTGGTTAATAATACTTTCGACAGTAACATTATAATAACTTGTTTTAAACCTGTCAATGGCGACCTCCACTTCAGGAGTTCCCTGGTCAAGCGAAGTAGTAATATTGTACAGCCCAGGATTTTTTTCCAGGATAGATTTACATTCGTTAAGAATCCGCTCAAGTTCAGTATGGTCGTCACCTGATATTTCCAGTGTAAAAGGCGCTTCATTTGTTCCAAGTGAGGATTGGAGCGCTGTTTCCTCCCTTGTAAAACTGGTCTCGAGATCAGGGATAGTCTTGAGCCATTTTTCAATAACTGATATTTCCCGTTCCGTTTCTCTGGCATATTCGTCAGCAAGAATCACCTTAATAGAAGACATATTATCTCCTTTTGCCTGTCCTGTCTGACTAAAAGACGAATTGTTATCAATCCCTGCCTGACTGTATACAAGTTTCAGCTTGTCACCAACAAGTTTCTTTATTATGTTTTCAGCACTTGCGGTTGTGCTTGAAGTAAGATCGAGACTGCTCCCTTCGGGCAGCTTAAGATTAATTGTGAATTCAGCTGATTCTGACCTGGGCATGAATTCACTTCCAAGACGGGGGATCAGAAGCGCTGTAATTGCAAAAATTATTACTGAGGCAATAATTACTGTTAATCTATTCACAATAACCATTTCCAGAAACTTGCTGTACCAGGTGAATTTGAATGATTTTGACTTGGTGGCATCCCCTTTTTTATCGGGAAGCAGGACCGAAACCAGCATTGGAATAACAATTAAAGCAACAGCCAGTGATGAGAGCAGGGAGAAAGCAACTGTCCAGGCCTGGTCCTTAAACATCTCACCTGAAGCTCCATGCAGATATACAATAGGAAGAAATACTACAATGGTCGTAATTGTTGATGAAGTGATTGCAGCTCCAACCTCGCCTGTTCCTCTTATTACTGAATCAACAAAAGGAACTCCCTCCTCCCTAAGCCTTGTAATGTTCTCCAGTACTACAATTGCATTGTCGACCAGCATCCCAGCTCCCAGTGCAAGGCCTCCGAGAGTCATTATGTTCAGCGTCAGGTGGTTGAAGTACATAAGATTAAAGGTGGCAATAATAGATATCGGGATTGCCAGGCTGATGACCAGTGTCGTGCCGATCCTTCTGAGAAAAACAAACAGTATCAATACAGCCAGCAGTATACCGGCAATGAGGGTATTCTTTACCTCGCCAATAGCACTGTCGATGTAGTTGCCCTGGTCATGTACCTTGGTGAAACTGTAGCCGGGAAGCGCTTTTTCAAGATCAGTTATTGCCTTATCCAGACTTTTTACTACCTCAACAGTATTGAATTTGGGCTCCTTATAAATCAATAATCCTATGCAACGTTTACCATTCAGTGTCACAATATTTTCAGGGTCCTTATTATCAAATCTGATTGTGGCAATATCCTTAAGATATACAGGGACTCTTGAGGAAAGTGAAGCTGCCGATGCATCGGCTGTTGAAGCAGTGACTTCTGAGGCTGTCTGTTTAAATCCGACAATTATATTGCCGAGGTCATCGATATCTTCCAGGACACTGACGCCCTTGACAACATATTTAAGGCCCATATCAATTATTGAACCGCCTGAAACATTCCTGTTGTAGTTAGCTATCTGAGCTGCAATGGCATCAGAAGTAAGTCCGAACGATTCAAGAATATACCTGCTTGTTTCTATTACAACCTCGCTCTCGTCAGACCCTGAAAGCTTTACATCAGCTACTCCTTCAATCCTGACAAGTTCATTCCTGATATAGTTTTCGGCAGTTTTTCTGAGTTCATCCATGTTGGTGATGTTCTCATGCATTAGTCCGATAGTCATTACAGGAACTGCATTCGGGTCATATTGAGAAATGGTAAAATCCTCAAGATCTGAATTCTGGCTAAAGGTGTTAAGCTCCTTCTGAAGGTCAAGGAATGCCTCATCCATATCCTTGTTCCAGTCATATTCAACTGTTATTACTGCTGTTCCTGCCTGCGAAACCGATGATACTTCCACAACATCGCTTTGACGCATTGCCAGCGATTCAATCTGGTCGACGTAGTTTTTCTCAATTTCCTCGGGAGGTCTTTCTCCTGCTTTTAGTTCAATATAGATCTTTGGGTTATTCAGATCGGGAAAAAGATCAGTCCCAAGTTTACCAAACGAGATAAAGCCAAGCAGAACAATGCCCAGAACAAGCATCAGAACTGTAACCGGATATTTTACAGCGAATTGCGCAATCCTGTTCATGTGTTTACTGTATAATTTTTACTTTCGATTTATTGCTAAGCGTTTCAAAACCACTGGTAACTACCCTTTCATTAACAGTCAATCCTCTTGTTACCTCAACTTCAGTCAGATTCTCAAGTCCTGTTTCGATTATTCTTTCATTGGCAATCCCCCTGTCAACAACAAATACTGTTTTACCCCGTTGCCTTGAAAGAATTATATTTTTCGAAATAACGATTGCAGAATCTTCTTCGTTAACAAGAATATCTGCCTTGACAAACATACCGGGCCTCAGCAGTAAACCGGGATTGGGAACAGTAACATTCCCCTTGAAAGTCCTGGTATCAGGATTAATAGCAGGCGATATCTGTGTAATTTTTCCGGTTATTGTATCCTCGGGTAATGTATAATTGGTCAGGCTAACCTTTTGCCCGGGTTTTATATCTGACAAATACTTTTCAGGGAGCTGTACATCTAGGTACATTATATTGTAATCCATTATTTTAACTATTGTTGATCCTGTCTCAATCTGGCTCCCCTGCGTATAATAGGGCAGGTCTACAATTACTCCCTCTATAGAAGAAGTAACCCTGGTCTTTTCAAGTTGCAGGCGGGAGTTCTCGGCAGTGGTTTTTGCATTGCTGTAATTGATACTTGCAGTCTTAAGCTCTTTCAGTGTAACTCCACCTTTCTCATATAATGACTCCTGTTTTCTGAGTTCACTCTCCATCAGCTCCATGTTCAGTTCATTGGTTTCAAGCTGAATGGAATTGACGTATTCCTTATCCTCAAGTCTGGCTATCAGAGATCCTTCTCTTACCCTGTCGCCCAGCTGCCATGATCTGCCTGTTTTGGGATTTTTTTCAAGGAAATATGAAGCTGTGATTTTTGACTTCAGCACTATATCTCCTTTTGGATATACAGTACCAGTGGTACTTACATATTCACCAATATGCATGAGTTTCAAATCTTCAACCGATACAGGTATTTCAACATCAGCGTTGATGCTCTGGTCATTGTTTCTGCAGGAGTAAAGAGTGATAAGTAATAATGTTAAGATGAAAAATGATTTTTTCATATCCTTATTTTTTAGTTTTTATTTTCTAATGTCATTACGGGAGAAACCGGCTGTTTCTTTTCAAAATCATACAATGTCTGTATCTTCAGATTAAGCAGCTCAAGTTTATACGAAATCAGAGAATTGGTGTATGAGAGCTGTTTTTCCGAGAGCTGGTTCTGAAAAATATTAAGATCCATACCGGTCAGGTCGCCATTCTTATATTTTTCAAGATTCAGGTCATAGGTGAGCTGAGCATTGGTAACGGATTGCCTTGCTATTTCAATCTGGTTTTGGAGATTGATCAGGTTTCGGTAGATCTTCCTGATGCCCAGTACAATATTATTCTGTTCCTCTTCAGCAGAGATGTTCGCCGATTCTATTGAAGCTTCCGTTGCCTTTATCCTCGCTTTTCTCTCACCCCAGTCCCAGAGCGGTATTGAGAGAGATAAAGCAATACTCTCATTATCAGTTGGATTGTCATATAGGTTACCAAGGTTTTCATTATCTCCGAATAGACCGAATGTAAGACCCAGGCTTCCTTTAAATTCATTCAGCGCTTTTGTCTGAATCAGATCGAATTGTGATATTTCAATATCAATTTCACGTTGCCTCAGCTCCATCCTGTTTGCCAGTCCCTGGTCTATTGCAAAGGCAATATCAACTTTTACAGTATCCACTGCAATATTTGGAATAACAATAATATCGTCGAAGAGAGTAACCCCGATCAGGAGTTTAAAATCATCCTTGGCATTTTCAAGTGATACCAGGGCATTTTCATAGTCCGATTTTGTTGTGGCAAGGTTAAGTTCGGCCTGGAACATTTCCTCGCGGGCTGAGATACCTGCATCAACCTTATTTTTAGATACCTCATAGCTTTGTTGCATGTTCTGATATGCCTGTTTTGCTATGTCAAGACTCTGCTGCTGTTGGTAGACATAGTAGAATGCCTGCGCGACCTGGCGTTCGAGAGCAAGAAGCTGTATTGCATAATTCAACTGTGAATTCTCAAGTGCCAGTTCCAGTTCTTTCAATGTAAGTTTTGTTCTGTTATAGGTGAATAGAGGCTGATCCAGCCTTAATGCCAGATTATTGTTGAATCCTTTTGTAGTGGTGCCCGAGTACTCACTATAAGAATCAGTATATCCGAATTTGTTCGTAAGCGAGATTTTCGCATCTGTAAGCTTTATTGGCTGAATAACAGAAAAGGTACCGTAGCTCTCAGTTGCATTGTATGTATTATAGTCAGATATGAGATTATTGAATTCCCTGCTCTGGGTGTAGCTAATAGGATTCAGTGTAAGAGCAAACTGTGACTTGAGGGCTGCATTCTGGGCATTAAGATTCTCCTGGCTTCTTATAAGATTCAGCCTGGTTTTTTTCATCGAAGGGCTGTTTATTTCAGCAGTGTTCAGTGCCTGTTCAAGCGTCAGCCCCTGCTGCGGGAGAACCGTTGTGAAATTCATAGAAAGCATTCCGATGAATATTAATTTCAGCCTGATTATATCCCCAAAGCATCTAATCTTCATATTCTTAATTTTTAACTTCTAACTTTTAACTTTTAACTTTATACTTATTCCACCCTGACCCACTTCACTGCATCACCTATCACCAGTCTGCCTGATGACTGGTTTGTAAGTACCACTCTTGCAGTATCGGTTGACAAATAATATCTTCCCAGATTATTCCATTCTGCATCAGCACTTTCATAATCAATTGTAATATCCTCAATTCCGTCATCATTATATACCTTGTAATGGAAATCCTTAAACCGGCTGTCTGCCTGTTCATCTTCCATACCTTCAGCTCTGCCAGGCCCTGCAGTACCAGCACTTCTGTCACTCCTGATACGTCTTAGATTCATCCTCTTGCCGACATAGCAGTATACATCATAATATCCGGGATCATTTATTTTTGTAGCCCATGTGACAGACCTGTCTCCTGAGCCTCCCCTGGTGTAAACAGCTGACCGTATATATTTCCCAAAATAGGTTGTCTGGACAACGGGTTGCCAGTACTCAGGTCTCATCCACTGGCTAACCTGTTTGTATACGTTGGTCTGATTATTGGTAATTCCAAACAGTTTTTTGAGAGGACTGACAGTAATGAAGTCGCTTGAAGAGAATCCCGGGTCTTCGTTGTCAATGATGATCTCTGCCGGATTATTCAGCACCGGTGCATCAACTATCATTTCCTCCTCAGGTAATGAAAGACGGCCTTTAATCTTAGTTGCCTCATTAACAGGCATGTTGATCCTTCCTGGAATGTTCTTTGCAAACAACGTATTGATAAACATACCTCTTGGTTGAACATCATTAATAATTGATATTTTTTTCGACTCGGACGGTTCAAGAAGTACAATCTTCGAAATATCTGAAGCTTCCATTCCCCTGCCTTGCGTTATACCCTCTCCGGGTCCACCTCCTGGCTGGAACGCACCTGACATCCTGGCACCTCTGCCTCCTGGCCCTTCACTTCGGAAGGCAATATTGAACAAACCCGGTACATTCTCAGGATTTGTTGCCGTAAATGAAACAAGGTACCTCAACCTGTCATTAACTAATATTTCATTTACCTGCAGGCCGGAGAAGATAAATCCTGGCTGATCCTTTCCTTTGAACCAGTTGTCGAGATAGGGATAGAAATCAAAACCGAACCTTTCCAGGATATCTTCCCTGAATTTAAGGATATCCACTCTCTCAAACTTGTGATTATTACAATATTCAGCAAACCATATTTTGAATTCCTCTATTCCTGCTTTTGATCGCAGAAGGTTGAAAAACCAGTCGCCTTTAACGGCAAGTACTACTCTAACTGTATCGCCACCTGGATTTTGTTCAAGCAGTTCCCTGAAGCTTTTATCCTTAAGGACCAGGTTTGCTTTGTCATTTTCAGAGAGATTTCCAATCATGGCTGAAAATCCCTGACGAGGTCCCAGCTGAACAAGTTGCTGAAGATGTGATTCGAAAACTGCATTTATTACAGGATATTCCGATGAGAAGAAGTTATTTTTGTAGAAATAGAAACTCGGCCCCAACTGATACCTTGATGGTTCATTATAGACCTGATCCCCGGTGAATACAAGGCTTTCACCATTAATGAAAATATTTCTAACAAAATCATTAAAAAGTCTGACCTGTAGCTCTTTATCGGTGATTACCTGGTTGTTGCGGGCCATTCCCTTCTTCTGTCTTTCAAATCTTTTACTGAAACCTGCAGCATCAAGAGTAGATAGTTTTTCCGGTAAAAGGATCATTCCTGGCTGAACTTCTGAACGGGTCTGAGTGCTGTTTCTCGGGTAAGAGTAAAACTGAACTGGTACTTCCAGTAAAGCAAGCGATTTGAAGGGATAATTGGTAGAAAATGAAGTTTCCAGATCTCTCATTATTCCTGATACAAGAGTGGGTAATGTGTCTTTAAGTTCAGCAAGGTCTTTTTTATAGTAATCGTTACCCCTGAAATGATGAGCAATATACGTTATAGAGTCAACCCTGAGGGTATCTGACTGATAATCTCCTATAGCAACTGTTAATCCAGTGAGCGGACCTTCAGGCAGGTAAGTTACATAGGTTGAATCATTTCTCCTGAGTCCCTGGGAAATTACATTCAGCCCTTTTTCTGTTTTTACTTTTAGTGTATACCTGGTGAAATTTATTTTTATTCGTGCCGGGTTGGATGGATAGTAATTCAGGGATGCCACTGGATACCAGTGTGTTTCAGGTGTGAGAAGAAGATAGTCGTCCTTAAGAAAATATTGCCGCTTGTTAACATTAACCATTGCAATCCTGTACCTGTTCTCCTTAATATTGTCACTGAAGTTTGGTGAGCAGAAAGCTTCATTTATTTTTCCTGAATACTCAAAAGTAAGTGTGTCATATTGCCCTGGAAGAAGTATTGCCGATGGCTCTATCTCAATTATGTGGTTTGTCGTTTTGAAACTTAGATTGCCATCCTGCCCTGTTATTTTATTTACAGTAAGAAGTGGGTTAAGGGAAAATAGATAATGATCAATTGGATTCCCGTTATCGTTTTTAATTTTTAGTCGGGCACTTGCTTCAATCATTTCTCCTTTATGTGTAAGTTCTATTGAAGCATCAGTAACCAGAGGGAAATCGCGATTTTCAAACAGCCTGTTTGTTTCAATAACCATTTTTCGGGTTTCCCTGTTGCCAAAGAAATTTGAAACAGTTTTATATCCACAGAAAACGGCTCCTGTCAATGAGACAAACAGGAATATAATGGCCAGGGTAGTGTGGAGCTTTGACTGGGGCAGTCGTCTAAATATCAGTACAGTACCCATTACCAGGGCCATTCCTGCAAAGAAATATAGAAGTCTCTGAAAGATAATCGCTCCAGGATTATCAAAACCTATAACTCCCGATTTAAATACCGGCAAACCAAATGCCATGTAATCAAATATAGACCCTGCTCTATACCATAGCCAAAACATATCAAGCGCTGCAATACCGAGGAGTAAAAGAAAAGTTATGGCCTGATTTCGGATTACTGACATCAGGAGAAAGGCAAGTCCTAGACTGAAGGTTATTGTTGGTATTGTAAATATCAAGAGGTATTCGATATATGAGATAATATCGACTGACATCCTCTTTGAAATAATATTTATGATCAAAGCTATGCCCAGTATTATCAAATTAAGTCCAAGGAAAAGCCTTATGATCCCCCATGTCTTACCCAGAACATATTCGAAGTTTGACATTGACCTTGTATAAAGCACCTCATTGGTATCAAGCTTCTTATCTCTTTTAAGGAAATCCGCTGCCAGGAATATGACAACAATTGCCTGTCCTATATTTAAAAGATAAAGATTTATAAGCGGTATTGAAGATGAAATGGAAACCATATTCCAGGGCTCATCACCTACTGGGGAAAATATCCCGATATTCATGAAGGTAAAAATGACCAGTGTACCCAGCGAGAAAAGCCTGAAGAACCAGCTTCTCCTGAGGGTTATCGCTTCAAACCTTGCGACAGTACCGGCATTATGGAGAAAAGACATTTATTATATTTTTGTTAATCAATTATATATGCCTGAAGTTTATGCTCCATATAATAAACATAAGCATCTTCAATATTGGGTATTACAGAAGTTGCGTTGAACTCCGGAGGATTATCTGAAACAATCTGTACTTCCCATCCTGTTTCAACGGGAATAGTAGAAATAACATTATATTTTTCCTTAACTATATCATATTCGTGCGGGCTCAGGATCATTTTGTATACATGGCCCTCTGCCTGTTTTACCAGATTCTCCGGTGAGCCATTGAACACAAGTTCACCTTTGTTCAGAAGAGCCATCCCATGGCAGGTTGAGGATATATCTCCGACAATATGTGTTGATAGAATTATTATTACATCCTTTCTGCTTAACTGTGAAAGGATATTTCTGAATCTTATTCTTTCATCAGGATCAAGACCGGTAGTTGGTTCATCAACAACTATAATCCTTGGATTTCCAATCAGGGCCTGAGCTATTCCAAGCCTTCTCTTCATTCCTCCAGAAAGTTTATTAGCCCTTCTGTCGCGTACCTCAAGCAAGCCTACCTGATCAAGAAGTCTGTCAACTTCAGACATTCGTTCTTTCCTGTTTTTCATTCCTGCCAGGGAGCCTGCATAGTCGAGAAACTCCCATGTTTTGAGAGAGGTAAAAAATCTGAAGTCCTGTGGAAGATATCCCAGCATACTTCTAAGTTTTTTCCGGTGCTTCTGAATATCCGAACCATCAATAAGTACCACACCTGATGTCGGTTTCATCAAAGTGACAATGATCCTCATCAGGCTCGATTTCCCTGCACCATTTGGACCAAGCAGACCAAACATCCCTGCCCCAAATTCAAGATTAATATCTTTAAGAGCATGGTTCCCGTTGGGGTATATCTGGTTAAGTCCGAATATCTCTATTTTCATACTGAGTATCGCAATCCTTTATATATTTCAGTTATTACTATATTGACTTCTTAAAGACGGCAAATATTTCAAATGTGACAGATAAAAGTGATTTTTCAGGATGTTTTTTATCAATTATCAAAGCTATGTAAGATACATGAAAGACAATGACAGGTTTAACCGATTATTGCATAATAAAAGTAATTCATATTTTTGTAGGCTAAATGACAGCTGGTGGTATATCAGACAAATAAAGGAAAGATAATCAATGACCCGGTCTACGGTTTCATAAGTATTCCCGGAGATTTTATCTTTGACATAATTGAACATCCATGGTTTCAGAGGTTAAGGAACATAAAACAACTTGGCCTTACCAGTTTTGTATATCCAGGAGCAAATCATAGTCGGTTCCAGCATGCTATTGGTGCTTTTCATCTTATGGAGATGGCTGTTGCAACTCTGAGGAGCAAAGGTGTAATGATTTCAAATGAGGAAGAGGAAGCTACTTATCTTGCAATACTCCTCCATGACATTGGGCATGGACCTTTTTCTCATGCCCTTGAAAATTCTATAATTGAGGGGATCTCACATGAAGATCTGACGCTGCTCCTTATGAAGAAGCTGAATGAGTATTATAAGGGAAAGCTTGATATGGCTATCAATATTTTCCTTGGCAGTTACCACCGGAAATTCTTACATGAGCTCATATCGGGCCAGATGGACATGGACAGGCTTGATTACCTCAGGAGGGACAGTTTTTTTACCGGAGTGATAGAAGGATCAGTGGGTTCGGAAAGGATAATAAGAATGTTAAATGTAGCTGATGAGCATCTTGTAGTTGATGAGAAGGGGATATATTCACTTGAGAAATTCCTGATCGCAAGAAGGCTCATGTACTGGCAGGTATATATGCATAAAACAGTTCTTTCTTCTGAAAGTCTGCTTGTCAGGCTGCTACAAAGAGCAAGAGAGCTTGCATCTTCGGGATCTGATTTATATACAACGCCTGCCCTTAAATTCTTCCTTAAGAACAATATTGAGAAGCGCGACCTCTGGCACGAGGGAACTTTTACACCAGGGCTGGTTGCATCAAATTTTGTACGTCTTGATGATACTGATATACTTGCTTCTTCCAAATACTGGGCCGATCATTCTGATAAGGTGCTCTCCGACCTTGCTGGCAGACTTATACGAAGAAATCTGTTTGCCATAGAGCTGCAGAATGACCCATTCCCTGATGACAGGTTGGTAAACCTTAAAAAAATGGCAGGAGATTTGATGAATATTAGCCCGGAGCATACAGATTATTATATTTATGCAGGAACTATTTCAAATATGGCATATGCACCTGATTCTCCGGAAGTTAAAATATTGCGGAAAAACGGTAGTACAGATGTAATATCATCTGTCTCAGATATGTTTGATCAGAGGTTCATATCGGAAAGAATTATAAAATATTTCCTTTGTTATCCAAAAGAGTTACGGTAGATAAAAAATTAGCAACATGGAATTTACAGCTTCAGTTATTGCGGGATTCTTGAAAGGTGAAATTGAAGGCAATCCCGAGGTTAAAGTCAATACTATTGCCAAGATTGAAGAAGGTCATGAAGGCGCCCTTTCTTTTCTTGCGAATCCTAAATATGAGCACTACATATATACAACAAATTCATCAATTGTGCTCGTAAATAAATCTTTCGTGCCATCGGGTAAAATAAATGCGACGCTTATAAGGGTTGAAAATGCATATGAATCTTTTGCAGCTCTTCTCAGGATGGTTGACCAGGCAAGGCCCAGGAAGAAGGGCATCCATCCTACGGCAGTCATTGAGCCTACAGCAAAGGTTGGAAATGATGTTTACATCGGTCCGTATGTTTATATTGGTGATAATTGCCATGTAGGTGACTCCTGTTCGCTTTATGCAAATGTCTATATTGGTGATAATACAAAGGTTGGAAGCGGGTCAGTTCTTTATATGGGAGTTAAGGTTTACCATGAATGTCTGTTGGGAGAAGGCTGCATCATTCATGCAGGATCTGTGATCGGGAGTGATGGTTTCGGTTTTGCTCCTCAATCGGAAAACGAGTATATGAAGATACCACAGCTGGGGAATGTGATCCTCGAGGATAATGTGGAGATAGGAGCTAATGTTACAATTGACAGGGCTACAATGGGATCGACAATAATCAGGAGAGGGGTTAAGCTTGATAATCTTATACAGATCGGTCATAATGTTGAAGTAGGAGCTAATTCAGTTATGGCTGCACAGACAGGCATTGCCGGATCTACCAAGATCGGAAAGAACTGTATGTTCGGAGGCCAGGTAGGGATTGCAGGTCACCTCAAAATAGCAGCAGGATCAAAGATTGGAGCACAGGCAGGGATCCTCGGAGATGTAAAGGATGAGGATACCGTAATTATTGGATCTCCTGCATTCGAGATAAAACAATTCATGAAATCCTCTGTTTTATTCAGACGTCTGCCCGATATGAAGGTAAAAATCGATAATCTTGAAAAGGAGATAGAGACACTGAAAAAGAAGTAGTTCAAAGCAGATTCGGGACAGAAATTGCTGTTTTCAATTGAGTTATAGGATAATTATGTGCATAGTTCGAATTTTTTTTACTTTTTTTGTACCCGGAAACTTGAATCAATAATCAATACTCATGAGTGAAAAGCAAAGAACTCTTGCTAAAGATGTTAGTCTTAAAGGTAAAGGGTTGCATACAGGAATCGATGTCACAATAACCTTCAGGCCGGCACCGGCAAATCACGGATATAAATTCTGCAGGGTTGATCTTCCTGATAAACCTTTAATAGATGCCCTTGCTGAACATGTTACTGATACTTCAAGGGGAACAACACTTGTTCATAATAATGCTTCAGTTCAGACTATTGAGCATGTGCTTGCAGCACTGCATGGTCTTTGCATTGACAATGCACTTATTGAGCTTGATGGTCCGGAAGCACCAATTATGGGAGGATCTTCCTGGAAATTTGTTGAAGCAATTAAAGCGACTGGAATTGTTGAATTGAAGGAAGACAGAAATTATTTTGTTGTAAAGCAGAAAATCACCTATTCGGATGAAGAACATGGTGTTGACCTGATTGTATACCCTGATGATCATCTCAGCATTAACGTTTTGATTGATTATAATTCAAGGATCCTTGGCAACCAGTATGCCATACTTGATACTATTGACGATTTTGAAAAAGAGGTATCAAAGAGCAGAACATTCGTATTCTTTCATGAACTGGAGCCACTTTTTAATATGGGCCTGATAAAGGGAGGAGACCTCGATAATGCAATTGTAATTCTGGAAAAAGAGGTTGAACAATCTGAAATTGACAGGATTGCTAAGCTTTTTAATCGTCCTGGGATAAGTACACATACTGCAGGCATATTAAATAATACAGAGTTAAGGTACCCGAATGAACCTGCCCGCCATAAACTTCTGGACATCATGGGCGACCTGGCTCTTGTCGGACATCCAATTAAGGGAAAAGTAGTTGCCACACGCCCCGGACATCTTGCCAACACCAGACTGGCAAAGTTAATGAGGCAGGAGATGAAGAAGGCTCTTTCAAAAATGGATGTGCCTGTTTATGATCCTTCGCAGCCTCCGGTATTCACACTGGAGGATATCAAGAATAAGCTTCCTCACAGGTACCCATTCCTTCTTGTTGATAAGATAATTACTCTCGATGAGAGCTCTATCGTCGGTATTAAAAACGTAACATTCAATGAGTCATTTTTTCAGGGACATTTCCCGGATGAGCCTGTTATGCCAGGTGTTCTACTCGTGGAAGCACTTGCACAGACCGGTGGTCTGCTGGTTCTAAGTACGGTTGAAGATCCTGAAAAGTATTCAACCTATTTTCTTAAAATTGACAAAGTAAAATTTAAAAGTAAGGTTGTGCCTGGTGATACTATAATTCTGAAAATGGAGCTCACAGACCTGATAAGGAGGGGAATTGTCACCATGTTCGGCCAGGCTTTTGTCGGAAATAAGCTTGTTATTGAGGGAGAACTTACAGCGCAGGTAGTAAAAAATAAAATCTGATAATATGATTTCGAATTTGGCTTTTATTCATCCGGAAGCGAAATTAGGAAAGGATGTTGTTGTTGATCCTTTTGCATTTGTTGACAGAAATGTTGAGATTGGTGATGGGACCTGGATAGGACCTAACGCTACAGTTCTTTACGGTGCAAGGATCGGGAAAAACTGTAAAATATTCCCTTCATCTGTAATATCCGGAATCCCCCAGGACCTTAAGTTTGTTGGAGAGGAAAGTACTGCTGAGATAGGGGATAATACAACAGTGAGGGAAGGAGTTACGATAAACAGGGGTACTGCAGCTGCAGGCAAAACCATTATTGGAAATAACTGTCTTTTAATGGCTTATGCACATGTGGGTCACGACTGTATGATAGGTAATTATTGTATTATTGGAAATGGAAGCGGTCTTGCAGGAGAGGTCAAGGTCCATGACTGGGCAATTCTGAGCGGAGGTACACTGGTTCACCAGTTCGTCAGAATCGGAGCACATGTGATGATAGGAGGCGGGTCAAAAGTCAGGATCGATGTACCACCCTATATAAAGGCTGACCGTGAGCCTCTTGCCTATATGGGCCTGAATTCAATTGGTCTGACAAGGAGAGGTTTCAAAAAGGAGACTATAGATGAGATACACAATATTTACAGGGTCCTTTTTCAGAGTGGCTTAAATAACTCCCAGGCTCTTCAGAAAGTTGAACAGGAATTCAGGCCTTCAGAAGAGAGGACCTATATTATCGATTTCATAAAGAATTCAGAACGCGGAATAATAAGGGCAAGATAGGTAGTGTTCAGCTGATGCTGCAGTTTATTATTTTGCATCTTTCCAGCCCTGTGCAGAAATCTCTACTTCTGAGCCATCATCTCCTACAATATAGTTACCGGTTCCTTCAGAAGTCATATGGCCAATGACCTTTACTTTCTTAAGGTTCTCCAATTTATCAACATTTTCGAGAGGGACAGTAAAAAGAAGTTCATAATCTTCTCCTCCATTAAGTGCAGTCGTAACCGGATCGATATTAAACTCTTCGGCCAGCTTTGAAGTCTCATAATCAACAGGTATCTTGCTGTAGAAGATCCTGCATCCTGTATTTGACTTCTTGCATATCTGCAACAGATCAGAGGCGAGTCCTTCAGTTACATCTATCATCGACGATGGTATAATCCCTTCTGACTTAAGATCATTAATCAGTCCGGAGGGGAATTCAGGTTTCAGCTGCCTTCCGATAACATAATCGTAACCTGACAGATCTGGTTCGATCTCCTTATTCTTTTCAAACAGCCTTCGTTCCCTTTCAAGTAACTGTAATCCCATAAAGGCTGCACCAAAGTCGCCCGTAACGCAAATCAGGTCATTCGGTTTTGCACCATCCCTTTTTATTATTTTTCCTTTTTCAGCAAAACCAATAGCTGTAACACCTATTGTTAAGCCTGTAACAGAGCTGGTTGTATCTCCTCCCGCAAGATCAACCTCATATTTGCTGCAAGCCACGCTTATACCTTCATATAACTCTTCAACCTGTTCAACAGAAAATCTTGAACTGACACCCAGGGAGACAAATAATTGCGCAGGGGTTCCGTTCATCGCGTAAATATCGGAAATTGCTCTTATCACAGCTTTGTATCCCAGATGTTTCATGGGAGTATATATCAGGTTGAAGTGAATTCCTTCCAGGAAGAGGTCTGTGGATACGAGGGTAAGCTTCCTGCCTGAATCAATTACGGCTGCATCATCTCCAATGCCTGTTTGTGTTGATTTATTTACCGGATTGAAGTCTTTGGTTAAATGCCTGATAAGACCATATTTGCCAAAGTCACTTATTGGAGTATTGATCATTTATAACAGTTTAGACATTTATTATATCCCTTCCAAAAGGGCTTAATGCTATTGCTGTGAGTTTGAAATGCTGAAGTCCGAATGGGATTCCAATTATTGTTATGCACAGAAATGCCCCGAAGAGCGCATGTGTTATTGCAATCCAGAGTCCTCCGCATATAAGCCACAGGATATTCATAATTATATAAAGGCAACCTGATGATCTTGCATGGACCCTGGTATCTCTGCCGAATGGCCATAATGCAAGGGCTGCCATTTTTAGTGTTTGTATGCCAAACGGTATTCCTACAATTGTTAATATAAGAATAATGCTACCAATGAGATATTCAATGGCAATTATTATACCCCCGAATATGAGCCATATAAGATTTCCCAGGATTTTCATAGCTGCTACTTGTATTTATTATTCAAGAATGACATTCTTGTCTTTTGGATATTTTACCGAATATGACAATACTATCTGCTTTGACTCCTGTGGTTTCAGTTCAAGATCCCATATTATTTCTCCTGTCTGGGAGCTAAGTCTGCCACCTGACAACTCGACTGGTTCAACTGTTATGCCGCTGTTTGAAGATACCGGCATCTGATCATGAAGTGTTAATTTAATGCCAGTTGACTTGTTGTTCCTTAGTGTGAGAAGAAATGAGTAATTTTCAGTTTTATTTGCCCCTATCACTTTTCTGCTTGTAAAGTCCTGTCTCTTTTCACGCTTTACAAGAATACTGTTGTCAGTACCAAGCGAGAGGGTCAGAGTATCAGTTACCTGATTCACATTGAGGGTTGATTTCCCGACATATGAGTTTTCAAAATACAGAATTGCCTCCCCTGACTGAAGGCTAAGGTCAGACCAGTTGGTAATATTGGCTGTGAGGTAGGCATGCTGAGAAAGCTTGGGGATGGTTACATATTTGTATTCAGCTGGTGAAGTAAGTCTTTGAATTTCTACAGTCTGAATCTTGCCATCAGAGGGAACAGAATAAGGTATTGTAACATCAAATGTTATTGTTGTCTCCCCGGTTTGTTTCTGAACATTTATTGGAGCAGATTCCATTTCAACTGCCTCCTCTTTTAATGTCATAATATCAGCCACAGCAGGAGCCGCTTCACGGGCAATCCCGGCAGATTTTGCGTGACGCATTACAGGTACCGGTATATAATAGTCAACAAACCATGGATAAAGAACAGGGATATCACCTGACACCCATGGTGTTGCGTTGGAAAAGCTAAGTTTTACATCCTTCCAGGCTACACCGGTGTTCTGGTATACATTAGCTTTATAAAATATAGTAACCGGATTTTTAATATCTGTAACCCTTATATCATACGACGGATACCATCCGGCATTCATTACCACATAACTATAATTCAATTTTCCGGTAACCTGTTTTTCTGAGCTTACTGTTATATAAATCTCCCCAGAAGGAAGATTCTTTTTGTCAAGTTTTTCGGATATTTGCTGCTGAAGCGCCGCTATTTGTTTTTCATAATCTTTTATTTGTCTGTTCTTTTTCAGAACAGTCATTGTAACCTGGTCCATGTTACTGGTATAAAGTTCCATTACACCCTTGAGCTGTTCAACCGAAAATGTAGTCTCTTTAACCAGGATTCCCCTGTTTGCAACCAGGAAAGCTTCTTTTTCCTTCAGTACTGTAATGGCAGCTTTTTCATCCTCTACCTTCATCTGTGAAGTTTCGAGTTCAGCCCTGAGCTTTTTTATTTCAGGTGACTCTTCAAGATTCTGCAGGTAATTATTCTGATGATTTACAGAGAGTATTGTAAATTCACCAAATCCTTTTACCTGGACAGATTGTGGGTCAATGTACGGGGAAAGCGATGAGAGCTTTAGCATTGCTTTTCCAGGATTTATATTAACTGTTGTTTCATGATCGATCTGTGCCCTGTCAGGAAAGACTGTAACATGTTTAATTTCAGCCTTTATCTCCTTTTCAATCTGCGCTGAGACTGTGGAATGCGCCATTATAATGGCTGACAAAATGATAATAGTTCGTTTCATGATATGATTCTGAATTTATACTCACTTCATTTTTGGCTGCCATCGGACAACCAGGTACCGGGCAGTTGATTATTTTATGTTCTTTATTATCAGCAGGTTCCCATCCAAGCAGCAGGTACAGGGTAAAGAATCCTATCACATAAGCAACAGCCACGTGCCAGCCATTCTTTACCCATTGGACTACATCGCGTCCTTCGGGAAATTTATTGGTAATAGCCACTCCTGCCGAGGAGCCAAACCACACCATTGATCCTCCGAATCCCACAGCATACGCGAGCATTCCCCAGTCATAGTGTCCCTGGTCGAGGCAGAGCTTTGTAAGAGGGATATTGTCAAAAACTGCAGAAAGAAAACCATAAGAAAATGCTGTTGCCCACGAAGCATCAGGAAGTTCCTCAACAGGCATGAGTGATGCACAGGTTACAAGACAGAGCAGGAAAATAGTGCCCTTGATCGCTCCCGGGATCTCTTTCCAGGGGACAGGCCTGATTGCAGCCCCTATTAATATTGCAATCCAAACGCCTAGTGCCGGCATGTCATAAAGGATGTTGGAAATTATAGCCCCGGCGAGTATCAGTGCTACATTGAAGATCTTCATCCAGTCAACTCTTATATTGGGTTTTGAATCTTTCTGGATCCTATGATATCTATCCTGTTGGTGAGATGCAATCCACGCAAAGAAAAAGAAAGCGGCTGCTGCGGCTATAAATGCATGCAGAACATTAAATGCGCTTACTCCATCAATCCACATCATAGTAGTAGTAGTGTCTCCAACCACACTGCCGGCTCCACCGGCATTGCTTGCAGCTACAATTGCAGCAAGATATCCCAGATGCACTTTTTTATGGAAGACAACTATGGCAATTGTACCTCCTATCAGGGCAGCGGCAATGTTGTCGAGGAAAGCAGACATTATAAATACGAAAATTAGAAGAAGAAACGGACCCTTCCAGTCATTAGGAAGATAATGAGGGAGAATATCCGGGACTCTTGACTCTTCAAATATTTTTGAAAGCAGTGCGAAACCCAGAAGCAGTCCTCCCAGGTTAAGTAATATCCCCCATTCACCCTGGCGGATGTGTTTATTCAGTAACTGGTCTGATAGCGGAAGCTCCCCAAACAAGTGCTCACCCAGGTGAAAGCCAGGATCAAAGATTAACTTGAAAGTAAGAAGAACGGTTAAACCAATAAGCGCTACCCGGAATGTCTGATGGTGAAAAAGTGCCACACCAAGAAGGACAAAACCGAAAATTATAAATTCAACCCTTACCGGGCCTACCATGGGAATATTATTTCCGGCAGCGAAGAGTGAAAATGGTGATAGTAAAACTAATGTTGCAATAATTAGTTTTTTGCTGTTTAACCAGAACAGCGATCTCAGTGAGTTAATCATATGAAAGATTATAAAACTGGTAAATTGAAAATTGGGGTGTAATTTAAAACTTATTTCCCTTATCTTTCCTGACAAATTCATCAAATTCTATATTTTACCGCCGCCTTGCTTTGAATTTGTCAAATCCTTCAGCTCCAGATCTTAGATTTTTGCTATTTTTGCATATTTATTTAGATTAAATTTAATTAAGAGAATAACATTTTGATTTCATCCTTGTTCTCTATATAGGAGAAATATCTTTTGAAATATTCAGATGGAAAAAGAGCAGGATAAAATATTGGATGAGGTTACCTCGGGTAAGTACAAGTACGGATTCTATTCCGATATTGATACTGAACAGATTGAGAAGGGTTTGAGTGAGGAGGTCGTTAAAATCATCTCTGCAAAGAAAAATGAGCCGGACTGGCTTCTGGAATTCAGGCTGAAAGCTTACCGTCACTGGCTTACGATGAAAATGCCAACATGGCCCAATCTTAAAATCCCGGAAATTGATTACCAGGATATAATCTATTATTCAGCACCCCGGCAAAAACCAAAACTTAATAGTCTCGATGATGTGGACCCTGAACTTAAAAAGACCTTTGACAGGCTGGGAATCCCGCTGGAAGAGCAGAAACATCTTTCAGGAGTAGCTGTTGATGCGGTTATGGACAGTGTTTCCGTAAAGACTACTTTTAAGGAAACTTTGGCTGAGATGGGAATTATTTTCTGTTCATTCAGTGACGCTGTAAAAGAGTATCCCGATCTGGTAAAAAGGTATATGGGAACTGTTGTGCCATATACCGATAATTTCTATGCATCTCTTAACTCGGCAGTATTCAGCGACGGTTCATTCTGTTATATTCCAAAAGGTGTCAGGTGTCCGATGGAACTATCTACATATTTCAGAATAAATGCTGCGAATACAGGTCAATTCGAAAGGACTTTACTTGTAGCTGACGAAGAGAGTTATGTAAGTTACCTTGAAGGATGTACTGCCCCTTCACGTGATGAAAATCAGCTTCATGCGGCAATCGTTGAGATAATAGCAGAAAAGAATGCCGAAGTAAAATATTCAACAGTTCAGAACTGGTACCCGGGTGATAAGGATGGCAAAGGTGGAATTTTAAACTTTGTTACGAAAAGAGGGATGTGCCGTGGTGAAAATTCAAAGATTTCATGGACTCAGATCGAGACCGGGTCAGCCATTACCTGGAAATATCCTTCATGCATATTGCGCGGGGACAATTCAACAGGTGAATTCTATTCGGTTGCTGTTACCAATAATCATCAGCAGGCTGATACAGGAACAAAGATGATACATATTGGCAAAAACACTAAAAGTACAATTGTTTCGAAGGGAATCTCTGCCGGGAAAGGACAGAACAGCTATAGGGGACTTGTCAAGATACTTAAAAATGCCTCCAATGCAAGGAACTTTTCACAGTGTGATTCTTTGCTGCTGGGTGATAAATGTGGTGCTCATACTTTTCCTTACCTTGAGGTTGACAACCAGACGGCAATAGTAGAACACGAAGCTACAACCTCTAAGATAGGTGAGGATCAGATATTCTATTGTAATCAGCGGGGTATTTCTACAGAGGATGCTATTGGACTGATTGTTAATGGATATGCAAGGGAAGTTATTAATAAGCTTCCGATGGAGTTTGCAGTAGAAGCACAGAAGCTTCTGGAGATAAGTCTGGAAGGAAGTGTGGGATAGAAAAGATAAAAGATAAAAGTAGAAAGATAAACGTAGGTTAAATAAAATGCTGGATATTAAGAATTTAAAAGCCTCTATTACAGGCAAGAATATATTAAAAGGGATAAGCCTTCATGTTAAACGGGGTGAGATACATGCCATAATGGGCCCCAACGGCTCAGGCAAAAGCACACTTGCATCAGTACTGGTTGGACGCGAGTTCGCCGAGGTAACTGAGGGAACAATCACATATATGGGTAATAACCTTCTGGAGATGTCGCCGGAAGACCGGGCCAAAGAGGGTATTTTCCTTGGATTTCAGTATCCGATAGAGATACCCGGAGTGAGCATGGTCAACTTCATGAAAACTGCAATAAATGAAAAGAGAAAGCATCTCGGGCTGGAACCTCTTTCAGCTTCTGATTTTCTGAAGATGATGCGCGAAAAGAAAGAACTGGTTGAAATAGATTCCAAGCTTGCTAACAGATCAGTTAATGAAGGTTTCTCAGGCGGGGAAAAGAAGAAGAATGAGATTTTTCAGATGGCAATGCTTGAACCAAAACTGGCAATACTCGATGAAACAGATTCAGGGCTGGATATTGACGCCCTTAAAATTGTCGCAAATGGAGTCAATAAACTTAAAAGACCTGATAACGCATTCATTGTAATTACTCATTACCAGAGGCTTCTCGATTATATCGTACCTGATGTTGTACATGTACTGTATGACGGGAGGATTGTTAAAACAGCAGGGAAAGAGCTTGCCCTTGAGCTTGAAGCAAAAGGATATGACTGGATCAAGAAAGAGGTTGAAAACAATGTTGTGGCATGAACGGAGTTTCTGACATAACAGAGAAATACCTGAGACTGTACAGGGAAAATATTGATAAGATTTCTTCATTATCTTCTCCTTATATCAACTCATTCAGGAGTGCTGCATTTCAAAGGTTCAGTGAGCTAGGAATACCCACAAAAAAAGACGAGGCTTATAAATATACTAACCTCGGTCTTTATTTTGATCACGATTACAGCGGGTACTTCATGCCTGTGGAATCGGATTTTGTGAAAGCGGAAGAATTCAGGTGTGATGTGGAAGATCTCGATACCCATGGATTAGTTCTTCTAAACGGGTTCTACCCGACAATTAATGAAAAACTAAGGCAGTTGCCAAGCGGGGTATGGATAGGCAGTCTTAATGAGGCTGCAATGAAGTTCCCTGACCTGGTTGAGAAACATTATGGAAAGTATGCTTATAGTGAAACGGATGGACTTGTTCACCTTAACACTGCAATGGCTTCCGATGGAGTTTTCGTATGGGTGCCTGAAGGGGTAAGGCTCAATAAGCCTGTTCAGGTAGTTAACCTTGTTCAGTCAGAGGTTGACACATTTGTTCAGCTAAGAAACCTTTTCATTGTAGAAAAGGATGCTGAGTTTTCAATAATAATTTGCGATCATACACTTGCACCAAAGAAATTCCTGACAAATGCCGTAACCGAGATATTTGTTGGAGAAAATGCCCATTTTGATTTAATTAGAGTCCAGAATGAACATAATGCTGCCTGCAAAATGACTCATACATTCATGCACCAGGAGAAAAAAAGCATTACCTCATCTAATAACATGACCCTTCACGGCGGCCTGGTACGTAACAGCACTTATCATTACCTGGGCGGTGAAAGAGCAGAGACTAACTCCAGCGGATTGTTTCTGGCTGATAAATGGCAGCATGTTGACAATTATGTAAATGTTGATCATGCGTTTCCAGACTGCACCAGTAACCAGCTTTTCAAGGGAGTGCTCGACGACATGTCCACGGGCGTTTTTAACGGTAGGATTCTTGTAAGACCTGATGCACAGCGAACTCTCGCATACCAGAAAAACAATAATATTCTCCTTACTGATGACGCCAGGATGGATACCAAACCACAGCTCGAGATATTTGCCGATGATGTGAAATGCAGTCATGGAGCCACAGTAGGCCAGCTCGATGATAATGCATTGTTCTACCTGCAGTCACGCGGAATAAATAAACGCGAGGCAAAGCTGATGCTCATGTTTGGATTTGCACATGAAGTTATTCAGAATATCAGGATAGAACCTCTGCGTGAAAGAATGGACAATCTTGTGATGCAGAGACTCAGAGGTGAATTGTCGAGGTGCGCAAACTGTGTTGTGAAATGTGGTTAATATGCAGAATAGTTGAAAGATATTTCTGAAATACGGTCCGATTTCCCGATCCTTACCAGAAAGATATATGGTAAACAGCTTGTCTATCTTGATAACGGAGCTACCACACAGAAACCTCAGTGTGTTATTGATTCTGTGAATGAGATACTGACTTTCTATAACGGTAATATTCACAGGGGTGTTCATTACCTCAGCGATATGGCTTCAGAATATTATGAGAATGCCAGGCAAAAGGTTGCATCGTTTATCAACGCAGGGAAAAAAGAGGAGATCATATTCACTTCAGGTACCACAGGATCAATAAATTCAATTGCATTTTCATTCGGCGAGAAATATATTGCACCGGGTGATGAAATAATTGTAAGTCACCTGGAGCATCATGCAAATATTGTCCCCTGGCAGATGTTATGTGAAAGAAAGGAAGCTTCACTCAGGGTTATCCCCATGAACCAGAAAGGAGAAATTATTCTTGAGGAATATTTCAGGCTGCTGTCACCAAAGACAAAACTTGTTGCTGTTACCCAGTTTTCAAATGCTCTGGGTACTTCGTTGCCGATAAATGAGATTATTGAGGCTGCTCATTCAATTAACGTCCCTGTACTTGTTGATGGAGCTCAGGGTGTTCAGCATGGGATTGTTGACGTGACAAAGATGGATTGCGATTTTTATGTTTTTTCAGGGCACAAAATTTATGGGCCTACAGGTATAGGGGTACTCTATGGAAAGGAGAAATGGCTCGACGATATGCCACCTTATCAGGGAGGAGGGGACATGGTCGACAAAGTGACATTCGGAAAGACCACATACAATCAGCTTCCATTTAAATTTGAGGCCGGGACAATGAATTATGCAGGTGCAATTGGTCTTGGGACAGCCCTCGATTATTTATCAGGCCTTGGCCGGGAGGAGATTGCTTCACGGGAGAAAGATTTATTGTCCTATGCTATTAAAAAATTATCACAGATTGATGGTGTCAGGATTTATGGTAATGCGCCGGATAAAATTTCAACAGTATCATTCCTTATTAATGGCATACACCAGTATGATACCGGAATGGTCCTTGATAAATTAGGTATTGCAGTCAGAACAGGAACACACTGCGCTCAGCCTGTAATGGATTATTTTGGTATTGACGGTACTGTGAGAGCTTCGATGTGCTTCTACAACACAACAGAGGAAATAGATATCCTTATTGATGGAATAGAAAAGGTAAAAAGCATGTTTTGATATAATATATATATGACAATCAGCGAAGTACAGGACAAAATTATTGATGAGTTTTCATTTTTCGATGACTGGATGGATAAGTATAATCTTCTGATAGAGATGGGCAAGGATGTTCCTCCTATAGATCCTAAATATAAAGTAAAGGATTTTCTTATCGAAGGATGTCAGTCTAAGGTATGGCTTCGTCCTGAGTTTGATGGCAGTGTTATTACTTTCACAGCTGATAGTGATGCAATAATTACCCGGGGCATAGTGTCCCTTCTTATAAAAGTTCTTTCAGGGCGTACACCACAGGAGATCATCTCAACGGAACTTTATTTTATTGACAAGATCGGGCTTAGGCAGAATCTTTCCCCGACAAGGTCAAATGGACTGCTGTCGATGGTCAGGCAGATGAAGCTTTATGCCATGGCTTATGATGCCAGGCAAAAAATAAAATAATTATGGATTCAGCTGAAAAACTTGAAATAGAAACAAGGATAGGTGAGGTACTCAGAACCATCTACGATCCTGAAATTCCGGTTAATATCTATGATCTCGGACTTATATATGATATTGATCTGGATGATGATAATGTTGCCCACATTACAATGACACTGACAGCTCCCAACTGCCCGATGGCTGAAGAGCTTGTTGAAGAAGTGAAGTATAAGATAGGAGGAGCCAAAGGAGTTAGGGAGGTCGATCTGAAGCTTACCTTCACTCCTCCATGGGACAGGAGCATGCTGAGTGATGAAGCTAAACTGGAACTCGGATTTCTTTAAAAAAATCATAAAATGGCCGCTTCTGCGGAAAAGAGTCTATCGGATCTTATCAGGAAGAGAGCTACTGAGCTTGGTTTCGATCTATTCGGTATTGCACGTGCGAGGAAGCTGGCCGAAGCTCAATCTGTTCTTTCCAGATGGTGCTCTGAAGGCATGCATGACAGGATGAATTATCTCTTGCGTGAACCAGAAAAAAGAGCAAACCCCGAAATCCTCTTTTCTGGTGCCAGGTCAATGGTTGTAACAGGGTTAAATTATTTTACCGATAAGCGCCAGATACATCCGGATGTTCCTGTTATTTCAATATATGCACTTGGGAAAGACTACCATGATATTATTAAAGGACGACTGGAACTATTACTTGATTATATAAAAACAATTGCCCCGGAGGCCGAAGGAAGGGCATTCTGTGATGATGCACCTCTGCTTGAAAAACCATGGGCCGCTGAGGCTGGTCTTGGCTGGAAAGGGAAACATTCGATAATAATTAACGACAAAATAGGTTCATTTTTCTTTATCGGAGTACTTATCCTTAACATTGATCTGGAATATAACAATCAGGTTCAAAATGATAAGTGCGGCAGTTGTAGCCTATGCATTGATCATTGTCCGACAGGTGCAATAAACAATGACAGAACCATAGATGCCAGGCGTTGTATTGCCAACCTGACGATAGGGAACAGGGGTTCTGTACCGGAAGAGATTATCCCATTGATGGACAAGCGAGTTTATAGCTGCGACATTTGCCAGGATGTATGCCCCTGGAATAAAAATGCAAAACCTCATAATGTTCCTGAATTCATTATCTCTGATGAATTGGCAAATATGTCTAAAGAAGAGTGGCTTGCACTGGATAAAGATAAATTCGATTCTCTTTTTAACGGAACCCCTGTGGAAAGAGTAAAATTTGAAAGGTTCAAAAGGAATATTGAGGCTGTAATAGGGAATGTCCTGTGAACCAGAGATCTATGAGGGTGTCTCAAAAGTCAAAACTCATTAACCGCAAAGGACGCTGAGTCCCGATAGTTATCGGGATTTCGCGAAGTTCGCAAAGTACTAAATATAAACATTTTGGCTTTGCGTACTTTGCGCCAGCTTTGCATACTCTGCGGTTAAAAAAGACTTATGAGACAGCCCCTTTTATAGGTCACTATCTCCTATGATTGTTACTACAACTTCACGTCTTTTCCTTGGACCGTCAAATTCACACAGGAAGATGTTCTGCCAGGTTGATAGACCAGGCTCGCCATCAACAATGGGTATTGTTTCTGAAGGGCCAATTATCCCTGCCTTAAGGTGGGAATCACCATTATTATCCTGGTGGTCATGCTCCCAGATACCTTCAGGGATCAGCTTATTCATCAGTGTTACAACATCATTCTGAACCGACTGGTCCCAGTTCTCCTGGATCATTATTGCAGCAGTTGAGCCCCTGGAATATACAGATGCAACACCATATTTGACCTTGCTTTCACTTATCAGGGCCGTTACCTCTTTTGTGATATCATACAGACCATTATGACGGTCGGTATGCAGTACGATTATCTTTTGCATGCTACTACTCTTTTCCCCTGCCTGACGACAGGAGTTAGCACAAAAGTACAGGATGTTTTTTACCTTGCTTATGTTTTTACGTCTTATTATTATAAAAAAGACTCATTTTGATAGATCCAGGACTTATAGAAGAATGCAGGGGAGGTAATCTGAATAATTTCAGGAAGGTTGTGGAAGCGGCTGCCCCTTTTGCCTACTCGGTGGCATTCAGAATGCTGGGTGATGAAGATCTCGCAAAGGATGCAGTTCAGGAGACAATGGTTACTGTGTGGCAGAAACTTGAGGTTATCAAATCTCCTGAGGGATTTAAATCATGGCTTTATAGAATTGTAATAAACAAATGTTATGATGAATTGCGAAAGCGAAAAAGGAATCATGAATATTCCCAGGATGAAAAGATATGGAAAAAACTGTCTGAGACTTTATCTGATAATGCATCAGCAGACCTGGAGAATATAGAAATGGCTGCTATCATATCAGGGTTAACAGAAAAACTGAGTCCTAAGCAAAAAGCTGTGTTCATTCTGTCTGACCTTGAGGATATGACAAATGATGAGGTAGCCTTAATAACCGGGATGAGTAAACTGGTAGTAAAGGCGAACCTTTATTATGCGCGAAAAAATATTAAGACAATGCTGGTGAAATATATTTGAAAATGAAAAATGTGGATGAAAAATACAGGAGAGCTATCGATGTGCTTAAGAGATCAAGACCTGTTCTGACTGACGCATATGATATCGAGGGAGAGGTGATTAGTAAAATCACCTTATTATCCGGAAAAGAGAAGGTCGGTTTTTCTGTTTTCGATTTCCTTTTTGGCTGGACAGAAATAGTCTGGATAAGGAGAAGCCTTATTACTGTCTCATTTGTTCTGGTGGCAATTTTTGTCTACCAGCAATCAATGATAGTGAAACAACTTAACTGGCTCAGCACACAGATAGGTGAAAATCAGGAACAGCAGGTTCACAGTTCCTTTTCGGAATATTCGGGTCGGTTAAAGCTTTTAAAGATATCGGGGAGAGGAGTTCAGCAGAAAAACAGTACGGTGTCAGAAGAACAGCTTGATATGATTCTGAAATCACTTGACAAGTTGCAAACAGATTATGAAAACCTTATGAAAATACTAAATGAAAATCCGGAACTTAAAGAACTGGTTGATAAGAAGCTCGATGATATAGATTATAAAAAAATAAAGCTATAAGCCATGAATACAAAATCTCTGAAACTTATAATTTCTATTATTCTTATTTTGATTGTATCATGTGATGAACCTGAAACAGTTGTAACGAACATTATTCATCCTGATGGTTCAGTTACCAGGAAAATTGAAATGAGGAAGAAGGATAATAAATTCAAAATTACCGATATACAGGTTCCTCTTGACAGTACATGGGCAATTGCAGATTCATGTGAAATATCATTAAAAGGAGACACTACATGGATAAAAAGGGCAGTAAAAGACTTTAAAAATGTTGAAGAGCTAAATCTTGCCTATAAAACCGATTCCGGCTGTAACAGCAATCTGAAAAGAAATGCCTCTTTCAGTAAAAGATTCAGGTGGTTCAATACTATTTACAGGTTTTCGGAGACCATATTGAACAGATTTAAGTATGGCAGCCCTGTTTCTGAGTTTTTAACTAAAGATGAGTTGCAATGGTTTTATAGTCCGTCCGGCGATAATGAAGCCAGATTGAATGGTCCTGATAGCTTGAGATATAAATCGTTATCCGATACAATTGATAAAAAGAAAGATGAATGGTTTTTCAGAACTATTGTATCAGAATGGGTAGGTGAATTCTCTGAACAACTTGGACCAAATACTGAAAGGGATATGTGTCCGGACTCCCTGAAGAAAAAAGAAAATATTCTGCTTGACATAATTAAAGCGCATGGGGATGATATAGACAGCCTCTGGAATTCGGGATATATTCTTAATGAATTTATTGGTGAGTCAAATTCTTTGAAATACAGAGCAGAAGCTGACAGTGCTATGGATATTGTTGAGGACAGGATCCTTTTAAGATTTGTTGGATATTCAGTAAGAATATTAATGCCTGGTAAGCTGATCTCGTCAAATGGCTTTGCTGACAGCAGTCAGTTGCTTGTCTGGCCTGTTAATGATGAATACTTTCTTACCGAACCATATGAAATGTGGGCCGAGTCGAAAGTACCTAATATCTGGGCATGGATAGTCTCAGCAATCTTTATTGTTTTTGTGGCTACAGGTATAATTGTCAGGAAAAAGAAGAGAGACTGAATCCTCAGCCTCCCATCTTACCAAACCTTAAACCTGACTTAAACCTGTATTATCTTTCATAATCTTTTAACATTAGCATTAGCTTCTGGCGGGTAAAGAATATCCTGCTTTTTACAGTACCTATCTTTAACCCAAGCTCCTCGGCAATTTCCTTATATTTATATCCTTCAATATGCATTCTGAAAGGGATCCTGAATTCATCATTAAGCGAATCAATTGCTCTTTCTATTTCAGCTTCCGAATAACTTGATTCGGGAGATATAAAGCCCTTATCTCCTGGCTGGTTTAAATAGTAAAGATCCTGTGTCCCATCGATGATAGTGTTTTCCTTTACATTCCTCCTGTAGTTATTGATGAATGTGTTCTTCATAATTGTAAAAACCCAGGCTTTGAGATTAGTATAATCTACAAATTTTTCCTTGTAAGTTATAGCTTTAAGATATGTATCCTGAACAAGGTCAAGAGCAGTATCACGGTCGGAGGTGAGGCTCATCGCAAATCTGTGAAGATTGCCTTTCATCTCGATAAGGTTGCTGTTAAACTCATATTGTGTCATGATATATATTTTATAGTGTTGGTACTTTTATTAATTGTTGAAGCAAATCTATACAAATAATAAAAGATAAACAAATCCGAATATCTTAATATATGTTAAATAACTCACTTTTATAAATAAGTAAATAATGTAAATAACAGTAAATAAGTATTATGCAGGATTTTTGAAAGGCGGTTTCTAAATTACATTTAAATAGATATTTTATGACTTTATGCCGTCTCTCTCCATTGAGGATCTGAAATTGAAATAAAGAATCATTGATTTTCAGGCAAATTATTAGTTTATGCTATTATTGACGGCAGTCATATTCTTTCGTATACACTTATGTCTTTTATTGCTCCGACTTTTGTACTTTTAAAGGAAAATTCATTATGGATTTTAGTATTAAACTTAGTAACGGGATCGTTTTGAGGGGGATTGCCGAGAGCCCCGGAGAAAATACAAAGGCTGTAATGATTCTTGTTCATGGGTTGGGAGATCATGTTCAGCGATATAAGCACTGGATTAATCTATTTAAGAATGAAGGGATAAGCATTGTTGCTGTTGACCTTCCGGGACACGGTAGGTCACCTGGCAGGAGGGGACATATTTCAAGTTATAATGTTGTCAGGGAAATGATCGATATCCTATTAGATACTTCAAAACAAACCTTCAGCGGCATACCTGTGTATATATATGGTCACAGCATGGGGGGAGGAATGGTCCTTGATTATCTCATAAGGACAAATCCCGGAGTGGCCGGAGCTATTGTAACATCACCATGGCTTAAACTGGCAAATGAACCTCCGAAAATAAAACTTGTTCTTGCATCACTGCTGAATCACATTTTACCTGGATTTATTCAGTCATCAGGGTTGAATGCTGATTATATTTCTCAGGACAGAGAGGTTGTCAGACTGTATAAGGATGATCCTCTTGTCCATGGAAAAATATCGGTACGTCTTTGCAATATTTCATTTAATGCTGCAAAATTTGCACTTGTGAATTCTGCGGAACTAAAAGTACGGACACTTCTGCTTCAGGGGAGCGATGATAAAATAGTATCTCCTCAAGGTAGCATGGAGTTTGCTGCAAATGCTGAAAAAGTTGACTTTAAAATTTTTGAAGGAGGATACCATGAGTTGCATAATGAACCCTTCAAATCTGAGGTTTTTGATTATATACTAAAGTGGATTAATAATAAACCCTGATACCGCATCAATTATTCTGTGAGATGAAATTCCGGACAACTATCATTCCAGATCCTTCGAATACACCTATATCGTACAATAGCGGGGTAATGTTTATTGGGTCTTGTTTTGCAGCATATATGGGAGAACAGATGAAGATGCGAAAAATGCCTGTGATGATAAACCCGACAGGAACAGTTTACAATCCTGTCTCAGTTCTGAATACCCTGGATGCAATCATAACTTTAAAGATCACGTCACATGAAGATGTGTACAACCACAACGGTACCTGGCTGAGTTTCAATCATTATACTGATTTCTGCGCTGATGATCCGGAAGTTCTGATAAAAAAGATAAATGAAAATAATTTAAGGGCAGCTGATTTTCTGAATAATGCAGAATTTCTTTTTATAACATTCGGGACTGCCCGGGTGTACAGGTTCAGAGAAACCGGCATAATAGTTTCCAATTGCCACAGGATCCCAAATTCACAGTTTGAAAATGAGCTTCTGGAAGTCAGCAGTATTGTCGGTCAGTGGCTCCCTTTACTCGATAAAATATCTGTCATTAATCCCGGTCTCAGAATTGTTTTTACAATCAGTCCTGTCAGGCACTGGAAAGACGGGGCACATGGTAACCAGGTGAGTAAGTCGGTTTTATTCCTTGCAGTTGAGGAGTTGCTTAAGCATAGATCCCGGCCAGGTTATTTCCCAGCTTACGAATTACTGATGGATGACCTCCGCGATTATAGGTTCTATGCTGATGATATGCTTCATCCCTCATCTTCTGCTGTTGAATATATATGGGAAAGGTTCTCTGAAGTTTATTTTGATAAAGCGACTTCTGAAATGCAATCAGAGATCCTTAAAATTACCAGAGCAATGAATCATCGTTTTATTTCTGATTCAAAACAGAAGAAAAAGACCTTTGCAGAAAATGTTCTTAATCAGATATCCAAAATAGAAATACTTGATAATCAGATCGATCTAAGTGTTGAAAAGGATCATTTTCTTAGTTATCTGTAGCTATAATGATTTTCGGGATCGGCATTTTTTTCATGATTGCCAATGATCATTTGGCATTTTATGCGTAACAAACAGTCAAAACAATTTTAGTGCGGGTCGGGTTAACTATACATTACTGAAAAAAAGGAGCTTATATGAACAATTCTTTTTTTTTATTGTTTTGTAACAAAAAAGGCACATAAATGAGGACAAAAATAATTCTGTTTATTCTACTATTAATAAGTACGGCTGTTTCTGCTCAGGATAACTCAGGTGTTATCAAAGGCCGAGTATACAATACAAAGACAAATGAAGGAGTTCCTTTTGCGACAATTCAGATATGGGGAACTACTATTGGAGCTGTGACCGATTTTGATGGTAATTTTTCGTTTACTGGAATAAAGCCGGGTTTTGTTGAGCTAAGAGTCTCTTCAGTTGGTTTCAAACCATATATTTCAAGCGCTGTTATGGTAACTAACAGCAACCAGGTAAATCTTGAGATACCTCTTGAGGAGATGGAAATAGCTCTAGGAGAAGTTGTAATCAAGGCATCACCGTTTGTAAAAAAAATTGAAACACCAATATCAGCAAGGATAATAGGGATAGATGAAATTGAGAAAAATCCGGGTGGTAACCGGGATATATCTAAAGTAATACAATCTTTTCCAGGGGTTGCATCAACACCTGCTTTCAGAAATGATGTAATAATAAGGGGAGGAGGACCAAATGAGAACCGATTCTATATAGACAATGTTGAAATCCCTTATCTGAATCACTTTTCCACACAGGGTGCATCGGGCGGTCCTGTCGGGATAATAAATGTTGATTTTGTCCAGTCCGTTGATTTTCTTTCCGGAGCTTTCCCCGCATCCAAAGGAAATGCACTGAGTTCAATACTTAATTTCACTTTTGTTGATGGGAACCAGGATAAAATGAAATACAGGGCAACATTAGGTGCTTCTGACCTTGGCCTGACTATTGACGGTCCGGCGGGTGAAAAAGGGACTCTTCTGATGTCATTGAGAAGATCATACCTTCAATTCCTGTTCAGTGCCCTTGAACTGCCTTTCCTGCCTACGTATACGGACTTTCAGCTTAAGTATAAGATCAGACTCGATCCGAAGAATGAATTGACAGTTATTGGTCTCGGTGCAAAGGATGATTTCCGGCTGAATCTTGATGCCAATGAAACCGAGTTTCAAAGATACATACTTGATTATATCCCTGTGCAGGAGCAGTACAGCTATGTAACAGGACTGGTTTACAAGCATTACCGGGATAATGGTTTTGATACATGGGTGCTTAGCCGCAATTACCTGAATAATTCCCAATATAAATATCTTAACAATGTTGAGGCTGATACCAATAAAACTCTTGATTATCTCTCAGGTGAAGGAGAGATTAAAGCAAGGTATGAACGGACAATACTCGGAGATAAAGGTTTCCGGTTGACATATGGTGCAGGCTATGAATATGCACACTATAGAAATTCAACCTACCAGTTATTCTATTCAGGCAGTCCCATTGCTACAGAGATAAACTACAATACCAATCTCAGGTTTGGAAAGTATAATGCATTTGGGCAGGTTAGCCGTTCTTTCATTGATACCAGACTTACTTTATCGTTTGGATTGAGAACTGATTTCAATTCATATTCTTCTTCAATGCTTAATCCTCTTACACAGCTATCACCCAGGTTGTCAGCATCATACGGGCTTACTGAAAAACTCAGTCTGAACTTCTCAACAGGCCGTTATCACCAGTTGCCGCCCTACACAGCTCTCGGATACTCAAATCCACAAGGGGAGCTTGTAAATAAAAGCAATGATCTGAAATATATGACTGCCGATCATTTTGTAACAGGTTTTGACCTGTTGCCTTCAGAGAATATTCAGTTCACAATAGAAGGTTTTTATAAAAACTATTCAAACTTTCCCTTCTCCGTCAGAGACTCTGTTCCGCTTTCAAGCAAAAGTGCCGACTATGGTATATTTGGTGATGAGGCACTTGTTTCAAGTGCCAGGGGACGAGCATATGGATTAGAATTGCTTGGCCGCATAAAGGAGTTTAAAAATGTGAACCTTGTATTCTCTTACACTCTGGTAAGAAGCGAGTTCGAGGATATTGAAGGGGTTTTAATACCTTCATCATGGGATAACAAGCATCTTTTCAATCTTACCGGCACCAAGAAATTCAGACGCAACTGGGACGCAGGATTCAAATGGAGGTTTGTAGGAGGGGCTCCATATACTCCGTATAATTATGAGAAGTCATCCTATAAATTTGCATGGAACCTTCAGGGGAGAGCTTATATCGATTATTCAAAATTCAATACTGAAAGGTTAACGGCATTTCATCAGCTCGACATACGTATTGACAAACAGTACTTCTTCAATACCTGGTCACTTATGTTGTATGCAGATATCCAGAATGTTTACAACCATAAAGCTGATCAGCCCGATCTTCTGCTAAGGGAGACTGACAGTAGTGGCAATCCGGTTACTGATCCTTCTAATCCCCTGAAATACAGCCTAAAATATGTTGAGAATAAAAGCGGAACTGTACTTCCGACAATAGGAGTGATTATTGAATTTTAAGAGAGAAGATATGAAAAGGACATTAATAATAATTACGATACTTATAGCAGCTGCCTGCTCAACTGCAACGATGAAAAAGAAGGAAGCCACTCCGGAACAGAAGACAATAATTACTTCAAATCCAGAGGGTGAGGGACCTGTGATTACATTAGAACTCACAAAAGGGAAGTCATTTTATTATCCTTTGATGGCAGCCTGGCTTGAAGATGCAGAGGGTAATTATGTTCAGACACTATTTGTCCCTGTTACTATTGCGACGGGTGTTTTTAAATATGGCAAACAGGAGAAAAACAAATGGGTTTCTGCACCAAAAAGAGCTCCTCAGACTCTGCCATATTGGTCTCATAAAAGAGGAATAAAAGCATCAGATGGGCTTTATATGCCAGGACCGGAAAATCCGGTTTCAGATGCATATTCCGGTGCAACCCCAGCGCAGGGTTTTATCCTGAATGCAAAATCTGACAAAGAACTTCCACAGGTATTCAGAGTGATGTTCGAAATAAATCAAAACTGGGACTGGAATGAATACTGGACCAATGATAAGTACCCTGATAACGAAAACTATAAGATGTCATGCCAGCCAGCTCTTGTTTATGAAGCTCAGATTGATCTTGGAAACCTTCAGGAAAGTTACAGGATGCAACCAATCGGGCATAGTCATTACTCAGGGGAAACCGGCGAACTTTTCCCTGATCTCAGTACTTTAACTACTGCCCTGAATATTGCTGACTCCATTGTGGTAAGAATCAAATAGTCTTACCAATAGAATCGGCAATTTTTATAAAATCTATCGGATCTGAAGCATACAAAATCCTGTCAGCTCCTTTTTTAACATTGTAAGTTGAAGAGTCTGTAAAGATTATTTTCTTTAGCATCAATGATTTTCCAATGTTTCTGAAGTAGGAAATTTTCTTTTCAGCAAAGTCAAAAGAACTTGAATTTACAATCAGATACTCAAATGCTTTTATTTTGTAAATCTCCACAACTTCTGAGGGAGGCAGTATGCCTCCTGTGAATATCACATTAAATCCTCTTTTTTTAAGTGCATACTTATAAAACAAGAAGTTGTTGTAAGTGATATTATCCGAAGTATTGATCATTGCAATTGAGGGAGCTGAACCTTTAACAGATGATTTCAAAAGAAAATCTTCATGAATTATGATGTGCTTAATGGTATTTCTTACAAATTGTTCCTGTGCTCTTGAAAGACTTCCGGTTTGCCATAATATCCTCGCTTTTTCAAGCAATGGGGAAATATACCTGCAGTAAGCCTCCTCAACTCCATGGCGTTCTATAATCGAAGTTAAAGCATCTCTGAACAGTGACTCGTTGAATCTGATTGCATTGGTAAGAATTTTGCCGGGCTGAAAATCCTTAGACATATCATCATCCTTACTGCTTATATTCATGACTTTACGAGTCAATTCGTCTTCTTCAAGCCGTGCTATCTTGGATATTTTGATCCCATTGCGATTCAAAAAAGAAACATTAAGTATTTTCTTGAGTTCCGACTCATTATAAGTTCTTATGTTAGAGTCCGTTCTGTCAGGCTCCAGAATATTGTATCTCTTTTCCCAGATCCTTATTGTATGGGCTTTTATCCCTGAAAAGTTTTCAAGGTCTTTTATTGAAAACACATTTACCTCGTCTTCCATAGTTCTGAAATTTTAATTAGAGAAAGTGAATACTTTCAGAATATTAAACAAACAAGAAAGGAGTTTGTTTAAAACAGGATTAATAAATTGTTGCGAGATTAATTGCTGATTAGCAGGCGGTTAATGATCTAGTCGGTTTCTTCTACCATTATTTTTTTAACCACCCTGGTTCCATCGGCAAACTGAATGGTAACCAGATACATGCCTCTCTTTGCATTGTCAAGGAAGATTCGTACCGTCTGTATATTACTATAACGATTCTTATATATATCCTGGCCAATTATATTAGTGATCTTGATAAAGGAAATATCCTTATCTGTTTTAATGGTAAAATTATTCTCTCTTACAGGGACAGGATAAATAGTAACACTGGTGGGAATACTCTCCCTGAGATACTCCCTTCCGGCCAGGGAAGCACTAACGCGGGCTGTATCCTTTTGTGAATAAAGGGTAAACGCAGTCATTATCAAGAAGATAGAGAGTAAACCTTTCTTCATATACAGCTATTTTATCCTTAACATACAAAAACTGTGCTAAAATTAATAAATTTTATCAAATTTGTCCAGTATCAACTTTGCTTTCTCAAGATCTTCAGGCGTGTCAATGCCGATACTTTCCCAACTTGTAACCGCAGTTCTTATTCTGAAACCGTTTTCGATCCACCTGTTTTGTTCAAGAGATTCTGCAGATTCGAGCGGGCTTTTTGGAAGACTGGTTATCATTCGCAGTACTGAGGTCCTGTAAGCATATAAGCCAATATGCTTATAAAAAGCATGTTTCCTTGTCCACTCATCTCTATCTGCATCTCTTACATAAGGGATCACCGACCGGCTGAAGTAAATGGCATCACCGGATGTATTAACAATAACCTTTGGCTGATTTGGATTAAAAATATCTTCCTGAACCTCAACCTTTCTGATAAGAGTTGCAAGATCAACTCCTTCTGCATTGAAGCAATTCATGATAAGCTTTATCTGTTCCGGCCTTATAAATGGCTCATCACCCTGGATATTTACTACGATATCAATCTTTTGCCCGGTTTCTGAAATGATTTTGTCTGCAGCTTCAGAGCATCTGTCAGTACCGCTAAAATGATCGGGGGAGGTCATCACTGCATTTCCGCCAAAAGACATAACCTTGTTGAATATTCTTTCATCGTCAGTGGCAACATATACCGACTCCATAACCTTCCGGACCTGTTCATAAACTCTCTGTATCATAGTTTTGCTGCCAATCATTGCAAGAGGTTTGCCCGGGAACCTTGAAGAGGCATATCTCGCCGGAATAATGCCGGCAAACTTGTTACTATGGTTTGACTTCATCCTGCTAAATTACTAAAATTGCATTTCCCTATGATTTAAAAAAGCGTTAAATTCGCAGTTCGAATATGAGTTAATGAGAGATTTACAAAATATAAAGCAGAGGTTCGGGGTAATCGGTAATTATGAAGGACTTAACAGAGCCATTGATATAGCGGCACAGGTGGCCCCGACTGACCTTTCTGTGCTTATTTCTGGTGAGAGCGGAACAGGGAAAGAGATATTTCCCCAGGTAATACACAGTTATAGTACAAGAAAGCACGGACAATATATTGCTGTTAACTGTGGTGCTATCCCTGAAGGGACAATCGACTCTGAACTGTTTGGCCACGAAAGGGGTTCATTCACCGGAGCAACAGACAACAGGAAGGGCTACTTCGAAGTGGCTGATGGCGGAACAATTTTCCTTGATGAGGTTGCTGAACTTCCCCTTTCAACCCAGGTAAGGCTGCTCAGGGTTCTCGAAACAGGTGAATTTATTAAAGTGGGATCGTCAAAGGTGCAGAAAACCAACGTAAGGGTAATAGCAGCAAGTAATGTTGATGTTACCAGGGCTATTGATGAGGGAAAGTTCAGAGAAGATCTTTTTTACCGTCTTAATACTGTCCCGATCAGAATACCTGCACTGAGAGAAAGAGGGGAGGATATCTTTCTCCTGTTCAGAAAATTTTCAGTTGATTTTGCTGAAAAATACAGGATGCCCGCTATAAGACTTGATGCAGAAGCAAAAGATATGCTTTTAAATTATTCCTGGCCTGGCAATGTAAGACAACTGAAAAACATTACTGAACAGATCTCTATAATAGAAAGTGAGAGGGAGATAAACGTAGAATCATTAAGGAATTATCTTCCTGAATATAAGGGAATGAAACTGCCTGCTGTTATCAGGAAAGATGATGAAAGGTCATTTGCCTCTGAGCGTGAGCTTCTGTATAAGATACTTTTCGATATGAAAAGTGACATGAATGATTTGAAAAAGCTTGTTTTTGACCTGATCAGAAGAGGAGATATTGATCTTCAGTTCAATGAATCCAATTCCGGACCTATTAAAAATCTCTTCAGGGAGACAGAGAGGGATGTTCCAAATACGGAAGATAATGAGCCAGCACAGACTGATTTTCAGGTACATGCCAGCAGAAAAAACATTCAGGATACTGAGGAGATAATTGAAGAGTCACTTTCGCTTGCAGACAAAGAAGTTGAGATGATAAATAAGGCTCTGGAGAAATATAAAGGTAAGAGAAAGCTTGCTGCCCAGGAACTGGGTATATCTGAAAGAACCCTTTACAGGAAAATAAAAGAGTATGGGATTGAATCTTAGTACCAGATATTTCAGTTCAGAAAAGATTCTGATGAATTTATTTATGGCATTATTTATCGCCATGTCGGGATGCAAAGTAAGCTATTCATTTTCCGGGGCAAGCATCTCTCCGCAGATAAGGACTCTTAGCGTACAGAATTTTCTGAACAGGGCACCTCTTGTTCAGCCGGGACTTGACCAGACTTTTACTGATGCTCTCATCGACAAATGTAAAGCTCAGACTGGTCTTGAGATTGTAAGTAATCTTGGAGATGTAAGTTTTGAAGGTGAAATAACGGATTACAGGACCATGCCTCTGACGGTTGCTGCAGATGCCTATGCAGCCATGAACAGATTCTCAATTACAGTAAGGGTGAAATTTATTAATACAGTAGACTCTGATCTGAGCTTTGACCAGACTTTCACACGTTATGAAGACTATGACAGTAACCTTGACCTGAGCGCTGTTGAACAGGATCTGGTTGAAAAGATAGTAGAATTGATAATAGAAGATATCTTCAATAAAGCATTTGTCAACTGGTAATTACAGATGAACAGAAATGACTTTCTGAATATGATCGGAAGCAAGACCCCGGTGAACAGATTTATGCTGGGGGAAGTTTATGAGCTGGTGGATCTTTTTCCATATTTCCAGAGCGCCCATATGCTTTTGCTGAAAGGGCTTAATGATAATGATGACGTTAAGTTTGAGAAGCAGCTAAGAACCTCCGCCGTCCATATTGCAGACAGGGAAGTACTTTACTATCTTCTCACAAATGAGAAACATTCGGAACCGGAGGCGGAAAATAAAGATGCTGAACCGGTACCTGCATATTCAGAAATGGCTGATCAGTCGCCCTTTATGCAGCAGACTGTTATTGAAACAGCAAAAAACAGCGATCTTCTAATTTCCGAGTTCGAAAAGGATGCCGCAAAACAGGGAGGAGAGGAACAGGATGTAAGCTCATCAGCTGGAGAATCCCATTCTGTGCTTATGCCTGAAAGCAATTCGGATGAAGAATCTGAAAGTATATTTCTTATAATGGATGATAATGTTCAGGACGCAGAGGAAAGAATCTTCTTCATGGATCCAGGGTTCCCAATGTCTGAAAAGGAGGAGCTCCTTGAACTTGATACCGAATTGGCTGAAACAATTTCCAATGAATCTGATTCTGAACACAAAGAAATTGTACCCGAAGGGAGCAATATAGATTCAAGAAAACAATTTCAGAATGACCTGATTGATAAGTTCATCATTGCAAATCCCCGGATTGAACCTGTCCGGGATAAAAGTGACCTTCCGGTTGAAGACCTGTCTAAACCTCATATCGTTGAGAAAGGAAGTTTTGTGACAGAAACGCTGGCACGGATTTATGTTTCTCAGGGCTATTATTCAAAGGCTATTGAGATATATGAAAAATTAAGTTTGAAATTTCCGGAAAAAAGCAGTTACTTTGCAGCTCAAATTGAAAAAGTTGAAGAGTATATAAAAAAATAGAGCGATGGGAATTTATGTTTTTGTTTCGGTTCTTGTACTGGTTGCATGCTTTCTTCAGATATTGATTGTTCTTGTTCAGAATTCAAAAGGAGGCGGCCTTGCTGCCAATTTTACATCAGCGGGTCAGACAATGGGCGTACGCAAGACTGCTGATTTTCTTGAAAAATCTACATGGACGCTTGCCGGAGCTATTCTTATACTTTGTGTGGTTGCAACTGCAACCATACCACGGGGTACTGAATCGGGACGTTCAAGAATTGAAAATCAGATTCAGAATGCAGTTGATCCGAATGCTATACCAACGCTTCCTACTGCAATTCCTGAACCTTCTTCATCTCCTGCCACTGATCAGCAGAAGCCTGAGAATTAGAAACACATTTGAATTGTCATAATAAAAAGTGTCAGTTTGTCACATACTGACATTTTTTGTTTTTTATTAAACTACTGTTATTTAGCATGTTGGTATTAGCAGCTGTCAGTATATTTTAAAACATGACAGTAAGATGGACAGGAATTCATTAAAGTCGATACAAAATGGCATTTTTTTGCCTTTGGCATGGAATGTGATCAAAATGGAATTCAGAATTGATGTTTAACTTTAAAACTAGATAAAATGGCACAAATCAAAGGAAAAATCTTAGCAGGAAAGGTTCTTGTTAAACCTAATGAAGCTGAGGAAAAAACTGCAAGTGGAATTATTATTCCTGATTCAGCAAAGGAAAAACCCCGCCAGGGCAAAGTAATACTTGTCGGTGCTGCAAAAAAGGATGAGGAAATGGAAGTCAAGAAAGGTGACCAGGTTCTTTATGGCAAATACACCGGTCAGGAGCTTACAATAGATGGTGATGATTACTTACTCATTTCACAATCAGATATTCTGTTTATAGCATAATCAAAACGCAACAATTAAAAAAATAAATAATATGGCAAAAGAAATTAGATTTAATATTGAGGCACGCGCTCTTTTAAAAGAAGGCGTAGATAAGCTGGCTGATGCAGTAAAAGTAACGCTCGGACCAAAAGGTCGTCACGTGGTTCTTGAGAAAAAATTTGGAGCTCCACAGATAACAAAAGATGGTGTTACCGTGGCAAAGGATATTGAACTGGGAGATGCTTACCAGAATATGGGAGCCCAGATGGTAAAAGAAGTTGCTTCAAAAACCGGTGAAATAGCAGGTGACGGAACAACAACTGCTACTGTTCTGGCACAGTCAATAATAAATGTTGGACTTAAGAATATTACAGCAGGTGCCAACCCGATGGATGTTAAGAGAGGGATTGACAAAGCTGTTGAGAAGGTTGTTAAACATCTTCAGGGACAAGCTAAAGTTGTCGGTGATGACCTGAACAAGATCGAACAGGTAGCCAGGATTTCTGCAAATGATGACGAGGAAATTGGAAAGCTTATTGCTGAAGCAATGGCTAAAGTTCACAAGGAAGGTGTTATTACAGTTGAGGAATCGAAGGGTACCACAACTTCAGTTGAAGTAGTTGAAGGGATGCAGTTCGACCGTGGTTACATATCAGCCTATTTCGTGACCAATGCTGAGAAGATGGAAGCTGAACTTGAGAGCCCATATATTCTTATTTATGATAAGAAAGTATCAACAATGAAAGATTTGCTTCCTGTTCTTGAAGCTACAGCACAGACAGGACGGCCTCTTCTTATTATTGCTGAAGATATTGAAGGTGAGGCGCTTGCAACACTTGTTGTTAACCGTCTCCGTGGTTCATTAAGGGTTTGTGCCGTTAAAGCTCCGGGTTTTGGTGACAGAAGGAAAGAGATGCTTGAGGATATAGCAATTCTGACAGGTGGTACTGTAATATCTGAGGAAAAAGGTCTTAAACTTGAACATGCGACCCTCGATATGCTTGGAAAAGCTGAAAAAGTTACAGTGAGCAAGGAAAACACCACTATAGTTGACGGTGGCGGTGATAAAAGCAATATCAAAGCACGTGTTGCTCAAATCAGGCAGCAGATGTCGACAACCACTTCTGATTATGACAAGGAGAAACTGCAGGAACGTCTAGCAAAACTGGCAGGTGGAGTTGCAGTGCTCTATATAGGTGCAGCGTCAGAGGTTGAAATGAAAGAGAAGAAAGACCGTGTTGACGATTCACTTCATGCAACCCGCGCAGCAATTGAGGAAGGTATAGTTCCTGGCGGCGGCGTAGCATACATTCGTGCTATTGCAGCTCTTGACAAACTGAAAGGTGACAATGAGGACCAGAATACAGGTATTGAAATCATAAAACGGGCTATTGAAGAACCTTTGCGTCAGATTGCAATTAATTCTGGTAAAGAGGGCGCTGTTGTAGTTCAGAATGTTAAAGCAGGAAAAGGAGACTATGGATATAATGCTCAGTCCGATACTTATGAAAATCTGTTTGCATCTGGTGTAATTGACCCGGCTAAAGTAACACGTGTGGCCCTTGAGAATGCAGCTTCAGTTGCTGGTATGTTCCTTACAACCGAGGCAGTTGTTGTTGATGAGAAGGAAGAAAAATCTGGAATGCCACCACAGGGTATGGGTGGAGGAATGCCAGGAATGATGTAATAGATTAAAAATATGTTCTGATTTATATTGTAGGGACGTGCCAAGGCATGTCCCTATATATTTTGTATATTTTTATATATTTGCACCTGATTTGAAAATCCGCCATTTTAGATGGATAATATCCGTAATTTCTGTATCATAGCTCATATTGATCATGGTAAGAGTACCCTGGCTGACAGGTTACTTGAGATTACTCATACTATTTCCGAAAGGGAATATCAAGACCAGATACTTGACAATATGGATCTTGAGAGAGAAAGGGGTATTACTATTAAGAGTCATGCTATTCAGATGGAATATCTGCACAACGGGGAAAAGTTCCTGCTGAACCTTATTGATACTCCCGGACATGTAGATTTCTCTTATGAAGTATCCCGTTCGATTGCTGCCTGCGAAGGTGCATTGCTGGTTATAGATGCTACACAGGGGATTCAGGCACAAACGATCTCGAATTTGTACATGGCTATTGATCATGATCTTGAAATTATCCCGGTTTTGAACAAGATGGATTCTCCTTCTGCAATGCCCGAAGAAGTAAAAGATCAGATAGTTGATCTCGTAGGGTGTAACAGGGAAGATATTATTGAGGCAAGTGCGAAGACCGGTATAGGAGTTGAAAAAATTCTGAATGAAATTGTTACTCGTATCCCAAATCCGAAGGGAGACCCTGATGCACCTCTGCAGGCTCTGATATTTGATTCAATCTTTAACTCATTCAGAGGAATTATTGCTTATATCAAAATTATTAACGGAACAGTCAAAAAGGGTGACAGAGTAAAATTTGTAAACACTGATCATGAATATTATGCTGAAGAGATCGGGGTTCTGAAACTAAAGCAGGATCCCAGGTTGAAGATGAGTGTAGGAGACGTGGGATATATTATTACCGGTGTAAAAGTATCGGCTGAAGTTAAAGTAGGGGATACAATTACTGATGTAAAAAATCCTTGTAAGCAAGCGATCTCAGGGTTTGAGGATGTTAAACCGATGGTTTTTGCCGGAATTTATCCGGTTGATGCAGATGATTATGAGGATCTGAGGCTCTCAATTGAAAAATTACAGTTAAATGATGCTTCATTGACATTTATCCCTGAATCGTCGGCTGCCCTGGGATTTGGTTTCCGTTGTGGCTTCTTGGGATTGCTCCATATGGAGATAATACAGGAAAGGCTTGACAGGGAGTTCGATATGGATGTAATAACAACTGTACCTAACGTTTCATTTAAAGCATATACCACTAAAGGAGAGGAAATTGATGTTCATAACCCATCAGGGTTACCATCTGTTAATTATCTTGAGCGGATTGAAGAACCATATATTGTAGCACAGATAATCACATTATCAGAATATGTCGGCTCCATCATGACTCTCTGTATTGATAAAAGGGGAGTTCTCAAAAATCAGATTTACCTTACCCGCGACAGGGTTGAACTGACATTTGAGATGCCTCTGGCTGAAATTGTCTTCGATTTTTATGATAAACTGAAGAGTATTTCAAAGGGGTATGCCTCTTTTGACTACTATTATACGACATATCAGAAAGCTGATCTTGTAAGGCTTGATATTCTGTTAAATGGTGAAATGGTAGATGCACTTTCAACTCTTATTTACAGGGGTCATTCTTATGATTTTGGAAGGAAGATGTGCGAAAAGCTGAAGGAACTGATCCCGCGTCAGCAGTTTGATATAGCTATTCAGGCCGCAGTCGGAGCAAAAATAATTGCACGTGAAACAGTCAAGGCTGTCAGAAAAGATGTTACTGCAAAATGTTACGGAGGTGATATTACCAGGAAGAGAAAACTCCTTGAGAAGCAGAAGAAAGGAAAGAAACGTATGCGACAGGTTGGTAATGTAGAGGTGCCGCAGCAAGCTTTTCTTGCAGTCCTTAAACTCGACTAATCCTTGCAACTAATCTAAATACCGACCTGTCCTGTTAATATTGATGGACAGGGTTTTCTTCAGCATATCAGCTTATAGCCTTTGCCATGTATATTAAGAATCTTTAAAGAGGGATCTTTGCCAAGATACTTTCTGAGTCTTGATATATATACATCCATACTCCTGGCATTGAAATAGTTATCGTCGATCCATATCGATTTCAGTGCAAAATTTCTTTCAAGAATCTCATTGTGGTGCCGGTAAAGCAGGTCGAGGAGTTCTGATTCCTTTGTTGTCAGCTTGATTGGTTTTCCTTTATGACTCAGTATCTGCTTGAGAGGATCAAATAAAAAACTGCCGATAGTGTAAGGACCCTCCTTAATACTTTCCGTTGTACCACTTGTTCTTCTCAGTATAGCTTCAATGCGGTAAAGCAGCTCTTCCATCGAAAATGGTTTGGTGATGTAATCGTCAGCACCCGAAACAAATCCTTCAATGATATCTTCCTGCTGGTTCTTGGCAGTAAGGAAAATGATTGGTATCTCCTTATTTGAAATACGGATTTCCCTGGCAAGGGTAAGTCCATCCATTTCCGGCATCATAATATCAAAAATGCAAATGTTAAAAGATTCTGACGAGAATGTATCAAGTGCCTGAGTGCCGTTTCTGACAAGTGTGGTGTCAAAGTTCTTTGCAATAAGGTAATTCTTTAAAAGGATTCCCAAGTTGCTGTCATCTTCAGCCAGTAGAATTTTTATATTATTCATTGTCTTAAGTTTTTATAGAGTTGAACCTGTTTATTTTATCGAATTTCGGAAATTCTGCTTTATTTATTTACATTCTGCGGAAGATAAATAATGAATTTTGTACCCTTATTCAGATTGCTTTCCACCTTTATTTCTCCACTGTGTTCATAAATTACTTTTTGGAAATAACTAAGTCCAAGTCCGAATCCCTTTACGTTATGGACATTACCTGAAGGGACCCGGTAAAATTTCTCAAATATTCTGTGTAGGTTTTCCTTACTTATGCCTATCCCTTTATCAGAAACAATAATTTCCAGCCCCTTACTGTAATTACGGGTTGAAATAACAATTTCAGGATTGTCCCTGGAGTACTTTATGGCATTGTCAATAAGGTTTGAAATGGCATTATTAATATGTACTTCATCTGCGACCACAACTGGCTCTGATGCCTGGAAATCCTTTTTGATTAACCCCTGACAACTTCTGATCTGAAGATTGAAATTGTTTATTGTTTTATTCAGGAGGGAATGCATGTCCAGATCAACTTTATGAAGCTTCATCCTGACCTTTTCAAAGATTGCCATCTGAAGTACCTTCTCAACCTGGAATTTGAGTCTTGTACTTTCATCTGAGATAATAGATGCAAGGGCTTCAGTATTCTTCTCCTTTTCAGGAATAGATTTGTCGGCAAGCATCTGAGAGGCCAGCGAAATGGTTGATATTGGTGTTTTTAGCTCATGAGTCATATTACTGATAAAATCATTTCTGATTTCAGATATTTTTTTCTGACGAAAAATTACAATGAATGTCCCTGTTGAAAGAATGGTTATAAGAAGTGTGAAGAGCAGGGAGAAGAATCCAAGATTTCCGATTTTCTCAAATTTGTATTGCTTCTCCTGAAGACAATAAAGTACAATCTGGTTCTGGCTTGGGACCGGATCGTTTGGGAAAAGCTGGATAATAAATTTGTTCGTACCCGGCTTATCAGTAAATCCAGGTGTTTTCCATATTGTTCCCAGACGTCCCGAACGGATGGAAAACTCAAAATCGAGATAGATCTCAACATTATTTAGTGCAGCCCTGAGTCTCTTCTGTATATCTTCAGGATTTATCCTGTCTCTGATGTCAGGAGTGTTTCTCAGGACCTTTTCCATAATGTTTTCAAGGAATATAATCTTGTTGCTGACCCTGCCTTTTATTTCAGAGTGTATTACCTGTGGTGAAGGCTCATTGATCTCACCTGAGGAATATGGAGAGACATTTTCAGAAGAAATAAAAATCTTATGGCCTGAACTTGTAATTGCCACTGTCTCGTCTGTGGTACTGAGGCCGTATTTATCAACAAGTGTAGCATTAGGATGGTACACTTCCAGTTTTCTTGCGAATGGTGAGTTTGACGGAACTATAATTGTTACTGAATCAGATGATGCAGGTTCTAGCTCCTCGACAATTGATTCTATTAGTTCTTTCTCCTCAAGATCAAGAACGACAGATTCAAGTGCTTTGTTAGCCATATAGCGGAACTGCTGATCTGTTATGGCTATTGCATTCCTGATCCAGGATAATTGTATAAGAATTAGTCCTGAAATAGCCAGGAAGAAAAAAATTGCCAGTAATACAATGATTTTCCGCTTCATATAGCTACAAAAGTACTTGTAACTATTCTAATTTCACATTCTTTAACTTTCTTTAACAACGTGTCCTGGTAGATCAGCTTTTTGCATAAACAGGTGAAAAGAAAAAATAAAATTATTTAACAAATCATTAAAATAATGTTAATTATCAATTTGTCAGGATAAATTATTCTTTATTGATATTTTATGGTTTATCTTTGAAGTGGGTTTGGCACAGTATTTGTTTTTTAATAATCAGAGGTTTTTTTCATAGGTTAGGTTAGTTTTAGGGTTATCAAAAAAGGAGAGGCTGACGGTTATAGTCAGCCTCTCTGCTTTTTATTTATGAGATATTTACACAGGCCAGTTAACTGAGGTTCTGAACCCTGATAATAGGTATCCCCTTTTCAACGGCGCTTTTATATATATGTTTTCTTATCAATGTTGATTTCTTCCTCTGGAGGTAGTTAAGGTCTATAATATATGATGTGCCGTTTGTCAGATTAAGTTTTACTTTACGTTGTTTATGAGGCATTACCATTTCTTTAATCTCAATCCACTGAAAAGAACGCCTTTTAGGTCTGATTATACCATATCTGAATTCAATTTTGCCGTAATCGACCAGAAAGAAGAGGTCACTTCTTTTAATTGAAGCAAGTGCAGCAAATAGTCCAACAATAAAACTTATCCCGAAAGGAGCAGTTGAAAGTACAGGGGGGATACTCTCGTGCCCGAACAAAGGTTTCGCAGTTACTACATATAATCCGGCGATAAAGAATAGTCCTGAGAATACCCACAAAAGTACTTTCCTGCCTTTTGAAAACTCCTCTTCTGAGAGGTTGAAATAAAGCTGTTCCATAATCTATGGGATAATGTATTGTAAGTTTTTATCATTTAAGGTCAATGTGTCAATAACAAATACTGCATTGACAGCTTCCGTTTCTCTGAGAAGCATTGTAATCTCTGACCCGTTATTGTCGCTCCCGGCATAATGAACCTGGAAGAGATAATCTATATTTTTCAATTTTTTAAGAAGGAACTGCTTGCCTGAACGGTTTGAAATAAGACTGTAAATAGTATCGTCTGAGTGATTTGTATGAGAGAATCTGCTGAAAATTAATTCACTGCCTGATTCATCATGGAGACTAAGAGGTGATTTGTTTTTCAGTGAGATACCCAGTTTTTTGTTAAGAGCAAGCGAAAGCTTATAATCTGGGTCAGTTGAGACGATCCCACAGAGAAATAAATTTTCATTATCATCCATATTCAGCTGGATACGCTTTATTTTATTAGTGTTCTTCATCATTTACGAGCCACAAATGATAAAGTTAAATAAAAAAAAATATTATTCCCTAAAAGGGTGAATAATCTTTGAGTCTTTTCCAGGCCTGACTGGCAGCCTCCTGTTCCGCCTCCTTCTTTGATGATCCCTGGCCAATACCCATCTCCTGCCTGTCGATTAATAAAGTGGTAGAGAATACAGATTTTTTAAGGTTAAAATCATATTCTTCATTATAGGTGAAGATGAGATTGGATTTCTTCTTCTGTACCCATTCAAATACCAGACTTTTGTAATCAGTATCAGTTTTAACAATTGTCTCGAGGTCAAGGTATTTATTGAGGATGTTTTTAATAAAAATCTTCTTCGTCTTTTTAAATCCTTTGTCAAGAAATACTGAACCAATTAGTGCCTCAAGAGCATCACCGTAAAGGTTTTTAGTAGGATGAAGAGAGCTTACATTGCTGATAAGTATTTTATTAATACCCATCGAAACAGCAAGCTGGTTAAGCACTTCCCGGTTAACAATACGCGAACGAATCTTCGTCATGAAACCTTCACTTGCATCAGGGAATATTTCAAAAAGGTAATCAGATAAAATGGCACTTATAACGGCATCTCCAAGGTATTCAAGTCTTTCATTATTGACTTTTTTGCCATTGGGAAGGCTGAATGTGGCAGAACGGTGGATGAATGCAATTTCATACAGTTTCAGATTTCCGGGCCTGAAACCAAAAATCTTTTTTAAACGAGAGCTAAACTCATGTTTATCAAGAATATACGTGCCATTTATTCTCCGCAGGAATAATGACACTATAAATCTGCTTTTTTGACGATAATAGATGCATTATGCCCGCCAAAACCAAATGTGTTGCTAAAGGCATAATTTACCGTCCTGTTCTGTGCTTTATTTAATGTTAGATTAAGGTTCTGGTCAATATCCGGATCGGGGACCTTGAAGTTGATGGTTGGAGGGACGATATCGTTCTTAACAGCCATTATTGCAGCTATTGCCTCCACAGCCCCTGCTGCTCCAAGCAAATGACCTGTCATCGATTTGGTGGAGCTGATGTTTAGTTTATATGCATGTTCACCGAAAACATCCACAATGGCTTTTGTTTCAGATATATCTCCAAGAGGTGTGGCTGTTCCATGAACATTTATATAATCGATATCCTCAGCCTTAATGCCAGCTTCCTGCATGGCAAGTTTCATTACATTCCTTGCGCCAAGACCTTCAGGGTGAGGTGCTGTCATATGATAGGCATCTGCAGTAAGTCCGGTTCCAACAACTTCGGCATATATTTTTGCACCTCTGGCTTTTGCATGCTCATATTCTTCAACTATCAGGGAGCCTGATCCTTCTCCAAGTACAAAGCCATCCCGTGTTTTATCAAAAGGACGGGAAGCGGTACTAAATTCTTCATTATTAGTTGAAAGAGCCTGCAAAGCATTGAATCCACCTATTCCTGGTTCATTGACACAGGCTTCGGATCCACCGGTAATAAAAATATCAGCCTTGCCCCATCGTATATAATTGACTGCATCAATTATGGAATTTGTAGAAGATGCGCATGCAGAAACAATTCCAAAGTTGGGTCCTCTGAATCCATATTTGATAGATATAACACCTGCAGCTATGTCGCCGATCATTTTTGGAATAAAAAAAGGACTGAACCGGGGAGTCCCATCTCCAAGGACATAACTTTTAATTGCCAGGAAAAAGGTTTCCAGTCCTCCTATTCCTGATGCCCAGATAACACCTACCCTGTCTTTATCAATCGATTCAAGATCTAATCCTGAATCGATGATTGCTTCATCAGTGGTTATCAGTGCATACTGGGAATAGAGATCCAGTTTGTTTGCCTCTTTCCTGTCGAAATATTTAGCAGAGTCGTAGTTTTTTAATTCACAGGCAAATTTTGTCTTGAATTTTTCTGTGTTAAAATAGGTTATCATGTTAGCGCCGCTAACACCATTCTTAAGACCTTCCCACGATTCAAGCAAATTATTACCAAGTGGAGTTAATGCTCCAATCCCCGTAACTACAACTCTTCTCATAAATTGATTTTTATAAATGCAAATTATTTTGCATTTTCCTCAATGTACTTTATTGCATCACCAACTGTACTGATGGTTTCTGCCTGGTCATCGGGAATTCCGATATTAAATTCTTTTTCGAACTCCATGATTAACTCTACAGTATCAAGAGAGTCTGCTCCCAAATCATTAGTAAAACTTGCTTCGGGAGTTACTTCTGATTCGTCAACTCCAAGTTTGTCTACAATAATTTCCTTTACTCTTGTGGCAATGTCCGACATAGTTATAAAATTTAATTAATATTAATTTTTGAACCATGCAAAGAAATATATTTGTACTATATTTTTCAAGAGATTTGATGTTTTTTATTGGTCATTCACTTTAAAATACAAATAGTCAGGGTTATAGCTGTTAATCTGATGGTTGTTAATAAATTAACACAAATATATTAATTGTCACTATATGAGGAATATAGCGATTTTTGCATCGGGGTCGGGTACGAATGCTGAAAATATAATTAAATACTTTTCGACCAAAAAGAACGCCAAAGTAACTCTGGTGTTATCAAATAAGCTTCATGCTAAGGTATTAGAACGAGCTCAGAACAATGGCGTGGAAACACTTTTTTTCGAACGGGATGATTTTTATAACTCAGCGAAGGTACTCGGGTATCTTTTGAAGAAGAAGATTGATTTTATAGTTCTTGCAGGTTTTCTCTGGCTTGTTCCTGCCAACATAACTAAAGAATACAAGGGCCGGATTGTCAACATTCATCCTGCCTTGCTGCCTGCATATGGAGGTAAGGGGATGTATGGCGAAGCAGTTCACAGGGCTGTTATTAAAAACCGAGATAGGGAATCAGGTATAACCATACATTATGTAAATGATCACTACGATAAAGGTGATATAATATTCCAGGCCAGGTGCTGGGTCGAACCTGATGATGATCATGAGTTACTTGCGAAAAAGATCCATGCGCTGGAGTATGAGCATTTTCCACGGATTATTGATGAACTCATTCAAAAGTCCCCAGCATAGTTAGCACCACACTCTTGTTAATTTCAAACCGTGACTTGTTCTCTTCAGCGACTGGTTCAACCGGAGGTGCTTCTACTTTAAGCGGATCGACAGGTGATCCGTTTCTGTAAAACCTGAAATCGAGATGAGGCCCTGTTGAAAGTCCGCTGCTCCCTACAAAACCGATAATGTCTCCCTGTTTTACAAATGCTCCGGAAAAAACACCTTTGCCGAACCTGCTCAGATGCATGTATGCAGTTGAGTAAACACTGTTATGCTGTATTCTGATTATTAATCCTGATCCATTTTCCCTTTTGGCTGATGTTATCCTTCCATCACCAATAGCATGAACAGGAGTGCCAACCGGCGCTGCATAGTCTACTCCGTAATGAGGCCTTCTGATTCTCAGAATCGGATGCAGTCTTGATGAAGAATATCTTGAACTTATTCTGGAAAATTGAAGCGGGGCTTTAAGGAAAGCTTTTCGGAGACTGTTACCTTCAATATCAAAAAATGATTCACGGTCGTCCTGAATAAATGGCACTGCAGTAAAAACAGCTCCTGACCAGCTGAACTGGGCACCGAAAATTCTTCCTGTCCCGAGCGATTTGTCATCCACATACAATTCTTCATAAATGACTTTGAAGCTGTCACCTTTCTGAAGACCAAAAAAGTCAACTGTCCAGGCAAATATTTCTGAGAGTTTAAAAGCAAGGGTGGGATGAAGACTGTCGGCTATCATCGCTTCCCAGAGAGAAGTTTCGATGGTTCCAGATGCGTATTTTATCTCGCTAATAATCTCTTTCCTGTATGGGGTTATGTAAATGGAATCATTGAAACTAAAAACATAACAGGTTGTAGGATCATGTTCATAAACCAGATATCTTGCCCTGGCTATTGTGTCCCTTTCGCAGAACAAAACATATTTATTTCCTGATCTGATCGTTCTTACATCAAATACCGATTTGAAATTTCTGACTGCATGATCAATTTCCTGCATTGTAACACCATGCTGCAACAGAATCTCAGACAAAAAGCCGTTACGTCTTATCTTTCCATAGATAAGATCAAAGGAATCAGACCTTATTCCGTACATGAATGCAGGAGTGATTGTATCAGCGGCCGGGAGTGAGTCACCTGAGACAGAAATATCTTCTTTTTCTCCTTTAACTGCCGGCTGACAGGAGTTAAGAAATATTGCTAAAGCTGCAAGCAGCAGGATATTAATTTTTCCTGACATCAGCCTGTTAATTCTTTATTACAATATTGACAATCCTGTTAGGAACAACAATTATATTGGATGGAGTTTTTTCTCCAAGCCATTTTTTTGACCTTTCATCAGACAGTACTGCACTAATTATTTCATCTTTTGTTAAGGAAACAGGAAGTAAAATGCTGAATCTCATTTTCCCGTTGAAGGATACAGGGTATTCGAAGTTGTCTTCTTTAAGGTATTCCTCATTATATGATGGCCAGGGTTCATATGCCAGCGTCTTTTCATTTCCAAGCAGCTGCCATAACTCTTCAGCTACATGGGGAGCAAAAGGTGAGAGCACTTTTGTAAAAGTAGCTGCTGTTTCATCAGACACCTTTCCCTTTTTTATGACTAGGTTAAGAAATATCATCATTGCTGATATGGCCGTATTGAAACGCAGATTCTCAATGTCTCCTCCTGCCTTCTTTATAAGATGATGTAATCCTTTGAGCACCTCCAGGTCTTCATCTCCGGCGAAAATATTTTCAGGATTTGAGAAGAATCTGAAAGCCCTGCCGAGGAAATTGAAAACGCCTTTTACCCCTTTATCGTCCCATGGTTTTGTCACATCCAGGGGACCCATAAACATCTCGTATAACCTTAGTGAGTCGGCTCCGTATTTTGACGTAACATCATCAGGATTCACGACATTTTTCAGCGATTTTGACATCTTGGCAACGATCTGTCTTAGTTCCGGACCATCCTCTCCATGGAAAAACCTGCCATCACGTTCAACAATCTGGTCTGCCGGGATTTTCATTCCGGTCTCCGTTTCATAGGCAAATGCCAGGATCATTCCCTGGTTGAACAGCTTCATGTAGGGTTCATCAGTTGATACTATACCAAGGTCATATAATACTTTATGCCAGAAGCGGCTGTAAAGAAGGTGAAGTACTGCATGTTCTGCACCACCGATATAGAGGTCAACCGGCATCCAGTATTTTTCCTTGTCCGGATCAAAGATGAGCTTATCATTGTTGGGATCTATAAAGCGGAGATAATACCAGCATGAACCTGCCCACTGAGGCATAGTATTGGTTTCCCTTCTCCCTTTCCGGCCTTTGCTGTCAGTTACATTCAGCCATTCGTCTGAATTGGCCAGAGGAGATTCTCCTGATTCTCCGGGGAGATATTTTTCAAGTCCAGGAAGCTCAAGGGGGAGTTCGGATTCAGCCAATAGAGTTATTTCACCATCTTCCCAGTGAATAACAGGGAAAGGCTCACCCCAGTACCTCTGACGACTGAAAAGCCAGTCACGAAGCTTGTAATTAACCTTGGCTTTTCCCAGGTTACCCGCTTCAAGCCATTTTGTAATTTTATGAATCCCTGTTTCCTTGTTCAGTCCATTGATGTCAATCCCTGTTGATTCATTAGCAGAATTGATGTATTTTCCATCCTCTGTCCAGCACTCCTCTCCTTCAAGGATTCTTTTTTTCTGATCAGGATCTGATACATCGGGGTCCTGTATGCAGACGATGGGGAGACTGAATTTTTTCGCAAATTCAAAATCGCGGGTATCATGTGCCGGAACAGCCATTATGGCTCCGGTACCATAGCCTGTAAGAACATAATCTGCTACCCAGACAGGGATGAGTTTATTATTTACAGGATTTACTGCAAATCTTCCGGTGAATACCCCGGTTTTATCTTTTGCAAGGTCAGTACGGTCCAGGTCTGATTTAAGCGAAGAGGCCTTTATATATTTATTGACTTCATCCCTGCAGGAACTGGTTGTAATAAGCTCAGTAAGCTGGTGCTCAGGAGCTATTACCATATATGTTGCACCAAACAGAGTATCAGGCCGGGTTGTAAAAACAGTAAGTTTTTCATCTAATCCCTCAATTCTGAAATCTACTTCAGCACCTGTTGATCTTCCAATCCAGTTACGCTGCATATCCTTGATTCCCTCAGGCCAGTCCAATTTGTCAATACCTGTCAGAAGCCTTTCAGCATAATGCTGTATGCGAAGCATCCACTGCTTCAGGTTTTTCTTCTCTACCCTGTTACCACATTTTTCATGTGATCCGTCAGTAAGTACCTCCTCGTTTGAGCATACAATTCGGCAACTGGGGCACCACCAGACCTGTGCATTAGCATAATATGCAAGACGCCGGGAATCTGTAAATTTAACAATCTCATCCTGACCGAGTTGCATGATATTTTCAGGAACATGTAATTCTGAGATTGGTCTTCCTTTCTGTAGAGTGTTATCGAACCAGGTATTATAAAGCTGAATAAAAATCCATTGTGTCCATCTGAAATATTTGGGATCAGTGGTGTTGATTTCCCTGTCCCAGTCATAGCTCAACCCAAGCTCTTTTATCTGTCTTCTGAATGTATCGCAGTTGTTTTTAGTTGTTATGGAAGGGTGTGTTCCGGTCTGGATTGCATATTGTTCAGCAGGGAGGCCGAATGCATCCCATCCCATGGGGTGAAGGACGTTGAATCCTTTCATTCTCTTGTATCTGCTGTAGATATCGGTAGCAGTATAGCCTTCGGGATGTCCTACGTGCAATCCGGCACCGGAAGGATATGGGAACATATCGAGGATATAGCATTTATTCGGGTTGGTAAGGTCATCGGGGGTTTTGAAGGTTTTATTGTCCTCCCAGTATTTTTGCCATTTCTTTTCGATATCGTGAAAATTATAATCCATTGGTTATTTAAATGATAGGTAGGTGTATAAAAATAATAGTTTGCGAAAATAGAAAATATTTATCAGAAAACCTTTTTAAACACAGAGGACACAGAGTCCATATAGCTACCAGAAGCACAAAGTCGCAGATATAGCCGGATCAGATTAACTATGTGACCTCAGTGATTTTCACAGTGCTCTATGTATTTAAATTGATAATATTAGATATTCATAAGAGAAAGCATGAGTAATTTGCTAAAATGGTCTTTTGGTTATACTTTTGCAGGGAATAATGGTCCCGTAGTTCAATGGATAGAATGACAGATTCCGGTTCTGTTGGTTGGGCGTTCGAGTCGCCCCGGGATCACAAAAAAGGCGCCTCAGCGCCTTTTTAAGTAAAAAGTAAAAAGTAAAAAGTAAGAGTTCTGGATGAAAAAGCGACGAGAACGCGAAGGAAGTTGGGCGCTCTGAAGCCATGACCACAAGTGTCAGGGTGCAGGGTGCTGACTGCAAGCTTCAGCATTAGAGTCGCCCCGGATCACAAAAAAACCAAAAGTTTCGAGTAATTTTAAACTTTCTTTCCCAATGGATTCCAGGTCTATACAATCCTTAAGATCCTGTTTATTACTTTAGGCCCATAAAGTAAATTGCACTTTAACACACTAAACACTAAATCTATAGCCAGGCAGGGAAAAGAGGACTTACTCCATCGATGCTTTTAAAATCGGACAGATTAGACCAAATTATATTATCTTTCTTTTTCAAAATAGTCTAAATGCGTGTCCTGTCCTTATTGGTTTTCATACTGTTTGTGATGACTTCCATTTATTCACAAGGAGGCTTTCTAGTAGAAAGTAGCGACACAACAAAAGGAGATCGCCGGAATTCAATTATTATCAATTACAGGATGGTACCGGAACTGGCAAAATTTGAAAACAGGTATAATATTCTTACGAATGTGAATGAGAATGAATGGGCTGTTATAATCAACTATTCCTTACAGAACCTGCTGAAATCTGCAAATTATGCTGACTCTTCCATCCTGCAAGGATTCAGTTTTCTAAAGAATAACTGGACAGGAAGCGATATTTCAAATACCGAAATACATCTTGATCCAAAAGATATTTACTATGGTGCCTGGAGGAATCAGCTTATCAGAGTATCATCCGAAGCTGAAATAAAGCAAACAATGATCGATGGTACACGGCAAATGATTAGTCTTGGCTATTCAGACCTGGGCAGGGATTTTCTTCCCTTCATTACACGATTGATGGAAGAGAACCACCTGATCAATTACGATCATTCCAGATTGTACCCGGGTAAATCTTCAAGAGGAATAGTGCCGTCGGTTAAAATTCTTAATGCTCTTGCCGCCCAGGACACCAGGATCAAAGCAGGCGTCTGCCGCGATATTCACGAAACGGGCAGGGAGTTGTTGAAAACGCTGTGTGAGACATGGTATAGCCATTTTCATCCTGAAAAGAAAATAGATTTTGATGATTATATTTTTCTTCAGAGCTGGACAACCAATAAATCACAGCATATTACCATCTCACTGATAGATCCGCTTAATCCCCTTGATATTTATGAACTCGACTGGGGCAGGGTGATTGAAAGAATGAATATACCAGGATATAACAGCGGCCGGATGTACGGAAACAATTACAGGATCTGGCAATATGACAGTAAAAAACAGATAACCGGGCCCGTTGATTTCAAACGGACACAATTCGGAAAGATACTTGATGAAGATATTCTTACCCGTGAAGAATACACACAATTCAATGGTATTTATGATGAAGAGTTTTATTCAGATATCAGATATCACTTCAACCGGGGTAGATCAGGCAAAATGAATTTTTCCCTTGGCTCATATCATCCTTACCAGAAATATTTCCTTTCAAGCTGGTATTTAAATACAGGAAGAAAAAGAATTACCGGATTTCTTGATCATTCAGGTAAGATTGCCCTGCAGGCGGCTATACATGAAGATACGAGGAAGAAAATATTCCTCTATCCCCAGATTGACTGGAAGACGGCGGTAAGCCTGATGACCATTCCGAGGTATATTTCCAGATTTGAAACACCTGATTATTCATTTGGTAACTTTACCATTGGGGCATATCTGAATCAACAGGTCGATATTTTCCTTATAGTAAATTCATTCATATCAAGCGACACCATCGATAGGTCTACCCGTAATAGCTTTTCGGCGTCGGGTGATGGAAATCTTACGTTCAGCAATGGATTCAATATAGAGTACAGAAGCGAAAACAGATTTTTATATTCTTCGGCAGGTGTTCAAGCCAGAAGCTGCCTGCTGACAAATGACATAAGATTATTTTCTTCCAATCCTGCAGTGTTTATATCGAATCTGAAGATAATAACCCCGGCAATTGATTTGATTGGAAATATCAAGTTTTCATTTAAAAGGAACACAACCTTATCGCTCGATGCGTTGTTTGAGTTTACAAACATGGATGCAGTTTTATTATCCGGCTCTGTTACAGGGAAAATCGGGATATCGGAAGTAATGGATCTCGGAATTTCTTTTGGAGCTAACGACCAGTTGAAAGGCATAAAATATTTCTGGTATCCTGTTCAGCGAAAATGGGTGGATATCAGGCTGTATTATAAAGTCAACAGTTTTTCCTTTGGCCTTTTGAAAATGCCAATGAGCATGACCACTTTTAATATTTCATTCATAAGGGAGATATACTGATAATCAAAATTTCAGGAGCAAATTAGCTCTCAGCAATTAAGATACTGGCCGCAGTGCCGGGAAGAAAAAACTTTAGAATCGCTCCGGAATCAAAATTTAAATTGCGTTTTGAACCCTCTTTAAGTATAAAGTTGAAATAAAAAGTACTACTCTTATTTAAAATAAAGGCTAAGATATTTCTGTCTGATCTCAGGTATTAGTTCTTCACCTTCAAGCTTGAAATCATCAGGATCCTCAGGAGTGATGATATAGAGCTGAGTTCCGGGTTTAAGGCCTTTTTCAACTATGACATTCTTTTCATTAAATCTGCCAAGTACAACGACCTGTTTTTTCTTGTTTTTTGTATAAACGAATGGTATGGAATCAGTTCCGGCATGAACGCATTCTGCAGGAATTGATATGACATCATTGAAAGTAGCAATGATAATTTTATTGCTTGTTGTCATTGAGGGCCTCAGTGCAGGATCAGATCTGTCAACCCTGATGAGTACCTCAAACATTTTTGCATCGGAGTTGGGGAGTTGTTCGCCGATATTTGCTATGCTGGTTACTTTTCCGGAGAATGACTTTTTAGGGAAAGCATCTACAGAGATCTGGGCTACCTGGTTTTCTTTAACACGGCTGATTTCAATTTCATTGATGTAAACATGCGACAACATTGAGGAGAGATCAGGTAATGTTGCTATTACAAGGTCCCATGGATTTATATTGGAACCAGCTTTACGTTTAGTCCCATTCCTGTCCTTTTTATATATCACCATCCCGTTTGATGGTGCTCTGACTGTAAATTGTGCAAGGTAATCAACAAGGTCCTGCTCAGTTGTTTCTGCCATTGACACATGAAGTTTCTGATGTTCAATATCAGCTACAGCCTGGGCCACTCTTAGCTTATATGCCTTTTTAAGCTGTTCGAGAGTCCTTCTCTGTTTATCGAGATCAATTTCGGCTTTGCGTATTGTAGCAGGAGGTTCGAATTTTGATTGTTCCAGTGTTATTGCAGCCTCTTCAACAGCAAAAGCTTGATTCTTAAACCCATCTCTCAGATTTGTAAGAACAACAGCTGAATCGAGCAGCTTCATGCCAAGTGTTTCCTGTTCCTTCTGAAAGCTTTCACGTGCATCCTTCAGGCTATTATCATATTGTGTCCGGTCGATCTGTGCGACATAATCACCTGTGTTAACATAGGTCCCCTCAGGAATAATGTCCTGTATCTTGAGGTCCATAGCGCGCATGTTACTATGACCACGACCTCTATTATTTCTTCTGCCCTGTGCCATTTGCGGCCCCAGTATATCTACCGATTTCTCGGCAACCAGCTCACCTGAATTTGAAACTGAGATTTCAAAATCATCGCTTTTTGCTTCAGCATATATAACCACCTTACCTCTGTTTGAGGCAAGTTTGTTAAAAGCAATAAGTGCAATTACTGTAAGTACTATTCCGGTTGTTATTAATACTCTCTTTAATGTCTTGGTCATAGCTCTGAATATCTTATTATATTAGTTTCTTAAAATTTCAATCATCTCTGTTATAGCTTCAGCATCGATAGTATCCTTTACAGGAGAGAGTCCAAGCATTGGTCTGACACTGTTAAGATCATCGCCAGTAATGTAATCCTTCCCTATTTTTATATAATATAGCAAAGCTGATTTCAGGGTGTTCGATTTAATCCTGAATGAGTAGCGGCTTCCCCGGGCAGGAAAGATATGTACAAATCTTGTAATGCTATTATGGTACTTCAATATCCATTCTGAGGTGTCTGACAGCATAATTATCCTGTACTCATTCATATTCATACCTGTCCATGTGGAGTAAACAATCCTGTCTGCTAATTTTTTTTCAGAAAGAAAATTCAGCACCTCCCTGCATATTTTATTTATAGAAAGAGTACCTGAATAGACGTCCATAACTGATGTTCCGATATGTTTCAGTTCCCTCATAAGTCCCAAATCAGAAGCAATGGATTCAGCTTCAGTCCTGGTTTTAACATAATCCCGGATAAATCCCAGGTGATGTTTGATAGGATTAAACAGGATTGGCTCAGGTATCTGATAATCAGGAATCATATTGCAAAGATAACTCAAACTGGAATTAATGAGGCAAGATTCTTAATTAAGAAATGTTAAAATATCCGGAATCAATTATCTTTAAATCGAAATGGATAATTAAATCTGAAAAAAATGTCATCATCATCAAAACAGAATTTTCTCAAGACAATAAATCATCAGCAGCCTGACAGAGTTGTTGTAGATTTCGGTTCTACGGCTGTAACAGGGATTCATGCGCTTATCGTTGAGAAACTCCGCAAATATTATGGACTTGAAAAACGACCGGTTAAAGTAATAGAACCTTATCAGATGCTCGGTGAACTGGATACTGAGCTTCTAAAAGCAATGGATATCGATGTAATAGGATTGTTCGGACTTAATAATATGTTCGGTATTCCCAATGAGAACTGGAAAGTTCATAAAACACCCTGGGGCCAGGAAGTTATGTTTCCGGGTAATTTTAACTATGATTATAATGATAATGGTGATATACTGATATATGCAGAAGGCGATACCTCTTTTCCTCCAACTGCTATGATGCCAAAGACCGGATATTTTTTCGATGCTCTTAACAGGCAGAAACCTGTTGATGATTCTACCCTTAAGGTTGAAGATAACCTTGAAGAATTCGGATATGTAACTGAAAGTGATCTTCAGTACTGGAAGGACCAGGTCAATGCTGCAGACTATCAAAACAAGGCTGTTGTCGCTTCCCTTGGAGGTACTGCTCTTGGTGATATTGCACTTGTTCCGGCAATGCAGCTTAAAGATCCTAAAGGAATAAGGGGGGTTGAAGAGTGGTATATTTCAACCGTGATGAGGGAAGATTTTATCAGGGAACTATATGACAGGCAGACTGATATTGCTATTGAGAATCTAAAGCGTTACCATGAGGTTATTGGCAATAAGCTTGACGTTGTATTTACATGCGGGACTGATTTTGGAACTCAGAATTCTACATTCTGTTCAGCTGAAACATACGACAGGCTTTGGTTACCATATTACAGGAAAGTGAACGACTGGATTCACTCAAATACAAACTGGAAGACATTTAAACATTCATGCGGAGCAGTTGAGTCGTTGATGAATAATTTTATTGAGTCAGGATTTGATATAATTAATCCGGTACAGATCAATGCTTCAGGGATGGATCCCAACATTCTCAAAAAGAAATATGGAGACAAACTTGTTTTCTGGGGAGGTGGAGTTGATACCCAGGGTGCTTTTGCTTTCGGAACGCCGGAACAGGTTAAGGAACAGGTGAAGAGGCAGTGTGAAATACTTAACAATAACGGAGGATTTGTCTTCAATACTGTCCATAATATCCAGGCAAATGTTCCTTTTGCCAATGTGGTAGCTATGCTTGAAGCGCTTAGGGAGCTGAGGTAAGAATGGGAGAGGATGAGCCTGGGTGACTGGTCGGATATTCCCCCTTTGAAGGGGGTTAGGGGGATGTATATAATATACTATAAAACTAAATTCAAGTTACGCTCATTCAATTTTCAGATAGGCCCTGGCTGAGTTTTTTACACCTGTCTTTGAAGTAAATTCAACATTCAGAGTGAATTTTTCATCCTTTTCACAGGCAAGATCATAAATAAAAGGAGACTCCCTGATTTCAGCAACCCTTTTGAAATCCCTGTAAATTGACACGGAAGCAATCTGGTCAGGATTGTCTGCAAAGGGAATTATCTGAATTGTTCCTTCTGCCCTGACCTTAGTCAGTTCGTCATGCCTTCCGCCCAGAAACATAAAATCAGCTACATCATTTTTAAGATAAAACATTCCCTGTAATCTTGAGTCAGACATGATTTTAAAACCCGGATCTGTCAGGACATATTTGTCCTCTGTACCTGGGATCCTGTGTATGATCAGGCGTTGCATCCTTTCAACTGCCTCATTTTTTCTACCGGCATCGATCAGTTGAATAGTTAACAGCTGCTCTCCTTCAGGGAAATGCATCACTTCACTTAGAGCCGTTTGCTTCCCTGTTATTTGAATTCTTGCAGAATCATATTTGGTATAAGCAAGGAATTTTGCCCCTGTATTCTCAGTTTTGGTGCTGTATCCAAGTTCCACCTGGTACTGACCTTTTTCTGCTACATCTATATTAAAGCTTATTGACCTTCCCGGGGAGGTCCATCCATCAAAGGTGAATGATGTCTGTTCTTGAGAATCCCCGGATCCTTTTATCTCAACATATCCATCGAGGTTAACTGGGGAACCTCTCTCTTCCCATTGTCCCACTTCGTAAACAGCCTGCCCGTATGCTCTTCCTCCTTTAAGAACTGCGTTAAACCATTTTTCAATTTCAATCCCCAGATTTTCTGTGACTTCAGGTTCATTATTTGCAATGTTTTTCTTCTCCAGCGGATCTTTATCCAGATCATATAGTTCATAGTAGACAGTATCCTGACCTCCATAATAACTGTCAAAGCGGATAAGTTTGAGGTTTTGGTGATGTACAGAGATCTGTCTTACCCTGGGGTGTTCTGTATTTATTTCAGCTCTGGGTATCAGGTAGAAATTTGTATTATCGAAGTAAAACCTGTTGTCCCAGTCTTTGATACTTTTTCCCTGTATAACCGGCCACAGGCTTTTACCTGCCAATGGAAGATTATCCCTGGGAACCTCAATTCCACAGGCATCAAGGATAGTCGGGAATATATCAATTATACCGGAGAGATTGCTGAATTCCTTTCCTGCCGGTATTTTGTTTTTCCACATAACATAGAAGGGAGTGATTTCTCCACCCTCATATATTGATGCCTTGCCTCCCTTAAGAACTCTTTTCCATGCACGTGACCGTTCTTCCTTTTCATTTTCGTTCATTCTGCGGTTGCTGTATTCAAGATCAAATCCCGGTGAGGGTCCGTCATCAGAAAGAAACATGATCATGGTATTCTCTGCCAGGTCATTCTTTTCAACAGCGTCAAGTACTTTGCCAATATTTCTGTCAAAGAGCTCTATCATGCCATAAAGTCTTGCCACATGATCGCTGTATCCCATCGATTTATATTTCTGAAACAGTTCATCAGGACAGTTATATGGTTCATGAACAGACTGAACAGGAACGTATGCAAAAAAGGGTTTGTCGCTGTTTTCATTGATGAAGCTGACAACTGCATCACCCAGAACATCTTCTACTGGTCCGTCTGTATTAACCAGCTTATTGTTGGATATTAACCTGGATTCCAGAAATTTGTACAAAACAGGGTGGATGCCTGTATCAAATCCACGGCTCCAGGAGAAATAGGAGTACGTTTTTCCGCTGTGCCATTTCCCAAAAGCTCCGGTAGTATAACCAGATTTCTTTAAAACATCAGCAATGGTGGTTTCATCTCTCCTTATAAAATCACGTCCGGCATGAACATCCCATACTCCTGTTTCAAGGTGATACCGACCAGTTAGTAGCGACGCCCTGGTAGGAGCAGAGGCCCCTGCACTCTGGTAAAACCTGGTGAACATGGAACCTCCGTTTGCAATTCTGTCAATGTTAGGAGTCTTTATCTGTGTGTTTTCTTCAAAGCTTATATCGCCATAGCCGAAGTCATCTATAAGGAAGAGTATGACATTGGGCTTCATTTTATTATTATCATCGACATTCTGATTTAAGTTACAGGATGACATTGCCGGTGTAAGTAAACAGATGAACGGAAGGAGGTTCTTATTCATAATGAGATGTTTTATATTATCATAATTCCAAAGTGGATCTAATTGTTTTCAATATATTTGGATATTACACAACCAAATTATAAAAAAGAAGAAGAAAAAATACAAATCCCAGGAATTATGAAGAAATACTTATTCTTTCTGATTATGACTGTTGCCTGTTCCCGCCAGGATAAGGATATTAATAGAATAATTTCACTTGCCGGCGAATGGAATTTCAAAATTGATTCACTCGATCAGGGGATCAATGAGAGGTGGTATGACATGGTATTCTCAGAGACAATCAGACTTCCGGGATCAATGGCTGAAAACGGCAAGGGGAATGATGTTTCTCTTAATACTAACTGGACCGGGGATATAATCGACAGGTCTTTCTTTACTGATAAGAAATATGAGAAATACAGACAGCCGGGAAATTTCAAGGTTCCTTTCTGGTTACAGCCAGTAAAATATTACAGGGGTCCGGCCTGGTATCAGAAAGAGTTCGTTTTACCACAAGAATTCCGAGGGGAGAGGACCTTCCTGTTTCTGGAAAGACCTCACTGGGAAACTACAGTGTATGTTAATGGTAAAAGGGCAGGCTCTGAGAACAGCCTGGCAGTGGCCCACAAGTACGATATTACTGATTTCCTTACAGGTGGAAAGAACAGGATCAGCATACGTGTCAATAATGATATGGTAGTTCCTGTAGGTGTCAACTCCCATAGTGTGAGTGATCATACACAGTCGAACTGGAACGGAATAGTTGGTGAAATCAGCCTTACGAGATCTGCACAGGTTTATATAGATGATGTGGCAATCTATCCGGATGTTGAAAACAAAAAATCAAAGGTTATAGTATCTGTCAGGAACAGATCGGGTAAAGCATTTAATGGAAGGATTGTTGTCAGGGCTGAAAGTTATAATACTGAAGAGCCTGTAAAGTTTAAGGGGGAAAGCATTATAGCTGCATCCGATTCCGGCTATTTTCAGATTATCATCGATTACCCGATGGGAAATAAAGTCCAGCCCTGGAATGAGTTTTCCCCTGTTCTTTACAGGCTGGAGGCCACACTCCGCGACCATGAAGGCAGGATCATTGATACCCGTAACAGCGATTTCGGGATGCGTGAATTCAAAGCCGATGGAACACGATTTAAAATAAACGGCCATCCGGTTTTTCTAAGAGGGACACTTGAATGCTGCATTTTTCCTCTGACAGGTTATCCTCCTACAGATGTAAAATCATGGGAAAGAGTATTGCAGACATGCAAAGATTACGGATTGAATACCATTCGTTTTCATTCGTGGTGTCCTCCCGAAGCTGCATTTACTGCAGCTGATAAGCTTGGGATGTACTTTCATATTGAGTGTTCATCATGGGCCAACCAGGGTACACAGCTGGGAGAGGGCGGCATAATTGATGATTATATTTACAGGGAAGGAGACAGGATACTTAAAGCATATGGCAATCATCCATCATTCTGCATGCTTGCCTATGGAAATGAACCTGCAGGCAATAAGCAGAGTGAGTACCTAGGAAAATTACTGACATACTGGAAGACAAAGGATAACAGGCATATGTACACTTCTGCCGCCGGCTGGCCATTTATTCCTGAAAATGAATATAACCTCTCCCCTGAGCCAAGAATTCAGTCCTGGGGAGGCGGCCTGAAAAGTATTATCAACCGTGAAGCTCCTCAGACAATGTATGATTACAGGGAGGTTATCTCCAGGTACAATATTCCGGTAGTGAGTCATGAGATTGGCCAGTGGTGTGCTTATCCCGACTTCAGGGAGATTGATAAATATACCGGGGTATTAAAAGCACGGAATTTTGAGATCTTCCGGGAGACTCTTCAGGAGAACAATATGGGTGATCAGGCCGAAGAATTCCTGATGGCCTCAGGCAAGCTCCAGGCATTATGTTATAAAGCAGATATTGAAGCAGCCCTTAGGACACCGGGATTCGCCGGCTTTCATCTCCTGCAGCTTCATGATTTCCCAGGACAGGGAAGTGCCCTGGTTGGGATACTAAATCCTTTTTTTGAATCGAAAGGATATGTAAAACCAGAAGAGTTCAGAATGTTTTGCAATTCAATTGTTCCCCTGGTAAGGCTTAAAAAGCATGTTTTCGGGAATAATGAATCGCTGAATGCTGATGTGGAGATAGCCAACTTTGGAGCATCGGTAATGCAAAACAGTGTTATAGCCTGCAGGCTTATCAGCAACAGCAATGATACCGTTGCAACGAAGCTGATCGAAATGCCTGCAATTGAAATCGGAAACTGTATTCCGGCTGGATCATTCACATATAGTTTTGAAAATATAAGGGGTCCGGAAAAGTTGAGATTCGATGTATCCGTTGAAAACACACCCTATCATAACAGCTGGGATATATGGGTTTACCCGGCAGATATCAAGCCTGCTGCAGGATCTGTATTTATTACCGACAGGCTTGATAAGTCAGTCGAGTCGGTGCTGAGGAAAGGAGGATCGGTCCTGTTCCTGGGATACGGAAAAGTAGCACAGGATAAAGGCGCTGATATAGCAATAGGCTTCTCAAGTATATTCTGGAATACTGCCTGGACCAACAACCAGCCTCCTCATACACTTGGCATTTTGTGTGATCCGGGAAATCCTGCATTTAAAAGTTTCCCGACCGAGTTTCACAGTAACTGGCAGTGGTGGGATCCTGTTGCGCATTCGCAGGCTATGAGGATAGATGATCTGCCTGTATCGCTTAAGCCCATAATTCAGCCTATTGATGACTGGTTCAGGAACAGACGACTTGCGCTTGCATTTGAGGCACGTGCAAATGGTGGCAGAATAATAGTCTGCAGCATTGACATGAAGGATCTTACGGATGAAAGGATCGTCACAAAACAGCTTATGTCTTCAATGCTGGATTATATGAACTCATCTTCTTTCAATCCTGGGACTGAAGTAGAACTGAATAAAATCCGGGAACTATTCAGAAAAGTCAGATAATTTATGTTCAGGCCTGCATGAGCGTAATTTTCTTCCCGACAACTGAAAGGTTTTCGAGCACCATCTCCTCTGTGTACATGCCTGCAACCACAGCTGAAAGATCCTGGTTCTGAAGCGCCCAGAGAAAGGCCTTGACCTGTAATTTCATCTCTTCGGGAATAACGTGGTTCAATTTATTTACCCTCCATTCAGGAACCGGAACCTGAACAGGATCGTATGGTGTTGCCACAGCCATTGCTGCCTTCATCGCTATGAGACCAATACCTTTATCCTTTGCCTTCCTGAGCATATGATCGAGAAAAGCATGGTTTATGACATTGTATGCAAGCAGGATCACATCGAAATAACCCAGCTCCATTGCGGTAGCAAGCAGATCGGCCATCCCATGATGAGTTGAGAAACCCAGGTGGCGAACTTTGCCCTGTTTTTTCAGCTCCCTGAATGTCTCGATGATCACCGGACATTTTATCTCTTCGGGAGTTGCTGCAGCATGTGGGCAATGCAGAACATCAAAGTAATCGGTCCCGACTCTTTTCAAGGATTCTTCAACACTGGTGATTATCACGTTTTTTAACTCCTGGCTGTTTTCGACCCTTTCACCATATTCCTCCATCATGGCATTGCTGAGGAAAGCACCGTCCATCTGCTGCTGCTGACCCGGCCAGTAGACCATGAAGTATTCAGTCTTCTCAATGCCGCATTCAACCCGGCGTCTGTTTGCTTTATCCTGTATCTTCTCCTGCTTCGATCCGGGAAGTTTATCAAATATCTCCTTGTAAAGCCTGTTCCTTGTCGTGTAAAAGGGAGTGACCTTTGTTGCAATGAAAACTTTTTCTCTTTTTGAAGGAGTGTCAAATACCTTTGCCAGTGTTGTTTCAGCAAGTCCCCTGTTGTATGCCGGCGCCGTGTCGAAATAATTTATTCCCCTGTCAAACGCAATTTCAACAGGGCGGGTGTTATCAGGATTGTTCCTCTCTGTTCCGTAAACCAGTTCGGAAACCATAAACCCTGTTCTTCCAAGCTGCCTGTAAACCATTCCATCCTGTTTATTGCGCCATTCCTGCTTTACCTCAGGTGATCGTTCCGGGAAAAATATATTATCTGCCGAAGAGCTGTACCTGTTAAAAATAGGAACTGACAATGCTGCCAATGAACTCTTTTGAAGGAATTCCCTTCTGCCTATTACAATTCTTTGTCGCTTTGAATCCATATTTCAATTAATTATGATCAGGTTAAAACATCAGGTTTTGTGCAGTTTTTTTACTTTTTGTAACCTTAAACAGGGAAATCATTCTGTTCAATAAGTATGTAAATTAAAAAATAAATCTCAAAAAAAGGTTGATTTATAATAAAAATCAAACTGGTTCAGTACGGATTTAATGCCTGTTTTTCTCTTTAATTCATATATTTAACATATAAATAAAATATCTATGCGAAACCTGAAGAAATTAGCACTGATATTAATATTGTCTTTATCAGCATTTCATGTGACAGGCCAGATATATCAATGGAGAGGTCCTAACAGGAACGGGATAATACCAGAAACAGGATTGTTGAGATCATGGACTGTTAAGGGCCCGGAGAGGGTGTGGTTCTATGAAGGCCTTGGTGACGGGCATGGAAGCATCGGTCCGGGAAAAGACAGGTTTTTCATCCTGGGGATGGAGAATGGCAATGGGATGATCTTTTCATTTGACTATTCCGGCAGATTTCTTTGGAGAAAGAAATACGGACCTGAATGGACTGAGAGTTATGTTGGACCCAGGTCAACACCTGTTGTAGTTGGCGATCATGTCTATTTCCAGAGCGGGCAAGGAGTAGTTTACTGCTTTAATTATTACATGGGCGAGGAGATATGGTCGGTTGACCTGCAGAAAAAATTCGGAGGCCGCCAGATAACCTGGGGAATGACAGAGAACCTTCTTATCAAGGGTAACAGAATATTTTGTACACCCGGAGGAGTAAAGAATAATGTCGTGGCTCTCGATCGTTTTACAGGAGAAACTATTTGGACAAGCCCCGGTAATGGAGAGCCGTCAGCCTATTGTTCATCTCTGTATGTCAGGCATAATCAGTCGGAACTGATAGTGACAATGACATCCGGATCGATAATTGGCATTGATGCCCGAACCGGAGAATTCTACTGGCAGGTGCCGCAGAACCAGTGGAACAAGATACATGCCAATACTCCGCTCTACTCAAATGGTGTGCTGTATTGTTCAAGTGAGCGTGATGAAAAGGTTTGCGGATTGGTTGCCCTGAAGCTATCCCAGGACGGTAAAAAGGTAACGGTGCTCTGGAGAAATGAGGAATATAAAAATCTTATGGGTGGAATTGTCCTGAAAGATGGGTTGATATATGGCTCTGTTTATAACGGAAGTAACTGGTGCTGTATTGATGCATCCGACGGGAAGATACTCCATTCATTCAGAGGATTCGGGGAGGGCAGTATCCTGTTGGCGGAAGGGCTGTTTTACTGTTACAGTACCAGGGGTGAGGCTGCGCTAATGACAGGCGACAGGAACAGCTTTAATGTGATTAGCAGGTTCAGAATACCTTTTGGCGATGGGCCTCATTTTTCTCATCCGGTCATTTATGACGGGAGGATGTACATCAGGCATGGAAATGCGTTGATGGTATATAATATAAAGGCATAATGGCGCAAAGGCACAAAAGCACAAAGGCGCAAAGGTATAAGGTTCTTATTTCCCCTTTGAAGGGGTACCGATAGTTATCGCGAAGGGGGATGTCAATAAGAAAGGAGACAGAAGTCGGAAGTGATTAAAATAACTAATGCCAGTATTATGAACAGGATGGCTCTTCTCATCTTAACATCTCTGATATTTTACAGTTGCAGTGAAAGTAAAACTGATAGTGGTAAGTTTTCTTCCTTCGACCAGGCAAAGCTTCATCCTATTGAGATGAACAAGCCGGCGATAGATTTTTTTGACGGCGCGCTCCTGGGAAACGGAGGCATGGGAGCTGTTGTCACAACCCGCCCCGATGCAGTTGTTATATATTTCGGGCATAATAATGTATGGGATATACGTGTTTCTGAGAATAACAGAGAGAAGATCAAAACATTTGATTATGTCTTTAACAAGGTAAAAGCCATCCCCGATACTCTTGCTCTTCTGACCGACGATCCGTGGTATGACGATTACAGCAGAATGGCTCAGGAAAATTACAGGAAACCATACCCCCGCCCATTTCCCTGCGGCTCTGTTCTCCTGGGTTTTGACCTGCGGAATGCAGAACTTCTGGGGCATAAGCTGGATGTATCAAATGGACTTTGCGAGATATATCTTCTTTCAAGTGAACGGAAGAAAATAAAGCTTCAGATCTTTACAGATATGAAGGATGATAAGCTCTGGATGAGGCTGACAGATGAAAATAACAACCCGGTCAAATCGATCTTTGACCGGATCCGGGTCATGCCTGATCCATCAACTCCCCGGGAATTCCCTTCTTACAATATTAACGAGGATCTGACCGGAGGGACACTTTCTTTCCGGCAGGTGCTTCCATACCAGGAACCTGATAAATACGATCTGAAAAAAGGCCATGTAAAGGACAAGGCCTTTTCCCTTTCATTTAAGGTAAACTCAGGTCTGTCAAAATCTTCCAGAATCAACTGGGATGGGAACGAAGAGTTTATGGGAAACCTTGAAGCCTCTTTAACTGACAGGTCAGGGTTTATCGGGTATGTTACTCTTGATGAAGGATTGAATACTTCACTCCTTAATGAAACTGTAAATCTGCCTGTCCCATCCATGGGGGACTTTAATGCTTCTCTTGAAGAAAGTAATTTATCATGGAAGGCATACTGGGAGAAATCGGGCGTTGAACTTGGAGATAAGTTCCTGGAAATGATATGGTACCATAATCTATATTTTCTTAATTGCGCCGTAAAGGAAGGAGTCAACACTCCGGGGCTTTTTGCAAACTGGAGCTATAACAACATAGGAACTGCCTGGCATGGCGATTACCATATGAATTATAATACCCAGCAGCCTTTCTGGGTGACTTTTTCCAGCAATCATCTCGAGAAAAACCTGTCGTATGTAAGCCTGATTGAATTTCTTATGGATGTCAGCAGACGGTGGGCTAAAGAATATTACAAGCTTCCGGGAGCATATTTCCCGCACAGTGCTTACCCTGTTGATATGACAATGAATCCATATCCTGTTCCTCATTGGGGCTGGGAGATTTGTGAAACACCCTGGGCAGTGCAGGGATTATGGTGGCACTATCTCTATTCCGGAGATATTGATTATCTCAGAAACAGGGGATTCCAGCCAATAAAAGAGGCGGTCGAGTTCCTTGTGGCTTACATGAAGAGGCCTGAAGCCAGGGGCCCTCAGTGGAATGATGATGATTACCATATTTTCCCTACGATCCCACCTGAACTATATGCCCTCAGGCCTGGTTTTAAATATAATTATGACTGCACAGTCGATCTGACCCTGGTAAAATTCATTTTCAATGCATTTGAACAGGCGGTAAATGTACTTGGATTGCAGGAGCCGGAAAGAGATCTGCTCGCAAATACTAGAGATATTCTGGAGCATTATCCTGAATATCCTGTAGCAGAATCGGAAAAATATGGAAAAGTTATTGTTTCAGTGCCTGGCGAACACAGTCAAGTGGTTTATAATGTGCCTAACGCACTTATAACAGTATTCCCTGGAGAAGACCATGGCTTACATTCAGATCCTGCAACGCTTGACCTGGTGAAGAATACATTTTTGAATCAGCAGAATGAGGGCGGGAATGACCTGGTATTCAAAAATCTGCAGGCAGCAAGGATTGGCATGCTTGACCTGGAGAAATTCAGGAGACAAATAAACTATTGCCTGCTTCCGAACGGTACTTCAGCCGACATGGCGATACAGGTGCATGGAAGGTATAATGACTTTGGCAGCTATGGATTCATGGACCATATGGGAGTCTGGTTTGAGAATTTTGCTCTTCCGGCAGTAATAAATGAATGCCTGATGCAGAGTTATAACGGAACCATACGTCTTTTTCCTAACTGGCCTATGGACGTGGATGCTGAGTTCCGGGATCTGAGAGCTGCAGGGGCTTTCCTCGTTAATTCAAGGATGAAGAACGGGAAGATAGAGTTCGTGAGGATAGTAAGTGAGTCAGGCACCGATCTGACAGTAATTAATCCCTGGAGCGGAGGCGCAAAAGTTATAACAGGAGATAAGGTTTTGAAGATAAAGACTAAAAAGATAGAAGTAGAAACGATTAAGGGTGAGGAAATAATAATTAAACCTTTTTAAAATGGAGCGGACAGAAAGCTGCCTTGCAAAGCTTGAAAGGATGAACAAGGCATTGAATCATAAGGAGCCTGACAGGATTCCGATAAGTGACTTTTTCTGGGGAGGCTTTATCAAAAGGTGGCGTGAAGAGCTGAACCTGCCTGAAGATGCCAGTCCTTATGATTATTATGATCTCGACTGGATCGTAACAACTCCGAACATGGATCCGTTAATCAAACCATTTAAGACTATCCGGGAAAATAAGGAGGAGGTGGTTATTAAGACCGGATTTCTGGCAACTATCAGAAAAAAATTTGATTTCCCGATGCCGGAATGGATTTCCTTTGATACAGATACCATTGAAAAACTGGAAGATCTCGTATTTGATGACCCTGCTGATCCCAGAAGGTTTTTTGATTCAGGTGACAACCAGATTGCCGGAGTTGGAGACGGCTTCGAAAGGAATTCACCTCCATGGATCGATACTGTGAAAAAATTGAGACGCGACTTTCCTGTTTACGGCAGTATAATTGAGTGTTCAGAATGCCTGACAAGGCTTGTAGGCCAGGAGAATTTCCTGTTCTGGATCGGTATGTATCCCGACAGGCTTGGGGCGGTGATTAACAGGATAGGAAAGTTTTATCTCGACAGTACCAGGGCCCAGTTGCAAGCAGCTGGAGGCATGCTCGATGGATTTGTTATCTGGGGAGATGTAGCCTATAAGCAGTCGATGCTGTTTGATCCTGAATATTGGCGCCAGTATTTCAGACCATGGGTAAAGGCCATGATCGATGAATGCCATTTTTATAACATCCCGGTAATTTATCATGGCTGCGGAAATGTCAATGCCATTCTGGAAGATTTCTGTGATCTGGGACTTGATGCATACAACCCGCTTGAGGTAAAAGCCGAAATGGATGCCATCAAACTTAAGAGATTATACAGGAACAGGATCGGTTATTGCGGTAACAATGACATTCTGATCTGGGAGACTAATGATCTGGAACTTATTAAAAGAGAAACACTTAAAAAGCTGAATGCAGGAAAGGGGGGAGGATTTATCTTTCAGTCTGACCATTCAGTGTCAAGTGCAGTGTCGGGAAAGACTTATGATTATATAGTGAAGCTGGTGAGGGAATACGGAACCTATCCGCTGAAGCTGGGAGAGTATGATATAGATGTGTAATGGCACAATGGCGCAGTGGCGCAACGGCGCAATGGTGTAAAGATTGGTGTTGCAGCCCTGGAGCCATGGAGTTCTAAGTGATGATTGTTTATTATTTTTTGATCAATTCGTTTCTCCAGTAATCCAGATGATAAACAGGTCCATCAGCATTCCATATTTTTGAAACAATATCTATATCGCCGTCTTTATCAACATCGATCATTTGGGCATCATGCCATCCGGGATTATCAATATGAATTACAGAGATAGAGAATTCCGGTTCTTTTTTCCCGTTATTATAGTAAATAACTCCCCTTTCTTTCAAGCCCCTGGGTTTCATTGCTATTTTTCCTTCATCTTCCATATAGGTGTCTGGGTCTTCCTGTTCACCGGCAAATATATCGGGATTTCCATCGTTATTAAAGTCGGCAACGCCTAAAGAATGAAATGATCCTGTTCCTGGAACATCACCTTTTTTTGTCGGAGGATCTTCAAGTTTGTGAACGATCCAGGTAGTACCATCTCCATTTCTATTCTCCAGCCAGTAAACATGGCCACCACCGGTGTCACAATCGCTGTATATGATATCATTATTTCCATCTTTGTTAATATCAGCAATCCATGCTTTGATACTTCTCCCATAAGACGCATTTGGTACCATTGAGTAAGGCCATTTATGCTGAATCCAGTTGCCGGTACCCTTTCCCGGATTTTCAAACCAGTATTCAGGTATTACAACATCGAGGTCATTGTCACCATCAAGATCGCCAAAACCATGAGGGGCAATTCCTCCATGATCATTGTTACCTGAGTTAATGACAGTTTCTCTCAAGGAATTAGAAGTATTATACCATGCAATCTTATTGCCATCATATACCACAATGTCTTCAACTCCATTGTTATCCAGATCAGCTGAAACAATATCATGCCCTCCTGCTTTTATATTAAAAGGGGTCCAGGGTGCATCAGGATATTTATCGAGGACACCGGGATTGCGGAACCATACTCCATTGCTTAAAGCATCTGTCCATCCATCGTGATCAATATCAATAGCAATTGATCCAAGCGATACCACCAGATTGTCTGATTGTGCAATTATGTGAGGGATCCACAATGAATCATTCCTTCTTTCATACCAGTAGGCTTCTCTTGGATCTCTCCTCGAAATTGCAACATCAGGATCTCCATCATGATCAAAATCACTTAATACAGCACCACCGGTTCCCCATCCCGATCCCGGAAGAACAGGATCAATACTGAAATGAGTCCAGGATGGAAAAGTTTTAGTCTGGGAAAAACTATTATTATAAAACCAGGGGCTGACACTGAAAATAGCCATAAGAAATACTAACCTTGATAATCTCGTTATCTTATATAATTTGAATTTCATGCCAATGGATTTGTAAATGAAGATATAACCTGTTTGCTTTTTAGTTGGAACTTATTTTATTCACCAGAATTTAATTATTTATATTTGAAGTGAATGCGATAATGCTCAGTTGTACAATTATAGTGAAAAATGATGAGTATTTAAGATCATGTTTTGACATTTTCTGAAAGAAGACGGAAGTCGGAAGAACGAAGATAAATGAAGGATTTGAAGCTCCCCTCCTGGGAGGGGTTGGGGTGGGTTAGATTGGAAAGAGACAAGAGATATAATCAAAGACCGAAATTAAAAATTAGTCTAGCTTCCTTTAGGCTTCGGTGGATAAAGAAAGTTACAGGATATAATATGAAAGTTCATAGTTAATATCATGAAAAGAAGAGATTTTATCAGGACCTCCGCAGCTGCCGGGGTTCTTGCATTAATAAACGGAAACTGTGGAGCCGGAGAAAGCACTTTTAGTTAGAAAGATATTACATATAATACCCTTCCGTTATGGAAAGGTTTCAATCTGCAGGAAAAATTCACCCATAAGCCGGATGAATGGTTCGATATTGCTCCTGAATGGGGCTTTAACAATGAGCCGTTCAGGGAATCTGATTTTGAAGCAATCAGAGAACTGGGTTTCAATTTTGTGAGATTGCCTATGTCGTACAGATGCTGGTGCGATGAAAACAACTGGTATATGCTGAAAGAAAAACATCTTAAAGAGATTGATCAGGCTGTTGAATGGGGAAAGCAGTATGGACTTCATGTCTGCATAAATTTCCACCGTTCTCCGGGTTATACAATAAATGATGTGGTATTCAACCCAGAGTACAGGGAGAAAACAAGTATCTGGGATGATGAAGAAACACTGAATGCTTGTTCTTTCCACTGGAAACATTTTGCAGAACGTTATAAAGGTATTCCTAACAGCCGGGTAAGCTTTAATCTGTTCAATGAACCAACGCGAACAACTGAAGAGAAACACGACAGGGTTATACGTCATCTGGTTAATGAGATAAGAACAGTTGATCCTGATCGTCTGATAGCAATCGACGGCTATGATTTCAGACCCAGCACCAACCTGGTTGATCTGAAGATTGCCCAGTGTGCACGGGGATACACACCCGGAGTTGTTACTCATTACAGGGCGGCCTGGGCCGGCGGAAACAATACCCTCCCGACATGGCCGATGAAAGACAACAATGGGGAATTGTGGGATAGACAACGTCTTATCAGACACTTCCAGCCATGGAAAGATATTGAAAGTAAAGGTATTGGAGTTTATGTGGGAGAATTTGGCATTTATAACCGCACACCTCATGATGTTACTCTTGCTTTTCTGAAAGATAACCTTGAAATATGGGGGGAGAATAAATGGGGTTATGCAATGTGGTGTTTCAGAGGCTCATTTGGTGTTGCTGAAAGCAGTAGGAAGGATGTTCATTATGAGAGCTACAAGGGAATGAGCCTTGACAGGAAGATGGTGGAGCTATTGAAATCAGTCTGAACAGTTAATGCTGTTTACAAAGCTTTGGAAAGTGTCGGTAAAAAATTCTCAGTATTCTGGCAGGATTAATTACAATAAAATGTGTTGATTAGCATTCCGGTTTTGTTAATTTATATTTAATAATCTTGAAAAAATCGCAGGCTCATGAAAAACTTAATAATTATTCTATGTGCTTCAAGTCTTTTCCTTTTCTCTGAATGCAATAGTACAAAACAGAAAAATGCTGATGCTCAGTTACTCTTTGAGGATAACTTTGACGGACTGCTTATTGATGCTGCAAAATGGCAAAAATGTCCTGAGGTGGAACGACAGGGGGCATCAGAGTGGAGGGATGAAAACAGTTATGTAGAGAATGGAAATCTTGTTCTTAAAATCAGTCCTCACGATACAAAGGATGATTATGTTTTTACAGGTGCTATACGATCAAGAGGCCTGTTTGAAAGAACTTATGGCTATTTTGAAGCAAGGATTAAATTTCCTGTATGCAGCGGAACGTGGGGCGCTTTCTGGCTGATGTATGGTTCAGGCAGTACAGTAAACAATTCCGGAAAGGATGATACAGAAATTGATATTATAGAGTCTATTAAAAATCAGGAAGGAAAGGCAAACAGCGCATTGCACTGGGACGGTTACGGAGACGGACACAAGTCTGAAGGGATGTCATATCCCGGAACTGATATCTATAACGGTGATTTCCATACCTTTGCACTTGAATGGAATCAGGATGGATACGTTTTTTATATTGATGATGTTGAAAAATGGCGCACAGTTGCCGGTGGTGTATGCCAGGTTCCCTTATATATAAAACTGACTACAGAAGCTGCTCCCTGGTCAGGTACGTTAAACATTAATGAACTTCCCGGATTTGTGCTTGTCGATTATGTGAAAGTATATGACAGGAAGCCTGAAATAAAATAGATCAGCGAATGTCAATTAAAATTGTGCATGCGCCATTCACTGTTAAAAATTCATAAACATGGGCTTCTTCAGATTAAAGTTATCTGATGTTTGCTACTTTTATTAAATCCGGATCATTTAATGCCGGCTTAAGACTTGTTTTCAATACTTTATATCCTAATACCTTTTAAAATGAGATACAAAGCTCTTTTTATCATATTGGTAGTATCAATGGCTGCTCTAATTAAAGCAGAAGCAAACGCTTCAGTGAGTATATCTTACTATAAACAGAAACCTGTTGATACTGAAGCAGTATATTTCACATCGAAAGATTTCAGGATATCTTCAGACGGGAAAACTGATGTGACGGAAGCCCTGCAGGGAGCAATTAACAAGATGAAGCTGGAGCAGAATTTCGGGATCATATTCGTGCCCGAGGGTACATATGTCATATCAAAGACTGTTTATATTCCTGCAGCAATAAGGTTAATTGGCTATGGACAGAAGCGTCCTTTGTTCATCCTCAGGAAAAACACACCAGGATATCAGGAACCTGTTCAGACAGACAAAGGGAAAGCTAATTACATGTTCTGGTTCACAAGCAGTGTTGTTGAACCTGGCAAACCTGTTAATGATGCAGGAGCGGGTACATTCTACAGTGCCCTTTCGAACATCGATATAAAGATCGAGGATGGAAACCCTGCTGCAGTAGCATTGCGAACTCATTATGCTCAACACAGCTTTGTGTCGCACTGTGATATTTATATCGGAAAGGGGAAGGCCGGATTGTTTGATATAGGTAATGAGATGGAGGATGTCCGGTTTTTTGGAGGCGAGTACGGCATATATACAACAAAAGCATCTCCCGGATGGCAGTTCATGATGCTTGATACATATTTTGAAGGCCAGCGGATAGCAGCAATTAAAACACAGCAGGCAGGACTGACGATTATTAGAATGAATGTAAAAAATGTTCCAAAAGTGATTGATGTCGATCCAAACTTCTGGGAGAAACTCTATATGGAGGATTGTCAGTTCCAGGATGTTAAAGGGCCGGCAATTTCCTTTGAGAATGAGGGCAATGATATAATGCAGATAAACCTGAGAAATATTACCTGTCAGAATGTGCCAGTGCTCGTCACTTATCAGAAAAGCAAAACAGAGACAATTGCTCCAGGGAAAATTTACAGGATAAAGAAGTTTGTATATGGCCTTCAGATGGATGATCTTGATGCCGGACAGGAGTATAAGATCCTGTTTGAGCATGAACTGCTGGTAAAGCTTCCTGCACCTGTCTCAACAGATATCCCTGTGTTGCCTCCAATGGATACATGGGTGAACCTGAAAGATCTTGGTGCAAAAGGTGATGGAGAAAATGACGATACAAAAGCTATACAGGATGCGATAGAGAAATATGAAACAATTTATATACCACAGGGTTTGTACAGGGTCTCAGAAACAATAAAGCTTAAACCGGAGACAGTAATAATAGGGCTGCATCCTATTGCAACACAATTTATTATAGGAGAAAGTACTCCCGAATTCAGCGGTTTCGGATCTCCAAAGCCATTGCTTGAATCTGCTCAGGGCGGGTCGAATATAATTTCAGGTCTGGGGCTCTTTACAGGGGAGTATAATTACCGGGCTGTTGCCTGCAAATGGATGGGAGGAGAAAAATCCATGATTGATGATGTAAAATTTGTCGGTGGTCATGGAACAATGAAAAGAGGACCTTATGTCCCCTGGGGCGGCTATGGCGATCAGAGCAGAAAACCAATGCCTGTTCAGGGACCCGATCCTGCATGGGACACCCAGTACTGGAGCATTTGGGTTACCAATGGCGGCGGAGGGATATTCAAGAATATCTGGACCGCCAGCAGCTACGCGAATTCTGGTATATATGTTTCAAATACAGTAACTACAGGAAAAATATATGCTATGTCTGTTGAGCATCATGTGCGCAATGAGGTAAGGTTCAGCAGGGTATCAAACTGGAAGATATATGCACTTCAGCTGGAAGAGGAGAGCAGAGAAGGATTATACTGCCAGCCGATGGAGATCAGTAACTGCAGCAACCTGATGTTTGCCAACTTGTATATGTTCAGAGTAATAAGGTTTAAAACTCCATATCCTTACTCAGTGAGAACATGGGACTCTAAGAACATTGAATTCCTGAATATTCATAATTACAGCCAGATAAAATTCACCACGGACAATCCGTTATATGATATCAATACAAATATAGAGGTCCGGCCCGCTGAACTTGCAAGATTATTAATTTCCGGGAAGACTCCATCGAACATTACCTTTTCCTGTTCCGGACCAGTTAAGAGGCTTGCCGGAGGATTCGAGTTTGCCGAAGGAACGTGCAGCGATTCAAAAGGAAATATCTATTTTTCTGAGCAGAGGCTGAAAAGAATCTACAAATGGTCAGTGGAAACAAACAGCCTCGATATGATTGCCGATTATCCATGGGAGCCTTTGTCGCTGGGATGCGATTCCCGGGATAACCTGATTGTTGTTTTTAAATATTTCCCTCAGTATGGACATAAGATAAATGGCGTACAGGAAAAGTACGCAAATCCTCCAGATGCTTCAGGAACATCCTTCAGCATGTGGGGTAATTCAGGATTCGGAACCCTTGTTTATTCTCTAAATCCAAACCATCCCGATGAGACAATCAAACCTCTTGAGAAGGTTAAAATGGGATCAGTTAAAGATATTTGCAAAGCGCTTTATCCATCAAACAGGTGGAGGGATTACCATGATTTTGATAAGATTGTGGTCAACAGGAATGATGAGTGTTTCCTGGCTCTCGACGGTAAGACAATTATCCCTGTTTGCTACGACCTGGCAAGGTCGTCAGGATTGAGTGAGGCATACCCTGGTAAGCATTTGTATGTCAGTGATGAATATGATAAGAGAACTGTAAGACTTGATGTTGATTCGGATGGTTATCTCAGCAACCTGAAACGTTTTGCAGAAAAAGGAGATTTCTTCTCTGTACCAGGGCCTGATGGCAATGTCTATATCTCTGACGGTGATATATTTGTCTATGATAAGAATGGCAGGCAAACCGGATTTATTCATGTCCCGGAACGCCCCAACAGTATAGCTTTCGGTGGAAAGGACAAGCGGACTTTGTTTATCACAGGACGGCAGGCATTGTATTCCTGTGATCTGGTAAAACGACCTGCTTTCAAAGTGCTGGCAATTGCATCCGCTGATCCTGATCATGATCCGATGATAATCAAATCAAAAGCATTTCTGGAAAAGATTGCAGCCGAAAACAATTTTGAAGTGGTAGTCTCACGGGATGCTTCACTTATAAATGATGCCAATCTGGCTCAATACCAGGTATTCGTCCAGCTGCACCTGGCACCTTTTGATATGACACAGCTTCAGCAGGAGGCTTTACAGAAATTCATAATAAGCGGCAAAGGATGGGTGGGAGTACATGCCGCCGGACTGACGGGTACACAGTTTAAAGGCCCTGATGCACCATACTGGATGTGGTTTGAGCATCTGATGGGAGACATCATTTATTCCCCGCATCCTGCAAAACAGACAGGTACCATACTTGTCGAAGACAGGAAACATCCCATCACAAAAGACCTCCCTGCGTCCTTCAGCTTTTATGATGAGTGGTATGAGTTCAACAGAAGTCCAAGGGATAAAGTGCATGTACTTGCAACAGCTGATGAATCATCATACAAGCCGGCAATACCAATGGGTGACCATCCGATGATATGGGTAAATGAGAATTTCAGAAGAGCAGTGTATATTGGAATAGGACATGATACAACTGCCTGCACCGATGCAAACTTTAAGATCCTGATGCGCAATTCAATTCTATGGGCCGCATCGCCGGAGAAACCTGCTCCGGAAATTAAAGCTCTTGTACTTACCGAAAGGGGCGGGCAGCATGAAAGCTTTGCCAGGGCTGCCCTGGAATGGCTGGATGAATATGCATCTGACAATAATATTGGACTTACTGTGATAAATAACACCAAAATGATTGATGAAAATTATCTGTCTGATTATAAGGTTTTTATCCAGCTTGATTATCCGCCTTATACCTGGCCTGAGAAAGCAATGACGGCATTTGTAAAATACATAGAAGAGGGAAAGGGAGGCTGGGTTGGATTCCATCATGCGACATTGCTGGGAGAGTTTGACGGTTACCCGATGTGGCAATGGTTCTCTGATTTCATGGGTGGCATTCGATTTGATAATTATATTGCTGTAAAGGCATCCGGAAAAGTAGATGTTGAGAACAAGGAACATCCGGTAATGAAAGGTGTTTCTGGATCATTTGTTGTGGATGATGATGAGTGGTACACCTTCAATAAAAGTCCGCGCCTCAATGTTAATGTCCTCGCAACGGTTGATGAATCAACCTATGAACCGGCCTCAGATATTAAAATGGGCGATCATCCCGTTGTATGGGTTAATGAGAAAATAAAAGCAAGGAATGTCTATTTCCTGATGGGACACGATGGTTCTCTTCTGAAGAATAAGGATTTTACAACTATGTTCTCCAATGCAATAAAATGGGCTTCGGGAAGGTAATTAAATGGTTAATGTGTTAATGGTTAATGCTTAATGTGTTAATGGTTAAATTAAAGGATATGAAGATGAAAAGATTGTTACTGGTATCGGTTTTGATGATCTGTTTCAGTATGGTGGTGAATTGTCAGTTTCCCAGGTTTAAAGTTCTGGCCTTTTATTCAAACAGGGTTGAGAAGGATCATGTTGAATTTGCTACGGAGGCAATAAAATTCTTTAAAGAGCTTACAAAAGGCAATGGATTTGTATTTGATACAACCAGTTACATGTCCGACCTGAATGATGAGAAGCTTAAGGATTATTCACTTGTAATGATGATAAACGATTTTCCTCACAGTCCTGCACAAAGGGAGGCATTTCAGAAATATATGGAAAACGGCGGAGGCTGGTTTGGATTTCATGTATCAGCATACAATGATAAAAGCACCAAATGGCCCTGGTTGCTGGATTTCCTTGGAGAAGGAGTATTTTATCGAAACAATTGGCCCCCAATGCCTGCAAAGCTTGTGGTCGATGATCAGAATCACCCTGTAACAGAGTGTCTGCCTGTGTCATTTATTTCACCCATTAATGAGTGGTACCAGTGGAAGCCAAGTCCACGTGAAAGGGAAAATATCAAAGTTCTTGTTTCTCTTTCTCCCGATAATTATCCTTTGGGATTAAAAGATATAATCCCCGATGGCGACCTTCCTGTTGTATGGACCAATACAAATTACAGGATGATATACATGAATATGGGCCATGACAGGCATGTCTTTGGTGACGCAACTCAGGACATGCTGATTATTGCCGGTCTGAGGTGGGTGGCAGCCACCGACAGGGAGGGAAATGTGTTTGAGAAAAAATGACTTTCTTTGCTTTGGATCAGTTTTAATAATTCAGTATGAAGATTTTTATCACTTCTTTTTTTTTACTGTTTACGTTGGCTTTAAAGTCTCAGCATTCTGACTGGCCAATGTGGAGGTACGATTATGGAAGAACGGCATCATCTCCTGAACAGCTTGCTGACAAACTCTATCTGCAATGGCATGTGAAGTATTCAGCAAAGAATCCTGTATGGGACGATCCTCTGAACCAGAACCTGATGCAGTTTGACAGGTTATTTGAGCCAATAGTTACCGGCAATATGATATTTTTGGGATTCAACGATCAGGATAAAGTAGTTGCTCTTGATCTGAATACAGGTGAGGAGTTATGGCATTTCTATGCTGACGGTCCTGTAAGATTGCCCCTGGCATCAAATAAGGGGAAAATTTATTTTACCGGTGACGATGGTTATTGTTACTGTCTTGACGCAAATACCGGAGATCTTATCTGGAAGTTATCTCTTGCTCCTGCACCAAATAAACTTCTCGGCAACAAAAGATTAATCTCGATGTGGCCCGCCCGCGGCGGAATTGTTATAAAGGACGATATCATTTATACAGCTGCCAGCATATTTCCGCTGATGGGGACCTTTATTTATGCCATTGATGCTGAGTCGGGGGAGATTGTGTGGAAGAACGAGGGTACGGGCAGTAACTATATACTTCAGCCTCACAGTTCACCTGCATTTGCCGATGTTGCACCTCAGGGAGCCTTTACTATCAGCGGAAGCAGATTGCTTGTTGCAGGCGGACGGTCGGTCCCCGCTGCCTTCGACCTGAAAACTGGTGACGAACTGTACTATAGGCTCGCTGAAAGCGGTAAAACAGGCGGTGCTTTTACCTTCAGTAACGACAGGGTATTTTTTAATCATCACAGGTTACGCATGACATATATGTATGACTCTCAAACAGGGAACCGGCTAAAAGCAGATGCCGGTGAATATCCTGTAATTGAAGGTAATACATTCTATTTTTCAGGGAAGGGTATCTCTGCCTCGATCCTGGGCACTGATAATAAAACTGAAACCCTCTGGGAAAGTGAATTCCCGGCAACAAATGATCTTATCAAAGCTGGCAATTGTCTCTATGCTGCTGATAGCACAGAAATTACAGCCATCAGGATCTCAGATAACAAGCCTCAGAAGATATGGAGTATTCCCACGGAGCAGAATATAGAAAGGCTTGTAGCTGCTAATGGGAAACTGATAGCAGTGTCTGACCAGGGTGATATTCTGGTTTATGGGGAAAGTCCGGTTTCTTCAGTTCCGGTTATCGATAGAAGTGAAGTAAAACTTTTAACCGGATCTGAAGATGCCGATGAAATTATAAGTAGAACTGGAATAGCAGCCGGTTATGGAGTTGTATTTGGCGCAAAGGATGCAGAACTTCTGGAGGGACTGATTTCCAAAACATCCATGACACTTATTGCTTTTGACAGGGATTCTTTAAGAATTTCTTCACTGAGAGAATATTTTGACAGGCTGGGAGTTAAAGCAGACAGGTTATGCTTTCTGTATATGGATGAGGACTTTCCATTGTTGCCGAAATACTTCTCTTCCCTGACAATAATAAATGATCCGGACTATCTGAAGAATTTTGACAGAGATATAGTTAAAGCCATTTTTGAGTCTGCCCGGCCTTACGATGGTAAGATATGGATAAAGACTAACAACCGGGAGCAGAAAAAACTTATTGCTTTTTTAAACGATATTGATCTGTATGGTGCTGAATATACAATGGCAAAGGGTTATTCCCTGATATCAAGAACAGGAGCACTTGAGGGATCCGACAGCTGGACCCATAACTATGGAGATATCGCAAATACTATAAAATCGGATGACAAAAGGGTAAAAGCACCTCTTGGCATACTCTGGTTTGGAGGAAATTCAAATCTCGATGTTTTGCCCCGGCATGGACATGGACCAGGGGAACAGGTAATAGACGGACGGCTTATCATTGAGGGGATGAACAGTATCAGTGCAAGGGATGTATATACCGGCAGGGTTTTATGGGAGAGGGAATTTGAAAAGCTCATTGATGATAACTGGATGGTTTATTACGATGAAACCTATGATGCGGAGAATCCTCTCGATACAAAATACAATCAGGAACATCTACCAGGTGCAAACGCCCGGGGAACAAATTTTGTTGCAACGAGTGAATATGTGTACGTTATTGAGAGCAATATGTGTCACCTGATAGATATCCGGTCGGGTGAGCTGAAAAAGAGTTTTAATACTGGAGATCCTTTGACTCAGAGATTGGGGTATATCGGAGTTTTTAATAATTACCTGATACTTGGAAATGATTTCGCAGATTTTCCCGAAATACGTGACCCGGATGAAAAGGTTGAAAACAGGAAATTCACTAATTATGATCTTACAGCGAGCAGGGAGCTGGTAATTATGGACAGATTCAGTGGTGAAAGATTATGGAGTATTAAGGCTAATCAAGGATTCATTCACAATTCAATAATATGCGGAGAAGATATCCTTTTCTGCCTTGACAAGCTGCCCCAGAATCTTGAAACGAAGCTTAAGAGACGAGGAGAACCGACGCCTGTTGGATCAAGACTGCTCTATATCGATATTAAAACCGGGAAAATACTCAACGAGGATAAAAAGGATATTTTCGGTACCTGGCTTGGTTACTCGGTTGAATATAATTTATTGCTACAGGCTACCCGTCCATCAAGGGATATGCTTACAGGGGAGAATGGCAACCGGATGATTGTTTATGATATCACAACCATGGAGAAGGTATGGGATAAGCCTGTAAAATATGCCAACCCACCGATTCTTCATGGTGATAAAATATATACTGAAGGAGAAGGTTTCAGCCTTTTAACAGGTGAACCTCTCTTTGAAGAAGATCCTTTAACAGGAGAAGAGCGAAAGTGGAGTTATAAACGGGAGTACGGCTGCGGATTTGTTGTTGCAAGCGAACATCTTCTTACCTTCCGTTCGGCATCTGCAGGATTTGTCAATCTCGATTTGTTTGACGGAACAGGCAGTCTTGGCGGATGGAAATCAAGCTGCTCTGCAAACCTGATTGTTGCCGATGGGGTGCTTAACTCTCCCGATTATACACGTACCTGCCAGTGCCCTTACCAGAATCAGACATCTCTTGCCCTTGTCAATATGCCATGGATGACCTACTGGGCGAACAGCAATTATAAATGGAGCGGGAAAAAGATCAAAAAAATTGGATTGAACCTGAATGCTCCGGGTGACAGAACTTCTGACAAAAATGTTCTGTGGATTGAATACCCGTCCAAAGGGGGAGCATCGCCGGAGATTCCTGTTAAGATAGATACTTCAGGTTATACTGAAATAAGGAAAGATCCGATATCAGTTATTTCGGAAAATACACCATGGGTAAGTGCAAGCGCCATTGGCGGACTGAGGAGCATTGAGATAATACTCTCTTCCGAAAAAGAGATTCCTGAAACAACTTATAAAATTAATCTCTATTTTTCCGAACTGGAGAACATGAAAGCAGGAGAAAGGATCTTTGATGTAACAGTACAGGATAGTAAAGTTCTGGATGATTTTGATATTGTAGCGCAGGCGGGGAGAAAGGACAAAGAGATAATAAAAACGTTCTCTGGCATCAGGGCAGGAAAAACCCTTAAGATTGAAATGATCCCGGAAAAGGGGAATACAATTATATCAGGCATTGAAATGATCGAAGAGAATGCCCCGGATAAATTGAGTATTAAATGAAACAGGTATATTTTAAAATACTAGTAATAGCGGGATTTTTAAGCCTTGCCTGTACCACTCGAGTATCGGAATGGGTGCTTCTGAATGCTTTGCCCAACCAGTATACACTTGTCTTTTTTCATAATGGTCCGCCTGGAGAAAATATTAAAAAGCAGAATCAGGAGATCACTGACAGAATCAAGAATGCCAATATCAGGTTCAAAACAGCTGACAGGAAAGATATAAAGGAGCCATATTATGGTTTATATTATGAGGACCGTCTTTTTTCAAAGTTCAGTAATCCTGCTGAGATGAAGGATCTTACTACATCCCCGCTTCGTGAGAAAGTTGCTGCAGAACTGATGGGAGGAAAGATTTGCGTTATGCTTTATCTTAAAACAGGCATCAGAGAGAAGGATGACAGGGGAATGCAAACATTGAAAAAGAGTCTGGACGCATCTCCCTTCGGAGGGATAATAACTGTTGTGGAACTAAGCCGGAACAGTACTGAGGAGGCACACTTTGCAAATATGCTCCTTAATGTGGAGGATGATCTGAAAACCATCCGGGAACCTATGCTTTTCGGTGTTTTCGGAAAATTTAAAGCTCTGGAGCCGCTGCTTGGAAAAGGAATAACAGAAGAAAATATCAGCCTTATGATCGATTACCTGACTGCAGAATGCAGCTGCCTGATCAAGGATGATCTTCCGGGAACTGATATCCTCTTTACAGATAAATGGGATAATCCCAGACCTGCTCTTCTGAATAAGATTATTGACGACAATCCATTGCTTGGTGAGTAAATGCAGAATGACACTATTTCATATGATACTGTTAATGACAGACCCCTGCCCAAATGGCTTACTGATCAAAAGGAGGGTCTGATAACTATTCAGCCGCAAAAGATCGAAATAAAAGAGGATAATTCACTTAAAATATCATTTATTGCGACAATTACTGTTATTTTATTAACAATTGGAGTATTAACAGTATTCATTCTTAAAAAATTTAAGAGGAAGGAATAATGAATCCATTGATCCTGGTTTGTAAAGAGATGTGGTACAGGAGGCTGACTTCTGTTCTTATACTGTTTACTGTAATAATAGCGGGCACTGTATCCGTGGCGATATATACCCTGAGTAAAGCCAGCGAAGATGAAACACGAAAGATAATGAGGGAGCAGGGTCTTAACCTTTATATCTTTCCGAAAGGAACTAACCTTATCGATTTTTATTCAGTAAACAATACGGGGACCTTTCCTGATAATTATGTTGATGTCCTGGCGGAATCAAAAACTTTTGATGCTGTCAGGCATCTTACAGGTATCTTGCAGATCAGGTTTCCCGACTGGAAAGATTCAAACGGATCAACTCACCAGATAGTATTATTCGGTTACAAGGATGAGGCTCAGCAAAAATACCTGCCAAGGCAGGAAATTATGGGATTTGATGTTAAAAAGGGTACGGTACAGGTTGGCGCTCAGCTTGCAAAAAATATCTCTCCAAATGCTCCTTTTGTAATAGAAGGTGTTGATGGAAAACAGTATAGTTTTCCTGTAGCCATAATACATGAGGAAGGTAGAGGAATGATGGATATGGGTGTTGCATTCAACCTTGAGGATCTTCAGCAGGTGACGGGATTGCAAGGTAAGATAAATAAGATTGAAGCCCTTGGGTGCGTTTGTAATGACGGCAGGATAAAAAATGCCAGAAATCAGGTTCAGGCGATATTTTCCGACCTTGAGGTCACAGAGATCAGCAGCATTGCCGATGCTCGAGAAAATCAGCGTCTTATGATGAACAAGTATGGAGCTTTTATAATTCCATTTGTGGTTATATCGTGTTTGTTGATAACGGGGCTTCTGTTTTATCAGAATGTTAATGTAAGGAAGCGGGAAATAGGTCTGTTTAAAGCCATTGGGAAGAGGTCTTCAACAATAATATACATGATCCTGACCAAAGCATTTATACTTGGACTGGCAGGCGGAATTATCGGATTTTTTCTGGGCCATCTGACGGCGGAATACTTCGGGAAAGAAATTTTCAGGTTTACGGCACAGAATATAAAACCTGTCTGGTCATTATTTAATTATATAATATTTTTTTCCCCGCTGCTTTGGATGTTAAGCAGCTGGATCCCGGCACTGATGGCAACGAGGATCGATGCTGCGGAAACGCTCGGGAAGGAATGATACAAGGCAATAGACAAAAGTCACAAGTTGAAGATCCTCCAAATGACGATGATGATCGAGATAAAGAACATTTCAAAAAGATACAGCCGGGCTGGCGAGGAATTTACGGCTCTGAGCAGCATAAGTCTGACAATAAATAAAGGTGATTATATTGTTGTTACGGGTGCCAGTGGCGCAGGCAAATCAACGCTGCTCTATTCAATTGGAGGATTGATAAGGCCTGATTCAGGAGAGGTGATGTTTAATGGAAAAGATCTGTACAGGAATGACGGAGCAGAACTGGCCACATACAGAAAAATAAATGTCGGTTTTATGTTCCAGCAGTTTCATCTTATGCCATACCTTACCGTATATGAGAATATTAAGTTGGCCTGCTACGATGAAAAATACCTGGCTGATATTGACACATATCTTGAAAGGTGTTCTCTGGCTGAATTGAAAAACAAGTACCCTTCAGAGCTGAGCGTAGGTGAAAAGCAGAGAACTGCCTTCATCAGGGCAATTATTACACGGCCGGGCATATTACTTGCCGATGAGCCGACCGGCAACCTCGATCCGGCAAACAGCTCTATACTGTTTAGACTGATTGATGACTTTCATAAAAACGGAGGAACAATAGTCGTGGTCACTCATGATCCGGTTCCGGTAAAATATTCAAACCGCAATGTAATGCTTGACAAGGGGAAAATTATCAGCTGATTGTAATTTGCGCTTCGCGCGTAATCCGGCTTCGCCGTAATTTATGGTAATTAAATTCATCAGAGTGAATTACAATGAATTACTACTGAATTACGACCGAATGATTCTTCTGATACTCTTCAGTCAATTATCGTGTAATCTTAATGATACCGGCATTTGGTAATGCCTGATAAAGGACATAGTTTACTTCCCCGTCTTGCTGTGTTTTGATCCGCTTTACATTACTGCCTTGTTTTACTGTCACTTCCTTCCATTCCGGTCGGACCATAGTCTTAAGAGTAAGCGGAAGATCATAAATAGATTTATCAAGCGAATGTGTAAATGTCACAGTTATTTTTTTCTTTTTTTCTGATGATTGTACCACTGCATATTTTATCTCGCGGATATACTTTGTTACATCCCTGTAAGTTGCAATCCACAGAACATCTTCCTTTGCCTTGATATACCTGAAGTATTCATCCATCTCCTCGCTCTTTACCGATTCCCACCCGATTCCATCAAGCCCGTGGATTATCAGAACAAGCCAGATATTCTTCTGTTCCGAAGTGGTATCAACCCATTCCTTATATTCCTGCAGTGGTTTCCTTGTGTAAGTTCCGCGTTGCCACTGAACGTATTCACTGGTCTGATCAACCGGTGTTCTGTGACTGGAAAACCTGATCTGCTGAAAGTATTCATCAGTCAGGCTGCTCCTTACTGCCGGATAAACCCTGCATGTATATTCCAAAACCCTATTATCCTGAGAACAATACGGTGTCTCTGCTGAAAATGTATGTTCCGGTCCAAGGTTTTTAAGAATATCTTCCCGGCTTTTTTCGAGCTCATAAAGCATATTAGGCTCATCAAGCACTCCAAGATATGGATGACCAATCGTATGACTGGCAAATTCATGTCCCTGGGCAGCGAATGTTTTGATCATCTCCCAGGTCAGGATATTTTCCGGGTTCAATTTTCTTTCAGTTTCTGGCCGGAGTTCTCCATAATTGACTTTTTTGTAAAGCTCATCAATGGTTTTATAAGCTTCTTCATCTCTGCCTGCATCAAGCTGCGCACCTGCCCTGGTAAAATATTCCGAAGTTCCTTTATATCCCAGAAATCTTGATGCTGAAGACCTTTCATAGAAATTATCCTTGTTTGTGGGAACCGATCTTGTTTCACTTATTATCTCTGAAACCGGACGACCAATAAATTTAACCTTGTATTCTGAACCAGGTATATTGCCGGTGTTTATGAAGAAGGTACCAGGTAATTTGTACTGGTTCATGATTGGCACAGCCTTCCGGAACTGATTAATCGAGCCATCATCATAGGTTATTGAAACTGCTCCGCACTTTCCATATTGCCATTTTGCAATCTCTGTCTGACCTGCAAGCGGCTTAGCCTGTAAGAATATGATAACCAGTATGCCGGATAAACTCAGTGCCGGTAATTTATTATTTAATAAAAAGTTATTCATAGGACAATTTTTTTGTTACACCCGGATACTGAACACAGGCACAAGCTGTAACCTCCATTATCTATCAAGGCCAGCGTGTTATCTCAAATATATCAAAGTTAGCTAAAAGAATGAAAGGATTGTTTAATAATTTGCGTTGCGCGCGTAATTGGTGGTAATTTGGCTTCGCCGTAATTTGCTGCGCGTAATTTGCACTTCGTGCGTCATTTGTCCTCCTGAGGTCGGATGTAATTTGGCTTAGGGTATATCGTTGTTATTTAGATGATTTGGCAGTGGATTTAATATAGTTATTCAGTTTTATTCCGATATCGTCAATATTATTTATAAATATTCCGTAGCTCTCGTCATTTAATAAATCCCTGTTATGAGCTTTTGTGAGTCATGTTTTGGTTTCAAATGATGACCCTCTGGATTAATATGAGAAATGGATCTTTTCCCTGAAGTGATATCTTCCATATCCTTCGCTGAGATTTGCTGCAATTGAATCAACAGATCTGATAAGCTGCTTCCCAATTGTGTCTCTGGCAAAATAATCCCATTCCTTTACAATGAGCCAGATTTTTTCGGCCATCTCCATCGAAAGAGAATAGACCTGTAATTCTTCTAATTTCATATCCTTTTAGCACTAAGATCTCCTGCAAATTATAAAAAAAATCGCACAATTACCCTCCAATTACTCCCCAATTACCACTGAATTACTATTGAATTACCACCGAATTACCACCGAATTACCCAACTTCGCTAAAGCTTCGTCGGGCAAAGCCACTGAATTACCACCGAATTACAATCGAATAATCTGAAATAGTTATTATTTACGAGGTTATTTGCTTAGTTACTAGATGATTATTTTTAAATTTAGTGCATAGTTTGATATTTTAAAATTATGAGAAAAGTAGTGACTCACTGCACAAAACTCTTCACTGTCTGTTTAATTTCTATTTATGTGTCTCAGGGTATCTTTACAAGTTGTAAAAGATCAACAAATAAAGAGCAAAACAATACAGATAGCAATCAACCCAAAATGGATCAGGAGCATCGCCTCGACTGGTTCATGGATGCAAAATTCGGAATGTTCATTCATTGGGGGCCTTATTCGCAGTTAGCCGGTGAATATAAGGGAATGAGAGTTCCTGTCGGGAAAAATGCAGAATGGATAATGAAAGAGCTTCATATACCGGTGGAGGAATACCGCAACCTGGCTCACAACCTTAATCCGGTTAAGTTTGATGCCGGAACCATAGTAAGTCTGGCTAAGACAGCAGGGATGAAATATATTGTGATAACTGCAAAGCACCATGATGGATTTGCAATGTACCACTCAGGTGCTTCAGAATATAATATCACTGACTGGACCGATTTCAAACGGGATCCGCTAAAAGAGCTGTCAAGGGTCTGCCAGGAAGCCGGGATAAAGTTTTGTGTCTATTATTCCCATCGTGAGGACTGGGATCATCCCGGTGGTTATGGCAATGATTGGGATTATGATAACGACTGGGGCCCGGATTTTTTTGACCATCAGGAATTTGAAAAGTACCTTGAGGAGAAAGCCAAGCCTCAAATCAGGGAATTACTCACTCAGTACGGTCCAATTGGATTGGTCTGGTTCGACAGGGGAATGTATACTATGGAACAGGGGATGGAGTTTGTAACCCTGGTTCATGAACTTCAGCCATCAACCCTTATAAATGGCAGAGTTGGAAATTACGATCAGGAGTTCATCGGAGATTATCAGAGTATGAGTGATAACGGTATGCCTCCGGGTGGTATTGAAGAGTATTGGGAAACTCCGATGACTTTGAACCAGACATGGGGATTCAGTAAATTTGATACTCTCTGGAAAAGTCCGGGAACTGTTATTCAGCGTCTTGTTGAAATTGTAAGTCGTGGTGGAAACTTTCTGCTTAATATCGGGCCGATGGGAGATGGTGAGATACCGGAAGCAACAGTTGACATACTAACTAAGGCAGGCAGTTGGGTGGATCGGAATAAGGAGGCGATTTATGGAACAGGTGCCAATCCATTTGGTGAGTTATCGTGGGGTTATTGTACAGTAAAAGAGAACAGACTATATTTTTTTATCAGGGACTGGCCACAGGATGGAATTCTGAATATTTCAGGTCTTAAGAATAAGGTTGCTGCAGCCTGGATGCTTAAAGATAGAACATTAAAGATCTCTGCGGAAAATCTTGGGAAAAGTGTACGGATTACACTTCCAGTCAAAGCCATTGATAATCCCATATCGGTCCTGATCCTGGAAACTGAAGGTTTGCCTGAAGTTGAACCTCATCAGGTATTACCCGGGGAGAATGGGGAATATGAATTCACTTATCTGACTGCAATAACTCAAGGTAATGCAGTAACCAGGTTTAACAGGAAAGGAGGATTTCACATCTCAAAATGGGAGGGACCGGAGGATTATGTTGAATGGATTGCTGATATAAAGAAACCAGGGAAATTCAGGTTGAATATTTCCTATTCAGCCAACATGGATTGGGAAGGGAAAGCTTATGAAATATACATTAATAATAAGCAATTCGAAAAAACCGTTATACCTACCGGTGGCTGGTTTGAGTTTCAGGAGTTTCCGGTCGGCTACATTGAACTTCCTGAAACTGGCAAAATTTCTGTGAAAATCAGACCGAAACTGGCCAGTGATTCATATCTCATGTACCTGCGTTCACTGACCCTAATACCAGTTGATGACGTTAAACGTATCGGATGGGGTGTGAGTCTTAAGTCTGATAGAGAATAGATATCAAAAATTCTTTTTCATGATCATTTCGTACCTGACCTGAGCCGGTAACTTGTTATCACCTTTTACATCAGGACCATAAACAGGCCAGACAACAGTACCGAAAAAATCGGGTTTCTTGTTTTTATAGAGTGAGTTTGGCAGATTTTCGACAGGATTGATCAGCTTATTATCAACAATATTTGCCAGCTCAATATTATCCCTGCTTCTTTCATCTTTACAGGTGATGGTAGTGGTCATGTTCCCGATGACATTCTGCCTCAGGGTTTTATCGTAGTAGAATATACCTTCATCAATTACCTTATTCCTGAAAAATGTATTCCCCGGACCAGCAGGTCCCCAGTAATCTGCAATCCCGATCTCACTCACATGATTGCCTTCAAAAAGATTCATAAAGGTATAATGGCCGTGAATGGAAATATCAGGGGGTATCCATCCCTGGTTGAGATTTACTTCTCCATCACCCTGGACAGGATGAGCTGAGTAATTGTATGCAAACACATTGCCGTTGGCTCCCGTCTGTACCATCATGGCATGACGCAAAGAATCGAATATATTATTTTCAACCAGAGTACCTGTTGAATGCAAGTTGCATTCAACGCCATATCCGCTGCCACCTCCTCCATAACTGAATGAGTGATGGAAATAATTCTCGCGGATATCATTCCCGAGACAGGCACTTACCGAGACGTGTGATCTGCGGGTATGATAACTCTCAATTCCCTTAATCCGGCAATATGCAGCATGTTCCAGATAAATCGTGTGTCCGGAGGCTTCCTTTTTTTCAATATATAAATCCTCAAGGCCAGAGTTAATAATCATGTTTACAGATCTTATAAGGGGTTTTAGCCGGGGGAAGAAATTAATGTTCAGTGTGCTCTTCAGAGCAATTGTATTTCCGCTGATATTGTCTATCTCTAATAACTGGCCAACAGAATTCTCTGACCAGCCCTGTTTCCATTCCGGATTGGTATACATTAAAAGAGAATCATTTTCCTGTTGTATCTCAATAAACCGGGCAGATTTGAGATCTGAAGCATTTTCAACTATAACGGCGCTGGCATTCTTTTGATACCCTGATAAAAGTGTCAGCCATTTACCGGAATTTACTACAGGTCTTATCTCAATGCTATTACCTTTGGCATAAGACAGAAGCTTTGGTATTTGAGAACGTTCTCCTCTGATTACAATATTACTCCTTGTTATCCTGATTGTCGAATCGATCCTGTATGTTCCGTAAGGAATAAATACCACTCCGCCTGTTTCAGGAAGGCTTTTCAAAGCTTTAATAATGGCCTGGTAACTATCTTTTTGGCCTGTTCGGTCTGCACCGAAATTCTGAATATCAGCTATAGGCTGATTGATTTCAGGAAATCCGCCAGTGATCCCAGGTGACCAGGTTATTCTCCTGTCAACAGGGATCAGTGGTGATTGAATATTACTGTTCAGCACAAAAATCAATATTGCTGAAAGAACAATTTTTTTCATGTTAATATTTAAATGAACGGAACCATCAGTTCCCTTTTTCAATTTCATCTATCCTCCTGAACATTGCCTTGAAACCATCAGCTGGATTTCCTCTGCCTGTAGCATTAGCCGGTTGTTTCCCGTAGAATGCATCTATGAACTGGTCAGTTGATGACCATACTGTCTGCATCATCCCGTAATATCTTGGTTTCATTTCTTTCGTAGTATTTTTTCTGAATCTTGCCATGTCCTCAGTCTGAATAACACTGGTTTCAGGCTTTCTCCCTGTACTTGTTATCACCCTGAAACCTTTCATGGCAAAATAAACAGGGGTTTGATCTGCCCTTTCATAATGCCAGTCGCAGATAACAACATCCTTTGGAATCATGTCGATTGCCCTCCAGGTATAATTATAACTTGCTTCCCACAGGCCGATGCCGGTTGATTTTCCATCAATCAGACGGTCACCCCAGATCCATAGTTCCCTGTTCTTCTCAGCAAGATGATTCCTGATTTTGGTCACCTCACCGGCAAAAAGTTCGGCTTTGTCAACACCTGCACATCGCGGACATTTTTCATCGCCCAGGTAAAAGACTTCATCCATACCGGCATGAAAGGCATCTGCTTCAAAAACATCGCATATCTCATCAATAATTGCAAATAAAACTTTGTGCAGATCGGGGTGAAGAGGACAATAACTTTTGCAATACAGATCATCGCTATTGGGCCATACATATTTTTCCGGTATTTTTATATAAGGTGTTTCGTCGAACTCCGGAAATTTTTCCAGGAGCTTATTAGGTTTCTCTTTCCACGACTGGTGTCCCAGCAGATTTATCTGCGGAATGATCCTGATGTTATTTTTCTTACAGACGGCCACCATCTTTTTTACATCGGCCTTTGAAAGCGCAGCAGGGTCTCCCAGTTGCGGATAGCTTTCGAACTGGTAATTATAGTCCTTGTCGCATACAAATACCACCAGTGTATTTACTCCCTGCGAAGCCAGTTCTTCATCAATGAACTTTACAAAACGGTCCACTTCATTATGCCTTGGCGAGGTACAGCTAAAGCCTTTTACCTGGAATACTTTTTCTGAGGATGTCTGGGCAAAAGCGAGTGTATTCAGTGCCAGAAATGAGAATAAAATGGGGGGAATGATAGTCTTCTTTTTCATCTGTTTCAAGTATTTATTTTCTCATATGTATAAAATGCCAGATCATATATTTTAAGGGTAACAATTCATAAAAGTCAGATCCTGTTAACTGATTTTCCATTTACCATGTAAATTACAAATAATAATGAAATATCATGTCTGTTTTTTTTCGTAAATTCAGTGGTAAAAATGAGAAGTCCACAGTATGAAATTAATATTCAAGGTATGATTATAAATTATTGCCAGATTCCAATACTCATTAAAAACAATTTAAAAATGAAAAAATTCAGTTTAATAATTGTTGTAACGATTTGTATATCAATATTAACTCTATCAGGGCAATATGATAAACCCGGAAAATTCGGACCTGGGAACAAGGTTTATTCGGGAGTTAATATACACTTTACAACAGGGCATGAAAAAGACCTTGATATGATAGCTGCAGCCGGATTTAAAATAATCAGGATGGATTTTGGCTGGCAGAGTACAGAACGGGAGAATGGTGTTTATAACTGGTCAGCTTATGATGAACTGACAGCCAATCTGAATAAACGCGGAATACGAGCACTCTATATCCTTGATTATTCCAATTCGCTTTATGAAAAACAAACTGAATCAAAGGATCCGATATCAGGAAATATAACAAGATCGATTGCAGCACCGCAAAATGAAGAAAGTGTTACAGCATTTGCAAAATGGGCAGCAGCTTCTGCTTCGCACTTCAGGGGGAATAACATTATCTGGGAAATCTGGAATGAGCCTAATATAAATTTCTGGAGGCCGGCACCGGATGTGGTACAATACAATAAGCTTGCAGTTGCAACGTGCAATGCCATCAGAAAAGCTGTTCCGGAGGCCATAATCATTGGTCCTGCCACATCACAGCTCCCGGTCCCATTCATTGAATCATTCCTTGCTTCAGGGATTACGGAATATATAGATGCAGTAAGTGTCCATCCTTACAGAAGGTACTACCTGTCACCTGAAACGGCCATTGAAGATTATAATAAGATACGTGAACTGATTGGGAAATATACTCCCGAAGGTAAGTCAGATATTCCGATCATCAGCAGCGAATGGGGTTACTCTTCTTCCACAAAGGGTGTTTCTGTTGAGACTCAGGCAGCTTATATTGTACGGATGCAGCTTTCCAATATGGTATACGGAATTCCTTTTTCAATATGGTATGATTGGAAAAATGATGGATCCGATCCGGAGGAGCATGAACATAACTTTGGAACAGTTACAAATGACCTTGAACTAAAACCGGCTTATACTGCAATAAAAAATATGAATGATCAGCTTAAAGACTTCACTTTTCTGAGAAGGTTGGATGTAAAAAGAGGAAATGATTTTGTGCTCCTTTTCAGGGATGATAAAGGCAATCGAAAGATCGCAGCATGGACCACCGAGGTTCCTCACTACGCAGTGTTGGAGGAGCTTGAAATTAAAGTAACAGGAATGACAGCAAAAGACTGGGCTGGTAATGAATTGAAGGTCAGTACAGAACAGGGGAAAATTGTTATTGACCTGAGTCCGTTGCCCCAGTATATTTCAGTTCCGGGGCGTTAATATTTTAATCATCGTTACTCGTTTTTATCCGGTTGGGATTACTTCCTGATCACTGGGATACTGGATCTTGATTCCGGTGGAGGGATTAACTGAATATCGTTGCGAGTGTGTGTATGTTTTATTTTAGGGGATTACCTTTGGTGATCCCTGGGGAGAGGCGGATAAGGGGATTACAACCTCGTCGTTTGCACTCCTCGGTCATGATCCATGGAGGGAGAACCTTACAAAGCAAAACACACCCTTTCGGGTTTTATATATTTTCATTCAGTCCCTTTTGAAAGCTTGCTTTCAAAAGGGACCTCATTCAAATAAATAACCCCGCTGAAGCGGGGCGTGTTTTGCTTTGCGGAGAGAGGGGGATTCGAACCCCCGGTACCCTTTTGAGGTACACACGCTTTCCAGGCGTGCCAGTTAAACCACTCCTGCATCTCTCCAGAGTGATCTGTGTCAAAAAAACAGGGGCGCAAATTACTAAATTGATATTTCTCCTGCAAGTGATATGTTAAGCTCCCTGATTACATCTTCACGCGAGTTGTATTTTCCAAGCAGGTACATGAGCTTTGTAACTGAAGCTTCAGATGTCAGATCTCTACCACTTACAACACCTGCAGTAAGAAGATGACGGCTTGTCTCGTACAAACCCATCTCAACACTGCCTCCATGGCATTGCGTAACGTTAAGTATGATACCTCCTTTCCTGATAAACTTCAATAGCTCTTCAAGGAACCAGTCATAGGTAGGGGCATTACCCGAACCGTATGTCTCAATTATCACTCCTTTAATTCCGCAGGTACTGAGAATTGAACTGATAAGATCCCTGGTGATGCCGGGAAACATCTTAATAATAGCTACTCCTGTATTAAAAAGCTTGTGAACAATAAGCTTCTGGTCCCTGCCTAATGAATTGATATGATCCCAGTTGTATCTGATATGAAGGCCTACTTCGGCAAGCCATGGATAATTAGGGGAACTGAATGCATCAAAATGTTCTGCACTCATCTTGGTAGTGCGGTTACCGCGTGACAGCTTGTTATCGAAATATATACATACTTCAGGAACTGAAGGGACTCCAAACTCATATGCTGCTGCAATCTCTATGGCAGTAATCAGGTTTTCCTTACCGTCGGTGCGGAGCAGCCCTATTGGAAGTTGGGAGCCAGTAAAAATGACAGGTTTTGTGAGATTCTCCAGCATAAAGCTTAATGCTGAAGCGCTATATGCCATGGTATCAGTTCCATGAAGCACCACAAAACCATCGAACTCGTCATAACTTTCCTCAATTGCTTCAGCCATCTTGATCCATAACGTGGGATCAATATTTGATGAATCCTTTACCGGATCAAATGATACTGAGTGCAGATCATAACCGAATTTTCTGAGCTCAGGTACGTGGTCTGAGATGTGCCTGAAGTCAATGGGGACCAGCGATCCTGTTTCCGGATCACGAACCATTCCGATGGTGCCCCCGGTGTATATGATCAGTATGGAAATTTCTTTCTTCTTGTTCTTCATAGAGGGTTCTCAAAGATTGAAGAGAGAGAGTGAAGATGCAGAGGTTATTTCTGCCACTTCCTCCTCTTTCAGCCTGTAAATATCTGCAATCTTTTTGTTAATAATGCAAATATACGAACTCTCATTTCTTTTTCCCCTGTGAGGAGAAGGTGCAAGATATGGTGAATCTGTTTCCAATAAAATATCTTCAGGGCTTACATTTTCAATTACCTTGTCAAGTCCTGAGTTCTTAAATGTCACAATGCCCCCTATGCCCAGTTTAAGACCCATTGCAATTCCCTTTTTTGCATCATCCGCAGTTCCTGTGAATGCATGTAAAACACCTTTGAGATTCTGTTGTGAGAATTCCTCAAGAACTGAAAAAACCTCCGGGAATGAATCTCTTGAATGGATGACAACCGGGAGGTCATTCTCAATGGCAAAGGCAATTTGTCGCCTGAAGGCAATTAGCTGTTCCGAAATAAATGTTTTATCCCAGTAGAGATCTATGCCAATTTCTCCTATCGCAATGAATTTATGTCTGGTGAAAAATTCTTCCAGTTTATCAAGCTGTGAAAGATAATCCTCTTTGACAGATGTAGGATGAAGTCCGATCATTGAATGACAGATGCCCTTATAACGCTGCTCTGTTTCCAGCATAATATCTGCAGAATGTATGTCAATATTGGGCATCAGCATCATGGAAACACCGGAACCGACAGCTCTTTCTACTGCCTTATCCCTGTCTTCATCAAATTCCGGCAGATAGAGATGTGTATGAGTATCGATTAATGTCATCAGACCACGCCCTGCGCAATCATGGCATTTGCTACCTTTACAAATCCACCTATGTTTGCACCATCAACATAATTAATGAAACCATTTTCCCTGGTTCCGTATTTAACACAGGTACTGTGAATATTCTTCATAATTATGTGAAGCCTTTCATCAACCTCTTCCCTCGACCATGGCAGCCTCATAGAGTTCTGAGTCATTTCAAGTCCTGATGTGGCAACACCTCCTGCATTGGCAGCTTTGCCAGGTCCATAGAGGATTTTTGCATTAAGAAATACTTCTACTGCCTCAGGAGTTGAAGGCATGTTAGCTCCTTCCGAAACGCACATACATCCGTTTTTGACAAGTGTCTTTGCATCATTTTCATCAATCTCATTCTGGGTTGCATTAGGCATGGAAATATCACACTTCACACCCCATGGACTTTTACCCTCAAAGTATTCAACTCCGTATTTATCAGCATATTCCTTAATACGTCCTCTCCTGACATTCTTAAGCTCCATGATAAAATTAAGCTTATCATTATCAATCCCTTTGGGATCATGAATGAACCCGTTCGAGTCAGACATTGTAATAACTTTTCCACCGAAATCAGTAACTTTTTCAGCAGCATACTGTGCTACATTACCTGAACCGGAAATACAGACAGTTTTTCCTTCTATGCTGTCACCGCGTGTTGCAAGCATCTCCTGTGCAAAATATGTTGCACCATAGCCTGTTGCCTCGGGACGTATAAGTGACCCTCCCCATTCAATTCCTTTTCCCGTGAGAACCCCCGTGAATTCATTTTTCAATCTTTTATACTGACCGAACAGATATCCAATTTCCCTTCCCCCAACACCAATGTCTCCGGCGGGTACATCGGTATCAGCCCCTATATGCCTGAACATCTCACTCATGAAGCTCTGGCAGAAACGCATTACCTCATTATCCGATTTCCCTTTCGGATCAAAATCTGAACCGCCCTTTCCTCCGCCCATTGGCAAAGTAGTGAGGCTGTTCTTAAAAACCTGCTCAAATGCCAGGAATTTCAGTATGCCTATATTTACTGTCGGATGAAACCTTAATCCTCCTTTATACGGTCCGATTGCACTGTTCATCTCAATCCTGTACCCTCTGTTTATCTGCACCTCCCCCTTATCATCAAGCCATGGGACCCTGAAGATTATTGTCCTTTCAGGTTCTGCCATCCTCTCAAGTATTTTAGCCTGTTTATATTTCGGATTTTCTTCAATAAATGGTATAAGGGATTCTGCCACCTCCTGAACTGCCTGATGAAACTCATTCTCACCCGGGTTTCTGGATTTGATCATGGCCATAAACTGGCTTACTCTTGGATCCATAATTAAATGATTTAAGGTTGGTTATTGTTTTCTGTCTAAAAATAAAAAAATCCTGGGATAATTGTTAATAGTGTTTAGAAAAACTATAAAAGATATTAAATATTCATATTTCATGAGAAATTGTTCCAGGTTACAGGTTTCATGTTTCAGGTTGCCGAAATTTTTGTCCTTTGAATTCACTTGTCTTTAAATATTTAATGAAATTTTCAATTTTCATAATTAATATTTTTTAAAGTTAAATTATAAAGCCAAATCATTCTAACCTGAAACCTGAAACCTAACCTTTCCTAAACAGTTCTATAAACATTCCCCGGATAACACTTCAATACCCCCTTAAACTCCATCTGCAAAAGCTGGGCGGAGAGTTTATGGACAGGTATCCCCAGGGTACGGCAGATAGCGTCAATTGTCATTTCGCTCTCTTTTAGGATGAGTTCATAGATAGTTTTTTCTTTTTCATCGAGGTCGGTGAACAGTGATCGCTGGACAGGTGGTTTGATTTTCTCAGGCTTCCAGTCAAGGAAATATTCTATATCATCGGAGCTTTCTACCAGAGCTGCTTTGTTGGTTTTGATAAGATTGTTGCAGCCTGATGACCATTGATCTTCAGGTCTGCCTGGAACTGCAAAGACATCCCTGTTGTATGATGAAGCGATATCCGCTGTGATAAGCGCTCCCCCTTTTATTCCTGACTCCACAACCAGTGTGGCATCGGACAGCCCGGCAATTATCCTGTTTCTTTTAAGGAAGTTATTCCTTTCAGGAAGTGCATCAGAAAGAAAATCAGTAAGAAGACCTCCCTTTTCAGTCATGGCTCTTGCCGTGGAAGTATGTATTGCAGGATAGGTTGTTTTAAATCCATGGCCAAGCACTCCAATCGTCTGAAGATTGTTTGCGAGAGCTGCCTTATGTGCAGCAATGTCTATTCCGTATGCGAGTCCGCTAACAATAATCAGATCAGGGTGCCCTGCTGCAAGGTCTCCAATAAGCTTGTCGCAAAGATCTTTGCCTCTTCCGGTAGCATTACGTGTACCGACTACACTTATTAGTTTAGGTGAGTCCAGATCACTTTTCCCCCTGAAGAAGAATACAACAGGAGAATCATCACATTGTCTTAATCTGTAGGGGTAATTATTATCAAGATAGAAGTAAGTTCTTATGTTGTTTTTTGAAACATACTCAGCTTCCTTTTCTGCAGCATCAAGATATGATCTTTCGCAGATATACCTTGCAAGTCCTGTTCCGATACCGGGAATATTAATCATATTCCTGTATGATTCGTGGAAGATGGCTTCTACACTTCCAAAGTGGGATACAAGTTTTCGGGCATTAATATCGCCAATACGCGGAATAAGCCCGAGAGCAATCTTATGCTTAAGCGAAACTTCTGACATGGCACGAGAAATTGAGACATGTAAATATAAAAAAATTCCCCCTCTTTTCGAAGAAGAGAGGGGGAACAAAAGGGGGTGGGCTTTTTTAAATCACTCCCATATCAAGCATTGAATTTGCAACTTTAAGGAAGCCTGCAATGTTGGCACCTTTAACATAATCAACATATCCGGTTTCCTTTTTACCATGTTTTACACACTGGTTATGTATATTGCTCATAATCTCATGAAGACGGTCATCAACTTCCTGCCGGTTCCAACGCAGTTTCATCGAGTTTTGTGTCATTTCAAGTCCTGAAGTTGCTACTCCACCTGCATTTGAAGCTTTACCCGGTGCAAAAAGGAGGCCATGTTTCTGGAATAATTCAATTGCTTCCGGAGTGCTCGGCATATTGGCACCTTCGCAAATACAAATACAACCATTATTGATGAGAGTTACTGCATCGTCACCGTTGAGTTCATTTTGTGTTGCGCAGGGAAGCGCAATGTCAACCTTAACCTCCCATGGACGTTTCCCTCCATGGAATTCTGAACCCTCAAATGCAAAAGAGTAAGGTTTTACTATATCTTCATTGGAAGCGCGCAGCTCAAGCATATATTCAATTTTCTTTCCTGAGATCCCTTCATGATCATAGATATAACCATCAGGTCCGGATATTGTTATAACTTTACCTCCAAGTTCAGTAGCCTTAAGGGCTGCACCCCAGGCCACATTACCGAACCCGCTGATTGCAACTCTCTTGCCTTCAAATGATTCGCCGCGTGTTGCAAGCATCTCTTTTGCAAAATATACACAACCGAAACCAGTTGCTTCCGGACGGATCAGTGAGCCGCCCCAGTTGCTCCCTTTCCCGGTAAGGACACCTGTATGGTCGCCTGCAAGGCGTTTATACATACCGTATAGAAATCCAATCTCACGTCCGCCAACTCCTATGTCACCTGCTGGAACGTCTGTCTCAGGTCCAATATATTTCCATAATTCAAGCATAAATGACTGGCAAAAGCGCATAACCTCATCATTTGATTTTCCTTTGGGATCAAAGTCTGACCCTCCTTTACCCCCTCCCATAGGAAGAGTGGTAAGGGCATTCTTGAAGATCTGCTCAAATCCAAGAAACTTAAGGATTGACAGGTTTACACTGGGGTGGAAGCGGAGTCCTCCCTTGTAAGGGCCGATAGCATTGTTGAACTGGATACGGTAACCGAGATTCACCTTTACATTTCCTTCATCATCTACCCATGACACTTTAAAAGTAATTACCCTGTCAGGTTCAATGATCCTCTCAATGATATTGGCAGATTCAAACTGAGGATTCTCATTGTACACCTCCTCAATTGACTCCAGGACTTCTCTTACAGCCTGCAAGTATTCAACCTCCCCGGGATGTTTCTTCTCGAGGTTGTTCATGATCTTATCTACGTTCATATAATTTTGGTTTAATTGTTTTGTGGGCAATTTTGAAGGTTCAAAAATGAGAGTGTTAAAAGATTTTAAAAATGATAAAACTCATGTTATCAGATGATAACCTTCACGCTTTAGGTGCGTAAAGGTTCAGCGATCGGACAACTTTAGATCTCTCTTCTTTATCTAATGCGCTTATATAAATGGGTGGATATTTTGCCACTCCCTCCCTGAAATGCTGATAAAGCGTAATAGTCCTTATCAGTCCGAATAATTTTTTTTCTGTTTTGTATCCGGCAAATGTTCTCTTGTCAATCTCAACAGAGTTCTTTCTGCCTCCTACAATACCTGCTGAAAAATATCTGAAAACTATTGATTCATCCTCATCGGAGTAGCTTACATAGTGGTAATTAATAATCATTGGAGCAAAGGCAATGAAGAGCCAGACTCCTGCCAGTATTATGGTCCATAATGTATCACTCCACCCAAACAGGGTAAGCTTAAATACTTTGGCAGAATAAGACAATATTATATAGGTTAGAAACAGAACTGTTACAACAAACAGTTTAATTCTGAAACTGATAATGGTTTTGCTGTTATCGAGCTTCATAACAGGTTTTTTGTAAAAATACTGTTTTTTTGCTTACTCAGCTACTATAAGAATTCCTCACCCGTCTGCAAATTTCTGATCCCAACCCCAACCAAGGGGTTGCAAAGTCAGATCCGGTGGATACAGGAGTTATTTCCGTTTGCTTTTAAAGAACCTTAACAGCAGCTCTTTGCACTCACCTTCAAGCACTCCCTGCTCAATAATAGTTTTCGGATGAAGAAGATCTCCCTTAACTTTTGTATACCCTTTCTTTTCATCCGACGCGCCATAAACAAGTCCTGATGCCTGGCTCCAGCCTATAGCACCCGCACACATGGCGCAGGGTTCGAGAGTAACATATATAGTACAGTCGGTCAGGTATTTACCTCCCAACCATGAGGTTGCAGCAGTTATAGCCTGCATCTCCGCATGTGCTGTTGGGTCCCTGAGTGTCTCTGTAAGATTATGTGCCCTGGCAATGATCGTATCATTGCAGACAACAACTGCACCAACAGGAACCTCCTGTTTATCAAAAGCTTTTTCAGCTTCTTCAAGTGCAGCTTTCATGAATTTTTTCTTGAGAATTCTGACCATTTTTTTTAATTAGAAGTGGATTCAAAATTATAAAGAAAACCTGGGAAAAAGGAATTGGAACAAATAAGTAGATGTATCCGGTCATATTATTCGCAGGATGTCCTAGAGTGATAGTGAATATTTTCTTTCACTTGTGTCCGGTTAAATAGCAGAAGATTCTATAAATCATTGTAATAAAATATTTATAACAATTTGAACTAATCAATAATGCAGGCAGACTAATTAAATAGTGATTAAGACTCGTGAGTATTATTTAGTAACTTTAAGCAGACTAAAAAGGCAACAATAGAATTCTGAATGGAAAGAGATTATAAATTAAAGACTGCCATCTTGCTTCTGCCAAGCCGGCTTATATTGTTTCTGATTTTTCAGCTGAGTTTTGCTTTGTTGTTCTCATCCCTGGAGTATTCAATAAAATTCTGGATCGTGTATGCTTCAGCAACTAATATAATCAGTATATCACTTCTGTTTTATCTTTTCAGAACAGACGGAATTCAATTTTTTGATTTATTTCGTTTCGACAAGGCAACACTTAAGAAAGACATAATGCATTTCGCAGGAATTACATTAATTTGCGTTCCCGTAGTTATTTTTCCTAACTACTTTCTCAGTACCAGTTTGTGGGGGGATGCAATCATTCCATTCGACATGATGTTTAAGCCATTACCACTTCTTTTGGTTTATTTGTTACTTTTTCTGTTTCCTATAACTATTGCATTTGCTGAATTAGCTACATATTTTGGCTCAGGTCTGTCCAAAATAAGTAAAATCGAATAAAAAAGAGCGGTTGGAAAACTACGCATTTACTGCTAAGTTTATTATCTCTCAAAAACCAAACCGCTCATGAAGACAAATTTATCCATTTTCGCCCAAATTATCCGATT
>DATKTA010000007.1:0-226150 GCA_035531395.1 Bacteroidales bacterium
TCCGATGGAAATAGGAAATTTGATTAACCTACAGGAATTAAAATTTTCCTCGAATAAACTATATGGCTCTGTTCCGTCACAAATAGACAATCTGACTAAACTCCGTCTTTTAGATTTAGGTCAGAATCAACTTACAGGGGCTATTCCTCCTGAAATTGGAAATCTGACTAATCTTGCAAAGTTAAATTTGGCTTTTAATCGGCTGTCAGGGTCTATTCCGCGTGAAATTGAAAATCTGACTAACCTTACTAGTCTCCAAATGGATGGTAATCAACTTACAGGGGATATACAGGCAAAAATTGGGAATCTGACCGAACTTTCTGATTTAAGTTTATCCAATAATCAACTTACAGGTGCAATTCCTAACGAGATTAATAATCTTGCTATGTTAAAGAGACTAAAATTAAAAGTTAATAGATTTGAAATATTACCCACAATTACTTTGAGTGGTTTGGATAGTTTGCTAATTCAAAATAATAGCTTCACATTCAAAGACATTGAACCAAATATCAATGTTCCAAAACAATCATTTTTATATTCACCCCAGGATAGTAGTGGTAAGAAACAAAATGAAAAACGCAAAATAGGAGAATCTTTTAACTTCAAAATTACTCGTGGTAGTACTAATGACCAATATCAATGGTATAAGGATAATATCATTATTCCCTTAGCAACAGAAAGCAATTATCCAATTCAAAAACTTAAACTATCGGATGCTGGTTCATATTCCTGTAAAATTACTAATACAGTTGTTACGGATCTTACAATTAATTCAAGGCCAATTAATCTAACTGTTATACCTAACACAGGTGAAAGGGATTCACTCGCATTGGTAACAATATATTCTTCCACTAACGGAGAAAACTGGATAAATAATAAAAACTGGTTAAGTTCTGAACCAATTTCGGAATGGTATGGAGTTACAATTGGGAATAACACTGGGGCGGGAGGAGATTTGGTTTATTCTACCGGTTTGGTGAGTCTTAATTTATCCAACAATAATTTAGCAGGTCAGATTCCCCCGGAAATCGGTGATATAATTGACATGAAAATATTGAAGTTAGAGAACAACTATTTAAGCGGTCCTGTACCAACTGCAATAAATAACTTAACATTTCTACAAACATTGGAATTAAGTAAGAATAAACTCGATGAACTACCTCCTCTTACCTTGAGTCAACTGGATACTTTATTTATAGATAACAATCATTTCAGTTTCGAAGATATTGTTCCGAACTTAAATATTGCCATTAAAGGGTTTACTTACTATTATCAGGATAGTATCGGCATTAAAAAAGATACCATTTGCAATGTGGGTTCAAGCATAAAATTTGTTGCATCGGATAATGCTGAAAATGATATTTACCAGTGGTATAAAGATGGTATTAGCATTTCCAATGCTACAAGCAATAGCTATTTAAAGTCTTATCTTCAGCAATCTGATGGAGGTTCATATGAATGTACTATATCCAATTCATCAGTTCCTGGTTTAACCTTATATCAGAGACCTGTCAAACTGCAGGTTACCACAATGACGAGTTTTGATGAATTAAATAACAATGGAATGAAGGTTTATCCTAATCCCACTGATGGAATTATTTATATTGAATTGAATAAAAGTATATCATCAAATAATAAGATTGAGGTCAGAGACCTTTATGGAAGAATTTTCTTACAGAAGAATTGGGAAGAGGGTAATCGACATAAACTTGATTTGACACCTTTACTAAGTGGCATGTACTTTATTGGTATTAGAAATAACGACAAGATTTATCTTCAAAAAATTGTAATCCAGTAGTTGTGGAAAGCATTTAATCTATCAATTTAATCCTCATGGCAGGATGAAATTAATATTGATCATCTTTGCTTAGAATAAGGAATGCAATCTGATATATCATGTAGATGTAGTTGATTATGTGTACGTTGTAAAATCCATCAACGCTTCCGTCACCAAGAAATTTAAAGACCCCTGCAAATCATTGATCTACAGGGGTCTGCGATTTAGAGGTGTGGTTCACTTACAAAAGTCGCATAAAATTTATTTACCACCTACACAGTTATTCTACCTAGACTTCTGCCAATGAATTATGATGAATATCATTATTTATTTGTGTTATCCATTGTTTAGGACTAACTTACGTGTAAAGTAATCCTAATTATCATGAATGAAATTACAAATAATTCTAAAAAAACTCCTTCAAAGAGTTCTCTCCAGACTGCACGAATTATTGGTACTATCTGGGCATCATTTTATCTCATTGCGATTGTTTTCGGTTATTTAGAAGAGATTCAAATCAAACCAGGTCATGTTTCTACACCAGACTTCTTGCAGATTCCAATTGCTATTTGCCTTCTGATTGCAGTGACTGGACTAATCATTGCATGGTGGAGAGCAGGTATTGGAGGACTTATTTCACTTTTTGGATTCATCATAGCAGAAGTCCTTTCTTTAATTGACCCTAAGTTTGTTTTCCCCCTTCTCATATTTGTTATCTCATTATTGCCATCGATACTGTATTTAGTATACTGGTGGAAGGTAAAAAAATCATCAGCCGAAAATTCTCAACCGTAAAGAATAGTAAAATGATATTTATTTTCTCAGACTATTGAGCAGTAAAATTCAATATGTTAGAAATGTTTGTAGCGTTTTTGTACCTGAAAAGAAAAGAACGGATTAAACTGACCATTCTATAATGAGTCAGTTTTTTGTTTTTATATAGAATCTAACTGTTATCCCATTTTGTCTTCTGCCAGTTATTACACAAATACTTGATTAATTATGCAAGTTTAAAAATGATTTGACGCCTGCAATGCATTGACAACGAGCTCGTTGAAAAAACCAGCACCAAATCCGTCAACAAGAAATAAAAAGACCGCTGTAAGTTACTGACTTACAGCGGTCTGCGATTTAAAGAAGTGGTGCCACCAGGAATCGAACCGGGGACACATGGATTTTCAGTCCATTGCTCTACCGACTGAGCTATGGCACCTCCTTTTCGGACTGCAAATATATATTTCAAATTTGAGTAAGCAAAACTTTATCCTTAAAAAATCCTTAAGATTAATGATGTTTATTAATTTTTTATTCACCACTGCTTTTATTTACTTAAATACTAATTGTTTAGAAGATTATTTAGATGTTTTATTCAGCAATTTTTCAACCATTTCGGGATACTTTTTAAGATTTTCAATATAGTTTTTGCTCTTCATGTTTTTTATTTTCGATTCAAGAAACATAGCTTCAGATATTGTATCACAGGGAATTAGTAAAAACAGATCCCAGTCAGAAGCTTTACAGGTATATGATCTACCCCCAAAGTGCCCATTATTATGAAGTATCACTCTTTCCCGAATGTCAGATGTGTATCCAATATAATATCGATTGATAGATTTACTATGTAATATATAGCAGCAGAATTTCATGATTCTTTACAACCCTATGCTTTATGAGGTAGATTTAGATATATTTTGCAGATATTTTGACCTCAAGTTCATTGCTCTACCTCCCGATAGCTATCGGGATGAGCTATGGCACCTCCTTTTCGGACTGCAAATATATATTTCAAATTTGAGTAAGCAAAGGGTTTGATAAATTTTTTTCATTTCCAGGAAAGGATACTGAACAGTATAATCGAAGGAGAGCTTATTATTAATAAAAAAAAGGGTGTTGCCTTGGGACACCCTTTCCTATTTTAGCCTTACTTTTTGCTCTTTGGCTTAGCTTTAGCAGCAGTCTTCTTTGCTGCCTTTGGTGCAGCTTTTTTGGCTGCCTTTGGAGCAGCTTTTTTGGCTGCCTTTGGAGCAGCTTTTTTTGCAGTTGCTTTTTTTGCAGTTGCTTTTTTTGCCATTTTTAGTCAGTGTAAACAGTCCCAGCAATCGGAGTGGAACTTTCTCCCTGAATAATTTAATTTCTTATTTCAGTTATTCAAAATTATTAATACTTAGAATTAATCTAAATAAAGGAATGGTTATTTATTAACATATGCAATTTTTTTATTGTTAATAACCGTAATCCGTTAAAATTGTTATGATACATTTGCAAACTCACTCAATCATATAATGGATCTTCTTTTTCATACACTCGATAATGGCATCAGGCTTGTTCATTCCCCTTCAGGAGGAATGGTAGCACACTGTGGCCTGATAATAAATGCCGGATCAAGGGATGAGAATGAAAATGAACATGGAATAGCTCATTTCATTGAACACATGCTGTTCAAAGGCACAAAAAAAAGAAAGTCCTATCATATACTGAGCCGGCTTGAGGATGTCGGAGGCGAACTGAATGCATATACCACAAAAGAAGATACAGCTGTGCATGCTTCTTTTCTCAGAGATGATTATGAAAGAGCAACAGAGCTTATTGCTGATATAACATTCAATTCAATCTTTCCCGAGAAAGAGATCAAAAAAGAAAAAGATGTAATTCTTGATGAGATCAATTCTTATCTTGATTCTCCGGCAGAACTTATTTTCGATGAATTTGAAGAACAGATATTTGATGGTCTGCCTGTAGGTAGAAGTATCCTGGGAAAACCAGATTCCGTAAGATCTTTCTCACGAAAAATGATATCTGATTTCATTTCTGAAAAATATTCCACTGATCAGATCGTGTTTTGTTCGGTTGGAAATATTCCGGATGAAAAGATTCTCAGGCTGTTTATTAACCATTTCAGCCATTACAAATCAGGCAGGAAGAATCCGGAAAATAATTCAGACTGGCATTATGAACCTTCAACTGTTATAAAACAAAAAGATACTTACCAGAATCACTGTATAATCGGGAACCTTGCTTACAGCATAAAAGATGAGAAAAGGCTTGGTATGTTTCTTCTTAATAATATCCTGGGAGGACAGGGACTCAATTCCAGGCTGAATCTTTCTCTTCGTGAGAAAAACGGGATTGCCTATTCTGTTGAGTCAAATTATACACCCTATTCTGATAACGGATCATTTTCAATCTATTTTGGTACTGACAAGCAATACCTTGAGAAGAGTATCTCAATAGTTAACAGGGAACTTAAAAATCTGTGTGAAACAAGGCTCGGAACTGTTCAGCTGGGTAAAGCCAAAAAACAGATAAAAGGTTACCTGGCAAGAGGTTATGAAAATCATGAAAATCTGATGCTCAGTCTGGGTAAGAGCCTGCTTACTTTCAACAGGATAGAGACTATTGAGGAGACATATTCGAAGATTGAAGCAATCACATCCGCCAATTTGCTTGAGATAGCCAACGAGGTATTTGACAGGTCTAAATTATCAACTTTGATATATAAGCAGGGATGAATCCTAAGCTTGAACATTATTTAAAAAATCATTCTTCTTCCGAAGATCCTGTTCTTGAGGATCTCTTCAGGCAGACGCACATAAGGTTTGTAAACCCGAACATGGCAAGCGGTCATATACAGGGGAAATTCCTTGAGTTTATCTCCAGGATGATAGGACCTGAGAATATCCTGGAGATAGGGACCTTTACAGGCTACTCTGCAATATGTCTTTCAAAAGGCTTAAAACCTGGTGGGAACCTGATAACAATTGAGATTAATGATGAACTGGCATCATTCGCCCATTCCTACTTTGTTAAGGCCGGAGTCGAATCGAAGATCACACAGCTAACGGGAGATGCCCTTGAAATAATACCCGGCCTTACCAGGCAGTTCGAGCTGGTTTTTATTGATGGCGATAAGCGTGAATATGTCGACTACTTCAGACAAATATTCGAAAAAGTAAAGCCCGGAGGCTTCATCATCGCTGACAATACGCTATGGGGTAACAAAGTGCTGGAAAATGTAACTTCCGATCCGCAGGCAAGAGGAATAATTGAATTTAATGAAATGATCAAAAATGATAATTCGGTTGATAAAATGATCCTCCCGCTGAGAGACGGTCTTACAATTATATATAAACCAATATAATACTGCCTTTTATCCTGGTCATAAGTTAGAAGGAGTATTATGTCTAATATTTTTCAACTCTCCCTTACACTCCTTCTTCAAGATGTGCCATTGCATTATATTTATTTTTTCCTGACAAATATTATTTTATTGTTAATAAAATAACAATATATTTGGTTAGTACCTAAACAGGTATTTTTTTATTGATTGCGATTGGCATATAGAGGATATGCGTGTTGTAATCTTTTCATTTTAACTTAAATATGAAAGACCGGCCGGAATGTGCAACATGCAGGGTTTTTAAGAAGTCATATTTTTCAATACTCGAAAACGAGGATCTTGAGAATCTGAAGTTTGAGAAATCAAGTTCCTTTTATAAGACAGGTCAACTTGTCTTCCATGAGGAGAGCCGTGCCGTGGGCGTTTATTGTCTGCATTCAGGAAAAGTGAAGCTATATAAAGTTGGACATGACGGCAAAGAGCAGATTGTAAGGTTCGTAACACCGGGTGAGCTTTTCGGATACAGTTCGATTACAGGAACACGCTATTATCTTAGCTCAGCAGAAGCCATCGAAGACAGTATTGTCTGTTTTATCAATACCAATGCATTTTCTGAATTGCTTGAGAAATATGCTGAAATAACAAAACAACTTCTGAGTGCACTCGGGAAAATCCTGAATGAGGCTGAAGAGAGGATGATATCTATTGCTCAGAAACCTGTAAGGGAGAGGCTGGCCGAAGCCCTCCTTATCCTTTGCCATAAATTTCACCCGGAGGGTTGCAAAGACGATAACGTTCTTAATCTTTCAAGGGAAGATCTTGCTAATATTGTCGGATCTGCTACCGAAACTATCATTAGACTTTTATCTGAATTCAGAGAAGAAAAGCTTATATCAATCGAAGGACGACGGATTATCCTGAAAGATGTGAGGAAATTGAAAAGGATAGCAAATATCAAAGTCAAATAGATTTACCTCACTTTAGCCATATAGATATTGCAAATCATATTATCCTGATTTATCATTACTTAATCAATATAATATGACCTGTGTCACATCAGCAGGTTATATAAATTATAGTAACTGCTGATAAAATCTGCTTCGGGAACTGATAAGAATAATAACACCGACTGACCCTGCTCATTGGAATAAGATAAATGCCATAGGAAATTAGCAGTGGTTTATCAGAATAATTCATACTCATTCCGGAGAAATGAATAAAGTCTATAGAATAAGCCATGAAGAATGGCATAGACAGCTTAAGGGTCTTTCGGTTTCAAAATTTAACATTTTTGCACCTGTCAGAAAAAACGGAGGGATAGACTATTCGCTGCTCTATGAGGAAAGTCCAGATGAAATAGTTTATAATGAAGCTAAACCTTTCACCCCTCTGAAGATGTTTTTCCTTCCTGTTAAGCTTAATGTCACAGTATTCAAAATAACTATCGGGAAAACAATCATCATAGGAGCTCCTGCATGCGATATTGAGGGTCTGAAACTCCTTGATCTTATATATCTCGATGAGAAATTCTGTGATGAGACATACCAGTCGAGGAGAGAGAATACCATTCTGATATCTTCTGATTGCTATGTAACCCAGGAAAATTGTCATTGTACAACTTACGGACTAAATCCTTATGCTGAAAATGGCTGCGACATCTCACTTTCAAAAGACAAAGAAGACATTTATCTGATGACGTGGTCTGAAAAGGGAGAGAAACTCATCGAAGAATCTATTTTACCGGGACTTAGAACAGAAATAAATAATCTGCCTCCTTCTGTTGTTAAGTTCCGGAATAAAAGCACTGAGTCTCTATCGGTGAAAAATTCAAAATTGCCCGGTACAGCACTATCAGGTAAAAGAATAGAGTCTTCAGGGAATGAGGTTTGGAAAAAGCACTCTTCAAAGTGCGTATCATGCGGAGCATGCTCAGCAATATGTCCGACATGTTCCTGTTTCCTTCTTGTTGACAAGCCAGGCTTTCAAAAGGTGAAGCAACTTGACACCTGTCAATATCCTGCTTTTGAGAGGGTAGCAGGAGGGGAGGACCCTCTTAAAGAGCTCACTGTCAGATTCAAAAACAGATATATGTGTAAATATGTCTGGAAACCTCAACGGTTTGATGCAATTGCATGTACAGGCTGTGGCAGGTGTATAGAAGCATGCATTGCGAAAATAAGCAAGAATGAAGTTATTATGGACATCGTTTGAACTAAAAAAAGTTAATTAGTGGCAACCGACAGTATATATAAGGTATTAAAAGCATCTGTTGAGGAGGTTATTGAAGAATCACCTTTGATAAAAACATTTGTTTTGATCCCTGAATCGCCTTTTAAATTCAAAACAGGCGAATTTATTGAACTTACACTTAATGGTTTCGGAGAAGCTCCTTTCACACCCTCCTCTTCACCTCTTATAACAGACAGGATGGAAGTTACAATAATGAAGACAGGGTATGTGACTGAAAAATTCCATAATCTTAAACCCGGGGAGGTATTAGGTGTGCGTGGACCATTCGGCAGAGGTTACCCGGTTGAAAAGTTCTTCGGAAAAGAGGTACTAATACTGGGTGGTGGATGCGGACTGGCTCCAATCAGATCACTTCTCTACGCCCTTGAAGCAGTTAAAGATCAGCTTAAAAGAGTCGTCCTGTGCTATGGTTCAAAAACACCTTCTGACTGTATTTACAAACCTTTGTTCAACAGGCTGAACAACATAGATAAGTTTGAAGCTTACAGGACCGTTGACAAACCCGGCCCTGGATGGAATGAATCGGTAGGTGTTGTAACAACTCTTCTCGATCAGGTGAACATGAAAATTGAAAACTCGGTTGCAGTGGTTTGTGGTCCGCCTATCATGATGAAATTCGGCACATTGAAGTTACTTGATAAGGGATATAAAGATGAACAGATCTACCTTTCAATGGAGAAGAACATGTCATGCGGGCTTGGGAAATGCGGGCATTGCATGATGGGTGAATTTTTTGTTTGTAAAGATGGCCCTGTATTTACATACGATGAGATCAAACATAATCCGGAGATATGGAAGTGACCAATTAAAACAGAAGATAAAAAACTGATAATCATAATATAAAACACCAATGAGCAAAAAAATATTAGTTGACCTTATGAAGTGCCGTCAATGCAACGATTGCTCAGTTGCATGTTCTTATGATTATCACCCCGGGAACAACGGGATGAAACAAATACTGGAGAAAGCAGCATTCAGATTCACTTGCAGACAATGTGAGGATGCTCCATGTATTACAGTTTGCCCTGTTGAAGCTCTTGAAAAAGGCAGCAATGGAATATTAACAAGGGCTTCAAACCTGTGTGTAGCATGCAAATCGTGTGTTGCAGTCTGCCCCTTTGGCACTATGATGAACAGTTTCTTTGAAGTAAGGAAGTCTATATGCAATTACTGTCATCTCGACGGAAATGTAAAGAAGCTTCTTTGTGTGGAGACCTGCAGGGAACATGCGCTGACAATAACTGAAATGGATGAGAATCCCGGGAATGATCTTCACAGGCTGAATGATAAGATACTCGTGAAGGAAATAATTTGGGAAAAATTAAAACATGAATAACAGTAGAAAATGTTAAAAGATCTCTTTTATTTCATTGTATTCCCGGGAATGATCTTTTCTGTCCTGGTTGGAGGGGTGCTATCCTGGTCTGACAGAAAAATTACAGCCAGGGTACAGTTCAGGAAAGGGCCGCCGTTCCTCCAGCCCTTCTATGATCTGGGGAAGCTCTTTTATAAAGAGACCATTTTGCCAAAATACGGGGCTAGGTTCACATTTCTTGCTGCACCTGTTTTTGCATTATTCAGCGCATGCCTGGCAAACGTATTTATTCTTCTTCCCTCTTTCATTCCGGGAAGTGGGTTCAGGGGAGATCTTATTGTTATCTTCTACCTTTTAGCCATTCCGTCGCTCACTTACATAATAGGAGCACTGGCATCAGGGAATCCTATTGGAGCCATCGGTGCATCGCGCGAGATGAAACTGATTTTGTCGTATGAGCTTGCATTTATCCTTGCACTTGCGGCTATAGTCATCAAATCTGATATGAGTCTGACAATTAGTGATATCCTGGCTAATCAGCAAGCGGGAGGCGTGTTTATCGGAACTGTTTCAGGTGTTATACTCTTTATTGTCATTTTATTTGTAATTCAGGCCAAGCTGGCATTTGTTCCTTTCGACATGTCTGAGGCTGAAACCGAAATTGCACATGGGGTTTTTATTGAATATTCCGGAAGTGCATATGCGATGATCAGGATGGCAAGATATGTCATGCTGTTTGCCCTTCCGTCGCTGATGATAACCCTGCTTATGGGTGGATTCAGGTTTCAGGGTATCGGAATACTATGGTCGGTGTTGAAACTGGTTTTGGTATTACTACTGATAACGCTGATAAGAAATACAAATCCCAGAGTAAAAATAAATCAGGCGATGAGATTCTTTTTTATATGGATGAGCCTCCTTGCGCTGATTGCAATTTTTTTGACAACTGTTAACCTGTAAAATTTAAGAAGTTGGGACTAGGTAGTTACTGTTTTAAGAAATCGTTGTGGGTATTTCATTTTGGAGGTGCATCCTGCAACAATTGCGACATAGAGATTCTTGATTGCCTGACACCAAGGCATGATGTGGAACGATTTGGTATCCAGCTCGTTGGTTCGATCAGGCATGCTGATGTGCTGCTGGTTTCAGGGTCAATTAACAGGAAATGCAAAGAGCGACTTATAGAACTCTATAAACAGGTACCCAAACCGGTCCTGGTTGTTGCATTCGGAGCCTGTGGATGTACTGGTGGCATTTTTGCGGAAGGAATGACTTTCGCAGGACCTGTTGACAAAATAATTCCGGTCGATGCTTATATACCAGGATGTCCACCCAAACCTGAGGCTATCCTTGCAGGTATAGTCAAACTAACCGGGAAGTAAACTATGGTGAATATTAACTACAAAATACTGCCTGAGATTCTGAAGCTGAATTTTAACAGCGATATCCAAAGGATAATTGTTCAGCAGAGAAAAAGGCTTGTTATCAATATACGCAAAGAGGCTCTGCTTGAGATAGCAAATTATTTCCTCGATGAACTCTCATACAGGTTTATAATTACAACTGCGATGCTCTCTGATAAAGGACTTGTAATAATATACCATTTCAGCGATGACAGGAATGGTTATATCATTAACCTGCTTACTGAACTTGATGAAAGTAAACCTGAAATAGAATCGCTTGCTAATTTGATCAATGCAGCTAACTGGATAGAACGTGAGATTCATGAATTGTTCGGAATAAAATTCACCAACCATCCGAACCTGACCAAACTTATCTCCGATGGCAACTGGAAGGATAACGAATATCCCTATGCAAGAAAAAGGGAGGAGGAAATTTAACCTGACAGAATTATGAGTACAAAGACAGTAATTCCAATCGGACCTTATCACCCCCTTCAGGAGGAACCTGAACTATTCAAACTTTATTGCGAAGGAGAAATTGTAAAGGATATTGAATGGGAAACAGGGTACAACCACCGTGGTATTGAGAAGATAAATGAATCAAAAACTTTCGACCAGGTGTTCTTTGTAGTCGAAAGAATATGCGGAATATGTTCCACTTCTCATCCCTTTGCTTTTGCCAATGCGATGGAGGAGATTGCTCAAACAGAGATACCTGACAGGGCAAAATATATCAGAACAATAATTGGTGAGCTTGAAAGACTTCACAGTCATCTGTTATGGGTAGGACTTGCCGGCCATTTCCTGGGTTATAACACTGTTTTTATGTGGGCATGGAAATACAGGGAGATTATTCTTGACCTGTTTGAAAGAATTACCGGTAACCGGAACAACTATGCTATGTTCATGATAGGCGGTGTACGAAGAGATATTCCCAACTCTTCTGTTAATGATATAAGGAAGATACTCGACACTCTGAAACCAAAGGCTGATCTTCTTACAGGAGCAGTGATGGACGATCCTGTAATTCATGCCAGAACAAAGAATGTCGGTATTCTGACCAAAGAAGATATTATAAATTATGGAGCTGTTGGTCCAACTGCAAGGGCCTCCGGTATTCCTATTGATGTAAGAAAAGATGACCCCTATGCTGCCTATCCTCTTGTAAACTGGAAGGTAATAACTTCTGAAGGATGTGATGTCTTTGCCAAGGCCGAGGTCAGACTTCTTGAAATATATGAATCAATTTCGATTATAGAGCAGTGCCTCACAAAAATGGAACATCTTAAAGAGGGAGACATTGTGGCTGCTGTAAAAAATATTCCTGAAGGGATGGGTTTTGGAAGGGCAGAAGCTCCACGGGGTGAGGTTTTTCATTTTGTTAAATCAGATGGATCAAACTCACCTGTTAGACATAAGATAAGAGCCCCAAGCTATGTTAATATTGCCACATTCAAGAAATCGTGCATAGGTCAGACAATAGCAGATGCAACAATTATACTGGCAGCAGTTGATCCCTGTTATTGCTGTACTGAACGTATGGCATTTGCTTACAATTACTATACAAGGATTAAAATAATGAACGGACTTGACATGATCAGATTATCCCATCAGAAAACCAACGATCTAAAAATGAGTATGTAAAGGAATAAATATGAATGAGCTTTTATATATTATCTGGATACCCTTGCTGGCAGGACTTGTCTTGTTTCTGGTACCTGAATCTCTCAGGAAAATGTCTGGCCTGGCAGCATCGGTTATATCGGCTGCAGCGCTTCTGTTTGCAATAGTCCTATATCTTGATACAGATCATTTCACCCGTGGTGAAATTAGTCTGGTTTCGGGGTTGAGCGGATACTTCGAAGATTACAATAATTTCTTAAGTGTATTCGGCGGATTACTGATAGATAATATTGCCAGACTTGTTGTTTTACTTATAACCTTCTTTACATTTCTGATTACAATATATTCTCTTTCATATACAAATGCGAAACACCGTATAAAAGGATATTACTCGTATGTTTTATTAACATCCGCTTTTTCTTCACTTGCGGTTTTGTCGGACCATCTTATATTCTTCATATTTTGCTGGGGAATTCTTGGAATATTACTCTATAAGCTAATAAAAGGCGATGATGATGAGAGTGCCGCCGCTGCAAAAAAAACCATGATTCTCATCGGTGCATCTGATACGATAATGCTAGTTGGCATAGGAATAGTGTATAAGATAAATGCCTCCTTCAGCCTTTCTTCAGGATTAATACCGACGAATACCGCTTTGGGGGCTACAGCATTGGTTGCTCTTCTTATAGGCAGTTTCACAAAAGCCGGTGCATTCCCTTTCCATACGTGGGTTCCCGATTTTGCCAAAAAAGCACCTGCATCATCAACTGCACTTCTCCCCGCCTCCCTTGATAAATTACTTGGGATATATTTCATGTTCCGGATATGTACCAGCCTGTTTACTCTGACTGAGTTTATAACACTTGTTTTGGTGATCATAGGGGTGGTGACAATAATTTCGGGAGTAATGATGGCCCTGGTTCAGCACAATACAAAACAGCTACTTGGTTACCATGCAGTTTCGCAGGTTGGATACATGGTCCTTGGATTAGCCCTTGGGAGTCCGATTGGAATTGCTGGAGGATTGTTTCATATGCTAAACCATACAATGTACAAAGCGGGTCTTTTCCTTGTTGCAGGTAATGTGGAGGACAGGTTCGGAACTGATAATATTGAGCATCTCGGTGGCTCGGCAAAGTTCATGCCGCTTACATTTCTTGCAGCTGTAATATTTTCACTATCAATTTCCGGTGTACCGCCTCTTAATGGTTTTGCTTCAAAATGGTTGATCTACCAGGGGATCATCGATTTTGGAAGTGGTGCCGGTATTGCCAACCGTTTATGGACGCTCTGGCTTGGGCTGGCTGTACTCGGATCAGCTCTCACCCTTGCAAGCTTCATGAAATTTCTTGCGGGTGTTTTCCTTGGCAGAACAAAAAATATTGTGTCGGGTCATTATAAGACAAAAACACTGATGATGATACCAATTAGTATACTTGCAATAGGATGTATACTTATTGGAATATTTGCAACAGGGTTTGTGATACCATCGGTTATTAAACCGCTGTATTCAGGGTTTGATCTTAATGGTATATGGCAATCATCACAGGTTGCTGCCCTGGTCGGGGTCTCAATTCTTATGGGAGTTGGTGTTTACCTTGCCGGCAGTATTAAGAAGTTCAGGGTCGAAGACAGCTTCATAGGAGGTGAAAAAGACCAGGATGTAAGGAAAGCAAGTGTCCTTGATTTCTATAAGACAATCAGTACAAACAGGATTTTTTCAGGGTTCTATTACGGAGCTTCAAGAAAGTGGTTCGATCTCTATGATATTGGCAGGAACGTAATCTTCTCATGCAGTAAGATTGCAAGCTCTCTTCATACAGGGATACTCCCGTTCTATGTAACCTGGCTGATATCAGGTCTTATAATACTATTGATAATTATGCTAATATAATTCATTCTGCTATGGAAATAACCCTTGCCCTTATTCTGATTATTATGATTGCCGGTTCGATATTTTCGCTTCATGCAAAAGACCTTCTTTCATCAATAGTCTCATATGGCATTGTCGGATTCAGTCTTGTAATAGCATTCCTGATACTAAAAGCTCCTGATCTGGCAATTGTGCAGATAGTGGTGGAGTCAATTTCACTGATCATAATGATCTCTGTTCTGATTATAAGCACCGGAGAAGATCTTACTGAGAAAGGAACCTTAAAATTAAAGGGGAAGTCGTATATTAATTTACAAAACCTATATTATATAATATTCGCAGTTGCAGGGGGACTTATCCTTGTATATCTTTTTATTCTGGCTACAGGCCACCTTAATCCGCTTGGCACCCATGAAACCAGGATGGCAACCGAATATATAAGAAATGGAGTAAAAGATACCGGATCGGTCAACCTTGTTACAGGAGTGGTTTTCGACTACAGGGGATATGACACACTTGGTGAAGCAACAATTCTTTTCACAGCAGTGATGGGAGTTCTTGCCATCCTGAGATTAAAAACACATAAACAGGAATAGCAATGAATGGAATGACACCGATAGTAAAAAAAGTTACGGCATTGATTTCAGGTCTGGTCTTTCTGTATGGCTGCTATATTATTCTTCATGGCCATTTAACACCCGGAGGGGGATTTGCGGGAGGTACAATAATTGCAGGTTCATTCATTCTGCTCATAATTGCCAACGGTATTCAGTATTTCAGACTTAAAAAGGAAAAGGAGGAGTCGTCTCTTGCTGAAGGAACCGGAATATTACTGTTTCTGCTTTTGGCAACATGCGGACTATTTTTTACCACACATGTGTTTTTCGGGAACTTCCTTCCCCAGGGAATTCCTGGAGATCTTGTAAGTGCAGGCGCAATTCCTCTCTACAACATTTTTACAGGAATTGAAGTTGCAGCGGGATTGTTGTCAATATTTCTTGCATTTGTAATCTATAAAAAGGAGGAGTGATATGTTTAATTACATTCTCTGTTTTATTCTGTTCCTAATTGGCCTTTATGGAGTACTGACCAGAAAAAACATTATTAAGATAATTATCGGGCTTTGCATTATGGAATACAGTCTTAACCTGTTCTTTATTATGATAGGATACATTGATGGAGGAGTTGCTCCGATAGTTGATCTGAATGCAACAGGTTCAGTCAGATATGTTGACCCCTTACCTCAGGCTTTTGTACTTACTGCCATTGTTATCGGGCTTGCAACAACTGCTTTGCTTCTTGCTATTGCTATTAAACTATATAAAAAGTATAAAACTTTTGATATAGATAAGATTAACAATTTAAAAGGTTAAATGATGGATTCACTGATTCCCCTGTTTGTCATTATACCACTTGGAATAGCTTTCCTGATACCCCTGGTCTGGAAAATTATCCCTTCCCTTTTTAAATATCTGCCAGCAACAGGTTTGCTGTTCTTGCTTGTAATAGCATTTTATATGCTGATAAACAGCGGCAGTGAGACACTTGTTTACAAAGTAGGTGGCTGGGAACCTGTGAAAAATATCCCAATCGGAATCCATCTTGTTGTCGACGGACTTGCGATGTCGATGCTGGTTATCATAAATATGATCGGATTTCTTGCATGTTTATATGCAGTGCCATATATGAAGAAATTTACCGGAGAGAACTACTTTTTCATCCTCTTCTCACTAATGGTTGCAGGAATGAATGGTGTCGTCATTACAGGTGATCTTTTCAATCTCTTTGTTTTTCTTGAGTTGTCTGTAATCTCCTCATATGCCCTGGTAGCATTCGGTAGTTCAAAAGATGAACTTGAAGCTTCATTTAAATACCAGGTTCTGGGAGGCATAGCATCATTGTTAATTCTATTTGCCCTGGCTTTAACATATTGGTACACAAGCACTCTAAATATAGATGATATTTCAAAGGTTATGAAACTTGCTCCTGCGGGAAAGGTTACAGTATTTATTCAGTTGTTTTTTATTGCCGGATTCGGGCTTAAAGGAGCGCTGATCCCTTTTCATGCCTGGCTGCCAGATGCTCATTCTTCTGCCCCTTCACCTATTTCAGCAATGTTATCAGGAGTACTGATAAAAGCGATTGGAATATATGCTCTCCTGAGGTTGTTCTTCAATATGTTCCAGCTTTCCACCGAAGTAAGTATTATTATCACTACAATAGGGGTAATATCAATGGTATTAGGCGTTATCCTTGCAATAGGACAATGGGACATGAAAAGACTTTTTGCCTACCATAGCATAAGCCAGATGGGTTATGTTGTAATGGCAGCAGGTATTTCAATGGTTATCCTCTCAAGAGGAGGCGACAGAAATGTTGCCATTCTTTCGCTTACCGGCGGATTGTTCCATATGTTTAACCACTCGGTGTTTAAAGGGCTTTTGTTTCTTAATGCCGGTGCTGTAGAGTATTCAACAGGTACTCGTAACCTTAAGGAACTTGGAGGTCTTTCCGAAATATTACCGATAACTTCGGCAACTTCACTTGGAGCTTCTCTGTCAATATCTGGCATTCCTCCATTTAATGGGTTTTTCAGTAAACTGATCATTATAATAGCAGCTATTCAGGGCCGGTTCTATTTCCTTGCCCTGCTGGCGGTACTGGTCAGTATTATTACCCTTGCTTCATTTATGAAAGTGCAGAGATATGCATTTCTTGACAAGCTTAAAAAGACCAGATTTCTGAATTTAAAGGAGGTACCTTTTTTAATGTGCCTGCCCATGGTAATCCTGGCATTACTCTGTTTTGTCATGAGCCTGATGATTATTCCCGGCATAAGGGAAATATTCCTTATGCCTGCTGTTAATTCACTTATTTCATTAATAACGTAAATACCGACCAATGAATACTGTGATATATTTTTTGATGTGTTTAACAACCTGGATACTATTGACCGGAAAATTTGACGGGCAGAATCTGATAACCGGTGCTGCTGTATCATTGATCACAACACTTATTTTTTCGAAATATTTCAGGATTGATGCCCGAAAACTTACTCATCCAAAACGCTATTTCTGGTTGTTGGTATATTTATTATTTTTCATATGGGAATGCATTAAGGCTAATATCGATGTTGCATACAGGGTGTTGCATCCAGCTATGCCCGTAAGGCCAGGTATAGTCAAAGTTAAACTTACCCTTAAGAGAGCACTGTCAAGAACCATACTTGCCAATTCAATAACTATGACACCTGGTACAATCTCAGTTGATATAATAGGAGATTCACTTTACGTTCATTGCATTTACCTTGAGGATACCAATCCGGAGCATTATACCTATAAAATTTCAGGAAAGTTTGAAAAAATATTAACTAAGATCTTTGAATGATGGAATGGATTGATTTTGCATTTTACTTCCTGATCGCCCTTGTTGCTCTATGCCTGTACAGGGTGATAAAAGGCCCAACCATTGCTGACAGGGTTGTAGCGATAGAGATTATGGGAATAATAGTTGTGGGGATATGTGTGGTGCTCAGTATAAGTACTGAGAAGGCATTCCTTATCGATATTGGTATTGCATGGATCATCCTGAGTTTCATTGGTACTCTGACAATGGCAAAATATCTGGGAAGGAGGCGATTAGATGAATAGCATTATTAGCAATATACTTATTGGTATCGGGCTTATTTTCAGCCTGCTGGGATGCCTTGGGCTAATACGGCTGCCTGATATATATAACCGGCTTCAGGCGGCAACGAAGTGTGTCACCCTGGGTGCATGCTGTATCTTGATAAGTCTGGTCATCAGATATGGCTTAACCGAATCAGGAATCAAAGGACTTCTTGCAGTACCTGTCCTGTTCTTTACATCCACTGTTGGTGCTCATGCTCTGATAAGAGGATCGCATATATTTGGAATCAAGCTCTGGGATAAGAGTATTGTTGATGAATATGAGGCTGATGGTTTTGGCGGAGGATCCGATCAAAACAATAATAAAGAATGAAGCGATGAGATATCCTAAATTAAGAGAATTAAGAGAGGCTGTGATTTCCCTGATTTCACCGGCATATACCTCTTCATTCCCTTTCAAGGAACATATTCCTGCTGAAAAATTCAGAGGCAAACCGGTTGTTGACGACAAAAACTGCATTGGATGTCTGACCTGTGCCAATGTTTGTCCGCCTCTGGCAATAACTATTTCAGATGACAAAGAGAGTGGGATACGTTCAGTAACCAGGGATTGGGGCCGCTGTATCTTCTGCGGGCAATGTGAAGCATTTTGTATTACCGGGAAGGGAGTGAAATTATCAAATAAAATTTATGATATTGCAACCTTCGATCTTCAGAACAACATTGAAATTCAGAAAAAAGAGCTTCTAATGTGCAAATTCTGCGGCGATGTGATCACCACAAAAGAACATATTCTATTCCTTTTCAATAAACTGGGTCCAAAAGGATACTCATCTACACTAAGTCTTAATATCCTCAACGAAAATCTTCTTGCATCTGCAGAGAATGCTGATATTGAAATTGATGATGATCTGAAAAGGAAAGATATGTTCAATATATTATGCCCTAATTGTCAGAGAATTGTACAGGTTAAAAACCTTATGTAGGTGAAGCTGAAACTTGAAGATATACTTAAGAGGAAAGATAAAAATATCCTGCTTGCCGGTGTTGGCAATGTACTAAGGAGCGATGATGGAGTTGGCGTATTTATAGTATCAGGAATTAAACCATCAGGTCATATCTCAACAATTCTTGTCGAGGTAAGTATAGAAAACTATATCCCGAAAATAAATTCACTTTCACCTGATATTCTGATAATAGCCGATTGTGTAGATTTTAACAGGCAACCAGGGTATGCTGATATTATTCCTGTAGGACAAGTAAATGAGTTCAATATTTCCAGTCACAATATTTCACTTAAAAGAGTATCAGAGTTTCTGAAGATGGAAGTATATGTACTTGGCATACAACCAGATGATCTGCGTGTTGGAGAATATCTGACTCCTGTTGTAAAGGCGTCGGCGGCAGGAATAATTGAAATCATAAATGAGATAATCGGATAGTATATGAAAGGGGAAATTTATTAGCTTATCATCAGCTTATTGATTTTTTTGTAATTATTTTTTTGTAAATTCTTCATTTTCTTTGTATTTTTCATATGTTAAACGACATTTTTTTACCGGTTCATTGTTGGAGATATCTTCAAACATAATTCAGCCTTTTTTCACTGTGTAATGCAATTCAAAAATAACTGACGCTGGAGGAAATTTATTATGAATGAAAGACCAAAAATTCTGCTAATAGAAGATGATATCGATCTGGTTGCTGCTATGAAAAAAATGCTGGAGAATAGAGGGTATAATATTATTTTTGAATATGACCCGGACAAAGGTTACGAGAAATTAAAGCAGGAAAATCCAGATTTAATTATCCTCGATGTCATGTTCGGCTCTAAAGGTGAATCAAAAGGGTTTGATTTTGCAAATAAAGTAAGAATTGACACCCAATTTGCAGCAATACCAATCCTTATGTTAACAGCAATTAACTCACAAAGCCCTTTTTTTAATTTTTCACCTGATACTGACGGGGAATATTTGCCTGTTGATTCTTTCCTGGACAAACCGGTTAAATTTGATGAACTTTTTCTTAAAGTTGAAGATCTTTTAAGACAAAAAACCAGTAAATGGCAAAACTGGCCTGAGAAAGAATAATTCGATTTGAATCTGATAAGGCATGCCAGGATAGATATGGTATTGATTAGTTACCCATGGATAACATGCAGGATATTTAGCATTCATTAATAATTTGCCAATCATCCCATGAATGAAAAACTGATTCCGGCACATATACATTTTGCCAGGTGGTTTATCCGGATCAGGTGGATTGCTTTATTTGTTCTGGTTGCTTCAAATTTTATTGTACGGCATTTATTCGATATTCCAATTCAGGAGGCACCGATATATTTCCTCTCCTTTTTCCTTTTTATACTAAACATTCTTCATTCAGTTATTCTGCGACGAGTCACAAGAGGAGGAGGAGACAGAGTAATCTTGCGAATCAAAATGGAAATTGATCTGCAGATAATTACGGATCTGCTTCTTCTGACCTTCATACTCCATTATTCAGGGGGTATTGAGAATCCATTAATCCTTTTTTATTTTTTTCATATGATCATTGCCAGCTCAATATTTTCCACATTAAAAAGCTATTTCTACACAATTTTTGCAATCCTGCTGGTAGCTGTACTTGTTTCACTTGAGTATTTTTCATTAATTCCGCACTATAATCTCACCGGGTTTGCTGATAACGATCTGTATCAGAACATTTTTTACATTTTCGGAACAGGGTTTGTATTTCTTTGCACAGCGGTAATAATAGTTAGTCTTTCGCATATGATAATTTACAGATCGATAAAAAGTGAAGAAGCTTATGTGAAAACCAATGTTGAGTTAGAAAATATGGATAAGTTAAAAAATGAATATGTCCTCCGTGTAACACATGATATAAAGGGTCATGTTGCTGCTATTCTTAGTTGTATAGAAGTAATAAGATCCGGGGTGGCAGGTCCTCTTAACGAAGTGCAGGAAGAATTTGCAAATCGGACCTATGATCGTACCGAACTCCTGTCAGGCTTTGTTAAAAACCTCCTGAATCTTACAAAAAAACGACTGACACGCGATATTGAATTTGAAGAGATTGTATTCAAAGACCTGATTGCTAAAATTGTAAGCCCTATTCAGATGCTTGCAAAAGACAAATCAATCGATTTCAATTATTTTATAGACAAATCAATACAGGTGATCATCGGGAATCCTTTTACAATCGAAGAATTGTATTCCAATCTTCTGTTGAATGCTGTCAAATATACACCTTCTCATGGGCATATTTCATTTACGGTAAAGAACCACCACAATCATATCCTTACAGAAATCTCCGATTCCGGAATTGGAATACCAAAAGAGGAGCTTTCAAAGGTTTTTGATGAATTTTACCGTGCATCCAATGTACCTAAAGATATTAATTCCGGATCAGGATTAGGCCTTTCCATCGCTAAACAGATAATTGAAAACCATAATGGAAAGATATGGGTCAGCAGTGAACAGGGAGTCTGGACAAAATTTACTTTTATCCTTCCAAAGAATCCTATTATCATTCCCTGATAAGATGAATTGCCCGGTAATCAGTAATAGATTGGAAAGAAACAAAAAGATATTTCATTGGCCGAGATGAATACATACAAAATCCGGATTGAAGGTCTTGTTCAGGGTGTCGGCTTCAGGCCATTTATCCATAAGCTTGCCGGTTCGCTGAGTCTGTCAGGCACTGTGGAAAACCGTAATAATGGTGTATTTATTTTTGTTAATACTGATCAGAAAGGGCTGGCAGATTTCATAGAAAATATCAGAAAAGATGCCCCGCTACATTCCAAAATTGATGAAATATCGTTCGATAAGATCGAACCCATGACATTTTCAGGGTTTTCAATTGTAAAAAGCTTAAGCCATTCGGATGATATAACGAATATCAGTCCTGATATTTCGGTTTGTGCTGATTGTCTTTCTGATATGGACACACAGCACCATCGTAAAAACTATCCCCTTATCAACTGTACCAATTGCGGCCCCAGATTCTCAATAATAAAAGGAGTACCATACGACAGGAAAATGACAACAATGTCTGAGTTCAGCATGTGCGATAAATGCAGTGAGGAGTACCATAACATAACCGACCGCCGCTTTCATGCCCAGCCTGTTGCCTGCAATAACTGCGGACCATACTATTCCATCCATATTTTTTCTTCTTCCGGAGGAGGAAATGCTGTGAAACAGCAGTGGGGGCTTATCACTGATAATAAGATTAAGAAGAATATCTCTGATATTGTAATTTTTGCTTCACAACTAATCGATAAAGGATCGGTAATTGGCCTTAAAGGAACAGGTGGATATCATCTGTTATGTAATGCTGAAAATGAAAAAACTGTACACGGTCTGAGAGTATCCAAAGGGAGGGAGGGAAAACCATTTGCAGTAATGTGCAGGGATATGGCTGCAGCTGAGAATATTGCCTTTCTGAATTCAGATGAGAAAAAACTTTTAACATCATGGAGGAGGCCGGTTGTCCTTCTGAAAGGAAAAGGGATGATTGCTCCATCTGTTACGAACGGACTTGATACCGTTGGAGTTATTCTTCCTTATATGCCGTTTCATTATATGCTTTTCGATAAATTAATAAGCGATGTTATTGTTTTCACAAGTGCCAATTTTTCAGATGAACCCGTTGTGATATCAGATGAAATAGCTCTTGCTGAAATGCAAAAACTGGCAGATGCGGTAATTACATATAATCGCGATATCTATAACAGGTCTGACGATTCAGTTTGCCGGGCAATACAGAAACGGGAATTCATAATAAGGCGATCGAGAGGCTATGCTCCCACTCCTCTTAATATTTCACTAAGGACAGAAGGTATTTTCGGAGCAGGTGCGGAACTGGCTAATTGTTTTGCAATAGGCAAGGGGAAGCAGGTGATTCTCAGCCAGCACATTGGAGACCTGAAAAATTCTGAGACTCTTGATTTCTATTCATCAACATACAAAAGGTTTGTTGAAATGTTCAGATTCAAGCCAGAAATCATTGCCAAAGATCTTCATCCCGATTACCTCTCCTCTTCTTTTGCGGCAGATTTGGCATCAGAAACGGATATTAAGTTTGAGGAAGTACAGCATCATCATGCTCATATAGCATCATGCATGGCTGATAACGGACTTAATGAAAAAGTCATAGGTGTAGCACTCGACGGAGTCGGACTTGGAACAGACAGAACAATTTGGGGAGGCGAATTCCTGGTTGGCGATCTCTGTAACTTTGAACGGTTTATGCATTTTGAGAATATCCCGATTGCAGGGGCAGATAAAATATCCCCTGAACCATGGAGATCAGCAGTTGCATATATGGCAAAATATGGTATGGACCCAGTTCAGCAGACAGAAAAACTTAAAATGAGAGAGATTGGTTCTGAAAGGATCCGGATGTATCATAAACTTATTGATGCGAATATCAATACCTGTCTCTATTCAGGCGCCGGCAGATTGTTTGATGCTATTGCCGCTATTACGGGGATATGCCTCTTCTCATCATACCAGGCTGAAGCGCCAATGCTGCTTGAATCAGCAATTATAAATGGGTTAAGAGACTGCTATAACTTTGAGTTCAGGGATAATGAGATCTCTTTTGGAAATACTATTGCTGCTATATTGGATGATGTGCGAAAGGGGAGATCAGTTGGGGAAATTTCAGCCCTTTTTCACAACACTGTTATCAGGTCAGTTGCAGAAGGAGTAAAACTGATTAGCAAGATGACAGGGATCAGAAAAGTTGTTCTTTCGGGAGGCACATTTCAGAATAAATACCTTTCAGAAAAGCTGATCAGAGATTTGTCAGATGAGAATTTTTTCGTATATTTTCATCATCAGGTCCCTGCAAATGACGGTGGGCTGGCATTAGGCCAGGTTGTGATTGCTGCAGCCAGAAGAGAGATGGGAATTAACGGGAGAATTTAATTATGCATGAGCTTTCGGTTGTACAGAATATAATAAATATTGTTTCCCTCGAGTTGGAGAGAAACGGAGGAAGTCGTGTTTCAGAAGTTAAACTTGAAATAGGAAGACTATCAGGCATTGAATTCGGGTCACTTGATTTTGCTCTCAAACATCTGACACGCGGATCAATTATTGAATCGGCAGAAATTTCAGTTGAAAAACCTGAAGGAGTTGCCCGCTGCAATGAATGCCACAATGAATTTAAGATGGATGATTTTATAGGATGCTGTAATTTATGTAACTCGGTTAACCTTGAGATCATAAAAGGGAGGGAGCTCAGGGTGAAGTCAATAACCATTGAATAATCATCAGAGATATGTGTGAGACATGCGGTTGCGGAAAACCAGGAGAAGAAGCCACTATAAGGGTCCCGGGAGAAGATCCTGAGAATCATGAAGAGAAAGATCATAGGCATCAAGGTGTACATGATCACTCTCACAGCCACCATCACGGTGCAGATCACCATCATCATCAATCAGGGACCGGACATACTTATGATCATGATGAGCATAAGAGAAAGACAGTTAATGTTGAGACTGATATTCTTCATGCAAATAGCCTTCTGGCAGAGAGAAACAGAGGAATGTTCGAAGCAAAGAAGATTACAGCAATAAATCTTATGAGTTCACCAGGATCAGGGAAGACAACCCTGCTTGAGAGATCCATTAATGAACTGAAAGAGGAGATCAGTTTTTCAGTAATTGAAGGCGATCAGCAAACTATGAATGACGCAGAAAGAATAAAACTCACAGGAGTTCCTGTCGTTCAGGTTAATACCGGCAGCGGATGCCACCTGGATGCTGAAATGATCAACAGGGCAGTTAAGAAGCTGAATCCGATGGATGGTTCCGTTGTTTTCATCGAAAATGTGGGGAATCTTGTCTGCCCATCCTTGTTTGACCTGGGGGAGGAGCAGAGAGTTGTGATTATGAGTGTAACTGAAGGAGAAGATAAACCACTGAAGTACCCTCATATGTTCAGATCAGTATCTCTATGTATTTTAAATAAATGCGATCTGCTTCCATATCTCGATTATGATATAACAAAAGCTATAGAATATGGCCGCCAGATTAATCCGCATCTGCGGTTCATCCAACTCTCGGCAAAAAACGGCGAAGGAATGGAAGAGTGGTACTGCTGGCTTAAAGAAATTATGGTCTAAATATGTATGTTCTGAGTTGTTCAGCATATTCCTGGAAGTTGTTCTCCCGTGGGCATGCCAATAATCCTGGTCGAACCTACAATTGTTTTTAATTTGACAGCGGGTGGCCGTTCGGTAAGCTTCCCTCCGCTACCGTGCACCAGAGTGATAGTAAGAACTAAAGGGGACGGTGCAACGGCTTATCATAAAATACTTATTGGTAGCGATAATATGCTGAACAGGCTCCTTCGAGCGAAACCATAGGCGCCCCCAGTGGATGCTCCGGGATGCATTCCTTTCCAAATGCTTTGCAATCGGTTGGTTTACTTACACCCTGAAGAATCTTCCCGGCGATACAAACACCGGGTTCCCAGGCACCAACAATTTCTGTAATAAATTGTTTTTCGGCATCAAATTCAGAATACTCTTCTTTTATTTTCAGCCCGCTTTCATAAATCATTCCAATTCCTCTCCACTCCTGGTCACAGACTTCAAAAACATCGTACATGGTTTTTAAAGCCTGTCTGTTCCCATCTTTTGTAACAACTCTACTGTATTCATTTAAAACATCGCATTTTCCATACTCCAGCTGCTTTACCAGGGAAGATATTCCTTTCAGAATATCGGCAGGTTCAAAACCGGTAATCACAAAAGGGACTCTGTACTCTGCTGCCAATGCGATATAATCATTATATCCTGTTACAGTACAAACATGTCCGGGAGCAAGGAATCCATCGACAGTTGATCCTTCGAGGGAGAGCACCAGTTTTATTGCAGGAGGAACAAGAACCTGTGAGCATAAGACATAATAATTATTAAGTTTTAGTTGTTTTGCTCTTATAATCGACAGGGCATTTACAGGAGCAGTGGTTTCAAAACCTATTGCAAAGAATACTACTTTGTTTGAAGGATTATCTTCGGCAATTTTGACGGCATCGAGCGGAGAATAAACCATGCGTATATCAGAACCTTTTGATTTTTCGAGAAGAAGGTCAGAATCAGAACCGGGAACCCTTAACATATCTCCATAGGAAGCAAGAATGACATCTTTAATTCTCGAAATGGCAAGTGCTTTGTCGATCTTTTCGATTGGAGTTACACAAACCGGGCATCCTGGTCCATGAACAAGGTTGATCTGTTCAGGAAGAAATTCAATAAGATTGTATTTCATTATTGAGTGTGTCTGCCCACCGCATATTTCCATTATGTTCCATGGATGCCTGACCAGATTCTTAATCTCACCTGCCAGAGCATTAATGACATTGATATCTCTGTATTCATCAATATATTTCAACCTGTAAATATTTGATATTTATTTATCCCGAATTAATTTGCCTGAATAAATCAATTGTCTCTTCAGCCATTTTTGTGTCAAGAATGGTAAGGGCTGATCCTGCGTGAGCGATCACGTAATCTCCCTCTTTAACCTCGGGTACCCATTCAATGGAAATGTTTTTCACAACACCACTGAAACTGACTTTTGCCATCTTCATCCCATCATCGGAAGATATTGAAATTATTTTCCCAGGTATTGCCAGGCACATGGTTTGATGTTTAAGTGATATCGCTAATTTAGAATTAATTTCAACAAATTCTGTAATATTTAGTTGCTATATGGCATACTTAAGCCAATAATATTTTGTTTTTCCAATAATTGTTACATATTGGTACGTTTTTTGGTCTTTACTGGTGAATTCAACCTTCATGTAGAATAAAGTTTAGAAATATAAAACCCACATGATTGACCACAATCACAACTAGATATAATTTACAACCGAGCGAAGCGAGCTCGACGAAGTCAATCTTGTGGCTCCATCATACCTTTAAAATTAAAATTATACTATGATGAAAAGAGCGATTATCCTTATGATAATATTTGTAACAAGTGTTACGATTTACGGTCAAAATTCTAAGGCAGAGACCATTCAGATGCTTGAGGAGTCGAATGCCGGGCAACTGGAAAAGAGTATTACTGCTACAATGACATCATCAAGCAGGCTTTTTAAAAACCCTGATGATCTGACAAGCGTTATAATGATAATACCAAGGGGAAGCCAGGTGGAAGTTCTGGCATCCGACAGTACTTATTATATTGTTTTCTTTGAAGGCAGTGAGGGCTTTATTTACAAAAGGCACGCGGTAATTGATGAAAATACTGTTCAGGTTGCACCTGCTACTGCTGAGCGGGATGAGATAAAACAGACTCCAGAAGAGCCAGAACAAAAACCGGTGAGCAGGTTCTCTTACCTTGAAAGCAAATACGGGACATCCATGGCTGCAAGGATATATGAAGGAAAGATATGGAAGGGAATGAATGCAGAGATGATAAAGGACAGCTGGGGGAGGGCTGATAGAATTAACCGTGAGATTAACGGCAATACAGTAAGGGAGGAGTGGCTATACAAAACCACATGGTTATATCTTGAGAATAATACTCTTATGGGCTGGGGTCCGGTTAAAAATTAAGCTCTGATTCAGGTATACCTTCAAAGGGTTGTCAAAATATTAAAAGGCTGATAAAACAGCCTTTTAATTTGAGCGGGAGACGGGACTCGAACCCGCGACCCCGACCTTGGCAAGGTCGTGCTCTACCAACTGAGCTACTCCCGCAAAATTCTGCCCAAAAATAAGAATTTTTTTCTATCTTCAAAAAAGTAAAGTAATAATTGACTATTATTATAAGTCTCCAACATTGAAGGTTGGATTTACTTTTATGTCTATATGATGATAAAGAATAATATTATTGTGCCACTTTTGCTTTCGGTTGGAGTATCTGCCTGCAATATTAACAAGAGTGGCAAAGGTGATCTGCATCCAAATATATTATGGATTAGTTGTGAAGACATAACAACTATGCTGGAATGCTATGGGGATCAAAATGCCAGTACTCCAAATCTTGACGCATTTGCAAATAGGAGTGTCAGGTTTTCCAATGCTTTTGCAACAGCACCTGTTTCATCTCCTTCCAGATCCTGTATTATAACTGGTCAGTATGCCACATCTCTTGGATCGCAGCATCTGCGATCATGGGTCAGGATTCCGGATTACATTAAACCATTCCCAAAATATCTGCGCGAAAAAGGATATTATGTTTCCAACAATTATAAGGAAGACTATAACTTCACAGACACAACTATCTGGAATAATTCATCTTATAATGCACATTGGAGGAATAGAGACAAAGGACAACCTTTCTTCAGTGTCTTCAATCTGGAGATGACTCACCAATCTTCTATATTTGGAAGCGATTCGGTTTATGAGGACAGAATACATAAATATTTGCCTTTTATAAAACGCTGTTCTCCTGATTCTCTTATACTTCCTCCATACTACCCAGGTTCACCTGTAATCAGGAAGTTGTGGGCAAGATACTATACAAATGTGAGTATAGTAGATTACCTGTTTGGACAGATTATTAAAGAGCTCGACGATGACGGACTGGCAGATAATACTATTGTTTTTTTCTTTGCCGATCATGGGACTGGTATGCCACGGTCAAAAAGAGCCTTGTATGATTCAGGATTGAAAATACCTCTAATTGTTCATGTTCCCGGAAAATTATCTGCTAAATTTAATATGCAGGCGGGAGAAGTGGTTGACAGAATGGTTAGTTTTATTGATTTTGCTCCTACAATATTGGAATTAGCCGGCATTGATATTCCAACAGATTTGACCGGGACTCCATTTATTTCGCCAAACCCGCTAAAGGAGAATCCACTTGTTTTTGGTGCGTCTGATCGGGTTGATGAAGCTTATGAATTATCAAGATCCGTACATACAAAACAATACCATTACATTCGGAATTTTTTACCTCATTTACCGATCCTTCAACCAAATTTTTATACCGACCAGTCTGAAATTATGAAGGAGCTGGTGCGAGTAAAAAAAGAATCTGTTTTGAACAAAGAGCAATTAACTTTATTTAACTCACACCGGACTCCTGAAGAATTATATGATGTCATCACCGATCCTCATGAAATAAATAACCTGGCATACGATCCAGGTCATCATAAGATAGTTATCGATATGAGACAGTTGTTGAAAGAAAGAATGATAAAAAGTTTTGATACAGGATTAATGCCTGAGCCTGAAATGATAAGACTTTCCTCCGAATTAACACCATATGAAATTACCCATAAACCTGATATTTTTCCTGTGAAAGAAATACTCGAAGCATGTGACCTGATGTTAGATACTATTGACTCAACTGGTAAAATTATTAAGTATTTAAATAATCCAAACGGGTTTGTCAGATACTGGGCTGTTATAGATGCAGAGCTGATGAATAAAATCAATAACGAAGTATCCCATGAACTGATAAAACTTCTTGATGATGATTTTCCTGCAGTACAGATTGAAGCTGCAAAGGTTTTAGTTAATTCAGGCAAGATTAAATACGTTTCAACAATATTAAAACATCTTGATTCTAAAGAAAAATATCTGGTGCTTTATGCTGCCCGATCATTCCAGGATGTTTCACATTTCTTTCATGAAGTACCTGATCCTGTTAATAATGTTTTTAAAAAGCTGGATATTGAAACCAAAAGAGGTACTGATTGGTCAGATTACTATAAAATATATACCTATTGGTCATTATCTGCAGTATTGAAAGCCAGAAATCAATAAAACTGCTTCTCTATTCATCTTATTCTCAAAATCAATATCGGTATTTGACATTATTTCTGCAATTCTGTTCTAAATTCGTCGTAAACCATGGAAACAATTATTGTAATTATAGTTTCCTAAGTTTTTCTTATTATTTTTGCGGCATGAATGAGGAACTGAAAAATATTCTCCAGAAAGTCCGCGAATTGTACATGAAATATGGTATAAAGAGTATTACAATGGATGAAGTTGCCATGGAGATGGGCATCTCAAAGAAAACTCTTTACCAGCATGTGAATGATAAAGATGACCTTGTCGGAAAATACATTGATTATGAAATCAGTGTCAGACAGGAAGAGATATGTAAATGTTTCAGAAAAGGATGCAATGCAGTGGAGGAGTTGTTTGAAATATCAAGTTTTATGAATAAACTGATACGCGACAGGAATCCTGCAACAGAACACGATCTCAAAAAATACTATCCCCATCATTACCAGAAAATTGTTAAAGCACGCCGCGAAGGAGTTTATAAATACATACTTCAGAATCTTAATAAAGGTAAAGAAGAGGGATTATACAGAGGGGAATTGAAGGGTGAGATAATCGCCAAGCTTTATTTGTCAAGGTCTGAAAGCATCCACCTCAACGATATTTTTACTATTGAGGAGTTCACCTCCTATGAACTGTTTGTGGAATTATTAACCTATCATATCAGGGGTATTGCAACGCCAAAAGGAATTGTTGTTTTTGAAAAGAAGTTAAACCAATTAGGAATAAAAAACCTTTAATATTTTAAGTATGACATTGATATTAAGATACTTTATAGTATTTATAATTCTTGGACTAAGTACTGAACTCTTTTGTCAGGACAATAATGAAATTTTTAAGCTTTCAATATCTGAAGCTCAGGAATACGCACTTCAAAACAATCGTACTGTTATATCAGCAAAAATTAATGTCGACATTGCTACAAAACAGATAAAAGAGACAGTAGGTATTGGACTTCCTCAGTTAAATCTTGCAACTAATTACCAGCATCAGTTTGTTGTTCCTCAGTTAAGCTTTGGTTCGTACCTTGATCCGGGAGCTTTACCTGATAACGTTTTTATTACAAAAAATGATATTGAGGGTGCATATAAGCAATCTCCTTCTGTTTCTCTAGGAGTCAGAAACAATACAACATTCGACATTACTCTTTCACAGCTTATTTTCAGCGGGGAATATTTAGTTGGTCTGCTTGCAGTGAAAGTTATAAAAGAGGTTTCTGAGAAAGCACTTACTAAAACCGAGAGTCAGACAAAAGAAACTGTTGCAGGTACTTATTTCATGGTATTGGTACTCGGAGAAAGTCTTAAAGTTTTAAATGAAAGCCTGACCTCTATTGATAAAACTCTAAATGACCTTGTTAAAATGAATCAACAGGGATTCAATGAAGATACAGATGTTGACCAGATCAGGATCAGCTGGTCTGATTTAAAAAGACTGATTACATCTGTTGAGGCTCAAAGGGAAGTATCGATAAAACTGCTTAAATATCAGATGGGTATGAACTTTGATCAGGAAATTGAATTAACAGACAGCATTCCCTATTTTGTCAGTGAAGGGAATATGCAGTACCTTGTTTCTCCGGTTTTTGATCTTGACAATAGTATTGATTACAGAATAGTAAGCCAGCAAGTAGAAGTAGCATCAATATTGCTCAGGCGGGAGCAGTCAAAGTATCTACCTACTGTATCAGCATTTTACCGCCGTCATGAGCAGACAAATGCACCATCATTTAATTTTGCAGTTAAAGATCTGATAGGTCTCAGCTTAAATATCCCGATTTTTACGAGCGGACAGCGCAGTTCAAAGGTAAGTCAGGCAAGATTAGCTCTGGAAAAATCGCAATTGGACCAGTCAGATGCAGGCCAGGGTTTAATTCTGGAATTTGAGAATGCACTTACTGAATATCAGACTGCCTATAATAATTTCAAGACAAACAGTGAGAGCATTAAATTAAGCAAAAGAGTTTATGATAAAACTCTTATAAAGTATCAGGAGGGGGTAACATCCAGCTTTGAACTGTCGCAGAATCAAACCCAGTTTCTGACATCTGAATCCAACTACTATAGTTCAATACTGACATTGCTGAATGCCAAGGCTAAACTCGACCGGATTTTAGAGATTAATTAATATATGATAATCGGAATAAACAATTTGAACATTATACAAATCAAATAAGAAATGAAAAAGGTTAGTTTAATAATAGTGGTTATAACAGTTATATCCTTTCTGTTTTCGTGCAGCTATGACAAACGGGAACAGTTACTAAATTTGAAGGAACAACAGGCAAGCATTAGTGAGAAGATAAAGAATCTGGAAAATGAACTGAAGTCATTCCAGCCAGGAGAGCTAAATACCGATGACTTTAAGTTTGTAGGGGTCACTGAAGTAAATATGAGTCCATTCAATCACTTCATCAGAGTTCAGGGTAAACTGGATGGCGACCAGAATGCAGCTGTCTTTGCCGAAGTACCGGGAACAATTACTGCAAAATTTGCAGATGTTGGTCAAACAGTAGTGAAGGGACAGGTATTGGCGCAGATAGAAGATAATCAATATCAGAGCCAGCTGGAAGGAATCGAGACCCAGTATCAATTTGCTTTGGAAATGTATGATAAACAAAAACGTCTATGGGACCAGAAAATCGGAAGTGAGATTCAGTACCTTCAGTCAAAGACAAACATGGAATCGCTTGAAAGGCAGATTTCATCACTCAAGCAGCAGGTTGAAAAATTCAAGATTAAATCTCCGGTAGATGGCACCATAGAGGAGTGCAATATCCGGGTAGGGGGTGTTGTTTCACCTGATCCAAGGCTGGCAGCATTCAGGGTTGTTGCATTTAAAAACCTTAAGGTTACCGCAGAAGTATCCGAAGCATATTCTTCCCGTGTTCAGACAGGCGATAAACTGGTGGTATTGTTTCCCGATATCAAAAAAGAAGTTGAGACAGAAGTCGATTTTGTAAGCAGGTATATTAACCCCGTAAACAGGACTTTTACAATTGAAACCAGAATATCTGCCGGGATAAGTGATATGAAGGCTAATATGATTGCAATTATCCAGATTAACGATTATCATTCTGATAGCGCAATCCTGCTTCCAATGAATGTGATTCAGAATGACCCCACAGGAAGTTACGTGTATGTAGCCCGTTTAAAAGAAAATTACATTGCTGCATTTAAACAACCTGTTTCAATCGGGAATAGTTATAACGGTATTGCAGAGATTTCTAAGGGATTATCAACAGGTGACAAAGTAATTTCAGTTGGTTATCAGGAACTGGTTGATGGAGAATATATCAGATTTTAAGTTTTATCCCGGGGATTCCAACATCGGGTACTAATAAATGATTTTAATGGAAAAAAAGTATAAAGAATTTTTTGCCACAAGCTGGGCAATAGATAATAAGATCAGTGTTTACGTTCTGATATTCATAATATCAGTTTTTGGCATAATTAACTATTATACAATTCCCAAGGAACAGATCCCTGAGATTGTTATCCCTATGATAAATATTAATACTATTTATCCCGGGACCTCACCATCCGACATGGAAAGTCTCGTAACAAGGCCATTGGAGAAGAATCTCAAATCAATCAGCGGTGTTAAAAAGATAACTTCCAGGTCAGTCCAGGATTTTTCTGCAATAATTGTCGAGTTTAACACGGGTATTGAAATAAAAGATGCCAAGCAGAAGGTAAATGATGCTGTGGACAAAACCAAGAAAGATCTGCCAAACGATCCTTCATTTATTGAGCCATCTGTAATGGAGATCGATCTTTCAGAGATACCAATCCAGTATATCAATTTGTCTGGTGACATACCTTTGGATGGTATTAAGAAGTATGCTGATGAAATGCAGGACAGGATAGAGAGTCTCAAAGAGATTACGCGTGTCGAAATCGGAGGAGCTCTCAGCAGGGAGATACAGATTGATATAGATATGTATAAAATGAAGGTTTCCAGCCTTACTTTCAGGGATATAGAACAGGCTGTCAGCCTGAATAATATGACAGTTTCAGGAGGCAATATCGATCTCCAGGGAATGAGCCGTTCTATAAGGGTTGTAGGAGAGATTAAAAATATAGAAGAACTTCAGAATATTGTTATAAATACATCGAGTGGGGCCCTGGTAAAGCTGAAAGATATTGCTATAGTTCGTGACGGTTTCCACCAGCCTGAAAATTTCGCCAGGTATAACGGGAAAAATGTTGTTACCCTTAATGTAATTAAAAAAAGCGGTCAGAACCTTCTTGATGCATCAGATGAGATCAAAGTAATCATTGCCGATATGCAAAAGAATAAGCTTCCGTCAAATCTGGTAGTAGAGGTAACCGGAGATCAGTCGCGCAATACAAGGAACACGGTCAATGAGCTGAACAACACTATAATTATCGGATTTATCCTCGTTACTATTGTCCTGATGTTCTTTATGGGACTTGTAAATGCAATTTTTGTCGGATTCTCTGTTCCGTTGTCGATGGCAATCGCATACATTGTTCTGCCATGGATAGGATTTACAATGAACATGCTTGTAATGTTTGCTTTCATTTTTGCCCTTGGTATTGTAGTCGATGATGCAATAGTGGTAATAGAAAATACGCACAGGATACATAAGAAAACAAAAATGGATATCTCATCTTCTGCAAAGTTTGCTGCCGGTGAGGTATTTGTTCCTATTCTTTCAGGTACTCTTACAACTCTTGCGCCATTCTTCCCTCTTGCATTCTGGCCGGGTGTAGTAGGGAAATTTATGGTATTCATCCCTATAACGCTTATAATCACTCTTTTTGCCTCACTTATCGTAGCCTATATTATAAATCCGGTTTTTGCGGTTGATTTCATGAAACACGATGAAGAGCATCGTCCAGTTAAAATGCCAACGCTGTTAAAAATTTCCGGTGGTATAGCAGGTGCAGGTTTGCTGATACATCTGCTCAGACATCCTGTATTAGCCAACCTGCTTTTGTTTATAGCCATTTCATTTTTTCTTCACAATTTATTTGGCTATAAAGTTTTAAGGAAATTTCAATCGCGGGTTATTCCTGCCGTTATGAAGCGGTATGAAAATACTTTGATCTGGGTTTTAAAGGGCAAAAGGCCGGGATATATACTCTGGAGTATGATCGGGCTATTTGTATTTACAATGTACCTCAACAATATAGTAAAACCCAAAGTTGTATTCTTCCCCGATAATGAACCCAATACAATCAATACATTTATTAAACTACCGATTGGTACAGAGATTAATGTAACAGATTCTGTTGCCCGGATTGCTGAGGAACGTATTATGAGAGTCCTTGGTGAAAATAATCCAATAGTGGAATCTGTTGTGACAAATGTCGCATTTCTTGCCTCTGACAATAATTTCGACAACTCGAGCAAATCATCCAACCTGGCTAAAATTGCAATTAACTTTGTCGAGTACAAGTACAGGGATGGTCAAAGTACCGGTGCTTATATGAGTGAAATGAGGGCAGCCCTGAAAGATATTCCCGGAGCCGAAATAGTTGTTGACAAAATTAAAATGGGGCCTCCGACCGGGAAACCCATTAATATAGAAATATCGGGAGAGGACCTGATGCAGATTGCAAAAACTTCCGAGCGTTTTAAAAGATTTGTTGATTCCCTGCAGATAGGAGGAATTGAGGAGTTAAAGTCAGATTTTGCTGCTACCAAACCTGAGATAATCATTAATCTTGACAGGGAAAGGGCAAATTTCGAAGGTATAAGTGCTGCAGTGGTTGGCGATGCTATCCGAACAGGTCAGCTGGGGAAAGAGATATCAAAATACCGTGAAGGAGAGGATCAGTACCCCATTATGCTACGTTTTGAAGAGAATCAAAGGAAAGATATAGAGCAGCTTCTTAATCTTACAATTACATACCGCGATATGAATTCAGGACTGGTCAGACAGATACCGCTATCCGTAGTTGCAAATATAGATTATGTAAATAGTTATGGACAGATCAACCGCCTTAATCTCAAGCGCGTGATTACATTATCATCAAATGTTCTTGCAGGTTATAATGCAAACCTTATAAATGCTCAGTTGCGCAAATCCCTTTCCCAGTTTTCAAAATCATCTTCGATAGATATACGACTTACCGGGGAACAGGAAGATCAGAAGGAGTCAATGTTATTCCTTTCAAAGGCTATGATACTTGCTCTTTTCCTGATTCTTTTTATTCTTATTACCCAGTTCAACTCAATGTCAAAAACCATTATTATTCTATCTGAAGTGCTGTTCAGTCTTATCGGAGTACTTCTTGGCTATATGATCTTTGGAATGACCATCTCTATAATCATGACCGGCATGGGATTAGTTGCCCTTGCAGGAATTGTTGTGAGGAATGGAATATTGCTTGTTGAATTTACAGATGTTCTGAAAGAACAGGGTTACAAAACACGGAAAGCTATTATTGAAGCAGGAAAAACGCGTATTACACCGGTTATACTGACAGCAACTGCTGCTATACTTGGGCTTATTCCATTAGCTATTGGGATGAATATCAACTTTTCTACCTTGTTATCAGAACTTAATCCACACTTGCATTTCGGTGGTGATAATGTAATGTTTTTCGGACCCTTGTCGTGGACTATCATATTCGGTCTGAGTTTCGCAACTTTTGTTACTCTTGTTCTGATACCGGTGATGTACTTTGTTATTTATTCACGAAATATTAAAAGACTTCGGCGCAGATCAAACAGGCTTCTTAAAAAGGCGATTGTGTGACATAATAGAGTCGGATTTTACAGATAACCAAAATACTTTTTGGTATATTAGCGATGCTATAATTTTTAAAGCTCAGTTTCTTTAGATATGAGCATGGTTTATATTTTGTAATTCAAAGTAAAATCTGATTTTTGAAGTATGAAAAGAATCACCGGGTTATTTTTAGTGACAATATTAGCTCTCGCTTGCAATTCACTCCGCAGGGAAAAGGAATCGTTCAAACCTGAGGCACCTGAGCAGATAAAATCAGAAATTGTAACTTTCATTGAAAAATATAACTGGCAGCATAATGAAGATACTCATTGGCCCATTATCTCAGCAACTTCTGAAGAGCTGGAGAGACTAAAATCAGCATGGAAGAGTACCGGACCTGAACATGATGTTCTTGCTGCCCGGTTTGCAAGGGCTGATCAGGCTCTGGAGGACACACTTTTCTTTCCACCTGAAGGGGGGCAGCATAATCAGTGGTACCAGTGCAATGATTGCCAGATAGCACTTGTAACAATTGATGCTCATCACCATAAATGTCCGGAATGTGAAAAGATATATACCGGTTTCCCATATGACAATGTACTTTACAGCAGGCAGCACAGCAGGAATTTCAGTGTGGCAGAAGATGCTGCCTGGGCCTGGTCAGTAACTGGTGATGTCAGATATGCCGAACTAACAGCCAGTGTCCTTAAAGGTTATGCTGTACGGTATCTTAAATACCCGATGGTTCATGCAAATGTTGGTGAAAAAAATATTGATGTCGCTTCCAGGAAAAACGATATTTACAGAACCGCCGGACATATAGCAGAACAGACACTCAATGAGTCAGGTCTGATGATACCGCTGGTTAAATCATATGACCTTATTTATAAAAGCGGGGTTCTGAATGATAGTGATAAGATAAATATTGAGGAAAAGCTTATCCGCGCAATGACGGACTGTATAAATGTTCATAAATCAGGAAAATCTAACTGGCAGACCTGGCATAATGCAGCACTGCTATATGCAGGTATAATACTTGGAGATAAAGATTATGTGAAACAGGCCTTTCTGGATGAGGAAAACGGATTTATAACCCAGATGAATATCAGCGTTCTTCCTGAAGGAATGTGGTACGAGAATTCGTGGGGTTATCATTACTATACCCTTTCTGCTCTTACAATTATGGCAGAAGGTTCACGAAGGCTGGGAATAGATATTTACAGCCATGAGATGATGCATAAGATGTACCTGATAGCATTTGATTATCTTATGGCTGACGGTTCTCTTCCGCGGTTCGGTGATGCGGTAAATGATACTCCTGTAAATCAGTCAGTAAACGAAGAGGCATTTGCAGTATATAAAGATGAGAGACTTCTTTCAACTCTGTCTTCCGAGCCAACATGGGATATGATCCTTCTAGGACGTGATAAAAAACTGAAGGCAAAACCTGCAGTGTCAGTAAGCAAGCTGATTCCCGGATCGGGCCATGCCATTCTTGCCACCAACGGTCCCGGTAAGCTGACAGCTGCTCTGACATTTGGTCCATATGGAGGATTTCACGGACATTTTGATAAGCTCTCATTTGTATTTTTCGGTTATGGACAGGAGCTTGGTGTTGATCCGGGAAGAGCTGCGAGCCAGGCCTATCGTTTGCCGATTCACAGCGAATGGTATAAGGCAACTACAGGGCATAATGCAGTGCTTGCCGACGGTGAATCGCAAAAGGAGGCAGAAGGAGAACTTCTTGCATTTGAGGCTAATGATGCCTATGTAGCAATAGCTGCCGGTGCAGGGCCTGCTTTTGACAGCATTGCACATAAAAGATTCCTTTTGCTTGGACCAACCTATCTGCTTGTTATTGATGAGCTTAAAGCAGATGATGGTAAGGAACATACTTTCGACTGGCTTTACCACAATAAAGGAACCAGTGTTTCGTGTGATATGACACAGACAATTGCCAGTCCGGGTGATCTGCCTCCAGGGTATTCATATCTTAAAGAGGTGAAGGCATTTAAGGTTGATGCGGGAAATGACATAAATGTCACATTCAATAATGAAACGGGTACTACTGTTTTAACTATGCCTGATGAAGCTTCTGATATCATTTTTACAGCAAAAGGCCCGCTTTCAAGTGTTACCGTCAGAGCTCCGCTTATTATAGTAAGAAGGAAAGGAGAAATTGTACATTTTATCAGCATTCTGGAACCAGTTCCGGCAGGAAAGACTGCTGATGTCAGATCGCTTGAACTTGTTCAGGGAAATTCAATCTCAGTTAAAATCAGAAGGACTGAAGGGGAAGATGTGGTTTCTTTTAATGATGGAAACATCGGAAGCTTTAAAGTTGCAAAAAGAACCTCATCAGGTGAAACGGTGGTGCTGAATACTTCAAAATGATAAAGTTTTAAATATATGCCAGATGAAAATCAAAGAAGTAAAAAGATACAGCAAAAGAGTTTCAAAGGCTGTATATAAATTACTGCCACAACTTGATCCTGATATTGAGGCAATGACAAAGAAAAGACTCAAATCGTTGATACGATCTGAGAATTCACATCTCTTTATTGCTGAGACGGTAGAAGGAGAGATTGCCGGTATGCTTACTGCTGTTGTATATTTTATACCGACAGGGACTAAGTTCTGGATAGAAGATGTTGTTGTTGACGAGACGTTCAGGGGCAAAGGAATAGGAAAGGCCCTGATGATACGCGCCATGGAATTTGCAAAAATTATCGGTGCTGGATCTGTTGACCTTACATCGCGTCCATCAAGGATTGCGGCTAATAAACTCTACGTGGATCTGGGTTTTGAGCTCAGGGAGACAAATGTCTACAGGTATAGTCTTAAAAAGTAAGTTGTAAGTTCAGGTTTTTTTCGGTTTCCCTTACAAAATTCAAATAAGTACTAACGTTTGCCATATTTTTAATTATTTATAAGTATCAGTAATTAAATATTCTTTTGTAATAATTGATTGAGAGATTCCTCGTCCCGCTTGCGCGGGTCTCCCATTGCCCTTGATTTAACAAATCACATGTAGGCTGAATTAGAAATTTAGTCTTTGAGGCACCGAATACTGCAACCGAATTGCATACTTATATTTGTCCTGCTGATCCCGGACGCATTATATAAAAGAGATCTGGACCATAGATAGTCATACTTTTGATCCTTGGTTGATGTCCACCATTGTCCAATTTCTCCAGGATTAGGAAATGAACCCAATGCATGCCGGTAACCTCCCGGAAGACCTTTAAATCCACTTGTATTGAAACCGTTCCCAATACCCAGCCAGCCGTTTGAAGATTTCAACTTTAGGCCCTCGTAGGTGCCACGCATATCAATCTTGGAAGCGTCATAACTGGGCATCCCAAGATATAGCTCCAGAGTTTTCCACTCATCATCAGAAGGAACATGCCAGCCCTTGGGACATATTTTGCCAGAGTTTACAACAAATCCGTTGTAAATAGCTCCGTATGTTTTGGAGTATGATGAATCATTGTTTAACCAGGAGAGTTTTACCTTGAGGATATTGAAATCGCACCATAAATTATTATCCGCGACAGAAGGGATCAATTCACCATCGTTTAATTTAGTGGTTTTAAGATTCTCCGACATCCATATTTGGTCTCCAATTCTGACCGTACCATAATGGTTACCTTCTATATCTGTTACAGAATCAGGATATACTGACGCTTCGGTTCTGAATTGGAATTCCTTTCCATAAAATGTTCCAAAACTGTTTGTTGCAAAGGCTTTATAACAATAAATTACATCTTCAATCAGACTATCCAGAGTGCAGGAGAAAAATCCACTATCACATCCAAGACTTATTTTAGATCCGGTCACTTCAGGACTTGGAAAATTGCCAAAATAAATTCCACTTTCAGTAATAGGCATTTTACCCTTATACAAAATTGTTCCTCCCAAGGAGACTGGGAGTTTCTGGCCTCCTGACACAGGTAATGTTTCTATATATGGCAGTTTAAGATCTGATACGATAGTAAAACGGGATATTCCTGAACTACATCCTCTTCCACAGGGATCTATTGCTGTATATTTCCAATAGTAAGTTGTTAAAGACTCAAGGTCCCTTAATACAAGTGTATCTGCAGTCAGAAGTGATATCGGTTTAATACTGTCAATATGTGTACCAAGATAGACCTCATATGTAGGTCCCTGCATTGTTGCAAGCCAGCTTAAGATAACAGGTCCGGATGATACGCAGGCCCAGTTTTTCGGGCTATTTATAATGCAAAATCCATAATAATTTGACACTCTGGCTGCACAAGGATCATTTTCAGGTTCATTATTTGAACTGTCATCTTTGTCACATCTGATTGTAGTTGTTATAGTTGCACAGACAAGAAATATGTACAGGAATTTAGAAACTGATCTTTTCATTAATTATTTTACCATTAAAATAATCAGAGTAAACAATATCTACTTGCAAAGATACTTCAGAAAAAACCTAAAGTCAAGATCAGATATCTAGTCTGAACTGTACTCTGAAACCGGTATCATCCACTTTTGGATTATTGGTGTAAGTAAACCGCTGAATGAGATCAACCCTGAAAATCCTGAAGATATTTGAAAGTCCAACACCAGCCTCAATATAAGGTTTATTTACAAGAGCATAAGTAAGGGGTGTACTATTACTGTCAGCGGGGAAAAGGAACAGATTATCATTAAAATCGGGGTTATTTTTATAGCCAAGGCTGCCATACATAACTTTGCAGGTAACGATCTCTCTGAGTTTAAGGTGTTTTATAAGAGGAACCTTATTCAGAATAAACCCGTTAAAGCTGTGGTCGACGTTGATTGATGCATACCTGTCGCTTACAAATTCAAGAAAATTCATAAGGTTATAGGAATATTTCTGGTAGGCATAAGTCTGGTTTGCCCTGTGCATGAATAGCAGCGGATAAGGAACCTGTCCGAAAATCTGCCCTGCTTCCAGGGCTATATCGGTATATCCAAGTATTGAGACATAATACCTCCTGCTTATGTTAAACTGAAGTCTCAGATAATCATAATCATTCCCGATGAATCCTGAACCTCCGGCGATTTTCAGATTTATTATCGGATGATTGTTCGGAAAAGTAACCCTGTTCTGCTTCCCCTGGTAAAATGATTCATTAGGTGCCAGGCGAAGGTTCAGATAAAGTTCTGAAATATTGATAAAGCCAATATTGCCCTCAGTGGCAAGAGGCTGAGAAGATGTAAACAGAAGGTTACCATAGGGATATTGCCTGTTGTAACTTAATCCTGGCTGGTAGGAGAAGTGATTTTCAAACTCATGCAGGAAATCGATCCTGAAAGTATTGTTTAACATGAATTTATCACTTACCCCGCGCTTGAACGAGAGCAAAATATTATCTGCCTGAGTAAACTGAAGTTCCTGTCCGGGAATTCTTACATCTTTCTGATAGCTAACTTTAAGTGATGTTACGGGAAACTGATAAATTGTCCGGTCAGTAAATGAATATGTTATCCCGGCTCCATATTTTAAAGCATTGTCCTTGAATCCATATGCCATATAACCATCAAGGGTAACCTTTTTACTGAAATCAGTGGTTGTCCGGCCGCCAAATCTGACTCTCGAACCTTCAACGGAGTTATAACTGTAAAAACTGAATACCGGGCCAAGTTCTACCTTCCCAAGATTCAGGAAACTCTGGGTAAAAATTGTTATAATGTCCATTCTCCTCCTGAATTCAGGCATCTGGTTCAGGCTGTCTATAGTTGAATAGATCTGTTTCTCTGATTTTGTCAGAGGAACAAGCCTGTTTGAATCCCAGAAGGCGGGGTTGAGTGATGCCGTATCAATACGTATTGCCTTATCAGGTCCTTTGAAGATACTTTCACTTATCGGATCATTTATTTTATAATCCTTGTAGGAAATTGTACGCTGTCCATAAAGTCCTGTAGTGTTCTTAACAATTCCAAAATCAATTGATATTTCGTCTTTTGCCAGGATCCAGGTTTTATCGCTGTTCTGTTCAAAATCCTGAACAATGCTCATATTCTGAACCCAGTCAATATTGATGTCCTTATTAATTCCCATGTCAATCTTTCTCACAGCATAGCTACTGTCCATTGTTATGTAGAGATAGCCATGGAAAAGGAAATCGGATTTATTCCTTGGTGCAAAGAACATCCTGACGCAGTTTATATTGTTCACCTGCAGGGTGTCGTCAATATAATATTTATAGAATGCAGGAGCTGTTACTGCAATCGGACTCAGAAATTTATTTGTGAGAAAGAGTATCTCATTATCGTAGATATTTATATTCTGGTATAAATAGTTAAGATAGTTGGCAGCACCCCTGTTGTTAATATATTTTTCAAGATCAATAGTCTTTTCGGCAAGTATTACTTCTTTTGTTGCTTCAGGGACTTTCCGGTAATAGTGAGATGAAAGAGTTTCTTTGATAAATATAGGGAGCACAGCATTCCCGATACGTTTTGTTGTATCGAGATTATCAAAAACAAATCCGAATTTATTAAACATACTGCTCTGTTTGAAATTCTCGCTTATATTGCTCACTGCAAACTGAACCTTCTCGTACTTTTTATATTCAAGAAAATAAAATGACTCAACCCTGTTCATGTCTTTGTGGTCAATAACATTCTGAATCAGTTCTACAGCAGGATTACCTTTGTTTCTGTAGGTCTTCTTTTCATATGATACTATGACTTCATCAAGATTTATAGATGAAAGTTTGAGACTAATATTGAGAGTCTGTTCTTTACCTGTCCTTATAATCCTTGACTCATTTTCATAGCCAATAAATGAAAATATCAGTTCTGTTACCTTTGATGTTGTCTCAATACGGTATCGGCCATTTGCATCAGATGTAGTGCCAACAGTTGTCCCTTTCAGGATGACAGATACATAAGGAAGTGGTTCTCCTGTCAGGTCGTCTGTGGTTTTTCCTGATATTATTGTTTTTTCAGATACCTGTGAATAGGAATTAAAGCAGGAAGAAATAACTGAAAAAAGGAATATAGTGACGATGAGTCTCCTTATGAAAAGCATCATTAAAGGTCAAAAAATAAATATGGTTAAATCCGGCGCAAAGATAGTAAAAAGTGATTGTGAAAATCAAAACAGGATAAGGCATGATAATAATTCAAAAGTGAATTACTTTATTAACTTTGTTTGAGTTCAAAACTTGACCTGGCCGATCCTTTTGCAAAAAAGAGGAACCCATGGATACCATTAATTATAATAATCCTTATTATTGCTGTTGCTGCTTATCTGTTATGGAATTTTGGATTGCTCAGTAAGTGGGGAATTGCATGGTAAGGAAGAAGTGAGTGAGTGAGTGAGTGAGTGAGTGAGTGGGAGAGTGGGAGAGTGGGAGACCGGGAGAACAGGAGGCGAATAGGCAATGAGACAAAAAGACATTATTTACATCATATCCTTGAGATGGGAGAAGTTATAGTAAAACAAGTTATCACAAAGCGTGATAAGAGGACTTTCATTTACCTTCCTTCAAAAATACATAAGAATAATCCAAAATGGCTCCCTCCAATATACTCAGATGAGTGGCTTCTTTTCAATGATAAGAATAACAAGTCGTACCGGTATGCGGATACTGTTCTTTACCTTGCTTACAGGGATAAAAAGGTTGCAGGCAGGATAATGGGGATCATAAATAAAAGATACAATGAGATTCATAATGAAAAAAATGGCCGGTTCTGTTTCATGGAATCTTATGAAGACCAGGAGGTTGTACATGCCCTTATATATAAGGTGGAGGAGTGGGCCCGCAGCAATGGTATGGTGAAACTTGTCGGTCCTCTTGGATTTTCTGACAAGGATCCGCAGGGTTTCCAGATAGAAGGATTCGAGCATCAGAAGTTCATAGTCTGCCCCACAAACGACAGGTATATGCCTGAAATGATAGAGAAGGAAGGCTATGCAAAGGAGGAGGACCTGGTTAACTATCTTGCTAAAGTGCCAGGTGAGATGCCTGAAGTCTATCAGAAAATTCTTTCAAGAGTTTCCCAGAACAATGGTTACAAAGTAGTGGAATTCCGCTCAAAACGGGAATTCAATAAATACATAATCCCTGTTCTTGAGCTTATGAACCAGACCTTTGCTGAAATCTATGGCTTTGTTCCTCTTGAGGATAGCGAAAAGAAGGAAATGGCTTCTAGATATATGATGATCCTTAATCCAAAATTTGTCAAGATTGTTGAGGCCCCTGACGGAGTGGTAGGTTTTGCTATTGGAATTCCTGATATAAGTGAGGCAGTAAGAAAATCTTCCGGGAAGCTGCTTCCTTTTGGAATATTGAGGATCCTCATTGCCCTCAGAACATCGAAAAAGCTTCTCATGCTTCTTGGTGGTGTAAGGAAGGATTACAGGAATAAAGGCCTTGATGTACTGATGGCTGTTAAAATGCTTCAGTCCTGTATGGATAATAAGATGGAACTTATTGACCTTCACCTTATCCTTGAGAAAAATACAAGAATGAGAGCAGAATGCGAAAGGATAGGAGGCAAGGTAATAAAGAGGTTCAGGATTTTTCAGAAACCACTGTTAATTAATTAACAGAAGGTTACCTGTAGAAAGCCCTGTTGGTAATTTCTCCTCTCGGGCCATATACTTCTTCATCCTGTCCTGCCTCAATAGCTCCAAGGTCGGGTGCTTTGCCTTTAAAATTGTCATTTACTCCGTGTATCCAGGTCCCTGCATCAATAGCAGCACTTTCTGGTTTGATCCTGAAATTAAAATCTGTTGCATGATATACCGATCCTGGTTTTGCCGGGTCAGGAGCCTTAAGATTATCAAAAACATCATAACCTAATTCAATACTGTGCCTGTCAAGGCCTGTTGTCTCAGAAAAGCTCTTCAGAGAACTGAAGGATTTGCCATCTTTCTGAATGGTAATTGAATAGTCTCTCAGAGTCCCGTTAGCAGGTGATACCCACCTGTAATTGTTTTCCCCCGGGTTCGGGCAGTAGCCGTTATAGTCAGATGTTGAATAGGCTGTGGCAAACGGGAATACAGCAACTGCTCTTCCGCGGGTACCGGTACCCATGAAGAGATTGTTAGAAAAATGTGAGTTCGAGAATGTCTGACCGTTACCATTCTCTGCAATGAAGGTATTGTGCAGAATATATAGTCCTGCTGGTCTAGCCATGAACTTAAGAGCTATACCGACAGGCACATGGTAAATTACATTACGGATAAAATAAGCAGGACCTCCAAAAACAGGCTGGGCGCTTAACCCGCACTGGGCAGCATTTACACCCCTGTTCCTCATAATCCTTACGTTATGAACTCCTCCGTCGGCTTCGATGAAATCATCAGCCATAAGGTGCATGTCGTTATTATAAATATCTATTGAAACAGCCTTCATTTCCTGCTCCTTTTCAGGAGTGCCATATGTTGAAATTGTTATTGCATCATGGAAATATGCAATTGCATTATGACATATTACATGACCGCTACCGTATACTTTAATCCCTATGTAACTATACATCTTGTTGGCACCATAGAGGCTCCTCGAATTGGCCCATCCCAGCAGCCGGTAACGGTCATCACGTCCTATGATAACATTATCAGCAATATAGAAGTTTGTTGAGCCTGCATATTCAGTAATTATTCCTTCACCTACTTCCTCCAACCGGCAATTCCGGATTGTAAGGTTCTTTGCCCCGATCATATGTTTGTTGCCTGCATAAAATGCTATGTCGGCATTCCTGACAGTGATACCTTCGAAAATATTATTTTCAGTTGCTGAAACATCGAAAAACACATGGCATCCGGCTCCGTCGAATATTACCTCACCATCACCAGCACCTCTTATCACAACCGGCTTTTCCGGGGTGCCCTTAACTGTCAGAAAATATGTGCCATCAAAGGGAACTCCTTCAGGATTAACGTAATCGGACCGGTTAGCTTCGTAAAGACCTGCATGTATTTCAATAATGTCGCCTGGTTGAATCGTCCGTTCGCGGACAACCGACCAGTCGCCTGTGCCTGATCCATAATATGCCCCCTGGAGCGTGGTAAATGAAGGTTCCTTCTTCTCACCGTTCCATTTGGCAGGATAGACATGGAGAGTACGACCATCTTTTGCAGCAACAGGTTCCGTCCGGGTTTTAGCCCTTACAATCATGGTTTCATTTGTTCCATTGTCAGTATCCTTCATTATAAACCGGCATTCATATTCTGTCCCGGGCATTACATCCAGTATGCTGCCTGCAAACATGCGTGGAGTAACATAATCAAGATGCTCTGCTTCACGGCCTACATGTTCATCACCGATCCTCAGAAGAGGTATGGAATTTCTCCAGGTCTTTGAACCATATTGACGATAATCAACAGATACTGTGGCATTATGATTATCATCACCACTTATATACCACTCAAATCCCATATTGGTAAGTGTTGCCGGTTCAATTATAAACTCTCCTGGTTTTACTCCATTCTGCGAGCGGATAAGCTGTCCGGAAGAGCAGATAATTATTATTATTAGGTATGTGAACCCGGCTGGTCTGAAAAGGTTTGTTTTTTTCATCCTCTGTTTTTTCTTACTAAATTAAGAATTTAATTATTTCAACTTATTTTTTCTCACCACAGAGATCACGGATTGGCACGAATTTTTCACAGAGTTCCTCTGCTATTACTCCGTGTCTTCCTCCGTGCAATCCTGTGTTAATCCGTGGTTAATATGGATTTAAACTAATATTCAATAATAAAATTACCACAGATCCTTCCGATTCCTATAATTTGTATATTTACTGAGATGATGGAAATTATTAATGATTCTTCAAAACATTTTAATATGAGACAAAGTGCCATTAATGAATCTGTTAGTAAGCGCAGTTCGAGACGCGACTTTTTTAAAACAACAGGACAGGCAATAGCTGCTTCAGCAATAGCGGGAGGAGCAATACCATATATACAGGTAAAAGAGCCTGTAAATCCGCAGTTCTCACATGTTGAAAGGACGGATGCAGCCCTGATTGGTCCAAAGGATAACATTAAGGTTACAAATATTGAAACATTTGTGCTGAAGAACACCTGGGTATTTGTAAAAATAACCACAGATGCCGGAATCACAGGTTGGGGTGAAATGCTGAAGGACGATGCAAAAGCCTGTGCAGCAGGGGCTCTTGAGGTGAAAGACTACCTGGTTGGCAAAGATCCGACAAGGGTCACTTTTCACTGGCAGGCAATACATAGAGGGTCTTTTTACCGGGGTGGACCAATAAAGACAGCTATCCTGAGCGGTATTGACCAGGCTTTGTGGGACATCACAGGTAAGGTATACGGAGTTCCTGTTTACAGGTTATTCGGCGGACCCACAAGGGACAGGATAAGAGTATACGGTACACCCGATAAGGAAAAGGGGATCAATGCTATGAAGGTAGGTCCGAACGGAGGAAACAGGCAGCCATTCAAATATGTTGAAGGACAAAAATTTATAGATGAGGTTGTGGAAAGGTTTAAGGCCCTGCGTGAAAAGGTTGGTGACAGTATGGATATCGGCGTCGATTTTCATGGAGCGGTTCAACCTCCTACGGCAGCCCTCCTTATTAAAGCACTGGAGCCATTTAACCCATGGTTCTATGAAGAGGTTGTACAGGCTCTTAATGTGGATGTAATGGCTGAACTTGCACGCAAAACACATATCCCTCTTGCAACAGGAGAACGTATATTTACAAAATGGGGATTCAGGGAAATACTTGAAAAACGTGCCGCAACAATTCTGCAACCTGATGTATGTTACGCTGGAGGTATAACAGAGTTAAGACTAATTGCGGGTATGGCTGAATCCTATTATTCCCCGGTCGCACCTCACAATCCACAGGGACCATGTTCACTGGCAGCCAGTTACCAGATCGCGGCCTCTATTCCCAATTTCCTTATCCAGGAGCGTGGGGATAATGAATATTCTGACCTACTGGCGAAACCTCTGCCTCCTATAAAGGATGGTCACAGACCTTTACTTACCGATCCCGGCCTGGGTATCACCATAGATGAGGATAAACTGCGGGCACAGGTTGGTGAACCACAACCATATAAGGTCCGTCTGGATCCTGACGATGGTTCTGTAGTGGACTGGTAATATAAGGCTACAGGCTTCAGGCTACAGGCTACGTGCATCAGGCGTCCAGATACATTAAAGCGATGTGAGGGGGAGACTGGGAGATTTGAGATTTGAGAGGAGAGAACCCGCAACCCGCTACCAAAATTTATATAACCAGATCAATTTATGAAAATAAACAACTACCGCTGGATAATAGTCTCATTACTGTTCTTTGCAACAACTATAAATTATATCGACCGGCAGATCATTGGATTGCTTAAGCCAATTCTGGAGGTTGAATTCAACTGGTCTGAAAAGGATTTTGCCTATATAGTAATGGCTTTTACCGCAGCTTATGCCATTGGTTTGCTTGTGATGGGAAGGCTGATAGATAAGATAGGTACAAAAACAGGATATACACTTATAATAATAATATGGAGCATAGCAGGGATGTTTCATGCTCTTGCAAGGAATGCCTTACAGTTTGCTCTTGCCAGGTTTGGCCTTGGTATAGGAGAAGCCGGTAACTTTCCTGCTGGCGTAAAAGCAATATCTGAGTGGTTTCCTAAGAAGGAGAGGGGGATAGCTACAGGTATTTTTAATTCAGGGCCAAGCGTTGGCGTTGTAATGGCCCTGCTCATAGTACCCTGGATATTAAACAGATATTCCTGGCATGAGGTGTTCTGGATAACAGGTGGCATAGGATTTCTATGGTTAATACTCTGGCTGATATTTTATCAAACCCCGAAAAAACAGAAATGGCTGTCAAAAATAGAACTTGAACTGATACTTGACAGAAAGAATAATGGTTATAATGAGCAGGAAACGGACCAAAAACCAAAGATCAAATGGTTAAAATTATTTTCATTCCCTCAGACATGGGCATTAATTACCGGGAAAGGTCTTATCGATCCTATCTTCTGGTTTTTTCTTTTCTGGCTGCCATCATATTTCTCAACTGCATATGAACTTGATCTAAAACGGCCCAGCCTGGAGCTTATCATTATTTACTCTGCAACAACTATTGGCAGCATTTTGGGAGGGTATTTTTCATCCCTGCTCATTAAAAAAGGATGGACAGTAATCAGGGCCAGGAAGACAGCTCTTCTTCTGTTTGCTGTTATGGAATTGACAATTATTCTCGCGCAATACACAACCGCGGCATGGATGGCAGTTGCAATAATAAGTCTTGCTGTTGCGGTTCATCAGGCCTGGGCAACAAATGTATTTACCATGGCATCCGATATGTTCCCGTCCGAAGCAGTAGGATCTGTTACAGGTATTGCCGGTATGGCAGGAGCCGTTGGAGGGATACTTTTCCCTCTTGTTGTAGGGTTCCTTCTCGACAGCTATAAATCAGCCGGGAACCTTACCGGTGGATATAATCTGCTGTTTACAATCTGCGGTCTCACCTATCTTTGTGCCTGGTTGATTATTCATTTTCTTACAAGGGAACATTCATCTGTAAAAATTGAAGAGCTTCAATAACCCCACGATTATAAACAAAGCTATAGATCAGTACAGATACTGAATTATTAGTATCAATGCCCTCTTGTTACATATTTTGTTACAAGAGTTGTCTCCGATGAGGTCATCCTGGTTTTAGTACCCATAGATGACATTATTCCCCGCCACTGGGTAGCTGAATAATCATCAGGAGAATAAAGATCATGACAACTTGCACAGTTGTTGATATACAATTCCCTCCCCTGCTGCAACTCCTCAAATGTGGCGGTAGTTGTTGCGTCACTACTCGTGGGAGTATAAAGAGATGCAGTTGAACTTTTCTTGCATGATACCATCACCAAAAGGATCAGAATTGCGACAATAAACTTAATTTTTTGCATGATTTCTAATTTTAAATATAAAAGAAAACATCACAAGAAGATTTTTGTTTTTGCAGCCGTTAATCTTTATGAAAAATTTAACTTATGACTTGTAACTATTATACTCAAAATTAATGATCCGGCATGACAGATTACCAAGGCCACTTAAAAGAAAATTGCAGAGCACGGATGGTAAAATATTAAGAAAAAAATCAATTCATATATAAAATATTAATAAAAAATAGAAAAATATTTGATTTATTAAAAATAATCATATATTTGCCTTATAAAATCAAGATATATTATTGAGTTAATATTAATGGATTTTTTATTCAGAATCATTTTGATTCAAATAATTCAGCAAACTGAAAAACAAAAAAAATATGCTTCCTGAAAACAAAATCATGACGCAATCAGCAACTTCGGATATCCTGATGACAGAAGAAGCGATTTATTACATTAAAGAGACCTTCAGAAAACATCTTGCAGGCAACCTGAATCTTGTAAATGTCTCTGCACCTATAGCTGTGCTTGACGGAACGGGTATCAATGATGATCTTAATGGTGTTGAGAGGCCTGTCTCTTTTCCTGTGAAGGGATTAACTGACAAGCGGGCTGTCATAGTGCAGTCACTGGCGAAATGGAAAAGGATCCGGCTTAAGGAATTTAAATTTGAGGCAGGAAGTGGGTTGCTGACAGATATGAGAGCACTGAGGCCTGATGAAGATCTGAGTCCGTTGCATTCAATTTATGTTGATCAGTGGGACTGGGAAAGACATATTCTGAAGGGACAGAGAACACTTAGCTACCTGAAACTGACAGTTGAGTCAATTTATGATGCTCTCAAGGCAACTGAGAAAGATATTTTCGGAAAGTATCCCGATTTTGAACCAGTGCTGCCGGATAAAATATATTTCATTCATGCAGAGGAACTTCTCAGGGAATATCCCGGACTTACTGCGAAGCAGCGTGAAAATGAGATTGCAAGAATATTTGGTGCAGTTTTTATTATTGGCATAGGTGGAAACCTGAGCAATGGTGAACCTCACGATGGCAGAGCTCCCGACTACGATGACTGGAGCACCATGAATGAAGAGGGATATAATGGTTTGAACGGAGATATAATATTGTGGAATTCGGTTTTTGAAAAGGCTTTTGAGATATCTTCCATGGGTATACGGGTCGATATTGAATCAATGGAGAGACAGCTGACTATCAGGGGTTGTACTGAAAGGAAGAAATTATTATTCCACAGTATGCTGTTAAACAATGAGTTACCTCTGAGTATAGGCGGTGGCATTGGCCAGTCAAGAGTTTGTATGTTCTTCCTCCGGAAGAAGCATATTGGAGAAGTTCAGTCCAGCATTTGGCCTGAAAATACGATCAATGGATTTAAGATACTTTAAAATCCTGCCACACTCCAGCCTTCGCGGTAGGTACGCCGAAGGAGTTTATTAGCATCAGGATAATTTGTAAATGCCATCTCGGCAGAATTCCACTCAAGCTGCTGATCAGGGATCCTGTTTGCTACTGTTCCAAGCAATATGGCTTCTGTCATAGGTCCTGTCTGTGCAAAGAATGATTCTGTTTTAGGACCACCCAGGCAGGCAACCACAAAAGCATGATAATGGTTTCCGGCTTCGAAAGCAGGAATTTTATAATCTGAATATTTTTCTTCCGGGAAAAGGATTGGCATTTCCTGATGTGGAATCAGCATTGCACCATCGGTTCCGATAACCATTGCTGACTCAGCAGGATACTCCCGGCCTTTATATAGGTCCCGGATTTCCTGCGGAGGATAGAATTCACCATCAAACCATTCAACCGGCAGGGTGTCAGACTCAGTCTTGTCATTTCCGGGGAACATCCATGTGATATGGTCACCCTGTGGCCATGTATCGCCCCGGCGTTCGGGTGAGTCTTTCCATGATTTCTGGACTTCAGAAATAACCGAAAGAGCCGGTTTCATCCCAATACCTTTCCATACTGCATCAAAAATATGGCATCCGATATCTCCTGACCAGCCTGTACCGAAATCGAGCCATGTCCTCCATTTCATTGGATGGTATATTTCCGGAGCATATTCCCTGGCAGGGGCAGTCCCTAACCACAGGTCCCAGTTCAGAGTAGCAGGTGGCTGCTGACCCTGTGCAGGTCTCGGACCCATCAGCCTGTAAGTATCAACAGCACCCGGGCGGTTTGAGCAGAGATATGCATGTTTTATCTTACCTATGGCTCCATCTTTTAAAAGTTGCACGCCTGTTCTGTCGCCTGGCCGGTCAGCGAACTGGGTACCAAGCTGGGTGATAACTCCTTTCTTAACAGAAGCTTCGGTCAGCAGGCGCACTTCAGCAACATCGTGACACATCGGTTTCTGGCAGTAGACATGTTTTCCGGCCATAATAGCATTATAAGCTATCGGAAAGTGCATATGATCTGGTACTGTGACATTAACAGAATCAATTTTATCCCCCTCTTTATCAAGAAGCTCGCGCCAGTCTGAGTATGTTCTTGCGCCAGGCACTGCCTCGGAAGCCTTTTTGAGGTAATCTGAATCGACGTCACAAATAGCCACAATCTGTACATTAGGGTCTTCCAGAAATTTATGAAGATCGCCCCAGCCCATTCCTCCCACACCTATACAGGCATGGTTAAGCTTACTGTTAGGAGATTTCTTTTCAGTTTTGCATCGCATAATGAATGGAGCTGCCAATGCAGCAGTAGCGGCAGTCTGGATGAATCTGCGGCGCGTAAATGTGAGAATATGATCTGCCATTACCTTGAAATTTAATAAACGATAAACTAAAGTTAATAATTTTTACTCAAGTTTAATTGTTATCACCGGTTAAACAGTTAAATAATGTCTTACAGCGGGAGTTTTGATACAGGAAAATAGAAAATTGACGGAGCAGGATATGTGGAGATATGTATAGTTCAAATAAGAATAGTAGATTCTTTAATAACCTTTCCGGTATTGTCAGTAGAGTAAATTTTAACCCCAATACTGATGTCGACTTCTCCGATATTATCAACAAGTGAACTTACTATATTCTTTATCTCATCGGTATCCATGTCGACAAAATCTTCAATATCGAAATAGAGATGAATATAAAGGACACAATCTTTCCTGTTGATTTTTCCAAGGGCCCTGATCATCTTTGCCAGCCATATCATGGTAGAAGTGTTGAAATAGTCCAGATTGAGACGAAAGTCTGTTGTATTTCGTGGAGATTTTACGTATTCATTTATCCATAAGACAAGAGGTTCATAAATCCTTGCTGCATTTTCTGGAATCGATCTGCCTGACATTATAAGTTCACCAGTATGATGGTTGAAATCAATCTGTGGTGTTTTTAATGTCCCTTCAGTGAATATGTGTTTAAGATTTTCCATTTCAAATAGAATATTATGAAGGAATATGCTTTAACTAAATAGCAAAGTACGTAAAACTCGTGATTTAGTAACTCTAATTCATCAAAAAGAAGTGTTGTTTTATCAACAAATTTCCACCTTTCGGCAACAGACATTTGTTTTAAGGCTTACTTTTGCCCTGCAAGTGAAAAGTTTTGTTATTTTTTAAACAAATATTTGAATCTCTTGTTATTATTTAGGTTATACCTTACATTAATAAGATGAGTCAGCAGCAGGAGAAAATGGTAAAAAAGCAGTTTCCGGTAACAGGTCTGTCTTGTGCTTCATGTGCAAGTAATGTGGAATTAAAGCTGAATAACCAGCCCGGAGTATTGAACGCTGCAGTGAATCTTGCGTCGCAAATTGCAACGATTGAATTTTTACCATCAGAGGTCAGGCCACAGGATCTGAAAGAGTCTGTTGTCTCCATTGGTTATGACCTTATTATTGATGAGTCGGCAGGAGCAAAGGAGGAGCTTGAAAACCTGCAGCAGCAAAGAGTCAGATCGCTCAGGGTGAGGACATTTTTATCAATTACTCTTGCTATTCCTCTTATTATGATCAGTATGTTCTTTATGAACATTCCATATGCAAATTATATTATGTGGGCTATTGCCACGCCAATTGTAGTATGGATGGGGCGCAGTTTCTTCATTAACGGATGGAAACAGCTTATGCATGGTAGTGCAAATATGGATACTCTTGTTGCACTAAGTACCGGTATAGCATATCTTTTCAGTGTCTTTAATACACTCTTTCCGGAGTTCTGGCATGTCCGCGGACTTCATGCTCATGTATATTTTGAGGCTGCAGGAGTAGTGATTGCACTTGTACTGTTAGGTAAGTTGCTCGAGGAAGGTGCTAAGGCAAATACTTCATCTGCATTAAAAAAACTCATAGGCCTGCAACCAAAAACAGTTATTAAGGTTGCTGCAGACGGATCTACAAAGGAATTCCTTATAGTTACTGTAAAACCTGGAGATATAATATTAATTAAACCTGGTGAAAAGATAGCCGTTGATGGAAGGGTTACCGAGGGAAACAGCTATATTGATGAAAGTCTTATTACCGGGGAACCTGTGCCTGTATTTAAAGAATCCGGCTCTTATGTTTTTGCAGGAACTATAAATCAGAAGGGGAGTTTTAAGTTCAGCGCTGAAAAAGTAGGGTCTGAAACACTTCTGAGCGGGATAATAAGAATGGTTCAGGAGGCACAGGGAAGTAAAGCACCAGTGCAGAAGCTGGTTGATAAAATTGCCAGGATTTTTGTTCCGGCAGTAGTGATAATATCCATTATAACCCTTGCGGTCTGGATTATTCTTGGCGGAGAAAACGGACTGATCCAGGGTATATTGTCTATGGTAACAGTTCTTGTAATTGCATGCCCTTGTGCGCTTGGTCTTGCAACACCAACTGCCATTATGGTTGGAATCGGGAAAGGAGCCGAAAACAATATCCTGATCAAGGATGCTGAAGCTTTGGAACTGGCTTACAAGATGAATGCCCTTGTACTTGACAAGACCGGGACAATCACAGAAGGCAAGCCGATGGTTCATAAGATAGAATGGCTGTCAGAGTCTGATAAAGAAAAATACACAAATATTCTGTTTAGTCTTGAGAAAGCCTCGGAACATCCTCTGGCTGATGCAATTGTTGCCCACTTTGAGAAATTTTCATCACCAGTACTTTTAAATGATATCCAGAGTATTACTGGCAAGGGTATAAAGTGTAATTATAATGGCACCACCTATTTTGCAGGCGGACCAAGACTTATCAGGGAAAACAACATTTCTGTCAGCCAGGAGCAGGAAAACCTGGCAATTAAATGGGAAAATGAAGCAAGATCAATAATATACTTTGCTGAAAACGCAAAGGTACTTGCAGTTATCTCGGTCACTGATCCGATAAAGAAAAACTCTGAACAAACAATCAGGCAGCTTAAGCAGATGGGGATTGATGTATACATGGTTACCGGTGATAATGAAAAAACTGCCGCGAGTGTTGCTTCAACTACCGGAGTAACAGGTTACAAAGCTGATATGCTTCCTTCTGATAAAGCTGAATTCATAAAATCACTTCAGGAAGAAGGTAAGGTTACCGGCATGGTAGGGGATGGTATAAACGACAGTCAGGCACTTGCAACTGCTGATGTCAGTATTGCTATGGGAAAAGGATCGGATATTGCGATTGATGCAGCCAGGATGACTATTATCAGCAGTGATCTTGCATATATCCCTGTAGCTATAAGGTTGAGCCGTAACACTGTCAGGACGATAAGACAGAACCTTTTCTGGGCTTTTATATACAATATTATAGGAATTCCTCTGGCTGCAGGTGTACTGTTCCCTGTAAATGGATTTCTTATTAATCCCATGATTGCCGGTGCTGCAATGGCATTAAGCAGTGTTAGTGTTGTAAGCAACAGTCTCCGGCTTAAATGGTCGAAATAAATTGTTATTTAGTAAAGTCAACAACAGTCTTTCCCTGGTCTTTATTCAGGTCAACCTCTTTTGAAACACCATCTACTGTTACCTTGTATTTGCCATAAAAAGCTGATACGGAAAAATCGCCCTTTCTGTTGGCTGTTCCTGTTTCTTTAGTCCACCATTCTTTGAAGATCAGGTTTTTATATGCCTCAACTGCAGGTGTGGGAGTCCAGTCTCGTCTGTAGAGTGAAGAAGCCGGTATCCAGTTGGCTCCTGCCCAGAATCCCCACATAATTATTCCTTCCACATGCGGGTGTGCATAACAAATTCTGTAATAATCGACGATATCCCTAGCTTTTTGTTCTTCTTCCTGAGGAGTCATTTCCAGCCTGGTGTTCTTCAGGAATTTCGAACGCTGACCGGGCAAATTAAATTCAGTGATACGTATCGGAAGCCCAAATATAGCAAGGGAATCAAGAGCTCTTTTGAGCTCTGCCCTGTCAAATGATTCGTCATGAAGGTGTCCCTGAACACCAATTCCTGCAATCGGGACCCCTTGTTTAAGGAAGGTCCGTATCTGAGCCATATATTCGGGTAACTTTTTGCCTGTCAATACATCATACTCATTTAAAAATAGTTTTGCATCAGGATCGCCGTTATGAACCCATTCAGCCATCTCTTTTGTTATCATCGGCCCAAGCCTCTCCTCATAATAGTTTCCATGCACCATTTCATTATTAAGGTCATATTCTGCAAACCTGCCCTTATAATGTAAGGCCAGAGTTTCAGCCCTGTTTTTAAGTGTCTTTCTGAGCTCTTCATCATTCATCTCTTTGAGCCATGGCTGTACCCGGTTAGGGATTCCCCAGAAAATGTTATGTCCCCTGAGAGGTATATTGTTTTCCTCTGTCCAATTTAAAATTCCATCGACATTTGCATAATTAACCTGACCCTTCTGACGTTCCATATCGAGCCATTTGACTGCATTTTCAGTAACTGCTGAATTGAAATTTTCCAGGAATTTCTCCTTGTATTGCCTTTTATCTTCATCAGCCATCCTGCTGCCGGCGAGGCCATTCGTAATTGCACAGCCAAACCAGAATTCATGACAGATCTGTTCAATCGATACTTTATCACCCGGATTTGCCTTTATAATAAGATCCCCCTTGCGAAGTTTCGCAATATCATCGTTTATTCCTGTATATTGTGCTTCACAATTATTTAAGATCAGAAACATAATAATCAGCATTGTGAAAATATGCATATTCCATTTACCGGTTAAAAAATTCAAAGTTTTCATAGGGGCGTTTTAAAGAATGATTGGTTTACTATGTGATTTTTCCTGATCAAACTTATACTGAATTTTTCTGAAAACCTATTTAAATCAGTATAAAATAAAATTTATTTAACAACATTTAACGATCTATTCCTGAGCTACTTCTCCCTCTTCCCCCTTCTCCCCTTCTCCCCATCAATTCAAGATTGGTACACCATTTGCATTCAATATATCAGATAAACACTTTAACACCCAAAAAAATGAAAACTTTAATCGCAACATCCGTAATGACCGCCCTTCTGATATCGGGCGTCGCAGTGATGGCGCAGGGTCAGAATGAAGAATATCTCGGCTTGCCGGGAGATAATCTTAATCTTTATGCGGTAATGAATCTCTTCCAGGAGTCAAAGACACTTGAAGAATTCGAGAGAAACCTGAACGATGAAAATTCAAGAATCAATAATCTCGATCTGAACGGAGACAGCATGATCGATTATGTCAATGTTTTTGACAATGTACATGGCAATGTTCATAACATAGTTTTGCAGGTTGCCGTCAACAAGAGAGAAAAGCAGGATGTAGCGGTTTTTACTGTCGAGCGTGATAAAGAAGGAAATGTGATGATACAGCTTACAGGTGATGAAGCCCTTTACGGAGAAAATTACATTATAGAGCCGGTTGTTGATGAATCTGTCGTATCAGAGACGCCTAATCCGGGGTACACAGGCAATGCTGCTTCAGTAAACGGGAGGAATGTGGTTGTAGTGAGAACATCAGTTTATGAGATAGCAACATGGCCATTAATAACATATATCTATAGTCCCGGGTACGTAGTCTGGAGATCATCGTGGTACTGGGGTTACTACCCTTCATACTGGAGACCCTGGAGACCATTCTACTGGCACTATTACTACGGTTATCATTACAACTATTACGATCATTACTACTCATATTACAGAAGGTGGAATCATCACCGCCACGATTACTGGCATGACTACTACTACAGACCTAATCATTCACACTCTCACTATGTAGCTGTGAATATAAAGGATGGTCATTATAAATCTACATATTCTCATCCTGAGGAGAGAAAGAATGGTGAAGCATTGTACTCTTCAACACACAGGGACTCCGGTACAAGACGAAATGAAAGTATCAATGTTGCCGATCAGAACCGTAGGTCGCCAGCAACGCCTACTTCAGTCAGCAACAGAGGTGATAATGCAGGTAGCTCCACAAGAAGATCAGAAAGCAGTGTTACAACCAGAAGCAGAAATGGAAGTAATACTCCTCCAAGAGCAAATTCTTCTTCTCAGATAAGAAAGACTGAAACCAAAAGCTCCACACAGTCACGATCATATGGGAGCAGAACATCATCCCAGGCAAGGCCGGCAGAATCCAGGACCCCGTCACAGGTCAGATCTTCAGTAAGCAAAAGTCCTGCTCAGGTTCGAACCGCTGAACCACGGACCCGACAGACCAGTAAAGCTTCAGCTCCGGCAAAAAGAGAATCGAAACCAAAAGCAACAGTGAAGAGGGAATCCAGTTCAAAATCAAAAGAGACCAATAAAAAGAAGGAAACCAAAAGAAGGTAAACTGGTAAATCAAATACTTAAGAATCCCGGCTGAGACCGGGATTTTTTTTGCTTTTAAATCCTTAGTGTTGTTAAATTTATTATCTGTGTGTCTCTGTGAAAGTTCTTCATTATTAATTATAATAATTTTAACTAGATTTGATAAGGATTCATTTCAACCAGAAATATTATGAGATTTATCAGTCAGATCCCAAAACTTGTTCTCTTGATAATTGTAATTTATTCCTGCAAAAATGTTGGCAATCAACAGCTTCCTACCGGATCTAAAGGGTACATTGAGGTAAGCAGGGTTAACCCCGGATACTTCATTTTTTCTGATGGTTCTCCTTATATTCCTGTAGGTATCAATATGATAAATCCGAGTGGAAAATACAGGGATAATCCTGATTCATCCCTTTATGAAATAGAACAATGGATGAAGGCTCTTTCTTCAAACGGAGGTAACTATGTAAGAGTCTGGCTTAGCCAGTCATTCTGGGATATAGAGGACAAAAAAGCAGGTGAATACAGCGAAGAAAAGATCAAAAGGATCGACTGCTTTATTGAAATGGCACGGGAAAACGGGTTAAGAATTAAAATGACACTGGAACATTTCAGGAGCCTTACACTGCAGGAAAACAACCAGTCATGGGCAAATAAGTTTGTATATCATACATCAAACGGCGGACCGCTTGACAGCATCCGGCAGTATCTGACTTCAGAGGAGGGAAGGGAACTCTTCCTCAGAAAGGTCGATTTTTATAAGAAAAGATATGGAAATGATACTCTGTTCTTTGGCTGGGAGTTGTGGAATGAAATGAATGCTATGAAGGGGCCGGAAGATGAAGTCTTTTTTGAATGGAATCAGCTAATGCTTAAGGAGGTAAAAAAACGCTTCCCGCAGAATGTTGTAATGCAGAGCTTTGGAAGTTTCGATTATGATGGGGTAAGGGCAAATTATAAGAGATTGATGCTGATGCCGGGTAATGAGGTGGCCCAGGTTCACAGGTACCTTGATCTTGGAGCAAGGATGGAGGTATGCCATGCGCCAATGGATATAATATGTTCTTCGGCTATTGAAGAGATTAAATCTTATAATACCGGTAAACCGGTACTGCTTGCTGAAACAGGAGCTGTTGAGCCAAGGCACAGCGGTCCAAGTAAATTTTACGCGGTTGATACCGCAGGTATTCTTCTGCATGATATTCTTTTTGCACCTTTTTTCAGCGGATCAGCAGGATCAGGAATGAGCTGGCACTGGGAATCATACGTTGACAAGAACCATCTCTGGTACCATTTCGGCAGGCTACGCAAAGTGATTGATGGAGTTGACCCGATATCTGAGAATTTCAAGTCAACCGTATCAGATACAGAAAGATTCAGAGTCTATACACTTAGCGGAAATAAAACAAAGCTTATCTGGCTGAGGGATAAAAACAATACATGGCAGAGCGAACTACAGGATAGTATTCCCCCTGAACTCATTTCAGGTTATAAACTTGATTTGAAATCAACAGGTATCGATGTTGCGGATGACACTCTGGAAATATATGATCCATGGCAGGATAGGTGGACAAAAATAATTCCGGAAGGATCAGAGATAATGCTGCCTGATTTCAAAAGATCACTTGTTGTCAGAATCCGTTAAGCTGCATCGTTACAGTTGGTATTAACAACAGGAATCCTATCAGAACCAGGATAATAAGAATCGGCAATACCCATTTCAGCCATTTAACATAAGGTATTCTTGCCATTCCCAGTACTCCTATTAGTACTCCTGATGTTGGTGCGATCATATCTGTAAATCCAGCTCCGAACTGAAAAGCTACAATAGTTGCCTGTCTTGACAAGCCTACTATGTCAGAAAACTCGGCCATGATAGGGATTGTCAGAGCAGCTTTGGCTGACCCCGATGTTATTACAAGGTTCAGCAGTGACTGAAATCCGTACATTATTGTAATTGCTGAGATCTTTCCTGCACCGCTAAGCGCTCCGGAGAGTGAGTGCAGGACAGTATCTATTATCTGCCCATCGGTGAGGATTGCAATTATCCCTCCTGCAAATCCGACAACAAGTGAAGCTGAGACTATATCCTTTACCCCTTCAACAAAGAGTTTTGTAATCTCTCCGGGTTTCCTGGCTGAAGCAAATCCGGTAACTATTCCCATGGCAAGAAATAGTGCAGCTATTTCCATAATATACCAGTCAAATCCAAGTACGCCTATTACAAGGTATATCATTGTAAATGCCAGGATGTTGAGTACAAAAAAATGAATCGATTTCCGTAGAGTGATTATGCTGGTAATGAAAAATAGTACGGCAAAAACCGGCAGGAGCGGGGCAGATATATCTGATAATCCAACTTTCATCGTTGTTACAGGATATTTAACTGCAAATACAACCAATCCAATTCCTGTCAGTAAAGCTGTTATCCATGCTGAAAGAGGTGTATGATACCTGATCTCTTTAATATGTGAGCTACCCTTTTCCCTCCACCAGTAATCGGCTTCATACATCGGGCTCTTTTTCGGATCTCTTTTTATCCTTGCAGCATACCATAGGACAGCAGCGATGCCTGCTACGGTAATAATTATCCATGCAACAATCCGGTATTCGATTCCTGTGAACATCGGTACACTTGCCAGTCCCTGGGCAATGCCTACTGTAAACGGATTCAATATAGCTCCTGCAAACCCTATATGAGCGGCGAAATAACAGAGAGCCACACCTACAAGTGAGTCGTATCCCATTGATATAGAAAGCGGAACAAAAATTACAGCAAAGGCTATCGTCTCCTCTGACATTCCGAATATCGCACCGAAGAAACTAAACAGGATCATTATCAGTGTAATAATGATATTGTTTACACCAAGGAACCTGACCGGTTTATACCTCTCCATATTCCTGGTAAATCCCAGGAAGGAGAAAATCCCGACATCAATTGCCTTTGTGTCATTCATGATCCAGAATGCCCCTCCTATCATCAATATAAAGACGATGATATGCGACATATTAATGAAGCCTTTATAAAATGCAGAAAATATCTGCCAGGTTTGGGGCTGGCTGTCAACGTACTGGAATGAACCGTTAACTATTATACTTCTTTCTACTCCGTTAACACTTACAGTCTCTCTTTCATATCTGCCGCCAGGGATGATCCACGTCAGAATAGCTGCAAATATTACAATGCTGAATACAATTACGAGGTTATGTGGAATGGAGAATTTTACCCGCATTTTTAAATCAATTCAGCTTTTTGATTCCCATGTTCCAGAGCGTGAATCCGAAAATGTCAGCATACTGTTCAATTGTTTTGCTTACAGGAGTGCCTGCACCATGACCGGCTTTTGTTTCAATCCTGATAAGTACCGGATTATTGCCAGCCTGTTTTTCCTGCAGGTTTGCGGCGAACTTGAATGAATGGGCAGGTACAACCCTGTCATCATGGTCGCCTGTTGTGACAAGAGTAGCAGGATAACTTACTCCGGCCTTTACATTTTGCACCGGAGAATATTTATATATATAATCAAACATCTCCCTGCTATCCTCGGATGTACCATAATCATAGGCCCAGCCGGCTCCGGCAGTAAACTTATGATACCTGAGCATATCCATGACTCCGACTGCAGGAAGAGCAACCTTGAAGCTTTCGGGATGTTGAGTCATAACAGCTCCGACAAGAAGACCTCCATTGGAGCCTCCTCTGATAGCCAGGAACTGTGGAGAAGTATAATTTTCACCAATAAGCCATCTGGATGCTGAATAGAAATCATCAAAAACATTCTGCTTATTCATCTTTGCACCTGCCAGATGCCATTTTTCTCCATATTCACCACCACCTCTTATATTGGGAACGGCATATACTCCTCCCATTTCAAGCCAGACAGCATTTGCAGGACTGAATGATGGGGTCTGGCTGATATTGAAACCTCCGTAACCGTATAGGATTGTCGGATTTTTACCATTTAGTTCAGTTCCCTTTTTACAGGTGATTATCATTGGTATATGAGTGCCATCAATGACATTATTGTAGAACACCTGTTTTGATTCAAAATTGTCACCATTGAAATCCACAGCAGGTTTCTTAAAAACTTCAGAGGTGCCTGTGGCCGGATCAAGCCTGTAAATTGTAGATGGTGTTATATAATTTGTAAATGAATAATATACCTCCCTGTCAATCTTTCTGGCTCCGAAACCTGATGCGGTGCCGGCACCCGGTAAGGTAATCTCCCTGACAAGTTTGCCTTTCATATCATATTGAAGTACTTTCGATATAGCATCTATCATATATTCTGCAAAGATGAAGCCTGCTCCTGTTGAAGGAACAAGAACATTCTCAGTTTCAGGGATCAGGTCTTTCCAGTTTTCAATGCCCGGATTTGACGCATCAACTATTACTATTTTTGTGTTGGGAGCATTCAGGTTCGTCATAATGAATAGTTTGCTTCCTTCATTGTCGATAACTGTGTGGTCATTTTCAAAACTACCGACAACAGTTATAAACTTACTGTTTTTTTTAGATAAATCTTTGATATAAAGCTCATTGCCAGTTGTGGAGATAGCAGCGGTTACTACAAGGTATCGTCCATCTTCAGTTACACCCCCACCGACATACCTTCTCTTTATGTCGGCGCCAAATACTACTTTATCATCGCTTTGCGGTGTACCAAGCTTATGAAAATAAAGCTTGTGATGGTCAGTTTTTGCAGTGAGTTCTGAGCCTTCCGGTTTATCGTAGCTGGAGTAATAGAATCCCTCATTGCCCTGCCAGGAGAGACCGCTGAATTTGACATCAATTATAGTATCTCCGATTATTTCCCTGGTCTTTGTATCCAAAACTATTACTTTTCTCCAGTCAGAACCTCCCTCAGAAACAGAGTAGGATACAATACTTCCGTCTTTACTGAACTCAATTTCGCCCAGGGAAGTGGTTCCGTCAGCTGAGAACTTATTGGGGTCAAGAAAGACCTCCGGTTCTTCACTACCTTTCTGCCTGTATAGAACATACTGGTTCTGCAACCCGTCATTGCGGGAATAGTATGTGTATTCTCCTTTCCTGTAAGGTGATGTGAACTTCTCATAGTTCCACATTTTTTCGAGTCGATTTTTAATCTCTCCCCTGAATGGAATTGTTTCAAGATACCCGAAAGTCAATTTATTCTGTTCAGCAACCCATGAAGCTGTCTCCTCCGACCTGTCATCTTCCATCCATCGGTAGGGGTCGGGGACTTCTGTTCCGAAATAGTTATCAACAACATCCCCTTTTTTCGAAACGGGATATACTATCTTTTTGTCTGCAGGATTGTTGCATGAAGAAATAAGTGTCATTGTAATGATCAGAATAATAAGGTTTTTCATGGCTAATTAATTTTAGCAAGTATGATTTAGGATTGACAATTGCCGTCTCAAAACTAACAAATTAATAATATATTACAAATGTGAATTGACAAGGTGGAGTGTCTATTTAATTCTATGTGGATTTTTTTTTAAATTTGCAGCTTAATTTAAAACGTTAAAATAATGAGAAGGCTACTATTTACATTTATTCTGTTTTCAGCAATGGCGATTGCAATTAATGCCCAGGACTATAATACCGGAGTTGGACTGAGAGGAGGAACAGCCTGGGGTCTTACAGTAAAGCATTTTGTAAGTCAGAAAAATGCATTTGAAGGATTTCTGTATGCATATCAGCATGGTTTTAATGTGACGGGTTTATATGAGATACACAACAAAGCTTTTGATGTTGATAACCTTAGATGGTATTTTGGTTTTGGCGCACATGTAGGTTCTTATGATGAAGCTGACATTCATGATTTTGTCCTTGGTCCGGATGGAGTAATAGGCATTGAATATAGTTTTACTGAAGCACCAATAAATATTGGGCTTGACTGGAATCCTTATTTCAATATTATTGGTAATGAAGGCTTCAAACCTGCCAGTGGTGCTATCTCTATCAGATACATCTTCTAGCGGATTTATCTAAAGGTATTTAAGGGGCTCGTTAAGGCCCCTTTTTTATTGTCATTTTATTTGTTTAGTTTTAATTAATTATAAGTCATTCTATAAAAACCAGTAATATGAAAAAGCTATTATCAACAGGAATAATGATTTTACTATTGCCGCTTCTTTTAACGGCACAGTCGAAATTTAACGGTCTGGAGATGAACATGGGAAACCTCTACAGGTTGTCTGATGCTAAAACAAGGTCAATAAGTCCCGAGAATTTCACCGGGGAGAAAGGCAAAGGAGGGATGGCTGATCCGGCTGACAAGGATAAGCCCAACACTGCCAATGCATCATGGGCTGCAAGGGATCTTGGTAAGGGATGGAAAGTGAATCCTTATGTGAGGATAAAGGCAGGAGAGACCTTTACCATGGCTGAAATCGACGGACCAGGAGCCATACAGCATATCTGGATGACGCCAACCGGCAACTGGAGATTCTCAATAATCCGCATATACTGGGATGGAGAAACAGAACCGTCTGTCGAATGCCCTGTGGGTGATTTTTTTGGAATGGGATGGAATGTCTATGCGCCGCTTGTTTCTTCTGCTGTCTGTGTTAATCCAGGAAGTGCGTTCAATTCATACTGGGCAATGCCTTTCCGGAAGAAATGCAAAATAACTATGGAGAATATTAACGATACCGATCCAATGACTCTCTATTACCAGATCGATTATACACTTACCGATGTCCCTGCCGATGCCGGTTACCTGCATATTCAGTGGAGACGGCAGAATACCAATGAAACTTCAGACTATACAATTATTGACGGTGTGAAAGGGAAAGGTCATTATGTTGGTGTATACCTTGCATGGGGAGTCAATAATAACGGTTGGTGGGGAGAAGGGGAAATCAAATTCTTTCTTGATGGAGATAAACAGTTTCCTACTATTTGTGGCACCGGGACTGAAGATTATTTCTGCGGATCCTATAATTTCGACAGGGAAGGGAAATATACAGAATTCTGTACTCCTTATAGTGGACTTCACCAGGTTATTCGTCCGGACGGGACATACAAGTCGCAACAGCGCTTTGGCCTGTACCGCTGGCATATCCTTGATCCTGTAAGATTTGACAGCGACCTGAAAGTTACTATTCAGGATCTTGGATGGCGTCAGGCGGGCAGATATCTGCCTCAGAAATCGGATATTGCATCAACATGTTTCTGGTATCAGACAGAACCACATGCAAAATTTCCTCAATTGCCTTCATTGCAGAAGCTTGAGGTCAACTAGGCGGACCATTTAAGTGTTTGCCAGCCATTCCTTTCTGCAATCTTTTTAAGTCTGTAACCAGGATTTATACATACTGGTGACCCTACCTGGATAAAAACAGGGATATCAGATATTGAATCGCCATAATAGAAAGACTCAGAGTTATTTATGTTATTTTTATAACAATACTCCCTGAGTCTTTTTCCTTTTTCCTCTCCGAAGCATAGCCTGCCGGATGTCTTGCCTGTCAGTAGGTTATCTTTAATCTCAAGTTCAGTACAAATAATATCGTCAGCACCGGTTTTTTCTGCTACTTTTTCGCAGACCTGAATTACTGAAGCGGAAAGAAATACTATTCTGGCATTATTATCCCGGTGAAATTCAATCTCTTTCAATGCATCTTTGTAAATGGCAGGAATCAGCCGGACATAAGTTGTTTCTGCACATAATTCATTAAAAGTAACACCGGGTATATTCTTAGTCCATCCGATCATCTTTTCTGCCATTGTCTGAGGTGTGAGCAGCCTGATTTTATACAATAGATAGTTAACTAATATTATGACAAGAATAATAGGCTTTATCTGACCATTACTGACTGCAACATAAGCAAGTTCCCTGCCACTGACCTTTGGAATAATGGTTCGATCGAGGTCGAAGAAAACAGTATAGCTGTATCTATTGTCTGAAATAGTGGTTTCCATCAGGATTGTAAATCATTTTAAGTGCCCGCGGTAAAACTTTAACATCGAATTCTCTCGAATAATATAGCTCTCCATCAACATGGAATGGCACCTCCACCGGAAATTCCAGACTTATAGCAGGGGTCTGGTAATAATTTACTCTCCTGTCAGTAATGTGAGATCCTTTCGGAACCTTTAACAGGATATTAAACCTTTCAAAAAGTGACAATCTTTTAATCATACAGATATCGAGAAGACCATCATCTGCAATTGCCCTGGGTGTAAGATAAAATCCTCCTGCAAATCTTCTTCCGTTTGCAATGGTATTGATAAAGCAATCAGTTTCGCTTCTTTCCGCCCCATTTACGTAAATCATCTTCCTTTCCCTGAAGAACAGAAGAGTTTTGATTATATGCCAAATGTACTTGTTACTGCCCCCTTTCTTCACTTCACCCGATCCTGAATAATTCTCAGCTGCAACCTCCGCATCAAAGCCAAGTCCCATGCCGTTGAGGAAAATGATATTATTGCAGATACCCACATCCATCTCCTTTTCTTCAGCTCTGAAGAATGATTCCCATGCATCATTATCAAACCTGTTTGGGAATCCCAGTATCTGGATGAAATCGTTACCAGTTCCGGCCGGGATAACACCAAGGGTGATATTTTTTTTGTTAATCAGAGGCCTTGCGATCTCATTAAGCGTACCATCCCCGCCAACACCAATAATGTAGTTCACACCTTTATTGTAATAGGCTTCAGAAAGTTCTGTTGCATGTCCGGGTTTTTCGGTAAATATAATTTCGGCATCAATCATTTTGACTGTAAGGATATTTTCCAGTTTGGGGATCAATAATTTGGCTGATCCGTTTCCTGCAACGGGATTGATGATAAATACCCATTTCTTTTTTTCTGTTTCCATTTTTGGCGCTTAAAGGATTATTGATGCCTTTTTTGTTTGTCGGGAATAATCACTATTATTCCCTGTGTAAGCAGATTCTATAACAGCTTTTACTGTTTCAATGATTCCGATATCAGTTTTGTCAATCAGATCGTCTCTCTTAATTGGTTTATGTATGATTATTTCGAGGCTGGCATCGAAATTAATGTATGATCTGTTTTTAGGTTTAAGATCATAGAAACCGTTAAGTGTAACCGGAAGTATATTTATATCAGTGTTGCGGAGGAGGTAAATAAATCCTCTGTAAAACTCATTTATTTTGCCGTCAAGTGTTCTGGTACCTTCCGGGAAAATAGCCACAGTCCGGTCTCTGGCCCTTAGAACCAGTTGTTCTATCATATTCTTTGTGTTTCTGTAGTTTGGCTCTTTGAAGGCAACATATCCTTTCAATTTCAGTAAGTTGCCGAAGAGAGGCACTTTCAGAAGCCGTTCATGTCCGAACCATGTTATTCCGGGGCAGATCGACATAATTGCTACGATGTCAAAAAGGCTGCTGTGATTTGCCAGCAGGATATACTTTGATCCTTTTTCAATGTTATCCAGTCCGGTCAGGCTAAATTTCTTTCCTATAATAGATAAGACCGATTTAGCCCATATCTGAGAAATAATATCTATTGGTCTCCTTAGATGTAAAAATGCAAATATGAGTGTTATCAGTACCCCCAGGGCTGTGTAGAGATACAAAATACTGAATATAATAATTGATATAACCTGATAATAAAACCGACGCATCACTGCAAATTATTTACAAATTTCACTTCATCAGAATTAATTTAAATAAATTTCCTCAATGTGCAATTAAATGATGTTAAAAAAACACTAAAAATTCCCTAAATCAAACTCTTTTACCTATTTTTAAGAGTTGAAGAGCTATTTAAGATATCTAAATACATTACAAAAAATGGAAAATAAGAAAGATCTCAGCCGTCGCAGTTTTATATCAAATACTGCAATGGCAACTGTTGGAACTATTGGAGCTGCAGGATTATTGACTTCGTGTTCAAATACCGGCACAAAAAAGGAAGAAATTAAGCTTCCAACACTTCTCAACGAGGCTCCCGATGGTAAACTGCTCAAAGCCGGACTTATTGGATGCGGCGGAAGAGGTACCGGTGCTGCAATTAATTTTCTTAATGCTGGTCCCAACCTGCAGATCACAGCACTTGGTGATGTCTTTCAGGACAGGCTTGATAAGTGCAGGGCAGAGCTTAAAACACAGAAAAATGTTGAAATCGCAGATGAAAAATGTTTCCTGGGATTTGATGCTTATGAAAAGGTCATTGATTCAGGGGTGGACATTGTACTTCTTTGTACCCCTCCTCATTTCAGACCGGCGCATGTTGAGGCGGCTGTAAAAGCAGGCAAACATATATTCATGGAGAAGCCAATAGCTGTGGATCCGGTGGGAGCACGTTCTGTAATGGTATCAGCGGAGAGAGCCAAACAGAAAGAAATTTGCATGGTAAGTGGCACGATACGACGGGTTCAGAAAGATTTCATGGAGACTCAGCGTAGGGTGATGAATGGTGCAATTGGAGAGATTGTCAGTGCTCATATCATCCGTAATGGAGGATCGCTCTGGGTAATAAAACGTCAGCCAGGTATGTCGGATATGGAGTATATGCTTCGCAACTGGGCAAATTTCTGCTGGCTTTCTGGCGATCATATTACCGAACAATTCATACATGAGATAGATGTAATGAACTGGTATATCGGAGAGAATCCAGTGAAGGCTATTGGATGGGGCGGCCGTCAGCGCAGGATAACCGGTGACCAGTATGATTTCTTCAGCATAGAATATATATATGATAACGGGATGCAGACTCATTGTGCTGCAAGGCAGATAACAGGCTGCAGTAATATGACTCATCAACTGATAACAGGAACAGAGGGATTTGCAAATGCAAAAGGAACACTATACAACCTAAAGGGAGAAGAGGTATGGAAATACCCATATCCGGAGGAAGGTGCTGCAGATCAAACCTGGAAAGTAAAGGATCCCTTTGTTCAGGAGCATATAAACCTGGTAACTGCTATACGTACAGGTAATTATCTCTCAGATGCTGAGGCACAGATCAATTCGACATTAATAACCATTATGGGAAGGATGTCGGCCTACACAGGTAAAGATGTCACCTGGGATGAAGTGATGAACTCAGATCTCTACCTTGGTCCAAAAACTTATGCGATGGGACCTGTAGTACCACCTATCCCTGAGGTTATCCCTGTTATCGGAGCTGCACCAACCCAATAGGAATCAGAGTGAAAACTAATGATTAGAAAAAACTAATACACTAAAGGATGGACAGACGGGAATTTACAAAGAGCACTGCAATGGCGTCGGCTCTGATTGCAACCGGTACTCTGCCCGGTTTTTCAAATGTTATCAAGCCAGCATCAAGGGAGCTCAAAAAAGGGATAATGTGGGGAAGTATTGGCGTTGGCAAAACCATTATGGAGAAATTCAAATTTGCCAGGGATGCAGGATTTGACGGCGTTGAGGTAATGAGTCACCTTAACAGGGCTGAAGTGCTCAAGGCAACTGAGGTTACAGGATTGCCGGTATTAAGTGTCTGCGGAGAACTTCACTGGAAATATCTGCTTTCCGATCCCGACCCGGAAATAAGAGAACAGGGGCTTACTGCACTTAAACTAACGCTTCAGGATGCCAGCGCTTACGGAACAGATGCTGTTTTGCTTGTTCCTGGCCGTGTTACCGAGAGTATGACTTATGATGAATGCTGGTTGCGAAGTACTGAGGAAATAAAGAAGGCACTTCCATTAGCTGAAAAGCTTCAGGTCAGGATCGGTATCGAGAATGTCTGGAACAATTTTCTGCTTAGCCCGATGGAGGCAGCAACCTATGTCGATCAGTTTAAAAGCCCCTCTGTGGGTTTTTATTTCGATTGTGGCAATATTCTTAATTATGGCTGGCCGGAACAATGGATTAAGATTCTCAGCAATCGCATAGCAAGAGTACATATCAAGGAATTCAGCAGGAAAATTGCTGATGAACAGGGCAAGAGGGCCGGTTTTGGCGTCAAACTGCTGGAAGGTGATGTAAACTGGACTGCTGTGATGAAAGCACTTGATGACATAGGGTACCATGGCTGGACAACTATTGAACAGTCTGGGGGTGACACACCTGAGGGTCTGGCTGATCTGTGTGAGAGGCTAAAGAAAATACAATCTGCCTAAAGAAGTTACAGGCTAAAGACTTCAGGCAATGGGCTACAGGAAATCCTAATATCCCGATGCCTGAAGCCTGAAGCCTTTATTTATCTACCTGAATTACTTACAAAAGCTATCGACTTACTGTCAGGAGACCATGAAGGGACATTAATAGTTCCCTGGCCGCCATAGAGGTAAGCTATCACCTTTGGTTCTCCTCCTGATGCAGGCATCAATCTGAGCATAACACGCTTATATGAAGGGTGATCGTTCGGAGCAACAGTATTAGTAAATGATATAAACGCTATCCATTTTCCGTCAGGTGATACATGCGGAAACCAGTTATTGTAATTGTCATTTGTAAGCTGTTCCCTTCCTTTGCCGTCCGGCTTCATTCTCCATAGCTGCATTGACCCGGTATGATTGCCGTTGTAATAAATGTATTTGCCGTCAGGAGAGAACTCGCAACCATCAACATGCTCACCCGCCTTGATATTGGTAAGTGCCACCTCTTTGTCTCCCTTTATCGAATTTTTATAAATATTGTAAATATTCTTTCCGTTTCGTTGTGCCACGTAAACAACCTCCTTGTTATCCGGATTCCATCCATGCCAGTATGATGGTGTATTTTCCGTTATCATCTGAGGAGTCCCGCCTTCAATAGGGAGAACGTATACTGTTGAGCCACCACCAGGCATTCCTTCTCTTTGATGACTTATAGCCAGAAGTTTTCCGTCGAAAGATATTCCATGGTCATTATTGTTCCTGTTTGCAAAACCGGTGTTCAGTTTTTCAAGCGACCCGCCTTCCACAGGAATTTTATAAAGAGAACCATCCATGTTGAAAAGTAGCTTTTTCCCATCCGGCATCCAGTTGGGAGCTTCAAAACGGTCATTTTTCTCATAAATTATCATCCTTTTACCATCTGCCACATTCATGGTCTCAAGTCGGCATCCGAGATAACCCCCCATGCCAGGATCATAATTATCGGCAACAGGTTTGTCAACCCTTACATTCCACACTTTGGCCTCTTCAACAGAATTTGTATCATGGGCGCAAATAAACAAGCCTGCCAGTATCTCTTCAGGCAGATTAGGCATCTCATGTGATCCTATCACCTCAAAGGGTTTTCCGGTGTGTGCTGCTCTCATTGTAAAGGTTTTACCTGACCTCTCAAGCTGGATTATATTATACCATGAAGAATCAGCAAAAAGTTCATCCTGTGGATCCCTCATAGGTGCCCCGTAGGATCTTCTCCACTGAAGGACAGTCAGTCCGTCTCCATGCAGAGTAGCTGTTATATGAGCAGATTTGTCAGCGTCTGTCTCTCTGACCATCCAGCCAATCTTCCTGTGTTGTATCTTTCCTTTACCTATAAACTCAAAATTGGCTGTAAGTATAAAATCTCCTTTTATCTTATTATAGAGGTAGTGGAATTCATCCCTCTCAAACCAGATATTATATCCACCGCCTTTTAAATTATAACTCTGATCTGAAGTATTATACACAGCAGATCCTTTTGCTGCGGGATTTCCGATATCGGCAGAGGTTTTAAATATTCCGGTAGAGCCATTCTGGGCTGATGCCAGCGCTACTATACCTGAAAACAGAAGAGTAAGAATCGTTCTCATATTATTTCATTTAATTAACATTCAAAAATACTTAACTAGGGTAAAGTAATTAACTATTAAACAATAAATCTATTTTAATTTAACAATATTAAATAATTATATAATTTTAGCATAAACAAAATAGTTTTATTTATTTTGAGAATGTTAATCAATAGTAAATAGGAAAAATCCTTTAAGTAACTGACCTGATTAAAAATATGAAATTATGAATGAGACTCTTGAAAAAATAGCTTTATGTGTAGAATTCGGTAAAATAAATAAAGTATCTCCCTATCCTCCTAATATGAAGGATCAGGATGGTGCAGATGAACTTACAAAACAGGCGCTTGATGCAGGTGTGAAACCTGATGAAATACTTGAGAATGCACTTGTCCCGGCAATGGAAAAAGTAGGTGATAAGTTTTCACGTAAAGAGATATATGTTCCACAGATGCTTATGGCAGCTAAGGCGATGAACAGCGCTATGGCACATCTTAAACCATTTTTCCAGTCTGGTGAGACTAAACGTAAAGGTAAATTTATTGTAGGTACGGTTGCCGGTGACCTTCATGATATAGGAAAGAATCTTGTTGCAATGATGATAGAGGGAGGAGGATGGGAGGTTATTGATCTTGGAGTAGATGTAGGAACAGAAAAATTTATGAATGCACTTGATGCTAATCCAGGTGCAGTTATTGGTCTTTCAGCTCTTCTCACCACTACGATGGAAAACATGAAGCACACTGTCTCAACCATAAAGGAAAAGCATAAAGATTCAAAAATATTGGTTGGCGGTGCTCCTGTAACCATGGAATACTGTCAGAAAATAGGTGCAGATTTTTATTCCCCCGATCCACAGGGAGCAGTAAACTATCTTAAGGCCCTTGTATCATAGTTATTATTTAGGCCCCTATGAAAACAGTTCTGCGTGGAACAGCACGTGAGGTTACTATTGACACCAACGGACCAGTTGTGATAATTGGGGAATGTATTAATCCGACACGGAGAAAGAAGCTTGTAACAACACTGCAGGAAGGTAATTTTGAATATGTTCTTGAGTTAGCCGATACACAGATAAAGGCTTATGCTGAGGTGCTTGATGTAAATGTAGGATTCCCGGGTGTAGATGATGTAAAACTGCTGCCTGAGGTTGTGCTTGCAATTAAATCCAGATTTGATGTTCCTCTATGCCTTGATTCTCCTAATCCAAAAGCTATTGAAGCTGCGCTGAAGGTTGCAGAAGGTAAATGCCTTATAAATTCTGTTAACGGGGAAGAGAAGTCGATGAGCGCTCTTCTGCCTGTCGCCAAAGAATATGGAGCGGCAATTATTGCCCTGGCAATGGATGAAGAAGGAATTACTCATGATCCAGAAAAAAGGCTTAAAATAGCTGAAAAAATACTTGAACGCGCAGTCAGAACCGGGATAAAGGAGGAGGATGTTGTTGTAGATCCTCTTGCAATGGCTGTCAGCGCTGATCCGCGTGCCTGCCTTGTTACTTTAGAGACAATAAAACTGGTACATGATAAGCTTGGTTTGAACATCACACAAGGAGCCAGCAATATATCATTTGGTCTTCCGGACAGGGAGGTGCTGAATGCTGTTCATATGACCCTCTCGATTTTATATGGCCTTACATGTCCCATTGCAAATCCTGAAAAAATTGCCGTAACAGTGCGAGCTGCTGACCTCATACTGGGTCGTGACGATTTTGCAATGAGATATGTGGAGATAGCTCAGTAAAAGCTTAATTTCTAATTGTTTGTAAATCACCTATTCTGAAAATGTCTGGTATTAAACCGGCCCGAAGATGGCAACCTGCTTTCTATCCTTTTAAAAAAGAAAAATTTGGCAGAAAGGTACTGGCTAAAGCAGAACTCTTTATCAAAGGTCCTATCTTTGGTTGTCGCATGTGCGGTAACTGCCTGCTTCAGGAGACAGCATTTATTTGCCCAATGGAATGCCCTAAAGGAATGAGAAACGGACCATGTGGGGGTATCACTCCTGAAAAAAACTGCTATGTGGATGAAACAAGGAAATGTGTCTGGTATGCAATATATAAACGTGCCCTTAAAACAGGACGGCAGGAGATATTACTAGAAGTGCTGCCTCCTCTCGACTGGGATAAGGTTGGCACAGAGACCTGGGGTGATGTTTTGAGACATATAAAAAAGGTTGGAACCGGCAGATTCATAGGAAGCCTTTTTGCCAAAGATAAAAAAAGAAAAAATGAAGTCTGGGACAGTGTATTTAAGACTATCCGGCAACCGGAATGGTGGCAGGGAGATTCAGAATATCACCCGCCGTTAAACAATAAACCTCTTACCCGTCTGGCAGAGAAACTGAAAGCCGGTGAGTTTGTCGTTGCCACGGAAGTCACTCCTCCGCTGGGTTCTGCAACAGGAAAGCTTAAAAAAGATATAGAGGCAGTGAAACCTTTCGTGACTGCCATAAATTTTACAGATTCCTCATCTGCACGTCCCCGAATGTCGAGTATTGCCTGCAGCAAGGTTGCTGTTGATCTGGGTGCAGAACCTGTCCTGCAGATTACCTCACGCGATACTACACGGTGCGGTCTGCAGGGTGATGTAATAGGGCTGAATGAGATGGGGATCTATAACGTGCTGTGCATTTCCGGCGATAACCCGCATGTAGGTCCTTCACCTACAGGTTCGATGAATTTTATTGATATTGATTCAGTCCAGATGCTCTGGATACTCAGGAGGATGAGGGATGAGGGTATTTATCTCGACGGCAGGAAAATGAAGGAGAATCCTGAGCTTTTTCTTGGTGCGGCTGTATCTCCTTTTGCTTCAGATCCTGTTCTTCAGGTAATAAAAGATACCAAAAAGGTAAATGCAGGTGCCCAGTTCTTTCAAACCAACCTGGTTTTTGAGGCTGACAGGCTTGATCTCTGGCTCGAGCAGATGTATAAAAGAAATATTCTGGATAAAGTATATATTCTGATAGGCATTGCTCCACTGAAGAGTTATAAAGTTGCACAATATCTTCATACGAAGGTCCCAGGTGTTACTATTCCGGCGGCAATACTTAACAAGCTGGAAAAGGCAGGAGAATCAGCGCCTGAAGCCGGATTTCAGATTGCACTAGAGCTTATTGAAAAAATTAAGGTGAAACAGGGAGTTCATGGGATACATATTATGACACTGGGCTGGGAAGCTATCATTGAACGACTTGTCAGTGAGAGCGGACTGGCCGGAAAATAATCTACTTAACAATCATAAATGACAGACAAGAGATTTCAGTTTGCATTCAATGATCTCGGAATAAATATCTCAGAGATTGAGAAATTGCTTGGTTATGATGAAGGCGCTGATCGTGAAATGGTTAAGGCTCTTATTGAAGAGACACTGAATGATGCATCTGCAATTGGCAGCATCAGGTCTGAGTACAGGATCTTCAGGGATATTAAGTTTGATGATGATGACAAGTCCTTAAATATCAACAATATAACCTTTGATATACAAAAAATTATCTTTAACCAGATTAAAAAATCTGAATCAATAGCAGTTTTTATCTCTACAGCAGGTGCTGAAATTGGTGAAAAGAGCAGGGAGGTAATGGCTGCAGGAGATCCACTGAAGGGTTACATTCTTGATATTATCGGCAGTTTAATTGTTGATACTGCAGCTGACCTGATGCAGGATGACCTGGCATTATCTGCCGGACTGACAGGGCAAAAGATAACAAACAGATATAGCCCAGGTTATTGCGGGTGGAATGTAGCAGAACAACACAAGCTCTTCAGTTTGTTGCCTGATAATTTCTGCAGAATCACTCTGACTGAATCTGCATTGATGTTTCCGGTAAAATCGGCCAGTGGATTCATAGGAATAGGTGAACATGTCAGATACAATAGGTACACATGCAGCCTTTGCGATATGCCTGATTGCACTTATAGGGGGCTCAGAAACGAGAAAGAAGAGAGTAAAAACAGATAATATTCAGAAAGGTTTACCGGGTATTCAATCCCATGGATTAATTATATATTGTTCTTCAAAATTAAGACCTAAATATGTTTTATAACATAAATTTAAATTCAAAGTTATATGCATCAAAAACTTAAATATCAAGGTTTATTGCTGATACTTGTCTTAATTTCAGTACCGGTATCAGCACAGGTAAGTAAAACTGACATCGACAAGGCGATTGATATTCCCTCTCTTAAACATCCTTATCTCTACTTTTCTGATAAGGAAAAGCCTGAACTTATTAACCGGATCAAAATTGATCAGGAATGTAACGACATATTCAGGAAACTGGAGGCGCAGGCTAAAATGTGGCTTGCAATGCCGGTAGAGAGAAATATCCCGGTGCAGGGAAAAAATACCAGAGCCGGATGGTCTGAACAGGACAGGGACGGGAAATACTCAAGATACTACAGTAACAATGTTGACAATGCTTATTATCTGTCTTTTCTCTACCAGATGACAGGAGACAGGAAATATGCGGATAAGGCCTTTGATTTTGCTGATGCATTTTGCGATCTTACAACATGGACACAACGTGCTCACGAATTTCCTGTCATTTATTCGCGGATTATGCCATGGAATGTACCTGATGACCAGGTAAATTTCAACTTCGATCATTATAATGGTGATGCTGCAAGAATGATGGCAGCGGTTTATGACTGGCTTTACCCGGCACTTAATCAGGCACAAAGGGACCGGATAAGGGGTGCGTTACTTGAAAAGGTTGTGACTCGTGTCCGTGGTAATTATGAATTCCACTGGTGGGCCACAGCATACCGTTGTAACTGGTGCGGGGTATGTAACTCCGGAATTGGACTGACAGGGCTGGCTCTGCTTACAGAGAACCCTCAGCTCACTGATATTGTTGCTGAATCGTATAACCGTATAAACAGCATGTTTAATGAACTTGGAGAAGACGGTGGCTGGCAGGAGGGAGGTGGTTACTGGAATTATGGTGTTTTTACTTCCACATTTTTTGCTGATGCGCTTAAACGAATGACCGGTGCGAAATATAACCTGTTTGAAAATGAACGGCTGAAAAATAATCCTGCAACATTTCCTCTCTATATATCACTTCCCGGAAATAAATCCATAAGTTTTGAGGATTCCGGTGGTGGCAGCCTGATTGGAAGTACCTACCTGATAAACAAACTTGCTTCTGAGACAAAGAACAGGGAGGCTGCCTGGTATTCAAGTGAATTTTTTGGAATTCGAAACAATATATTCGACATAATATGGCCAGAATCAGATATTAAACCTGCAGCACCGATAAATCCATCAAAACATTTCCGTACAATTGACTGGTGGGTACTACGCAGTGATTTTAAAGATCCTGCCAAAGTGCTTGTTGCCGGGAAAGCCGGCATGAACAATGACCCCCATCACGGTCATTTCGATATAGGCCACTTTATTATCTACTGGCAGAACGACTATTTTATAGAGGATATGGGAAATCAGGGAGGCTATGATGAGAAATATTTTGATGACGCCCGCTGGGATTATCCTAATGCTTCGAGTATTGGACACAACGTTATTTTTGTAAATAATGAAAAACAAATTCCTGGGAAGATGAGGAAGCAGCCATGGAATTATGAAGTGGGCGGGAAAGTACTGGAATTTAAGACATCCGTAAATCGTGATTATGTACTTATGGACCCCTCAAAAGCCTATCCGGGAAATGAACTTAAAGGCTGGAGGAGGCATATTATATTTGAGAAACCTGAAATAACATTAATCCTTGATGAAATAAAGAGTGCACCAGGAGCAGGTATTGAGATACGTTTTCATCCAGGCGTCAGTTTCGACATAAAAGAAAAATATGCTATCCTTGATAATGGAAAGGGTAAAATGGCTTTGATCCCGGTTGCAGTGCAGGATTTTAATATTATCCCTGGAAAACATGCTACCCAGTTCATAAATGCCACCAAAGCTTTTTTCTGGATTGATTATTTTGATACTGAACTGAAAGCTAAGAATGAAAAAACCTTTGTGGCTACTGTTATTCTTCCTGTAGAAAGCTCAGAAGAAGCAAGTCAGATAGCTGATTCCAGACAAATGAAACTGGAAAAATCCGGGAACCTGTCGGTTTCTTTTAAAACGAAAGGGATAAGCCATTCTGTTGAATTTACTCCATCAACAGACGGTTACCGACTCAGTAACTAAAAAGGTATAAAAGGATCCAGGATTAGAAGTATTCACCGTACGGCTTTGTACTTTTCAAATTCACCGGCTATTCCGGCTTCCTTATGATCGCCTGAATGTATCACTACACGATAGCGAAGGTTAAGAACCGTATCTTTTTTAAAGGATATATCTCTGCCGTTTTCAGGCCAGTACATCGGGGTAGGTGACATGAATCCATAATCGCGGGTAAACCATGGAGCCGGATACCAGGGATTTGAAGGATGCTGCAAAATGGCAATTCCTTCAGTGTTATTTCCTCTTTTACCGTAATAATCAATCCATGCAGATTTTTTGCCAAATGTCTCTTTTTCACTTCTCATATCTTCGGCATTTACCATTGTACCTCCGTATTTTACCGACAGATCAGCAGCCGTCCGTACGCTGAAAAGGGAATGGTTGTTTTTTAATATAGTTACATCTGTCAGCATCTCAAGAGAAATGTCAAAGTCAATCAGGATTTTGTCAGGTGAGGGTGATGTTATAGTAATGACGCGGTTGTCTTTAAGAGGGGATATTGCTCCGGGCCGGATCCATATGCATTCATCAGTAATGAAAACCGTATCCCCACCCTGTTTGATAATCTGTGCATTGACAGAGATTATCCGGCCCCTGTCAAGACCTTCCTGCCACCAGTTGCCGCCATTTACCAGGTCGCACCCAAAGAAGAGTGAGCTGTGGTGAGGGTATTCCCCATTACGAATCGAAGTAACTGAACTACCTGTCAACGGACCATTAACAGGATAAAAGAAGGGGTATTTTTCGTCATCTGAGAAAATGTAACTTGTAAAAAACTTATTGTCAATTGTGACATTAATCTTTGATCCCACCTTTTCAGCAGTAATCCTGGCAGCTGCTAAAGGGTTAACACTTGTTAAGACACTGATAAGCAAAATTGCTGTTCTCAATCTTCTGTTCATCTGGTTTACAATTTTAGGTAGTCAGTCCCGTATGGTGCTCTCTGTGGTCGCGAAAGCATGTTATTAGCCTCGCTGTCATTTGTGAAAAGCTCTTTGTCCGGATCCCATAAGAGTTTTCTGCCAAGCTTCATTGATATATGAGTTACCAGGCAGATTGTACATGCCCTGTGTCCCTTCTCCACAGGCGAAATAGGTTCTTTTCTGGATTTAATGCAATCAAGCCAGTTCCCATGTTGTTCCTCGCTTACATAAAGGTGAATCTCATTTTCACTAATCTTTGAAGTAAGTATCTTCGGGTCGCTTGCATCAAGCGCTTTGCTGCTCTCTGTTTTCGCCACTGGATCCGACGGAGATGCTGTATATGAACCTCTGGTTACAAATATCCATCCTTCAGTACCTTCATACATCACACCATTTGGGTAACCTCCTGATGTAAGCATGGTCACTCCGTTACTATATTCAGCTTTTGACATGAAATCACCATGTACATCCCATAGCCCTGATTTAGGGAACTGAGCAACAGCCTCTATTGAAACAGGGCCTGTTAACTCGGTATTCATTCCCCAGGCTGCGGAATCAAAATGGTGCTGACCCCATCCTGTTATCATGCCTGCACCAAACTGTTCGCATCTGAGCCATCCTGGTCTGTCGGTCAGGCTATTTTGAGGGTGTACACGCATTTCTGTATAAAAGACATTCTCAGTTGAGCCCAGCCACATATCATAATTCAGGTTTTTAGGGACAGACATCTCAGGAGCCTCCGGTCCCGCCGGATCTCCCGGAAGCCCGATCTTAACAGTATGCAGTTTTCCTATCCTTCCATTCCTGACGAGTTCGGCAGCAATCCTGAACTGAGGCATTGAACGCTGCTGAGTACCTACCTGTAAAATAACCTGTTTCTTCCTGACTATATCACTGAGCAACCTTCCCTCTTTTATTGTGAGTGAAGTTGGTTTCTGAAGATAGATATCCTTTCCTGCAAGAGCTGCCTCTATTGCAGGCTGGGCATGCCAGTGGTCCGGTGTCGAAATTATAACTGCATCAATACCAGGATCCTGCAATAACTTCCTGTAATCATCGTAGATTTTTGCGTTAACATAATTTGATTTACCGCTTTTCTTTGCATAAAAACTTTCGATATACTTTTTACCCTGGGTTACCCTGTTTGAGTCAAGATCAGCAAGTGCCACAACCCGGGCTGCATCGTATTTCAATGTTTCAGGCAAATCGTGAGTATATGCAATCCTTCCGAATCCTATCTGACCGATGTGGATCTTTTCACTTGGAGCATTTTTCCCAAAGACGGTTGATGGCACAATTGTAGGGAAACCGCTTAATGCAGCAGATGTTAAAATTGAGGCCTTCACTGATTTGTCGATGAACTTTCTTCTCGACAGTAATGATCTGTTCATGTCTGGAAGATAGATTAATAATTTTGGATTTGGGAATATACATAAATTTTATGAACTGACATATTCAATCTACTGATGCTTATTTTGTATATTTGATCTCTGTGGGTCCATGTGCAAGCTAGGCATAAATCCTGGTAACGGATTTTAAGAACTAACACAAAGTCCCGATAGCTATTGGGACACAGAGTAGACACAGAGTCCACAGAGTTGAATTTAAAAATAATTTTCGGCCTATGCTTCTTTTAGGAATAGATTTGGGAAGCTCTTCAGTGAAAGCTTCTGTCATTGATGGTGAAACGGGCAGATGTCTTGCTACTGCTTACTCACCTGATGACGAAATGAAAATTATTGCCCTTAATCCCGGATGGGCCGAACAGGATACTGAAGTATGGTGGGAAAACCTTAAAAAAGCTATCTTATCATGTACAGCCAGGCTTGGCAGTAAAGCCTCAGGAATAGGAGCAATAGGAATCTCTTACCAGATGCACGGGCTTGTTATTATTGACAGAAGTAATAAAGTTTTACGGCCCTCAATTATCTGGTGCGACAGCAGGGCAGTTGGTTATGGTGAAATTGCGATGATCTCTCTGGGAAGGGATTATTGTCTTTCACATCTGCTCAATTCACCAGGTAACTTCACAGCCTCAAAACTTGCCTGGGTTAAAGAAAATGAGCCTGAACTGTTCGGGAAGATTTACAAAATATTACTGCCTGGCGACTATGCTGCCATGCGAATGACAGGTGAGATAAACACAACATATACAGGCCTTTCGGAGGGTATTTTCTGGGATTATGCAGAAAATGCTGTTTCGCGGGGTCTGATGGACCATTATGGATTTGATGCAACACTACTTCCGGATGCCGGTTCCTCATTTTCGGTTCAGGGAAAGCTTCGTGATTCTGTAGCGTCTGAGCTGGGTTTGCCTGAAGGTATTCCGGTGTCATACAGGGCAGGAGATCAGCCAAACAATGCTTTGTCACTGAATGTGCTGAATCCGGGAGAGGTTGCTGCTACTGCAGGTACCTCAGGTGTTATATATGGGGTTACCGATATTAAAAGATACGATGATCATTCAAGGGTAAACACCTTTCTGCATGTAAACCATTCTCTGACAAATGAAAGGCTGGGAGTCCTTCTATGTATAAATGGAACAGGGATACTCAATTCATGGCTGAGAAGGACAACAGGAGGAAGCCTTTCTTACAATGAAATGAATGCCATGGCTGAACAGGTCTCCCCAGGCTCAGAAGGTATTTCGATTCTTCCATTTGGAAACGGAGCCGAAAGGATGCTTGAGAACATGGAAGCAGGGTCACATATTTCAGGACTTGATTTCAACAGGCATACTACCGGGCACCTGTACAGGGCAGCACAGGAAGGAATTGCCTTTTCATTCAGATATGGACTGGAGATTATGAAAGAGACAGGGATCGATCCTCAGATTATCAGGGCAGGAGAGGCAAATATGTTCCTGAGCAAAGTATTCAGGGAGGCTCTTTCAACAATAACAGGTAGCGTTATTCATCTGTACAACACTGACGGGTCGATAGGGGCAGCCCGTGGAGCAGGGATCGGGTGTGGCTTTTATAAGACTGACAAGGAAGCATTTAACGGCCTTGATTCAGTTGGAGTTACTGAGCCTGATAATGAAAAGCTGCCTGAATATGAGAAGGCTTATGAAAAGTGGAAAAAATGTCTGGGAGAGATATTATAATTAATGAGTATTAGGAATCATATATAAACTTCCATTGATTTTCAAGCGATTTGCAGATTATTATTTATAATTTGCAATAGTCATACTTATAATTAGTTAAAGTATTTAATATAAATTTAAAACTTATGATATATAAAGGAAAAAAGGAGGCTTACCCCGGAATAGGGAAAATTAAATATGAGGGTAATAAATCAAAAAATCCACTTGCATTCAGATGGTATAACCCTGATCAGGTGGTATCGGGTAAAAAGATGAAGGATCATCTTCGTTTTGCAATTGCCTACTGGCATTCATTTTGTGGTGATGGCACCGATCCTTTTGGTAATGCTACAAGGATATATCCATGGAAGGATGCAAAGGGTGATGATAAGATAAAACAGCGTCTTGATGCTGCTTTTGAATTTATTACAAAGCTGGGCGCAGAATATTATTGTTTTCACGATACTGATATTGTTGGAGGAGAGGGATCAGTTTTTGAAATAGAGAAAAAGCTTGAAAAGATGATCCCCTTAATGAAGAAAATGCAGGAACAGACTGGAGTAAAGCTCCTGTGGGGTACAGCCAATCTCTTTTCCCATCCACGTTATATGAACGGAGCAGCTACAAATCCTGATTTTGCTGTCGTTGCAAATGTTGCGGTACAGTTGAAGAATGCGATAGCTGCCACAGTAGCACTTGGAGGTGTCAATTATGTTTTCTGGGGCGGCCGTGAAGGATATATGAGTCTTCACAATACCGATCTGAAGAGGGAACTTGATCATATGGGCATGATGCTTTCTCTTGCCCGTGACTATGGAAGGAAGATAGGATTCAAGGGTACATTCCTCATTGAACCCAAACCAATGGAGCCTTCCAAGCATCAATATGATTATGATTCTGCAACAATTATCGGATTCCTCAGGCAGCATGGACTTGATAAGGATTTTAAACTTAATATTGAGACCAACCATGCCACTCTGGCTGGTCACAGCTTCCAGCATGAGCTCACAGTAGCAGCAGACGCAGGTATGCTGGGAAGCATAGATGCAAATAAAGGGGATTACCAGAATGGGTGGGATACAGATGAGTTCCCAACAAATATTTATGAGATAGCTGAAGCTATGATGGTAATACTTCAGATGGGGGGATTTACTAACGGTGGTATTAATTTCGATGCCAAGATAAGACGTAACTCTACTGATATCGAAGATCTCTTTATAGCCCATATAAGCGGTATGGATACTTTTGCCAAAGGACTTCTTGTTGCTGACGGGATTCTTAAGGAAAGTGATTACCTGAACATAAGAAAGAAAAGATATGCATCATTTGATAAAGGAAAGGGAAAAGAGTTCGAAAAGGGGAAGCTTACCCTGGAGATGCTTAGTACTATTGCAGCTGAGATGGGCGAACCTCTAATAACAAGCGGAAAACAAGAGATGATGGAGCAGATGATTAATATGTATTTAGTATAGTACCAATTATGGAAACAACACAGATTGTAATTGAACAGAAAAGTAAATTCAGTTTTGATGAAACCATTCAAAAGCTGACAGAAGAAGCTGAAAATTATGGATGGAAGGTTCCTTTTATCCATGATCTGCAGCAATCGCTTGCAAAATCAGGCACCAATGTCAAACCTGTAAAAGTGATTGAGATTTGCAAACCAAAGTATTCAGCGAAAATGCTCGAGCTTAATGATGAGCGTATCATTTCTGTAATGATGCCCTGCCGTATTTCTGTTTATGAGAAAGGGGATGGGAAAACATATGTCAGTCTCATCAATATTGAAAAGATATCTGCAGATCTTCCTGCCAACATTGCGGCTGTAATGAAAGAGGCATCTAATGATACATTGGGAATAGTGAACAAGGTGTTGTGAAATATCTAACTTATAAGATAAGTATATTAAGCAGGATCCGGAATTATAAGTCCATAATATTAAGACAGGATCTTCCGGATTGATGATTTTTCAACATCCGTGAGAGTATCAAACTGACTGATGGCATTCCTGATTCTAGTCTTGAAATTCCAGCATGTCATTTGTCTGAGCGACAGGCGTCTGGCAAGTTCATATGATGAAAGATCTTGCTTTCGCTTGCATACATTATAGGCAATATAAAACGCCTTGTGAACAGGAAATTTACAGTTGTGGAATATTGTTCCGGCAGCTGCAGATTCTTCTGTTTTGCATTTTGTGCAGCGCCTTGAATAAGGAGTCTTGCCAGAACAATGGTTATTGTTGCCGCATTTCCTGCATATAAAACCATGTTCCCATTTAACATCTGCAAGAAATTTGTAGCACTCGTCGTCACTACTGAATAAAAGTTCAAGTTGTTCAGCACTAAGTTCTTTTTTAAAGATGGCACCCATGGGCAATGGAATAATAATACAAAAATACAAAAAAAAATGGTGATAATAAAAAGATTTAAGTGATATCATTGCGATTTAAAAATTTCATATTATCTTTGCGCTGTTTTTTAAACGAGCATTGGAAAATAACTGTAAAATATCACCCAGACCAAAAACTGTAAAGGAATTCTTTACAACCTGGTATTTCTGGAGACCATTCCTGGGAATTTCTGCAGGATTTATTGCAGGATTTCTTTATTATTATTTTGTTGAATTCAACGGCGATACTTTTATTATTACTTCTGATGGATGGAGAACAATACTGCTGGCAACATTTATGGGATTTTGGGTTACCAGCAGCCCTTGTTCCAGAATCGGAAGGAAATGTTAGTAATGGAACACAAAGAGATAAATATCAGGTACAGCGAACTGGCAGAATCATCCTGCTGCCTTTCATGCGGAGGTGCAATAAATTATTCCGAGCCGGTGACCGGTGAAGTATGTGTTGATTTAGGAAGCGGAAGGGGAACGGATGTTATGAGGCTTTCTGAAAAAGTTGGTGAAAAAGGGTTCGTTTATGGCATAGATATCTCCGACGGGATGATCAGAAAGGCTGTTGTAACTGCTGAACGTCTCGGGATAAAAAACGTTAAATTTATCCAGAGTCCGCTTGAGCAGATAAGTATCGAAGACAAGACAGCCGACCTTGTGATTTCAAACTGCACAATAAACCATGCATCGGATAAGCAGGCAGTCTGGAACGAGATCTTCAGGATACTTAAAAAGGGAGGAAGGTTTGTGGTAAGCGATATTTATTCTTCCGAACCCGTGCCGGAAGAATACCGGAATGATCCTGTAGCTGTATCGGAATGCTGGGCTGGTTCAGTTACCCGAAATGAATATCTGGAGCAACTGAAACTGGCTGGATTCAGTAATATTACGATATTAGAAGAATCGCAGCCATATACAAAAGAGAAAATAATGGTTTCAAGCTGGACAATTGCAGGTATTAAATCGTCGTGCAATTGCAAAAGCAATGATAATTAGAATTAAAAATGATTTTGAGATGAAAAAGAAAGTTCTGTTTTCTATAATGATTTCTTCGCTCTTTTTTATAAATTGTAAGTCGGAAAATCCGGCTTCAGTACCTTCGAAAGGAAGCGGTGAAAGTGCAGTTATTATGCTCACTAACGATTCATTCAAGAAGCTGGTTTTCAATTATGAAGACAATAAGGAATGGAAATATGAAGGGAATATGCCTGCTATAATCGACTTCTATGCAGACTGGTGTGCTCCATGTCGCCAGCTTTCACCACTGGTTGATGAGGTAGCAAAGGAATATGCAGGCAAGATTGTTGTATATAAGGTAGATACTGAAAAAGAAAAGGCTTTGTCGCAGAGTATAGGGATAACCGGTTTACCCACTTTGTTATTCATACCTGCAGAAGGGCAGCCCCGGTTATCAATGGGAGCATTGCCAAAGGCTAGTCTGGTAAAAGCAATAAATGAGATACTTCTTGTAAAATAAAGAGTTGATATGAAAAGCGTAATCAAAAAGAAAGTAAAGAAGAGTAATGTGAAAGTTGCACAGTGCTGTGCCAAAACATCTAGGACAGTTGCCGGTTGTCACGATTAACAATGAATGATTTACTCAAGGTACAATATTTTTTCTAAGATCAGGGATTCGGAAAATCATTTCATCATTAACCTTCTAACAGGAAATGCTGATATTCTGAGTCGTGAAGAAGCAAAAAAGGTCGAGGCCCTCAGAACTGGTTTAAAGGCTGAGACTGGTGAATTTGCTGATGAGATGTCTGAAAAAGGATATCTGGCAGATGAACCTGAAGAGGAACGCCTTTATCGCAGCCGTTATTTAGACTTCATAGATTCCCGCGAAAATGATGAGATACAGATATTCTTTGTAACTAATTACAGTTGCAACTTCGCATGCACATATTGCTACCAGGATCAGTACAACAATCCACATCTTGAGCTGAGTAATGAGATAATTGATGCTTTCTTTAGTTATGTAAAAAGAAAATTTTCCAACAGGAAAAAATATATAACTGTTTTTGGCGGTGAACCTCTTCTGGGGAGCCCCAGACAAAGAAAATTCATTTCATATATAATTTCCAAAGCAAATGAATCAGAGCTGGAGCTAAGCTTTGTTACAAATGGCTATTTTCTTGAAGAATACTGTGATATCCTTGAAAAAGGCAGGGTAAGAGAGGTACAGGTGACACTTGATGGTACAGGACCGGTTCACAATTCAAGGCGGTTTCTAAAAGGAGGTGGAGAAACATTTGATAAAATAGTAAACGGAATTGATGCCTGTCTTGAAAGAAGGATTGACATTAACCTCAGGATAGTCGTCGACAAGGAAAATATACAGAATCTTCCTGAATTGGCAAACTTTGCCATTGAAAAGGGATGGACCAGTAATCCTCTCTTCAAGACACAGATAGGAAGAAACTATGAACTTCATCATTGTCAGTCGGCCCCGGATAAACTTTTCGACAGGATTTCTCTATATGAGAATTTATATAAACTAATTCAGGACAATCAGCATATTACTGAATTCTATAAACCTGCATATTCCGTATCCAAATTTCTCTGGGAAAATGGCGAACTGCCTGATCCTCTTTTCGATTCCTGTCCTGCCTGTAAAACGGAGTGGGCGTTTGATTATACCGGGAATATTTATTCCTGTACTGCAACGGTCGGAAAAAGAGATGAGTCACTGGGTACTTTTTTCCCGGAGGTCAGCCTGAAGGAAGATATGGTGCAGGAATGGGAAGGAAGAGACGTTACATCCATTAAAGAATGCAGGACATGTTCTGTTCAGCTCGCCTGCGGAGGAGGTTGTGGCTCTGTTGCCAAGAATAGAACCGGGACGGTATGTTCAACTGACTGTCGGCCGGCAAAGGAGCTTCTGGAATTGGGTTTTGCTTCATATTTAAGTGAAGATCCCTTATAGCCGGATAATAAAGATTTCTTAAAATAAAAGAATAAATTTGATTTCTAATAACGTATTTATTATGAAAGAGATTAATGCATTAGAATTTGAATCGGAAGTTATTAACGGAGGAAAGGTCATCCTGGATTTTTATTCCACTGAATGTCCTCCGTGTGAAGCTCTGGCATCAAAATTTGAAAATCTTGCCGGTTTATATGGCAAGGATATTAAATTCCTTAAAATATTCAGACAGCAAAGTCGTGAACTGGCTGATAAGCTTGGGGTTAAATCATCACCTACACTCCTGTTTTTTGATAAAGGAAAAGAGGTTGCAGGCAGGTTAGGAGGCGGCATTAAGCGAAGTGAGATTATCCACAATCTCGACAGCATGCTTCCTGCTGAAAGGGTAAGTGAAATTAAATCAATGATTAAACCAACTGTCTCGGAGTTTGATGTCATCATTCTCGGAGCTGGTCCCGGAGGACTTACTGCAGGTCTTTATCTTTGTCAGGCCAAGATAAATACAGTACTTATTGATCCGTCGCTGCCCGGGGGACATGTATCAACAACACATGAAGTATCAAATTACCCGGGATTCATTGAACCACAGGCAGGCTATATGCTGTCGCATAATATGAGTGAGCAGACCAGGATGTGCGGAACTGTTTATAAGGTTGCTGTTGACATAACCAGTGTTGACCTCGAAAAGAAAGAGGTATTAATTGATGAATATGAGACTGTTAAGGCTAAAAAAATTATTATAGGAACAGGGACAGCGCCTAATCTTACCGGAGCTCCGGGTGAAAAAGAGCTGAAGGGCAAGGGCATATCTTACTGTGCTACATGTGACGGTAAATATATGGATGGTAAGGAGGTGGTGGTTATAGGAGGAGGCAATTCAGCAGTGGAGGAATCAGACTATCTTACACGTTTTGCTTCAAAACTCACAATTATTCATCAGTTCGATAAGCTTACTGCAAACAAAAAGGCTCAGGATAAGATCTTTAAAAATCCTAAAATAAATATTCTGTTTGAAAATGAACCAAGGTCATTTACACGTGAGGGAGATAAAATAATAACAGAAATCGAAAATGTCAGAACAAAAGTACGTCAGAAACTGTTTAGCGATGGAGTCTTTATTTTTATCGGCATGAAACCCAATATCGGTCTTTTCAGGGACAAACTGGATCTCGATCAGTGGGGATACATTAAAACTGATGATGAAATGAGGACCAGTATGCCGGGCGTTTATGCTGTTGGTGATGTAATAAGTAAAAAATACAGGCAGATAACAACAGCGGTAGGTGATGGGACAATAGCTGCAATGGCAATTACCAAAGAGCTCGATTAGAGGATTTTTACTAATAAATACAAATTATGAAACCCACATGATTGACAACAATCACAACCGAGCTTGCGAGCTCAGCGAAGCTAAACACGATTGAAATATAATTTTCAATCAGGTGTGGTTCCATCATACCTTTAAAATCAAAATTATATTATGATGAAAAAGAACATGGGTACTATTGACAAGGTGATCAGGATACTGATAGCTGTTGTTGTGGTTGTGCTTTGGCTGACCAATATTATTTCAGGAACCATTGCAATAATATTGCTTGCTTTATCAGCAATATTCGTTGTGACAAGTTTTCTTAGTTTTTGTCCTTTGTATCTTCCTTTTGGATTAGATACAAGGAAGAAAGAGTAAAAGAAAAGCCGGTTGAAGCCGGCTTTTTATTTTAAATATTTAATTGCAGCCACATGAATGGCCGTATTTATGATCATGTCCATTATCGTGATTATGATATTGTACATTAAGTTTGAGCTCTTTAGGAGCCTGATGTTTGCTGCAACTGCTGCCTTTGTCTAATACGGATCCATTAAGATAGAGTTTTATAACTTCCGTTGCATCTCCTGACAAGCCTCTTATTACAGAGATTCCATAATTATTTAATGCATTTACAGCTCCTTCGCCAATTCCGGCTGCAAGCATTACTTTTACGCCATCTTCTGACAGCCTGGAGCTGATATCAGATTTGCATCCGCATCCCTCAGATGATCCATCCTTCTTAATCTCCTTAATTTCCTCAATCTCCTTATTATCTGAGATAGTGAAAACATTATAGGATTCACAATGTCCATAATGATCAACAATCTGGTTGTCATTTGCTACAGGAACTGCTATTTTCATAGTATAAGAATGTTTATGAAGTTATTATTTTAAATTGAGGTGGTTTTGCAATTGACTTTTTCACCTTGCATAATTCAGCGGCGTTAATAACAGATTCCCTGTATTTTTCGGGGAAATCTGAGGGAAGATTTATCTCAATAGTTATTTCCCCGGGCAAGTCAGTTGCTTCATCCCATACAACATTCTGAAATACTTTTATCTTATCTGTTGGGATACCCCTTTTATCGCAGAATGATTTGACATAAATACCTGCACAGGTAGCTATTGAGGCGAGGTAGAGATCAAAAGGAGCCGGCGCGGAGTTTGAACCGCCATTGTCAAGAGGCTGATCTGTTCTTATAGCATGTCCGTTATAAAGAGCAGTTACAACTTTACCTCCTTCAAAAGTAATTTCCATATATTTTAATATAAAAAATGTGTTGAAACCAGCAGGAGTCAACACATACATTAACAATTATATTCGGTTTATGTTTAGCAGGATCGCCAAAGAATTATCAAAGAAGCTACCAGGTTCTTTTTTTCATAAACTCATCAAGCTCTGCTCTGGTTATTTTACCCAATGAGGGGTTTTTTGAGAGCCATTTCAGAAAATCCTCCCTTATCTCATTGCTCCATTCTGCATCTATCTGACCTGCTGTATATTTACCTTCTTTAAGTACTGTTTTGCTGTATTTATCACGGATAGAAATAAATTCAGCGGTTGCTATAACTTTTTCAGCCATGTGGGCCGGAATGAAAAGAACCCCTTCTTTTTCTGAAATTACAAGGTCTCCGGGTAAAACAATAGCTGCGCCAATCCGTGTCGGGGTATTCAGCCCTGTGAGAACGACATCTTTAAGGAAGGAAGGATGAAAATCGCGGACATATGCATTAAACCCTTCAATGCCTGAAAGCCCCTGCAGGTCGCGGGCTGAGGCGTCAAAAATCACTCCGTTACCTGTTTTATTGAAAATTGAAGTACCAAGGTTGTCCCCAATCATGGTGCCACCATCTATCTTGCCGAAACAGGAGGCTACATAGACATCACCTTTTTGTAGTAATTGTATAGGCCATGCATTTGTAGCACCGGTAAATCCATTTTTCCATCCCCTCTCTTTTATATTTTTTTCAAGGTCGGGGCGCGACGGAGAAAATGTTGCAGTCACAGCCCTGCCAATTACAGGAACGTTATCATGAACCATTTTCCAGTTCCCTTCAAACTGATTTATATAGCCTTCATTGCTCAGGATCTGCCATGCCTCTTCAATACCAATATTTTTTGCTCTTGCGATCAGATCATCAGAAATTTTCGGCCTTCCGTCGGGAAAGCGTTCGCCTTTCCATTCCGATGTCAGGAATATCATCTCATCTTTAGTTATGGTTTGAGCGGATGAAGTAGAAAGAAAACCGAGTATGAGCGATGATAAAAATAGTAAGGATAACTTTTTCATAATTTTTTGATTTATTGGGATACAAATATATTTTTTCTCATGGGATTACGGCAGTAAGCAGGAAAACATCAAATTCCTTTGTCTTATTTTCTTCTGTTGTTCGCTTGATTATAAAACATTTCCTGTGTGAAATATCCAGGAAGCCTGCATCTGACACGAGTGAGGTGAGATTATCTAAATTAAATCCTTTATGTCCTGTGAAGCCCTCTCCATGAAATGATCCGTCTTCTTCGTAAAGATCCGCAATCGCGAGGAAGCCTCCGGGGTTGAGTAGCTTTCTGAACCGTTTGATAATTGAAGCCACATCATCAACATGATGGAGTACCATAAGAGTGTAAATAAGATCAAACTTTTCCCCATCGAGGTCAGAATGTTCAAGATCGAAGAGCCTGGTCCTTATGTTTTTGGTAGCTGTTGCACGGATCTTTTCATCAGCCTGTTTTATCATGCCCGATGAGTTGTCGAGGAGAAGGATTTCATTTAAGTGATCTTTTAGTATAAAGCTCAGTATACCGGTACCTGCTCCATATTCCATGGTCTTGAACCATGGTTTTAAGGGGATATGTTTCATAATCTCCCCTGCAATGGCAGCTGAACGGTCCCAGTGCATCTGGTTCTTATCCCATTCAGATGCCTTAATATCGAATTCGTTCATTATCTGTGCTTCAGATTTTAGTAATCAATAGTTATAATTCTTCCCTTTGTAAAGTTAAAAAATTTATCCTTCTGGGCAACCTGAACTCCCTGTATCAGATCTTCAGGAGTTATTCCTGCTATTTTCATGCATGTGGAACAAGCATAAACACCAACTCCCTTCTCTGATAGCTTCTTAATATAGGTGTGAGCAGATTCAAAATCGGCAAAATTTATATCCTGAGAATCTTTTGCAAGGAATTGTACCGCATGTATATCGAGGTAAACAATTACATCTTTGTCATCCGACATCATCAAAGCCATCTTAAGGGGCATAAGTACTCTGTGAGGATCGTCGTAGCACTGAGTTATATGGATGAAAACCCCATCACGGTCAGCGACCCCGGTACCGGTAGTTGGTGCCGGAGCCTGCACTGCTGATTGATTACAGGAAGCAACCAGTAACACTGTCAGAATTATTAAGCCTATTCTTCTCATATTATATAATTTTGTTTAGTATTAGGATTATACAAATTTATGTTTTACATTCATTATATGTTGCCGAAAAAGCAATAAAAAAGGTGGCAGGAACTGCCACCTTACATACTTTTATTGTTTTTTTTTACTATTTCTTCAGCACTGCTTTCATCACTTTGTCTTTTTCAAGCTTTTTGGTACAGAAGAACCAGTCGTAGCAGGTCATTTCTGCTTTATTTTCCATACGCTCTTTTGCCACTCCGCAAGAACCAGCAGTAGGTACAATAACATCATCTCCGGGTTGCCAGTCAGCAGGTGTCGCAACTGAAAATTCATCAGCAGTCTTCATTGCAATAAGTGCGCGGTAAATTTCCTCAAAATTGCGTCCCATACTTAACGGGTAATAAATAATTGCTCTTATGATTCCTTTAGGATCGATAAAAAACACAGCTCTTACAGCCTTTGTTGAACTTTCACCAGGCTGAAGCATCCCATAAAGATGTGCAACTTCCATCGTAATATCTTCGATGAGAGGGAAATTTACTTCAACATCCTTCATCCCTTTATACTCGATCTTCTCTTTGATGGTCCGCAGCCAGGCAATATGGCTATAAAGTCCATCCACTGAGAGACCGACAAGCTTGCAGCCTGCTTCTTCAAAACGTTTTTCCATACTGGCAAAAGTCATAAATTCCGATGTGCACACCGGAGTAAAATCGGCAGGATGACTAAAAAGGATCACCCAGTTTCCAGAATAATCAGCCGGGAAATTAATATTGCCTTGTGTTGTAACTGCTTTAAATTCAGGTGCTTTGTCGCCAATGCGTGGCATCGGTGTGATTTTGTTTTCTTCCATGATTTTTAATTTATTTAGTTAATAATGATTTTTTAAAATATTTTATGATTACTGTTTACTGGTTTAAGTTTCAGGTGGTTCCCTGAGACTTCACCTCTTTCTTTCGAGCATCAGTTCAATATCCTCTTTCAGTGATGAAAGGTCTTCTTCATGCTCAACTTCATCAGACAGAATCTGCAGGATAATATTATACGTCACAGGATCCCCTTCGCGGGTAATATCCAGTAATCCGCTATATACCTTAATGGCACATTGTTCTCCTTTAATGTTTTGATTAAGAATTTCTTCCACATATGCATCGCTGGGTATTTCATACCCGCAATTAGTCAGTTTTGACCATTCTTCAGGCGAGAGGACTGGGGTTCCTCCCAGCTGTATTATCCTGGTGGTAAGTAATTCAGCATGGCCCAGTTCCTCTGTAGCATGTAAAGTAAGCTCTGCAATCACTGCGTCTTTCATGGGGCCTTTAACTACCTTGGCGCCAATCCAGTACTGGTAATACGCCAGCCATTCGTCCGACAATGCTTTGTTTAATAAGTTGATAAGTTTTTCAACATCCATTTTTACTATTGATCTTCCTTTTTGTCCCATGATATTTAAGTCTATATTATTACTTTATATTTTTTACTTCATTCAAAGATATTCCCAAAGCTTTGGCTACCCCATCCCCATAAGCTATATCTGCTTTTAAACAATTCCCGATGTGCCGGACTTTAATCTTTTTCGGAGCATCACCCATGGCACGGGCTGTATTTTCAAATAGTACTTTTTGCTGGTCTTTGTTCATTAATCTGAATAAATCTCCTGCCTGGGAGTAATAGTCATCATCTTCTCTATGATCCCAGTAATCAGAAGCTCCATCTATTCCCAGAGGTGGTTCCCTGAACTCAGGCTGTTCCTTCCATTCCCCGTAGCTGTTTGGTTCATATCCCAGTGTTGAACCGTAATTGCCATCTACCCTCATTGGTCCGTCGCGGTGGAACATGTTTAAGAATGGGCAACGCGATTTATTAACAGGAATCTGATGATGGTTAACACCTAGCCGGTAGCGCTGCGCATCGCCATAGGAGAACAACCTTCCCTGAAGCATCTTGTCGGGAGAGAATCCAATTCCGGGGACAATATTCGCTGGATTAAATGCGGATTGTTCCACATCGGCAAAGTAATTCTCAGGGTTTTTATTTAACTCTAAAACCCCTACATCAATGAGTGGATATTCCTTATGTGACCAGACTTTAGTAAGATCGAATGGATTGAATTTGCATTTATTTGCCTGCTCTTCAGTCATCACTTGTATCTTCATATTCCATTTTGGGAAATCACTTTTTTCAATACTTTCATATAAATCACGCTGATGACTCTCCCTGCATTTCCCGATTACGGCCTCAGCTTCCTGGTCGGTCAGGCACTTAATGCCCTGCCGGGTTTTAAAATGAAATTTGACCCAGGTGCGCTTATTTTTGGCGTTTATCAGGCTGAATGTGTGGCTTCCATAAGCATTCATATGGCGATATGAAGCCGGGATGCCACGTTCACTCATTGTAATTGTTACCTGATGCAGTGCCTCGGGCAAATTTGTCCAGAAGTCCCAATTGTTTAGTGCGCTGCGAAGATTGGTGCGGGGATCGCGCTTAACAGCATGATTCAGGTCAGGGAATTTTAAAGGATCTTTGAGGAAGAATACTGGTGTATTGTTTCCAACCAGGTCCCAGTTACCCTCTTCAGTGTAAAATTTAATTGCGACACCTCTGATATCCCTTTCAGCATCAGCTGCCCCACGCTCGCCTGCAACAGTGGAGAACCGAACAAATAATTCAGTTTTCTTTCCAACTTTTGAAAAGATTTTTGCTTTGGTATACTTTGAAATGTCATGGGTAACCGTGAATGTTCCAAAAGCTCCAGAACCTTTGGCATGCATGCGCCTCTCAGGGATTACTTCCCTGTCGAAATGAGCAAGTTTTTCCAGAAACCAGACGCTTTGTAACAAAGCAGGGCCTCTTTTTCCGGCTGTCATTATATTCTGGTTATCGGCAACCGGAGCCCCGGAAGTGCTTGTCAGTTTTTTACTTTTCATAATCTTAGTTCTATTGGTTATTACTTTTTGAATTTTCCAACTATCTGCAGCTTAATGTCCTCAATCTTAAAATTTGGGATCTCCTTGTCTTTAAGGTATTTCTCAAGTATTCTGTCGAGCTTTGGGTCAACAAAATCCTCGATCCGATTGGAATCAGAACAGTACAGATGATGATGCCTTTCAATTATGGCATCATATCTCATTACATCAGCATCTGTTTTGACTTTATTAATAATACCGCACTTAACAAGTGTTTCAAGGGTTTTATACACAGTACCGGTTGCAATATTCGGATGATTTGATTTAATATATTCAGTTACGTTCTCAGCAGTAGGGTGATTGTTCAGATTGATAACTGCTTCCAATACTGCAATACGCTGAGGAGTTACTTTCAGTCCGCAACCCTTAAGTGCTTCAATGATTTTTACTTTATTCATGGATAATGATTACTGAATAAGAATGATTCTTATATAAGAATAAACAAAGTTAAGAATATTATTTGATAAAGTCAAATTATACTGTAAATAGTTCCGTAATATTTTTTATGTAATTGGTAATAAGTAATTTGGATTATTATCCTCTTTTACTTATTTCAACCAGAGAATTTCTGCTTATGATATTAATATTTTTATCATGGATCTCAATCAGGCCTTCTTTTTCAAAGGTCTTAAGAAGTTTTACGGCACTTTCCATAGCTATACCTGCGAAGTCAGCAAGGTCTTTGCGCGTGAGAAGATGAAATATCTCCTCCTTTTCAGACTTCAGGCTGTCTAAATAGAGTAATGTATCAGCCATCCTGCCATTCATCTGTTTATACATCAGGTTTCGCACTGTGTTTAAGAGGTTGTTATTTTGTTCGCAGTATCTTCTAATTATATTGAAAGCGAAAGTTCCATTCTGTTTTGTAACGTTGGCGATTACCTCTTTTTCGATCAGGAATACCTGGCAATCAGTCAGAGCAACTGTTGAATAGCTGAAAATGTTCTCAGAAAAAACAGCTGATAATCCGGCAAATTCACCGGGTTTAATAATACGAAGGTTGAAGTTTTTGACACTATCACCTTCAAGATATTGTTTTGCCAGACCATTAATGATAAACAATACATATGATGCAAATGCTCCCTGCTTTGTAAGGTTATCACCCTTGCGGAAAAGGACCTGTGTTTTGCTGGCTCTTACCAGTTCAATCTCTTCGTGTGAAAGCAATTGAAAACATGGTGCCTGTATATCGCAAATAAAATCACTGTCAGTTTCCAGTATTGTTTTCATATTGTCATTTTTCTCAAAGGACTGCAAAGTTAATTTAAATCAACAAAAAAGTTGTGATAATTCAACCGGCAAATTGGAGTACTTCTGTGTCATTTTCTTTTTAGCTGATAGCAGATAGCGTAATTTTGCGACAATAATTTTAATAAATATGATATTATGTTGTACACAAATTTAAAACACCTCGAATCAGCAGCTGATCTTACAAAAGCGATCAGCGAAAATGAGAATGTAATGGTAATCTGCGGACGTATGGGGCCGATGTGTATTCCTGTCTATGGAATTGCAGAAGAGCTTGAAGATGAATATACACATGTTAAGTTATTTGATATGGAGTTTGATAACCCGGAAGCGCATATCATCAGGTCACTTCCTGAGGTCCAGGGTTTTATGGGTATACCTTTTACAATTTATTACAAAGATGGCAAGGTTGTGAAGTCTACCTCAAGCATTCAGAGCAAAGAGCAGATAACATCAATTCTGAACAAAGAGTTTTCTGTTGCAGTAAAATCCTGATAATGAGCTTATATGATCATTACGATGCAATTATAATAGGAGCAGGGCCGGCAGGTCTTACTGCCGGGATCTATCTGTCGCGAGCTAAACTCAGAACCCTTATTTTAAATGAAGGTACGGTTGGAGGACAGATGGTACTTACCCATGAGATTGCAAATTATCCTGGTGTCGAAAGCATAAGTGGTTACCAGCTTTCCAACATAATGACGAAGCAGGCAAAAAACTTTGGCTGCAACATACGTGCAAATATATCCGTAAGTAATCTTGAGTTAGATGGAGAGTTAAAAAAAGTTATTCTCTCTGACGGTACTGTCTATACATCAAATGCCGTTATTCTTTCTCCGGGCGGGAGATCGCGAACACTGGGTGTTCCGGGAGAAGAGTCACTGAAAGGCAGAGGCATTTCATATTGTGCCACCTGTGATGGTGATTTCTTTACGGGTAAGGAGATAATTGCAGTCGGGGGAGGGAATTCTGCTCTTGAAGAGGCTGTATCGCTCACAAAATACGCCAGCAAAGTGACTGTTGTCCATCAGTTTGACCATTTTCAGGCATTTGAACATGCCGTTGAAGAAGCAAGGAATAATCCAAAGATCGATTTTGTTATGGAATCAACAATAATTGCATTCCATGGCCACGAAAATCTCGAAAGTGTTGACATTAAAAACCTCAGGACTGGTGAGGTAAGGAATTTCAGTACCAGAGGTGTATTTGTCTTCATTGGATATGTTCCTAATACTGAATTCCTCAAAGGTAAAATTGATCTGAATCAATGGGGAGAGATTGTAACTGATAGTGATATGCTCACCAGTATCGATGGAGTTTTTGCTGCCGGTGACAGTGTTGCAAAGAGATATCGACAGGTTACAACAGCTGTAAGTGACGGAACAATTGCAGCTCTTGCTGCATCTAAATATCTTAACGACATTAAGATAAGAAATAAAAATCTTGTAACAGCTTAATATGCAAACTACAATTATAATAATCAGCATCGTTGTTATCCTGTTAGGTACTTTATATGTTACAGCCAGGGCAAGGATGAAGAATATACCTCTTGTGGATGATCATCAGAATATCCTTACTCTGACAGATAAGAACTTTCAGCATCAGACAAAAGGACGTGTCGTACTGGTAGATTTCTGGGCATCATGGTGTGCTCCATGCCGGATGATGGCGCCTGTACTGAATGAGATTGCCGGAGAATTATCGGGTAATGCACATGTGGGTAAAGTTGATATTGAAAAATATCAGGTACTTGCACAAAAGTTCAAGGTCAGAAACATCCCCACTATGATCCTTTTAAAAAACGGAAGGGAGCATAGCAGATTTGTGGGTGTAAAGTCCAAAGACTTTCTTAAGGAAAAAATACTGGAAATATTATGACATTTTAATCTTAGATTTGCATAAATAATAACTGAAACTATGGGTAAAGATGTTGTAAATACAAAGTGGCTAAGTAAAATGGCTTTTGAAACTGAAATCAGCGGCCACAAAATAATAATTGATGCAGATCCTCAGGTGGGAGGGGAGAACAGGGGGCCCCGTCCAAAACCTTTTATGCTGGCCGCACTCGGAGGATGTACCGGAATGGATGTAATATCTATTCTGAATAAGATGAGAGTTGAAGTAGAAAGTTTTAATGTTATTGTTGAAGGTGACCTTACCGATGAATATCCCAAACATTTTTATAAGATGCACGTTATTTACGAATTCAAAGGAAATGATCTGCCTGTGGATAAACTTCAGAAGGCTGTTTCCCTTTCAGAGGAAAGATACTGTGGGGTAAGTGCTGTATATAAAAAGGCGTTGGAACTAACTTCTGAGATCAGAATTTTAGAATCGTAGAAAAAATATGGAAAATAATGATTCTGTAGGCTTGTATAGTGAACATGATAAAGGGATATTAAAAATTGCAGAGGATTCTTTAGATTCAAGGCTGGATAGAGTGCAGGAGATAATTGAGTATGCAAGAGAGGCCGGGATAAACAAAATTGGGATAGCCAACTGTACTGTTTTCAATAGAGAGGCGCAACTTCTTTCGGAGCTGCTTATAAATGAAGGATTTATTGTTGACTCAGTAAATTGCAAGTATGATAAAGTACCATTTACTGAACTTGTGCCTGGATATAAGGGTATTTCATGCAATCCTGCAGGCCAGGCAAAGTACCTTGAGCAAAGGGGTACTGAACTCAATATTATGATGGGACTATGCCTTGGGCATGATATGATATTCAATGCCAGGTCGAAGGCTCCGGTTACCCCGTTGGTTGTAAAAGACAGGGTATTAAATCACAACACCCTGGAAATACTGAATAAGTAATACTGATTTTATAATCCTCTCCGAGAGCCATAATTAGCGGCTTGATTATCAGTTAATTCGGTTTTCGTCCATTATTTCTGATATTTATGGTTCTGATTTTATTATCACTCTATTTTATCAGGAAAATAGACTGTAAAAAATAGACTGAGAAAATCATGAAAATATTATTTATTTATTGCGAAAATTTTGGGTACAATCCAACAATTAAAACAGTGGATGAGGCACCTGAAAATAGTATATCTGCTAATTACAATAATGTGCAGGTAGCATTTATCCAGGTAGAAGAGGAGGATGTTGAAAGAGTAAGTGAAGTCGAAAAGAAACTTATAAAAAACCTGAAATGGGTTTGTGGCAAAAATGAAGCTAAGACTGTTATTCTACATTCCTTTGCTCACCTCTCGGATAGCAAAGCTGAACCTGAATTCACAAGGCAATTATTAACCAGGGCGGAAGAAAGGATGGCAAATGCAGGTTATACAGTACATCAGACGCCATTCGGATATTTTCTTGATCTGCATATAGATGCACCAGGATTTTCTCTTGCAAGAATTTTTAAAAGTATTTAGTATAATTATAATAGTTATGAAAACAAAAATTTACCCGGACTCTGGTGTTGAACTGACCCCTTTTACTGCAAGGAATTATGATAAGGTAATGAACATAGGTTCCATGGGAATGTATCGCAGTTTTATCAGAAAGGCAATCCGGGATATGGAGATACAGCCTGATGATCAGATACTGGATTTAGGATGTGGTACCGGTCGAAATGCAGCCCTGATGGCTGTTAATCTTAACGACAAAGGCTTTATAACCGGTCTCGATATTTCTGAGGATATGGAGAAACAGTTCCTGCGCAGGTTCAGGAATGATAAGCGGATTGAGTTTATCAACAGAAGAATTGATCAGCCTTTAAACCTTAAAAAGAGATATGATAAGGTTTTTATTAGTTTCGTTATACATGGATTTCCACATGAAGTAAGGGATTCTGTTATCAGGAATGCTTATGATCACCTTAATCCAGGAGGGCAATTTATCATCCTGGATTTTGGCGAATTCGATCTTGATATAATGCCATGGCTTCACCGCTTTATCTTCAAAAAGATTGAATGTATTTATGCTTTTGATTACATAAAACGAGATTGGAAGGATATTCTAATGGGATATGGTTTTGATAGTTTTACAGAAACTTTTTATGTGCGGAAATATGTAAGGCTGTTAAGTTCAGTTAAGCATAAGCCACTAACCGAAGCTTAAAGAATTACGATGTCAAATATTTTATTTCTATCCCATTCCAGCCAGAACTTAATTGAGGTCTGACGGATGAGATTCCAGTAGTCTTCATCCTGGAGGCCATAGTTTTTAACTCCTCTGTTAATTACTGCCTTGAGCTCTTTGAGGTATTCGTCCTTGAGTTTGAGCATAATTGATCTGTCGCCATATGTGAAAATTGCCTGGGGTCTTGCAATTGTGTCGTTTATGAGGTGAATGCTTCCCTGTCCCAGGGTAGCTCCTGTGCTTACCTGGAGGCCGTCATTCATACAGCTGAAAGGTTCTACTGTGCCTGCATAAGAGCTGATCTCCAGCAGATCGGTTCCAATTCCGAAATGTTCTCTTGCGCGAATACCCATCTTTGCTCCAACAATTGAAAATACACCGAGATGTCCATGGAATTCATCAGTTAGTGTACAGGCCTTCCATTCCTCAATACCATATTTTGAAATAGCAGGTTCAAGTATCTGTCGTACATCATACACATATAATTCAGGATCAACCGGGAATCCAGAAAATGCAATAAAATGTCCTGACCTGTATCTTCCTTCAATGATGTCTGTAATAACCTCTTTTATAACAGGAATTTTGTAATTAGTATTATAACGGATGTTCAGATTTGACTCTATTAGTGATAATTCAAATAATTCATGATTCCCAAGGAACAATGGGATTATCTCTTCGGCAAGGATGGATAAATCCTTTCCACTTTCTTCAGGGTATAGTGCAAGCGCTGAGATGCTGAGAAGTGCTTTGGAAATATTGGTGCCTGATTTCTTGCATTGATTGAGTAGTCCGGAATTGAAAATTGGAGTAATGGTGTTCAGACTACTGATGGCATCAACCCTGATTCCTGAATTCAGAAACTGATCAGCAGAAGTAATATCGTATTCATAATTGAAACCTTTAAAAGGATCAACTGCATCAATGTACCATATTACCTCTTTGACTCTTTTCCTTAGTACAGGATCATAACCTGTAACTCTGTCAATATTTGTTAGCGGGCCCAGACAAACGAAGGTCAAATGTGTATCTGCAGGTTGTAATAATTCCGGAGGAAGTATCCTGAAATTATGCTTGATATTCTTTTTATTTTCTTTCTCCTTAATACCGGTTTCAGTTTTTTGAGGTGCTCCATATATTACAGGTATAGTATCGGCCTGTAATTCCTTCAGAAGCTTAGTTATCCTGAAGTACCCCTGATCAGGATTTACCTGACCTTCTGAAATTAAAATCGCCTTTACTGTTATACCGGGGTGTGACAGTAAAAGGGCCACAGCTCTCAAATCATGTATCGAACAGTCAGTGTCAATTAAAATTGTGTGTTTAAGGTTGGAATGCAGGGGACTTGCATAAAGTATTGCATTCAAAATGATCAGCAACAAGAAGGAAATTGATTTTTTCATATCAGATCTTTAATTTAATCCCGCCAAAAAATGTTATCCCGGGCATAGGGTAATACTTAAGTGTTTCATATTCCGTATTAAGTATATTTTCGATACTCAGAAAAAGATCAGCATATTTAAGTGCACGATATGTGACTTTGGCGTTGACCAGAATATAGGTCTCTTCACTTATCTTGTCTGAAGGATCATTGTCGAGACCATTAATATATTCAAGGCTGGTATTGAAAAGAAATTTCCTGATTCTATAGTTGCCGCTCAGATACAGATGGTGTTTTGGTGTGGCATAAACCGGGCTTTTCATGCCAATATAAGCATACGTCAGGTTAAGGTCCATATCCTTGATCATATTTGAATTGGCTGAAAATTCGATGCCTTTATTAGATACCTCCCCGGCATTCTGTAATCCCTGCATGGGGATATTAATTATCAGATTGTCTCCTTTTACAATAAATCCGGTGAGTTCAAGCCTGATCTGTTTATTAAAAAACGACTGAATAATGCCGGTCTCAGAATTAATTATTCGTTCCGGACTAAGGTTCGGGTTATGAGTCCACATGAAAAGTTCCTGTATTGTCGGGCTTCTGAAACCTTTTGAAACAGAAGCTTTCCAGGTTGTATTTTCTGCAACATTGAATGCAAATCCTCCTGAAGGGATCCATTCTCCTCCATAAACCTCATGTTTCTGGTACCGTATGCCAGCATTAATAGTTAACCGCTCCATAAGCCTTTGCTGCATGAAACCGTATAATCCGGCATCATAAAGTGATGTATCAGTAAAGATAATTCCCTGTCCATTCATTACCAGTTCATTCTCTGCAAATCCACCGTATTTAAGATAATCCACCCCGGCCGTCAGAGTATTGCCGGCGAAAAGCTTAATTGCCTCATAAATATTGATGCCAAAGTTGGCATCGGTTGAGTGAAATCCATCAGAAATATTATGCTCGCCGAAATTGTAAAAGAATTTGGCAGAGCCGGAGTAAGATGTATAATTATTATCAACTGACAGTGACCAGTATCCTCTCATAATATCCAGCGTATTCCCTTTTACTGCATCCAGGGTGTCAGTTCCGGGATCGGTTGCTTTAAATCCTGCCAGGCTTACATCAGCATTTGCAGTAAAATTGTCACTGATATTCCAGCCGAATTTTACATATCCGTTTGTTATGCTGAAATCCGAATTAGGCCTTTGCCCGTCTGTCTGATCGTGGTTAATGGATGCAAAAAGGCTGATTTTATTTTTTTTGAGCCCTCCTGATGCCATATATTTCTGAGTATTATATGATCCATACATAAAATGGCCATTGGCATTCAGTCCTTCATGAGTTTGTTTTTTTGTTATAATATTAATTACGCCACCCATAGCATTTGAACCGTAGAGGATTGATGCGGGACCTCTGATTACTTCTACCCGTTCAACATCCGAAGCAACATACGAATCTGCAAGTGGATGTCCGAAAAGCCCCATATACTGAGGATGTCCATCAATGAGCATCAGAACTCTTGTAGTGGGACTACCGCCAATGCCCCTGATTGATATCTGTCCGGCTGCATTTGCAGCTACACCAAAACCCATTATTCCTCTCTCAGTTACGAACATTCCCGGTACACGTCCGTTAAGTATAGGGAGGACATTACTTTCGCTGCTCGAGGCAATCTGTAGATTGTTAACTACAGACACAGCCATGGGTATATTTGCCATGTTTACTTTTGTGGTTGTACCGGTAATTACCACCTCATCCAGGTTTACGGTATCTTTCAGGATAGAGTGTATCTCTTCTTGAGAAAATAAGCTGAAAGAAACCAGGGAAAGGGCCAGAATTACTGCAATTGTTTTTTTCATTTTATATGGTAATACTAATTTTAAAAATAGTGTTACTTAGAACGCAAAAAAATTAATCTGTTTTACTCATAATAAGCTTCCCATGCTTAATACCCTTTATACTTATCAACCTGTCAGATAATTGAGTCAGTCGGTTGGCTTCTCCTTTTACTGCAGTTATTTCCAGGCATATATCATGACTAAGATGATAATGTTGAGTGGACAGTATTACGTCATGGTAATCGTGTTGAATATCGTTTGATATTGAACTTATATCTTTCTTATGATGGTCATAGATAAGTACTATTGCACCGGCAACAATCTTGTTGCACTGCCATTTCTCTTCAACAATGTTTTTTTCAATAAGATGCCTTAAGGCCTGCGACCGGTTTGAGAAACTATTATTTTCAGTAAACCTGTCAAGCTCATCAAGGAGTTCTTTCTCGAGGCTCACACTGAAACGGGTGACTGCCATGGTAACACGAATTTATATAAAAGTAATAATTATTTATAAAGTTATCCTTTTTAATTAAAAAATTTCATGAGCCTTTTTCAATATTTAAGAGGAGTGTCCCTGCTATTTTTTCAAAAGCATCAATAATGAATTTGTTTTCCTGGTTAAAGATGGTCAATCCTTTTTCTGCAGCCTCTCCAACCTCCATTACAAGAGGTACTTGTCCCAGCAACCATGTATTGAATTCTTTTGCCAGTTTGTGTCCTCCACCTTTACCGAACAGGTAATACTTTTCTTCGGGGTGATTTACAGGGGTGAACCATGACATGTTTTCAATAACACCAAGGATTGGTACTTCAAGATCCTTAGTCGTGAACATTGATGCTGCTTTTCTTGCATCATTCAGGGATATTTCCTGTGGAGTTGTGACTATAATAGCTCCTTTAAGGTTTAGATCCTGTATAGTTGTGAGTTGTATATCGCCGGTACCTGGAGGAAAGTCGATTATCATATAGTCAATATCTTCCCAGAATGTATTTTCATAGAGCTGTTTAATTGCATTGGCAGCCATAGGGCCTCTCCAGATAAGCGATTGTTTCCGGTCTACAAAGAAGCCGATGGAGATGACTTTTACACCATACTTCTCAACCGGGAATATTGACTCTTTTTCTCCAAATTTTATAATTTCAGGGTTTGCATCTTCTATACCGAACATACGTGGTATTGATGGTCCGTAAATATCTGCATCGACCAGTGCAGTTTTGTATCCATTTCTGGCGAGTGTGACTGCCAGGTTTGCAGCGACTGTAGATTTTCCTACTCCACCTTTGCCTGAAGCTACTGCAATTATGTGTTTAACACCTTCCATGGGTAACTTTTCAAATAATTTATTCATAGTTAATGGTTTAATATTTTATTTAATATTTTTATCATTTTGATACTGATTTTAAGCTCCGGGTTATATTCTGTTATGCTCTTTCCATGAACCATAGCCTCGATCATATTACGATCAAAAACTAATTTTCCGGCTACGATTACACCATGAGTTTTGCACCATTTTTGTATCTCCGAGCTCATTGAAGAATTGAGATCATATTTATTGATGATAACATATGCTTTTAAACTGAATTTATGAACAATATCAAGGGCCCGCTGCATGTCGTGGAGTCCTGAAATGGTGGGTTCTGTTACTATTACAACTTTATCTACACCAGTTATTGAGGAGATAACAGGACAACCTATTCCGGGAGGACCATCGATTATTATTGTTTTGAGGTTGAATTTTTCAGATAGTATTTTTGCCTTATTGCGCACCATATTTACCAGTTTTCCTGAATTTTCTTCCCCTGGTGCAAGTCTGCCATACACCATTTTCCCATTGCGGAAAGAGCCTGAATACATGCGGCTTTTGTCGTTTGGTATCATTTTGATGGCATTCTCAAGGCAAATTCGTGAGCAAAGAAAACAACCATCACAGGATATTTCTGATATAACTATTTTATTGTTATTAAGAGAAATGGCATCAAATCTGCAATAATCCTTGCAGATCTGGCAGTTAGTACATTTGGAGTAGTCAATAACAGCTTTGTGTCCGGCTATATACACCTCTTCCTCTTCAACAGAGGGGTCAAATAACAAGTAAAGGTTGCCTGCATCCACATCGCAGTCAGCAAGTATAACCTTTTTATTAAGTGTGGCAAATGCAGCGCTTACACTTGATTTTCCTGTTCCTCCTTTCCCGCTAATTACTGCTATTTCCATGATCCTTAAAAATGGTTTCAAATACTGAAAGAAGTTGCTCTGAAAATTTTTCATTGGCTTCAGATACCAGTTTGCCATTAGAATAGAGTACAGCAATCTTTTTGTTAAATGGAATTTCAAGTAACAACGTGATATTTTCGGAGTTCAGATATTCTTTTACACTATCATTGCCCAGACCTGCACGATTAATAATTACACCGAAAGGTTTGTTTATTATTCTGAGTGTTTCAACACTCTGTTTCAGATCGCTTAGTCCGAAAGGAGTAGGTTCAGTGACAAGTATCACATAATCGGCTGATGCAGATGTTTGTACAAATGGGCAAGATGTCCCCGGGGGGGAATCAAGTATTGCAATATCTGATTGATTATCAATCTGTCTTATTGCAGATTTTATTACAGTTACAGGCGACATTACTCCAATGTTTATCCTGGCTTCAATGAGAGAAGGTTTACCGTTAACAGCGAATGTTGTAACCTGCCCAAGTGAAACCGATTTTTCAGTAATAGCTCCAAATTTACATGCTACCCTGCACGCACCACAGTCATGGCACAGATCTTCAATAACTTCAATAATCTTCATTGGTGGCAGAATGAATATAGCATTGTAGTTACAGTACTCATGGCATTTACCGCAGAAAGTACAGATATCAGTATTTATAACCGGCACTTGTTGAGTAACTTCAGTTTCTCTGACTATTTCAGATTCAAAGAATGCAACAGCGTTTGGAGCTTCAGCATCACAATCAACTATTGTTACCCTGTAATTATTATTTTTTGACAGAGTATGAAAAAGGTTTGTTGAAATAAAAGTTTTTCCGGTTCCCCCTTTACCACTTGCAATCGCAATTTTTATCATATTTTGTCAGTCATAATTTAGACGGGTTGATTCATTTGAGAGGGTAGGCTTGATTGACTCTTTAAGAAATTTATTATTCCAGGTATTCAGTTTTGAATGCGTAGTGTAATATTTCTGAGGAATTGGGTGTGTACCTATAATTACCTTCATCCCATACTTTTCGGGGATGAATTTTTCAAAATATTCCATGTAAGGACATGGAGGATACCCCACAATGAATCCCGTCGCAAAATGGACATGAGTTACTCCATTCTTCATCATCTCTTCGGGAGCATATTCAATATTGCCTCCCGGGCATCCGCCACACGTTGTAAATGCAGCAATTTCAAGATCAACGTTTTTATAGATCGAAAAAGCTCCTTCTCTATTAGCTGCTGCTCTGAAGCACTTACCTCCGGCACAGGTTTTATATCTGTCGCAGATGATAATTCCAATTTTCATTTTTTCCATAAATATTTTAATCACATAATCTTTATTATCTGCATTTGAGAACGGAAGGTTCTTCAGGTATACCCAAATTTATTCCATTAAGTCCTTTAAATTTTTTTTCAGGATCGTAGTCTATACCCAGTTTGTCAAGCAATGGTTCAACAGTGACCTGGTGTGTCTGTAAGCCTATATCCCAGGGGTCGTAACCTAATAAAAGACCAGCCAGCTCCTCATATGTAAGTACCGGAATACCATATCCGTCTGCACCATATGTTTTTCCCTCCATTTCTGCAATTACATATTGCCATCGGTCAAGAAAAAATGTGCATCCAGGACAATTGGCTATAATAAGGTCGGGTTTAAAAGGAAGCATTGAATCAAATTTCTTTTTAGAATTTGTAACTGAGTATGATCTGTTTGATTTAAGCAGGTATTGCCTGAATCCGAAGCCACAGCAATGACGTCGTTCCGGGTAGTCAACCTGTTTCCCTCCCCATTCGTCAATTAACCCTGCCAGTACATAGGGATATTCAGCTCCTCCGATCCCTTTCTGTGGAAATATTTTAGCATAGTGACAGCCGATGTGATCAACAATTTTGAGTGGCTCGCTGCTGTTCCGGCCTACCAGCCGGTATTTTATTTTTGCTGCAATTTCTCTGCGAAATTTGTAGATAACATCACTGGCATGAACGAGGTTTTTTGGTATTGTGAAAGTTCTTCCTGTTGACCTTTCTAGCGCTTTACGAGTCTTCTGTTCCGTTTTGGGAAAATGTTTCCATGTTTCAAGTATTTCAATATAGATACCAAACGATGTTACACAGGAGACAACAAAATTCTCATATCCGGCATCATTCATAAGGGAGAACTGACGTGCCACAACAGTCATGATAGTCTCAAAGGGAATCAAACCGGAATGATAAGCAATTCCTGTACAGGTAGTTTGTCGGGCATCATCATAAATGTCTTTGCCTAACTCGTTTCTAAGGATATTCAGATAGAGATTTTCAGCTGCCGGGAAAAAATTTTGTCTGATGCAACTGCGGGCAAAATAGTAATTGTCATCAGCAATCTCTTTCTGATATGCCGACCAGATCTCATTTTTCCTTGCCTTCATTTTTAGATGTTTTTATAGAGCCGTGGATATCATAACTATTCATTATAGAGATGCTTAAAGTAATCATCCCTGCCTTCTTTAAATTCAATGTTAAGTTCCTCAGCCTTATCTGACGAGTATTTCTCTATCTTCTCAAATCGTTGAGTGCCACCAGTCTCATCGAATATTTTTTTCAGATCATTAAGTGATTCTTTTGATGTATTTCTAAGTGTTCCCGATGCATCTCTTTTATAACTTGTGCCCAGACGTTCCAGGATTGATTTCCTGTTTTTCCTTAACCATTCCCAAACCGGACCCTGTTCAGGGTACATTTCATTATCCACTTCATCAATATATACGCAATACCCGTATTTAAAAATATGGTCTCCAACGGTTCGTTTAATGGCCAGTTGTTTTCTTCCCTGTGAACTCTCAACGAACATGCCTGTTTCAATAGATAAGGCTCTTAACGCCTGGATAATATAACCGGGTGTATTGCCTCGGGGACATCTCGTTTTACATGAAAGACATTCACCGCATAACCAGATTGTATCACTCTTCAGTAACTTTTCCAATTCTGTTTCATCTTTCTGCTGAACAATATTCACTACCTGTCTTGGATCATAATCACTAACCTCGGCAGCAGGGCAAATAGCTGTACAGATGCCACAATTGAAACAGGCTTTAAGCCCTTCTATATAGCGTACATCTTTTTCTAATTCTTTATAGAGACCTTTCATTAGACATCCTGTTAAAAATTATGATGGTATTCTCTTAAATAATATTTATGTCCATTATAGCTGGTACCCCTTATTAATCTTTGATTGATAAGAGATGTAATTACTTGAAAATCTGCATTATTATTTTGTAATAGTTCCATCATGGAATCCTCTCTTAAAGGATGAACAGCTGTAATATTAAGTACATCTTCATATATATTGCCGGTATATCCTGCGCCGGTGCCTTCAAAACCAGTCAGTAATTCAGTATTTATATTTTTATCAATAAAAATCTGCCATGCTCTGGTAATGATCTCTGCACCTGGTGCTTTCACTGATCTATGTGCAGGGGGTCTTATAGGAATGGACAAATAAGCTTTCAGTGGATTTAATTTTTTGATAAAATCAGAAATAATGGAAACATTTTCAGCGGAATCATTTTTGCCTTCAATCAACATAGTCTCTGTACAAAGTATTCCTGAGAATTCATTTGAAAATATCCTTATCCCGTTTAAAATATTTTCAAACTTCAGGTTCTGAAAAGGTTGGTTAACCTTCTTCCATGTATCTTTATCGCCGGCATCAATTTTTAAAGAGACCCAGTCTGCAAGATTCAGGTCCTCTCTTACAGATTCATTATCTATTAAAGAAGCATTTGTAATGACTGCTACTGTAATACCAGTGCCTTTCAACAATTTTATAGATTTTCCCAGGTTTATATCAAGGGTGGGTTCTCCATTTGATACAAAAGTCAGGTAATCGGGCAAACTATCCTTGTTAAGTTTCTGGATGTGTTGTTCTATTTTTTCTAAAATATTCTCAGGTTTAAAAAAAACTTCTCTTTCAATACTTTTTTTAAATGTGTTTCCAACCTGACAGTAGATACAGCCATAAGAGCAGATCTTTGGAGATACTATATTATTTATTCCAAGGCTTTTACCAAGTCTTCTTGAAGGTACTGGGCCAAAACTTATCATACTTAAAATTTTATTATAAAACTATTGGTAAACATGAACAATAAACATCAAGATGCTTGGAAATCAGTAGGTTTTAACACATTGTTCATTGTACACAACAAAGCTGTCTTTTTTAACTTTCATAAATTCGGCTATAACATCACATTTAGCCATAAACAGGAAAAAAATACGGTCATCAATCAGAGGGATCAATCCTTCAAGGTTGCCCTGCCCTTTGGAAATAATTAGATCAGCTTCCCTGAAATATTGTTGAAACTGCCTGTTGGATTTATCCGGAATAGTTGAGGGAGCATCAAAACCATTTGAAATAACATTAGTAATTTCTTTCATGCCTACATATTCTGCATCTTCCATTGTAGCATCATTTATGACTGGTGCTCCCCGGACTACGTAAGTGAGATTAGGGTGGTTAATTGTCTGAATAAATAGTTTATCAAAAACTATTTCCCCGGCATTATCCCCCAGATATAAAACAGAATTGGCACTTTCCAAAGCTTTCTTTAACTGTTTCGAATGATCAATTGCAAATTCGGAATTCAAAGCTTTTTCGATAGTTACCAGTATATTAAAATTGTCATTCGCTGCAAAATCGATAATATTTCCTGCAATTGCGATTCTTAAAGAAGTACTAAAAGGATCGTTGGATTGTTTAATCAGTTTTTCAGATTCATGAAATAAACTAAGTGCCTGATCATTGTTTTCTTTTTTTTCTTCTTTGTAAGGATCAGGATTGTGAGTATATCTTCTTAAGATGCTATGAAGTTCCCTCGAAAAGCAAGGAGCAGAAAAACTATTTCCGTTTTCTTGATATAATCTTATCATATCAAGTGTGAAAGCATTCTTTGCTTCAATTGAAATTTTCTCTTTTTCGAGTAACTTTTCAAAAGCTCTGGTGAAGCAAAAAAAGCAGCGATAATCTGAGACCATTTGCCTATACAATTAATGATCACAATAGTTAGCTCCTGCAGTAAGTGAGTTGTTTATCAGATCATTGGCCAGTTCGGTATGACTTTTAATCTGGGCACCGACAAATACATTTATATTTTGTTGATTAAAAAGATTAATTGCTCTTTGACCCATTCCTCCGGCAATAACATCGGTCACTCCTCTCTCTGCCAACCATGCAGGAAGTAGTCCGGGTTCATGGGGAGGAGGAGTAAGCATCTCAACTCCTGAAATGTTTGTATCTTCAGCATCAATTAATGCAAATTGCTGACAATGACCAAAATGAGAACACAGTATCCCGTTTTCTAACGGAATTGCAATTTTTCTTTTCATCTTTAAAAGTATTTTATATTAATTAAATAGTGTGATCAGGCAAATGAATTGGGCATTCGAGTATCAGAATCCGCCCATGAACCGGTTTTGCCGTCCCATTCCTCTGCCTCTTCCTCTACCTCTTCTCCATCCGAATCCAAATCCTCTTCCGGGAAAATCAATTACCTGATTTTCGTCTTTTTCACTGGCAGGTGTGGCTGCCTCTTTTCTTTGATTTGCACCATAATTTGTGCAACGACCCATTCTGCGACCCGTCATTGGACCTTGTCCCATCGGGCCTGTTTGATCAATTCCTGGCATGATTTCTATCTTTTAATTTGTTAATACTATTCTAATCCACTTTTCAGGCGTTTTCCTTTACCTTGTCCTTCTCCATCTCCTGAACGCCTTCTCTTTCCCTGGCCTTTGCCGAGTTTTGTTAGTAGTTCCCCGGGAGGATTCTCTTTACATCTTCCCAGTCCGCGTCCTGTTTTTGGCCCTTTTCCGTCAGGGCCACTTCCATTTAATTTTGGCATGATTAATAGTTTTAGTTATTAAGCATTTCAATTATTTCACTGATACTCTTTTCCGGTTGTTTCAGGATTATCATCTGGATCTTCAGGCTGTCGAGCAGCGATTTGATCTTGATACCGAATTCTCCTGAGACAATTTTTTCCACATTGCGCGATGCAACCAATTGCACTGATGCCGGTCCTGCTCCTTCCTGTGCATCTTTATTGGGATTAGGTATAAATTCCACTCCCCTGGTTTCTGTATCATAGATAACAAAGAATCCACATCGTCCAAAACGTTGATCCAGTTTGCTTTCAAGGCTGTTCCCAGAACTTGTGATAGCTATTTTCATAATGTATAGAATTTAATAATCATTACATCGGGCCACTGGCTCTTCCAATTCATTAATGCTCTGGTTATAGCCTGAAAAATTGCTACTCCTGCACAAAGGACATTCCTTAACTTCCTCATCTTTCTCAGGATTGTTGAAAAAGCAACCACAGGCTTTGCACTTATACCATTCACTGTCGAAATAAATCTTGCCACCTTCAATAATGATCTGCCTGCCCATAACAAGTGCTTCGGCTATTTTTTGTCTTGCTCTTGCATATATTCGTGTAAGGGTAGGCCTGGATACTGCCATTAAAATAGCTGCCTGGTTATGATTTAACATTTCATGATCACATAGTCTTATTGCTTCATATTCTTCAATATGCAGAAATATACTATCGGCTTTTATTCCACTCTTTTTGTTACCATAGGGTTTGAACCCTGAAACAGGAGGAGGGTTACTGATTCTGCGAATCCGGAATGGTCGTGGCGACATCTGTTATAAGCAATAGTTCATTACAAAGATAATGAACATATGTTCATAATACAAATATTAATAATAAATTATTTCAAACCCGGGAATAATTGAATACCCAAACGGAATATTATTCGGATGCCTGTCTGGTTTAAGGTTGAAATATCAAACAGATTTAAACCATCCTAAGACTTTTTTATCAGTCTTCTCAGAGATACTTTTATGATGAAATTCATTTGTGTGGCTATCATAGATATAGTCCTTCTGCCATGATTCTGCGTTTTCTATAGTCTCCTTTATAGCCTTAATTGTGAAAAGTAATTCCGCGTTTGTCATTGTAGGATGAAGAGATAGTCTTATCCATCCTGGTTTCATTGAGAGGTCGCCGGCATCTATTTTATCGGTAATCTCTTTTGAGAGATTGAAGTCAACATTCAGCAAAAAATGGCCATAAGTGCCTGCACAGGAGCATCCTCCTCTTAATTGGATACCAAACCGGTCGTTCAGTAACCTTGTAAGAAGATTGTGATGCACGTCATCAATATAAAATGAAATTACGCCCAGTCTTTCCTTTATGTTTCCGGCAAGAATATGCAGAGTTTTAATTTTTTCCAGTTCATTGAATGCCAGTAGCTTAAGTTCGTTTTCTCTGGCATGCATTTTACCGGTACCCATATTCTCCTTTAGCTTAATTGCAAGGGCTGTTTTAATCCCCTGAAGGAAACCGGGTGTTCCTCCATCTTCTTTTACTTCAATATCAGTTATATAACTGTAGCCCCCCCACCTGTTTGTCCATTTAACGGTACCTCCACCCGGACTATCAGGGATCTCATTTCTATAGAGCTCCTTTGAAAAGATTAGAACTCCTGCACTTCCAGGTCCCCCAAGGAACTTATGGGGTGAAAAGAAGATTGCATCGAGCTGCTCCCTGGGGTCCACAGGGTGCATATTAATATCGACATAAGGTGCTGAGGCTGCAAAATCGACAAAACAATAACCGTTATGATCATGCATTATCCTTGCAAGCTCCGGGAAAGGGGGGAAGTATCCTGTGACATTTGAACAGGCGGAAAATGACCCGATGATCAGCGGGCGGTCTTTGTATTTCACTATCTCCCTGCGAAGTATTTCAGGATCCACAGTGAGGTCTGCTGATGGTTCCAGTACAACAACTTCTGCCAATGTTTCGAACCATGACGTATGGTTTGAATGATGTTCAGTATGAGTCAGGAATACGACAGGGCGTTTTTCATTGGGAATATCCCTGCACTTATCATATTCTCCATGAGTGAAAGGGCAATAATTTACTGCCTGTTCAGGTACTTTAAGACCCAGCAGTCTCTGCAGTTTTGCAATCGCTGAAGTCATACCTGTCCCGGTAAACAATATCACATCATTGTCATTCGCATTTACATGACGTTTTACAATCTTCTGGGCCTGGTGGTATGCATCTGTCATGGCTTTCCCGGTGGAAGTTGATTCGGAGTGTGTATTACCGATAAGGGGGCCAATATCGTCAGTGATCCTTTTTTCGATAGGCCTGTAAAGCCGGCCACTGGCTATCCAGTCGGCATAAATAAGTTTTTTCCTGCCAAAGGGCGTTTCTATCTCAGCATCTATTCCGATGATATTATCTCTGAAATGACTGAAGTACTTTTCCAGATCTGACATATAAGTTTTTAAATAGGAGCTGTAAAAGTAGTAAAAATCAATCTATTCCTCAGTTAACATAACATATACATCTCTGGGGGTTATTCCTGGTTTATCGGCTATTGTCTTCATGGATGTCACTTCATTCACCTCAGTTCCTTTGGGTTTATGCTTTGCAAGGATATCCTTCACCTCTATGCCACAGTTGGCTATTCTGCCGGGAGGAGTTACATAAAGGATAAACCCGGACCAGGACATAATGATTGTTGATCTATAAAATGGTCTGTATGAAAAATTATGACATTACGGGACTGTCACTTTATTTCGAAAATTGCAATTACAGGGTAATGGTCTGATATAACATCGGTAACTTTGTCGCGTATAATATCTGCCGATCGTGAATATTTTTCAAGTTCCGCGTTAACATAAATAAAATCAATTCTTTTTTCATACTTTGATTTAAATGACCTGGTGGGGATAGATGGCTGAAAATCCTCATGAAACTTATAAACAAGATCTGTAAATCCTTCTTTTTCAATGGCATTCGTAACAGAGTAATCAAATTTTCCATTGTTGAGGTTCCGGATATGGCTCTCCTTCATTTCTCTTTCTTTCTGGTCATTGAGGTCATCAGGTCCATAATATGCTGCATCTTTTTCTGACAGGGAATTGAAATCGCCCATAATCAATATCTTCTCATTCTTTGGAAAGAGTTCAGTTTTTGCAATTATTTCATTTACTTCTAGTTGCCGTTTCTGGTAGCTGAAAGGTGAAAAATGGATCACAACAACATTTATCTTGTGGATATTTGCCACCAGATATACATGATGCATATTGTCGGTAACCTTCTGGACATTAACTATGGGGTATTTTGAGGTAAGTGCAACCGGATAGCCGTCTGTTTTGGAAAGAACTGCATAACTATGACCGTATCTTGCTGCAAACTTCTCAATTTTTTGCTGTGTAAAGTTGTTCATTTCCTGGAACCCGATAATATCAGGATCCAATTCACGTATCCAGGATACGAACTGATCCATTATTGCAGTATCGCTTCTGAGTCCTTCAAGAACGTTGTACGAGAGTATTTTGAAAGATTTCTGGCTGTATGTGTTTCCTGTAGAAAGTGAGAGCAGGATAATGACAAACATAAGGAATGCTCTGGTTTTCTTCATGATGTTAATGTCTAAATTAAGAAGTGCCCGTTGATGACAGACACTTCTTTGATTTATGATTATTAAAGGTTATCGTTTTAGCTTCTTTCTTTGCTTACAGATTCGGCCAGCCCTCTTATATATCCTATAGCATAAAGAGTACCCAGGGTGGTGTATCCTCCCCTCATGCCTTTTTCAATTTCAGTTTCAAGTACAGGTACATGATCCGGACGTATCGGTCCTGTAAAACCGATATCATAATAGGCTTTCATGGCTTCATACATATCTATTTGCCCTTCATCATGGAATGTTTCTGTGAATTTTGTGCTTGGAACGCTACCACTCAGATCCTGAACATTACGGAAGTGAACGAAGTTAATCTTATCTTTTCCCCATCTTCTTACGAGTTGTGGAATGTCAGCGCCCATCAGTGCAAAGTTGGCCTGGCACATAGTAACTCCGTTGTATTTGCTGGGGTACATTGCCATTGCCCGGTCGAAACTTTCGACCCTGTTCATAATTCTGGATATTCCCTGTATGTTGTCTACCTGGGGATCATCGGGGTGTAATGAAAGATTCATTCCTATTTTTTCTGCTTCGGGACCAACTATTTTAATGAAATACTCATAATTCTTCCACAAAGTCTCTTTCGATACTTCACCAAATTTTGTCAATGGTTTCCCTTTTGATGCTTCGTAATCAAATTCGAGCATCAGAGCACCACCGCGTCCTGGTCTTTCCTGGTTGGTACGGGCCCAGCTGATAACAGGCATCCAGTTATAGCATATAATATCGACATCGCCATACTGCTTCAGGTTTTTCATGAAGGTTATAAAGTTTTCAATCTCTTCATCTCTTCCTTCAAGTCCGAGTTTAGTCTTTTCTCCCAATGAAGGCGGACCTTCCACTACTGTCCATTTTATCCCGATATCATCCCATGTCTTTTTTGTGGCAGATATTGCTTGTGGATCCCATGGCATTACCCCCTGTATCCTGTCAACTCCTGAAACAGCATAATTAACTCCCATTTGCTTAGCGAATGGAACTCTTGGTGATTTTGAATTCATAAGGAATGAAAACTTCATTCCAGCATCTTTCTTAACAGGCTTTGAGGCAGGGGCATTTTTCTTTATCGGTGACGGCATACCTGCAACTAAACCTCCTACGGAGACTGCTGCTGCAAGGGAGGCGCTCTTTTTGAGAAAATCTCTTCGGTTATCTTTCATTTTATTTTACCTTTTTTGTTTATTCATTTATATTTTATGACTATCGGCTATCATGATTATTAAATAAGAAATAGTTTGAAAAACAATGGATCTATTTGCATGATTCCGGATACGCATATTATATTTTAAATCAGGGTCTTATTATTGTCCCGTCGAATTTTCTTACAGTCCATCCGGGTGCCTTGTTATTGATCGGATATTTGGCAGCCTCTTTCTCATTTACATCGACACCAAGTCCCGGGGCTTCATTTACATAGAGATAACCATCTTTGCACGTAGGGCATCCTGGAAATACTGTCTGTTCATTTTCAGAGAAGTGATAACCACCCTCCTGAATGCCGAAGTTCCATACATGAAGGTCAATATGGATATTAGCAGCGTGTCCTACTGGTGAAACATCGCCCGGACCATGCCATGCAGTTCTTACATTGAACCATTCACCCAGTCTTGCAACCTTCATTGCAGGAGTAATTCCGCCTATTTGTGAAATATGGATACGGATATAATCGAAATAATGATTTACCATTGGTTCCACAAATTCATTGATATTATTAAAGAGTTCACCCATAGCAAAAGGAACCGTTGTACTCTCCCTGAGCTGTTTCCACCAGTGAGTGTTTTCAGGAGAAAGTGGATCCTCAATAAAGAAGGGACGATATTCTTCAAGTTTTTTGCACAAATTGATTACATCCATTGGCTGGTTGCGTTCATGAATGTCATGCAGGAGTTCTATTTCCTCTCCGCAGGCTTTGCGAACTGCTTCAAACATTTTTGGTGCACTGGATAAATAGGCATATTCATCCATAAAATTATCTTTTTCGCCTCCAAATCCTGCAGCTTTGTAATCAGGAGTTTTCGGTATTGCACCAACGCCTCCGTAACCGCCAAGTTGGATGCGGATGTATTTAAATCCCTGATCCTGGAACTTCTTAACATTTGCAACAACTTCTTCGATAGTCCTTCCGCTTGCATGTGCGTAAGCAGGTACTGCAAATCGTGATTTACCTCCCAGTAACTGGTACACAGGCATCCCTGCCCGTTTTCCTTTTATATCCCAGAGAGCCTGATCCAATCCGCTGATAGCATTATTTAATACAGGACCATTCCGCCAGTAAGAACTTACATAGAAGGCCTGCCACATATCTTCAATATTGTCTACATCCCTGCCAATACAGAACTCATTCATATACTTTTCAATAGCAGTCACTACGGGGAATGCCCGCTGGGTAAAAGTTGCACAGCCTAACCCATATAATCCAGGTTCGGTAGTTTCAACTTTTACAACTATCAGGTTCGACCCCGAAGGCCTGGTTGCTATTGCTTTAACACTTTTAATCTTTACAGGAGCCATGGCTTTTGCATAATTAGCTGGCTCATATGGTACAGCATTTAATCTGTTGGAAGTCAGTCCCATGATTCCTGCAGCAGAACCAAGGGCAAATGTCTTCATGAAGTTCCTCCTGTCAGTTGAAAACTGGATATCATCTTTTTTCATGAAAGGTACTTTTAAGGGTTATCATAATTATAGTATTCGTAAACTTATTCATTTTTTATTATTTAAGCTTTCAATTTACATTTTTTAAGGATTAATTCAATCAAAGAATTTTTTGTCTTCTTCAGCGAGATATTGTTTGGCAGCTTTTACATTAAACTCAACACCCAGACCGGGACGATCCCAAACTTCAATCAGTCCGTTTTTTACTATAGGATCAGGTAGGCCTTCAATAATATCATACCACCATTTTTCAGCCGGTGCCGGGTATTCAAAGGCTATAAAGTTTTCAGGCATCGCGGCGCCAACCTGAACATGTGCAGCCAAACCTATTAGACCGTCAAATACTCCATGAGGAGCCATTTGGATTCCATGGAGGTCTGCATATTCAGCAATCCATTTGATTTCAGCTATACCACCTACATCTTCTGGGTCAGGACCAACAATGCGTATAGCATTTTTCTCAATAAGTTCACGGAAGTTCTGGCGAAGGTATATCTGTTCTCCTGTATGGATAGGAACAGTCGTGCTACGTGTAAGCTCGAGATAATCGTCAGCCATTACATAGGGAGTATAATCACCTGTAAGGAGATCCTCCATCCACATAAGGTTAAATGGTTCAAGTGCATTGGCAAGGCGAATGGCATCGGATAACATATTTCCAGGGCCGCAGTCAAGTGCCAATCCGACAGAGTCACCAAGTCCTTCCTTTATTGCAGCAACACGCTCAACTATGGTTTTTAATCCCCATTCAGTCATCGGGCCGCGGCGGCCAACATCTTTTTTGCTCTGAGAGGCTGATACATTTCCATAATAAAACCCCGGAGTATTAGCCATACCTCCATGAAATCCAACTGCTGTCTTAACAATTGTAAATCCCTGTTCCAAAGCTTTAACTTTCACAGCCCAGTCATGGAAATCTTTTGGTTCGCTTCCTTTTCTTTCTACTCTTATTGCACCATTGTAGCATCTTACCTGGTCACGTACCTTTCCTCCCAAAAGCTTATAAACCGGGACATTAGCAGCCTTGCCGGCAATATCCCATAAAGCAAACTCAATAGCGCTAACAGCAGAACCCCATGGCTTAAAGCTTCCCATCCTCCGGATCTTCATCATGCAGCGTTCAACATTTGTAGGGTCCTCACCGACCAGGTAATCTTTATAAAAGAGGATGTGTGGCTTTAGATATGGTTTAGTGGATTCTACCTGTCCGTATCCGCTTATACCGGCATCAGTTGTAATTCGTACTACGGGGCTGTTGGCCATAACTGCAACCTTTATATCAGTGATCTTGATCTTCTGGTTCTGTGTTGTTTTGGACTGGATTTCGCCGATAGATATTTCATTGCCTGCATAGGCATCAGCACTTAACAGCCCGACTCCCAGTCCTCCAACTGTTGCTTTCTTGATGAATTCCCTGCGATTGGATGATGAAGTGTCATTAGCTTTGTTTTCTTTGGAGATTGGTTGATTTTTCATAGGTATGGATTTTATGTAATTTGTATTTCCTCATTATTTTTTATAGTAGACAAGAAATGGTGTATTTGCCACTAGCTATCTCTGTTTCTCCTTTTCCTGCTTTCATATCTTCACCATTTAGCAGGTATTTGTTGTACCCTTCAGGCAGAAATACTCTAGCACTCATTCCCGGAGGTATATTAATTGTCATATCAAATGATTTGCTCTCAGCATTCCACTTAACAACAACCTGTCCATATGGAGTTTCTTTTTTTGTATTGGCCCAGGTGATCCCTTCCGGTATATCGGGGTCAATAATAATATGCCTGTACCCCGGAGAAGTTTCATCTTTTCTTATTCCGCCAACCGACTGATAGAACCACGATCCTATGCCATTGTAACAGTTATGTATCCAGCTCCTTGCTCCATTCCAGTGCTCCCATGTTGTTGTTGCCCCGTTATCTATCATATACAGGTATCCCGGGTAATCTCTCTTTTTCAGCATTGAATACATTAGCTTCGATTCACCATTTTTAACACACCATTCCGTAAAAACAGGTACTCCCACGAGACCACATGCCATATGACCGTTATGATCCCTGATTATGATATCTTTTAACTTCGTAACTATCTTTTCTTTCAGATTATCAGGCACTATACCTGCCAGAAGGGGATAAGTCATGTCAATCTGGATACCGCTACCGTAAATGTTATTATCCTTATCAAATAACTCTTTGTTAATTAGTTCTGCAATTTTTTGTTTACGTGAGGAATAATCTGCAGCCTCGCCTTTCTTTCCAAGAACGACAGCAATTTTCTCCATAGTTTCAAAACAAACAGCCATAAAACAGTTGTTCACCAGTTTGATTGATGCTTTATCAGTGTGGTCAGTTCCTTCAGGACTTGCCCAGTCTCCCAGGTACCATGCCCGGTAATCAGTTTCGGGCCAGGGTTCAAGCAGTCCGGAAGCGGAATATTTGTCAGCATATCCAAGCCATTTCTTCATCACCGGATAATATTTTTCCAGGATTCTCTCATCGCCATAATTCATATAAGTTCTCCATGATGCAGTAATAATAAACCCGCACCAGTATGGTCCACCGCCGGCAGGGTAAGGATTGGGAGCTGTGTGAGGCATACCTCCGTCTTCACGGATACAATCGCCCCATGCCTGCAGCCAGTTCCTGTATAGCGGAGCCAGATCAAACATGGTTTGTGCAGTCTCTGTTGAAGCATTCCCGTCTCCTCCGTATCCCAATCGCTCTATCTGGGGACAATCAACAAGATATCCACCAAGGCTGAGGCACTGCAATGTATAGAATATCATATCATGGATTTTGTTCATATCAGGATCGGAGCATTCAAAAGATGAGGCCAGGTTAAAGCCGGTCCTGACAGGAAAAGCAGTGATATCCTCCAAAAGAGGTTCTTGCTTCAGGTCTGATATTTTTATATACCTGTAACCATGATAGTTAAATTTGTTTTTAAAAAACTTTTCCGGTTCACCACCAGCTATATATCTGTCAGATTGTCTCTGGTCGACAAATTTTCCCTCCTTATCAAGGTGATCACAATACTCAATCAACACTTCCTCTCCCGGCTTCAGGTTGTTGAACCGGATTTTTGTCAGGCCAGTCAGAGTTGTTCCCATATCAATGAACCAGCTGTTTTTTTCCAGCGACCTGATGGATACAGGCTTAATTGTATCAATAATAGTATTTGATTCAGTCATCTGCGGGGTTGCCATGTGATCGGCAACAGTTACAACCTCAACTCTTTCCCAGGTAGTTTTATCAAGTGTTTGTCCATTCAGATCAGACAGCAGTAATGAGCCATCAACCAGTTCTCCTCCGAATTGCCATGGGTACCAGGATCCTGTATCATAATATCCGCTGTTTCTTCCTTCCCAGGTGGTATCGGTCTTAACCAGAGTACTCCATGAGTTGTTTTTATAAACATCTATCTGGGCCCTAACAAGTGGTCCGTCAAACTGAACCCCGGGCAGACCTTTACTGTACCACCCTTTTCCGGCCCATATCACAATATCATTTTTGCCACTAATTACCATGTCTGTAATATCATATGTCAGTACCTGTGATCGTTTGCTGAATTGAGATACTGCCGGAGCAAGTACATTTTTGCCAACTTTTATACCATTCAAATAGACCTCATGATACCCAAGGGAATTTACATAGAGGGAGGTCCTGCCTGTTATTTCTGAGAGTTCAAAACTTTTTCTGAACTGCGGAGAAACGGAATTTTCACTCTTTTCGGGGTACCCGATATAAGAGGCTGTCCAATCTGATTTATCCAGCAGCCCGATGCTGAATGTTGATACGGGGCTCCATTCCGTATCTTTATCATTCTCATCCCAAATCCTTACTTTCCATACACAGAATGACCTGGATTTTAAATCCCTGCCACCATAAGGCACCATAATCTGATCAGTTGAAATTACTTTGCCGGAATTCCAGAGGTCAGCCTCCTTCTCTGTCAGAAGAGCATTTTCTGATGCAACCAGAAGCTGGTAAGCTATCTGGGTTGTTCCGTCTATTGAAGAATTTATTTTCCAACTCAGGGTTGGTACAGAAGTGCCTATCCCTTCAGGGTCAAAGAGATTTTCGCATTTCAGGTCAGATATACTGATGTCAGCTTTTTTTTTGTCACATCCTGATAGAAATATCAGGGCTGTAATAAATATTAATATACCGGGGTTTTTCATTGTTTTGATATTTGCATATCCAAAGGTTGTGATTTTTTGCAATTCCTCTTACTTAACCGGGGAAAAAATATTACTTTTCTTGTTTAAAGATAACAGTTTGTTAAACTATTTATTTCTCGCAAAGGCGCAAAGGCGCAAATATGAACCCGGAGTATGAAAACATGCCTTTACAATTGTGTTTTAATAGTGTTTACATTTTTACTTGTACAGTGTACAGGTTCGGATAATATTACACCCAGCCTGGTAGTGAAACCGGGCTCGGTAAATGGTGTATTCATTGAGCGTAATGGGAAGAAACTGGCAGTATATGGTGACCCCTCCGGAAAAATGAACGATGTTGATATGGTGCTCTTCACCCATTTCAGGCGCGATGTGGTATGGGCTGGAAGAGATCTTTTGCTGAATGGTGCAGAGGCAGTAATTCCGGCTGATGAGAAATCGTATTTTACAGGTACTGATTCGATCTGGAAAAGCTTTTCAGAAAAGCGGTTTCATGACTATTACTGTCAGACAACCAAAATAATGAGTTCCCCGGTTATTGTTACAAGAGAGGTAAGAGGAGGCGATGTTGTTTCATGGGAGGATATTGAAATAAAAGTATTTCCTGCATCCGGTTATACAAGAAATGCAGTATCATATATAACAGAAATAGATGGAAAGAAGATTGCTTTTACAGGGGATATGATTTATGGGAATGGACAACTCTTTGATCTTTACAGTTTTCAGGACTCTTATCAAAGTATTGGCGGATATCATGGATATGCTACCCGGCTCGGAGCACTCATTACGAGTCTGCAGTATGTTGCAGACCAGAAACCGGATATCATCATTCCTGCAAGAGGTCCCGTGATTTTTCATCCTCTGCCTGCCATTGATACTCTAATTGGAAGAATCAGGGAACTTTACAGAAACTATCTGACTATTAGTGCCTACAGGTGGTATTACCCGGAGAGGATGACAGCCCTGGCTGAACATGTCCCGGGACGGGGTAATACTGATAACCCGATGCCGTACTCTGCAGTGATCCGGGATGACCCGCCTGAGTGGTACTTGCATATCAGCAACAGTAATCTGGTGGTTGCCGATGACAGCAGCGCCTTTCTTATAGATTGCGGGACAACTGATGCACTGGAGGGAGTTATGGAACTTGTTAAATCGGGCAGGATAAAATCGATTGACGGTATCTTTATAACTCATTACCATGACGATCATACAGATTATATAAACGATGTCAGGGAGAAGTTCAATTGTCCGGTTTACATAACGGAGGAACTGAAAGATATACTCGAAAATCCCGGATCGTATCAGATGCCATGCCTGACGAAAAGATCTGTTAATAATTTAACAGTAAAATTCAATGAGGAGAAAATGTTATGGAAGGATTTCACACTTACATTTTACTATTTTCCGGGTCAGACTTTTTATCATGATGCAGTGTTGTTTGATAAACATGGAGGGGAGTCGATTTTCTTTATCGGAGATTCTTTTACACCTTCAGGAATAGATGATTATTGCTTGCTGAACCGTAATCTTCTTCATGAAGGAGAAGGTTATTTCTATTGCCTCGATATTCTTAAGATGCTTCCGGAAGGGACACTTCTTGCAAACCAGCATGTGGAACCGCCATTTGCATATTCAGCTGATCAGATTGATTTTTTACAGACGAAACTCATAGAGAGGAATCAGCTTTTCAGTGAATTGTTTCCATGGGAAGACATAAACTACGGTATTGATGAGCAATGGGCAAAAACCTATCCGTACGGACAGGATGCAACACCCGGAAGCAGTGTTGAAATTTCTGTGAGATTGTCAAATCATACTTCAGTTGACAAAACATTCAAAGTAATGCCCCGGTTGGTAAATAACATTGTTTCTGTACCTGCAAGGATATCATTAAAAGTTTCTCCAGGGGAAGAAGGTAAGGCTGTATTTAAGGTAAAGGTACCGGATAATGCTGTGAAAGGTTTGAATGTTATAACATTTGATGTCGGTTTTGATGAGTGGAACATGAGGGATTGGTGTGAGGCTTTAATTACGGTAATTTAGTTATAGAATTAACATACTCATAAATAAGATATCCTGTTTTCACATATTTAAATTTGGATAATTATGAAAGAGAAAAACTGGTCACGCAGAAATTTTATCAGGTCGGCGGGTTTGGGAGCTATTGCCCTGGGGTTTTCCCAGGCCGGTTGCACTTCTTCAAAAAAAGCAGCTCAGAAACAGGTTTCGCCTCCTGTAATTAAGGGTTTTGAAAGAGATAATAGCATTGTCGCGGGGCGGTCACCCTGGGAACCTTTTTCCGAAAGGAAGCTCAGGGTAGGGATTGCCGGTTATGGCGTTTGCCGGTTCGGGGCTGATTTTGGTTTTCAAAATCATCCTAATGTAGAGATAGTTGCAGTTACTGATCTTTTTCCTGACAGGTGTGATGCACTTGCAAAGGTGTGCGGCTGCTCGAAAAAATATCCTTCAATTGAGGAGATGGTAAGGGATGAAAGGATTGAAGCGGTATTTGTTGCAACTGATGCTCCCTCGCATGCAAATCATGTAATTGAAGCTCTTAAGTATGGAAAGCATGTTGCTTCTGCTGTACCTGCGGTTTTCGGATCACTTGAGGATGCTGATAAACTATTTGAGGCTGTGAAGAAGAGCGGACTTAAATATATGATGTTTGAGACATCCTGTTTTCATCAGGATCTCTATGGTATGCGAATGATTTATGAAACCGGGGGATTGGGAAAAATTGTTTATGCTGAAGGGGAATACTACCATTATATGAGCGAGCCTATTGACTCATACAAAGGATGGAGAATAGGCTTACCTCCCCAGTGGTATCCGACTCATTCCAATGCCTATTACATAGGTGTAAATGACGGCTACTTTACGGAAGTCTCATGTCAGGGTATGCCAAGTATCATTCATCATCTTAACCCCGGGAACAATATTTACAAAAATCCATTTGGGACCGAGATAGCTCTGTTCAGGACAAACTCAGGCGGAACTGCAAGAATGGCTGTAAGCTGGGATACTCCGGGAGATGAGGGGGAGAAGGGGAGAATAAGAGGTGATAAAGGGTCTTATTATGGTAATTATCAGGGTCTTGAAAAAAATCTTCCTGACATATCAAAACCTGCTCTTCCTCCTGGTGTACCTCCTGGCGGTCATGGAGGTTCACATGGATATCTGATGAATAATTTTGTAGAGTCGGTAATTCTTGACCGCACTCCTCTTGTGAATATTGCTGTTGCTCTTAATCTGACTGTGTCAGGTATTGTTGCTCATCAATCAGCACTCAGGGACGGGGAGGTGATGAAGATACCTCATTATAGTATATAGATGGCTCAGGGCTCAGGGCTCAGGGCACAGGGCGAAGGCAGAAGGCAAAAGGCAAAAGACAAAAGATAAAAGTGAAACGTTAAACTACCTGAATTGATTACAGGGCGTCAGTACAATCCGATAGTACTTTACTTAATCTGAAAGGTTCTGATCTCCCATGGTTTAAGCTCTATCTTACCATTAGAATGGCTGATGATTTTTCCGTCAAGTCTGGTTTCAACAAAATCATGTCCTTCCATTTTCAGATTTAGGGATGATACCGGATTCACTTCACCAGATTTATAAAATCGTGCGAAAATTTTCCCATTTTCAGGGTATAAGGCGGTCAGGAGTACTTCTTTATCGGCAGTTATAATAATAGGAAAAACTTTGTTCCCAAATTTACCATTGCCGGGTGCACTTTCAAGAACAGGTACTTGTAAATTATACTCAAGAGCCTGCCTGTGGAGGTCTGCGGTTTTCCAGTCACCCCTGAAAGGGAGTATGGCAAAATCATATTCGTACGGTCCGTAAAGCATACGGGTTCCCCAAATATAATACATAGCATATGCCAGAGGCAGTGAGAAACTGTAATCTTTCTCACGGATACTTCCCATATTACCTTTATTGAAGAATGCCATGCCGGATTTATGATCAGTAACAGCTGCCCAGTAATTACCCTCAACATATTTATAATCTGTTTCAGAAATTGCAAATGGGAGGTCTCTTATCCCCACTGATGCCGTATCTATATCGGGAAATATTTTAAAACGAAGCTTTTCCTCATGTACAAATGCTGAATTTCCATCGCGCTTATTATCACTGAGCAACCCGATCTTTTGCCCGTTGAAAACAAATCTGGTTCTGCAATCAATTCTTGGATTATCTTCATATAGAGTCATTTCGAATTCGTACGGGATATCTGAGATTAATCCATATTCAGTCATTTTGATCCAGGGAGTGTTAACAGATGATTTATTTATTATCCACTTACCTGATGACTGACAATCGACTCCGACAATCTTCCCTTCAAAAAATGCCGCCCTTTTTTCTCCCGATGTCAGCAGCTTTCCTGTTTTTGAATCCATGATGGATTTTATACCTCCCTCCTTCGCAAGTATTATTTCATAAAATGGAGTATTTATTGTAAGATTCTCTTTATCAAATTTTAGTAGTGGATTATTTATTTCCGGGGCTTTATCAACACCGGTGATTGAATAGGAATTAATACTCAGAGGTTCAATTTCTGCCTTGAAAACGGCTTTTACCTCTATATTGGTTCCATCAGTAGTAATATTTGGTGAAATTATATAAACAGGCAATTCAGTGCCACTGCCTTTGGCAACGTAGTTTTTAGCTTTTGATCCTGATATATCAAGGGTTGTTGTAATCCATAATGACTGTTTCCAGGAAAAGGGATTAAAGACAGTAATTTGTTTAATACCACCGCCTGTCATGTTTTCTGCAAAAAATTGCATTGATTCTTTAATTACCTGTTCTGCCTCTTCAATAGAGGCCGGCAGTAATCTCCTCGCATCAGGGAGCAGACCGCATATCTGAATATCATGATGCTGGGCAAGTAATAGTTTTTTCCATGCTTTATCAAGCTCTTCTTCATGAGAGGTGCCAGCATTTAAAATTTTCACAGCTGAAAGGCGTTCAGCTACAAGAATTGTGTTTTCAGCTTTTCTGGAACTATTCCAAATCTCATTCCCGCAATATCCCCATGGCATTCTTACCTTAAAATCATTTGGGGCCGTTTTCATATCAGCTACCGGTTCCGGATACTTGTCCATAAGTTCATCGAGAAGGATCCATGAAAATTTCAGTTTTTTTTCATACTCCCTTACAAGCTCTTCTTTTCTGAGTCCCGAGTCATCTGCTCTTGATGCAAGCAGAGGATTTATATGACTGAACTTTTTTCTATAGGTCTCCATATTATCAGGACTCTCCTTGCTGGGATAGCGGGTCAGTATCCAGGTATCCATGGTGGTTTTGAAGAATTCAGCCCCTTCTCCATTGTATGTCGGAATAGTTGCAATCTTTGATCCGTCCATGCCTTTCCACCAGCCTATCGGAACATCAAATGTGGGATTGTATCCATACATCATAAAATGTGTCCGCATTATTGCACCATCATATCCAAATCCGTTCAGGATCTGAGGTATCTGGCTGTGCATTGCATGCTCGCTCATCAGATAGACCGGAGGTCTGTAATTGAAATATTTCTGTTCAGCTTCAAGAGCATAAGAGATCTGCCTGATATTTGATTCATCATTTATGAATTGTGATAATGGCTGTCCGTATGTACTGGAACCAATGCCGAATCTTCCTTTATATTTCAGCAGGTATCCCTTTAGCTCGGCCATTACTTCGGGCTCGGATTCTGCAAAGTGATCATAGATATATGCCTCATTGTCAATCCCGATCTTAAAAGATTTATATTTATCGAGCCATTCAATTGCATTTCTGAGCCTTTCCATGAAATGATCACTTCCCCACAGGATCAAGCCGCCATGATCGTATGTAAGCATGTAGGTGGTATCATTAATCTGAACTTTTGCCGGTTTCTGGCCCAGAGCAGTATTGCCGAGCAGAATTAATATAACAATAATAAGAAGTTGTGGTTTTAGTCTCATATCAGAAAATATTTTTCATTTTAAAGATAAATCTATATCTGGAAAATTGTGTCATGCCGGGACTATTTTGCTAAAGAGACTATTGGCAAATCACCTATCAATGACAATAAATGTCGTTTGCCAACCGGCGGAGAAATAACTTCGAAGTCAGATGACCTTCAATGACGGCAAAGCTAAATGACAGCGCGCAGCGCTTAATGACCATAGATGACGGCCGAAGGCCAGTGACCGCAACACCGCAACACCTCAACACCTCAACACCTCAACACCTCAACACCACTATACCGTAACATACCCCTATTTTATTTTGTAATGGTCCTGCAGAATGAGCCTGAAAATTTTCCGGGGGAGGATAGTTTTGATAAAGACTGCCAGTTTCTGTTCAAACGAACCTATTATATACCTTTGCAGAGGATTTTTGTATTCAACTATCCTGATAATTTTTTTTGCAAGCAACTCCGGTGCCCAGCCGTTGGCTTCGTCTTTTTCAATCACCTTTAATGTAACCGCATATTGTTCATTGTAAGGATCATCAGCACCTGTCGGTGCAAGATAGTTTCTCCTGTTAGCTGAATTACTTGTCCGGAAATCACCGGGATTTATCAGAATGATCCTGATTTTATACTTGTTAACTTCCATTCGCAGTGCTTCGCTGAAGCCCTCGATGGCAAATTTACTGGCTGAATAGTATGCTTGGTAAGGCAGACCCATAAGTCCTCCAATGGAAGAAAAGTTTATAATGGTTCCTCCTCCCTGTTTTCTCATTACGGGAAGAACTTCCTTAGTGATCTGGACCATACCGATAAAATTGGTGTCCATCTGAAGCCTTATATTTTCAATAGGAGTTGTTTCTGCCGGGCCTCCGGTATGCATTCCTGCATTATTTATCAGGATATCTATGCGGCCTTCCTTTTCGACGACTGCGGCTACAGCAGCTTTGATTGAATCTGAATCAATGAGATCCATTGTGAGATAATGGACCGGAGTATCTGAAAATGTATACCGGCGGACTGTTCCATAAACCGTATGTCCTTTTTCTGAAAGCAGTTTTGCTGTTTGTTTTCCGAATCCGGAAGAGATACCGGTTATCAGGATTACCTTTTTCATTTTTTAAGCAATGATTCCAAGCTTTTTTGCTGCTTTTGCAATCTTTTCTATTGAGATCTCGACCTGTTCCTTTGTATGTGTTGCCATTAAAGAATATCTTATAAGGCAATCCTCTTTGGGAACCGCAGGTGGAACAACAGGATTCACAAAGACACCGTCTTTGAAAAGCATCTGAGTAAGCTTAAGAGCCTTAATATCATCGCGTATAAAAAGAGGAATGATTGGAGTCTCTGATTTGCCGGTGTCAAATCCTGCTGCCTTGAATCCTGCCAGGGCAATAGCGGTTATATCCCACAAATGCCTGATTCTTTCAGGTTCATTTTCCATGATTTCTATGGATGCCAGCACCGCTGCAGCTGATGCTGGAGTTATACTTGCACTGAATATGAGCGACCTGGAATTATGCTTAATAAAATTAATAACCTCCTTGTCAGCAGCAATAAAACCGCCTAGTGAAGCAAATGATTTTGAGAAGGTACCCATGATAAGATCTACCTTATCAGTAAGGCCGAAATGGGAAGCTGTTCCTGAGCCGTTTTTGCCGATAACGCCAATAGAATGGGCATCATCAACCATAATAGATGCATTGTATTTATCGGCAAGTTTTACAACTTCAGGAAGTTTGATAATATCACCCTCCATTGAAAATATACCATCAACTACAATCAGTTTGAGCTTATCTGCTTCACATAATTTAAGCTTGGCCTCGAGTGAGGCCATATCGTTATGACCAAATTTCAAGACCTTAGAGAATGAGAGGCGACTTCCCTCAATAATTGAAGCATGGTCAAGTTCATCAAGAATAAGATAGTCATGTCTGCCTGCAAGCAGAGAAACAACACCCAGATTTACCTGGAAGCCTGTACTGTAGCAGAGAGCCTCGTCCTTATTAACAAGTTCTGCAAGCTTATTTTCAAGCTTGATATGAATATCCAGCGTCCCGTTCAGAAACCTTGAACCGGCACAGCCTGTTCCATATTTGTCTATGGCATCCTTGGCAGCCTGTTTGACCTTTGGATGGTTTGTAAGTCCCAGGTAGCTGTTAGAACCGAACATCAGGATTTTCTTGCCATTCATGAGGACCTCTGTGTCCTGATCAGATTCAATTTCCCTAAAATAGGGGTAGATACCAGCCTGCATGGCTTTCTGTGGGGCATCATAACCTGAAAGTCTCTCTTTTAAAAATCTCACGGGTAGATTTAATCTTTAAATTTAACGGTCAAAAATAATTAAATTCAGATATAAAAATGGATTTAATGATTTTTTATAAGAGTATTGTGTTTATTCGTTAAGCATATTTGTTATTAGAATAATCAGGTAATATTATACATTATAGTTGTAATCAGCAGAAAATGAAAGATATCTATACACTTTTTTTAATTGCAATATTTGGATTTGCAGCAATAGTTTTTGTATTACTATTCTATATTTCAGCTCCTTATGGAAAATTCCTGAGAAAGGGTTGGGGCCCTTCAGTCAGATCCAAGTGGGCCTGGATGGTAATGGAACTGCCATCTCCCCTTATAATGATAATTTTCTTTCTGGGTTCAGTAGATAAGTCTATAATGTCAGCTATATTTCTGATATTATGGCTGTTGCATTATATTCACAGGACTTTTATTTATTCTTTTTTACAATCAGGCCGGGATAAATCCTACCCTTTGGTAGTTGCAGCGATGGCTTTTATATTCAATTGTATGAATGGCTTCATAAACGGCTATGGAATGTTTCAATTATTGAATTATGAGACATCATGGTTAAGATCATGGCCCTTTATTTCAGGAATTATATTGTTCCTGACAGGTTTTATCATTAATAAAACTGCAGATGAAAAACTGAGAAATTTAAGGAAGAATAATCCTGAAGCTTATGTCGTTCCAAAAGGATGGTTATTTGAATATATCTCCTGTCCGCATTACTTTGGGGAGATTATAGAATGGCTTGGTTGGGCTGTTATGACGTGGTCATTACACGGTCTTGCATTTTTTGTTTTTACATTTGCCAATCTCTTTCCAAGGGGAATTAAATCACACCTGTGGTACAAGGGAATGTTTCCTGATTATCCTGCAAAAAGAAAAGCAGTGATTCCTTTTTTAATTTGATGCAATTTATTTTGGTGAATTTAATATTGCGATATACTTTTGTGTCCGAAATCAATTTTTTAGATCTAATGGACGACGACCCTGCGGATAGGTTAAATTTTAATCCATACATGGAGGATTAACCGGTCGTACCGGTCACCTCCTGATGTATAACGATAAAAGGAGGTGACTATGACATCACTTACAACATTTTATTTAAGCGGAATTATTGGCAAAGAGGTATTTGATGCCGATGGGAAAGTAATAGGTGTAATCAGGGATTTGCTTGTTTTCGCTGTTCCTTCCGGTCAGAATGATCCGGGTCAGCAGATGGTTACAGGAGTAAAACTCAGGATAAAGAAAGATTCACGTATTTATTCCTTTAAAACTTTCAGGATAATAAAGACCAGAGAGGTTCTTAATGTATCCTGTTCTGAACTTATCGAAATTGAAAAGGAAGAGTCAGAGAACGGTCTTCTTCTTGTAGAAAATATACTTGACAGGCAGATAGTAGATCTTAATGGCCGCAAACTGGTAAGGGTAAATGATGTCAGGCTTGTAACTCTTCCTGCTGGAACATTTGCTATTGCTGTGGATATAGGAATAGAGGGATTGTTAAGGAGGATAGGGATTGCAATCCCTATAAAGCGATTTTTGACACTCTTCAATATAAGCATCCCTGCCAAATTTATTCTGTGGGATGATGTTCAGGCTATCGATTTTTCAAATCTTAATATAAAATTATCAAAGAGTTATGCCAAACTTCATACTCTTCACCCTTCTGATATTGCAGATATCCTGGAGGACCTGGGAAAGAAATCAAGTATGTCGGTATTCTCTGCTCTTGATGAAGAGAAAGCAGCTGATGTTCTTGAAGAACTGGAGCCGCATGCCCAGGTACATATACTTGAAAACCTTCCTGTAGATAAGGCAGCTGATGTCCTTGAAAAGATGCCGGCAGATGAAGTGGCAGATATCCTTGAAGAAATGGAGGATGAAAAGGCTGAGCTGCTTCTTAAGGAGATGGATATGGAATCGTCCCAGGAGGTCAGAGAGCTACTCGAATATCCTGACAATTCAGTGGGGAGTCTTATGTCAACTGATTTCATCTCCTTTATGCCAGGCACTTCTGTAGGAGATGTTATTGAGGAATTAAGAGCTAAAAAACCGGAACCATCTGAACTTTATAACCTGTTTGTTACCGAAAAAAATGATGAGCTCATAGGTACATTTAACCTCAGAGACCTTGTTATTGCCGATCCTAAGTCAATGGTTGGAGATATTATGAAGAAGGAACCTGTTTTCCTGTTCGATAATCAGAAGGTCCAGGATATTGCAGAGCTGGTATCAAAATATAACCTTCTTGCTGTGCCTGTTGTTGACAATAATGAACAGCTTCAGGGTATGGTGGTGGTTGATGATGTGGTTGAGGACCTCATAACTGCAAGAAGAACGAAGAAGAGATAAAAGAATGAGGGCGGAAGGCGGAAGGCGGAAGGGTTATTATCGACCTTGTTAGCCTGACCCCTTGAACAATAAAAATTATGTTCAGGAAAAGACTTAAGAACATACATTTTTTAAAAAGGCTTGCAATATTCTTTGCAATACTTGGCCCCGGCATTATAACCGGCAGTGTTGATAATGATGCCGGCGGTATTACTACCTACTCGGTTGCCGGTGCAATGTACGGTTATGGTCTGATTTGGACCCTTATACCCTCATTTATTGTTCTGCTTGTTGTCCAGGAGATGAATGCGAGGATGGGAATTGTAACAGGTAAAGGCCTTTCAGACCTCATTAGGGAAAATGCCGGTATGAAAATAACGTTCCTGATATTCCTTGGCCTTCTGTTCTCTAATATAGGTAATACAACCACAGAATTCGCCGGGGTAGCAGGAAGTATGGAAATTTTTGGTGTCAGCAAGTATATTTCAGTTCCGATTGTTACCTTTCTTGTATGGATACTCGTTGTCAAGGGTACTTATAAGATAGCAGAACGCATATTTCTGTTATTCAGTGCATCGTTACTCACCTATGTTGTGTCGGCTTTAATGAGCAAGCCTGACTGGTCGGCAATAGGATCAGCTGTTATAAGGCCCAGGATGGAGATGAATACCCAGAGTCTTGCTATAGTGATAGCTCTCGTAGGGACAACCATTGCTCCGTGGATGCAGTTTTATATGCAGGCTTCTGTTATAGAGAAAGGTCTGAAAATGAAAAATTTCAGATTTACACTCATCGATATAGCTGTAGGATGTGTTGTTACTGTGGTAGTAGCTTTCTTCATTATGGTTGCCTGCGGTTCAACACTTCATGCAAATGGTATCCAGATAAATGAGGCAAAAGATGCAGCACAGGCTCTTGAACCATTTGCCGGAAGGCTTGCATCACACGTTTTTGCATTCGGGCTTTTCATAGCATCGGTCTTTTCTGCTACAATACTTCCGTTAGCTACTGCTTATTATGTTTCTGAAGCATTTGGTTTTGAGGCTGGTATTGATGAAAAATGGGATGATGCAAAAGAATTTTATGTGCTATATACCGGAATTCTTATAATATCAGCACTTATAATACTCATCCCAGGCGCCCCTTTGATTAAAATCTCAATATGGTCGCAGGTACTGAATGGAATACTGCTTCCTGTGGTATTGATAAGCATGATGCTTCTCATTAATAATAAGAAAATAATGGGGACTTATGTAAATAGTATTACACAAAATGTTATCGGGTGGAGCGCTGTCATCCTGCTAATTGGCTTATCTTTAATCCTGCTTGTTATTCCTTTTTTCAGCAGGTGAATATAAAGTAAATGTCAATTCTGAGCTGGCCATTCACCGTTTGTAAACGGGATGGATTTTATTTTTCCAGGATCAACAACAACATGCTTGATAAGCATTCTCTTCCATGTGTAGGTGATGTGAATCAATCCATCATCAGTTTGTATTACAGCAGGATATGAGAATTCTGTACCCTCCATATCATTTTCAAGCAATGCTGCTGCCTGCCATTTTACTCCATCATCAGAAACAGCAATATTAAGCATATTTCTGCCTTCGACAAGGTGATTATATACTAGCAGATGCCTTCCATCATTCAATGTTACAGCATCAATCCCGGAATTTGGATTAGGAAGTTCCGTTTCAGTCAGAGGACTCCATGAATAACCATTGTCAATCGATTCCGAAGTAAGTATCTTTGATGAGGTGCTTCTGCAGAGTATCTGGATTTTACCACCTTTATGTGTTATTATTGCAGGCTGTATTGCCCCGATAGTTTTCTCATTAAGAGGAGCAGTTCTTTCCCATGTCTGTCCGAAGTCGGGTGTAAATTCCATATGAACCTTCCATCCATCTCTCTCGGTGCTTGAAGGACATATAAGCTCGCCATTCTCAAGAAGAACAGGCTTGTTTTTTATGGGTCCAAAAATATTCCTTGGCAACTTTGTTCCTTCTGACCAGCTCTTACCCTCATTTTCTGAAGTCATCAGCATGCCCCACCAAGTTGAAGGTGTTGGGCCCACTTTATAAAACAGAAGAATCTTTCCCCCGGTATTATACAAAACAGGATTCCAGCAAGCATAGCGCAAAAGCTTATTTTGTATACCATTCGCCACTTCAACCGGTTTTGACCAGCTGCTGTTCTCATACCGGCTTATCCATATTCCAACATCCTTATGCCCCTCCTGGGTACCTGCAAACCAGGCTGCAAGGAATCCATAACTTGTTGATATAATTGTTGAAGCATGACATGAAGGTGCAGTTATGTCTCCGGTTTTCCATAAATATTCTGATTTCAATATGCAATCTTTCCCGGTAAATGGGTCTGCTGAAAATGCTCCTCTGCTTAAAATAAGCAACAATAGGAATAATAATGTTTTCTTCATGGCTTTCAAATTAAAAAATCGTTTAAATTTAAAGATTTGAATTCAATACTTTCAGGTTTTAAGGATTAAAAAAGAAGATTAGATGAAATCATTCCACGTAATAAAGGTTATTTTGCTGATATCTTTTGGTTTACTTGTCACTTCACTCGATATTTCTGCCCAGAAGAACAAAGAGGAAGAATATCTTGGAAAGGCTGATTTGTATAAGGCCAAAAAGAGCCTTCTTGAATTTCTGAGTGATACAAACGTTGTAAGAAAATACGGAATTATTTCGGATGCAATATGGAATTATGCTGAGCTTGGGATGCAGGAATTTAGGTCATCAGCTCTGCTTATTCAAACACTTGAAGAGGAAGGATTCAGTGTTGAAAAAAATGTTGCCGGAATGCCAACATGTTTTGTTGCAACCTGGGGAAAAGGTAAGCCGGTAATTGGTATCCTTGGGGAGTTCGATGCTCTTCCAATGATTTCACAAAAACCTTTGTGTGCGGTTCAGGATCCTCTTGTAAAAGGTGCTCCCGGTCATGGTTGTGGTCATAATATGATGGGTACCGCAGGAGTAGCTGCTATTGTGGCATTAAAGAAAACCATGAAGCAGAATAAAATTGATGGCACAATTAAATTCTTCGGATCACCGGCGGAGGAGACGCTTATAAGCCGTCCATATATGGTAAGGGAAGGAGTCTTTAAGGATGTGGATGCCGTTATTGACAATCATGCATCATCAGATTTTACAACAAGCTATGGAATAAACGGTACTGCAGTAATGTCAGTGATCTTTTCATTCAAAGGAAAGACTGCGCACGCTGCAGGATCCCCATGGTCAGGCAAAAGTGCACTCGATGGGGTAGAACTGATGAATATTGCATCAAATTATCTGAGAGAGCATCTTTTTTACACCCATCGTCTTCACTATGTTGTGACTGAAGGAGGGGAGGCACCTAATGTAGTGCCTGACAGGGCTTCAGTATGGTACTATATAAGGAATACCGATGAGAGGCTGGAGGAGATGTATGCAAGAGTCCTTGACTGTGCCAGAGGTGCAGCCCTGGCCTCCGGAACTGTTCTCGATTCGGTTATGGTGCTCACTGCTACGCATCAGCGCCATTCAAATAAAAAACTTGCTGAAACTATTCAGAAGAATATTGAGCTTATAGGGATGCCTGAATGGACTGAGCAGGAAATTCAGTTTGCAAAAGCTTTGCAGAAGGAACTCGGAGGAAAAGAGACAGGTTATCCACTTAAGCCAAAAGGATTCTCAAAACCATCAGAAATACAGGTAGGAGGAGGCTCCTCAGATGTAGGAGAGGTGACTCTTATTGCGCCTACTGCAACAATTAATTTTCCCGGTGAAGTGCCGGGAGTTGTTGGCCATCACTGGTCTTGCGTTACCTCTAATTATGGAAGGGCAGCATGGAAAGGACTGAATGCAGGAGCAAAAGCCATCTCTGCTTCAGCTCTCGATCTTCTTACAAACCCAAAATTGCTGGAGGAAATAAAAGATGAATTTAATGAGTATTCAAAAGATCATCCCTACAAATCATTTCTTCCTGAGGGAGCTATGCCTCCACTCTATCTGAATAAGGAACTTATGGATAAATACAGGGAGGCAATGATGAAGCTGAAACCTTAAAATGATTTTAAAGCTAAATTAAGGAGATGGAAAAAGGATACTTCCAATCATTCAGTTATCAGACACCTGTTAAGAAAAAACGGACTTTCATTGACAGACTGCGGTCGGACAGCAGGTTATACTTCACAATTAAATATGCGATAATTGTATTGAAGAGCAGGAAACTGGCCATAAAAAAGGAATATGGTGATAAAGAGTGGGCTGACTCATCATTTGTTGTTTTCAGGTTAATTGAAAAAGCCGGAGGAAGGTTCAATATTTCTGGCATGGAGAATATTCTGAAGCATGAGGGACCTGTACTTTTTATCAGTAACCATATGAGTACGCTTGAGACTATGATTTTCCCATGCATTGTTTCACCACTCAGAAGGGTGACATTTGTAGTAAAGGAAAGCCTCGTAAAACACCCGCTCTTTAAGGATGTGATGCAGTCGAGAGATCCTGTGGTTGTTGGCAGATCTGATCCCAGAAAAGACCTTGAAGCTGTTATGAATGGAGGAGCTGATCTCCTCTCAAAAGGAATTTCAATTATTATCTTTCCCCAGAGTACCAGGAGCCTGGAATTCATGCCTGAAGAGTTTAATTCTATTGGTGTAAAGCTTGCAAAGAAGGCAGGTGTTCCTGTAGTCCCTATTGCCATAAAAACCGATTATTGGGGTAATGGTAAGTATATTAAAGAGTTAGGTCCTATAGACAGAAAAAAAACAATCTATATGAAATTTGGTGGACCTTTCATGATAACCGGTAACGGCAAAGAGGAAAATAACCGGATTATCAAATTTATTCAGGATTCACTAAAAGAGTGGAAGGATTAGAACGATCTCGCCAGGGAGCAGTACCCTTTTAGCTACGGGTGCTGAAGTCAGAGTAAATATTTTTAAGTGTATTAAATACATTTATTATTTTTTTCTTAGATTTGGTAAAGACCAGGATTGTCTCATTTTTTAATACATAGTTCTTTAACAGGAAAGCTTCATAAAGACAAGTAAATATTTATTATTCATTACTTTAACACTGTTAACATATTATGGGAACCTTAGACTGGATTGTACTTGGTATCTTCTGTCTTGGCCTTATAGGGATTATTGTCTGGGTGACCAGGCAGAAAGAAGAGACTTCAACTGATTATTTTCTTGCGGGTCGTGATGCTACATGGCTGGCAATAGGATCATCGATCTTTGCTTCGAATATAGGATCGGAGCATCTTGTAGGACTTGCCGGAGCCGGTGCCTCGAGTGGTATGGCAATGGCTCATTGGGAGATGCATGGATGGCTGATCCTCATTCTTGGATGGTTTTTTGTTCCCTTTTATGAACGAAGCGGTGTTTTTACAATGCCTGAATTCCTGGAAAAAAGATATAACAAAGGTGCAAGAAGCATTTTATCTATTATCTCGCTTGTGAGCTATGTATTTACAAAAGTAGCCGTTACTGTATATGCTGGGGGTGTTGTTTTTAAACAGGTGTTTGGTATTGAATCGATGTTTGGGATAGATTTTTTCTGGATCGGTGCTTTGGGTCTTGTAATTCTGACCGGTATATATACAACGCTTGGTGGCATGAGAGCCATTTTGTGGACCTCAGTTCTCCAGACTCCGGTTTTGCTTGTTGGCTCACTCGCTGTTCTGGTAATCGGTCTTATAAGGCTTGGCGGATGGTCGGAGATGATGGAGATATGCAGGGCCGTACCGGTAAATGCTGACGGAGATACAATGACAAACCTTATCCGATCGGCAAATGATCCGGAATATCCCTGGACCGGAGTTCTTCTTGGCTCGGCAATAATAGGTTTCTGGTACTGGTGTACCGACCAGTATATTGTACAGAGGGTCCTTTCAGGACGTAACCAGAAAGAATCACGTAGAGGGGCAATCCTCGGAGCTGCATTCAAACTTACTCCAGTATTCATATTTCTGATACCCGGTATGATTGCCTATTCTCTTAATGCCAAAGGGATGATCAGCCTTCCTGATTCAGATTCTGCATTCTCCATCCTGATAAAAGAGTTATTACCACTTGGATTCAAAGGCCTTGTAGTCGGAGGAATTCTTGCTGCACTAATGAGTTCTCTGGCTTCACTGTTCAACTCATCAGCAACGCTTTTTACTGTTGATTTTTATCAAAAATTCAAACCACAGGCAAGTGAGAAAGAATTGGTTAAAGTTGGAAGAATAGCAACTGTTACAGTTGTTGTCCTTGGTGTCCTGTGGATCCCGGTGATGCGGAACCTTGGTAAAGTGCTCTATGCTTATCTGCAGGATGTTCAGTCTCTTCTTGCTCCTGGCATTGCAGCAGTATTTCTCCTTGGCATAGCATCAAAAAAAACTACTCCGGCAGCAGGTCTGATTGGGCTTGCAACTGGTTTTGTAATCGGGATGACACGTCTCGGCCTGAAAGTATTTTCAGGAGGAATTAATCCCGACGGACTTATTTACCGGCTATTTCTTGCACCCAACTGGCTTCACTATGAGATTGTTTTGTTCTTTCTTGTTATTTTCATTATGATTATTACCAGTATGATAACTCAAAGAGCGGACCCTGCACTCATTAAAGGATTGTATGTGGGATCAGCTACGGAAGAGCAGAAAGCCATAACGCGTGCAAGTTGGAATAACTGGGATCTCTTTTTCTCGGGTACAACTATTGCGGTGATATTGTTATTTTATATTTATTTCTGGTAGAAAACACTTGCTCCCGATCATCAGCTATTTGGCTGATGATCAACCCCTAAAGGGGGTTTTATTTAGTGTAGGAATTGAGCCCCCTTTAGGGGGCAGACCACGCTTCAGCGTGGGCGGAGGCCTGTGGCCAGTGACGGGGAGAGTTGGATGAATGATTAATAAAATTACAAACATGAATAACTTAATGACAAAAGAGGTCTGGTTTATAACCGGTAGCCAGGATTTGTATGGACCAGCCACTCTTAAGCAGGTTTCTGCCGATTCGGAGAAAATTGCAGCTTCTCTTGGCAAGTCAAAAATAATCTCGCAAAAAATCGTTTTCAAACCTGTCCTTACCTCGCCTTCTTCAATTGCAAAGCTCTGCACTGAAGCCAACAGCAGTCCCAAATGTATAGGGCTGATTGCCTGGATGCATACCTTCTCCCCGGCTAAGATGTGGATTCAGGGATTGTCAATTCTCAATAAACCTTTATTGCATTTTCATACACAGATTAACAGGGATATTCCATGGAAGACAATAGATATGAACTTCATGAATCTCAACCAGTCTGCACATGGAGACAGGGAATTCGGATTCATAGTATCAAGAATGAGGATTAACAGGAAGGTCGTTGTTGGTCATTACCTTGATGCTGAAGCTGTCGGCAGGATTGCCGTTTGGATCAGAGCTGCAGCAGCTTACAATGATACCCTGGGGATGCGGGTGGCAAGGTTCGGAGACAATATGCGCGAGGTTGCAGTAACTGAAGGAAACAAGGTCAGCGCCCAGATTCAGATGGGATATTCGGTTTATGGCTTCGGTATTGGAGATCTCGTAAAGGAGGTCAGCAGGGTACCTGATTCAGAGATTAAAAAACTGATTGCTGAATATTCCTCAGTGTATAGTATAACAAAAACTGTGGCCGGTTCCGATACATTAAGGGAGGCAGCAAGGATTGAACTTGGAATGGAATCATTTCTTAAGGCAGGAGATTTTAAAGCATTCACAACAACTTTTGAAGATCTGCATGGTTTGAGGCAGCTTCCCGGACTTGCTGTCCAGAGGCTTATGGCAAAAGGTTTTGGTTTCGGGGCGGAAGGAGACTGGAAAACTGCGGCAGTGGTTCGTTCAATGAAAGTTATGGCAGAAGGTTTAAAGGGAGGAACCTCATTTATGGAGGACTATACCTACCATCTTAATCCGGATAACATGTCAGTTCTTGGTGCTCACATGCTGGAGATATGTCCTTCAATAGCACTGGAAAAGCCATCACTACAGGTACATCAGCTTTCAATAGGAGGCAAGGAGGATCCGGCAAGGCTGGTATTCAAGACTGCTCCCGCTGATGCAATCAATGTATCGGTTATTGACCTTGGCAACAGATTCCGGATGATTGTGAATGAAGTTGAAGTGATAAAATGTCCTGATATGCCAAGGCTACCTGTGGCCAGTGTTCTCTGGAAACCAATGCCTGACCTCAAAACCGGGGCAGCAGCATGGATATTGGCTGGAGGAGCACACCATACAGGGTTCAGTACCGCAATCAACAGTGAGTACCTTGAGGATTTTGCAGCTATGATCGGAATTGAATATGTTAATATAGGCAGGAATTTCAATATGACAGATTTTCGCAATCTGCTCAGATGGAATGAGTTATATTACCATCTTGGAGGTGGTATTATATCATGACGAAAAACTATGACCAAATCCTTATGACGAGATAATGAAAAGCTATTCGAAATTTCCCAAATACCTGGTGGCAGTCGACTGTATCGTTTTCGGATATGATATTCAAAAAAAAATACTTAAGCTTCTTCTTGTGAAACGAAGCTTCGAACCCTCTAAAGGATCATGGTCGCTGCCGGGAGGTTTTGTTAAGTCGAAGGAGAGTCTTGATGAGGCAGCTGGCAGGATCCTCAGAAAACTGACCGGAATAGGCACAGTTTATCTGATGCAATCATATACCTATGGTGAAACGGACCGTGATCCTGGAGCCAGAGTCATTTCAACTTCATATTATGCTCTTATCGGGATAAGGGAAATTGACCAGAAAGTGGTTAAGGACAGCGGAGCACACTGGAGAGATATTGATGATCTTCCAAAACTTATTTTTGACCATCCCAGGATGATTAAGAGAGCCCTGGCTGATTTGCAGAACCTGATCAAGGTGAAACCTGTAGGATTTGAGCTGCTACCTGAAAAATTCACCCTCGTTCAACTTCAGGAACTTTATGAGGCTATCTTTCAGCGAAAAGTTGATAAAAGGAATTTCAGAAAAAAGATTCTGTCAATGGGAATTCTTGAAAAGCTGGAGGAAAAGGAGAAGGTAACCTCAAAGAAAGGAGCATGGTACTATATGTTCAATAAGGAACAGTATGATAATTTAAGCATGAACGGATTCAGCTATAATCTGGATGTCAGTTGAGTGTATGGAGTGCCTAGAGTGCCTAAAGTGCCTAAAGTTATAAGTTATGTTTGAGAAGTTAAAAGAAGAAGTATTCAAAGCCAACCTCGACCTGGTTACACATGGTTTGGTTATTCATACCTGGGGAAATGCCAGTGGTCGCGATCCTTCGACCGGGATGATCGTAATAAAGCCTTCCGGAGTCAGCTACGAATATATGAAACCCGGGGATATGGTTGTATTGTATCCTGACGGAAGAGTGGCCGAAGGCAATTACAAACCGTCCACTGATGCACCAACCCACCTTTTTCTGTATAATAAATGGAAGAACATCGGAGGTGTGGCTCATACACACTCCTCTTACGCAACATCCTGGGCTCAGGCAGGAAGGGCAATACCTCCCTTCGGAACCACTCATGCCGATCATTTCTCTGGTGACGTGCCATGCACCAGGGTGCTCAAAGCAAGTGAAATAAAAAAAGATTATGAGCTGAATACCGGAAAAGTAATTGTTGAAACTATGGATAAATTTAATCATCTTGCTGTCCCTTCTGTACTTGTTGCTAATCACGGTCCATTTTCATGGGGAAAGGATGCAGCAGATGCAGTGTATAATGCAGTTGCACTTGAAGAGATAGCCATGATGGCTTTCAATACTATTCTCCTGGGAAGAAGCAACCCGGTTTCAAAGGCCCTCATTGATAAACATTTCACCAGGAAGCATGGGGAAGATGCTTATTATGGACAAACAAAAAAATGAAACAGAATATGGCAAGAAAATATGTAATAGGTATTGATTATGGCACAGACTCAGTCCGTTCTGTTGTAGTTGACACTGATAATGGGAAAATAGCCGGCACTTCAGTATTTGAATATCCCCGATGGAAGAATGGCTTGTTCTGTGATCCATCAATAAACCAGTTCCGGCAGCATCCGGCTGACTATATTGAAGGCCTGGAACAATCTGTAAAAGGAGCCATTAAAGTATTACCATCAGAAACAATCAGGAACATAGTGGGAATTTCTGTCGATACTACAGGATCTACTCCTGTTGCAGTCGATAAGGATGGGACTCCTCTTTCAATGAAACAGGGATTTGAATGTAATCCGGATGCAATGTTCATCTTATGGAAGGACCATACTGCCGTAAAGGAGGCTGAGGAGATAAATCAGCTGGCCAGATCATGGGGAGGAACGGATTTCACAAAATATGAAGGTGGGATATATTCTTCAGAGTGGTTTTGGGCAAAGATCCTTCATGTTCTCAGGAACAGCAGTGATGTGAGAAAAAATGCATGGTCATGGGTCGAACATTGCGACTGGATACCTGCATTATTGACAGGGAATACCAATCCGCTTGAATTAAAACGCAGCAGGTGCGCAGCAGGTCATAAAGCAATGTGGCATGAGGAATTTAACGGATTGCCGGATCAGCAATTCCTTACCAGGCTCGATCCTATCCTTTCAGGAATAAGAGTAAGACTTTACAGGCAAACCTGGACTTGTGATGTGGTTTCCGGTAATCTTACGGAGGAGTGGGCTGACAGGCTTGGCCTTTCAACCGGGGTGAAGGTAGGTGCAGGTTCCTTCGATGCTCATATAGGAGCCATTGGAGGCGAGATTAAACCTAACCAGTTGATAAAGGTTATGGGGACATCAACATGCGATATGATAATTGCAACTCCATCTGAAGTGGAAAATAAACTGGTTGCAGGTATATGCGGACAGGTGGATGGATCAATAGTCCCGGGAATGATAGGACTTGAGGCAGGACAATCTGCTTTCGGAGATATATATGCCTGGTTCAGTAAGTTGCTTATGTGGCCTGTGACTGATATTGTTGCCGGATTTAAATGGCTTGATGAAAGTACAAGGGAAAAGATAAAGGAACAGACATCTGACAAAATTATAGCTGAGCTCAGCCGCCAGGCTGAAGAACTTTCCGTTGAACAGACAGCGATTGTGGCACTCGACTGGATGAATGGAAGAAGAACTCCGGATGCAAACCAGGCACTCAAGGGAGCTATAACAGGGCTTACTCTGGGCTCTGATGCACCAAGAATTTTCAAATCTCTTGTTGAAGCAACAGCTTTCGGCTCAAGGATGATAAATGAAAGATTCATTAAAGAGGGAATCAGGATTGACGGAGTAATAGCTATTGGAGGTGTCGCAAAGAAGAATCCTTTTGTCATGCAGATAGTTGCAGATGTACTGAATATGCCAATCAGGGTAGCAAGTTCCGACCAGACATGTGCACTGGGAGCTTCAATGGCCGCATCCGTGGTAGCTGGAGTACATCAGGATATACCGACAGCGCAAAAGGCAATGGGTGTTGGTTATGAGAAGGAGTACATACCCGATGCAAAACGAGCAAGAGAATATGAAGTGCTTTTCAATAAATATAAAATACTTGGTTATTTTACAGAAAAGAATTTAACTTAAAAATGAAAAAGGTTTCAATTATTGTTAATAAATTAACACTGGTCGCATTTATTATCCTGCTGACAGGCTTTTCAGGAGGCAAAATCCGTAAATTTGAATTCAGGTTTCATATGCATGACATCCAGAGTTTTGTACCATCATACCAGATGGCAATATGGCTTGAAACGCCTGACAGCAGCTACGTAAAAACTCTCTATCTCAGTGAGTATCTTTCATACGGTGGTTATAATGAACCTGAGATATGTTATGAATGGTCATCAAAGGCCAAATGGGATGAGGTCACAAAAGAGGAGTTTGATGCTGTAACTGCTGCAACACCTTCTGTTGGTGATGTGGAACTTAAGCTGCAGTGTCCGGCAACCATATTGCCTGAAGGAAAATACCTGATTTTTGTTGAGGTACACCTTGCTGAGGAGTATAATGAACTCTATTCATGTGAACTGGAGATAACAGGAAAAAAGAGAATGAATGAGCTTAATGTGAAATATATTCCGGGTAAATATCCTAAAAAAACTGAGGGAGATCTTTTAACCGGGGCCCTTGTCTTTTCAAAATAGGAAAACATAAATTGGAAAAACTTAATATTGAGAAATTATGAAAATCAAAAAGAACTATTCAAGGCGCGAGTTTATTTCCACATCTGCAAAAGGCGCAGCAGTCATATCTGCTTCTTCTATGCTTGGAGCCGAAGCTTTTGGTTCATTTGCAAAAGATACTGCCATACCTCGGAGGATCCTTGGCAAAACAGGATTGTCAGTATCAATTCTGTCTTTTGGCGGAGGGTCACAATTCCTGAAAAACGAAGATGGAACATGGGAACAGCTTCTTCAGAAAGCTATTGACAGCGGTATAAACCTTTTCGATACTGCCCCTGAATATACAATTGCAAATTACTTTAAAAACGGAGAGGTTAAAAAATCTCTTGGAAGTGAAGAGAGATTCGGAGCAGTTCTGGCCCCTTACAGAAAAGATATCCATCTTATTACAAAGATAGATGGGAGGGATGCCACAACTGTAAAGAAATCTGTTGAAGATAGTTTAAAGAATATGAAGACTGATTACCTGGATGCCCTTCTTATACATGCTATCACTGATAAAGATTCAGTTTCCGATCTGGAAAAGGGCGTTTATAAAGAAGTAATGGACCTTAAACGGCAGGGTATTGCCAGGTTCATCGGTTTTTCGAGTATGGATAGTGCTGAAAGGTCAAAAGACTTATTGATGAATCTTGATTTTGATATTGCAATGCTTGCAATTAATCCTACCAAATATCGTAGTTATGCATCTATTGCGCTTCCTGTGGCAAGGGAGAAGAATGTAGGTATAATAGCAATAAAGGTGATGAGAGATATTGTTGGAAAAGATGCAAAACCTGGTGAACTTTTCGAATATGTATGGACTGAGGGTAATGTTACTGCAGCTATGGTAGGTCATACAGGAATAAAAACTCTTGAAGAAAATATTAAGCTGGCTGTCAGGTATGGAAAAAAGGCAGAAGCATCAATTGACAGAAAAGAGATTGAGAATCGTCTTGCATCGTATGCCGGTCCTCATGCATTATCATGGGCGAGGCCGGGTTACAGGGATGGAGGCATTTTCGTCTGAAATAATAAACTTTCTTCATATGAATATTATTAACAGGTTTTCTGCAATAGTCGTCTGTGTTCTGCTCATACTGCAGGGTTGTTCAAAAAAGGAGAAATCCCGTGATGACTATCCTATTAAACCTGTGCCTTTTACATCAGTGAAACTGGCAGATGATTTCTGGGCGCCGCGCATCAAAAAAAATGCAGATGTTACAATCCCGATAGCTTTTCATCATTGTGAATCAACCGGAAGGATAAAGAACTTTGAGATTGCAGGAGGGATTGATACCGGCAAATTCCAGACAATTTATCCCTTTGACGATTCTGATGTTTTTAAGATAATTGAGGGGGCCAGTTATTCACTTCAGACATTTCCTGATCCAAAGCTTGAAGCATATCTCGATGCACTTATTTATAAGATCGGACTTGCCCAGGAGGAAGATGGATATCTTTATACCAACAGGACTATAGCAGAAATGCATGGTGGTAAGGGACTTCATGAATGGGCTGATGAGAAGAGATGGCTAAAAGATTCGGTATTGAGCCATGAACTGTACAATCTCGGGCACCTGTATGAGGCCGCTGCTGCTCATTACCAGGCAACCGGTAAAAAATCGCTTCTGGAGATTGCTACAAGATCGGCCGATCTTGTGATAAGGGATTTTGGATGGGACAGGCTTAAGGTTTATCCCGGCCACCAGGTAATTGAAATGGGTCTTGTTAAGCTTTACAGGGTGACAGGGGAAAGAAAATACCTCGATCTTGCCCGGTTTTTTCTCGATATAAGGGAACATGGAGAACAGTATAATCAGGCACACAAAAAAGTGGCTGATCAGTCGGAGGCATATGGACATGCTGTGAGAGCCACATATATGTATTCAGGGATGGCTGATATTGCAGCTATTGAAAATGATTCATCTTACCTTGAAGCTATAACCAGTATATGGCAGGATATTGTTTACAGAAAAATGTATCTGACTGGAGGAATTGGACAGACAGGGGGTAATGAAGGTTTTGGTGATCCATATGTTCTACCCAATATGTCAGCATATTGCGAAACATGTGCTTCAATTGGTGATATTTTTTTCAACCATCGTCTTTTCCTTTTACACGGTGAGTCAAAATATATTGATGTACTTGAAAAGACATTATATAATTCTATGCTGTCAGGTGTTTCATTATCAGCTGACAGGTTTTTTTACCCGAATCCGCTTGAGTCAGACGGACTGCATAACAGGAGTGCATGGTTCGGATGTGCTTGCTGTCCAAGCAATCTTGTAAGGATAATACCTTCTATTCCGGGTTATATTTTTGCCACTTCGAATGATGCTATATATATAAACCTTTACATGACCAGCGATGCTTCTATTGATCTTGGCAATAATAAGATCCGGGTATCACAGCTTACAGATTTTCCATGGGGGGGTAAAGTTGCTGTGACTGTAAATCCAATAAAGACCAGTAAATTCAGCATGAAAATCCGTATCCCTGGATGGTCAGCAAATGAAGCTATACCAGGTGATCTTTACAGGTTCACTGATAAAATAAACAATCCGGTAGTTTTTACTGTGAATGGAGAAAAAAGTGAAGTATCCATAGCTGACGGATATGCCGTAATTACACGAAAATGGAATCCCGGAGATATTGTTGAATTTGAGTTCCCGATGGAGGTCCGGAAAATAATTTCTGATCAGAGAGTTTGGGCTGATGCTGATAAGATCGCACTGCAGAAAGGCCCTTTTATTTATTGTGCCGAAGGGGCAGATAATAATTCAGGCAGAGTACTTAATTTGATGGTAGATGGAGGAGCAATATTTACTCCGGAATTTGATTCAACTTTATTACAGGGAATTTATGTTCTCAGATCAACAGGATATCAGACAAAGCGAAATCTGAACGGAGGTATAGACAGGATGGCAGCAGAACCTCTCACAATGGTACCATATTTTACATGGAATAACCGCGGACCAGGACAGATGGTTGTTTGGCTTCCGGTTTCAGAAGGGGTCACAAAGCCGTTGCCGGCTCCAACTCTTGCATTTAAGAGCAGGATAAGGGCCAGCACCCCTGCAAAGTCATATAAGGCAATATTTGACCAGATTATTCCCCTGTATCCCGGCGACAGGTCACCTGTCGATTATAACTGGTGGCCGGCTACAAACAGGTGGGAATTCCTGGAGTACGATTTTGATAAACCTGAAAAGATATCCAAAACAAAGGTGTACTGGTTTGATGATGGACCTGATGGAGGGTGCAGATTACCCGCCGAATGGGAGATACTCTATCTCAATGGAAATATATGGGAGCCGGTAAAACCGTATAATAAATACAAAATTACAAAAGATGCTATAGACTCGCTTGTTTTTGAGCCTGTAATGACAACCTCTGTAAAAATTAAGGTATTGCTCCCGGGAAATCATTCGAGTGGATTATATGAATGGACAGTAGAATAACCCCGTGATCTGTGCCCCCGACCATCTGCCGGGTGGCAGATGGTCACCCCCTGAAGGGGGTTAGGTTTGGTACTGAAATTGAGCCCCCTTTAGTGGGCGGGGGCCAAGAACTAACCCCGGACTTCAGTCCGGGGATTGACGGATATTAACCAATTATAATAAGTATGAAAAAGACACTAGTATTATTAACCTCAATCCTGATCGCTGGCAGCAGCTACTCCCAGCAATCGTTTGTACTGAATAAAGCCGAGTACTTTGAACGCGGTGGTGTAAACGTAATGGCTTACCAGGATATCTACCCAGAAGGACACCAGGGGGGAGTTGCAGTAATTATGCATGGTAAAAGGCTTGCAACAAACGGGGATCTGAGACTTGATGAAACACCAGGACAATGGCAGCCGATTCCGAAACAAATCGACAGAAAAGTTGATGCTACGGGAAACATTATAACTGTAAATCTAGGATATCCTGATGAGAGGATCAATGGGAAGGGATACAATCCTGTTGAGTATCCCGATCTGACTTTCAATTATACTGTTAAGATAAAGGCAATTGGAGAGTCGATTATTGTAACAGTTGATCTCGACAATGCCATTCCAAAAGAATTTATCGGGAAAGTTGGTTTTAACATGGAGCTTTTTCCTGGTTGGCTATTCGGGAAGACATGGAGCCTCGGAGGGAAGTCGGGAATATTCCCAAGGCAGGCGAACGGACCGGCAATGATTGATTCAAAGGGAGCTATAGTCTCCAATCAGCCCTTTGCAAACGGGAAGAGGCTCGTGGTTGCTCCTGAGGATGACTATCTGAGATTGTCGATTGAGTCAAAGACAGGTGATCTGCAACTACTTGACGGAAGGTATGTGCATAATAACGGCTGGTTTGTTGTACGGTCTCTTGTTGCAGACGGAGCAGTTAAAAATGCTGTTGAATGGGTGATTACACCAAACTCAGTTGCCGGATGGAAGAGCCCTCCGGTTGTACATGTTTCTCAGGTAGGATACCGTCCTGAACAGGAGAAAATTGCAATCATTGAGCTTGATAAAACCGAGACAAAGAATGAAACACCTGTACTGTTCAGGTTAGCTGATGATGGTAAAGAAGTGGAGGTGTTGAACGGCAAACCAGAATCGTGGGGTACTTTTCTGAGATATAATTACCTGAAATTCAATTTCACACAGGTTAAGCAGGAGGGGATGTACTTTGTTAAATACGGGAACCAGAGTTCTCAGTTTTTCCGGATAGCGACCGATGTATATAAAAGAGATGTCTGGCAGCCTGTTATTGAATTCTTCCTGCCAGTACAGATGTGTCACATGAGGATAAATGAGAAATATCGTGTATGGCATGGATTATGTCATATGGATGATGCTTTGATGGTGCCTGTTAACCACAACCATTTTGATGGATATATCCAGGGTGAGTCGACTCTTACTTCGTTCAATCCCGGTGAACATGTTCCCGGACTCAATGTCGGAGGCTGGCACGATGCTGGTGATTATGACCTGAGAGTAGAGTCGCAAAGTGGTGAAGCCTATATCCTTACGATGGCTCATGAAGCTTTCAAAATCGATCTTGATGAGACTTCAGTAAATCAGAGGAGCAAGATCGTAGAAATACACCAGCCTGACGGTAAAGCAGATATTCTTCAACAGATCGAACATGGCGCACTTACCGTAGTGGCAGGTTATAAAAATCTCGGACGTTTGTACAGGGGGATAATTGCTTCGGATAAAAGACAATATGTGATGCTTGGCGATGGTTCTACCATGACCGACGGTTTGATTTGGGATTTTAATCTGAACCGGAATGAACTTACAGCCACCCATTCTCCTGTGATGGATGACAGGTGGGTATTTACCGAGAATAATCCTTCAAGAGAACTTACAACAGCTGCACATCTGGCAGCTATTGCAAGGGTGTTGAAAGGGTATAATGATGACCTGAGTAATGATTGTCTCGAAATAGCCAGGAAGATTTTTTCTGCTGATTACCAGATTGAAGGCAGAGTTCAGGCAGCTAAACTTCACGCAGCAAGTGAACTGTTGATTACCACAGATGAAGATCAGTACAAAAAATACCTGATTGATAATAAAGATGCATTTGTTAAAGTTTTCCCGAATGTCGGTTGGCTCATTTCAAGGACTATACCGAAAATTAACGATGCGGGATTTACCGAGGCTGCAAGAGGAGCTGCAAAGACTCTGTCGGAGGAGATATCAAAACAATCAGCTGAAACACCATTCGGGGTACCTTATCGCCCCAGGATATGGGGAGCAGGATGGGATATACAAAGCTTTGGTGTAAGGCAATACTATCTGTATAAGGCATTTCCTGACATCTTCTCCTCAGCACCGATTTTTAATGCACTTAATTTCATTCTTGGAGTTCATCCGGGCGATAATACCTCTTCATTTGCTTCAGGTGTGGGTGCAAGGTCAGCAACCATAGCTTATGGAGTAAACAGGGCTGACGAATCATATATTCCGGGAGGTGTAGCTTCAGGAACAGCTCTAATAAGGCCTGATTTTCCTGAACTTCTCGACTGGCCCTATCTCTGGCAGCAGCAGGAGTATGTAATGGGAGGCGGATCATCAAACTTTATGTTTCTGGTTCTTGCAACTGATCAGCTGCTTGAGAAAAAATAGGCTGTAAAACAGGTAAATAAATTAAAATAAATATAGTATGAAAATCAGAAGGCTATTATCACTGTTGTTACTCGGAACCCTTGTAACATCGTGTAACAAGTCGGAAAAAATCAGTAAAATGGTAAGAAAGGAAATTTTTGGTACTCATAACGGGCAGGAGGTTTTACTATATACTATTACAAATAATTCAGGTAATGTTATAAGACTTACAAATTTCGGTGCCAAACTTATATGGATCGAGGTACCTGACAGGAATGGTAAAAGAGATAATATAACTTTCGGCTATGATACTTTTGAAGAAACACAGAAAGGAGATATGTCGTTCGGTTCTGTTGTAGGCCGTTATGCAAACAGGATTGCAAACGGACGGTTCAAAATAGGCGGAGTTGAATATTCCACTCCTTTAAATAATGGTCCGAATACTCTTCATGGCGGCCCGCTTGGATGGCATAGTGTGGTATGGGATTCGGAAATACTGAAGGAGGGAGAGAATCCCGGTGTTAAATTTTCATATCTGAGCCCTGATATGGAGCAGGGATTCCCTGGCAATGTAAGGATCGAAGTAATTTACAAATGGACTTCCGATAATGAAGTTATTATGGAATATACCTGGACCACAGACAAGAAGACTGTAGTAAATGTGACGAATCATTCATATTTTAACCTTCACGGTGCAGGTAACGGTGATGTACTCGACCATATTCTTACACTTAAAGCATCAGCCTTCACTCCTGTTGATTCAGTAATGATACCGACGGGTGAGATCAGACCTGTTGCTGGCACGCCATTTGACTTTACAATTCCACATTCAATAGGAGAGAGGATCGGCGAAAACTATGAACAGCTGATACTTGGCAAGGGATATGACCATAATTTTGTTCTTGACAATAAGGAAGATATAGATGTGACTGTATATGAGCCTGTTAGCGGACGGATGCTTGAAGTTATAACAGATCAGCCCGGCATGCAGCTTTATACAGGGAATTTCCTTAACGGTTCCCAGAAAGGACATGGAGGCAGGGTATTCAACTTCCGTTCAGGAATGTGTCTCGAATCGGGTCATTTTCCTGACAGTCCGAATAAACCTGATTTCCCTTCAACAATAGCAGAACCTGGTCAGACTTATAAGTCAACCACTATATACAGATTTTCAGTAAAATAACTCAGGTTCCATGTTACTTGTTCCTTGTTCAAGGTTGATAATTAACTTTGAACGCAAATAAATTTATAATACTTACATTTTGAACCCCAGACAATGACAACCAGACGAACATTTCTAAAAACCACTGCTGCCACAACCGCAGCTATCACAATCGGACCGGCTATTTCGACTGCACTTGCAGGATGTGCTCCTTCTGACAGACTTAATGTAGGTCTGATAGGATGTAACGGTATGGGTTTTGCTGATCTGAGTGAATTTTTAAAACATCCTCAGGTAGAATGCCTTGCATTATGCGATATCGATGAAAGCGTACTTAACAAACGAGCTGCAGATGTTGAAAAGATAAAAGGGAAAAAGCCTGCAAATCTTTACAAAGACTGGCGCAAAGTTATAGATAATAAGGATATTAACCTGGTAATTGTAGGCACACCCGACCACTGGCATTGCCTGCAGATGGTTGCTGCCTGTGAAGCCGGCAAAGATGTTTACTGTGAGAAACCACTAGGCAGGACCATAGAAGAGTGTAACATAATGATTAAGGCTGCTAAAAAGAACAAGACTATTGTTCAGGTTGGGCAGTGGCAGCGGAGCGACCCGCACTGGATCGATGCAGTAAAATTTATCCGCTCCGGTAAGCTGGGTAAAATAAGAATAGTAAGGGTTTATTCCTACCAGGGATGGAACACATCAATTCCGGTTCAGCCTGATATGGAAGCACCTGCAGGTGTTGATTATGATATGTGGCTGGGGCCAGCGCCACTTCGCCCATTTAATAGAAACCGCTTTCATTTTACTTTCCGGTGGTTCTGGGATTATGCAGGTGGGCTGATGACAGATTGGGGGGTCCATCTTCTCGATTTTGCTTTGTACGGGATGGATGTTACTGCTCCGAAATCCATAATGGCAATGGGTGGCAAATACGGTTATCCTGATGATGCATGTGAAACACCTGACAGTCTTCAGACTATTTATGAATTTGATGGGTTTAATGTAATGTGGGACCATGCAATAGGAATAAATGATGGCGGTTATGGACGGAATGCCGTTCTGGGTTTTGTAGGGGAAAACGGGACTCTGGTCGTTGACCGGGGTGGATGGGAAGTTATACCTGAAGTGGTAAACAGTGTAAAACGTATGGAAGCATTACCATGGAAAAACGGAACAGGAGAAGGTTTGAAAAACCATGTTAAGAACCATATCGATTGTATAGCAGGCAGGAATCCAAAAACAAATGCAAATGTTGAAATCGCTGCACATATTGCCAAGTTTTCTGCCCTGGGTAATATAGCATACAGAACAGGGAAGAAGCTGGTCTGGGATGGAACCTCATTTACAAACGATTCTGAAGCCAACAAATACCTGGTTCCGGATTACAGAAATCCATGGAAATTACCTAAGGTCTGAACCTGATTAAAAATCAAAACAATGAATAGAAAATCAATCTTTCTGATATTTTTTGTCTGTATATGCATCTCCGGATGCAGTCAGCATTATCCGGATTTCACTGAAAATACCCTCGATAGTACTATTGTCGAAGATTGCTGGACAAAAACCATTGGAGATCTCAATGGTGATGGAGTGAATGATCTTGTTATCGGAGGTCATCTAAGTGGAGGGATCTGGATTTACTATTCTCCTGATCTGAAAAAAGTACAGATCACTGACAGACCAGGAGCATCTACTGATGCAGAAGTTGCTGATGTTGACAGGGATGGGGATAATGATCTGGTGGCAGTATTTAACGATGAGATATTCTGGTTTGAAAATCCTGAATGGGAAATGCATCTGGTCAAAGACTCACTGGAAACACATGATATCATTGTTGATGATTTTGATGGAGACAATTTGCCAGATATTATTGCCAGGAATCAGGGTGAATTTGGAAGATCGGGAGAAAAATTATTCATTTTTAAACAGGTTAATCAGGATAAATGGGACTATTCAGAAATCCCAATCAGGGATGGTGAAGGATTGGAATGCGCTGATCTGAATAACGATAATAAGCCCGATATAGTAATTAATGGATCCTGGTTTGAGAATTCAGGAAATATAATGCAGTGGGAAGAACACATTTTCACCGATTCCTGGATTTGGAAAAACGCATTCATAAGTTGCATTGATATTAATAACGATGGCAAGAGAGATATAATATTGTCACCGTCGGAATTAAAAGGTGCAAAATACAGGATATCCTGGTTTGAGGCTTCTGAAAATGTGGTCAGTATTTGGAAAGAGCATATTGTTGTACCTGAAATTGAGACAGTGGTTCATTTTATTGGCGGAGCCGATTTTAACAATGACGGCAAAGAAGATATTGTGTATGCCGAAATGACCCAGGGTGAAGATCCGGATGAAGTTGCAATATTGTATAACCTCGGCAAAAACAAATGGGAAAAGAGAGTGATTAGTACAGGAGGTTCACATAGTATGAGGGTAACTGATATTGATAATGACGGGGACCTTGACCTTTTTGGGGCAAACTGGAATGATAATGTTGTAAAAATCTGGCTGAATAAGCTCAAATAGTAACTTGTAGTCGGTAGTCATACCAAAAACATTTATTATAGGAATTCCGGCATATTTATGAAATGCATTTTCCTTTAATCTGAAAAAATGAAATTAAGCAGAAGATGAAAAGAATCTTACTCCAAATTTTAATTATAGGTTTAACCATAAACCTTGCTTATTCGCAAAAGCTGGCTCTTGACAAATGGAAATATATTGAAGCTGATAACAGCAGACAGAAATGGGGAGACTGGAATAAGCCGGAATGGCTGCGATATTTTGGACTTGATATTACGGATTTAAATAAGGACGGGTATAAAGATATTGTTTCGGGACGTTACTTTTACCTTAATCCGGGTGCGGATATGGAAGGGAGATGGAGCAGGTCTGACCTGGGAATGAATGTGGATGGATATTTGTTTACAGATGTAGATGGAGATGAGTACACTGATGTAATCGCCGAGGCCCTTCCTGATGTATATTGGTTTGAAGCAGACAATTGGACCGGGTCTACCTGGACCTGCAGAAAAATTGGTGAAATTCCGGAAACCGATCATGTGAATGGACAGGGAGGTCGCCATGGTCAATTATTAAAGGGAGGAAAGGAAGAAATTATACTGGCTGCGGGAGATGGGATATATGCTGCTGAAATCCCTAATAAACCTGATATTCAGACTAATTGGAAATTTAATCTTATTGTTAAGACCGGCTCCTCCGAAGGAATTGGAATAGGAGACATAGATGGAGACGGAGACCTTGATCTGGCTGCCGGAGATATGTATGAAGCGGATAAGGATATTTCAAGACAACTATACTGGCACGAGAACCCCGGTTCTATTAACTCGGAATGGGCAAGACATAAGGTGGGAACTGCAATAAATGCTGTTGACAGGATTGAAATTGCTGATATTAACGGAGACAATAAGGCCGATATTGCTATTTCTGAGGAGATGTCTCCTGGTCTTGAACCAACTGCAAACCTTTTGGTTTTTACTAATCCGGGTGACAGTAACGATGGTGAATGGAGTAGAAGTACTTTATTTACAGGCTATTCAGTAAATAATCTGGATGCAGCCGATATTGATAGTGATGGCGATATCGATCTGGTGACCTGTGAGCATAAAGGTAAGGAGTTCAGATTATTGTTATTTGAAAATGATGGCAGAGGAAGTTTTACCATGCATCTGGCCGACAAGGGACATGAAAGCCATCTTGGGACACAACTGGCAGATCTTGATTCAGATGGTGACCTGGATATTGTCAGCATTGCATGGGATAATTACAAATTTCTGCATATCTGGCGAAATGATGCTATTAAATCTGAAATAAGCTGGAAGCACTTATCCACAAAAAAAGGAGATTTACCTCCAACGAATGGCGGTCAGCAGCAAACATCCTGCCTTGTAGCTGATCTTGATAAAGATGGTTTCCAGGATTTTGTTATTACCGACAGGAGCGTGACACCATCGGTTTTATGGTACAGGTTCAATAAGGGTAAATGGGAAACCTATATTATCGATAATACTCCTGTCAGGATAGAAGCAGGAAGCGCTTCCCTTGATGTTGATAAAGACGGAGATCTGGATATCATATTCGGAGGTGAAGGGCAGAGTAATGAAGTTTGGTGGTGGGAAAACCCATATCCAAAGTATGATCCTGTTAAAAGCTGGAACAGATATTACATAAAGAAATCCGGTGAGAAAAAACATCATGATATTATGGTAGGTGATTTTGATAATGATGGTGATCCTGAGGTTGTATTCTGGAATCAGGGTGCACATACATTATTTACTGCTGAAATACCTGACAAACCGAAAAAAGCGGAGGAATGGGTACGCAAACCGGTATATGTGTATGATGATGACAGTGAGATGGAACCATGGGGAGGAGTTACAGCCTATCCTCAATGGAGGGGCATAAATGAACACGAAGGTCTTGCCAAAGCAGATATTGACGGCGATGGTCTTATTGATATTATCGGAGGCGGACGATGGTTCAGGTATATTGGCAATGGTAAGTTCAAAACCAACCTTGTTGATGCATCCTATACATTTACAAGAACTGCTGCCGGTCAGTTTATAGAAGGTGGCCGTCCCGAAATCCTGCTGACAATAGGTGATGGAATAGGTTCACTTTATTTGTATGAATGGATTGGAAATGTGAATTCTGAAACAAATACCGGTTCCGGAACATGGGTGCCAAAAAAACTTATTGAAACATTATATGACGGCCATACCATTGATGTACTTGACTTTAACGGAGATGGTCATCTGGATATCTTTTCAGCCGAAATGAAGCTGAATCCTTCAAATCCGGGTTCAATCAGGATATTGCTTGGAGACGGGAAAGGAAATTTTGTTCATCATGTTGTTGATGGTGATATTGGATGCCATGAAGGGAAGATCTTCGATTTTGAAGGAGATGGGGATTTTGACATTCTCTCAAAACCTTATAACTGGGATGCTCCAAGACTTGATCTTTTTATTAATGAAACAAAAAAATGAGTATTTAAATCATTGTGTGGTTAAAATTTCAGAAATATTAACCACATGAAGAAACTTATACTATTAATTCCGGGTTTATTGTTTTCATCTGTTGTCTTGTTGGGGCAGGAGATAAAATTTGAAACCTCAGTAGTCACCAATTCAGTGGCGCTTCACCCGATGATTTTTGATGTTGACAAGGATATCGTAACCGGTTCGCTTATAATATGGAACTCTCCAAATCCTGATGGATATCATCCCGTTACTATATTTGTAAATAAAGGCAATAATCTTGAATGGAGGAAACAGATCATATCAGGAAAAGGATGCTACAGCGGAACAATAGGTGATATTGATGATGATGGAGATATGGATTTTATTGCTTCCAGAAACTGGAACAAAGCTCCCCTTTATTTATGGAGAAACCTGACTAATGAGAAACTTGATATCTCTTCTATAAAGATCAGCGAGACATATGAACAGGGTATCGTTTGTTTAAAAATTGAAACACCATCTGCCACATATGTTTACGATAAGGCAGGGGGAGGGTTCATTAGTTTGTTTGATAAAGATCAACAGGATTGGATCAGTTTTAAAACCGAAGACTCTCCGTTTCCCGGGAATGCCGCTTCACGTTACAGGGGCATTCCAAATCTTGGAATAAGTGGTAAGGATGATGGTGCAGGACACCCCGGGTTTGATATGTGTTTCACAAAAATAATTGCTCCAAATGTAATTGAGACTACAACTAAAACCGGTAACTGGAAATTTCGCTGGGGTTTTTATAATAACTATGCAAAACTTACTATAGTTAGAACCGCACCAGGGATGCCTTATTGGTTTCTTTATGAGGGAACTCCTGCAGGAAAATATGATCCTGAAAAAATGTATTGGGGTAATAATATAGATGGCTTGCGCAGAGATTTTCCTGACTTGCTTGAGAATACCGGCATTTTTTGCAATGTGAACTGGTTATATGTCGGACAAAAGGGCTATCCCCGGATTTTGTATTTCAGGCAGCTGCAACCGGATGACAAAACTGACCTGTTTTCCTATATGGGCAATACTCCGGGAGGTTCAAAGAAATCACCCGATGGAATGGTATGTTTTGGATTTGGCAGAGCTCACCATACTACTCCTGTTCTTCAAGGTGATAATCTGGAGTTTGTTATAGGTTTTATTGAAAGTGAGATATCCACACCTGATGATAGTCAGCTCGCAGGAATTAAAATAGAATCGGCTAAGTGATGAATCATAATACCTGGATGAAAACAGATGCATAGTGCCCGAGTATATGGAGCCATGGCTGTTGCCAAAAGTACAGATAAATATTTCTCAATAATTATGCTGGTGAAAATGTACCAGATCAGTTTCTTGTATCCTCCAGCAATAATATTTTTTCCAGGATCAGTGAAAATGATCCCATCAGTGCGGCATTCTTACGGAAACCAGATGTTATTACGGGGATCGAATGTGAATTAGCACTCATCGAATATTTCTTGATTCCGTGCCTGATATTGTCAATAAAGGTCTCACCATTATGAACAAGTCCACATTCTGTCGATAATTGCAAAGTAGCAAAAGGCCTGGCCACATCCTTTGTGGAGGCCGACTATATAATAAACATGGCTCTTATGAAAGGCCATGTCAGCCAGGGCGTAACTCTTTGTGCAAAGAACTTTTTCGGATGTACCAGCATCGAGGATGACTGGAGAAAAAATTCTCACTCTGCGGGTTTCAGTCAGGATGAGCAAGGATTGCATACCTATTCTGTTCATCACGATTATTTGGAGCATAAGGATCTTGGAGGCAAAACCATGCTTTCCCTGATAGATGGAATTTACAGCAATAAATTTGTTGATAAGGTTCCTGCATTTAAATGGTCGCTGCCCCTTTTCAATAACGACTGGCCAGGCAGCCTCTTTGCTTCACAGGATGAAGTTGCCATTGATGCTGTAGTGCTTGACTTTATTTTGGCAGAATGGCCGGATGCACCCGATATGATGTACAGTGATTATTCTGTTAATGAGAGTGCTCTGGCCGACAATCCTCCTTCGGGGACTGATTATGATCCGGAAAAAGATGGAACAAAGCTTACCAGTCTGGGTTTTTCAGAGCACTGGAACAATTCTGCAGACAAAAAGTACAGTCGCAATCTTATGACAGGGGACGGGATAGAGCTTATTTATACCCCAATAAAACATAACTAAAAACCATATGATGTCTTTTTTTACCAATGAATTAATTCCGTGATTATGAATGTTAAAAACAGTTAATAATTTACCAACTGTGTTTGAATACTGAAAGTTTTCATTTTATTTACAAAATTATCTATAGTCATTTGACAGTTTTAATCCCTTTGTACATTTATGAATTCTAAATTACTAAACCTTCAGGCTTATGAAATAATTTTTAAGCAAAATTTAAATTTTTATCCTATCAATTAATAACCTTAAACTAACCTAAAATGTTAAAATTATGAGAAAAACCGTAATGATGCTTGTATTCCTGCTGTTTGCAGGCTTACAGGTTGTGCTCGCACAAAGGACAATCACTGGTAGAGTTGCCGACAACCAGGGACAGCCGTTGATTGGAGTTACTGTGCTTGTTAAAGGAACAACTATCGGAACAACAACAGATGTTAATGGAAATTTTTCTATCCAGGTTCCTGATAATAATGCTACCCTGCAGTTGTCATATGTTGGATACACTCAGCAGGATGTTACTGTAGGTTCTCAGTCTGCTGTAAATGTGACAATGCAGGAAAGCTCATTTATGATGAATGAGGTTGTTGTTACAGCGCTTGGTATAAAACGAGAGGCCAAGAGCCTCGGATATTCAACTGCTACAGTTGATACCAAGCAGATGACAGATGCCCGCACTATAAATTTTGGAAACAGTCTGGCCGGTAAGATATCCGGACTGGTTGTCAGTGAACCTCCGACAGGTCCTGGTGGTTCTTCCAAGATCAGGATTCGTGGTCAGTCATCTTTTGGCAGCAATAACTCGCCGCTTATAGTTGTGAATGGGGTTCCCATAAACAACTCAAGCACTACCTCTCAGTATAACGTTGACCTTGGTGATGGTCTGCAAAGTATTAACCCTGACGATATTGAGTCAATGACGGTACTTAAGGGAGCAACAGCAGCAGCTCTTTATGGATTCCGTGCAAAGGACGGGGTTATAATCATTACCACAAAGTCAGGAGCAGGACAAAAAGGAGTAGGCGTTGAAATTAGTTCGGGCTTCCAGGCTGATGCTGCCATTGACTACACTGATTTTCAGTATCTATATGGTCAGGGGGAATATGGAGTGCGTCCTGTTGACGTTGCTGACGCCCAGAAGACAGGTGTATGGAGTTTTGGCGAAAAGTTCGATGGTGCCTCGACATGGGCTTCTGATGGGAAGCAGCATCCTTATCTTCCTTATAAGGATATTGTTAAGAAATTCTATGATACAGGTATTACACTTAAAAATTCTGTCGCGGTATCAGGAGGAGATGACAGGGGAACATTCCGCCTTGGATATACAAATACCAATGCAAACGCTATAATTCCAGGAAGTACATTCGATAAGAATATTATTGACTTAGGAATTAACTATAATCTGACAGAAAAACTTCTAGTACAGGTTAATGCAAACTACTCAATTGAAGATAAAGTTAACCCGCCGGTTGTTGGAGGTCAGGACTATAATATAAATAATACGCTCTTCACCCTGGCTAACAGTATTGATCTAGCCTGGCTTGAGGACCCGTATATGGATGCTGATGGCAATGAACAGCCACTGTCACGTTTTACGAACCGTACCAATCCTTACTGGACAATTAATAAGAGAGTTGAGAATTATACCCGTAATCGTTTATTCGGAAATATTTTATTGAGGTATCAGTTAACTGACTGGCTATTTGTACAGGGACGTATGGGACAGGATCAATTCAGTGTTCAGCATGATCGTAACCGTCCGACAGGAACAAGATTCCTTGGTGCAGCTGCTTCAGGATTTAATGGCGATTACTACCAGGAGGCACAGGATTTTACTGAAAATAACCTTGACTTCCTTATTGGAGCAAATAAGAAATTTGGTGATTTTGGCGTTGATCTCTCCATTGGAGGAAACAGAATGGATAATATGAATCAGAATCTGAACACTTCAGTTACCAATTTCTATGTAAGAGATCTATACACAATTGGTAACGGAATAACCAAAAATCCTTCTTATAGCTATTCCCACAAGAGAGTAAATTCAATTTATGGGACTCTTGATCTTTCATTCAGAGATTTTCTCTTTTTGAACGGTACTGCAAGGAATGACTGGTTCTCCACTCTCAATCCTGAATCAAACAGCTATCTGTATCCATCTGTTAGTGCCAGTTTCCTGTTCACTGAGGCATTTAAGAGTGTTATGCCTGAATGGCTGGATTATGGAAAAGTCCGGATTGCCTACGCGGAAGTGGGAGGCGATACAAGTCCATATGCAGGGGCATTAAACTATGATATCAGCTCAAATAGTTTTAATGGTTTTGCTCTGGGTGGTATCAACAGCAGTACCAGTCCTAATGCATTCCTGAAGCCACTGAAAGTTAAAGAGTCGGAGATCGGACTTGAGTTAATGATGTTTAATCGCAGGATAATGCTCGATCTGGCTGCATACAATAAAAATACTGTTGATGAAATACTGAATGTTGATATTTCAAATGCTTCCGGCTATGGTAGCACTAAGGTTAACCTGGGAAGGTTGAATAACAAAGGAATTGAAATGTTATTAACTCTGGTGCCAGTGAAGACCTCCAGCTTTTCATGGACAACTGCAGTCAATTATTCACACAACAAAAGTGAAGTCCTTGAACTGGCAGGTGGACAGCAAAGGATTAATGTAGGAGATGGAGAATTCTTCGGCACATCCTCACATGAAGTAGGCTTACCTCTTAGTTCGCTTAGAGGATACGATTACAGGCGTGATGCTCAGGGCAGAATACTACTGGTAAATGGAAGATTCCAGAGAGGGGATGAGATTACATTTGGTAGTGCAATTCCAACCGATGTGCTCGGATGGCTGAACACCTTGAATTATAAATCGTTCCGTTTCTTTGCCCAGTTTGATTATAAGGGTGGTCACAAGATGTTTTCGGAAACCAACTTTAACATGACCCGCCACGGTTTGACGCAACTGTCGCTGATTGGCCGTGAAGGAGGCGTTGTATTTGACGGATATAATGCTGACATTACACCAAACACAACTGCAGTTGAAGTTGAAACATTCTATGCTGATTACAGGGGACAAAGAGTTGTCGGACCATTCGTGTATGATGCTAGCTTCATTAAATTGCGTACTATATCTGTTGGAGCAGACCTTTCAAAGTATGTAGACAGCAAATTTATCAAAGGCCTGGATGTGAATGGATATATCAACAATGTATGGCTTGTTAAGAGTCATGTCCCGAATGTTGATCCTGAATCCTTCCACGCAACTGATGATACCAGGAATGGACTTGAATCATCGGCAATGCCTACAGTTCGCAGCTTTGGATTAAATGTGAACATTAAATTCTAATCTCAAAAATTTAATATTATGAAAATAAAATATATTATACCGGCTCTGTTTGCACTTCTGATAAGTGTAAATAGTTGCGATAAAGACTTCGTTGAGATCAATACCAACCCGATTGCGATAACTGATGTTGATCCAATATTACAGCTTGCCAGGGCTCAGTTTGAACTCATGCCCACTGATCTTCATTACCAGGGACCGATTGTACAGCAGATTATTACTCCTTATGGAGGGGTTCTTGAAGGCGGAAACAGGAATACTTATATTGATAACAATTCCAATGCAGCTTTTAATGACCTTTACACTAACTCTCTGAAGGATCTTGCAGATATTCTGAGTAAGCTCGAAGGCAAAACTGAAAAATCAAATCTTTACAACATGGCCCGGATTTGCAGAGCTTATGCTTATATGTGGCTTGTCGACTGCTATGGTGATGTTCCCTATTCTGAAGCAAGCAAAGGCTATACCGATAACACATTCCTTCCAAAATATGATGATCAGAAAGCTATCTATGCTGACATCCTGAAGGAATTGAAGGAAGCAACAGATGCACTTGATGCCTCCAAAGATGCCGTTAAAGGTGAAATTTTCTATAAAGGAGATATTGCCAAGTGGAAGAAATTTGGAAACTCCCTCCTGCTGCGTGCAGGAATGCGTTATTCCAAGTATGATAATGCCAAAGCGAGTGCAACGGTGGCCGATGCCGTTAACCCTGCCAGAGGTGGTGTAATCAGTTCAAACAGCGATAACGTATATTACCAGTTCAACGAAACCTATACATACGGTCTGGGTAATACTTTAAATGGTGGAGAACGTCAGAATTACTATCTTGGAGCTCCATTTGTTGATTACCTTAAGGCAACCAGTGACCCAAGAATTACAACTATTGCAGTTCTTTATCAGTTACCTGGTGGAACGGTCAGTCCTACAACTTCAACAGTAGGAACAGCAAATACTGATCCCGCAGATCAAATTGGAATGCCTTATGGTTATGATGAATCATCCATTCTGACTGCTCCTGGTTACCCAGGCAAAAACGGTGCAGCTTTTCTTTATTCTCAATTAAACAGATCAACTGTAGCCTCGATTGTCGGGAAAGAGTATTTAATAACCTGCTCACAGACTCAGCTTCTCCTCGCTGAAGCCCGTGAAAGAGGTTATATTACAACCGGAACTGTACAGGGATATTATGAAGCAGGTGTGAGAGCGCATATGACTCAGCCTCCTTACAGTGTTTCAGTAGCTGCTCAGGATGCATTTCTTGCAGGACCTGCAGCTTTTGTTCCCGCAAATGCCCTGAAACTTATTAACGAACAATACTGGGTTTCTTCATTTATGATGTGGAATGAAGCATGGGCCAATTTCCGCAGAAGCGGATACCCGGCACTGGCACCCAACGGATTCCCCGGAGCAGACCCGGCAGTTGGAACAACAGGATTTATTCATAAATTACCATATCCTGACAGGGAGTATTCTGTAAATCCTGTCAATGCCGAAGCAGCTAAGTCAAATATGGGTAGTGATAATCTGGCTACAAGAGTATTCTGGGATACACTTTAATATGACTTAGATTCTAACCCTCATGCGCATATAGCTTAAATTGTTAAAAAAAGTTTTATGTGCATGAGGGTTATTTATTTAAACATTTTTTAACTAATTATTTTACAAGTAATATCGTACTTTTAGCAGAGTACGAATAAACCTATATTATGAAAAGTATTCTAAAACAGATTTCCGAAAAAGACAGGCAGCAGGAAAAAGAAAATAGAGATTCAATCAATTCAGAGATTGCAAATCCCGCAACTTCTTCTGACAGACGGAACTTTCTTAAAAAGGCTGCTCTTGGGGGGATAGCCCTGGGAGGCTTGATGCATCTCTCAATAGAAGAAACCGTGGCTCAGACCACACAGAAGGTTCAGAGGTCTTCAAGCCCTTCTGACCTTAAGATCACTGATATGCGTTATGCCACAGTTATGGGCAAGCATATCATTAAGATCGATACCAACCAGGGGATTTATGGACTAGGAGAGGTAAGAGATGGCGCTGATGTGCGCTATGCTCTTTTTCTTAAGAGCAGGATACTGGGACTCAATCCATGCAATGTTGAGATGATATTTAAGATAATCAGACAATTTGGTAATCACGGACGCCAGGGTGGTGGTGTATGTGCAGTGGAAATAGCACTATGGGACCTTACAGGGAAAGCATATAATGTCCCGGCATGGCAGCTTCTTGGCGGCAGATATCGCGATAAAGTGAGGCTTTATGCAGATACTCCCGGAGCCAATGATCCGGTCAGGTTTGCCGAAACTATGAAGAAAAGGGTTGAGGTTCAGGGATTTACCTGGCTTAAAATGGACCTTGGGATTCATGTTGTTGCCAAAAATCCTGATTCACTGGTTAACAGTAAATTCTGGGACGGAGCTGCAGGACAGTACGATCTGAGGAACTACATGGGTTATGGAAATACTCTTCATCCCTTTACCCAGGTTCAGATTACCGAAAAAGGGCTCGACGGCCTGGCTGAATATGTAAATCAGGTGAGAAGTGTAGTTGGTTATGAGATGCCTCTTTGTGCAGACCACTTTGGCCATTTTGATGTTAACAATTCAATCCGTTTTGGTAAACATATGGAAGAATTCAGGCTTGCCTGGCTCGAGGATATGGTTCCATGGTTTGATATTGAAGGAAACAAGACTTTGTCAAATGCCCTGGAAACTCCGATTCTTACGGGTGAAGATATTTATTGTTTGCGCGACGGATTCAAACCACTTATAGATGCCAGAGCAGTGGATATTATTCATCCTGATCTGGGTACCTCAGGGGGGCTTCTTGAAACAAAACGAATTGGTGATTATGCTGAAGAACATGGAGTTGCTATGGCTATGCATATGGCAGGTTCACCTGTATGTTTTATGGCTAATGTACATACTGCAGCTGCAACACAGAACTTCCTCTCACTGGAGCATCACAGTGTTGATAATCCTAATTGGGAAAGTCTTGTTAAGATGACGGGCAGCCAACCTATGGTGACCAAAGGATTTGCAAATGTACCACTTGATTCCCCCGGACTCGGAATTGAGCTTAACGAGGAAGCATGTAAAAAATTCCTTAGTCCAAGAGATAAAACATGGTTTGACCCCACACCTGACTGGGACCAGAAGCAATCTCATGACAGGATTTGGAGCTGATTATTTACTTAATAATAATAGGAAAGGCTGCTATCCGACAGCAGCCTTTCCTATATATAAAATTGTGGGATAAATGTCTGATATCAAAAAGGTCAGGGGGAAAATAGTTTTTTTCATACTTGGAATTTCATCAACACTGTGGTTCCTTGTCAGGGTTATACCAAAACCTTCCCGGGCCGCATACCCCTGCATGAGAACTGCTGCACCTTTTATATCAGGTTTTATTGTCTACCTGCTATCTGTATGGGGCACAGTTATGATTGCTCGTAAAACAAGATTTAAAAAACTGAATGTCAGGCATATGTCGACATTTTTTCTTGTTTTTGGGGTAATTGCTGCAATGGCCGTCACTCCTGTTGAAAACAGTATGACAGAGGATGAGGTCATTTTTAAAACAGGCACTGAGGATGGCCCTAACCAGCCATTCGGACAGGGGGTAGGGATTAACCCAGGGAGAGTGGTATGGGTATGGGATACAGAAGCTACCAATGAAAATGCGATTAATGCCTTTTACCTTCATACACCCGGAAATACAAATCAACCTATAGTTTCCAGGATGGTCGCTGACGGTATCATACAGCTTACCGGAAAAAAGAACCTGAAGAAGTCATGGGATCTATTATTCCGCGATTTCAATATACGAAGGGAGAGAGGAGACAGAGGATATACACAGGGTGATAAGATATTCATAAAGATAAACCAGGGAACTGCCAATGGGAAGCTCCGTTCTGATGATATTAAGAACGGATTCTATATTCCAGAGCGCTTTACAGATGGTGAAAGGGCAAAACAGGGTTACGAGGGTACATGCGAAACATATCCAAATGTAGTACTGGAACTACTCAGAGAACTTGTAAATGAGGCCGGAGTAAGTCAGAAGAATATTGCAATAGGTGATCCTATCAGTCATATCTTTGGTCATAATTATGACATCTGGCATGCAGAATTTCCGGACATGGTATATTTAGACAGGATGTCACAGGGTTTTGGCAGGACTCTTACAAAACCTGCTGAAAATGACCTTATTTTTTATTCAGATAAGACTAAAAGCGATAAACTATATGATATAATAGAAAATGCCGATTATATGATAAATGTGGCAAATCTGAAACCCCATGGGAGGGCAGGTATTTCCCTCACAGCCAAGAATCATTTCGGATCGCATGGCAGACAATCGGCTTTTCATCTACATTATTCACTTATTTCTCCTGTATCACTTGGAAAACCGACAAACAACGGTTACAGAAAATACAGGGTTTTTGTCGATATAATGGGAAGTAAATACCTTGGACAAAATACCATGCTGTTTGTTGTAGACGGGTTGTATGGAGGAGGTTCAAACGAGACAAGAGTTCCTGTAAAATACTTTATGCCTCCGTTCAGAAATGACTGGTCTAATTCAATCTTTATTTCACAGGATCAGGTGGCACTGGAATCTGTTTGTTTCGATTTCCTGAGAACAGAATGGAATGGTACTTACGCCCATAGCCCTGCCAATAATGCTTATGAATCAATCCCAAATGTATACGGTGTCGATGATTACCTGCATCAGGCAGCTGACCCTTCAAGATGGCCGGAAGGTATCAGTTATGATCCTGATAACAGTGGGAGGCCTCTTGGAAGCCTTGGGGTACATGAACACTGGAACAATCCTGTCAGAAAACAGTATTCAGGGAACCTTGGTGTAGCCAAAGGAATTGAGCTTGTCTCAGTCCCGGATACTCTGGTCAGGTCGATAAACAGATAGAAACAGATCATTAAATATTTTCTTAACCTGATTTGATTATATTTATCAATTAAAACGATTCAAAATATTAAAATTACAAACCTTAAACTATAAATTATGAAGAAAATCATTTTGTTATCATTGTTTGTTCTGGCAACACTTCTGACCAGAGCTCAGAATGTAGGTATGTCTCCTGAGTATGTAAAAGCGATTACTTCTGACTGGGAGGGGGAACGTTTTGCTGATGGCAGGCCCAAAGTGTCCGATGACCTCCTTGAAAGACTGAAAAACATTTCAGTTGAAGAGGCATGGGGATATCTTCGCAATAAAGGTTTTCATAACCAGTTTGAGAACGGCTGGCTGATCCTTAAGCCTGACCAGGTTATGACAGGACGGGTGGTTACAGCACAGTATATGCCTCAGAGAGCAGATCTGGCTAAATTTGTAAAGGAAGAGGGCAAGAAAGAGGGAAGAGCTCAAAAGGGAGGAACAAATTCCTGGCCGATTGATATCCTGCAAAATGGTGATGTTTACGTTGCTGATTCATATGGTAAGGTTGTTGATGGAACCCTTATCGGTGATAACCTCGGAAATTCTATCTATGCTAAATCACAGAGAGGGGTTATATTTTATGGTGGGGTAAGAGACCAGGAGGGATTAGAGGAGATTCAAGGCTTCAATGGCTGGATAAAAGGTGCTGATCCATCTTATATTATGGAGATGATGCTTACTACAATTAATGCCCCCATACGGATTGGACGTGCAACAGTATTGCCAGGTGATGTTGTTCTGGCAAAAAAATATGGAGTAGTATTCATTCCGTCTTATCTTCTAAAGGACCTTCTGATTACAGGAGAAGTTACAGCATTAAGAGACGAATTCGGGCATCAGAGGCTGATTGAGAAGAAATACCTGGCCGGTCAGATTGACAGTCAGTGGACTGATGAGATAAAGAAGGATTTCATGGACTGGCTGAAGAAATATCCTGGTAAATTGCCTATGTCTCAGAAAGAGCTTGACGATTATTTCAAGGAGAGGAACTGGTAAGACTAACGCCCAAAGTAACAGACCCCCAAACCCCCCAAGAGAGTCTTTTGAGGGAGGGGTAGTCACCCGTGGGCCAGCTCTGAGTTTACCGAAGGTAGGATTTAGGGGTTAAACATTGAAATGAAAGAAATTATTAAACAAATATTATGAAAAGTATAATACAAAAGATCACCGAAGAGAACAGAAGAAATGAACAGGCTGAAGCAGCTGCCATTGAGGCGGAGATAAATAATCCCCGTACTTCCAATGACCGTCGCAGCTTCCTGAAAAAGGCTGCAATGGGAGGAATTGCCCTTGGAGGGCTGATGCATTTGTCAATTGAAGACACAATAGCACAGACTACTCAAAAGGTGCAGAGATCATCAGCTCCTTCTGACCTTAAGATAACAGATATGCGCGTGGCTTTGACAAATGTTCTGGGAGGTACAGCCATAATAAAGATCGATACCAACCAGGGCATCTATGGACTCGGTGAAGTACGTGACGGTGCTGATCCCAGGTATGCACTTATGCTGAAGAGCCGGCTCCTGGGTTTAAATCCATGCAATGTTGAAATGATATTCAAAATTATCAAGCAGTTTGGATTTCATGGACGACAGGGAGGCGGAGTTTGCGGAGTTGAAATGGCATTATGGGATCTCACAGGGAAGGCTTATGGTGTTCCGGCCTGGCAGCTCCTTGGTGGAAGATACCGTGATAAGGTCAGACTGTATGCAGATACTCCTGAAGGAAAATCTGAAGAAGACCAGATTGCAAAAATAAAATACCGTGTTGAGGATCAGGGATATACATGGCTTAAAATGGATCTTTCCATCAATGATTTAAAGGATATCCCGGGTACACTTGTTAATAATAAATACTGGGATGGGGCTTCAGGCCAATATGATATGAGGTCATACATGTCCTATGGCAATACCAAGCACCCTTTTACACAGGTTCAGATAACTGATAAAGGTCTTGAGGAAATGTGTAAAAATGTTGAAGATGTCCGTGGACATGTCGGCTATGAGATACCAATTTGCACTGATCATTTCGGGCATTTTGACCTGAATAATGGTATCCGGCTCGGCAAAGCTCTGGAGAAATACAGACTTGCATGGATGGAAGATATTGTACCCTGGGAATACACTGACCAGTGGAAAACCTTATCTGAAGCGCTGGAGACTCCTATGTTAACAGGTGAAGATATCTATCTTCTGAACGGATTCAAACCTCTCATCGATGCCAGAGCTGTTGATATCGTTCAACCTGACCTTGCTACATCAGGTGGTCTTCTTGAGACCAAGAGAATAGGTGATTATGCTGAAGAACATGGTATTGCAATGGCTATGCACCAGGCAGGAACACCGGTATCATTTATGGCTAATGTTCATTGCGCAGCTGCAACACAGAATTTCCTTGCTCTGGAACACCATTCGGTTGACCTTTCATGGTGGGAGAGCCTGGTAAAGATGACAGGAAAGCAACCTATTATAAATAAAGGATATGCACCTGTACCACTTGATTCGCCTGGCCTGGGAATTGACCTGAATGAGGAAGTGATAAAGCAGCATCTGAGTCCGAGAGCTAACGGATACTTCCTTCCGACTCCCGAGTGGGATCAGAAGAGTTCACATGACAGGCTCTGGAGCTAATTAATTTAATATATATCACTATGAAAAAACTTCTGATTCTTTTTCTTGCACTTCCTTTGACCATTTTACCGGCAAAATCACAGACAGTAAAATGGAATCCTGATGACATCAGGCTTCTGACAAAGGAATGGACAGGTGAACGTACTCCCGACGGGAGACCAAAGGTATCTGACGCTCTTCTTGAAAGACTGAAAAGTATTTCGATGGAAGAATGCTGGGGATTTCTTAAGAGCAAAGGTTATGAAAACCAGTTTGAGAATTTCTCAAGTACCTGGGAAAATGGCTGGGTAATAATTCATGCCGATAAAGTAATGACAGGTCGTGTTGTTACTGCACAGTTCATGCCTATGAGGAAGGACTTTGATGCTTATATACAGGAAGTAGGGAAGAAACAGAATATGACATCACCTGTGACCAATTATGCTCCTATAAATGCATTAACTGAGGGTGATATTTATGTTGCCGATAGTTATGGTAAAATTGCTAACGGGACACTTATAGGTGATAATCTGGGCAATGCAATTTACAAAAACGGTAAACGGGGGATAATCTTCAATGGTTCTGTAAGAGATTTCGAAGGATTAAGTGAAATTGATGGATTCAATGGATGGATAAGAGGATCTGATCCTTCAGCAATTGAACAGATGTTATGTGCAACCGTAAATGCTCCTATACGAATCGGCAGGGTAACTGTTCTTCCGGGTGATGTGGTACTTGCAAAACCTACAGGTATTACTTTCATTCCGCCTCATCTTGTTGCAGAATGCGTTATCTCGGGGGAGTACACAGCACTTCGCGACCAGTTCAACTTCTTTTGTATCCAGACAAAAAAGTTCAAATATGACAATGAACGTTTTGTGGATGTTACTCCGGAGGAGCTTGACAAAGCATTTGTTGAATGGATAAATGCAAAAAGCGATCTGCCAATGGATAAAAAGGAACTTATCGATTATATGGATAAAATGAAGGCAGAAAGAGCAAAAAGAAGAGCTGAAGCAGAGGCCAGGAAAGAGAAGAAGTAGTTGGTCTGCAGATGACCGGAATTACTTATAATATTACAAATTGATAGCATTCCTCATTGAGGGCTTAAGCCCTGCTTATGAGCTTATAGATAACCCCGGGCTGAAGTCCGGGGTTATTTTGTATATTTACAAAGCAGCTAAGCTTTACTCAAAAAGCGGAAATCATGAAAATCAGATTTGTTCTGTTTCTTATCCTGTTTGTTTATATTTCAGGATGTAATAAAGAAAGTCGCGGACTAAAATTATATGTTTCAGACTCCGGAAATGATTCATGGTCGGGAAGAGTTGGAATTGCAAATATGGATAATACGGATGGTCCTTTTGCAACTGTTTCAGCAGCCCGTAATGAGATCAGAAGTCTTAAAAAAGAAGGGAAACTTTCAAAAGGCAAAATCCTGGTGGAAGTACAGGAGGGTGTTTATGAGCTTGATGATATCATTTCATTTGAATCAGAAGATGGAGGGAAGGATTCCCTTTCAAGGATTGTTTACTCAGGAAAGGCAGGAACTGAAGTAAGATTAAGCGGAGGTCGGAAGGTTGATAGTTGGGAAAAGGTGACTGATATAGAAACTCTTGAATTGTTTTATCCTGGAGCCAGAGGGAAAGTATATATGGCTGATCTGAGAGCTGCAGGTATTAAAGATTTCGGATCACCTGAGGGTGGAGGATCGGAACTCTTCTTTAATGACAAGCCAATGAGAATTTCAAGATATCCGAATTCAGGTTTTGTAAATATAACGGGTCTGCTGAATGAAGATCCGGTTGACGTTAGAGGGACAAAAGGTGATCGTAAGGGAAAATTCTTCTATACTGATGAGCGCATCTCTAAATGGGTAAATGAAAAGGATGCATGGGTACATGGTTACTGGTTCTGGGACTGGAGTGAACAACGACATAAGATAATGAAGATCGATCTACGAAGGAGACTGATTGAGCTTGTTCCTCCCTATCATAATTATGGATACAGAAAAGGCCAGTGGTTTTATGGGTTTAACCTTCTATCAGAGATAGATGAACCTGGTGAGTATTATATAGACAGGTCAGAGGGTATCATCTATTTCTATCCACCTTCACCATTGGAGGAGGGTAAGGCTTATGTTTCTGTGAATAAGAACATTATTCAGATGAAAGATGTAACATTTGTTACAATTGAAGGAATGATAATGGAAGGTTGCACAGGAAATATAGTTGAAATGACCGATTGTCAGGGATGTATTATTAGAGGATGTACATTAAGAAATGGAGGTGACAATGCAATAGTGATAAATGAAGGATTGGATAACGGAGCACAGTCATGCGATATTTATGAAGTAGGAGCTGGGGGGATAAAAATTGCAGGAGGTGACAGGATCTCTCTTACTCCATCAGGTAATTTTGCAGATAATAACTTCATACATCATATAGCCAGGCTTAAAAGAGTGTATAATCCCGGTATTTCAATAAGTGGAGTGGGTAACATAATAAGTCATAATCTGATTGAACATGTTCCGCATATGGCGATCGGATTCTCAGGTAATGATAACATAATTGAGTTCAATGAATTGAATGATGTTTGCTTTGAGTCAAACGATGCAGGAGCAATTTACACTGGAAGAAACTGGACAATGCGCGGAAATGTAATAAAGTACAATTATCTGCGAAATATTTCAGGATTTGAGGGCAAAGGATGTGTAGGCATTTATCTTGATGATGCTTTTTCTTCAGCAGATATAACAGGGAATGTATTTAACAATGTTTCCAGGGCCATGATGATTGGCGGAGGCAGAGACAACAGGGTACTCAATAATATTTTTGTGAATTGTTCACCTTCAATACATGTCGATGCAAGAGGATTGGGATGGATGGAAAATCTGCATATTCCGGATTGGATAAAGGAGGCTGAAGAGAAGGGAACTATTCTGGGTATAGCATATAATAAGCCACCTTACAGTGAAAGGTATCCGTTGCTTGTTAATATTCTTAATGATGAACCAAGAGCCCCAAAAGGAAATGTTATCTCAAACAATATATGTTATGGTGGTGTATGGGATAAAGCATCAGGATACTGGAGGATGGCTATTGAAAAAAAGGCTCTTCCTTATCTGACAATGGAAAATAATATTGTTTCACCTGATTCAGAGGTTGAGGACACACTTTCAGAGAGTATAACCATTACTGATCCTTTGTTTATAAATGAGGGTGACCCGGAAGAATCAGATTATCAGCTTGATCCGGAATCACTGGCAATAAAGGCCGGCTTTGTTCAGATACCATTTGATAAAATAGGGCTATATACTGATGATCGCAGGATAGCATTGCCGTTCTCACCAAAATAAGATATCAATATGAATAAGATCAGATTCACGGCTTTTTTATTATTAAGCCTGCTTTTCACGGATTGTTCAAATAAGCCTCAGGAGATTATTGTATGTGGAGATGATATGGTGTTGATAATTGACAAGGCAAACTCTGACAGCTCTGATGTTATAATAACATGGCAGTGGAAGGTATCTGATGCAACAGATCTGCCAGAAGCCTATCAGAAATTTATGATACCGACCGATGAATGCAAGCCTGTGGATAATAACAGCAAGGTACTTATTACATCATCAGGAGGAGGAGTCGTTCTCATCGACAGGGCCACTAAGAAAACATTGTTTCATGCACATGTACCCAATGCTCATTCTGCTGAAATTCTTCCGGATAACAGGCTGGTAGTGGCTCTTTCAACAGCAGATGGAGGAAACTGCATCAAGCTATTCAACTTATCGAAACCGGAAGAGGTTATTTTTAAAGACAGTATTTATTCAGGACATGGAGCGGTATGGATGAAAGCAGCGGAAAGGCTATTTGTTCTCGGATTTGATGAGCTTCGATCCTATTCACTGAAGGAATGGGATTCAGACAAACCGGAACTTAAGATGGAGAAGAGCTGGAAATTGCCGGACGAAAGTGGACATGATCTATCGCGTGTATCTGATAACAAACTTGCAATTTCAACGCATCGAAACGTCTGGATTTTTAATATACTGTCAGAGAACTTCACAACCTTTGATCTGCTGGAAGATATGGAAAATGTTAAATCCGTAAATTATGATTCTGTTACGGGGGAACTTATCTTTACCAAAGGAGAAATTAGTTGGTGGACACACAATATTTATTGCAGGAATCCTGATAAAACTATTATTCTACCTGACATAAATCTTTACAAGGCGAGGGTATTGTCCCGATAGGACTCAGTATTTTGTTTCAGTGTGACTATGACGATAAAGGATAAAATATTAAATAAAATGAAAACAGTATTAAGCCTGGGACTGATTATTGCAATGATTCTTCCGGCATGCAATCAGGAAAATTCCGTTTCAGCAAGGAATGAAAGTTGCATAAAACCATGGACAGTAAATCCTCGTTACTGGCAATACCATGGGAAGCCTGTTCTTCTTCTTGGAGCTTCTGATAATGATAATCTGTTTCAGAATGAAAATCTCGAATCACATCTCGACAGCCTTGCGGATATAGGAGGCAACTATATCCGCAATACTATGAGTGACAGGGATCCTGGTGATAAAAGAGCATTTTTCAGGACTCCTGAAGGGAAATATGACCTTAACCGGTGGAATGATAAATACTGGCAACAACTTGAAGATATGCTGAGATTGACGGATGACAAGGGCATCATTGTTCAGATCGAGATATGGGATCGTTTTGACCATTCCCGTGATCCCTGGCTGACGGATCCTTATAATCCCGGGAACAATATCAACTATTCTTATTCACAATCCGGATTGGACAGCCTTTATCCCTTACACCCTGGTCAGAATAAACAGCCGTTCTTTTATTCTGTTCCTGAACTGAAGAAAAATGAAGTAATTCTCAGGTTCCAGCAGGCTTTTGTTAAAAAAATGCTTTCCATTTCCCTTGAGTATGGAAATGTGTTATACTGTATTGATAATGAAACCAGCGGCGAGGAAGAATGGGCAACTTACTGGACGGAGTTTGTCAGGGAAAATTCAGAGGGAAAAGAAATATATATCACACAGATGTGGGATACCTGGGATGTAAAAACGGATATTCATAAACAAACACTTGATAATCCTGATAGGTATGGATATATTGATATTTCTCAGAACAGTCAGCTTCCGGGTTATCAGAACTGGTCAAATCAACAATACGTTTTTGATTATATAAAGGCGCATCCGCGACCGGTCAACAGTACAAAGATCTATGGCAGCGACAGTGGAAGCTGGCTGGACAGGGGTATTACCACCGAACACGCTGTTCAGACCTTCTTCCGGAACATTCTGGGGGGGTATGCATCAAGCCGTTTTCACAGACCACCTTCAGGTTTAGGTCTTAGCCGGATATCGGTGAATTGCATTCGCACAGTAAGGAAGATAGAAGATATAGTAAAGCTTTGGGATCTTGAACCAGCGATGGATATGCTGTCGGATAATGAGGAAAACCTTGCCTATGTTGCTTCAAAGGGGAAGGAAGCCTTTGTTATTTATTTCACAAAGCCGGGCAGGGTGAAGCTCGATCTTAGGGATACAGGTAAAAATTATAAGATCAGTTGGATAAATATCGGTAATGCCGAATGGGGAAAGACAGATGTAATAAAGGGAGGGGGAGTAGTTGAATTAGACTCATCTGACGAAAGTGGAAGTATTGCTGTTTTAAATTGAATAATTCTCAGGACTGAACAGATGATTGCTTCATGCAGAAAAATAGAGTTGTTATCAGGATTAATTTGCATAATACTATTCGCATCATGCTCAGGTAAAAGACAATTTGTATTTCTAGAAGCTGAATCATTTATTAACAAAGGAGGCTGGGTTGTTGACCAGCAGTTTATAGATGTGATGGGGTCGCCTTATCTTATGGCCCATGGCTTAGGGAAACCAGTGGCTGACGCTGTAACAACTGTCAAAATTCCTTGTAAAGGATCTTACCGGATATGGGTCAGGACAAAGAACTGGACAGCCCCTTTTACAGATTCACCTGCTCCCGGCATATTCACAATAGCTGTTAATGGTATAGAGATGCCTTATATTTTTGGACGAGGCTCAGGTGAATGGCAATGGGAAGCCGGTGGCCAGGTAAGTTTGAATAAAGGTGATTCTAAAATAGCAATAAAAGACCTTACAGGCTTCAATGGCAGGATAGATGCCATAATTATTAGTAATGACCATAAGCTTATTCCTTCTGATTCACTGCCATTATTAAATGAGAAACGAAGGAAATGGCTTGGTCTCCCTGATGAAGCTCCTCTGGCCGGCAGCTATGACCTTGTTGTTGCAGGCGGGGGAATAGCAGGAATATCAACAGCTGTTTCAGCAGCACGACTTGGTCTTAAGGTGGCCCTGATACAGAACAGGCCTGTACTGGGAGGGAATAACAGCTCTGAGATAAGAGTATGGCGAAGCGGGAAAACACAGCGCGGGACCTATCCTGCACTGGGACGGCTGGTAAATGGCCTTGGTCCTGACAAGGAAGAGAACATGAAAGATGGAGAATCATTCAGTGACGGATTAAAGGAAACCCTGGTTACATCTGAGAAAAATATCGCATTGTTTCTTAATTATCATATTTTCAGGGCAATAACTAATGGTAACAAAATAGTCTCAGTTATTGCCCAACATATTGAAAATGGTTCCGAACTAAGGTTTGAAGCACCTCTTTTTGCCGATTGTACAGGTGATGCAAATCTTGGGTTTATTGCTGGCGCCGATTATCGTGAAGGCAGTGAGAATCAGGCACAGACAGGGGAATCAAAAGCCCCGGTAAATGACACTTTACAGGTTCTCGGCGCAACTCTTTTCTGGTGGTCCGGGGATAAAGGAGAACCTAACAGTTTTCCAGATTGTCCATGGGCCATGCAAGTCAATGAAGAGAGCTGCCAGTACGTTTTGCAGAGTTCATGGAACTGGGAAAGCGGGTTTTCGAAAAATATGATATCTGATCTGGAGGAGATCAGGGATAACCAGCTGAGGGCAATTTTCGGGAACTGGGATTTCCAGAAAAACAAGAGTGTCAGAAAGGCTGAATATAAGAATTTTGAAATTGCTGAATTGGGATATATAATTGGAAAGAGGGAATCACGAAGACTCCTCGGAGATCTGATCATAACGCAGCACGATCTTGATAATCAGGTTGTTTATCCTGATGGTTGTGTTGAGGTCGACTGGGGAGTTGATATCCATGTACCTGATCCAGTGAGCACAAAATATTTCCCGGGAATGGAATTCAGGGCCATTGCCATACATCAGGGGAAGGAGACTTCTCCTCCCTTCCTAGTTCCATACCGGTGTTTCTATTCCAGGAATATATCAAATCTTTTTATGGCAGGAAGGCATATAAGTGCAACTCATGTAGCGCATGCAGCTACAAGGGTTCAACGGTATACAGGAACCTATGGTGAAGTAGTTGGTATTGCTGCCTCTCTTTGCATGAAATTTAATACATCTCCAAGGGGATTGTATGAAACTTACCTTCCCGAATTTAAGGAGGCTCTGAATAAAGGAGTACCTTTAGAAGATCACAGTAACTAATCCGGTATTTAAAAGTTGATGACAAGAAAAGAACGTTTATTGGCTACTCTAAGGGGTGATAGTGTTGACCGGCCGGCAGTAAGCTTTCATGAGATAGGAGGATTTGTTATTAATCCGGATGATCCTGATGAGTATAATATTTACAATTCTCCTTCCTGGCAGCCATTACTGAAGATGGCTGAGGATGAAACAGATATCATAAGGATGGTTAGCCCTGTGAGAGCCCAGTCACATCTGGCCTGGGATGGTAGCGATAATGTTGGGGTCAGAGGACAGTTTGTTGAAGAGAGGTCATGGGAGGAAAATAATAGTCGCTATACAAGGCTGACTTACAGGATTAACGGGAAAGAACTTACAAGTACTACCCGTCGTGATAAGGAACTGGATACAGTATGGACGATTGAACCCCTGCTTAAGGATATTAATGATGTTAAGCTATACCTGCAATTGCCTGATGAAATATTTGAAGAGAGAATTGATATCAGCCATATGGAAATGCAGGAAAAAACCCTTAGGGATAAGGGTATTATAATGGTTGATACTGAAGACCCCTTATGTGCTGTAGCTGCACTTTTCAGCATGGAGGATTTCACGGTTTTTGCTTTTACTGAGCAGGAGTTGTGCCATAAGCTTCTTGCAAAACATGCCAGGTATATCTACAAGCGTACGGCGACTGTCGCAAAAGACTTTCCCGGAAGGTTCTGGAGGATTTATGGACCTGAATATGCAACTGAACCCTTTCTCCCCGTTCAGTTTTTTGAAGAGTATGTGGTAAGGTACACCGGCCCGATGGTTAACATGATCAGGGAGAACAAAGGGTATGTCCGGATACATGCCCATGGCAGGGTAAGGGATATTATGGAACATATTGTAAAAATGGGTGCTGATGCCACCGATCCTCTTGAACCCTTTCCGCATGGAAATGCCGACCTTAAACAGATAAGGGAAAAGTATGGGAAAGAACTTGTTCTGTTTGGAAATATTGAAATAGCGGATATCGAAAATCTATCATCAGACAGGTTCAGGGAGGTGGTAAAAAGGAGTATCGCTGACGGAACTTATGGTGAAGGACGAGGTTTTGTACTGATGCCCACAGCCTCACCATATGGAAGGATTATATCGGAACAGACTTTTCGAAATTATGAAATTATGATCGAAGAAGTTAATAAATTAGTAAAATAAATACATTTTAATTCAATATCAGATAAAATAGATTATGAAATCAAAGAGATCATTGTTATTATGCATTGTTATCTTTTTATTTACAGTATGCAATGCTCAGAATTATCCGAAACTTGATGAGACAATTCGCATAAAGATGCTCAAGCCTCCTGAAGGGAAAGTAAGGATGATCCTTGATACGGATACCTATAATGAAATTGATGACCAGTTTGCTCTGTCATATGCTTATCTGTCAACAGAAAAAGTACAGTTGGAGGCAGTTTATGCGGCTCCCTATTTTAACAAACGTTCTGAAAATCCCGGTGACGGGATGGAAAAGAGCTATCAGGAGATAATGCGACTGCTTAAAATGCTCGGCAAATCACCTGAAGGCTTTGCTTTCCGCGGTTCGGACAGGTATCTTGAAGATATTAATCGTCCAGTAAAGAGTGAAGCTGTAACAGACCTTATTAAAAAGGCTAAAACCGCTACTGCAGATAATCCACTTTACGTGGTTACTGTAGGGTGCATTACAAATATTGCATCAGCGATACTTATTGATCCTGAAATAATCAAGAACATTGTAGTAGTATGGCTGGGGGGAAATGGATTGGAATGGCCTCATCAAAAGGAGTTTAACCTGATGCAGGATGTAAAAGCTGCGCAGGTAGTTTTAAATTCAGGAGTACCATTGGTGATAATGCCCTGCCAGCCTGTAGTGTCGCATTTTCACACAACAATTCCCGAGATGGAGAAATATCTGAAAGGGAAAAACCAGCTGTCCGATTACCTTTTAAGTTCAACAATTGAATACAGCGGAGGTCATGACACCTGGTCGAAAGTCATCTGGGATGTCACAGCTGTTGCTTGGCTGGTCAATGCCGGATGGATTCCTACAAATCTGGAGCATTCTCCGTTATTGACTGATCAGGTAACTTATAGTAAAGACCATTCGCGGCATTTTATACGCATGGCAACATCCCTTAACAGAGATGCAATATTCAGGGATCTCTTCGGGAAACTGGCTAAGTAATGAATATGAAAGAAATACTACTTAATTCTACTTTGACAGATTGGATAAAAGCCTGATTTTTCTCCTTTTTTGCCCCTGCCCTAAAGGGAGAAAGGAGAAAAATCTACCTGTTCCCTTTAGGGATTCAGCGCAAAAACAGGTAGATTTTTCGAATCTGTTAAAGTAGAATTAAAGTAAGGAAAATAAAGTAACCGAAAGATTGTAAATCATGAAAAAAGCATCATTGATTATTCTTAGTTTATTATTCTACTGTTTAGTAATATTGGATGCTCAGCAGATTAATTCGGCTTTCCCATTTCAGGATCCAACCATGTCGGTTGAAGAAAGAGTAAATGATCTTGTTTCACGTATGACACTGCAGGAAAAAGCAGACCAGTTGCTTTATACTGCACCTGCTATACACCGGCTTGGAATTCCGGAATACAACTGGTGGAATGAAGCCCTGCATGGGGTAGCAAGAGCCGGATATGCAACAGTTTTTCCTCAGTCAATAACAATAGCAAATTCCTGGGATGAAGGATTGATGTTAAGTGTGGCAAATGCAATATCTGATGAGGCGAGGGCGAAATATCATGAATTTCAGCGTAGGGGTAAGAGAGGTATATACCAGGGACTTACCTTCTGGTCACCCAATATCAATATCTTTCGAGATCCGCGTTGGGGAAGGGGACATGAAACCTATGGTGAAGATCCATATCTCACAGGAAGAATGGGCATGCAGTTTGTCAGGGGAATGCAGGGCGATGATCTCAAATATCTTAAAACAGTAGCCACTGCAAAACATTATGCCATACACTCAGGTCCGGAATCAACACGGCACTCCTTTAATGCTCAGGTAAGTGAGGTTGATCTCAGGGAGACCTATCTTCCGGCATTCAGAACGCTTGTTGTCGACGGAGGAGTCTGGTCAGTTATGGGAGCATATAATCAGTATAAGGGTATGCCCTGCACTGCCAATCCCATATTGTACGGGATACTTCGCAATGAATGGGGTTTCAAAGGCTATATTGTTTCTGATTGCTGGGCCGTATCGGACTACTGGCAGTTCCAAAAATACACAAAAGATGCAGCTGAGGCAGCAGCTCTGGCCGTAAAAGCCGGAACAGACCTGGAATGCGGTGTTGATTACAAACACCTTATGACAGCCATTGAAAGGGGCCTGCTTATGGAAACAGATATTGACAGAGCCGTGAAAAGAGTCTTCGAGGCAAGGTTCAGACTCGGTATGTTTGATCCTGAGAACATGGTGCCATATGCGTCCATTCCATTTTTTGTCAACTGTTCAGATTATAATAACGGTCTGGCTCGTCTTGCTGCACAAAAATCTGTAGTGCTGCTGAAGAATGCAGGGAATATTCTTCCTTTAAAAAAAGATATTAAAACAATTGCTGTAATCGGGCCGAATGCAGATAATTTTGAATCTCTGATTGGCAACTATAATGGTATTCCCAAAGACCCTGTAACAATACTCAGGGGGATAGGATCCAAGGTTATTCCGGATACTAAGATTATCTATGCAGAGGGGTGTGACCTTGCTGAAGGGATCCATAATCTTACCATTATCCCTTCGAGGTACCTTCAGACTGAAGATGGCAAACAGGGAGCGAAAGGTGAATACTTCAATAACAGGGATATGAAAGGAGAACCATTGTTCACCAGAATTGATGACAATATCAATTTCTACTGGGAGAACTATGTCCCTAGGGCGGACATGCCTGATGATGATTTTGGAGTTAAATGGACAACATGGCTGACTGCTCCTGAAACCGGAACATTTTATATAGGTGGATGGGGTTCATCTGGTTATGAGATTGTTATGGATGGTAAAAGCATTATAAAATACAGGGGTGAGCACCATGCTTTTCATACAGAATATGCTACAGAGATGACTGCCGGACAGAGATACAAGCTGGAGGTCTTTTACAGGAACTTTGCCGGAGATGCTGATATGAAGCTTTTGTGGGCAAAACCCCGTACCAACCTTGTTGAAGAAGCTGTAAGAGCAGCAAAGGATGCTGATGCAGTGGTTCTTGTGCTTGGCCTTTCCCAAAGACTTGAAGGAGAGGAGATGCCAATAAAGATTGAAGGATTCAGCGGGGGTGACAGAACCAATCTGAACCTGCCTGCTGTGCAGGAAAAGCTGCTTGAAGCAGTTGTTTCAACAGGGAAACCTGTTATTATTGTTCTGGCTAATGGAGGAGCACTTTCAGTAAATAAGGTTCAGGAGAAAGCAGCTGCAGTACTCCTGGCAGGATATGGCGGTCAGCAGGGAGGCAATGCTGTGGCAGATGTTCTTTTCGGGGATTATAACCCTGCAGGCAGGCTGCCTGTTACATATTACAAGTCGATTGATCAGATACCTGCCTTTGAGAACTATGATATGAAGGGCAAGACATACAGATTCTTTTTACAGGAACCACTATACCCTTTTGGTTACGGGCTGAGCTATACCACATTCAGCTACAGTGATCTTGTTCTGCCTCCGAATATAATTACAGGAGAAAAGGCTAAAGTAAGTGTTACTGTGACCAACACAGGAAATATGACAGGAGATGAAGTTGTACAACTCTATGTTACGGATGAAAAGGCTTCAACTCCCAGACCGATACGGCAGCTTGAGGGATTTGACAGGATTACATTGAAGCCTGGTGAAAGCAGGGTGGTTGATTTTACAATTGATCCAAGGCAATTTTCTCTGATAAACAATAAGGGAAAAAGAGTAATTGAACCAGGATATTTTATAATAGCTGTTGGTGGAAAGCAGCCCGGCTTTACAGGATATCTCGATCCTCAGTTCACACAGGTACTTACAGACCGAGTCAGACTCACCGGCAAAGAAGTATCTTTTGATAATTAAGAACTTTTTAACTATGGAGGTCACAGAGTCCCAATAACAATAGGGATTATACATTGGCCTTAAAGTAAATAGTTCTACTTTCTTCGTGTCCTCTGTGTGTTGATCTCAGTGTCCTCTGTGGTTAAAAGGGTATGGGACAAATATTCTAGTCAACTCCCCAATTCTTGTTAGGTTTTTCACCCATTACAAGCATTAGCCGGCCGCCATTCATAATATCTGAGTGGCTTATGATAGGTTTCTTAAGTTCTTCTCCGTTTAGTGTTGCCGACTGAATATATTTGTTTTTACCTGAGCAATTTCTTGCAACAACTGAAAACTTTTTACCATCGGGAAGCTCAATCTTTATTGATTCAAAAAACGGACTTCCAATGGCATATTCTCCGCTGCCAGGAGTTACCGGGAAAAATCCCATAGCAGAGAAGACATACCATGAACATAATCCGCCACCATCTTCATCACCTGGTATACCCATTGGCTTGTCATCAAACCACATATCCATTAATTCCCTGATCCTTCGCTGTGTTCGCCAGGGCTGTCCGGCATAATCATATAAATAAGGAATATGGAAAGAAGGCTCATTGCCAGTAACGAACATACCATTAAGTCCTGTGGCATCAGGAAACTGACCCATAAACTGCCATTTTGAAATCCTGGTGGGCTCATTAAAAAGAGCATCAAGCCTGTCAATAAAAGCCTTATTACCCCCAAGCATTTCAATGAGGTGAGGTATGTCGTGAGGGACACTGAAATTCCATGTCCATGCATTGTTTTCGGCATAAAATGAGCGTGCGCCTACTCCTCCGGAAAGCTGTGGGTCAAATGGCTCGACCCATTTACCGTTTGCCATTTTTGGTGCCATAAATCCGTTAGCAGGATTAAATACATTTTCATAATTTCTGGAGCGTTTCATGAAGTAATTATAGTCAGTATCTTTTCCCAGTTCTTTTGCAAGCTGGGCAAGGCACCAGTCGTCATAGCTGTGTTCAAGAGTTACTGCAACTGCCTGCCGTTTTTCAAAATCGTGTACCATTGTCACCGTCTCAATACTGTCTTCCGGTAATGCAGGATACCAGCCATTCATCTGATAGAGGCTGTCAAGCTCACACATTGGTCCCATTCTCCATGGCAGCATAGTTCCTTTCATGGCATTTTTCCTTAATCCCTCATAGGCCTTTTCAATTGAAATATGTCTTACACCTTTCTGCCAGCTATCCCAAACCAGTGCAGCTGAGTGAAATCCAATCATTGCCGGGAAGTCACCATAGAACTGAGGAAAACCAGGCATCCAGCCACTCTGCTCGTACATCCTGATATATGATTCAACCATATCTCCCTGCCTGTCGGGATCGAGTATAAGCATCAGTGGATGAAGTGACCTGTAAGTATCCCACAACCAGTCGTCAACATAGAAAGGACGATCCAGATCGTCGTGAACCTTATTGTCATAACCGCTGAAATACCTTCCGCTTTCCGAGATATTGACCATCCTCTCCATTGACCTGTAGAGCGAAGTATAGAATATCCTCTTCTCCCTTTCCGTTCCACCTTCAACTTTTATCTTGCCAAGTGCAGATGACCATATCATGTGACTATCATCCTTTATCTTCCTGAAGCTCTTACTGCCGGCTTCATTATGCAGGTTTGCTGCCGCCTGTTTGTCATCAATATAGGAAACCCCGATTCTTACCTCAACAGGATCACCTGATGAAAGATAAGTTACAATTATGCCGCTGTTACTTCCGGAAGAGTAATTTCCTGGCCTTGTTTTACCCTGACTGAAGGTAAATGTTGTATCAAAGGGCCGGCTGAATTCTGCATGGAAATACTGCCTTGTTTTTTGAAACTCCTCCCAGCCACTTATCACATTATTGCCAGATACATTGAAGTTGGAAATATTTGATGATCTGAATATAATATTGCATGAATCGTTGCCTCCAAAGTTGAACCGGTAAATTACAGAGCGTTCAGTAGTGGTCCAGTCGGCAACAATGTCATAATCTTCAAGTATTACTTTGTGATACCAGGGATGAACCTCCTCCTGGTCATGATCATACATTGATGCATAGTCATTAGGATTAGCCTGCAGGATACCGGTTGTCGCCATAAGCTCAGTCAGATAACCCATCCTGTATGCTGGCATATTGACAGTAAAGCCATATATTCTGTCGCTCAGGTAACGGTCATTAAGCCCGGGTTTTGTTATCGGGAATACCCGCACCATGCTGTGAGGACGGTGAACAGTCGGGACCTTCGTTGTAAGAAGAGGAGCTACACTGCCAATATTGGGATCTACATAGAGTGATACATCGTTCCTTTTACAGGAAATAACTATTGGCAATAAAATAAGAAATAGAAGAGAAGTCTTTTTAATCGCAATCATGATCATGTATAGTTTATGTCTTGTAATTTATTTTCAAGCTCCTATTCGGGTATGTTAAAATAGTATTTCGTTATGATATTAGCAATAATTCTATCCCAGTTTTTTATTAGCTGATTTTGACTTACAGTTCTATTCTATTAAATTGCAGGATACTAAATGTATCAGCATATGAACAGGAGCATTTTCATAAAGAGAATGATGGTTGCACCAGCTTTTGCAACAGGTTTTTCTGCTGGGTGGCTGCAGACATTTCAGACTTCAGGCATACGACGCCTGTCAGCTGACAGCCGGTTTACAGTATGGAAACCTCAGATGAAAGCAGCTTATCATGTTGGCCTTGACGAAGTGGTTCTGGTTGAGATGTCGCATGGTATGCCGGGTCTTGTTACACGGGATGGTGTCTTCAGGGAGTCTGGCCCGGATAGTATAATAAATCCACAGACCGGTCCGATCTTTATTGACGGGATAGAGTCCGGTGATTCACTGGCAATAGATATTCTTGATATTAAGACAGGGGAATGGGGCTATTGCAGTGGAAAGATCTTTGAGCTCAGGGATGGATATGCTGAATTCTCAGAATCATTAAGGTTACCACTAGAACCTATGTTGGGCTGCCTCGGTGTTGCACCTGTTGAAGGTGTTGTTGATACGAGAGCCCCTGGTGAGACAGGCGGCAATATGGATTGCAGGGAAGTCCGCGCAGGGAGCACCGTTGTATTCAGGTCAAATGTGAAAGGAGCACTCGTAGGCATGGGTGATGCACATGCACTCCAGGGAGACGGTGAGGTGACGGGACAGGGAATAGAGACAGATGCCGAAGCTATAATACGTTTCCGTAGGTTGCCGGAGGTATTATCAGATCGTCCTGTTATAATTCGGGAAGATTCATTCTCTACTCTCGGGGCAGATAAGGACCTCGAGAACGCTGCCTGGCAGGCAACTGAGGACATGATAAATCTTCTTCAGAAAAAGACAGGACGAAGCAGGAATGATGCCCGCTTGCTCGTAGGTTTAACCGGTAAGCTGAAAATAAATCAGATAGTTGATCCAACAAAAGGTGCCCGTATGGAGGTCCCATCATGGGTTTTTGGAATATAAAAACAACTCAAATGTTTACATTGAACTCTCTTCTTATTGTAATGCTGGCTGTTCTTAACGTGCCTCAGTCTGGTTCAGAGCTGGCATATTGTGATTTCTCAAAGGTAAAACCCGGAAAATTCGGTGACTTCGCTGCAGAAGGATTTCCTGAATACCATTATATACCCCGTAATTTTACAGACGGATGGGATATTGTGAATAACAGGGGACCTGAAGAGTGGAATATATTTGAATCAGATGGCAAACATTCACTCTGTTACCTGGGACACAATAAAACTGTATGGACCAACGATTTCATTTATCCAATACTTTGTTATGGTGATATTCTGTGGAAGGATTATTCTCTAGAGGTTACACTTACACCGCTCGACAGAAGCGATCTGAATGGGATAATATTCCGTTACAGGGATGGTCGCCACTATTATCTCTTTGGCCTGGATAAGGAAGAAAGGATAACTCTCCGTTACCGTGATGGGGAGAAAGGATTCAGAAAGGATGGATGGACCGAAATGGCTACCGGTAGATTTCCCACGGACCCGATGAAGCAGTACAAACTTACAGTAGTAGCCTCTGGCAATAAAATCCGCTGCCTTATAGATGACAAAGAGGTCTTCAATGTTACAGACACCCGTTATACTGATGGAAAGATCGGACTTTTTGCAACCTCACCTGTGGCCTTTCATGAAATGAAGGTCACCACAACAGAAAAAGCATTGGAAGAATATCATTCAAAGAAGGCATCCATTGAAAAAGAACTTAGCCTGTTGAGGTCTGACAACCCTCAGCCTGTGATATGGAAAAAGATCAGTACGAAAGGATTCGGAGCTGCCAGGGCTCTAAGGCTTGGTGATCTTGACGGAGACGGGGATCTTGACTTCCTGATCATCCAGAATATGCCTTTTTTCGGAAGTAACTATAACCAGATCACCTGTCTTACTGCAATTGATGATGATGGAAAAATGCTTTGGCAGTACGGAAAACCGGATCCGGATCATGCATGGCTATCGTATGATGTTGCGGCTCAGATACATGATCTTGATGGTGATGGGAAGAATGAGGTAGTAATGGCACAGGGAGAGTGGATTAAAGTTCTCGATGGTAAGACTGGCAGGGAGAAGTCGCGTTACCCGGTTCCTTCATCTGCAATTCTTCCAGGTGAAACCTCGTGGCAGGAATATAAACATTATTATCGCAGGGACCTTCTGCCATACCTGAATGTTGATTGTTTCTCGTTCTGCGACCTAAGGGGGACAGGTAGACCGACTGATGTAATTATCAAGGACAGGCATACACGTCTGTGGGCTTATACCAGTGATTTCAGGCTTTTATGGACTGCTTCGGCAAATCTCGGACATTTTCCATTCTTTCATGATAGCAATAATGACGGTAAGGATGAGGTATATATTGGTTATACCAAATTTGATCCGACCGGAAGAATAGTCTGGTCACTGGATTCTCTCATGGGTGAACATTCTGATGGTGTATGCGTAGGGGATTTCACACTTAGTGGAGGACCTGACAGAATTTTTATCGGAGGCAGCGACGATGGCGCATTGCTGGTTGATGATAACGGTAATATTTTAAAGCATCACCGTGTCGGTCATGCCCAGACACCAAGTGTAGGGCAGTTTCGTCCGGATCTGCCAGGACTGGAATTCTGCAATATCAATTTTTGGGGTGAACCGGGAATGATAACCCTTTATAATTGTAATGGAGATGAGATAATAAACTTTGAACTCATACATTCAGGATCACCTGTGCAGCCTGTTAACTGGAGGGGTGATGGTACTGAGTTTATCTTCCTCACACCTAACCACACAGAAGGAGGCCTGGTTGACGGTTGGGGCAGGAGAGTTGTGATGTTCCCTGATGATGGTCATCCTGATCTTGCATGGATGGTACATGACCTGACAGGAGATCCGAGGGATGAACTTATTGTGTGGGATCTTGATTCGATCTGGATATATACTCAGGATAAGCCATTTAAGGGGAAAAAAATATATAAACCTGAACGGCAGCCGTTATATAACGAATCCAACTATGCTACTGTTTACTCCTGGCCAGGTTGGAAGTAGGTGAAAGGATCATAAATCTTTCAGCCTATTTCTCTTTTAGTTTGTTTATTAACCAGTTATTTAGCGCTGCAGTTTGTTCAGGGAAGGTCCAGTGACCCGTTTCCAGGTAGAGGTGCAACTCTTTGGGTGCTGTGATCACATTATAGGCAGAATACATTGAAGTTGGTGGACAGGTAACGTCGTTATATCCCCAGGTAAGGTATCCGGGTATTGTTATTCTTCTTGCAAAATTGACAACATCAAAATACGCAAGCGTCTCAACCTCATTAGTTTTAGGTTCATTTGACCTGAAATAGTGGGGCCAGCCGCCTGCCCTTTTATTCAGGTAACCTGTGGCATCGCACATTGCAGGATAAAGGCCTGCCATATATTTGATCCTCTTGTCAAGGCCTGATGTAATAAGTGTAAGGGCACCTCCCTGGCTGCCGCCTGTTACTCCGATATTTTCCCCGTCAAATTCAGGCAGAGAATAGATGAAATCAACTGCCTTAACACATCCGGTGAAAACCCTTTTATAATAATGTGAATTACGGTCATTCTTCCTTATAGTCCAGTATGAGGAGAGTGCGCCTGCCATAAGGTTATTGTAAACCTGCTGATCAAGGTTAACAGGTATGCCATGTATCCCTATTTCCAGCGTTATAATTCCCTCCGATGCAATCCTGAGATCGCCTGAGTAAGGTCTGATACCTGCACCGGGTACCCTGAGTATTGCAGGGTATTTACCGGCTTTTTTAGGGATCGCCATAATACCATAGATCCTTGAACCCGGAGCATCGTTCTGGTAACTTATGTGATAAACATTTACTTCACTGGTGCATCTTTCAGGCATCAGTGTTATTTGAGGATCAAGGTCAATTTTCCTTGCTTCAGTAATGGTATTGCTCCAGAAAGTATCAAAATCAGCAGGGTCTTTAACAGTAGGCTGAATCTTTTCCGGCTCAAATCCGGCCGTCGCCAGACCTTCGTATCGTTTTCCGTCAGCGACTGCCCATACCCTTACCCTGTAAAATCCCGGAGTCTTCATCGTTCCTGTGAATTCTGTTTTCCCGTTCTTCAGTACTACTCCCTCTTTCTTCTGGTCGGGTAACATTTCAGGGCCGGCTTCATAATCAATTACTGCATTGTCGAGCAGGTTGCCATTCTTAAAAACCTGTACAGTGAATTTAGCTGTTTCATTAACCTTATATGTCCAGTCTTTATGATCTGGCGATACAATAACTTTGATCAGCATTGAACCTGGTTGTGACCAGCCTGCGAAGTTTAATGTGATAATTAGTAATAATACTATTCCGGTTTTTTGGCTAATGTTTTTCATGTTGATAATCATATAATTAGTTAAGAAAAGGATCATCCTTCTTATGGTATCATACAAATTTAACAACTTTTGTAAAACATATTCCCGGCAAGTTCAGTTTATTCGTAATATTCCTTGCACCGATGGTATGCACTGTTTTTCTAACTTAGGTTCCTGCTGATTTCAAAAGGTTGCGTCTGTTCAAATCTTAAATTATGTTAAAATATTTTAAGTATTGCCAGTGATTGTTTAAAATACTCTTAAATAATCCTTATTGAAATGTTAAAGTCTCATTTAGCATTTTTTTGAAACAGGAATTAGATAAGTTTGTATAGATACCCAACTAACTTGACACTATGAAAACTAAGCAGAGTATTTACCGCTATGTAGATATTTCCAGCCATTCAGCCATTTTCTTTTTTTTAATACTGATTTTATCAGGTTGTAATTCTGGCAGTAGTGGTAATAATGAAAAAACCTATACTGCGCCTGCTGCAAATGATGATTACTTCCAGGAGATTGGCTTGCAGATAGGGGTTGATTTTGTTCATTCTATAGGGACTGAACATCTTAACAACATTATAGAATCGAGCGGAGGAGGAGCTTCCTTTATTGACTTTGACAGGGATGGCTTTATTGATTTGTTTCTCTGCAATGGTACCTGGATTGAAGGATTCAGCCATAGCGAAAAACCTGAACATCTCCCTTACAGTCATCTTTACAGGAACAAGGGAAATGGCACTTTTGAAGATGTTTCAGGGAAGGCGGGTATCGATGAGCCTGTTTACTCGATGGGTGCTGCTATGGGGGACTTTAATAACGACGGTTACCCTGATATTTACCTATGTAATTATGGAGCTAATATCCTTTATAAAAATAATGGTAACGGCACCTTTTCTGATGTGACAAGAAAGGCTAAGATGGCAGGCGAAAAGGAGTGTAGTATCGGTGCTGTCTGGTTTGATTATGATAATGACGGATTTCTCGACATCTATGTTGGTAATTATCTGAACTTCGATCCGGATTATAAATATTACTATGCACCTGACGGATTCCCCGGCCCAATGGCTTACGATGCCCAGCGCGATTACCTTTATCATAATAACGGGGATGGAACATTTGATGATGTTACTGAGGCATTGGGAATCAACGACCTTGATGGCAGGGCAATGGGAGTTGGTGCAGTTGATTATGATGAGGATGGCTGGATGGATATTTACGTTGCTAATGACCATACTCTGAATTACCTGTGGCATAACGATGAAGGTAAAAGATTTAGCGACAGAGGAACAATGTCAGGTACCGCATTCAGCCAGGCAGGAGAAGCAACTGTGAGCATGTCGGTCGACTTTGCCGATTTCAATGGTGATGGCCTTATTGACATATTCCTCTCCGATGATACTTACTGTTCTCTTTATCAGAATCTTGGAAACGGAGTCTTCGCTGATAGGTCATATCCTGCAGGAATTGCAATGGCTGCCGGTCAGTTTGTAGGATGGACTTCATCATTTGTGGATTACGACAATGATGGAGATGTCGATATTTTTAAAACAAACGGAGCCCTAAAGCACTTGTATGGGCATGAAGACCAGTTGTTTGATAACCTGGGTGATGGTAAATTCAAGGATATATCCAGTCAACTGGGAAGTTATTTCCGGGAGGAGAATGTGGGAAGAGGTGCCTGTCTTGGTGATTATGACAACGACGGTGATTTTGATATTTATGTAGCCAATTTAAATAGCAGGGGAATGTTTCTCAGAAACAATAAGGGCAACCAGAATAACTGGATTCTGATAGATCTTGAAGGTACTGTAAGCAATCGTGATGCAATAGGAGCAAGGATTAAAATCACATCAGGAGGCAGGTCTCAGTCGGTCCAGCAGAAAGGGACCACTGGGTATCTTTCACAAAATGACCACAGACTGCATTTTGGACTCGGGAATAACGGGATTGTTGAGAAAATAGAAATAAAGTGGCCCTCAGGAAAAGTACAGGTAATAGAGAATACAAAAGCGAACCAGATTCTTAAAGTAACAGAACAATAATTTTTTTTCGATGTTCCATTTAAGATTATTTTTTAATTACACAGCATATACAGCTCTGCTAATTTTTTCTTCTGTTATTTTATTAACAGGATGCGGCAGGAGATCTATGGAGGGGAAAATTATTGTAACTGTGGCTAAAGCAGGCATTGAAAAACCCGATTATGTTTCAGGAGATTCATGGCGTTATATTACAGATTCCAGGCTTCTTGCAATAGATGTTAAGAAACCGGGGAAAACACCTAAGAACCTGACAGCTGATTTTTCTTCAGCCCGTTCACCCGAAATATCATACGATGGTACACATCTGCTGTTTACAGGTCAGAAGGATCAGAATGATGCATGGCAGATATGGGAAATGGATCTTGGATCTTTAAAAGCACGGCAGATTACACACTCATCTGAAAATTCTATAGATCCTGCATATTTACCTGGTGGTAAAATTGTCTTTAGCAGGTTAATCCCAAAAGACTCATTAAAGGCGGGGCACAATCTTTTTACCTGCAATCTCGATGGTACTGACATACGAAGGATCACATTTAACCCACACACATATTTTGCCTCATCTGTTCTCAAAGACGGACGTATTATATCCTTTAGCCGGCAGGTCTTTCCATACTCTGAAGGACCATCTTTCATGGTTTTAAGACCCGATGGAACCAAGGCGGAACTTTTTTATAAGGGAGAGAAAGGGAGTGAGCTTTTCAGTCGTGGATGGGAAACAGGTAACGGGAAAATTGTATTTATCGAAACTTGTAAAGACGGATCAGAAGCCAGCAGCATCGTGTCTGTCAATTATAACAGGCCGCTGCATTCAAGAATTGATCTGACCCACTCATCGCCTGGTAAATATGCATCAGTTTTCCCGGAGAAAAATGGTAATCTTCTGGTTTCATTCAGGTCAGAAGCTGAAAAAGCCTATTCGCTCTATGAATTCGATTATGAGAAGAGTATGCTTGGTAATATGTTGTACAGGAGTGATGAAGGGGATGTTATTGAAGCTGTTGAAGTAGCTGCTCATGAGAGGCCTCGTAAGCTTCCCAGCGAAGTTGATATGGGTGTAAAGACAGGATTGATGTTGTGCCAGAACATTAATGTTACCGGGATGACTTCGCCTGAGACCGGCTTCTCCCTTCCGGCAGCCGACAGAATTGAGATTATAGGAATAGACTCTTCGCTTGGTGTTGTGGAGGTGGAGACTGATGGTTCAGTTTATCTGAAGGTAGCTGCTGATATGCCCTTCAGAATAAAGACAATGGATAAACTTGGGAAAACAGTTAACGGCCCTGGAGCCTGGTACTGGCTCAGACCAAATGAAAGAAGAGGTTGTGTAGGCTGTCATGAAGATAATGAAATAGTTCCTGCCAACCGTTATGCAATTGCGGTAAGTAAAAACCCAATAACAGTACCGGTTCATTTCACCGGTTTAAGAGAAAAAAAGGTTGAACTGGAATAATAGTTTAGTATGAAAAAGGCATTTCTTATACCTGTTATTATTGTCATTCTGCTTTTGCTGGTTCTGGTACCCGGTAAAAAATTGGCAAGAGCTCATGTCGACTATAAGACTGCCACGAATGATCATCCTCTCGCTTGTACAAACTGTCATCTTTATATTACAAAATCTCCCGTTATCTCATGGCTTGTAAACAGAGATTATTATTCCCCGATGAATATCGCTGTTTTATCCGATGGCAAAAGAATATTTGTAACTGCCAATGATGCTGATCTTCTTATTGTTGCAGATCCTGCAGAAGGGAAAATAATAACAAAAATTCCAGTCGGGCATAAGCCTTACGGAGTTATAATTGACAAAACAGGGAAGAAAGCATATGTCAGTAATCAATGGTCCGATAATGTCTCAGTTGTTGATCTTGATGAACTTAAGGTAATTGATACTCTTACAACGGGAAATGGGCCAGCCGGGTTGTCATTCAGCTCTGATGAAAATTTTTTGTATGTAGTAAATACTTATAGTTCAGATCTTTCCGTTATTGATCTTGAGCATAAAACGGAAATTAAGAGGCTTATAACTGGAAATAATCCAACAAATGCACAGCTCTCTCCAGACGGAAATGTACTTTATGTTACAGCCAGACGAGCAGACATAGTTCCTTATGGTGAACCTATGGCAACAGAATTAACGGTGGTGAGTGATAATTCGAAGCGTATTAAGTCATATCTGGAGGTGGAGTCAGCTTATATGATGGAGAATGTGGCTTTTACACCTACAGGTGATCTTGCGATAGTTACTCTTATACGACCTAAAAACCTGCTGCCAACACTTCAGGTTGAGAGAGGATGGATGATGAATCATGGGATAGGAATTATTGAGCAAAAGGGAGATGGAAGGATTATTCAGCTTCTAACAGATGAACCAAATGCATATTATTCTGATCCGTATGATGTTGTTATCTCTCCTGATGGCAGAAAAGCATTCATTTCCAGCTCAGGTGTTAATTATATTACAGTTGTGGATATTGATTCAGTAAGACAGCTTATCTCTGAATCAACCCCTGAGATGCTAAGCATATGGCCTGATCATCTTGGTATCAGTAGCAGGTATGTTGTAAAAAGAATACCTACAGGCGCAAATCCAAAGGGTCTTGCTCTCTCTCCTGATGGAAAATTACTTTACGTTGCCGAGCATCTGAACGACCGAATTGGTATTATCAGTACTGAAACCTATGAATCATTGAATGCTATTGAACTTGGTAAATGCAGGAAGGTTACTGTTCTAAGGCGTGGTAGAAAGCTGCTGAACAATGCAGGCAGGACATTTCAGAACCAGTATTCCTGCTATACCTGCCATCCCGATGAACATGAGGATGGTCTTGTTTATAACATGGCATCAAAGGATATGGGTAGAAATGTGACAAATACCCAGTCATTGAGGGATATAGGAGACACTCCTCCTTTCAAATGGAACGGTAAAAACCAGACAGTCTATAAGCAGGATGGAATGAGGTTTTCTACTGTTCTGACCAGGACTGAACAATTTCCTTATAAAGATCTTGATGCAATTGCTGCTTATATTATGAGAGGAATTGCATATCCTCCAAATATATTGTACAATCCGGATGGTAAACTTACTGAAGGACAGCTGAGAGGTAAAGTTATATTTGAACGCACACATGATAATTTTGGGAATTTAATTCCTGAAATTAATCGTTGTGCAACATGTCATCCGGCTCCCTTATATACTATCAAACAGCCTTTTGATGTAAGTACCCTTGCAGTAAGTGATGATTCGATATTGTTTGATACTCCTCATCTTAATAATATTTACGCTTCGCCTCCATACCTTCATGACGGACGGGCAAAAACACTTGAGGAGATATGGACTCTTTACGGCAAAGATGATAAACATGGTCTTACAAGCGATATGACCAAAAATGATCTCAATGATCTTATTGATTATCTGAGATCAATAAGAGGCCCGGAATATGAAGAAAAGGCTGCTGTGACTCAGAAGGCATCATTTTTACATTAATAATAAATTTGGAAATCTATGAGAAGAATGTTCCAAAGTACTTATTTCAAGATAGCATCACTGATTGTAATTGTCCTTGGTGCAATATCTCTAGGATTTATTTTATGGGATAATAATCATAAAAACTCCAGGATTGAAGAATTTACACCTGAATTAAATGATGAATCTTTTACTAGGGCAGTAATTCCATCTCTTCCTGCTCCTGATGATGCCTCAAAAGCTATCCCATTATTTGGTAACTGGAAGAATTTTACAACAAAAGACGGATTACCTTCTGATAAATGCTATTGTGTCAGAATAGACGGCCAAAAGGTTTATGTCGGTACACATGATGGACTGGCTGTTTATGAAAACGGTAAGTGGAAGACATATACCACAAAGGACGGACTTGCTCATAATGGAGTTGTTTCGGTTGATGTTAGCCAGCTGACAGGAGATGTATGGATCGGAACTCTGGGTGGGTTAAACAGATGGTCAGGCGGAAAATTTGAAACATTCAATCAGTTTAATAGTGGCGTGCCAAATGATCTGGTTTACATGGTTATCTGTGAAGGGAAGAACGTATGGTGTGCAACCGGAGGCGGAGCAGGTCATTATGATACATTCACAAAAGAGTGGGAGATTTTCACCGAAAGGAATGCTCCAATGCATGAACCCTGGACCTATGGTGTATCAGCAGGGGATGGAAAAATATTTATAGCTGCATGGGGAGGCGGTATTATTGAATATAATACTAAAACAAAACAGTTCAGGGATTATATTGATCCTGATGGATTTATGGAAATAGACCTGCAGCCTGATGATGGAGTGGTACATGATATCACAACTGCTACATCGTGGTCGGAAGGTATTTTGTGGGTATCAACCTATTTCGGGATGAGCCGGTATGACGGAAAATATTGGAAAGGTTATTTTGACCATGACAGTGGGCTGGCAAGTAATTTTATAAATTTTCTCAGAGCTGAAGGCCCTGTTGTATATGTATGCTGCGATAATGGATTCAGTAGTACCAACGGAACGAACTGGATCACATACAAGAAGAATGATAATGATGCGAATGGTGTAGCCATTGTAACAACCGGTGATTTGAAGAAAGAGATTCCGCAAAGGCCCTCAATAGCACATAATTTCATAATAGGAGTTGACGGGGAAGATGATGTAATGTGGGTTGCAACCTCTAAAGGCGTAAGCCGTGGTGAAAAAATAACACAGTAAGACAATAAATCAATAACGCTATAATAAATCTAACCAATGTACCTGATGACTAACCAGAAAATATTGATTGACCTCTCACAACTTACAAGTGGTGAACGTAATGAAATGAAAAAGCTTGGAATTCTAGGCCCTGAAAACCAAATTACTGAGACAGTTATGCCAGAAATTCATAAAGATCGTCCGCCAATTGAAAAACATGTTACTCATGCTCCTCATGTAATAAATGAGGCGTATAATTACCAGAAGCCTTCATCATTTTCAAGAGCTCTGCGTCTTGATATTGGTGATTATAAGATTCTGCTTATTTCAGGTACAGCAAGTGTAAATGAGGAAGGAAAAGCAGAACACGTGGGAGATTTTAAAGCCCAGCTTTGGAGAACATATCGTAATATCACAAATCTTCTTGGCGCTGAAGATATGACCTGGCACGATGTAGTAAGGACAACCAATTACCTCAGGGATATTGAGAGGGATTATGCAGAATTCAACAAGATTCGGACTACATTCTATAGCTGGCTCGGACTCGATCCTCTGCCAGCCAGTACCGGTATCCAGTCACGTCTGTGCTGGGAAACTCTTCTGGTTGAGATCGAAGCATATGCAGTTTGTAAAAAACAAAAATAAAAAACTAAAATTATGAAACTGAATCTGAAATATTCGGTTATTCTGTTTCTTATCACTTTACTACCATTTTCAAGGATCAATTCGCAGAATGATAAACAGAATTATGGTAATGTGCCAAACGAACTGGTTGGTTATGACAGGTATATGAAAGCCTATAAGTATCACTTCATTGAGCCATTGGAATTCTATGGTGCGGGTCGGGAGAAAAAAGCACCTACCGACTTAAAGGAAGTAAGAATAGGTTTTCTGGGCCCTCTTGAGGGGTCTTTACTTATTAACCTGGGTACACAGATGCTGCAAGGTTCAATGCTTGCAATAGAAGAGGCGAATAGTAGAGGAGGTTATAAGGGAATCCCATATAAGCTTATGGTGCATAATGATTTTGGTCTTTGGGGTGCTGCAGCAAATGAAATAGTTAAAATGGATGACGAAGGAGTATGGGCCTGGCTGGGTACTATTGATGATATTAATTCGCACGTTGCATTAAGAGCCAGCTTTAAGCTTGAGATACCACTTGTTAATACCGGCGATCCTGATCCTACATTTACCGAAACGGCTATTCCGTGGGTTGTAAGAATAATTCCTGATGACAGGCAATCGAGCTACGCTCTGGTAAAGAAGATTTATGTTGAAGATGGCCACAAGAGGGTGGCGATGATCAGGGCAAACAATCGTTATGGGAGGGTAGGTACGTTGCATTTCAACCGGACAGCTACAAGAATTGGTTATCCGGTCATTATTGAAGAACGCTTTGATGACGGAGAAACAGAATTCACTTCGCAGCTTGAAAGAATAAGAAAGACAAACCCCGATGCAATAGCATTGTGGGGCAATGCAAAGGAGTCAGGACTTATCCTTAAGCAGTTACGAGCCATGGGATTTAAACAGACTGTTTATGCATCCGACAGGGTTGTCAGTAAGGATTTCTTAGATAATGCCGGGACCAATGCTGAAGGAGTTGTAACAACCTGTCAGTATAATCCGGATGCTAATGATCCAAAACTTAAACAATTCAAAGTTACTTATCAGAAGAGATATAATATGGAGCCTGATGTATTTGCAGCGCATGCGTATGACGGAATGAATATAATAATCCGTTCAATTGAGCGGGCAGGTCTTAACCGTGCCCTTATAAGGGATGTTATGACTGATATGAAAATCACCAATGGCTACAAAGGAGTTACGGGCGAAGTTGTATATGATGGTTCCTGGAATAACATAAGGCCGATATTCATGGCTACGGTTAAAAATGGAAAGTTTGAATTCTACCCGGCTCCCAAATGGGAAAAAGATGATTTGATTTATAAAAAACCAGCATCTGGATATAGTGCCGACGGATATTGATGACCTGTGCCAGGTATAAATTGAGGGACAATATAATTAAGGTAATGATGGAATCAAATGTTTGTTCTGTTCCGATTAATAGTGGTTTCGAAGTTCCGGTAAGGGTTAGCCGTGATGCAAGACCGGACGGAACCATTGTAAGTGTTAAGGGTATTGAGTTTGGCAGCAAAAGAATAGTTATTATTGCCGGACCATGTGCTGTTGAGAGCAGTGAACAACTCTATGCCACAGCAAAGTCAGTCAGTAAAACCGGGGCCAGAATTCTCAGAGGTGGAGCATTCAAGCCACGCTCTTCGCCATACAAATTCCAGGGAATGGGTGATGAGGGTCTTAAGCTTCTTAAAGAGATAAGCCTCGAAACAGGGCTGCCTGTTGTAACCGAAGTTATGGATACAAGACAGATTGAACTCGTTTCGGAATATGCAGATATGCTGCAGGTGGGCTCCAGAAACATGCAAAATTACCCATTGCTGAAAGAGGTTGGTATGAGCAAAAAACCTGTTTTGCTCAAGCGTGGAATGATGGCCACAATAGAAGAATTTCTGCTTGCTGCTGAATATGTACTTAACCAGGGTAATAATAATGTTGTTTTGTGTGAACGCGGTATCAGGACATTTGAAACTTCAACAAGGAACACCCTAGACCTTAGTGCTGTACCTATGCTTAAGCAACTCACCCATCTTCCGGTCATTGTTGATCCAAGCCATGGAACAGGAATAAGATGGATGGTACCATCAATGGCAAAAGCTTCAGTTGCAGCAGGAGCAGATGGTTTGATAATGGAGGTTCATTATAACCCTGAAGAAGCCCTTTGCGACGGACAACAATCACTCAGTCTGGACGAGTTTGAACTCCTTGTAAATGATCTAAGGAAGATTGCTCTGGCAATAGACAGAGAGATATTGTAATATCTTGCAGAATCCTAATATGAGTAGTTTTTTATCATTACTTCCTGCTTTGATTGTAGGGACATTTTGTTTCATTTCTTCTTTTTCGGTACTCTCAGCCGCTATTATTACAAGGTCTGTTTATCCTGAGGCCTCTGCCACGCTTTGCCTAGCACCCCCTGCCCCCGGCTACGCTGACGCGTGTCCACCCCCTGAAGGGGTCCCGATAGCTCCCGATAGCTATCGGGACGGGAAGGGGGATGTTAAGACTAATAAGCCGATTAAAATAGGCCTGCTCATTCAGACCTCTGCCTCAATTGAAGCAAGGAATGGAGCTGAAATGGCTATCGATGAGGCTAATAGGGCTGGCGGCTTTCATGGTAAAAATTTTGAACTTATTGTTAAATCGATGGAGGGACCCTGGGGTACAGGTTCAAAACAGGCAGTTGATATGATATTCATTGATGAAGTTATCGCAATAGTCGGTTCACACGATGGTCGTAATGCACATCTTGTTGAACAGGCAACAACCAAAGCCAATGTTACTTTCCTGTCGGCCTGGGCAGGAGATCCTACTCTTTCACAGGCGTTTACACCATGGTTTTTCAATATTGTACCTGATGACAACCAGCAGGCAGAAATGCTTGCTATGGAGATTAACAGAAAAAAGTATAAAAACCTTACACTGGTAACAGATGATGATTATGATGCAAAATCTGCATTCAGGAGTTTTTCAGGGAAGGCAGAAGCATCAGGCACTGTAAGACCTGTCTCAATACTATATAATAAATCTGACAGCGATATTTCAGAAATTGCTGAAATTATTACTGCCAGGAAGACAGATTGCCTTCTTCTTTTTACAGGACCTGTTTCAGCGGATAAGATAATATGCAAAATGGAAGAGATCCATTCCCCGGCTGTTATTTACGGGCCGCTAAGCCTTCTAAGAGAATCTTCGCCTGTTTACAAACATCCTGAAGTTTTGAAGAACCTTTTAATCTTAACATCAGGCAAATGGTATAGGGAAGAGATCTCAGATTTTGCACGGAATTACCATGAAAAGTATAAACAATGGCCGGGAGCCACTGCTTCATATTCATATGACGCCATAATGATGATGGTGAAAGCTGTAATCATTGCCGGAGGCAAACGTGAGGGGGTACAGCAAGCTCTTATTTCGTTGGAATATTTTGGAGAAACAGGGGAGATAAAATTCGACAAAAAAGGGAACAGGATATGCACTATTGGCTTGGTGGAATGATGGAGAAGTTAATTTTTTTAACTTTGGGTTTTAATTAGATTCACCTGCCGGTAAATTAACTCAGAAGATATGAGAACAAAAATTTATTATACGGTATTTATTGCAATTTGTTTCGGTTTTCTGTACAGTTGTAAGAGCTCCGGGGATAAGAATAACCAGAAAGGACTTGATTTGATATCAATCAAAACTCTCGGGCTTGCCTACCTTGAGGAATTCAAACTGGAGGATGCTGAAGCGGAATTTGAGAAATTCATCGATCTTGCACCTAAGGATAAATTTGGCTATGCAAACCTTGGTTTAACCTATCTCAGGATGGGCAAATACAAGGAGGCGGAAAAAACACTGTCGAAAGCAATTAAGATCGATCCGAAGGACCCGGATATCAGGCTTATTCTTGCAACTGTCTTAGAGATGAATGACCAGAAAAGCAAGGCTATTGAAGAGCTTAAGCAGGCCCTCTCATTTGCTCCTGATCACCTGAAATGTCTTTTCGATCTTTCTGAACTCTATTCATCAGGCGATGATTCAGAATCTAAAAAACAATATGAGAACTGTCTCGTAACTATGGTTCAGCTTGCACCGGGAAATATAGTGCCTCGTCTGAGCTTGACTGAGGAATTCATTAAGAGAGGTGAGCCGGATAAGGCAATTGAGCAGATGGAGATCCTCAGGAAACAGTTTCCTGAGTTTCCTGATCCCGCAGTTGAATATTACAATAAGGCAATAAATGATCTGAAAGGAAATGATTTTGACAATGCACTTTTAAATTTCACAGTGTTCAATAACTTCCTGAAAGTAACATCACCTTACCAGGCAGGGATAATGGATCTTAAAGGACCTGGTGGTTCACTTATAGGTTTTCCTCTCATTACATTTGATGAACAGGCTGCGTTGGCATTTTCAGAAGAAAGATCTATACTAGATGCGATTATATTTACTGATGCAACCTCATCTGCCGGACTTGATGTAGTCATGGTCTCTCCGGGATCAGGATCAGCAGGCAATGTCCCATTGACACATCTGGCTGCATCAGACTATGATGGCGATGGTGATATTGATATTTATGCAGGAAGCTACGATCAGGCATCCTCATCATATAAGCATTATCTGTTAAGTAATGACATGGGGCGTTTCACTGATATATCGTCAACATCGGGACTAGATCATTCAGGCAATGAATCGTTTGCTGCTTTCGCCGACTATGATAATGATGGTTTTCCGGATCTCTATATAATAAAGGAGGGAGGGGATATTCTATATAGGAATGATGGAAAAGGTTCATTTGATGATGTCACCCGAAAAGCTAAAGCAGGCAGTAATAATGGAGGAAATATGGCACTCTTCGTTGACCTTGATCACGACGGGGATCTGGATATTTATGAATTGAGATCAAGCACCAATATACAGTTCAGAAATAATAACGACGGGACATTTTCAGATCAGTCAGAAAAGATGGATAAAGTAAGTGGTGTTCTGATAAGCCGCGATGCGGTTTTCGGTGATTTTGATGAGGATGAAGATATTGATCTTATTGTTGCAAACGATAACCAGTCAGACATATTCTATTCAAACCAGAGGATGGGAGTCTTCAGGAATGATACTCAGAAGAGTGGCTTGCAAAGTGCCGGGGGATCATCATCTGTTTCTGCCGGAGACTATACCAATGATGGGTATCTGGATATACTGATCACAACAACTGAAGGAGGAAAACATCGTCTTTACAGGAACAATCGTACAGGTGCTTTTGAAAGGGATAGTTCTGTAAATAAGATTTTTGAACTTACGGAAAATGCGAAGATCAATGATGCCTGTTTCATCGATTTTGACAACGATGGCTCTCTTGACATTTTTATGGTTGGTGAACCAAAGGAAGAAGGTGGAAGGGGATTGTTCCTGTTCCATAATAACGGAATTGACGGTTTCACCGATGTATCAAGGCTCCTTCCTGAAAATATAAAAGGAGCACGACAGATTTCAGTTTTTGATTACAATGACGACGGTGACCTGGATCTTCTTCTTGCAGGAGTAAATGGAGGAATATTTCTCCTGAGGAATGACGGAGGCAATACCAACCATTTCATCAGGATGAAGCTTGTAGGTCTGAGAGCAGGCAGTGCTAAGAACAATCATTTCGGCATCGGGGCAAAGGTTGAGATACGCTCAGGTGATCTATATCAGACAATGGTAGTAACTGATCCGAATATACATTTTGGTATCGGTCACCGTGCTGTTGCAGATGTTATCAGAATTACCTGGACCAATGGAGTACCTCAGAATATATTCTTCCCCGGGACCGACCAGGCACTGATTGAAGCCCAGACACTGAAGGGATCATGTCCCTTCCTGTATACATGGAATGGTAATGAATATGTTTTTGTAAAAGATATTCTCTGGAGAAGTGCCCTCGGGATGCCCCTGGGAATTATGGGTGGAAATACTGCCTATGCATTTGCTGATGCTTCTGATGATTATCTGAAAATACCAGGTGATATGCTAAAGCCGGTTAAAGGTGAATATTCACTACAGGTTACCTCTGAACTCTGGGAGACTATTTATCTTGATCAACTGCAGCTTGTCGCTGTTGACCATCCCGATTCAGTTGATGTTTTTGTGCCTGAACAGTTTTCACCACCGCCATTCCCTGGCTATAGTCTTTATACGGTTGGAAGGGCTATCTTACCCGTTTCGGCCAAAGGAACATCAGGAGATGATGTGCTGGAATATATAATTAAGAAAGATAACAATTATCTGGCCGACTTTAAATCTGACAGGTATCAGGGTACAACTGAAATGCACGACCTGGTCATTGATCCGGGAAATGTTACAGATGGAAATCTCTACCTGTTTCTCAACGGCTGGATATTCCCAACAGATGCCAGTATTAATTATGCGTTATCGCAATCATCTGCATTTAAGGTTTTATCTCCTGTAGTTCAGGTGGTTGACAAAAAGGGAGAGTGGGTTACAGTAATTGAAAACCTGGGTTTTCCACAGGGTAAGGATAAGACAGTCATTGCTGAACTGTCAGGAAAGTTTCTCTCTTCTGACCACAGGATCAGAATCAGAACCAATATGGAGATTTACTGGGATTATGTTTTCTTCTCTGACAGACTCTCACAGGCTCCTGTTGTTTCAACAATTATGGAACCTGTTTCCGCTGATCTGCATTACAGGGGATTCTCACGGAGCTACAGGAAAGGAGGACGCTATGGACCCCACTGGTTCGATTATTCAGTGACAGAGAAAGATCCAAAATGGAGGGACCTTCAGGGCAACTATACCAGGTATGGCAACGTAATGCCTCTTATTACAGCAAGTGATAACATGTATATCATATCAAATGCAGGTGATGAAGCAACAATAAAATTTAATGAGAAAAAACTACCTGTATTACATGATGGATGGAAACGGGATTTCATGATCAGAAGTGTTGGGTGGGTAAAGGATGGTGATCTGAATACAGCTTTCGGTAACTCAGTATTACCACTGCCATATCATGGGATGTCATCATATCCGCCTTCGGCAAATGATAAGTATCCGGATGATCCTGACCTTCAGAAATACCATCGCGAATACAACACACGTGTTGTTACAAGGGACAGTTATCTTAATGCGCTGAAAACTGACAAATAAACTGAATGAAAGGCTTATCCGGTAAGATTACAGGCTCGCTTCCTTTGTGTTCTTTGTGCAATCGGAACTTTGTGTCCTCTGTGGTTAATGGAATTTTGGTTATCGTGCTTCTGGTACCATCAGTCTCGTCTGCTCAGAGGAAAGGTATAACCTTCAAGGAAATCAGTAAACAGGCAGGGATTAATTTTAAATATACAATTGGCGACTTTTCCTATGTCAACATTCTTGAGAGCAGCGGCTCCGGAATAACCGTGTTTGATTACAATAATGATAACCTGATGGACATCTTCATGATGAACGGAACCTGGATTGAAGGTATTTCAGATGATGAAGGAAAGGTCTTCAAATATACTCCGGATGCACTTTACAGGAACAATGGTGACGGAACATTTACAGATATTGCAGTTAAAGCAGGTGTTGATGACCGGCACTGGACCATGGCTGCAAGTGCTGTGGATTACGACAATGACGGAGACCAGGACCTCTATCTTCTTAATTACGGGCCCAATGTCTTTTACCGTAACAATGGCGACGGTACATTTACAGATATTACAAGTGTTCTGGGTCTTCAGGGACCTGATAAGCTAAACGGATTTGTGAAATGGAGCATTGGAGCTTCTTTCTGGGATTATAATCTTGACGGCAGACTGGATGTTATGGTTGGCAATTTCCTGGCATTTGATCCTGCGTATGTATCCACTGCAGGTCCTGGCATAATGCCACATCCCAGTGAATATAAGGGTCAGGCCTCAATGCTCTATGAACAGATGGCTGACGGTACCTTCAAGGATGTAAGCGCCAGGAATAATCTATATTACCCCGATTCAAAATGCATGGGGCTGACAATTTATGACTATGATAATGATGGAGATATGGATATCTTCCAGGCAAATGACCATCATTTTAATTTTCTTTTCAGGAATGATAATGGTTCGTTTAAAGAGGTGGCAGTATCCAGCGGGGTAGCTGCAAATACCAAGGGAGTCGGGACAGGTTCCATGCATGGGTCTTTGGCCGATGTTGATGGTGACGGACTTATAGATATACTGGTTACTGACCTGGCATATGGGGCTCTATATCGTAATTTAGGTAACGGATTATTTGAAGATATAATTGAAAAGAGCGGTATTGCAGGACATATGGCAGGCAAGGGAAGCTGGGGCGGCATGTTTTTTGACTATGACAATGATGGTGACCCTGATATTATTGCTGCCAATGGAACAGCTGAAGAACTGATCCTTCAGTATCCTCTTTTGCTCGAAAATGACGGGAAAGGAAATTTCAGGAATGTAGGGCAGAATAAAGGAAAATATTTCAGAGAGAAAAGATCAGGCAGGGGGCTGGCGCTATGTGATTATGATAATGATGGGGATATGGATATTATTATCTCTCATGTTGATAAGAAGGCAACTGCCGCTGTTCTGAGAAATGAAGGCGGGAACTCAAATCACTGGCTCGGCTTAATACTCAAAGGTAAGAAGGGCCCTGCAGCAGCAATAAGTGCCAGGGTAACAATAAGGGCAGGAGAGATGAGGCAGGTACTTATTAACCAGTGGGCAACCGGTTACCTGTCGGCAAATGATCAGAGGCTCCATATCGGATTGGGAAAAAACAATAAGATCGATTCACTTGAAATTAGATGGTCGGACGGAACAGTGGATGTATATAATAATATTTTGAGCGACCGGTATATAACTATAATACAGGGAAAAGGAATAGAATGAATAGTCTGACGTACTTTAGGCACTCCAGGCACTTCAAACTTTAGGCACTTCGATTTTAAGGCATATAAATGAATATTAAAATAAATAATAACACCTCTTTATTATGGATAATAATTATATAACCAATGTAATGGACCTTACAAGTCCTGAAAAGAATGTCATTTATAATATGACTCATGACGAGGCAGTAAATGCTTTGAGGTCAGGAAATACAGATGCGGTAAGAAAGATTGACGGTCAGTTCTGCCTTGTTTCTGTTGAAGGCAAAACAATAAGAATGGCTCGTTCAATAGGACGCCCGATGAGGTACTTTATAGCAAAGCAGGCATCGGGACCTATGCTCGTTATTGCAGAAAGGATCGATGTGATATTTGATTTTCTTAAGACAAAAGGTTATGATAACCAGTTTCATCCCTCGTATACGCGAATGGTTCCTGCTCATTACATTACCAAAATAGAACTTCTTGGATGTCCGGATCCTAATCCGGTTTATGAAAGATTCTTTACCCCTGAGCGTAACTGTATGCCTGAGAATGATATCACCAGGATTGGAGAAAATTATATAGGCACACTTTATAATGAAATTAAGAAGTGGCTTATACACCGTGCCAAAACAGGTCCTGTTGGTGTAACTTTCTCTGCCGGAATTGACAGTGGTTCAGTTTTCCTTCTTACCTATCATGCTCTGAGGGAACTTGGAGAAAGCCCGTCAAGACTTAAAGCCTTTACTCTATCTGTTGACGGGGCAGGTGAAGACCTTATGCAGGCCCGTAAATTTCTTGAAGCGCTGAATCTTGACCTTTTCCTTGAACCGGTTGAGGCTGATTATTCATCTGTTGACTGGAAGGAGGCTATCAAGGTAGTTGAGGACTATAAACCTCTCGACATCCAGTCTGCCACAATGAGTCTTACACTGCTTAAGGCAATAAGGTCGAGATATCCTGAATGGAAATATCTTATTGATGGAGAAGGAGGAGATGAAAACCTCAAGGATTATCCTATTGAAGAGAATCCGGAACTTACTATAAGGAGCGTTCTTAACAACCTGATGCTATATCATGAAGGATGGGGAGTTCATTCAATAAAGCATTCTTTAACATATTCAGGAGGACTTAGCAGGGGATATATGAGATCATTCTCTGTTTCAGACACACTTGGATTTGAGGCCTTCAGCCCTTATACACTACCAAATGTCATCGAAATATCAGAAGGTATTCCGTACATCGAAATGACCAAATGGGATCACAATAAGCTTTATGAACTCAAGGGGGCTATAGTAGCATCAGGCATAAAGAGTATTACGGGTATGGAAATGCCTGTTTTTGAGAAGAGACGTTTCCAGCACGGTGCAGTTAAGAAAAGCGATTTCAGCAAACTGTTCCCGGGAGAGGAGAGGGAATACAGAAAGGTGTTTCTCTCGATTTATGAGTGATACGGAAAAAATAACTACAAGCTGGATTTTATCGTACAGGGGGATCAAAAATAATGTTGATCCCTTTAAACCCTATGCCTGGATGGTGGAAAAGGAACGCACACGTTCAGGTACGATTGAGGATACTGGTATTATCTTCCTTACAAACAGGGAATGTCCTTACAGCTGCCTGATGTGTGATCTTTGGAAAAACACAACTGACGATACTGTTCCCCCTGGAGCAATCGCAGCTCAGATCGAATGGGCTCTAGAAAAGATGCCCGGGATAAGGCATCTTAAGCTATATAACAGTGGCAGTTTTTTTGATGAAAAAGCTATCCCTGTGAACGAGTATAAGGAAATAGCCAATCTTGTAAACCCTTTGGAAAGTGTAATTGTTGAATGCCATCCAAAACTTATTGACGAAAAATGTCTGAAATTCAGGGATTTGATTAAACCTAAGTTGCAGATTGCTCTTGGTCTTGAAACTGTTAACAGGGAGATTCTTCAGAAGCTCAACAAGACGATGACACCGGAAGACTTTAAACGTTCTGTTAATTATTTAACAAAAGAAGGGATCGGTTCAAGGGCCTTTATTCTTCTCCGCACTCCTTATATGTCGGAAGAAGAGGGTATTTACTGGGCTGAGCGATCTGTCGATTTTGCATTTGATTCGGGAGTTGAATGCTGCACTGTAATACCTGTAAGGGGAGGAAATGGGGCTATGGAGGCGCTCGCCATTGATGGACACTTTACACCTCCTCATCTCACAACGGTCGAAGAAGTCCTTGAATATGGGATTAAACTGAGAAGAGGAAGGGTATTCGCTGATACATGGGACCTTGAAATCTTCTCAGAATGCAATAAATGTTTGAACAAGAGAATAGAAAGGATATCACAAATGAACCTGGTCCAGGAAATTTTAGGTGCGGTGGAATGTGAATGCGGTAAGGCATTACATTAAAATAAGTCCACCGTTTTCAAAGAATATTTGTCATACCGAATCCCACTTCAGGGGATGAGGAATCTTCTCAATTCAGCGCTTCAGAACACTCCATCAGATTATTCTTTATAATTGTTGATTTGCAGTTTTCGGAGCTTGCTGTTAACCCCGATTTCAGAGTGTTCTTATCTGAGGCAGACAACCAGTATGAGCTATTCATTATTGAGCCTGTTAAGGCTTTGCTAAGTCTTATTCTGTCATCTTCTGAATATTGGTCTGTTTTAACAAGTTCTGTCATCAACCTCGGAATAAGCTTTAAATAATTGTATTGAACCATTTTCATCCCGTCCTTAAAGCCTGCCAGGGTCTCATCATCACTTTCATTAATTATTTTAGCAAGCTCGAGCATCTTGTCGTGTATCGTCAGCTCAAAGATTTTAATATCGAGCAATTCTTCTTTGTAAACAGGTTTCCCTTTTTCTTCAAATGAATAAATATTTTCAACTTCGCCGATTATCCGCGGATAATGTTGAATCAGAAAAGCCCTGACTTTAAGTGGAATGGCCGTGTCATATACAAATGAAATATTTTCTTCATTCACTATCCTGTTGAACATCTCTCCCGACTTCCTGCTATTCTTTCTGGGAAGAGAAAGAGGTGCTTCCATCTGCAAAGTACTGAGTGTAATATTTGCTTCAGAATAATCATCGCCTGTCCATTTCTTACTATGATCAGGCATACCAAGTTTAATGTAATCCTCAGTTTTCAGCGAATAATCTTTTTTAATCTGATTGCAGGAGCTTATTGATAAATAGATAATCAGAGATGGAATTAGCAGATAGCATGTTTTATTTTTCATCATAATATAATTTTGATTTTAAAGGCATGATGGAACCACACATGATTGACTTCGTAGAGCTCGCTTCGCTCGGTTGTGATTTTGTTCAATCATGTGGGTTTCATAGTTATTTATTATTCATTCAGTGGTCATTTTAACCTTTTATTTTTAGTATAAGTTATTGTATGGTCATTATTTAGTGCAAAGACAATGAGGTTATTGCCATCAGGCAGTTTGATATCCTTAATATCTCTTATTTCTCCCTTTATAAATAGTCCGCTTTCAAGATCGTTAATTGAAGTAAACTCCCCCTTTCCATTACCTGTAAGTAATAACCCTTTGCCGGTATCCTGTTCTCCGAATTTAATCCTGGTTCCCGTGAAATTTCCCCCTAAAATAAGATCTTTATTGCCATCATCATTGAAGTCACCCGACTCAATGGCATAAACTGGAAAATACTGTGCTTCCCTGGGTAGAGGATTTATTTTAAACTGCCCGTTACCAAGGTTTTCAATGTAACAGCTTTCAAATAGTTTTGTCTTCAGGGTAAGAGCATCTCCCAGTTCTCCTGCTGTGAAAATGTCATTTATTGTCTGATCGGAATATGACTTGTAATCAGGATATTTCTTCTTTATAAAAGGAAGTTGAGTCTGTAGATCATCCTTTGAATAAAACGGATAACTGACGCCAAGAATATAGTAGCACATAATGGCATCCATTGTTCCATTATTGTCAAAATCCTTAGCATAAATGGTTGCAGGTTCATCAGCAGATACCTTAATCCTGGTGTTGAGTCCCATATTTCCTGCAATGATATCGGTGTCTCCATCTTTGTCAAAATCAGCTGTATAAATGGAGTTCCACCATCCCTCTGATTGGCTTAGTCCGCAATTATCAGTGATTTCTTCAAGAGCATTACCCGAATTAATAAAGATCCTTATTTTCATCCATTCCCCGGCGATTATCAGGTCTGTTTTTCCGTCTGAGTTAAAATCTGTCCAGGCTGCATCACTTACCATACCTGGCTTGAGGAGCAATTTGTTCATTTTTTCAGTAACATCGGTGAAATAGCCTTTCCCGTTGTTTGCAAGAATATAACTCCGGGGAGACAGAGGATAATTTTCCGGAATGACCCTTCCTCCGATAAAAAGGTCATCATCTCCGTCATTGTCAATATCCGATACCTTTACACATGATCCGCTTGTTATCATTACTGGCATTCTGTCAGATGATCTCGAAAAAACACCATTGCCATTGTTTAAATAAAGCCTGTCCTGCAGATCAGGTGATCCCGGTAAAAACTCATTTCCCCCGCTTACTACATAAAGGTCATTATCAGAATCACCATCTGCATCAAAGAATGCTGCATCAGTATCTTCAGAGTTTTTGTCATTTTCAAAGCACGATTGATTTACTGCTTTAAATGAACCGTTCCTGTTCTGGATATATATTATTCCTGACATTCCCTTGGCGCCACAGAAATAAAGATCTTCAAGACCGTCATGATTAATATCTCCCTTTGCAATTCGTGGACCGAGTGTTGAAAGAAAGTGAGGAAGCAGTATCTGTTTTCTGAAATCAACATATTCATTTTCAATATGAGTGAAATCAATATATCTCCTTTCTTCTGTCCTTTTTAAAAGAGGCACAGGGATTTCTGCAACTTTCTCAGTTACTGGTTCAGCTTCACGGTTTTTAAGAAGAATGGTCTGTCCTGTTTTAATATTTGTAAGTCTCTGTTCAAGCAGATCAGGCCAGATGATCCTCATCTCGTCAATTATCTCTGTTTTTCCGGTTCCAAAAATCAGTTCGTGGTTCATAGACGACATATATCCTCTTGATGGCTGGAATTCCTGAACCTGCATCTTATCTCCGTACCTGATCTCTACTCTTGCTCCAATCCCCTCCTTATTAAGCCCCATTCCTTGAAGCCTGATCTTCAGATAGTTATTGGCAAACAGCTTTTCCGAATTATTACGGTAAACACCTGCATAACCATTGATAACATTTGTTACCAGGTCAAGGTCACCGTCATTGTCGAGATCTGCATAGGCTGTTCCGTTTGCAAGGCACGGATGCTCATCACCCCATAATTCTGTAACATTGGAAAAAGTGTAATCACCATTATTCCTGAAGATGTAATTCTTAAGTATTGTAGCTGGAATATTTTGTGTAACGCCATATTTTGAAAGAAAAGGTTCTCCTTTACGTTGCTTAACCATTTGTTCCACCGAGAACATTATAGCATCCATGTGGGTGCTGTTCCTTCCATAACCGTTACTTATGTAAAGATCCTTGAATCCGTCATTGTCAAGGTCGCATAACAGGGGGGACCAACTCCAGTTGGTGGCAAAAATATTGGCATATTGCCCTATATCAGTAAAATACCTTCCCCCGTAATTGATATGCAGCATGTTACGGGTTGTCTGGTTGTAGAATCCTGTTTTCTTCAGTATGCTGTATTTATCATAATTATCAGGGCCTGCAACAAGTTTATTCTCATAATTATCTTCCGGATCCATATCAAGCGTGAACATGTCAATAAATCCATCATTATTGATGTCACCTGCATCATTACCCATAGAGGAGAGCGATATATGGTCAAAATAGTTCTCCAGTTCCTCACGAAAGGTTCCATCCTGCTGGTTGATATAAAAATAGTCCTGCTCAGAGTAATCGTTACATATATATATATCAGGCCATTTGTCGTTGTTGAAATCAGCAATTGCAAGTCCCAGTCCGAAATTCATGATATTGGTTCTCATTCCGGCCTCTTTATTGGCATTTACGAATTTATTACCAGTGTTTTTATACAGATTATGCTCGAGGTTTGGATCATGCATTCTTTTTTGAGCTGAATCAGTGTGAGCATATTCTTCAAGTGAGTGATTAATTACAAAAAGGTCAAGATCACCATCCTTGTCATAATCAAAGAAAGCGCTGTGGGTTGAATAAGATGGATCATCAATCCCCCATGCAGATGCACTTTCAGTAAATGTAAGATCGCCGTTGTTTATATAAAGGAGGTTTTTCCTCTGCTGTGGTCTGCTGTCAGTGGAGCAGGCAATATAAATATCAATCCAGCCATCTCCGTTTATATCAGCCATTGATACTCCATTATTCCACCTGCCACCGCCTGTAGCCCTTGATTTTGTTGTTATATCCTCGAACCGGAAATTGCCTTTATTGAGATACAGTTTGCTTTGAATAAAATTGCCACAGAAGTAAATATCAGGCAATCCGTCATTATTAATATCCCCGATACCAACCCCTGCACCATTGAATAAATAACCATAGTCAAGGATATTAAATTCTTCACTTTCGTGGATAATATTTTTAAAATCAATACCTGTCCTTTTGGGAGAGAGAGACGTAAATAATTTATCTTTTTCCCTGGTGCATGAGATATTATTTAATACTAGGAGAATGATAAGAGAGCAGACAAAGGAGAAACGACTTCGTATAATACTCATCTTGAATTAAGTTTATAAGTCACAATTCCCCTGTTACTTATTCCGCCCAGTATATAATGAGTGTTTTTGACTGTGACGGTTTTTATCGATTTTATATCACCGATCATTATGAAACCAGAGACAGTCTGAGGTACATATCTGAAGTTTCCCTTACCGTTACCTTTGAACAGCTGTCCATAATTGGCATCAATAACCCCAAGTCTGACACATGCTGCATTCTGATTACCTGCAAGAATAAGATCGAGATTTCCGTCCTGGTCATAATCAATGGTCTCGATCGCAAAGACAGGAGCGTACTGAGCCTCGACAGGCAGTGTCATTTTAACAAACCTGTTGCCATCGTTTCTGTAATAAACCGTACGCAGTTCAGTGACTGAAAGAACTGTTGCACCTTTAAGATCGCCTTCCTGGAAAATATCTGTTAACTGAGCATCAGCATATGTTTTGTAATCCTGGAATTTTCTTCTCAGGACAGGTATCTGCGCAAGCATTTCATCGCGGCTTGGCCATGGATATGATTTGCCATTATTATAAGAAGTTATTACCGGATCTACTGACCCGTTATTGTCGAAGTCTTTAAATGTCATTTGCAACGGCTTCTCTGAAGAGCATTTGAACTGCGAGTTAGTGCCCCAGTTGCCTGCCACAAGGTCCTGGTCTCCATCCTTGTCGAAATCAGCAAACAGCATTCGACTCCACAATCCGCCGTCAGATTGTGGAAAGTATGACTTTGTTGCCTCTGTGAAATTTTTCCCTTTGTTATTTATGAACACGCGGATAGGCATAAACTCACCGCAAATAACAAGATCAGGCCAGCTGTCTTTGTTCAGATCAACCCACGAAGCATCTGTCACCATTCCGCCTGAGGATAATTCAGGGATCATAATATCAAGATTATTGCTGAATTTTCCTGTGCCGTCGTTTATGAGAAGGAATGATTTCTGAGGCTTTGGATACTCACCAGGGATCATTCTGCCGCCAACAAAAAGATCAATATCTCCATCCTTGTCAAAATCGGCAGTTTTAACGCATGAAGTTGATGCAGGCATTGGAGGAAGAGCATCAATCCTTCTGGCAAAACGGCCTGAACCACTGTTAAAATAAATTCGGTCCTGTAAAGCAGGATCCGTTCTTGAATAATCACCATAACCTCCACTTGCAACGTAAAGATCCTGATCTCCGTCTTTATCTGCATCGAAAAATACGGCATCTGCATCTGTACAGTTCAAATCTTCCTTGTAGTTGAAGAAAGGTGAGGGTCTGAATTTTCCATCAGCTGATTGAACAAAGAGCTTCCCGGGATTTTCCCTGGCTCCTCCTGCATAAACGTCTGGCAACCTGTCTCCGTTCACATCGGCAACAGCCATTACAGGCCCTACGACTGAAGGCATATAATGCAGCAATGTCTGACGTTTGAAATCATTAGTACCGTATTCAAGATGTTCATATGGAACAATCGATTCAACTTCAGAGAAAACTGTCCTGCTCCGGACATTATTCGCAACAGGATATTTGGTCCCTGATTCTTCTACAATGATTATCTGGTTCGCCCTTGTTCTTTTCAGGTGACTTATTCTGCCTCCCGGCCATTCGATCCTGATTGAATCAGCATAATCCCAGTTATTCAGGCCAAAGTGAAGGTTATTTGTCACTGTCGACTGGTAACCGTGAGTTGGCATTTGTTCAAGATACTGAACATTTCCACCCGAATACAGGTATACTTTGCTTCCAAGGCCAAGGGTGTTTTTCCCTGATCCTTTTAGTCTTATAGTCAAATAGTTAGCCCTGGGGTTTGTTTCGCGCAGCATGTTCCTGTAAATCGAGGCCGTTTCATTCTGGTTTGATATTACCAGATCAAGGTCACCATCATTATCAAGATCAGTATAAGCAGTCCCTGTAGAGAACCCTTTTTTCTCTAATCCCCATTCATCGGTTTTTTCAGTGAAAGTGAGGTCTTTATTATTCCTGAAGATATAGTTGTGGACGGGAGTTGATTTCATGAATTTTGTAAGGGCAAAGGTATCAGCTTTTTCCCTTGACCTTGCTGCCTGTCTGAAATAGTCATTTTTTTGTTTAAGGAAATCGCGGTCTGTATAGTCTCTGAAATAACCATTTGAAATGAAGAAGTCCTTCCATCCATCATTGTCAAAATCAGCAAAAAGCGGAGCCCAGCTCCAGTCTGTATTGGATAAACCGGCAAGCTGACCTATTTCACTGAATGTGCCGTTGCCATTGTTAACCTGCAACATATTGCGCATGCTTGAGTGATAGTATCCTGCCATTACTGCAAGGGCATATTGAATATAGTTGTCAGGTCCATAGAGAAGTTTGATACGCCTGTTGTCGGCAGGCAGCATATCAGCTGTAAAAATGTCGGGCCAGGTATCATTGTTGAAATCAGCTATCTCCAGACCCATTGCTGACTGAGATATGTGTTGTATATAGTCGGTAAGTTTATTCGTAAATGTGCCATCCTTGTTGTTGATATAGAAGTAATCAGGTTCGATATAGTCATTGGTGACATAGATATCAGCCCAACCGTCTTTGTTAAGGTCACAAATGTTAACTCCGAGACCATAACCCATCGCATTTGATATTATTCCGGCTGACAGAGTTACATCAACAAAACGGTTGCCATCATTCCGGAAAAGTTTATCTCCGGCATAAGGATCATTCACTGACCGGGCATCCTCAAAATCCATTCCTCTGATAACTATAACATTGGTTGCTACCATGAACATGTCAAGATCACCATCAAGGTCATAGTCAAAAAATGCACCAACCGTTGAGTAGGTATCGTCATCAAGACCATACTCCCTGGCTCTCTCATCAAAAGTCAGGTTGCCTTTATTAATATAGAGCTCATTTCTTCTTTCTTCCGGTACTCCTTTTCCTGAGAAACAAACATAGATGTCCAGGAATCCATCTCCGTTAATATCAGCCATGGTAACCCCTGTTTTCCATCCCTTCCGGCCTTCAACACCTGAACTCCTTGTTATATCCCTGAATTTCAGATCACCAAGGTTCTGGTATAGTTTATTGTATCCCATATTTGAAATAAAGAAAATATCTTCGAGACCGTCATTGTTAAGATCACCAACTGCAACACCTCCACCATTGTAAAGATTCTCATGAGTAAGTGCATTTGCCTGCCTGTTTTCAGTTATGATGTTCTTAAATGTTACTCCGGATTTTTGTGGAGGCACAGGCTGGAATAACTTAACGCCCTGACCAAATGAATTTTGCAGGGATGAATAAAGAAAAATGTATATTAATGCTTTTATAAAGATTTTACCTCTGATGTTTTCCATGTTCCTTGTTCCAAATTACTTCACAGTGTTACGTCCAGAGACATGCTCCCTCTGCCCTGAGCCCTGATGCAAATATAACATGATTTTTTAACCGGCCGAAGTGAGTTCAGCCATAAGCCATATTGTATATGCAACCATTGGAGTCCAGTACTCAGATATCTGCCAGCTGCCATTTCCTATCTCAGGCTGATCTACAGAGCTACCTCCCAGTCCGTTAAGAACTGCTCCAGGTATCACGGGAGTATTTGGAAGAAACGTGCTTCCCGGAAAATGTTTTGGATGATTATATCCTGTTCCTACAACAGTTGAGCTGTTAAATGGATTTATTCCCACTATCCAGTCAAGCTGTCGCTGGGCCATGTATTTCATTTTCGGATCATTTAAGATCTGCGATGCCTTTAACAGACCAACCCCGGCTGATGCAAGGTTGGAGTTTATGCCGACCCACCAGCTAAGTTCGGGCTGCATAAAATATCTGTACCAGTATTGGCCTGCCCTTCTGTTTCCCCCCGGGTCCTTTTCACTGAAAAGTCCGAAAGGTACTATCCCAAAGTTGTTCCTTGAACTAATAACACCTAAATAGTGGTTTGCATAGTTTGAGATTATTTCTTTCCAGGATGCAGCATCATTGTGATCGGGGAACATCTTAACCATGTCGCACAGGGAAATGATCTCAAGACAACCTTCCCAAATGTTTTTATATGGTTCATTATTGTCAGTTGAAACTCTGAAGAAACCGCTTATTTCATTATCATTACCTGTTACCTGTAGTTTCTTAAGTATGCCAGCCTGTGAAACTGCAAAAGTCTTATACTTTTGATTACCTGAGGTCTTGTACATTTCAAGAGCTGCCTGTATTGAAGCACCTATGATACCGGTTTTACTGTTATAGGTTTTGGTAAGACACCAGTCAAAACATTTTTTTGCAGCAGCAAGACATTTCTCTGAATAAACATTGTCGGTTGACTTTGTGATCCTGGCCATAATAGCTTCAGCAGTTACGAAGTTATACTGTCCTACAAGATCAAGCGGATCTGTATGAATTACCCTGTCATCATTTGAACCGAAAATAAGCATATCGGCGGTTGATCTCCCTGCTGTAGGCTTAACGAATTTAAGTTCACCTCCCTCGGGCCCAATTTCATTGTCTGTCCACCTGTTGCTATCGGAGTGCTTCTTTACATCGCCTCCCACATAGCTCATAATGTAGCCCTGTGGTTCCTGCATTTTAAGGAAGTACTGATTGCCCCAGAGAAGTTCTTCAAGTATTTTGTTTCTGTTATTATCCGCCTTTGAATCAAGCTCATAAGTTTTTGAGAGTCCTATCATTCCGTATATTGTAGCTCCAACCCACTTTCTCAGATCGCTTGCATCATGCCATCCTCCCGACACATCCTGGTGTTTGCCGTTATCCATTCTTATGCCATCATCGGTATGACATGGAGTAAGATACCCGGTTGTACTTGCTCCGCACCTTTGCATTGAAAAATACCTGACTATCAGATCCATTGCCGGCCTGTATGCTGATGAGCTTACAGAAAAGGGGAATGACCGTAGTGTATCAGCCTTTATATAATAATGCCCCTCCTTTTTTACAGCACTGAAATCGCCTGTTGAGTAATCACCAAAATCGCCTTTTGTCGGTTTAAACGATCCGGTGTAAACTATTTTCATTGAAGGAATATCAAAAACATCAAATTTACCGTTGACAGTTCCTTTTGTGACAACTGTCTTTGAGGAACCAGGCAAATAGCCTGCATGGTTAATAAGCAGATCAACATTAAGATCCCTGGAAATCTTTTGTGCTGATAATCCTGTGTTAGCCGAAGCAATAAGCGCTATGCCAATCAATTTAAGTATAATTTTATTCATGATAATAAGAGTTAATTATTGTTAATATGGTCTGTTTTCAGGAATTTCTTATATTTAATACCGCAGGATATCTTAAATTAGCTTATTACCACTAATATATAATATTCCCGTCTATCTATGACATTCAGAACCCAAAAACCGTAACAATAACCCTATGAAAAAGATTTCCAGATTAATTCCGTTAATTTTCCTCATGCTGATGTGGCAGATAAGTTCTTATGCTCAGTATTCTGAGGATGCAGTCTTCCAGGTAAAAGGATTTTGTGTGAATGCACCATCTCCGCAGGGGCTTGACAGGTTTGTTAAGTTTATCGGCGATGAACTTGCACCAAGAGGTGTAAATACACTGTTGCTGCTTGGTGATTATAACTATCAGCTTGAGAGCTATCCACAGCTTGCCGATTCAAACGCACTGTCCAAAAGAGATGTCAAGAAAATTGTAGCAGTCTGCAAAAAATACAATATCAGGATTATTCCCCAGATAAACATGATAGGGCATCAGTCCTGGGCAGGGCATCTGGGAAATCTCCTTACTTATTTCCCGGAGTTTGATGAAACTCCTGAGGTTGAAATGCCGGAGAAGTATGTATGGCCTAACGATGACTTCTTATATTGCAAAAGCTATTGTCCACTGCATCCCGATGTTCACAAGGTACTTTTTGCAGTTATTGATGAGATATGTGACGTATATGAAGCTGACGCCTTTCATGGAGGTATGGATGAGATTTTTTACCTTGGTTCTGATAAATGTCCACGTTGCAAAGGCATAGACAAAGCTGAACTGTTTGCAAATGAGGTAAGACTTATAAGGGATCATCTCAAACAGAAAAACAGGGAGCTATGGATGTGGGGCGATCGTTTCATAAATGGGAAAGAGACAGGTCTAGGCTTCTGGGAAGCATCCTATAACTATACCTGGAGAGCAATCGACATGGTACCCAAGGATATTGTCATCTGCGACTGGCATTATGAAAGACCCGATCAAACACCTGTTTATTTTGCAATGAAAGGTTTCAGGGTTGTAACATGCCCGTGGAGGACACCCCCGACAGCTGTTATTCAGGCAGAAGATATGGCCAGATGGAGGAAATATGCAACTCCTGAGATGAAACCCAGATATTACGGTATGGTACTTACCACATGGATGGATAATGGTGGATTTATGGATGGCTTCTACGGTGATATTTCAGGCCGTGCAAAGGGTGCCGTTCATCCGCGCAATGAAGCCTATACACCATGGGATACTTTCAAAGCCATGTATAAGAGGATTGATGAACTTGAGAAAGAGAAATAAAAATTTTAGTTCAGTTAACCAATTATATGATTGTTATGAAAACACGAAATATATCATTAACATTAATATTATTGCTGGGATTCAGTATCTATTCATATTCTCAGGAAGATCCCGGTAATATTTTCCAGGTAAAGGGATTCTGCATCGGCGCTCCAAAACACTCAGGTGTTGACAGGTTTGTAAAATTCATTAATGATGAACTGGCACCCAGAAAAGTAAATACACTGGTCCTGCTGGTAGGTTATAACTATCAGTACAATAGCTATCCACAGCTCCAGGACTCCGGTGCTATGTCGAAAAAAGATGTAAAAAAAATTGTTGAAGCCTGTAAAAAGAACAAGATCAGAGTCATCCCTGATATAAACCTGCTGGGACACCAGTCATCAGGCAACAGGCTTAACAAGCTTCTTCAGAATTTTCCGGAATTCGACGAGACTCCCCATATCAAGATGCCTGAAAAGTATGTCTGGCCAAATAAGGATAATCTCTATTGTAAAAGCTATTGCCCGCGACATCCTGAAGTACATAAAGTAATATTTGCTGTTGTTGACGAGTTATGTGATGTCTTTGAAGCTGATGCATTCCATTCAGGAATGGATGAGATATTCTACCTTGGGGATGATAAATGTCCGCGTTGCAAGGGAGTTGATAAGGCAGTTCTTTTTGCTGATGAGGTAAATCTTGTCAGGAACCACCTGAAAGAGAAGAACCGTGAACTGTGGCTTTGGGCTGACCGTTTCATCGATGGAAGATCAACAGGTCTTGGTTTCTGGGAAGCTTCCTATAATTATACATGGAGGGCTATCGATATGGTTCCCAAAGATATAGTTATGTGCGACTGGCATTATGAAAGGCCTGATCAGACTGCTGTCTATTTTGCTATGAATGGCTTCAGGGTAATAACCTGCCCCTGGAGAACTCCTTCAACAGCCGAAATACAGACTGAAGATATGGCACGCTGGGTAAAATATGCAACTCCTTTGATGAAGCCACGGTATTACGGAATGATGCAGACCTGCTGGACAAGCACCGAGGGATTTATTGATGGGTTCTACGGAACAATTAATGACCGGAACAAAAGGGCTGTTCATCCAAGGAATGAAGCATATACACCATGGGATACATTCAAAGCCATGTATAAGAAAATTGACGAACTGGAAACCTCAAAATAATATTACGGTGCGCTGCACCTACAAATATTGCGCAGCTACGCTGCTAAAAATATTACGCAGCTACGCTGCTATCAGAATGATATGTATTTAAGAATCCCGGAAAATTGAGGTGCAGAGCACCGTAATATTTGTAGAAAGAGGGAATGCGGTCATATTAAAAGGTGCAGAGCACCGGAATATTGAAATAAAGATTTGAGTTATGTTATCATTTGGAATAGTCATTCAATTTGTTAAATAAAAAACCAGAATTATGAAACCCAGAACCATTTTGTTTTTTTTATTAATGTTGTTGCTGCAGATCGATATTATTTCTGCTGCTGCACCGGAGATCATAAGGATCAGGCAGAGACCTGATACAGTAGGTCTATACGAGAAATTTGAGGTATCCATGGATCTGAAATGTGAGTTTGTGAATCCATTTGATCCTGGTGATATTGATATCCAGGCTGTATTTACTGCACCTTCGGGTAAAAAATGGAAAATTAACGGTTTCTATTATTTCTCAATGGGAACTCTCTGGAAAGTCAGATTTTCACCCGATGAAACAGGAAAATGGAGTTATATAATCACTGTTAAAGATAAGAACGGAACTGTAACCGGCTCCCCTCAGACGTTTGTAGCCGTACCATCAAAACGCGATGGTCCGATAGGAGTCGCAGATAACAAAAGATACCTTGTACACAGCAATGGAAAAGATTTTTATGGTGTCGGGTTATGGTACAATGATGGTTATGAAGGATTTGATGCAGGACGAGTTGAGGCAGCTGAGCTTGACAGGTTAAAATCGCTGGGGGTGAATTTTATCAGTACATTCATAACGCCTCTTGAAACATGGGGTTCCGGAGTTGGACGGTACGATCAGAATATAGCCGGTCGCCTTGATCAGCTTCTTGAGATGCTCGAGGAGAGAGATATGATTCTGAGTCTCAATGTGTGGTTTCATTCCTATCTTTCGGAAACAGTCTGGGGAGGCGGCAATGTGAGATGGCAAGTTAATCCTTATAAGCAGATAACCGAAGCAAAGGATTTCTACAGAAGCGAGGAAGCATGGAAATACCAGGAGAAGTTATACAGGTATATGATTGCCAGATATGGATACAGTCGGTCGCTTGGCTTTTGGTTCATCATCGATGAGGTCAACGGAACTGACGGCTGGGTAACAGGCGACAGCCTCAAAGCTGCTGAATGGATTGGGAAGGTGCATAAATATCTGAAAGCTAATGATCCATGGAACAGGCCGACAACAGGTACCAGGAGCGGTGGCATCAAGGAGTTCTGGCATGAGGGCTATCAGATTACAGATATTGCAGCCCGTGAGATTTATGAAGCCCAGGGATTTCCTATAAACAAGACAAGCACCATCGATTCAGCAAAAACTAATCCGCTTAAAGACAGTTATATAAATTATGCTGGCCAGAACCAGAAGCTATGGCATGGTTATGGAAAACCTGTAATCAACGGAGAAACAGGATATGCTCATACATTCTTTGAACCCAGTATGCCTGGCTATCTTGCACAGGTTCATAATGCAATGTGGGTAACGCTCGCAACAGGATCATGCATGATGCCTTTCTGGTGGTCACATTCAAGATTTATCAATGACAATGTTGTCAATAACCAGCTTACAAGCTTGAGGAGGTTTACCGACAGGATTCCTTTCGCCCATCTGACAGGTATAAAACCGGCTGAAGTAAAATGCATTAAGGGTGGGGATGTCTACGGGATGCAAACCAATGAATTGGTTTTCGGATGGGTTGTTAACCCGGATGGTGATGTTGCCAATGAGAAAATAACTGTCTCGGCGCTGAAAAATGGTAAATATAAGCTTTCGACCTTCCATACATGGCGGGGAATGTTCCTTGAAGATACTGAAGTTACTGTAACTGATGGAAAAATTACTTTCAGTCCTCCATATATGCATATCACCGGTTCACAGGCAAGATATATTGGTCAGGATATGGCTTTCATTCTGCAGTATATCCCGGAACCTGTTCAACTGCCCGTAAAAGCTAAAAGTGGAAAGGGAGGTTCGAAATAAGGTAGGTCACAAACTCACCCCCCTCCCGATAGCTATCGGGACCCCTCTCTACTTCGTAAAAAGGGGGAGTGGCAATTAGTCTGTATTTAATATCCCCCTCTTTGTGAAACAGAGAGGGGGAATCCTGAGCGTAGCGAAGGAAGGGGGTGAGTTCATGATCGATCAAGGAGGTATTTTCGATGTTAAATCTGGTTCTAATTTAGCCTAATTATTATGAAAAGCATACATGTAAAATCAAAGGTATTCCTGATTTCCCTATGGATATTGCTTATCCTTCCGGGAATTATCATTCCTCTTCAGACTGCCTCAGGGCAGAGAAAAAAATCCAAAAAAGAAGCACCACCTCCGGCTAAGCCAAAACTTGTAATTGCCAACAAGGGTGCCAGCCTTTACCGGATAGTACTTCCATCATCTTCATCTGATTACGAGAAACAGGCAGCCCGGGTCCTCCAGGATTACCTTCTACAGATTTCAAATACAGCCTTGCCAATTATAACAGCCGATAAACCAGGCAGCCCCTATGAAATTCTTCTGGGACAGAATGACAGGCTTGGTGAAAGAGGTATCAACATCGATTTCAATGAGCTTGAAGCTGACGGATTTGTTATAAAGACCGATAGTATGAGGCTTATAATTGCCGGGGGAAATTTCAAGGGTACGCTTTACGGCGTTTATACTTTACTGGAGAAGTTCCTGGGATGCAGGATGTATAGCTCTAAAGTAAAAGTGGTACCCACTATGGATGTTATTGCATTTGATCCAATTGATCTGAAGGAAATTCCTGTAATAAAATTCAGGGATGTTCACTACAGGGTTACTTATAATGAGGAATTCTCGGAATGGCATAAACTCGATCATGATGCCAGGGGTGGCAGACCGGCCTGGGGGTCATGGGTGCATACTTTCAACTCTCTTCTGCCACCTCAGATCTATTATAAGGATCATCCCGAGTACTTTGCTATGAGGGACGGAAAGAGACTTCCTACACAACTCTGCCTTTCCAATCCGGAAGTTCTGAAGATCGTAATACAGAACCTCCGCAAGCAGGTTGCTTCCAATCCTGATGCAAAATACTGGTCTGTCAGTCAGAATGATAACAGGCAATACTGCCAATGCGATGAATGCAGGGCTGTTGATGAAAGAGAAGGTTCACCATCAGGTTCAATCATACAGTTCGTCAACCAGGTTGCTGACCAGTTCCCTGACTTGATGATATCAACTCTTGCTTATGAATACGGCAGAAAAGCTCCTCTCACAATTAGTCCCCGTAAGAATGTGAATATCATGCTTTGCAGCATTGAGGCCAGACGTGATCTTCCAATAGATGTGGCCCCGGACTCGGCAAGCAAAAGTCTTGTTAAGGATGTGCAGGACTGGGGTAAAATTGCCAGCGATATTATTGTCTGGGATTATGTGATCCAGTTCACTAACCTTGTTAGTCCTTTCCCTAACCTCCAGGTATTGCAGCCGAATATTAAATTTTTTGCCGACAACAGAGTGACAGCAATGTTTGAACAGGGTAATGGAGATGGAGGTGGTGAATTTGCGGAACTCAGAAGTTACCTGATCTCAAAGCTTCTCTGGAATCCGAATGAGAATATAGATACTCTTATGAATGATTTCCTCAGAGGTTACTATGGTGCAGCTGCCGGACCGATACGGCAGTATATTGATGAGATGAAGGAAGCATTGCTTGCTTCCGGGATGCCACTACGGATTTTCGGTTCTCCTAATGAGGCATCGGTAAGTTATCTTACGCCTCCATTAATAATAAGGTATAAGCAGCTGTTCGATCAGGCTGAATTGTCAGTGGCTGCAGAACCTGAAGTCCTTGAAAGGGTGAGGGCAGCAAGGATGCCTCTGAATTTTGCTATCATGGAACAGTCGAAAAAGAATTTCACCGGTGATAATGGTGTATTTATGAAATCCGGCGATACCTGGGTTGTACGCCCTGAGATCCGGTCGATGGTCGATCCTTTTGTTGACCTTTGCATACGTACCGGAGTAACGATGATTAAAGAGTGGGGAACGACCCCTGAAGCTTATCGCTCGGCAATGTACCGTTTGTTCTACATGGGAAGAAATGAGCACCTGGCATTTGGTAAAAAGCTTATTGTAATGAGTCCTGATACACTTCTTCTGCCTGTTGCAATGCAGCCGATGCTTAATGACGGGATCCGCGGAGGCCACGATCCTGAATACAACTGGCTCTCTTTCCCGGGGAAAGACCTGGATGTTATTATTGACCTTGAGAAGCCTACGAGGGTACAGCATGTTGAATGTGCTTTCTACCAGCGGGCCTTCTGGCTCAGCATAGTTCCAAAGAGTGTTGAATTCTATGTATCAAATGACGGAAAGAAGTTTGAGCTTGTTTCTTCTGTACAAAATACACTACCAATTGACCAGTGGGATACATTCCAGAGGGATTTTATTGCCGATTTCATGCCTCGTGAGGTACGTTATGTAAGGGTTGTTGCTCACTCGATAGGTAATACGCCTGGTGAACATCCGGGTGCAGGTCGGCCTGCACGGACGCATATTGACGAGATTGTTGTGGAATAGTGAGTTTAAGAATTCTCACTTAGCCCTCTTTTCGGCAAGTGGGTTCGGAATGACATTCCAGCAAGGGTATATGGGGGATAGTGAAGGCGTTTTGCCACGCAAAACGCCTTCACTATCCTCATCCAATTCATGGATAAAAGGGGGAAAGTTATCTAAATTTAAGTTTGAATGGCAAAAAGGCTATGGGGCATTTACACATTCCCGCTCTCAAATTGACACTGTGGCAAAGTATATTTTAACCCAGGAAGAACATCACAAAGCAATGCCATTCAAAGAAGAATATTTAGGAATGCTTGTAAAGAACAATATTGAATTTAAAGAAGAATATCTGTTTGAATTTATTAATGATATTCATAATTGGGATTAAATATTGCGGTGCTCTGCACCTGTGGTCGTGTTATTCAATTGTTTTCTACAAATGTTATGCGG
>DATKTA010000008.1:0-91715 GCA_035531395.1 Bacteroidales bacterium
TTGGGATGAAACCCGTTTTATTGATGGATTCCCGGGAGATTATATCTGCCTGGCACGGCGCAAAGGTGAAAATTGGTATATTGCAGGTATTAACTCGGGAGCGGAGAGAAAAATTGATATCCCGCTTGATTTCATCAGGGATGGTAAGTATGATATTGAGATTTATGAAGACAAACCGGGAGAAGAGATGACAGACCTTCAGATACGGAAGGCTACAGTTACGAAAAATAGTTCATTACCTGTGAATATGATGGCCAATGGTGGATTTTGTACCATAATTGAGCAATAGAATATAGAATTAACCCACTTTAATACCTATCAGATTATGAAAACGAAGATCAGCAGAGTGTCAAAAATCGCTCTTATCTCAGCGATTTCAATATTGTACTTCAGTTCAACCTGGTCCCAGCCCTTATGGACTGCTGCAAATAAGAACAAGGATGTTCTCCGGATTTCAACCCTTTTCACAGCACAGGACTGCCGTGACAAGATCAATACCGACGAAGGACTTGAAAGTGCAGTAAAATGGTGCAAGGAAACCGGCCTGACCAGAGTCTTCATAGAAACATTTCGTGGCGGTTATTATGCAGAAAAAGAGACTCTTGTAAAGGCACGGGACCGATTTAAAAAAGAAGGATTTGACGTGGCAGGCTGTGTCACAACCGTGAATGTCGGGAAAAACGGAATAGGTGGATGGGGTGCTACACCATGCTATGTGAATGATAAGACTGTTAAGGAGATGGAAAAGATATTTGAATATACTGCTTCAGTATTTGATCTCATCATGATTGATGATTTTCTATTTACCGAATGTACATGTGAAGATTGTGTAGCTGCAAAAGGTGATCTCACCTGGGCAAAATTCCGCAACGACCTTCTCGTTGAATTCAGCCGCGATCATATTATTAAACCGGCAAAAGCTGTTAATCCAAATGCAAAAATTATTATAAAATACCCTCTTTGGTATGATTTCTTCCAGGAACGTGGCTATGAGGTTGTCCGCGAGAGCAAGGATTATGATTTCACATGGGTTGGTACTGAGACACGCGATTACAATTTTGATCTGAAACCGGGTGGTACTGTCCAGTATAATGCTTTCTTCATAATGAGATGGCTCGACGGCATTGGTGCCGGAAAGGCTGGTGGAGGCTGGATCGATGCTCTTGGAACATCACCCAAATTCTATGTTGAACAAGCACGGCAGACTGTGCTTGGTAATGGAAAAGAGATAATGCTTTTCCACTATGGCAGTCTTCTGACAGAGACCAATAAATATGATGGCCATGATGGTACTCCTATCCGGAATGTGGCTGCCCTTAAAAGCGAAATTCCACTCCTTTTCGATCTGGCACGGCTGATAAAAGACAAACCACTTAAAGGTATTTATCTTCCTAAACTTCCCAATAGCGAGCCTATTAAGGAGAATTATATTTTCAGTTACTTCGGAATGCTTGGCCTGCCGCTTGTTCCGGGATATGAACTTACAAGTAATTTCCAATCAGTAATATATACTTCTCATGCGCTGAAAGATCCTGGTTTTTCAGGAAAGCTTGCAGCAGTTCTCACTTCAGGTAAACAGGTTGTAATTACAGAAGAGCTTGCAAAAAGGCTGACTGACCAGACACTGCTGGAGAATAAAAACCTGATGGTATTCAAAGCTGGCGATGATCCGAAACAGTTATTGAAACTTACGCAGGAGGAGCTTAAACCATTGAGAGATAAGCTGCTGGCACCTATGGGCATGAAATTCGATGCTCCTAACAAGGTCAGCTTTTACCTGGTGGGAGACAATATCGCTATTATAGAAAACTTCAATGATGAGGCAGTCAATATCACTCTCGAAATGCCAAAACTTGTATCCGTTCAGACTAAGCTGATTCTGCCTGCAGATGGTAAATCAACTGTCACTAAAGCAGGTAATGTCATTAATATAAAGGATATTTCACCCAGAACACTCGTCGCTTTTGAGTATAAGTAGAGTTAACATACAATTTGATTTATTGGCATCTTTATAAGCAAAATGAAAGAAATTGTCTTCATTTTTATTTATGAGATCTGATTTTACACAATTGAATTACTAATGAACCATAATAAAATACTTACCCTGTTCCTGTTTGTCTTTTTAACACTTGCAGGGTGGGCACAAAGGGAGATCTCAATAAACTATTATAAACCATATCAATTCAAGTCATTTTCAAATCAGAAGATGGCAAAAGTCTGGATTAATGGAGATGAGTTGGGAAAAAGCTTTACAGTAACCCTTAATGGGAAAGATATAAGTTGTTCAAAAGCGGATTCCGGAAGATTTGAGTTATATCTCCCGTTAACCGGAGAAGATAATGAGATTGTATTCTATTGTGGCAATAAATCTGCAAATAGTATTCTTTCAAGACAGATGTTCAAACCACTTATTTCATCTGACTGGGGATATTTCGGAAAAGGAACCATTCACATAATATGTTCCTCCCACCAGGATATTGCCTGGATGAATACACCAGATTCATGCCGGGAGGAAAGAATTCATGATATTATTATTCCAGCTCTTGACCAGATTGGTAAAAATCCTGCTTTCAGGTTTGAAATGGAGCAGACACTGAATCTGATGGAAGTACTCGAAAGTGTTCCAAAAGAAAAACAAAGGATAATTGATGCATATAAAAACGGGCAATTTACCTGGGGTGCCACTTTCAACCAGCCGTATGAAGGTCTTGAATCGGGTGAGCAACTGGTGCGCCAGGCTTACTTCGGACGCAAATGGATTAAGGAAAATCTACCCGGGATGGATGCTTTTGCTGCCTATAATATCGATGTGCCGGGAAGAACGCCTCAGATACCACAGATACTTAAAAAGTCAGGTATTAAATTTTTGGTTATCAGTCGTATGAAGGAGGGGTTTTATAACTGGTACAGCCCGGATGGTTCTAAAGTATTGACCTATAGTCTGGGTAATTATGGGTGGGCACTGCTCGTTTACCAGTATTTTGAGAGTGATGTAGTGACTGCTTTTCAGAAACTAAATAGCGTTTTAAAGAACTGGGACGATTATTATGCAGAGAGAAATATCCCTCCACATTACGGGGTAGTTATAAGCACTGACGCCGGAGGTCCGAAGGATTATACTCCCATAATCAATGAATGGAATGATATCGCGAAGAATTCAGGATTTGATATACCGTTGCTGCGTCACTCGACAGCAGAAGATTTCCTCCATGAGATAAATGTACCTGAAGCAAAGTTTGATTCAATATCAGGTGAGAGACCTGATCTGTGGCTTTATATTCACGGACCGGCTCATTACCAGGCTATTAAAGCTAAGAAATCTGCTGCTGTTATGCTCCGGGCGGCAGAAATGTTCAGCTCGTTAAATGGCATAATTAATAAAAGTCTGGGTGAATACCCTGCCGGAGAGCTAATGAAGGGTTGGTATAATTCGATATATCCCGATCACGGATGGGGTGGGAAAAATGGCTCGATTACCGACAGTATATTCAGAGCCTCACTTGAGATGGGCGATGAAACAGGGACCATGATACTGAACCAGTCATTGAAATCTCTCTCCGGAGCAATTGAGGTTAAGAAACCTAGTTCAATCCTGGTGTTCAACGACCTTTCATGGCAAAGGGATGGTATTGTAAGTATAGATGTTTCCAGTATGAAAGGTACAGGTTGGAGGATCATAGACACAGATGGGAATTCAGTACCTTCAGCTCTCTCTGTCAGTGGTTCAAAGAGAACAATAACATTCAAAGCATCTGATGTTCCTTCATTAGGATATAAAACATTTTATCTTGAAAAGGGTGTAAGCAAAGATAAGAGTGAAGTGAATGCAGGGGAGAACTTTTGTGAGAACAGCTTTTTCAGGGTTGAATTAGGAAGTGGAGGTATAACATCTCTTTATGACAAGCAGATTAAGAAAGAGGTTTTCAATACCTCGAAATATGCAGGTGGCGATATCCTGCATTTTGGATATAACGGAAACGGTGCAGGTGAGTTTGTCAGGATTACACCTGTTAATTTTGAAGGTTTTGAGTCTCTGTCGATGAAAAACCAGCAGTGGACACTTAAAAGCAATTCTGCTGTGGCATCGGTTTATGAATCTGTTTCTTATATGAGTAATTTTACTGTAAAACAGATAATTACAGTATATCATCAGATCAGGAAGATTGATTTTGAATATGAGATCCCCGACTGGCCCGGTATCCATAACCGGCAGATAAGAGTTGTTTTTCCGCTTGCAATGAATGAGGCTCAGGTTACATATGATGTCCCGATGGGGATCGTTAATGTGAACAGGGATGAGCTGAATATTTCGCCCCGGGGATGGAGCTGGGAAGGGACCTACAGGCAGATGCCTGCAGAAATACATCCTCGCGAAATTGAGAATTTCATTTCTGCAAGCAATGATAGTTTTGGTGTAACCATGTCGACCAATCTCGCTGTTGCTGACTGGATAGATCCCGGAAGAGAATCAGTCGATTACCCGGTACTTCAGGGTATTCTGCTTTCATCTCATAAAAGCTGCCATTACCTGGGAAACTGGTATAGTCAGAAGGGCAGCCACTCATTCAGGTTCACCCTCTTTTCGCATCAGCCGGGCTGGCAGAATGGTTATCAGTTTGGTGTTGAGGGGAATCACCCTCTGTATCCTGTTGTAATGGATAAGCCTCAGAAGGGAATTTTTCCTGCTGAAATGAGCTTTATTAATTTTTCATCTCCTCTTGTACGCGTAACCGCCCTGAAGAAAGATGACAAGAGTAATAGTCTTATCCTCAGGGTGGTAAACATGGAAGAAAAGAAGAAAAATGTTGATATGAAGCTATGGTTTCCGGCTGTAACATTTATTCAGACAAACATAATTGAGGAAGATTTAAAAGATACCGGCCAGAAGGGAAAAGAGGTGAAGATTGAGTTGGGTAAGAATTCAATTGAAACATTCAGGATTGGAATAGAATGATGGAGAACCCGGAATAAATATAATCTGAAAAGTATCCGGGAGATTCCTCTCTCCTCATTCAGACAGCAATGCTAAGAAAAATTATAATTTGTAATACACACTGGAGATTCCTCACTTCTCCGCCTTTCAGCGGATTCGTTCGGAATGACATGAAAATATGTATTGGAGGAGGAAGAAACGGCGATTTGGAACTAATATCTCAAAAAAATCTCTTGCAGATCCAAATCGTCGCTTCTTCCTTTTTTTTGCCCCAAAAAACGATTCTGTCATCCCGAATTCCGCTTTAGCGGAATGAGGGATCTCCCTTGTGGTAAACAAGCTTAATGAACTTTCAAACATTATCATAAACTTTAGCTGGATGAGGGATCTCCCAAATTGTGAACTAACTTATGATCCTTTTATTATCAGAATCATTTTAAGGGATATACCCTTGCAAATATTGCGGTGCTCTGCACCTGCAGGTATTTCGCTGCTCTGCAGCTACAGGTATTTTGCTGCTCCGCAGCTAGAGGTAACATGCTGATCTCGGTTATTGGAGTGCAGCGCACCGATATATTGGTAGTAAATAGATTAGTGGAATGTATTTAAGGTGCAGAGCACCATTATGTTATTTTTCATAAATTTATGTAACAAATTTAATATGATTTCTTATTGGGATTGAATGTTAAACTATTAATGATATTTTATAATAATGAAAAAACCCGTAACCCGTCGTCAGTTCGTTCAGACAACCGTTGCCCTTACCGGATTGGCCATGATTGCCTCCGAATGCAAACCAAAACCTTCAGCAGATATAACTGCAAGTTCAATACCCAGATGGAAAGGATTCAACCTCCTTGAGAAATTCATTGCAGCAAACAGTAATGATCCTTTCAAGGAATCCGACTTTGCACTGATAGCAGAGCTTGGATTTGATTTTGTACGTCTTCCGATGTCGTACCGCTGTTGGTCAGATCCTTCTGACTGGAAAAAGATGGATGAAAAAACTCTCAAGGAGATTGACCAGGCAGTCGAATTTGGCAAACAGTATGGCGTTCATACAAACATCTCATTTCACCGGGCGCCCGGGTATTCGGTTGACCGTTCTCTGAAGGAACCTTTCAATCTCTGGCTTGATGAAGAGGCACAGCAGGCATTTGACTATCACTGGAGCCATTTCGCGCAGAGGTACAAGGGAATACCAAACAAAAATGTGAGCTTCAACCTTGTCAATGAGCCGGGATCACTTGATTTTGAAAGGACCAGGCCATTGACACCGGAAGTACATGGAAAGGTAATGAGAAGAGTTGTGAAAGCTATCAGGGATGTTGATCCGAACCGTCTTATATTTGCAGACGGCATGTGGTGGGGCAGGGATCCGATGCCCGACCTGGCAGATCTGAATATTGTCCAGAGTGGCAGGGGTTACGAGCCTTCACAGATCACACATTACCTTGCCGGATGGGTAGATGGTGCTACTACATGGCCTGTGCCCACTTTCCCTTTGAAACCCGAGTTATCCACTGAATTAAGATATCTGAGTGATGAAATGAATCAGACCTATAAGGATAAACTTGACAGGTGGGGCATACCAATAGATATGGAGTGGGGAAAAGAAAGAATAAAACTTCAGATGATTGATCCCTGGAAAAAAGTTCAGGCTATGGGAGTAGGAGTTCATGTTGGTGAGTTCGGGGCATTCAGCAAAACCCCGCATGATGTTGTCCTTGCATGGATGCGAGAGCTTATGAGTCAGTGGAAAGAAGCCGGATGGGGCTGGGCCATGTGGAATTTCAGGGGAGGATTCGGTATACTCGATAGCGAAAGAGCTGACGTACAGTATGAAGATTTCAAAGGTCACAAACTTGACCGTAAAATGCTTGAGTTGATAAAAGAGTTTTAGGGTTGATAAACAACCCGATGCGTTATCATGAGATTACAGATCTAATCATTGGTGATTTATAATTAGATTGTCTTATCTATTCATATTTAAGTGATTGAGCAGGATTGACGCTTGCCGCTTTAAGAACCCGGTAGCTTATTGTAAGGATAGCGATTCCCAAAGCAATTGAAAATCCAGCAAATAGGCTGAAGACTCCAAGATTTATTTTGTAGTAAAAATTCTCCAGCCATTTTCCGGCATAGTAGTATATAACCGGCCATGCAACCAGAGCTGAAATTGATACAAGTATTATGATCTCTTTTGATATCTCGATATATATTCCACCGACAGATGAACCCATAGCTTTTCTGACTCCGATCTCCTTTGTCCTCTGCTCAACAGTATACGATGTCAACCCAAATAGACCGATAGAGGCAATAAAGATTGCAAGTATTGAAAAGATAACTGCCATCTGGGCATTTTGTTTCTCCTGGATATACATCTGCTCAAAATCTTCATCAATAAAGTAATACTGAAGAGGGCTGTTTGCAACATATTCTTTCCAGATCTTTTCAATCTCATTTACAGTTTTAGAATATTCCAGTGCAGATATCTTTACTGATACATATCCCCATAAATTACGATCCGTTTTGAATTTGACAATCAAAGGTTGAATAGGATTGCGAAGAGATTCATAATTAAAATCATGGATTACTCCAATAACTGACAAATAATCCTGACCTGAAGATCCGGGCTGAATGATCCTGGTCTTTTCCAGATCAGTGATTCCAAAGTTTCTGACTGCACTTTCGTTAAGAAGACAGGCATCCTGATCAGTTGCAAAAGATTCATTAAAGGATCTTCCTGATGCAAGAGTCATCCCGTAAGTCTCCAGAAAGTCATAATCAACATAATATGATGTCATCAGAAAGGTTTCGTCTTTTCTGCCTTCAATCATATATCCGGTGACTTCATTTTTACGTCCGGGAAGGGCAGTTGAACTAGTAATCTTAAGAACACCCGAAATGCTCTTAACCGACTCCTTGAATGCATTTATCCTTGTTCCGAGTGCTTCCGCCCTGTTTATAACCAATATCTGCTCTTTATTAAATCCAACATCTTTATTCAACATATATCTGATTTGCCGGTATATAACCATTGTACCAATAATCAATAGAATTGACGCGGCAAATTGAAACACAACGAGAACTCTTCTGAGTCTTCCATTTATCCTGCTGTTCTTTACACTGCCTTTCAGAACTTCATAAGGATTAAATAAGGAAAGAAAAAGGGCCGGGTAACTTCCTGCAAGAAAACTGACCACTAATGTGAAGAGTAACAAAACCGGAATTGTGTACCATAATGCAAAAAGATTCAGTACTAATGCTGTCCCCAGCAGATTATTAAAATAGGGAAGGCTTACTTTTATGAAAATTAAGGCAAAACCCATTGAAATCAATGTCAGGATAAAAGATTCTGACAGGAACTGAGTTATCAGCATCCCTCTTGTTGAACCTGCTATTTTTTTGATCCCTACCTCTTTTGCCCTTCGTGAAGCCTGGGCAGTTGAAAGGTTCATAAAATTAATTGCAGCTATCAATATAATAAGGATCGCTATACTGCCGAATATTTTAATGTATTTAGGATCACTTGATGCCTTAAACGGCTGATCAACTGAAGTATCAAGATGGATATCGATAAGGCTCTGCAGATAGTACATGTATTTGTTTCCCTGCGCAATAAAGTCTTCTAAACTTACTCCGATAAGTCTTTGCAATTCAGGTCCGATGTATTTAATTACAAGATCCTTAAATTTATCATTTACGGTCAGATAACTGGAATTTGGCTTTAACAACAGGTATGTAGCTATATTGTTATTCATCCATCCCGGATCATTTGATCTGCTGTTTGTCATATAAGAAGAGAGCATGTTCGCCTCAAAATGTGAATTCCCCGGTACATCAGCCATCACTCCGGTTACAGTAAAGAGTACGGTGTCAGACCCTATTTTCAGTGTTTTATCTATTGGATTCTCATCTCCGAATATTTTCTTTGCGGTTGACTCCGAAAGAACCACCTTACGCGGAGCATTAAGAAGATTTGATACATCCCCTTTCAAAACTGGTATTGAGAAGAAGTTAAAGAAAGTGGAATCGGTCTCAATAATATGGTCCTCTGTAAAGATCTGTTTATTATATTCTACAGTTGTAGGTCCGGCATCTCGCATTCTTAAAAAGTCTTCAACTTCCGGGAATTCCTTCACCATGGACGGGCCCATAATAGCAGGCGAAGCAGCAGCCACAATTTCCTGACCACCCAGTTTGCCATTAAGGATAACTCTGAATATTCTGTCTTTCTTAACATTGAAGCTGTCATAACCGGCTTCGTTAAGCACAAATAATGCAATGATAAGACTACATGTTATCCCGGTGGATAGCCCAAGGATATTAATAATAATGTATGAACGTTGTCTATTAAAAGATCTCAGGCTGTGTTTTAAGAGATTATTTAACATGCTTATTCGCTTAAAAGTATTTACTCTGAATAATTGTTGTATATAGACGAGGAAAAAACAAATATGCTGCAATAAAGTAAATGCAGTCAAACCGTATTACTCGTATTTTAAAATATCAACAGGATTTGAGTCAGCTGCCTTTAGAGTTTGAGAAAGAATTGTCAGTATCCCGATCAAAAAGACAATCAATACACCGGTTAGGATATTGCCTACCCCGAAAGTGACATGGAATGCAAGGAACTTTATCCATGCTGAGTTTAATAAATATGCAAGCGGAGCAGCTATCAAAGCAGCAATTGCAAGCAGAATAATAAATGTACGGCCAATTAGTAGTGCAACCCTTCCCGATTGTGATCCAAAAACTTTCCTGACACCTATCTCTCTCAGCCGTGTCTGGATACTATACGAGGCCATGCCAAACAGTCCAAGGCATGCTATAACTATTGCCAGAATTGTTGTAAAACCTACAGTATATTGAATATCTTCAAACAAACTGTAGAAATCCTTTATCTCATATTCCAGAAAGGAGGCATCAATATCATGATTCGGGTTAATAGTTTTCCAGGCTTCTTTAAATTTTGATAAGGTGGCTTCCCTGTCTGTTGTATTAAGTCTTAAAACTGCAATATTATATTGCTCTGGATTCATTCTCAGAATAAGCGGCTTTATGGGCATGAACAATGCAACATACTTGTAATCATCAACCACTCCAATGATTCTTACAGGCAGCGTATCGTAAATTAAAATGTCCTTTCCTACTGCATCAGGAGGAGAATTAAATTGAAAATATTCCACGGCCTTCCTGTTTATTACAACTAAATTGGAATTCACATCCGGATCTTTTGGAAAATCTTCTCCGGCAATGATTTTTATTCCCATTGTAATGAGGTAATTCGGATCAACTGAGAAATAGGCACCTTCATATGATTCATCTTCAGGTTTGGTTTTTAAATAAATAGAGGTGTAGTTACCTATACCGGGTATATGAGTAGCGGCTGAAACGGAAGTAACCTCTGGAAACTGGCTGAATTGATCTTTTACCTTGGAGAAATCCTGACCATTCAGACTGATATTATATATTACATTCCTGTCAAATCCAAGATCACTTTTTAACATGTAGTTCATCTGCCTGTATATCAGAAGTATAGATATTATAAATATTATTGAGAATGTGTACTGGGTTACAAGAAGTATTTTTCTGAAAGTAACTCTTTTAATTAGCCTTATATTTGAAGAGGCTTTAAGTACTTTTACTGGATTAAGTGATGAAACATAATATGCAGGAATTATTCCGGCAAGTAATCCTGTGATAAGGGCAAAAATGAAATACGAGAGATAAGTAATTGTATTCTGATGAGGATCAATTTTAAGAAGGGACATTAATTTCATGCCGGAAAATGCAGGAACAATTAATTGAAGCAACATATCGACAAAGAATAGTGAGACAAGGGAAAGGACTACTGCTTCTGTAACAATCTGGAAAATAAGCTGCCCTTTTGATGCACCAAACGATTTTCGTATTCCATATTCTTTTGCCCTTGTCAGTGATCTCGCAATCGAAAGACTTGTATAATTGAAAGCAGCAGAAAGCATAATTACAATAGCCAATCCGGCAAAGAATATTACAAAAGGCTTCGGAAGGAACATACCTAATTCATTTGCAAGTAGCGGGCCTGGCACTATACTGGAAAGAGGTGTACTGTAAAATGAAAGGTTTACCTCTTCATTCTCATAATATTTCAACTTACCGATCTTTGCCAGTGCAGTGTCAAGATCACTTTGCCGGGCATTCTTGTTAAGAAGCAGATAGACATAGTTGAACTAAATTCTTCCCAGTTATCTGTAATATTATCTATTTTATTTTCTTTTTCAAGAACAGGAATTGTTGAAGAAGATATCAGAGCATCAAACTGAATATGAGATTTCCGTTTCGTTTCTGAAATTACACCTGTTACTTTTAAGGTTCCATATTTCTCGAAATTTATAGTTTTACCTATCGGTTCATTATCACCAAAAAATTTGTCAGCCACCTCCTCTGTAATAACTATCGTGGATGGCTCACTAAGAGGGTTTGATGCCAGATTGTTTTTTAGTTTAAAATCAAAAAGAGTAAAAAACGAGGGAGTTGCAAAAAATACTGCAACATCAAACCTTTTTTCATCACTGATACCTTCTGCATTATAACGGCTATTCAGTGCAACAGTTTCTTCGACGAAAGGATAATTCTCTTTCAATTCTTTTGCCAGTGGCCATGTTGCCGATGCGAATTTGCTTAAAGATATTTTACCCAGATTATTTATTGACTGAATTCTGTAAATGCGATCCTTGTTCTTATGGAAGTTATCATACGAAAGCTGATCCTGAAGTATCAGAATAATTAGCATGCAAACGGCCATGCTTGTTGAAAGTCCAAAGATATTGATAATGGAAAAGCTACTGTTTCTCAATAAACTTCTGAACGCTGTGAGGATGTAATTCTTCATCATGGCACCTATGGTTTCATTACTTCTGTAATCATTAGATATTCATTTAATTAATTTCGTTTGTCTTGTTCCGCTTTCTTTTCCAGAAGGATTCCTTTTATATATTCCAAACGTTGTTTTATTGTCTCTTCATATTCAGGAGTAAAGTTCATTGTTGCATCTTTTATATTATCCAGAAATTTCTGATAATAAAAAACTGCTTTCTCCTTTTCATTCAATTTTTCATCATTTATTGATATTTGAATTGTCAGATAAATTCCGGGCTGTCAAAGGATTTTCTAATAAGACGAAGGCCAAATTCCTTACCCGACCTACATCTTTAATGATGAATCCCGAAATTTCATTTTTAGTGTTTCTTGTAAATTGAAAACCACTTACAGGCGAGGCAAAATAATCGGCATGATCAGAGATTAGTTCTGATTCAACTTTAACTTTACAAAATTGAGCAGTAGATTCAGGAAATTTGACGTATAATTTATTGTCTTTAAATAATACAGGATAGGTTACGTCAATCTCTTCGCAGTAAAAATCTCCAGCATATTGACTTAATTGTTCTGCTTTTAAGGGAATTACATTTTTACCCAGGTAAGTAAGGTAAAATTTTTGATTACCCTGAATAATCGCTGCTTTTGTAATTTCTCCTTCATCATCTTTACTAAAAATGAACTTGAGGTTAGCAAAAGTCACAAAAAATGAAGTGTCTGATGAAGGGTATATTTCAAACCTGCCCTGGTAAGGGGCATCAAAAACCAGATGATCACCTTCTTTTGATATATCGACCCCCCTCCAATTAATTTCATCGAAGTATTTTCCAGTATATTTATGAAGGACACAAGAATCAACCTTTACCTTTTCCTGTTGTATTGCAGCATTACCTTTTTGTGGTTTTCCTTTAACAAACAAGTCGGTTATTTTGTATGCAAGGCCTGTTACATTGACCGGAATATTAAACAGGCATACAACTGCAAATTTTTCTGAAGGAATCTGAATATATTGTGCCGTAAAATCACCGGTTCCTCCCTGATGGCTGATTGTTTTTAAACCATTGCGTTCAGATATATGAAGGCCAAAAGCATAATTAATTGTATCACCATTGTTTAATGTTGTCAGCGATGTCATCTCTTTACCGAAATCCCATTTATCCAGTCTGTTTTTATAAAAATTATTGTCCCAATGCAGAAAATCTTCTAAACATGTATATACATTAGATTCGCCAACAACTGTACTGTTCAAACTGTCAGATCTTTTGAATTTTTCTTCACCTCCCCACATATGACCTGATGCACAGTTAATCATACGTTTATCCGGATTGTCGTAAATCAATGTATGTACCATACCTGTTGGTCGGAAGATTTTTTCTTCAATGAATTTGCTGGATTTCATTCCACTGGTTTTTTCAATAATCATTGCAAGTAAAACATATCCCGAATTTGAGTATAAAAATTCTTCGCCTGGTTTAAAATTTAAACTTTTTTGGTTTATAATCAGACTGTAAACTTCTTCCATAGTTTCATTTGAATACAAGTTACCTGCCATCAGTTCAAGTACATCAAAGGATTTTATTCCGCATGTATGATGTATAAGGTTTTCAATTGTAATAGGGTATCCGTAATCAGGAAAATCGGGAAGATATTTCCGGATGTCGTCTTTAAGTGAAAGTTTCTTTTCATTTGCCAGCACCAGAATTGCAGCTGCTGTAAATTGTTTTGATACTGAAGCCAGATTAAACAGGGTTGAAGTTGTATTTGGCTCCTTTTTTTCGAAATTGGCTAATCCATATGACTTTTTAAAGATAAGTTTACCATCTTTAATGATGCCAACGACCCCTCCGGGAGTTTCAGATGACAGGCCCATTCGGGCAATCATGGTATCTATTTTAATTTCCAACGAGTCTTTTGATTCCTTTGAATTATAAAGAGAATCAGGTTTTGCAGTTCCAAAGATGCAAAACAATGATACTGCAGTTATAATAAATCTTAACTTTTTCATTTTTATCTTAATTAATTATTGTTAATAATAAAAGGTTATAATTATTTGAATTACATCTTATTCATATCGTAACACTGCAACTGGATTCCTGGTTGCTGTCCTCCAGCTTTGTGAGCTGATAGTTATTACTGCAATCAGAATTATGGATCCGAGTCCGATTTCCAGACCCAGAATGCTGATGGATGATTGAACTTTGTTGCGATTAAGGTTTCTTAATGCAATTTTAAAGTCTGTAGCAATCATAATTCTGAGTTTTTATTATTAATTACTATAAATATGCCATAATTGTATGTAGTTAATATAGAGGCCTATAGTGTCCGTTTACTAAAATGAGTGTAAATGTATTTTACGAGGAAACGTAAAAATATTTTACAGATAATTTATGGTTTTAGGAGTCAATTTAATATAACCAGGGATGATCAAGCTCATCGGGTTACAGCACATTCCTGGTCTGCCTTTTTCTTGCTAAAAATGCAATTATAACAAAGACAAATGTGATCACCATAAGGTAATGGGCAATCCCTAGTTCTCTGGATCCTTTGATAGCACCGATGAAATCAAATAAGGGGACACTGTTCAGGATGCCATAAACTATAATTGTAAAAATCACTTCAAACAATTTACTGCCCCCGGTTAATATTCCTGAAGCAATGGCAAAGGCTGGAATGAACAAGGCGCCCGTAGCGATAGCATAAACACCATAAAGGTTACCAGTAAGAAACACCCTCACTGTCACAGGAACAGCCAATGTGATCATTAAAAGTACAGCTGCAACCATGGTTGCTGAAAGTTGACGACGAAGTGGTAATGCAACCGAAAAGATATACTCTTGACACCGATTATTAACTTCTCTGGATCCAAGTTTGGAGAGGATCAGAACCTGGAAGAACCAGAGCAGGGGGAGAGCAATTTTATGCGCAAAATCCAATGAGGTAAATATTGAAACTATGAATAGTACAGAAGTGATAAGCATCCATAAAGTAGCATTTCCTTTGAGTATCAGTCTTAGTTCAGCTGCGACAAGGCTAAAATAATTGAATTCTGCTTTTGCGACAGGAAGGTCACTATATCTGATTTTTGAAGAGGTGCTATAGTCATTGGGAATGACAGGATTCATTTTTGAAATCCATGAATTTACAGACTCACTTATTTTAATCCTGGAAGTATCAAACCTGTTGAACCTTAATGAAGCAAGCAGTACCAATCCAAAAGCAGCCCCCATCCATAATACTCTGCTCAATATCAATGGTACTGTAAAGTTCATGCCTTCCCAAGTAAAAACCTTATAAACAGCATGCGGATTACCCACGCCAATACCCACACCATAACCTCCGCTCCAGTCCGAACAAAGCTCTGAGATTGATTGTTTCAATTCATTCATACCGGCATTGATGCCAAATATATCTATTGGATGCGAAAACATAATGCTGGAAATCATTATAATCCAAAGGAAAAAATAGATGATATTCGCCAATCCTTTGTTCATGTTGGTAATTGAATCAAAAAACAAAGCCAGGGCTGAAATAATAAACATTCCCGGAACCAGGAAGATAAAAAGTGGCAGAAGCAGTTTCCCAGGTTCAAGATGGCTGGTCTCACCCCGAATATAAAACATTATAATGGTCATAATTGCAATCAGGAATGTAATCAACAGGAGTACAGTGAAATTGCTTATAAACTTTCCGGTTAGGTATTGAAGACCTGAAATACGTGTTGTGGCTATTATCTGTCCTACTCCTGTTTCGATATCTCTTTTAACTGAATAATTTACCACATAAAAGTTGACAAGTGCGAAAAATGGAATACACATAGCCACCATTCCGCCAATCCATGCTGAATTGTAAAATCCTCTGTAATTCCCGAGGAAAATTATTCTGTAACCCGCACCAATGGGAGGTACAAAGGAATAGATCATAAAGATGCACAGCCCAAGTGCGATCAGGAAATAGTAGCTTCGTACCCTTTCAAGGAAATCGGCTTTTGCAATATGATAAATACTGCTAATGGTATAGTTAGTCTTCATGACTTCCTCCATTTTTTGCCGATGCTATTATACGCAGGTACGCATCTTCAATAGTCCCTTTCGAAGGCTGAACCTGAATATCAGGCAATGAATCCCCGGAGTTTAACACAAATCGAACCAGCCATCCTCCATTCTTTCTCATAGAATTACTTACAGTATATTTTGTCCTGAAACTGTCGAATTCATCAATAGTGAGTGTCGTCTCATAAACCTGTTTCTCCACAGTTTTTAATAATGCATCCGGGGATTGGTGTTCCAACACCCTTCCCTGATATACAATAGCAATATCATTCGCGATGGTTTCAATATCGGATACAATATGGGAAGAGAGTATTACGATCCTCTCACCTGACAGGTCAGTAAGCATGTTGCGGAAGCGTACGCGCTCCTCAGGATCTAGTCCGACTGTTGGTTCGTCAAGGATAAGAAGCCTTGGATCACCGATAAGTACCTGGGCGATACCTATCCGTTGTTTCATACCACCGGAGTAGGTCCCTATTGGACTGTTCCTGACTGAGATAAGATTAAGCTCCTCAAGCAGCCCTTCAATTCTGATTCTGACAGACCTTCCTGTAAAACCTTTTATAGCAGCGATGTATTGGAGAAACTCAATTGCTGTGAGATTCGGATAGACACCAAAATCCTGCGGCAGGTAACCGAGCACCTTTCTTACAGTATCAGGGAACTTCACAATATCTATACCATTGAGACTTACGTGCCCTTCAGAAGGTTGAGAGATAGTTGCCAGAATGCGCATCAGAGTCGATTTGCCGGCTCCATTGGGCCCGATGAGCCCTAATATCCCGTTATTAAGTTCCAGGTTAAAATTTTTCAATCCGAACTTGTTACCCTTATATTTTTTTGAAAGCTCTTTTACCGATATCTCCATTTTACTTTAATTTGTTCAGATAATATTGACTTGCAACCCATCAGTCTTACTCATGTTTAAGTACATCAACCGGATTTGAGTTTGCAGCTTTCATTGTCTGAGACAGGATAGTCAAAATTCCGAGCATAAAGACAATTGCAATCCCTGAGAGGATAGTCCCTGCACCGAATGTGACATGGAATGCAAGAAATTTTAGCCAGGTTGTGTTTAGTAAATATGCTATAGGAGCAGCAATTAATGCTGCAATTGTCAGCATGATAACGAAAGTACGGGCAATATGAAGTGCAACACTACCCGACTGTGATCCAAATACTTTTCTGACTCCTACCTCTCTCAACCGTGTCTGTATGCTATAGCTGGCCATCCCAAACAGACCAAGACATGCTACTATTATGGCCAGAATTGTGGTAAATCCAACCGTATATAAAACATCACTGAATATATTATAGAAATCCTTTATACTATACTCAAGAAATGAACCCTGCAGATCATGATAAGGATCAATGGATTTCCAGGCACTTTTAAACCTGGATATTGTAGCTTCTTTGTCACTGGTATTTATCCTTAGAACTGCAATATTGTGCTGTGCAGGATTCATTCTTAAGATTAACGGTTTAATCTGACTGAATGCCATAGATTTGTAATCTTCAACAACTCCGATGATCTTGACTGGCAGGGTGTCATAAATAAATATGTCCTGTCCTACTGCTTCCTGAAGAGATTTATATTTAAAATATTCAACTGCTTTTCGGTTTATGATTACCAGATTTGTATTTATATCAGGATCCTTTGGAAAATCTTCTCCGGCAATGAGCTTTATTCCCATTGTACTCAGATAATATGGATCAACCGAAAAATAGGCAGCATTGTATGATTCATCTTCAGGTTTAGCTTTAATATTAGTTGGCCACATGTTTCCAATTCCCGGAATATGAGACCCGGCTGAAACTGAGGTTACCTCAGGAAACTGACTGTATAGATCTTTTACTTTTGAGAACTTCTGACCATTAAGGGTGATGTTATAAACCACCTCTTTGTCAAATCCAAGATCTGTGGTCAGCATGTAGTTCATTTGTCTGTAAATAAGGATTATTGAAATAATGAAAATTATTGAGAACGTATACTGTGTTACAAGCAGTATTTTTCTGAAAGTAAATCTTTTCAGGAACCTGATGTCTGAAGATGCTTTAAAAACCTTTACAGGATTAATTGACGCAACATAGAATGCAGGAATTATTCCGGCAAGCAATCCGGTTATTAATGCAAATACGAAATATGCACCATAACTGGTTATATTCTGAATAGGATCAATTTTTAAAATAGTCATAAGCTTCATGCCTGAAAAAGCAGGTAAAAGCAACTGAAGGATCATATCAGCAAAGAAAAGTGAGATCAGTGAAAGAACAACTGCTTCAGTAACAATCTGGAATATCAGCTGGCTTGTTGATGCTCCGAATGACTTTCGGATACCGTATTCTTTTGCCCTGGTAAGAGAACGTGCTATTGACAGACTGGTATAATTGAAAGCAGCCGAAAGCATTATAACGATGGCTAATCCAACAAAGAAAATCACAAAAGGTTTCGGAAGAAACTGGCCGATCTCATTTGCGAGCAGAGGGCCAGGGACTATATCGTTTAGGGGAGTGCTGTAAAAAGAGAGCTTAACTTTTTCATTATCATAGTACTTCAGCTTGCTGATCTTTGCCAACGCAGTGTCGAGATCACTTTGCCTGGCATTTTTATCGAGTAATACGTAAACATAATTCTGGTAATAATCATTCCAGTTATCTGTAATTGCAGACATCTTCTTTTCTTTCTCAAGAGATGAAATGGTTGAAGATGAAACCAGGGCCTCAAACTGTAAATGAGATTTTAACTTAGTTTCAGGGAGAATAGCGGTAACTTTCAGGTTCCCGAAATTCTCGAAAACTAAAGTTTTTCCTATGGGATCACTTTCGCTAAAGAACTTTTTAGCAACATCTTCGGTCAAGACTATTGATGAGGGCTCAGTGAGAGGATTTGGTGCAGAGCTGTTTTTAAGTTTAAAGTCAAATAGATCAAAAAATGAAGGAGTAACAAAATAACCTTGAACCATAAATCTTTTTTCCTCACTTTTACCTTCCCCGTTAAAACGGGTATGAACTGCAACGCTTTCCTCGACGATAGGATAATTGTCTTTCAGTTCCTTTGCAATAGGCCAGGTTGTTGATGCATATTTATTAAATGCAATCTTACTCAGATTGCTCCTGGATTGAATCCTGTAAATACGGTCACGTTTCTTATGGAAATTATCATACGAAAACTGATCCTGAAGTATCAATATAATCAGCATACAAACTGCCATGCTCACTGACAGCCCGAAAATATTTATAATAGAAAAGCTTCTGTGCTTAATCAGACTTCTGAATGCTGTGAGAAGGTAATTTTTTATCATGGTAGTATGTTTTTTCCAAATGATTAAGAATCAAAATTGATAAGACTGATATTTGATGAATTTATTCGTACCGGAGCGCCTCCACCGGATTCCTGGTTGCTGTTTTCCAACTTTGCAGGCTTATTGTAATCACTGCAATCAGAATTGCAGAAAAACCTGCAACAGCAAAAATCCACCAGCTTAATTCTGTTTTATAAGCGAAACGGTTTTGCCACTGTAACATAAGATAATATGAAGCTGGAATTCCAATAAACAATGATACTAATACCCACTTTACAAAATTTTTATTAAGCAAGAACATTATCTCAGTAATCGAAGCTCCGTTTACTTTTCTGAGTCCAATTTCTTTGGTTTTTCTTAAAATACTTATCAAGGCTATCCCGAAAAGACCCATAATTGCAAGGACAGTTGCCAGAATAGAGAAAGCTCCTGTTATTTTGGCCTGATTCCTCTCTGCTGAGTAGAATTCCTTCATATTGTCGGTAATAGAGTCTACATCTAATATTTCGTCAGGATCAATCTGTGAGAATATTTCCCGGAGTTTGTCCTTTACTATTTTATCATTTGTCCCATCTGTTTTTATTGCCACTAGTCCCATTTTTTCAGGATTTTGCTGAAGGATTACCATGGGTTGAATTAAGTTATGAAGTGAATGAGAATGGAAATCTTTCACAATACCTTTTACATAGAATGAGTTAAGGTAATTATCCCCGACTTTAATATTATATTCTTTAGCGCTCGATTCATTAAAGAGCACCTCTATCCTGGCGGTTTGGTAAGGACCGAATGATGAACCTTCAATTACCTCTATATTAAGCATCTCTGTCATACCTTCGCCCATGATCAATCCGTCAAATCTTATTTTCTCTCCTTCATTATTCTGAAGTGTTACCGGCAGAGTATAATTCAGAGGAGGTATGAATGATCCGCCCGAAACTTTAAGTACCCCGGGAACTCTCTCCATCTCATTACATATCGTTGAAAATCCGGCCTGTAATTTGGGAGAGTTAAGATAACTTACAAGTATATTCTTTGGGTTTATCCCTTTGGTATTTGTAAGTGAATATCTGATTTGTTTTGTAACGCTTAAAACACTTACAACCAGTATTATATATATACTGAAATGAAAAACAAGGAAGGAATAGTTCCACCTTTTAGACAGTGCTTTTTCTGTAGTTTTTCCAGATAGTAACAAAAGAGAAGGGGTCTTTGAAATTTTGTAGCCAATAAGGAGCCCGGATATTGTTCCTGTAAAAATTACTATCGAAAAGAGCATTATCCACACCAGAGGATTGGAAAAAACTTCATTGCTTAAAGTCTTATTCAGGGTTGAATTGATTAATGACATACCCGAATCGATAACAAAAGATGCAGGAATCAGACTAAGGATTGTTATTAGATTAGATTCGAGCATTATTTGTCTGCGAAGATTTTTTGGCAATGCTCCAAGTACTTTCCTGGTTCCTAACTCACGAAACCTGTCGGAGGTTGATGCCCTGGTAAGAAAAATATAATTTATAACTGAAATTAAGAGGATAAGGAAGGAGATAGACCAGTAGTACTTGAGCTCATTTGAATTTCCAATCTTTACAGCTGGATTACCCCCACCTGTTAGTCCTGCTGAATTTAAGTAAATTTCGTTTACCGGTTGCAGGCTATACTTCCACTCCTTAAGATTTTGGTCGCTTAAGAGGTCATTGTATTTTCCCATTTTTGATGCCAGCACCTGCTTGTCAGTATTCTTGTCAAGTACAACATATGAATAAAGAACAGGTAAATTCCAATTCAGAGCTGTATTGGTAATTCCATCTCCAAACTGTCCTAACTGAGCCTTGAAATTGACAAACATTTTTTCAGAAAGTTTGATGTTTGCAATAAATTCAGGAAAAAGTGTTGAATTTGACGGGAACTCCTTATAAATACCTGTAACAGTAAGACTTAAAAGATCTGTAGGATTAAGCTTTACAAACAAAACATCTCCAATAGGAGAAGTTTTACCAAATACTCTTAAAGCTGTTTTCTCAGAAATTGTAACTTCATTCACTGAATTTGCAGGCAAACCAGCAATAAGCTTAACCCCCATGATTCTATAAACAGAGGTATCGGAAAACGAAAACCTGCGTTCCCAGGCCATTTCGTTTTTGACTTTTCCTACCCCAACATTAAAAGCCTGGTAGAATCTGAAATAGTCTTTCACTTCAGGAAAATCTTTTTTCATCTCCTCCGCCAGCGGGAATGGAGTAGTATATGTCTGTCCGAATAATATCCTGGCAACATTGGAATATCCGGGAATAAACTTATCAAAGGAAGTCTCATGAATTATTAACGTCATCAACAGAATTATTGATCCGAGTCCTATCCCTAAACCCAGGATACTGATTGCTGACTGCACTTTATTATGCAGAATATTTCTTAGAGCTATTTTGAAATCTGTTGCTATCATAATTCTAAGGTTTTAATTATAAATTACTATAATTATGCCATATTTGTATTTAGCTAATATTCAGTAGAATAAAATATTTCGTTTATAATAGGTGTAAATGTATTTTACGAAATAGCGTAAAAATATTTTACGGTCTATTGGAATTGACTCAGACTTCCTGTACTTTTATCATACTTAATTATTCCATATGCAAACCAGTAAAGGCAATATTCTTGTAATTGACGACAGCAAAAGCATCCTGAGTACTCTGGAGATTTTACTGATGCCGGAATTCAATCATGTCACTCTACTTTCTAATCCAAACAATATTCTTAATGAACTAACTAAGAAAGATTATAACCTGGTGATACTTGATATGAATTTCGGTGCAGGTGTAAATACCGGTAATGAAGGCTTATACTGGCTTGACAGGATAAAGGCGGCTTACCCCGATATAAGTGTGGTCATGATAACTGCCTACGGGGATATTGATCTTGCAGTTAAAGCATTGAAGAAAGGAGCCTCTGATTTTATTCTAAAACCATGGGACAATGAGAAGCTGCTTTCAACCATTAAACTTGCTATTCAACTTAATTTTACCAGAAAGGAGGTTCAGGTTCTTAAAGAGAGAGAGACCGGTCTGAAAAAAGTGATAAATCAGGACCAGAAATTCATTATTGGTTCATCTCCTCAGCTTCTGAAAGTTCTGAACCTGACCAGGAAAGTTGCAAAGACCGATGCCAACGTTCTTATCACCGGCGAGAATGGTACCGGCAAAGAGCTTATAGCCCAGGAAATTCACAGGTTATCAGGAAGAGCTAAAGAAGTACTTGTAACTGTGGATATGGGAGCAATAACAGAGACTCTTTTTGAAAGTGAATTGTTCGGGCATGTAAAGGGCTCCTTCACTGATGCCCGTGAAAATCGCCAGGGAAAATTTGAAATAGCAGATAAGGGCACACTGTTTCTTGATGAGATAGGAAATCTCTCCTTCCTCCTGCAAGCAAAACTGCTTTCAGCAATTCAGAACCGTCAGATTACCCGGATTGGTTCAAACCAGCCAATTAATACTGACATAAGACTGATCTGTGCAACAAACAGGAACCTGGAAGACATGGTAAATGAAGGCTTATTCCGGGAAGATCTTCTTTACCGTATCAACACAATTCAGATCGAAATGCCTCCTTTGAGAGAACGTGGCAATGACATAATTATCCTTGCTGAATTTTTCCTTAAGAAATATACATACAGATACAATAAGCCGGAACTTAAGATTAACCAGCAAGCCCTGGATAAGCTTCTTAGATACTCATGGCCGGGAAATATTCGTGAACTGCAGCACACAATTGAGAAATCAGTAATATTAAGTGAAACTTCCATCATAAAGCCTGAGGATTTGCACTTGAGGCAATCAAACCACATCGTGACAAACAACTCCTTTGCAACTCTTGAAGAGATGGAAAAACAGATGATTCAACAGGCTCTGGAGCAGAACAATGGTAACTTCACTGCCGCAGCTGACCAGCTTGGAATAACCCGGCAGACTCTTTACAACAGAATAAAAAAATCAACCCGATGAAAATAAAAAAGAATTCTAATCTGAATATTGCTCTAAGGGTTTTTTCAATTGTATCCTTCTCAATTCTTTTAGGATATTATATCTTCGGAAACCTTTCAATCAGACTTATCCTGCTTTGCTCCATCGTAATTATTATTCTTACGGTAAACCTGATAGCTTATCTGAATACAACTAATAGAAAGATTCGTTATTTCTTTGATTCCGTCAGAAATGATGATTCGAGTCTTTCTTTTGCAGGTGACGAACAGAATGAAAGTTTAAAAGGCATTTATAAGAGCATGAACGAGGTGAACAAGCAGATCCAGCAACTTAAGCTGGAAAACATAAGCCAGGAACAGTACTTCAAAATATTGATAGAACACCTGGCAACAGGTATAATAACATATAATAATAAGGGTCATGTGCTAAATGTAAATACATCAGCTAAAAAGTTGCTTTCAACTGATGTCCTTACTCATTTGCAGCAAATTGAAAGAATAGATCCAAAATTATATCAGGCAGTAAAAAATATAAAACCTTCAGAAAAAAGACTTGTAGCAATAGTTTCAGAACGGGGTAACGTACAACTCTCATTAAAGGCTACTTCATTCGGGACTAATGAGAATGAATTATATATTCTTTCAATACAGGATATCAAGAGCGAACTGGATGAAAAGGAGCTCGAATCGTGGATGAAACTGATACGTGTGCTGATGCACGAAATAATGAATTCCATTACGCCGGTCACATCTTTGTCTGAGAGTCTTATCAAAATCTTTGATAATGACGGACAACCTGTAGGACCACAGCAAATTACAGAAAAAACAATTGCTACAACTCTCCATGGGCTTAATGTGATTAAAGACCAGGGCAAAGGGCTGATGTCTTTTGTTGAATCCTACAGGAAACTTACCCGTGTTCCGGAACCTGACAGGAAAATATTCAAAGTGGCTGATCTGCTTAGCCGGATAAAGGTCCTGTACAATTCCCTTGAAAACAGCAACATGGTAGAATTCTCAGTTTCACAAAAAGACCCTGATATCGTTTTGTTTGCAGACCAGAATCTGATATCGCAGGTACTGATTAATCTTTTGAAAAATGCTCTTGAAGCAAATGAAAGAAATCCTGGTGGCATAATAATTATCGACGCAAGCGTTGTTGATAATAAACATACTGAAATCTGTGTTATTGATAACGGACCTGGTGTTCCTGCTGAGAATATGGATGAAATATTCGTGCCGTTTTTTACTACGAGGGAAAAAGGATCCGGCATTGGGTTAAGTATCTCAAAACAAATAATGAGAGTTCATGGAGGAAATCTTAAAGTCAGGTCAGTACCAAATAAAGAAACTGTATTTTGCATGAGTTTTCAGAGCTGAATGAAATTAATTGAATGCAATGGCAAATATCAGCGGGACTTCTAAAACATAAGTCAAGATTTATTCGTTAACATTTTGCAGCTTTTATAAATATTAAAAATCGTTTCTCAATTATATTTAAATGGATACTGCCAAATTCAACATTATCAAAGCAAAAATAGTATTCCTCTTTTGCCTGCTCTTTATATTAGATCTGCCTGTTTTAATAGCGCAGAAAAAGTCAGACAAATCAACATTAAAAGATTCATTCCCGGAATCGATTGAATGCATTGTTCGCTCTTTCTACCGCCACAGACCAGATGGAAAACCGGGAAGAGAAATTCTACTGAAATTCTCCGGTAACAAATTTGCCGGAAAAGGGACTGTTGATATCCAATGCCAGGGTAAGATTGAAACAATTCAGCTGAATACCAAAGAACCATTGGATAGCCTTGCTGTGTTGCTGCCTGAAGGATTAGCTGTAAACACTGAGACAGAGGTAAATATCATACTCAGAAGCGGCAAAAAACAAATTGAGAGTAGAGTTGTCGTTCCTCCCAAACGGCAATGGACTGTATATATCTATCCTCATTCCCATGTTGATATAGGTTATACAAACACACATGAAAATGTAGAACTGATACATAAGAGAAACCTTGTCAACGGAATTGATCTTGCCAGTAAAACTCAGAACTATCCTGAAGGATCAAGATATCTCTGGAATCCCGAAGTACTATGGCCGGTTGAAAGGTACCTAAGGACTGCAACTCCGGAACAAAAACAGAGGATAATTGAAGCAGTTCAGAAGGGATGGATTCACCTCGATGCAGGTTATGTCCATACTAATACAACTGCAGCGGCTGATGAAGAGCTCTTTGAATTTTTCCGTCAATGCGCTGAGATGGAAAAGCTTACAGGGAAGAGGATTGAAACACTTGTCCAGGTTGATATTCCCGGGATGTCCTGGGGTATTGTTCCTGTTGCCGCAGAACTTGGAATAAAGTATTGTCTTGCAATGAATAACGGTTCCGACAGGGTAGGTCTTTCAACCGATCTCAGCTTTAAACCATTCTGGTGGAAGAGCCCGGACGGTAAATCAAAGATTTTATTTTTTCAGCCTGGTAGCTATAACCCAGGTGCAATCTATAAAGGCTTTCTTTTCTGGCCTTCAATGGCAGGACAGACAGATACATCAAAGCTTTTGAAAATTGTGAAGACTGATAATCCACGTGCCAATTTTATAGATAAATACCTCGATGATAAGCTGCCATTGCTGGAGAACTCTGATTATTATCCATATGATATCTTTCTCATGACCTGGGCAATGGCCGATAATACTCCCATTGATGCTGACCTTCCCGATGCTGTGAAAAGCTGGAACGAGGACTATGCATTCCCTCACATGGTAATTGCCAGTGCAACGCAGATGATGAAGGCTTTTGAGCATAAATATGGTGACCAGCTGCCGGTATTGTCGGGCGATTTCACTGAATACTGGACTGACGGACTTGGAACTGCAGCTAAACAGACAGCCATGAACAGAGCATCGAAAGAAAGGCTGATTCAGGTGGAAACACTCTGGTCGATATTGAATCCGGATATACCTGCTCCCAGAGCTGAGATCAGCGAGGCATGGAGAAATATCATAATGGGCACTGAGCATACCTGGTGTTTTATGGATCCTAAAAGGCAACCGATCACTAATGATATTCTTAAAGTTAAATTTGGTTTCTTCCAGCAGGGAGAAGATATGAGCAAATCTCTTCTTGACGGTTCAATGAATAATGTTACAGATGACGGAAGCAATGAGATAGGTGTATTCAATACACTTTCATGGAGCCGTAGCGGACTTGTTTATCTTACTCCGGGTAAATCAGGTAAATACAATTCGGTTGTGGATTTGCAGGGGAAATATGTTCCGGCTCAGAAACTTTCAACCGGGGAGCTTGTCTTCATGGCCAGCCAGGTTCCTCCGCTGAGTTCTAAAAAATACATTCTTAAAGAGCGGAAAGTTAAAAATGTGGATGGTATCGCTTTTGGCAATGTTCTGGATAATAGAATAGTTAAAGTGGTTATTAATCAGCAGACCGGTGATATTGATAGCTTTATAAGTGACAGTTATGAATTTGCAGACAAAACATCAGCTACATTGATAAACAGTTACAGGTATTTGCATGGTGAGGATAGTCCTGAGAAAGCAACGGCAGCGCAAAATGTAACAATAAAAGTCAAAGAAAATGGCCCGTTGCTGGCAACGTTGCAGGTTACTTCAGAGGCTGAAGGTTGCCGGAGCCTGGTACGTGAGATTACACTTATTTCAGGTCAGGCGCATCTAGAAATTATAAATGTTGTTGATAAACTTTCGGTTACCGAAAAGGAGGGAATACACTTCGGGTTCGGCTTCAATATTCCCTCACCATATACCAGGTTCGACATACCGTGGGGAATCGTTGAACTGGAGAAAGATCAGCTTGCTGCTGCAAACCGCAACTGGATTGCCTTTCAGCGTTGGGTCGATATCTCAAACGAAGAGAGAGGCATTACCTTCTGTTCACTCGATGCTCCAATGTTCGAGAATGGTACAATGACGGCAAATGTTCTCGGGGCTGCAACCAATTCCCCAGGGTGGATCCGTAAACTGGAGTCATCACCGACGATCTATTCATGGGCCCTTAACAATCACTGGCACACCAACTTTCCTTTGAGCCAGGAAGGAGTTGTCTCTTTCAGATACCGTATTCTTCCGCACAAAACAAAATATGATGCTGCAAAAGCAAACAGGTTTGGTCTTGAACAGGCCCAGCCTCTTATCGCCACATCTTTGAAGAAAGGTGCAGTCACTGAACAGCCTTTTACAGTTGAAGGGAGCAGCAGTATTTATGTTTCCATAATTAAATCAGGTAATGGAAGTGAACCGTCAAAGATCCGCCTGCGTTCAGTTTCAGAGAAGCCTGAGCAGGTAAAAGTGACATGGAAAAACCGCAAACCTGTGTCAGTTAAGATTAATGGAATAGCTGTTCCAGGTGAAATACAGGTTCCTGCAAAAGGTTTTGTTACACTTGATGTGGTTTTTTAATTTTCCCATTTGTGAAAAGGTTTAACCAATCATTATTGAACTCACTTATTAATTTCTTCTTTTTCTCACGTGAAAATTTTTTAATCTGTTTCTCTCTCGATATTGCAAAATCTATAACATCAAATACTTCATAATATACAAGATTGTCGACATTATATTTCTTTGTAAAACCTTTATAAATCTTATTCGTGTGTTCAAAGCATCTTCTTATAAGATTGTTTGTTACACCAGTATAAAGAACCGTATGATTTGCATTGGTTAGAATGTAAACATAGTAAAGATGTATTTTCATAATTAGCACGAAACTTAGGAGACACTTATTCTATTCAAATTTAATCAGAATTCTCTACAATGTGAAACTGAAATTGTAATTGTAAAAATCTGATGTTTAACCCAGGAAATATACTTCATCCTCTTGTACGGGATCTGAAATAAATGAATGAGCATTTATTAAATCACCAGGGAGATCCCTCATCCCGCCGAAGCTGAGTCTGGCATGAATGAATGAGCAATGAGAAAACATCCGGGAGATCCCTCATCCCGCTGGTGCGGGATTCGGGATGACATTTGCATTCAGGTAGTGGGAGGAAGAAGCGGCGATTCGAAGATTAATACTATCTTAATAAAAAAGTTGGCCGAATCGCCGCTTCTTCCTTTCTCCCCCTTCATTCGGCTGTCATTTCGAGTCCAGCGCAAGCTGGACGAGAAATCTTCATGGTGATTCTTCAAGTTCATAGATTTGATTCTCGATAGAAATGAGTATAACTGGGAATCTTCCTTTCACTTCCTCCATCATTTGCATCAATTAACATATAGAGTAGCATACATTTTTGCATACTTCTTTTATTATAATTTCCTGTTTAACCCGAAAAGATCCCTCATCCCGCCGAAGCTGAGTCTGGCATGAATGAATGAGCAATGAGAAAACATCCGGGAGATCCCTCATCCCGCCGAAGCTGAGTCTGGCATGAATGAATGAGCAATGAGAAAACATCATTACCCCCCCTTCATTCGGCTGTCATTTCGAGTCCCGCACCAGCGGGGCGAGAAATCTTACCATTGTTTCTCCAGGTTCATCGATTGAAGTCTCAATCAAAAAGAAGTATTACTTGGAAACGCCGCTTTTTCCCATCTGACCCCCACAATTGGACTGTCATTTCGAGTCCCGCACCAGCGGGACGTGAAATCTTACCATAGTTACTGAAAAATGCCAATAGTATATTTATAAGTCATCAAAAAAAGCTATTTTTCGGTTGTCACTGTTTTATATAAAATCTGACAGCCATGAAGAGATATCTGATAACTTGTTCAAGCACTGTTTTTATCTTTATTTTTTTCCTTAATCTGCCCGAAACGTTTGCTCAGTTCTCTCCTCCATCAGGTGATAAGAAAAAAGGTGATTATTCATATTTCAAAGGAGGAACAATCAGTGTTATTCCCTCCTCTCACCAGGATATTGCGTGGATGGACAGCATTGGTGCATGCATTGAATTCCGCGACAAAATGATGATTACACCGGTACTGAAAAGACTGAGGGAAAATCCCGGTTTCAAATTCTCTGTTGAGGATGCGTTAAGCCTGAGGGAGTACCTTACACGCCACCCTGATTCGCGGAGCGAGATACTGAAGTATACCAGTGAAGGCCGCCTGGAATGGGGTGCTACTTATAAGCAGCCCTATGAATCGATGTATGACGGAGAATCCCTTATACGCCAGGCTTATCTTGGCAGGAAATGGCTGAAGAAAACACTCCCGGGATGTGATTTCAAAACATATTGGAATGAGGATGTTCCGGGCAGATCACTGCAGATGGCACAGATCTTATCCAAGTCAGGTATCCCTTATATGCAATTCAGCAGACATCAGCCCGGCATATACAGATGGTATAGCCCTGATGGAAGCTATATTACATGCTTCACGCCGGGACAGTACGATGAGGTAGGAATTCCTGTGCGCCAGGCTCATTCGGATATTAATCAGCTTACAAAAGCATATACTTCTATGCTTTTTGAATGGAATAACTATTTTAAAACGAGAAAGTTAAATCCTGAGTTCCCCTTCATCTATTCTCACGATTTTGCAACTCCTCCCGACTACGATGCATTTTTCAATGACTGGAATAAAAAATCAGTTTCGCTTGGTAAACCAGCTATCAAATATGCCACAGGGACCGAGTACCTTGAAGCTGTATCAAAAGGAAATCAGGACTTTGACATTATCGAGGGTGAACGTCCCGATGTCTGGCTTTATATCCACGGCCCGTCACATCAGAGAGCCCTGAAGGCATCGCGTGAAGGATCTCGCCTTCTGACTGCTGCTGAGAAATTTGCCACCTTCGACGCACTTCAGAAAGGTAGTTTTGCTGATTACCCCCAATATGAACTGACAAGAGCCTGGGAGAATGCGATATATCCTGACCATGGGTGGGGAGGGAAGCACGGTGATCTTACTGACAGGGCATTCCGTACAGCTTATGAGACCGGACGGGAGATCGCATCATCAGTTTTTGAGAAATCGATGAAGAACATTGCATCCCGGATAAACTTCTCCGGTAAAGGAATCCCCGTTACAGTATTCAACCCTCTGTCGTGGGATCGTACTGATATAGTAAAATTCACAATGGATGTTGAAGGCAATGATGATAACACTTTCAGACTTATTGATGAAAAGGGAAATGAAATAGCTTATCAGATTATTGATGATCATGAGATCACAGGAAACAGGGATGAGGTTATCACCTTCCTTTTTGTAGCAAAGGATGTTCCCTCTGTAGGGTACAGGACATACTATCTTGAAAAGAGCGAACCATCTGCTTTTAAAAATAACTCAAAAGCAGGCCTCTCTGCCTTTGAAAATGATTATTTCAAGGTGGAATTTGCAGATGGAGGATTAAAGTCAATATTTGATAAAGCGCTGTCTGTAGGTTTGCTTAATACTGCGAAATTCCTTGGAGCTGAGTTGTTTACGATGCAATCAGTCGGTAACGGAGCCGGTGAGTTTACTGATGTCCAGCAACCCACTATGGAGGGATTCGAAAAGATGAGCCAGTATAAACAACCCTGGTCTCTGATTTCTTCAGGACCAGTCAGGGATGTATATGAATTCAGAAAAGAGATCAGTCATGTTACTGTTGTTGAACAGGTTATTTTTTACAGCGAATTGAAACGTATCGATTTTAGGATCGGGCTGCTTGGCTTTGACGGTGAGAGATATCGTGAGTTCAGGCTGGCATTCCCTCTTAATCAGGCGACTTCAGATGTTGCATATGAAGTACCTATGGGTGTAGTAAGGATTGGTAGAGATGAAATGGTCGGTGCTGCCGGTTTCTCAAAAACTTCACAGATTTACAGTACTCCATGTGCCCAGGTGCATCCGCGAGAGGTACAGGATTGGTTTTCAGCATTTGATGGAAAGAATTCTGTCACTATCAGTTCAGATGTGGCAGTCTTTGACTGGATTGATCCAACAGAAAATCCTGCCAGATACACAATTCTGCAGCCCTTGCTTCTTGCAAGCCGCAAAAGCTGTCATGGAGAAGGAAACTTTTACCTGCAGCCAGGAGATCATTTCTATTCTTTCTCACTTTATTCTAATACCTATGACTGGAGAGGAGGTTACCGTCAGGCAATTCAGTCAAACCAGCCAATGAAGGCTATTGTTACAGATCCCTCAAGGAAAAACGGAAGTATGCCTGAAATGATGAGTTTTGTTTCTGTTGAGAATAAGAATCTGATCCTTAGTGCAATCAAGAAATGTGAAGATGATGACAATGTAATAGTCAGATGTTATGATATTGAGGGTATCGATTCGGAAGCGAAGATCAGAGTTCCTTTTTCATTCAAAAAGGCAGAGCTTACAAATATGATAGAGGAGGAGGGAAAGGAAATACCAGGTTCAGGTGATAATCTGAGTCTCAATGTAGGGCATCATTCAATTGAGACTATAAAACTGTTTATGAAATAAATGATTGAAGTCTTTAACCACAGAGGGCACTGAGGAATACACAGAGTCCACAGAGTGTTAATCGATATTTATTCTCTGTGTCCTCTGTGTTTAAAAAATGATTTATACAAAATTACATATATGAAACGAAATTTTATTTTATTAATTCTTGCAATAATAGTCTCATTACCAATAAAATCACAGGTTAGCAATGGTGTTTTTAAGTGTAATAATGACACTTATAAGTTATTAAAGGATATCTCATCTTCAGTGTCCTCGAAAGGAGAGATACTGCTCTCGATAACTACTCATCAGGACCTTGGATGGGTTGATGAAGTGGAGAAATGCGTGATAATGCGTGATACACTCTGGCTTACACCATACCTGAAAAGACTAAAAGAGGATTCTTCATTCAAAATGGATATTGAACAGACTTCAATTATTGCGGAGTACCTGAACCGTCACCCAGATAAAAAAGATGAGATTCAGAAAGGTCTTGATGATGGTAGGATACTGATAGGGGCAACCTACACTCAGCCATATGAGGAGTTGTTCAGTGGTGAATCGCTGATCAGACAGCTGTATCTTGGGAAAAAATGGCTCACTTCAAATTTTAATGGGTATCAATCAGATACTTATTATAATTCTGATGTGCCGGGACGTACTTTGCAAATGTCACAGATACTTGAAAAATCCGGTGTGAAGAATATGTTTGTCAGCCGTCATGAGAAGGGTGTTTTTGACTGGTATAGCCCTGATAATTCAAAAGTCACAATGTTCTCCTCCGGACATTATATTGATTTTTATAACATCCTGGGGAAAGAGAGTGAGGCAGGAATAAAGCAGATGGCTGAGGAAGTTCTCTTCTGGGGAAACTATTATGATTCAAAATCAAAAAAAGTAATCATACCTGCCCTGTTGAATTACGAGTTCATATGGGACCAGAAGCCGGTTAAGAACTGCGATCCGTTCATAGCATTGTGGAACAGCATCAAAGTAATTGAAAATGAAAAAGGAGAAAAGTCTAAGGTCACACTACCTCCTCTTAAATACGGAAACCTTAACACATGCCTCAATGCAATAAGGGAAAATTCTACCAGGATAAAACCGATTTCAGGTGAGCGTCCTGCCGTTTGGCTGTATATACACGGACCTTCACACCATTATGCTGTCACTGCAAGCCGCGAAGCCGATATTCTTTTGCCTGATGCTGAAAAATTTGCAGCTATTGACGGTTTGCTTGAGGGAAGCTTCCGAAACTATGATGAGACTGCTTTTAGTGAAGCCTGGGAGGCTAAGATTTATCCCGACCACGGCTGGGGAGGCAAGGGAGGGGAAATTACTGATCGTCTGTTTCTGAGTAAATTTGTTAAATCCAGGCAGGATGCAACACTCCTCCTGGATAACGCTCTTAACAGGATATCTTCAAAAGTCGATTTCAGGCAGGAAGGCATTCCGGTTGTAGTTTTCAACGGACTAAACTGGAAGAGGGATGATCCGGTCAGCTTTAACTACAGTTTCAGCAAGGGTGAAGCGAATGGAGTTACTATTACAGATTTTAATAATAAGAAAATCAGCAGCCAGCTGACAGAGCAGAAATACTATGAAGACGGCTCCCTGGAATCTGTTACAGTTTCATTTATAGCTGATGAGGTACCCTCTGTCGGATATAAAGCATTTTATGTCAATCCTGTCAGGTCAGTTTCAAATAGTGTACATGAAGATTTCTTACCTGAGTTTGAAAACCGGTATTTTTCAATCCGTTTTGGCAAAGGTGGAATAGAAAGACTTTATGATAAGACGCTTGGCATAGAGGTCGTTGATCCTTCAAAATTTACTCTCGGGGAGGTGTTCACAATGCAGTCTGTTGGCAACGGAGCAGGTGAGTTTTCAGATGTCCAACAGCCGACAATGGAAGGATATGATAAAACAGGATTTTATGATACCGGATGGGAAAAGTTAAATGACGGACCGGTCTTTACTTCATTCAGATACCGTCAGCCTGTAAAACACGCAGTAGTGGAAGAGACAATAATCATTTATAACCAGATCAAAAGAATTGATTTTGAAATAGATATTAAGAACTGGGAAGGTGTGCTTTACAGGGAATTCAGGGCTGCGTTCCCTTTAAATATGACTTCTCCCAAAATAACATATGAAGTTCCTATGGGAGTGGTGGAGGTTGGAAAGGATGAATTAAAAGGGGCTGCAGGACATAATTATAAAACCGAGTGCAAGCTGATTCATCCGCGTACACTGATAGACTGGGTAAATGTTTCCGATGCTAACCTGGGCGCAACTATAAGTTCAAGTGTTATCGCTTTTGATTACCTCGATCCTACTCCTGATCCGGCAGCATCGACACTTATTCAACCGATTCTTTTTGCTTCAAGAAAAAGCTGCCACTGGGAAGGGAATGACTACTTACAGCTTGGCGATCACCATTTTTCATTTTCACTTTACATACTTGAGCCTGGCTGGAAAAACGGACTCCATTATGGGAAACAGGGACAGAATAAGCTTTACACTGTCTTAGATCCGGTTAAAGGGCAGAAGAGTACCCTTCCTGAGCAAAAAAGTTTTCTTACAACCACCGGCGATCAGATATTGCTTACCGCTATCAAGAAAAGCGAAGATGGCAATGGCATGATAGTCAGGATGACTGATATGAGCGGTGCGGAACAAAATGTTAATATGGATATTTTCATGCCTTTTCAGAAACTCTACAAAACAAACCTGATAGAAGAGGAAGAAAAGGATACAGGTCTCAATGGAAATTCTTTTAACCTAAAGCTTGGAAAGAATTCTATTGAGACACTTAAATTCGTTTATCCTTAGTGAAACTTGGTGTCTTTGTGTCTTAGTGGCAAAAAAAATATAAGATTATGAGCTCACTTATTTATGAATTAAAACAATACAGAAGTTACTTCCACAAAGAACTTCACAAGAATATCCTGCCTTACTGGATAAAGTACGGTGTTGAAAAAGATGGAAATGGTTTCTATGGCGCTGTTGATCTCAATGGTAATCCGGTACTCACTGCAAATAAAACAAGTGTCCTGAATGCCAGGATACTGTGGACATTTTCTGCTGCCGCCATGCTTGATGGAAACAGCGAATATGCAGCAATGGCAGACAAGGCATATGAAGTTGTATTTGAGGACTTTGAGGACAAAAAGTATGGTGGCTACTATATGGAACTGACATCCTCGGGCAGTGTTGCAAATGATATCAAACATACCTATGCCCAGGCATTTGTTCTTTACTCCCTTTGTAAGTATTATGAATTCAGGAAGCAGGATTCAGTCAAGCAAAAGATAAAAGATTTCTTTCACCTTCTTGAGGATAAGGCAAAGGATACTGAACATCCCGGATACAGGGAATCATTCACCCGTGACTGGAAAATTTATGGTGAGAACAGGATGGCCGATAATAATGAGCCCAAATCGATGAATACCCATCTACATGTCCTTGAAGCATGGGCAGCTCTTTACAAAGTATGGAAGGATGCAACAGTCAAAAAGAGACTTACTGAGCTGATGTACCTCTTTCTTGATAAAGTAATCAGGAAGGAAGGGCATTTCGGGATCTTCTTCGATGAGGCATTTAATGAAGCAGATACTTCAAAAGGGATTTGTTCTTTCGGACATGATATTGAAGGCTCCTGGCTCCTTTGGGAGGCTGCAGAGATTCTTGGCAACGATGATATTAATAAAAGAATGAGGCAAATAGCCATTAAGATGGTAGATAATATAGAAAGAGTTGCTGTAGACAAAGACGGTGGACTGTTCCTTGAATCGACCCGGTTTGGCAGTCATGTAAAAACAAATAAGCACTGGTGGCAACAGGCCGAAACCCTGGTAGGATTCATGAATGCTTTTGAACTTACTAAAGATGAAAAATACTGGAATACAGTGAAGCTCTCATGGAATTTTATCAATACGTACCTTATAGATCATGACAGAGGGGAGTGGTACACCAAGCTTAATCGCCTGGGTGTACCTTTCCTAGTTGAACCTCCTGATGATCCATCACCTTATTACAGAAATGACTGGAAGATCGATCCGTGGAAATGTCCGTACCATAATGGCAGATCGATGATGGAGATGATGAAAAGGATTGATATAATGTTGAAAAGTTTAAAGGGTTGAAGAAGAGAGTTCCCCTCCTGGGAGGGGATAGGGGTGGGTTTATTGAGGAGTAGAATGCCTGGTGCTTTTAATCCGATTTGGAAAGATAGGATCATATAGGACTTCATAAATGAAATGCAGAAAATAATGACTTCAAGAGAACGTGTCTTAACAGCGATCAGAGGAGGTACACCTGACAGGGTACCTGTATGGGAGTATCTGTTCAGTCTGAAATTACAGAAAGAGGTAATGGGATATAATACAGTACTGTATGATGGCAAGACTCAGGTTGAAATGGCTGCCAGGATGGGTATTGATGTTGTATGGGCTCCTGTTAATGGTTTCTGTGGTATTGAGGATGAACCCCATTCTTTGAATGAAATATATAAAGATGAATGGGGAGTTACATATAAAAAGAACGGGTGGCCGATAATTGCACAGATTGACACACCGGTCAAAAGCCGTGTGGACTGGATAAATTATCAGATGCCGGCAGTTGATACTCCTGGTAGGCTTACAATACTTAAGGATGTTGTCGCTTCTAATGATAAACAGCTTGCAATTGCAGCAGGATTTTTGGGCCCATTCACAATGATGACCTGGTATCTGATGGATTTTGAGACACTTTCTATGGCTCTCTTTATGGATCCGGATCTGGTTCATGAGATGAATGAAGTTTTTGTTAACTGGGCACTGGGGGCAGCAAAACTAGCCTTTGAAACCGGAGGAGTGGATCTTTTTCATATTTCCGACGACTGGGGAGGAACGGATGGATTACTGATATCACCCGATCAGTTCAGGGAATTTTTTATCGGACCTTTTGAAAGACTTGTAAAAGGTTTGAAATCATATGGTGTCCCTGTGATAATGCATAATGATGGTAACCTGTGGGAAATACTCGACGACCTTGTAAATACAGGAATAGATGCTTACCATCCTGTGGAGAAAGCTGCTTCGATGGACCTTGCAAAAATCAAAGAGTTATACAGCGGACGGATTTGCCCGATAGGCAATGTAAATAACAAAACTACCATGGTTACAGGTACTCCTGAGGATGTTGTCAGGGAGACTCTTGATTGCCTCAGGATTGGAGCGCCAGGTGGAGGATATATAATTGCAACTGATCACAGCCTCCACGATGATATATCTCTTGAAAATGCAATGGCTCTTATCAGAACTGTGCATGAATATGGGAAATATCCACATAATCATTAATTCTACCTAAGAAGAAATGAAATACATAACCTTTTTATTCTGTTTTATTATTAGCTTTTCAATAAAGGGTCAGAACACAAATGACTGGCGCTACATAAAGAATGCTACAGGTCATATACCGGATGAAAAATACTGCGATCAGCCATATGTAGTAATAGCAGATAACAATACCTGGGTATGCGTGCTCACTACCGGTCCCGGATCAGAAAGTCAGAAGGGGCAACATATTGTATCCAGTATCAGCTCAGATAAAGGAGTCACCTGGTCTCCCCTGACCGATATTGAGCCTTCAGATGCCCCTCCTTCATCCTGGGCAATTCCTTATGTTACTTATTATGGCCGTATTTATGTATTCTATACCTATAACGGCGATAATATTAATATGCTCAACAGCGAGCCGCTCAGGCATAATACTGAACTGGGCTGGTATTGCTTCAAATATTCTGACGATAATGGGGTAAGCTGGTCGGATCGTTATCGCCTGCCAATGAAAAAAATACCTCTTGATTATATAAATCCCTGGAATGGGGAAGTGCAACTCTTCTGGGGAGTATCTAAACCAATAACTGTGGAAAATAGTATGTATTTTGGATTTACAAGGCTGGCCATTCATCCCCAGGATATGGGACAGGGCTGGTTTTACAAGTCAGACAATATAAATTATGAAAGAGATCCTGATAAATTACATTGGGAACAGTTGCCAGATGGTGAGGATGGTCTTTTTGATACATCATTTGGAATTACTCAGGAAGAACATAATATAGTCTCACTAAGTAATAATGATCTTTATTGCATTTTCAGAACAAATGAAGGATATCCGGGCGAAAGCTACAGCAATGATGGTGGACATGCATGGAGTCTGCCGGTTTATGCCCGTGACAAGGATGCCCGGGTAATAAAAACTCCACGAGCATGCCCCCGCCTCTTTAAATGCAAGAATGGCAACTATCTCTTGTGGTATCATAATAATAACATGAAAGGGTACGATGGTTTCAGAAATCCAGCCTGGGTATTGGGAGGTGTTGAGAAAAATGGGAAAATTGAATGGTCTCAGCCTGAAGTATTATTGTATGGAGACGAGGGTAAAGACAGAATTAGCTATCCTGACCTGATTGAAGAGGATGGTCATTTCTGGGTCACTGAGACTCAGAAGGAGATTGCCAGTGTCCATAAGATTGATCCGGCTCTGATTAATGGACTCTGGCAACAGGATAAAAACAAGACTCTTGCAAAAGAAGGTTTGATATTTGAGAAGAAGAGTATAAACCGTGAACAAAGCTTCATATTACCCTCTTTACCTGGTTTATCAGATGGTTCCATTACAGTAGAACTTATGCTGAATGTAAAAGAATTAATTCCGGGCCAGCTAATTCTAGATAACACTGATCCGGCAGGAGAAGGATTTAAAATATTTGTTACCCCAAAACGTACTATTTCAATTTCATTAAATGATAACGGGATAGAAAGCACCTGGGATACCGATCCTGGAGTAGTTTCCAGCGGAAGACAACATATCGTTTTTGTAGTTGACGGACAGGCAAATCTAATTACGACAATAGTTAATGGAAAATTATGTGATGGAGGACGATACCGCTTTACAGGATGGAGTTGGTTTGATTCCAGGATTAACAATATCAATGGTACAGGGAAACTGAATGCCTTAACAGATTTTAACGGTAATATTGAAGAATTGAGAATTTATAACCGGTATTTAACTACAAGCGAGGCAATCGGAAACTATAATAATCTTACAAAATAAAAAAACTTTTTTCTTCCTCTTTTAAATTATTATTTCAAAGATTATTAATTCTCAAGTTGAATCCCATTAACCATTAACCATTAACCTTTTCCATTAACCATTAACCATTAGCTATCTCCAACATCCTCTTGACAGCAGCATTCGGATTTACAATTTCTTCAGCTGAGTTTATCGTTACTGTCGGCATTGCTCCATGATCAATATGTAGTTGCATCCTTGTCTCCTGGTTTTTATCTTTTCCACCGAGTCCAGAATATCCGAATGTACGTACCAGCCTGCCAAAAAGTACTTCGTTCAGGTTACAGCCGCCAGTCCTTTCAAGGCCTTGTACTGAATCCTGCGAGCTCCTGAAAAGATGTACCTGGGCAAAGGATTGACGCTGAGCTGTAATCTCATTAAGTCCTTCACCGCCCACAACAAGCCCTGGACCAAGGTCCGACACATGCCTGATCAGCTTGTTCATTCCTTCTGTGGGTGGCATTGACTCCACAAGACAATTATGTATGTTCCAGATGCATAATGTAACATCAATGAATACTGTTGTTAATGAAAGATCCTGCACGGGTTTGAGCATATTCTGTCCAAGTATTGAACGCCACATGCTTAGCCCGGGATGTATCTTGACCATCACTTTTTTATCACGGTTGCCAAGTCTGTTTGTATTGGATTCAGGCACTCCTATTACCCTCCTGTTATACCAGCTCCATCCCTGGAGCGATTTTGTTTCAATCGACCTGTATGGGAAATCTCTGACCTGAGCATAAACAGGATTGGATGGATCCATATCAATCGAGTTGAAATGAGGCATTATATTGAAACCCATTTGCTGGCCCTTTTTAATGAAGGTCTTGGCACTCTGGCTCGGGATGAATGTAGGATAGTTTTCGTCGTAATTGTCTGTTCTCCAGTTAGGAAAGTGTAATAGTACCTTTTTTGGAGAGATCCTTTTTGCCAGGGCATCAAGTATGGCAGGATCACCGGGGCACCATGAAACAGCAAAATTTACATCAGTGATCCACTTCTGTCTCTGCATTTCTTCAGCTTCCAGGTTGTATGCCTTCCAGTACCACTGCCTGTACTTTTCGGCAGGCACCTTCCATTCTCCGCGGTAAGTGTTTATCCTCCAGCATAATCCCCCTGCACTTAGATTATCATCTATAGGACCGTAGGCTTCACTGTCAAATCCAATCACATATGCATCATTCTGATTACCGGTCTGAAGTGCTTTGAATCGGTACTTGTCATCCTGTGTATGTACCCAGAATCCACCGCTCGCTGACTGCAATATTGCCAGTCCTGCTTCCCAGGCAAAAGGCCAGGCCCATCTGCTGTTTTTAATGAGAGTATCATCAAGCTTAAGTCTGATGCCTTGAAATAATGGGGCTACAAGTTCAAGTGAAGGCTTAATGCCAGTAATGTTCCATCGGCATGCCAGTACCCCGGGGCGGGATGAGTAAGCTGAAGGTTCAATAATAAGGTCACCTGTTATATCATCAGTTGATACTGTAAGCAAACCATCACCATCCCAGCTGTTAAAACGGATTTCTGCCTTCCTGTCTGATATCTGGTATGTTACAGTGCTTCCAAATTTCTCCTCATTGATATTGATCAATTCATTATTCCTGTAAAGGATTTGCAAAGCCCTGTAATTATCTGTATCAGGGGTTTCAATAAATTCTTCACCGGATGATTTATCTTTTAATGAAGTGAGAATTCCCTTATCAATAATGGCAGACAGTGTTGCTGTGTCAATAACTATTTTATTGCCGTTAACCTTTACAGTACTCTTATAGCCATCAGCTTTTGAATTTGAACTGTTATTCTTGTCTGTAATTGGACTTTCACTCAGCTTTGGCGAAATAATAGTTGCAGCAGCAGTGTAGCCGGCAGTTTTTAAAAAGTTTCTGCGTTCCATAGAATATGCATTTGATTTTTTAACAATAGACAATTATGATAATAAAGATAAATAATTACTTTTAGAACTATGAATAAAATACTGATAAGATGCACAATTGCCTCAGCGCTGGGCGGTTTGCTATTCGGATATGATACAGTGATCATCAACGGAGCCATGCTCGATCTTGTGAAACATTTTAACCTTACACCTGCCATTCAGGGATGGACAGTAAGCTCAGCTCTTGTTGGATGTATTCTGGGTACCATATTAATTGGTAAACCCGGAGATATATTCGGGGCACAGCGTCTGCTACAGCTTCTTGCCATATTATTTTTTATATCTGCGGCAGGCTGCGGAATAGCTCCTACTATTTCAGTTTTTATTTTATTCCGTTTCATCGGCGGACTTGCGATTGGAGGCGCCTCAGTAATATGCCCTGTATACATATCAGAGATATCGCCTCCGAAACACAGGGGATTACTTGCCTCAACCTTTCAGCTGGCAATAGTAATCGGAATACTTATGTCACTCATTTCAAATTACCTTCTTCTTAATACAGGAGAGAACAACTGGCGATGGATGCTTTTCAGTGGTGCTCTGCCCGCAGTAGCATTCTTTATTATGCTCTTCTTTATCAGGAAGAGTCCGAGGTGGCTTGTTAAAAAGGGCAGGATAGAAGAGGCCAGGAAGAATATTGAGGATCTCTCTTCTCATGAAATAGATACAGAGCAGACCCTTAGGGAGATTGAAGAATCAATCAATATAGAGAACCTGGGAAATCAGGTAAATCTTTTTAAAAGGCCATACCGCAGGATAATCTTAATTGGTATTTGGGTTGGTATTTTCAGTCAGCTCACAGGTATAGGTGTTGTATTTTACTATTCAGCCCAGATATTCAGTATCGCAGGATTTTCAGCAGACTCCTCGATGCTGCAGAGCGTTATACTCGGACTGACCAATCTTGTTTTTACTTTGCTTGCTATGGCTGTTATTGATAAGGTTGGCAGAAAAAAGCTCCTGCTGATCGGTCAGTTGGGTATGGTTACTGTACTCGGACTGTTCGGATACGGTCTTCTTACAGGAGATATCAGGGGATATTGGCTGGTGGTACTGCTTGTAGCTTATATCGCATTCTTCGCATCATCGATGGGAGTTGTAATATGGGTAATTCTATCTGAAATGTTTCCCAATATTATCAGGGCGAGAGGTGCTTCGTTGGGATCTTTTGCGAACTGGGGAGTAAGTGCATCACTTAATTTCTTCTTCCCTATAGTAGTCGGTTTGTTTGGGACATCGCTTGCGCAGCAGCAGAAAGGAATGAGCTTTGTATTTATCTTCCTTGCATTCGTAACCCTTATCGGATTCTTCTACCTAAAAAGGAACATGATAGAGACAAAAGGTAAAACGCTGGAGCAGATTGAGAAAGAGGTGCTTTATTAATGCTAAATTAAATAATGCTAAATGGTTAATTGAATTCTAATGAAGGAGAATATTTTAAAAACAAAATCTTATGAGTTTGCACTTACTATTATTAGACTATATCGTGAGCTTTCTTCGGAGAAGATGGAATTTGTTCTCTCAAAACAAATGCTTAGATCAGGTACTTCTATAGGGGCAAATGTAGAGGAAGCAAATCAGGCAGAATCAAAAAAAGATTTTATACATAAACTTGGCATTGCTCAGAAGGAAGCTAATGAAACTCATTATTGGATTCGATTATTAAGTGATACTGACCTGATTGATCAAAAGAAATCAATACGATTAATTAATGATTGTGAGGAATTAATAAGACTTATAACATCTTCAATCAAAACGGCAAAAAATAATATGGATAATGCTAACTGAAGTAATGCTAAATTAAGCATTAAGCATTAAGCATTAAGCATTAAGCATTAAGCATTAAGCATTAAGCATTAAGCATTAAGCATTAAGCATCAAGCATTAAGCATTAAGCATTAAGCATTAAGCATTAAGCATTAACCATTAACCATTAAGCATTAAGCATTAACCATTAACCATTAAGCATTGACATCTCAATGACAGTTCGGGAACGAATATTGACCATACTCAAAGGAGAACAACCCGACCAGGTGCCATGGTTTGGTGATCTTGACTACTGGGCAAACTCACTGGTAAAAAGAGGATTAAAGCCAAAAGATTTTATTTTATCAGACGATTATATAAAGTGGCACAAAGAGCTTGGAGTTGGATTCTATCTCCAGGGATATTTCCCATATAAACAGATAATTTCAAATTGCTGCATCAAAGATTGGCGGGAAGGGAACAAACATTTTAAGCTGATCGAAACACCGGTAGGATCAGTAAGGGAGTGCTGGGAGTACGTTCCGAATTCTTACTGCGATGCACCTGTAGAACATTTCATGAAATCGGAAACTGAGATTCCAATCATGAAATATATTTACGGGAATACAAGGTTTGAACCTGATTATGACCAGGCATATCTGAGAAAAAAGCAGGTGGGAGACCAGGGAGTAGTTCTTTGTTATCTTCCGAAAAGCCCATTCATGCACTTGCTGGCTCTTGAGGCCGGTGTGATGGCGGTAACTCTTTCTGCATTGACCGCTCCCGATGAATTCAGTGACCTGCTCAATACTATGAAGAAAGCCTTCGACCAGGCTGCTCAGATTGCAGTAGACAGTCCTGCCGAGGTGCTGATGATCCCTGAGAACCTCTCTTCGGAAATGGTGGGGCCTGATCTGTTTGAAATGTATATGTTTGATTATCAGAAGGAGTGGACCACAAAGATCAGGGAAGCCGGTAAATATTCGTATATTCATATAGATGGTACTCTGGCAGGATTGCTTAAAGATGAGGCTGGTGTGGGATTTACTGTACTTGAAGCATTGACTCCGCATCCTGTGGGTGATATGAAATGGGAAGAACTTGAACCATTTATTGGTGATTCAAAGAGTATCCTTTGGGGTGGAATTCCCGGCTCATATTTTACAGATTGTGTTGATGATGAAGAGTTTGACAGGCATGTAAAATATTTACTTGGAATAATGACCAGGAATCCAAGGTATGTACTTGGTGTTGCCGATCAGGTCCCTCCTGATGGGTTGGAAAGAAGAGTTAAAAGGGTAAGCGAACTTGTAAATGAATTTGGAAATTATATTTAATGCTGAATGATTAATTATAGTTACATTAACCATTAACCATTAATATCATGAATGGATTTGAACGTATAAATGCTGCCTTAAAAGGTAAAAAGCCAGATAAAATACCAGTTATGTTGCATAACTTTTTGATGGCTGCAAGGGAACATGGTGTTACAATGGAACAATATCGGAACAGTCCGAAAGTAATTGCCGAAACTTTTATTTCAGCAGTCGAAAAGTATCAGTATGACGGGATACTTGTTGATATTGACACTGTTACACTGGCCGGAGCAGTCGGGGTTAAAGTCGATTTCCCAGTTAATGACGCTGCCCGTTCGCATGATGGAAATATAGCCGAACTAGATGATGTTTTTAAGCTTAAGCCGGTAATTGTTGGTGATTATAAGTATATCCAGATATGGCTTGAGGCAGTAAGACTACTTAAAGAGTATTTTAAGGATGAGATCTATATCAGGGGCAATTGCGATCAGGCTCCTTTCTCACTGGCAAGCATGATGAGAGGTGCTCAGCCATGGATGCTCGATCTGATGATGGGTACCGAAGAACAGATTACCTTCCTCCTTGAATATTGTACCGATGCAACATCTCAGTTCATTAAGCTGATGGCCCAGACAGAATGCGATATGGTTTCAAATGGAGATAGTCCTGCAGGTCCCGAAATGATCTCTGAAGATATGTTTGCAAAGTATGCCATGCCTTATGAAAAGAGAATAGTCGATATAGCCCACAGCGTGGGTAAAGCCTATGCAATACATATATGTGGAGATACAGAAGTCATACTCGGACATATGAAGAATATTGGAGCTGATGCATACGAGCTTGATTACAAGACAGATATAAAAAATATTTACAGTATGTTCAATGATTCAGCCACCCTGATAGGGAATATTGATCCAAGCGGTGTTCTGGCACTCGGAAGTGTTGATGAGGTAAAGAAAAAGACACTTGAGCTGCTTGATGTTTACAGGAATTCCAATCGTTTCATTCTTAATGCGGGTTGTGCTCTTCCTCCAACAACCCCATCTGCTAACCTGAGGGCAATGATAGAAACTGCGAGAAATTTCAGGTAGATTATTCCTGTCCCATAGGGAAATAAGAAAGGTACATTAACAAACGTGTCCCGTAGGGACATGATGGTAGCTACGAGAATCACCGTTGTTGGTTGCGTCCCGTACGGGACGCCAGATCATCGTGGCATCTGTTTTTACCGATCTGTTGTGCCTACTTCACAGAAAAAGAAGATGCAATTGTCAAACATCATCAGCCTCTGGGACCTCTGTGATCACGATAATTATCGGGACTATAGGAGCCTCTTTTAAATTCTTAATGGTTTTTATCTTATATTTGATTACCTAACCAATAATTCCAAATAAATGCTAGAAAATAGAAAAACTCTTATTTTGTTGATTGTAACATTTGTTACAATTTCATACACCTCTGCACAGGAGGCGATGATCTCATTCGGGAAATCATCATCACTTGATAAAGCTCTTTTCAAAACAAAAGAAAAAGAGCAGCCGCTGTTATGGAAAAATGTAAATACTGATCCCGATACCTGGCATGTGGAAAAGGATCTGCTGCTATGCACAGGTAAACCCATTGGTGTCATGAGATCAGAAAAACAGTATGAGAATTTCATTCTGCATATAGAGTGGATGCACATGGAAGCAGGAGGCAATTCCGGTACATTTGTATGGAGTAATGCCACTCCTCCGGAAGGAGGAAATCTTCCGAATGGTGTTGAGGTTCAAATGCTTGAACTTGAATGGGTTAATCTGAATAAAAAAGATGGAGTCACCCCGCCCATAGCATATGTTCATGGCGAATTATTCGGTGTGGGAGGCGTAACTACAGTACCTGATAACCCCCGGGGCACCAGGAGCAAGTCGATCGAAAACCGCTGCAAAGGAAAAGGTGAATGGAACACATATGATGTTGTTTGTGTTGACGGGGTTGTTAAACTTTCGGTTAATGGTAAGTTTGTGAATGGGGTTGCAGGTGCAACACAGAAGAAGGGCTATATCTGCCTTGAATCGGAAGGAGCTCCCATCCACTTCCGTAATATCAGAATAATTGAATTGCCGGCAGGAGTAACTTCACCGGAACAAATAGCACCAGAACTAAAATGAAAGACACAGAAAAAACTTCTCCGGGTACCGGTAAAGGACGGTTATTATCTCTTGATGCACTCAGGGGCTTCGATATGCTCTGGATAATAGGAGGCAGTGGAGTCATATCAGCTCTTGCAGATAATACGGATGCCGGCTGGCTGCAGGCTCTTGCTGTTCAGATGACGCATGTGACATGGAATGGATTTCATTTCTATGATCTTATATTTCCATTGTTCATGTTCATATCAGGGATCGCAATACCATTTTCTGTTAAATCGGCATTGTCGAAGAACCCTTCAAGAAACAAGTTGATACTCAGGGTATTCAAAAGAATGATTATCCTTATCATTCTTGGGATTCTGTACAATGGGGTCTTTAAAGATGGTTTCGCCAATGCAAGATATGCAAGCGTTCTGGGACAGATAGGGGTGGCTTATTTTTTTGCTTCGTTAATATATATATTCTCAGGATCCGTAAAAGCGACATTATACTGGATATGCGGTATACTTGCAGGAGTTTCAGTCATGCAGCTTTTTATACCTGTACCCGGAGTCGGAGCAGGTGTTTTTACTCCCGAAGGTTCCATGAACGGGTATATCGACCGGTTATATCTGCCCGGCAGGCTGGCATATTTCAATGGCATTTTTGATGCTCTTGGAATATTATCAGTTGTTTCGGCAATAGGCATAACACTGATGGGAATAATTGCCGGAAAGATTCTGCAGGAAAAGTCCTTGTCGGAATATAGGAAAACAGGAATCCTCGCACTTATCGGAATAGTTTTAATACCAATTGCAGTTCTTTTATCTCCTATTTATCCAATTATAAAAGTCTGTTGGACAACTACATATAATCTACTTGCAGGAGGGATCAGTTTCCTGCTTATCGCTCTGTTTTATCTCATTATAGATGTCTGGGGTTATAAGAAATGGTCTTTCTTTTTCAGGGTCATCGGAATGAACTCGATCTTTATTTATCTCTTCTCGAGAATTGTTTCTGTTGGAAATATTACAGCCTTTTTTACTGGTTGGATTGTTAAACCTATGGGTGATGCAGGAAGTGTTGTTGCTGTATTGTTTGTAATTGCGGCAGAGTGGCTATTGCTATGGTATATGTATAGAAAAAGTATTTTTGTGAAGGTATAAGGCGTACAAAGGCCCCCGGCCTCCGCCAGCCGGCTGAGTCCTCCCCCCTGAAGGGGGTATAAATACTGCCGATTACCAATATTAGTAAAGAACCGAAGATCAACTCCCCCTTTAGGTGGGAAGGGGGGCCTAAAAGACTGGCAGCGAACCCCTTCAGGGGGCCAGGTGGGAAGGGGGACTGATATAAACGACAGAATATTTGAATAAGATATTGCTTTAAATATCTGAATATTAAATTAATATATAGCTAATATAATTCTCAGATTATGAAATTTTCCAGAGTTCTCCTGTTACTTATAACTGTATCATTACTAACAGCATGTAGTTCTGATAAACCACCTGTTCCTCTTTCCATTCACCCTCAGAATCCTCACTACTTTTTGTTCCGCAATAATCCTGTTGTTCTAATCGGCTCAACAGAACACTACGGTGCTGTTATGAATCTCGATTTTGATTATGTACGTTACCTGGATGAACTGGCAGAATGCGGACTGAATGTTACCAGGACTTTCTCGGGAATTTATGTCGAGCCTGCAGGGGCGTTCGGCATTGCAAAGAATACTATGGCTCCGGATCCGGAAAGATATATTGCTCCCTGGGCAAGAAGTTCAGAGGCAGGATATTCAAACGGTGGCAACAAATTTGATCTTTCTTTATGGGATGAGGAGTATTTTGCACGGCTAAAAGATTTTGTTGACCAGGCAGGTACAAGGAATATTATAGTGGAACTCGATCTCTTCTCTAATTTTTATGATACCATACAATGGAAGCTCTCACCTCTTAATTCAATAAATAATATCAACGGTATTGGCAGTATTAAAGATCATAAAGAGATACTCTCCTTAAGGCATCCTGACATTCTTTCTGAGCAGGAGAAGATGGTTAACAAGATTATTGATGAGCTGAAGGATTTTGATAATCTCTATTATGAAGTATGCAATGAACCATATTTCGGGGATACTATTGCTCTCAGGGAATGGGAAGTTCACATGACTTCAGTTGTTGCTGAAGCTGAAAAAGATTTTGTTAATAAACATCTTGTTTCCAATAATGTACAGAATTTTAAGAAATTCGTCCCGGTGCCCAGAAAGCATGTTTCGATCTACAATTTCCATTATGCAGAACCTCCTGTTACAGTACCTCTAAATTACCATTTAAACCTTCCTCTGGGCGATAATGAAACAGGATTCAGAGGTATTGACGACGCGACTTACCGGCGTGAAGCATGGAAATTCCTGATGGCTGGAGGAGCGCTGTTCAATCATCTTGATTATTCTTTTACCGTTGATAGTGAGGATGGAAGTTTTATTGTAAAAAAAGGACAACCCGGAGGCGGGAGCAGGGCTCTCAGGGAGCAATTTAAGATCCTCGCCGGATTTATGAGATCGCTGAATTTTATAGAAATGAAACCGTTAGGTGGTGATGCCGTTAAGCCAGATGTTGGGGGTGCAGCAATTAATGGTCTTGTTGAAGATGGAAAGGTGTGGGCACTCTACCTATCTGTAAAAGATACAGTAAGCAGATCTACAGTTTTGGAGATCGAACTTCCTGAAGGCTCATACGGCCTTACCTGGATCGACACCAAATCAGGAAGCGAAACAACTGAATCTCATAATGGTCATAACGACGGATGGCTGCAGGTCAAGTCACCCGTATATTTACAGGACATTGCTCTTAAAATTGTAAAGAGGTAATTCAAAAGTCTGTTTTGAAATCCAATTTGTGCTCTCTGTGTTTATAAAGCAATTAACTAATAAACCCAAATCTCATCTGTGAAGAACCACACCGGATATCCCACACCATAATGCCAGGACGGCCCGATTCCTACATTTTCAAAGTGAACTTTTATATATCTTGCCTTAACCTTCTGTTTTGTTTTTACTTCATAGCTTACATACTTAACTTCCGGCGACCGGTCTTCCGGGATATCAACTTTTCCAAGCAATGAAAACTCTTTATTATCAACTGAAGTATAACAGGTCATGCTTTTTGGAAGAAGTATCCACGATCCCAGCTTATGAAGAAAATCAGCTTCAACAACTTCTACTTCTTTGATCTCACCAAGATCAACAATAAGCTCTCCATCATTCTTTTCCCATCCGACCCAGCTCTCATTGAAGGTGGCTCCTCCTAATAGTCCGTCAGTTAATGCTTTATCACCTATTTTATCGTATGGTTTATTCGGGGGCAGTGTGTAAGTTACAGGTGCGTTTTCTGCCAGACTTTTCCTGGGATTGGGCAGATTCCTTTTAAGATAAAGGTCGCAATACTCTTCAATAGTGTTTCTTCTTTCGTTCAGTGTAGTAACTCCCAGGATACTTGCCCTGTCCCTGAATAGCATCAGCTCTTTTTTGATCCTCTCCACATAATCCATCGGACCAGTTCTGGCAATCTCAAGTTCAGCAAACTGGATCGTTAACCTCTGCTGCCATACTCTTTTTAGAAGAACAGAATCTGAAGCAACTGATCTTTCAGCGTCATCAAACAGCTTCCTGTATGTTTTGAACAGATTTGGATTCAGCATGCCTGTCTTATGGGTTATCGGAGTATCATAAATCCACAATCCGATATTACTTCCCAGAAGTGCACCCTGCTGTATTTTAATATATTGATACAGGTATGTGGCAGCATCTCCGTAATAACCTTTCAGGAACGATCGAATGACAGAATCCACATTGCAGTTAACATTCCATAGCAGCTTTGAAACCAGGTAACTTCTTAGTTCAGAGAAGTCTCCGCCTTTTATACTTGCTATCTGCGAGAAATGCATGTTCACATTGTTCTTTTTGAACAGCTGCATGTTCGGCTGTAGGATATGTAGATTTGGAAATGGTGAAACATAGTTGTCGAAGTTGATTCCATAATCCCATACAAAAATATTGTCTGATATTTCAGCCCATCCCTCAAGAGCTTTCATGAAGTGCTGACCTGATGGATTATCAGTCAATGGGACCTCCCTGTAGCAATCTATATCGCAAAGCATGATGTTCACATTAGGCAGCGGCTTGATGTTTTTGGGCGGATTCATTGAATACAGGTAAGCCAGAGTTGAAAACTCCTTGTCGGGAAACCTGGCTGCCAGTTTGTTAAGGAAATAAGTTATGCTTCCGGAAGGTCCTCCTTCAGCATCATCAATTTTTTTACAATTTTCACACTGACAGTTTGTGAAATTGCCATCATTCTGACTGACGGAGATCATCTTCTGATCAGGATTTGCCTTGAATATCGAATCAATCCTGTGTGACACAATCTCAAAAACATCTTCATTTGTAAGGCACCACTGGCTTGCCGATCCCGGGCGCCTCTCTCCGTTGATGAATGAGTAATATTCGGGGTGAGATTTGCCATATTTCGCAGAAGGAAGAAGCCGGTCGAAGGTATGTACCCAGTATCCTGCTGCAAATATCTCACGAGGGTCCTCCAGCCTGTTCCAGACTTTGTAAAGCGGATCAAGGGCCATACTATATGATTGTGTCTGCCTGTGCCGGAAGCTGGGGTTTTCAATCCTTTTTATACCGGAAGGCAGGGATAAACTGTTTCTTTGTGGATAGGTGACCTCATCGGCAGCATAATATCTTACACCGAGATACTCTTCCAGAAGGGTAACTACTCCATAAACAGTTCCCAATCCTTCACCTCCTTCGATAATAAAGGAGAGCTCGTTAGATGTCAACTTGAAACCATCTTCGATGATATCGGGAGAACGAAGCGTTTTAATAATAATATCACCGGCTTTTTCTTTTCCTCCCGGAGATGCAACAGGGAGAGTTGTTCCGGTAATTTTTTTAATAAAGTCATTAAGGAGTGTCGATGCCTGGCTTTCATTTTTGTTGTTCAGGTCTGTAATAATCCTTCCTGTTGCCTTACCATCCCTTACAAGTTCTATACCGGCATGCAGGCTATGTGAAAGCATTACAGATATTATGAGGGCTGCAATTTTTTTCATATGGCTTAATATTTATAATTATTTGATGCTCAGATGTGAAAGAAATAGTGTGTTATTTTGGTTTGTAATTACCTTTGATCAGCTCCTATATCAGTATCTCTTTTACGTTTCTGGTGATCAATATCATCAGAAATGGAGGAGATCATTAAGCCTTTACCCAAAGCTCCGGTCGCATTAGTTGTCAGATGCAGATCTCCGTTAGCAGGATCGACGAAATATCCATCCAGATTCCCTGTCAGGTTGCCTTCAGAGCGAACTTCCTCACCTTCGCCATATATCCGTCCGCGAACAAGATTGTTGGCTATATATAAGTTGCTTATCTTCTGAAAATAATGGATTGCCGGATATTCTGGATCACGACTGTAGATGGTATTATTACATAGCTGTATATTGTCGGCCCATACTACCTCGATACCTTTCCCCTGTCTGGCACCGGGCACTATGAAATTATTACATATTATTCCGTCATAATTGTGAAGAGTTCCAGGCTCATAGTATGTGGGTTCTGAGGGATTCCCGAAAGCTATGCTACGGTCGCATCCAAAGAATATGTTTCTTTCCACAACAATGTTCCGGCTTTGGTTCCAGATGAAAATGGCACCTCGTCCGCCGCCATTGGCTCCTTTAATGTTCTTAAATATATTGTCCTTAAATACCCAGCTGTTAAGGTACATCATATCGATAGCAGAGATATAATCACCGTTGTAAAGCCATGAAGTATCTGGTATCTTATTGTTTTCAAAAAGGCATGAGCTTACTGAACCTCCCTCAAGAAGCTTGCGGTCTTTGGCTGCTGTACCTTTGAAAGCACGTGTTCCGATATTTAAGAAGTGACAGCGAAAGATATTGATGTTTTTAAGATTTGATGTGACACTCCTGGTTTCTGTGTCCAGCTTTATACCGTAATGACTGACTTCGGTGATTGTCAGATCAGCAATAAATATATCCTCAGAATTACGGATTACAATTAAGTCTGCAGGATCATTGTCAATACGTTTTTTCTTATAAAAATCGCCCCATCCATCACCAATCAGAATGACACTGGCACTATCTTTTGATGCACTGCACAGAGTTATGTGGGCTTTATTCTCAATCAAAAGAGATTGATCAAACCGGTAAATTCCATCTTCAATAAGAATAGTTTCGAAAGGCTCAGCTTTTTGAACGGCCTGACGGAGATCCTCAACAGAAGAAACACTTACGATCTTGCCTGGCCGGTCAGGATAAGAAGGATCACTTAGGTTGCATCCAGATATTACAGTTACACTAACAACAAAAACCAGAATATTACAGGTATGTTTCAATTTTAACATTGTTGCGCTTATTTATTGATCTGTTATTAAAGCAAGGTATCACTTCAATGATTCCTTGGTTTTTTTTTCACAAGTTAATGAACTCTCTTAAATTTGTTTAACTTGATATCATAAAAACTGCATTACAAAACAATTGGTTGATGAACAGGTTATTTATCTCAATTCTCCTTACCCATGCTGCTGCCATGTCTTTTACCGGATGCGTTAATGCTTCAAACAGGCAGCTTTCGGATTATTCAGCTGAAAATAGGGCTTCAGACACTTCTTTTGTTTTGAATGTATTTGAGCCTTCCGGGCTGGCCTTATTAACTTCTGGAGATGCCTTATATGTCGTAAGTGACAAAAATGGATCGGTTTACAGGATTGATTTCACGGGGAATGTGCTGGAAAGGCTTCCTTTTAAGGGTAAAGATCTGGAAGGGATCGATGTAGACAAGACCACCGGGGAGATATGGATTGTTGAAGAAAGTAAACAGAATATCCATCACCTCAGTAAAGATGGAAATGAGATTGATAAAATAACAGCTGTTCATTTAGATACGAAAAAAGGTTCGGGATTTGAGGGAATTGCAAAAAATGGTGATACTCTTTACATCCTTATCGAGAAGGATCCTGGCTTATTGATCAAATATTGTCTCTCTTCGAAAACCTGGAAAGATTATCCTCTTTCATTTGCAAAAGACTATTCAGGTATTGATTATGATACGTCTGATAATTCTCTGTGGATAGTAAGCGACGAATCCAAATCGCTTAACCATTGCGATCTTAACGGGAGAGTTATCTCCACTCAGAAAATTAAGGTTCTGCAGGCTGAGGGTGTGGTGGTTGACCGTAAAGGAAAGTGTGTCTGGATTGTCAGCGATAAGGCACACACACTCTACAGGATCAGACTTAAGATATAGAGACATGGCAAAGGAGATAGAGCGTAAGTTTTTGATTAAAGGAGATTTTAAACCTTTTGTTATCCGGCAGATAAGGATAAAGCAGGGTTATATATCTTCTGTTATGGAGAGAAGTGTACGTGTACGGATTAAAGATGATAAAGGATATCTGACCATAAAAGGAGCCGGTTCTGTATCGGGAGCAAGCCGTTTTGAGTGGGAGACAGAGATATCTCTTTCCGATGCTGAAGATCTTCTGTCACTTTGTGAACCAGGTTTTATTGACAAAACCCGGAACCTGGTTCCTGCAGGAGATTTTGTATTCGAGGTAGATGAGTTTCATGGTGAAAACGAAGGACTTGTGATTGCCGAACTTGAACTTAAATCTGAGTCCGATGAGTTCCCTGTACCTGAGTGGCTGGGCAGGGAGGTAACAGGAGATCTGAGATATTATAATTCAATGCTTATAAAAAATCCCTTTACGAAGTGGTAAAGGGATTGTTATAATATGATTAGCTGAGCTTTACGATTTTGCAATACGCATAACCCTGCTTACAGCATCGTCAATCTGTTCCTTACTCTCCAGACCGAGTGTCATGCAATGTACATTACCACTTTTTATAACATATTGAAGTGAAGCTTCTCTCTGTGCGTCACTAACAAGGTCACCCATGCCGAATACCTTCATCCCTATTACACCTTTTCCATTCTTCCGTGCCGTTTCAAGTACCTTCATTACCTCCTCCGGTGTTCCGTCCATCTTGGGTCCTTTATTGTTGATTCTTGCAAGAAGGACATCCACCCACGGATTGCTGGCTGCTTCTTTCATGGCATCAAGATCGTGGCAGGAGATACCAACGGTTTTCAGAATTCCCTTTTCCTTGGCCTTTGAGACCTCATCCATATATTTCCTGTATTCGGAGGACCACGCTCCGTTGGTCATACAGTGAAGGAGGAAAATGTCAAAATACTCGCTACTGGTTTCTATCCTGAACCTGTCGAGACTTGTCTGAAAAGGCTCTTTTTTATACCAGCCTTCCTGGTCGTAAACCATAACTTTTGTGAGGATGGAGACATTATCTCTTGGAATAACTTTCAATGCTTCACGTACATATTCATGTGATCCGTACATATCGGCTGTATCGAAAAATCGTATGCCTCTGTCGTAAGCGTGCTGGGCAAGGTCAACAAATCCTTTATTGCCAAGCCTTGTCTGGTTCGAGACATTTTTCCATCCGGCCGATCCGGTTCCGAGGGCAACACGTGGCACATTGATACCGGTATTTCCAAGTTTTACAATATCAATTGTCTCTGCCGGTGCAGAATAGCTATAATTCTTAAGGCCGGAAGAAAGGACAGCAATTCCTGCAAATCCTGCAGCACTTTTCTGAAGAAACTCGCGACGGTTTGTCTTTTTCATATGAATCGGTTTTATCGTTATTATCTTTGAAGAGTTAAATTGTTTCAGGTTTCATGTTTCACGTCCGAACCTCGAACCTCAAACACAGATTCGTCCAAATATAACTTTTTAACAAATTGGAAAAGCAAAAGGTTCAAAATGCGATGTTTTATGCTATGAATCTACCGTGTAATATCCGGAAAACAGATCCTAAATGGGACAAATGAATATTTGTTTATCCCCTACGGGGAATCAGGGGATGCTATAAATACATTTTCTACAAATCTGGAACCGCTATGCGGTAAAAAATTGCCGTAGGGCATCAGCAATTGTATCAGAATTTTAGAATCTATTGCACATATACAATTTTCCTTGAACCTGAAAATAACCCGGCTGTCATCTTTAACAGATAAACTCCATGTTGCAGCCCGTTCATATCAATTTCCAAAGTATATTCCCCGGCAGTTCTCATACTGTTTTCAAGGTTCAGAACCTCATTGCCTGATAAATTGAATAATTTCAGGATTACATTTTCCTCTTTCGGAATTTCATATTGAACACTTGTTTTGCCGTTAAAAGGGTTGGGATAATTCTGATATAAGGCATATTGGCTTGCATCATCATTTACATGTATTGATTCTATCACTGAAATTTCATGGAGCACATCAGGTTCTGATTCAGCTTTGCCGAAATCCGGAGGATAATCCCGGTCGAAACCATAAGCGACACCATTTCCGGGAAATCCGCAATACAATACCCCAAAATGATTTTTATCTGCCTCGAATGCATTCAGTCTTGCTGTTATCCCTAACGGGTAATCTCCAATTTTTTTCCAGGTATTGCCTTCATCAGTTGAGCGCCACATTCCTCTCTTTTCAGCTATTTTTCCATAAATATAAATGGCAGGATAATCTGCTCCTTCCGCTTCTTTTCCAAGGCTCACCATCCAGGCCTGAGTTCCGGAGAACTCCTCCCATGTTTCGCCACCGTTTTTAGACCGGTAAAGTGGTTTACTGAGATCTGTTCCGAGTGCAAGGATCAGGTGTCCCGATTTTCCCTGTACCGACCTCAGTTTAACTTTTCTAATGGCTTCCATTGGCAAGCTGGTGTTTATTAAATCCCAACTTTCACCTCCGTTTTTTGAGCGGTAAATACCTTTTTCTCTATGATAGATGTAAAATGTACCTGAATCAATTGCATCGGAAGTCAATATATCCTGCCCGCTGGAAAACCAGTTATGGCCGCCATTACTTGTTTGTGGAAGACTCGCCTGCTTCCATTTTCCACCCCTGTCAAATGAGTAATACGGTAACACATCATCACCGGGCAGCAAAACCAGATTATTGGGGTTTTGTGCCGAAACAGCAATGTTCCCGTGTACTGCATTGTCGGGCAGATTTTTAAATATGGTCCATGTTTTACCACGATCAGTGGAATAACAAGTGACATTATTTTTGCAACAGCTTCTGTGGTCGGCCACTGTGGCTACAATAAAGGATGAGGCTGTTGGACAGTATGCTAAATCCCATCCGGAATCAAAATCTAATGTAGGGTAATGAACCGAAGGGTAGATTTGAGGGTCTTCAACCCTGAATATGGCCCGGTCCCAGAATCCTGCCAATGGCCTTCCCCCCGGAGGACTTATAATATCAGTGCTGACCAGTTCCTCAATGCCCTTGCTTACAGAAGTCCATGTTATATTGCTGTCATAAATATCTTCTGAGGTCCAATTGCCAATACCTTCGCAAATCCATAGTTTTCCCGGAATTTTGGTGTCAAAAAGAACTTCTCCGTTTGAGAACCAGCTTACTTCGGTTTTGCTCAGCCATGGAATATCTGTTTCTTTTTCCCTGTCCCTGTCGATTTTTGTCCAGGTCTCCCCGCCATTATATGATCTGAATGATCTCCCTGCATAGTCGGTTAAAAATATTGTATCGGGATGAATCGGATCAATGGCAATATCTCTTAAAGGATCAGATGATCCGGTATGAATGCGTTTCCATTGATCGTCTGCAAATTTCCATGCTTCCCGTGCTTCAGCCAATATTGTATAATATACTCCGTCAGCCCCGACTTCGGCATCTTCGAACCGACCATTAGTTACAATTCCATCCGAAATATTATGCCAGCTCGCACCGGCATCTGTACTTCTGTATATACCTGTATTGTGTACACTTGCATAAATTAACTGGGTTCTATTATTTTTAACTTCCCCGCTATAATCGAATACTACTGTACCGATTCCGAATTTTTTGTCATTACCTGCCGGAACCTGTGCTATCGTTTCCCAGGTATCGCCACCATCCAAAGTACGCTTCAGTCCATCCATATTTGAACCATAATAAACAATATTGCTGTTAGCAGGATCTACGCCAATTCTTTCACCCTGCTGACGACCTTCGCCATTTGGTTCAACATAAACATTTAGTGCTTTTTTCTCCCATCTGTCACCTTTATTATCGCTGCGATAAAAATTCCCGTTTGCAAAAATCATGTAAACAACATTCTCATCTCCCGGAGCTGAGGCAATACTTCCCACTCCATAAGCATGTGAATCCCATTCTTTTAAATCGGGCATTCTCAATGTATCAACCAATTGGATCCATGTATCCGACCCTACGTCTAACCTGTATGCGCCTCCAACATCTGCACGACAATAAATAACTTTACCATCCTTATGCATGTCCATACCTACTACCCAGCCACCAGCACCAATTTTGACCTGTTCCCAGCCATAGTTTGGGCTTATATCTTCGAATGTCTGACTTGTCAGGTTCGTGCAATTTGTAATAATAACAGCTAAAGCTATATATGCCGGCTTGATTAAAGTGAATATTGTATTCCTGATCATACCTGGTGTTTGAATATAATTATATCGGGAAATCTGCTAAAAATAGTATGTAAGCAGTGCATCAAACAAATATAATCTATTTGGCATATAGAATTCTGTACATATCACTTATATGTTGATTTTAATCAGGCAAGCATTATCGCAAGCTTTATTGCCTCCACCATGCTCTTTTCACTCGCTTTTCCCTGCCAGGCGATCTCAAATGCGGTTCCATGATCGACAGAAGTTCTTATAAATGGTAGTCCAACAGTTATATTCACTCCAGTACTGAATCCCAACAGCTTCAGAGGAATATGTCCCTGGTCATGGTACATTGCGACCACAACATCGTAATTGCCATTCATAGCCTTTAGAAACACCGTATCAGGAGGGACAGGGCCTTCAACAAGGAGACCTTTTGCCTTCAGATTATTTACAGCCGGAGTAATCTCTCTTATCTCCTCATCACCGAATAATCCGTTCTCCCCGGCATGAGGGTTGAGACCTGCAATAGCTATTCTCGGAACTTTGCCGAGCAGTCTCTTCATAGCCATGTCTGCAAGTTCAGTGACTTTTTCGATTCTCTCTCTTTTTAATCCTGTAACTGCCTTTAGAAGAGAGATATGTGTTGAGACATGGATAACACTCAGTTTTTTGTCATACAGCAACATGGCATAATCCTTTGTTCCGGTCAGATCAGCCAATATCTCCGTATGCCCTGCATATTTATGTCCGGCCAGGTGAAGGGCCTCTTTGTTAAGAGGAGCTGTTGCAATGGCATCGATCTCTTTTTTCTTTGCAAGTTCAATGGCTTTTCTGAGACATTCAAATGCAGCTGATCCTGATGCAGTATTCACTTTTCCTGGTTGCAGTTTTCCTTTTATCAGATCAAGGTCGAGAATATTAAGAATATCCTTATTGTAATTACAATTATCAATTATCTTAACTCTGTTTAATTTGAAAGAGTTTATATTCAGGATGTTAAAGGCAGAATGCATAATATTGAAGTCGCCTATAACTACAATTCTACTCTTTCTGACACTTTTATTCTCAAAACTTTTTAATATGATCTCGGGACCGATACCTGAAGGATCGCCCATTGTAATTCCGATTACCGGTCCGCTTGTTTTTCTCTTATTTTCAGACATCTCTTAAATATTTTAAGATTTGAAAAAGGGCATCTTCCTCTCCAAATCCTCCTGCTTTTGTAACCACAATAAGATCCCTGTACTTTTCGTCGTTGAAATATCCGGATGGAATCCCATGAAGAATCTCATCCCTGACAATTATTCCATTGACATTCAATGAGTGAAGAGTATTAATTGCTGTATCTCCTCCGGTCAGTACTATTCCTTTCAGGTCGTTACTTCGTATAATTTCAGCTGCCACCTCACCCAGGAAGCCGGCGATCATATCACTTACCATGAAATCGTCCATGCCAAGTTCATTCCCTTTTGCCAGCCATCTTTTAACTGTGTCTGATGCTGATATGCTTCTGATTATCAGATCATCACCTGTGGATATCACATCCCTGGCAATATCCAGTACTCTTCTTTTCTCGTTCTCCGTTTGTCCTGATAGAATCATACCCGGATCAATATCGATCATTTTTATTCCAGGCTCTTTTGAAGCATAATCAACCTGCACGACGGTTGTTTTATTGACACTTCCGGCAATGACAACGCTGCTTTTCTTCTCTTTATCCAGGTCGATATATATTGCAAGCTTTTCTGCCAGGCCTGAACACCCTGAAAACATCACTTTGCCTTCTATTCCTGCCAGGATGGATGCTACAAGGTCAAGATCCTCGTCATCCTCAGAATCGATAACTATGATCTGAATTCCGGCATCCATCATTTCATGAAGTTTTGTGATGAAAAGTTGTCTGCCTTCATGAAGGTCGTTAAAGCTGATCACCCCGGTCTTTTTATCAGTCTGCGCTGATATTATTACCGGGATATATGACTCTTTAACAGGATTTTTTGGGTCACTTGCATAATCAGTTTCAGCAAGCAGAACTCCCTTGACATATACATTCCCATTTATGGTAGTTCTGCCGTACAGGGGCAGGGCAGGTACAATAAAAGAATGACTAATATCGAGTGAATCCATCAATCCTGAGATCTCGGCACCGGGGTTACCCCGCATTGTGGAATCGATCTTCTTGTATAAGTACTTTATGTTTTCATCCCTTGCGGCTGAACCGGTTTCAAATGCTTTCCGGTAGGCTTTTTCCTTTTCGTCATACCTGCTCTCGGTATCGACAACAAGCACATCACAGTCTTTCAGGCTTTTTGAAAGGTTTTCATGACCGGTGATCACAATAGTTTTCAGATTTCTCCTGCTGAACTGGGCGCCTGTGTCCACCGCTCCTGTAAGATCATCGGCTACGACAAGGATCTTCTCGGATCGTCCTATAGTATCGTGTTTAATTTCAGACATTTAATTTATCAATATTCTTAATATAATTCCTGATTATATTTTAAGTGAATATTTATTATTTGAGTTTGGGATTCCTCATTCTGCCGCTTTCAGCGGCATCATTCGGAATGACATTTTTCTATTTTTTAGTGGGAGAAGTTATGGAGATTTGCTATTGCAAATCTCCATAACTTCTCCCTTATTGACCAAAGAACGTTGTCATTCCGAGTTCCGCGCCAGCGGGACGAGGAATCTCCTCCTTTTTACTCCAATTTTTTTCCATCATCATCAGTAATTCATGTTGTATAACATATTTTTGTAGGGTCAGAACCTTTTAAACTCTGATCCCTCAAACAATTCAATATTCCTTTCAATGATCTCAATTTTTCCTGAATCTTTAATCTCTTCAAGCACTGTATCCGATACATATAACTCTTCAAGATGGAGTGTATTCTTGATCCTGACTACTTTTTCCATGCCTTTCTCTATAAATCCGCAACCCCTGAGTGCTATGCTTACTGCCTCCCTGTCGGTTTCAGCAATAACAGGAATTTTTATTCTTTCATAAAAGCTGCTTGTTATGCCATTTGTGTATGTAGATGGAAAATCGATCCTGTCAAAAAGCCTTCTTGGGATAACATCCGCCAGGCCTACACCAATGGCATTTCCGTGCGATTCATTAGTGATATCAGCAATGATTATCGATTTAATTGCAGGACGGAGAGGCTCAGGTTGTCCATAGATCTTCATCCTTCCGATGATATTCGGATCGACTCCAACGCCGCTGAGGTTCTTGCCCATCTCATCAATTATCAGCAGATCAATAATATCTGCAGGAATATAAGGCATATTGTCTTTTGCAATTTTCAAAAGAGAAGGTTCCTTGTCAAAAAACTCATCTGACCTGAGTGCACTTACCATCATTGTATCGTCGAAAGCATTTTCCACAATTGCCAGACCTCCGATTATCTTTCCTGTTGAAATGATCTCTTTTGCAACAACAGGTATCAATTCAGCAAGACCGTAAACTCCATAACTGTGAATTGCAGAGGCCTGTTTCTCTTTCCCCAGTCCTATGACAGTCATTTTTACCAGGCCGCTTTCGTAATTTCCATGATAATCGGTATGAGGCTTTATCCTGTTGACCAGGATGATGCCATCGGCCTGATATGCATTTTTGTCAATAAAGACACCCACCGGTGAATCACCCCGGGGAAGTTCAACTACATCCATCGACGATCTGACCTGAACTCCGATAGTCTCCTCTGATATGCCATAATCCTCCAATATCTGAGCCTGGTTTTCAGCAATGGCGTTACCATGACTTCCCATCGCCGGAACAATAAATGGGGTGGCATTACTGGCCCTCACAAACTCAGCAATCTCTTTGACTATCAGGGCAATATTCTTAATTCCCCGGCTGCCAACTGCAATAGCAATATGGGAGCCAGGTTTTATGGCAGATTGCAGTTTCAATAATTCACCTGACACTTCTCCTTTTGTGTCGGCAAGTCCATTTTTATTGAAATGCTGTCTTACTTTGGTTAGTTGATAGTTACTGTTATTCACTGTGTTGATATATTAAATATTCAAAACTAATTTATAACCTCTTGGATTGCAATTTACAATCTATTGGATAATTAATCATAAACATTAATTTTATTATTGATTACCGATAGCCATAAAATATAAAGATATGCATCAATTTCAAAAATTACTTGGCATTACAGCCCTCTCATTTATAACGGGTCATCATGCTGAGGGGCAAAAGCCAAATATCATTTTCATCCTGGCAGATGATCTGGGCTGGGCTGACCTTCCGGCTTATGGACATAAATCAGTTATAGCACATGGTGGATGGACCGTTTACGGTGAATTGAAAATGCCTAATCTCGACCGACTTGCAAGTGAAGGGACAATATTCTCTCAGTACTATGTTAATTCAGGGGTATCTTCTCCCTCAAGAACTGGAATTATGACCGGTCAATTCCCTGGCAGGCTTGCAATACACGACTATATTGCCGATCATGAACTTAACCTGAAACGTGGTATGCCGGACTATTTAAATCCGGCTGTATCTACTATTACAAAACTTTTAAAAACAGGAGGATACAGGACCGGCCATTTTGGAAAATGGCATCTCGGAAGCGGAAATGTTTCGCCAAAACCTGAGGAATACGGAATAGACATTTTCAAAACCTGTCTGGATGGTCCGATGAAACGAGTCGGTTCAACAGAGATGATTGCAGATGAGACTATTAAGTTTATTGAAGCCAGCGGTAATAATCCATTCTATATCAATGTCTGGCTTTACGATCCGCACTCTCCTCTTCATCCAACCGAAAAAATGATGGAACCATATAAAAATCTATCTCCCGGCTGGGGTGATCAGAAAGGGGCACTTGAGGTCTGGTACGCTGTACTTTCTGATATTGACCGACATGTAGGGCGTATCATGGATAAGCTTGACGAACTCGGCCTCAGTAAAAATACTATTGTGGTCTTTACCAGTGACAATGGTCCCGAATCAGGTTTGTTTCCTTTTACTTCTCATTACGGAGGAGCAAGCAGTACCGATACCGGGCCGTTTCGGGGTATTAAAAGAAGTCTTTATGAGGGAGGTGTCCGCGAACCGTTCATTGTACGGTGGCCTGGCAATACACCTGCAGGTAAAGTTGATAACGCCTCAGTTATCAGCGGGGTTGATATTCTTCCCACGTTTTGTGATCTAGCAGGTATAAAACTTCCCCGTAATGTTATTTTTGACGGAGAAAACATTTCTCCGGTATTAAAAGGTACACCAACAGAAAGAACTAAACCGCTCATGTGGGAAAACAGGTTTCCTGTTTACGGTCATACTATTCACAAAAGTCCCATTCTGGCAATCAGGCTTGGTGACTGGAAACTGTTAATGAATCCCGACTCAGACAGGGTAGAGCTTTATGATATTTCCATTGATCCCACCGAACTTAATAACTGTGCCGGACTGAAACCTGATATTGTCAGAGATTTATCATCGCAGTTGTTGAAGTGGAGTTCTTTGCTTCCTGAAGGTCCGGTCGATAAAGACGCGGGTTCAAATGCATACCCATGGCCTCAAAGCCGGTGACATTGATCAAAGAATGATGAGGCTGATCAACCAGACAGCCACAGACGCTACAAATCCGATGGTAAAGGTGCCGAGTGTCTGCATTTTATATCCCTGGTTGACATTCATTTTTGAGAGCTGTGTGACCACCCAGAAATAGCTGTCGTTAACATGACTTGCCATAAGTGAACCTGATCCAAGAGCAACAACAACCAGCGCTTTTGCCATTGGAGTATCCATTCCAAGAGGAGAAATAAGCGGAGCCATAAGGCTTGCTCCGGTGATAATTGCCACAGTTCCCGATCCCTGGGCTGTTTTGAAAGAGGCTGCAATAAGTATCGGTAATAATATGCCTAGACTCCTGGCACTTCCCAGGTTATCCTTAATGAAATCCCCGAGCCCCGAGTTTTGAAGCACCTGACCGAATGCCCCTCCGCATCCTGTGATAATGATAATAGTTGCAGCTGCCAGAACTGCCTCCCCAACCCATCCGGCAGGTGAGATCATTTCTTTTGTTAGTTTCTTTGGCAGAAGAAAGGCTAGCAAAACACCGATCAGAAGGGCAATTACAGGCTGGCCAAGAAAAGCCAATAAAGCTGAAATATTCCCTGACCCGAAGGGAGAAGATGGAAGTAATGCCACTGATCGTAGAATAATCAGCACTATCGGAACAAAAATAGGGAGAAGAGATTTTCCGGCAGAGGGTTTCTCTGTTATTTCCTCTGTTTTGATTATATTATCGTCCTTATATTCATACCTTATTTTTGGTACTACCTTGGTTGCAAAAAGCCATCCTGCCAGAAGAGCAGTAAGACTGACCGGAATACCCAGGATCATTATAAGCCCAAGATCGGCATTGAGTATACCGGCAGCACCAACTGGCCCGGGAGTGGGAGGGATGATAGAATGAGTAGTGATCAGACCTAGACTTAATGCAATGGCACCTACAGCAAATGATATTTTTGCCTGCTTTGTCATTGCCTTTGCAAGAGGTGAAATAACAATGAATCCTGAATCGCAGAATACAGGAATACTGATAACATAACCAATAATTCCCATTGCCAATGGAACATTCTTTTCACCTGTTACCTTCAGGGTGCTTCTTGCAAGAGCATGAGCTCCTCCGGATTTCTCAAGAAAGGTTCCTATAATTGACCCGGCAAGTATCACGATACCAATATACCCCACAGTGTTACCAAAGCCTGTATTGACTGATTTTACAACCTGGTCAAGCGTCATTGTTCCGGAGAAAGCTCCGAATCCCAGTGCCGCAATCAGCAGTGACAGAAACGGATGCCACTTGAATTTAACAGTAGTAACAATAATAAACGTAATCGCCAGAAATAATAAAATTATCAGCCACATATTATGAGTTCATAAAGTTGAAAGTTATAAAGTTTAAAAATTTATTATGCCTTTGCACCTTTGCACCTCAACAACCTTTCTACCTGTAACTATGCCTACTTGCCTTCCACTCAGCTATTCCATATTCACTAAGACTTGCTTCTCCTTCCATAGTGTCACCGGTAACTTTACCGGTGAATTCCATATTGATACGTGCTCCCCCTTCAGTATAAGAGCTTCTCATAACTATTTCATTACCATAGAGTGATCCCTTAAGATCACGTTTGCCTATTGCAGCAAAATGAGTACCCTGGAGATCATTTTCTTTCTGTTCAATTACTAGATTTTGTTTTACGATACTGGCATAAAACTTCATTTCAAGATCCCATTGTCCTCTAATATCGAAGGCTGGTTGCCCTGCCGGTTTATTAATGACAGGAGGTTTTGACAGTATTTCATAAACGCGTTCAGCAATGATCTTTTCATCTCCATCTGCCAGTTGTGATGAATTAATTGTAATTTCCGGTTTCATGTTAGGAGGGAAGGGAAGGAAGCTCCCTGCGCCGCTGACAGCAACCCTTGGATTACCATCCCAAAGTAGCTTCTCTGCATCCCGTCCTGTAATATCAATTTTGGATTCATCCCACTGAACAGTAAGATTAGGACTGGGATTGGAGCGTCCTGCAGTCTGCCGGATAGAGACACTGACACCAGGTATATTCTTAAGTCTGTCAGCAACATACTGAAGTCTTGATGTCCATTTCTCTTTTTCTGCTTCATGGTTCCTCTTAAACCACATCTCAACTGCTGTAAGCATTCCCATGATCTCTTCCCGGCCTACTTTGAATCCACGTCCAAACCCATGATGTGGACCGGTGTTCATCCTGGCAGCCATAATCAGATCTTTACGACCAATAAGCAGTCCTGCACACTGAGGCCCGTTCAGATACTTGCCTCCGCTGTATGCCACCAGGTCAGCCCCCTGCATAATGTGTGGGTTGGGAACCTCCAGTCCCTCTGCTGCTGCATCCACTACTACCGGGATACCATGTGGTTTTGCTAAAGATGAAATCTCTCTTAACGACATAGGCCCTTCTTCGGACCGGTTCCCGGCGAGTACCATTATCATTGCTGTCCGTGGACCAAGTGCATTGCGTAGTTCATTCATATCCGAAACCTGCACCATTCTTACACCAACAGCTCTGGCGGCTGCATCATACGCCGATCTTGAATATGCAGGAATAATGACTTCATCTTTCATTCCTGTCAGGTCAGGTATTATCCATATCTTATCAGGATCGCCTCCTGTGACGCAACCAGCTGTTGCTGCAGTCAATGCAGCAGAAGCTCCTGCAGTGATACAACCCGATTCAGCACCAGTAAGTTCAGCAAGTCTTCTCCCGACACCATCCATCAGCTCATCGATCTGAACATAGTTGAGAACTGCTTCGTCCATTGCTTTTTGTACTTCCGGAAGAATACGGCTGGCGCCCAGTACCGTTATTGTTCCGCGGGCATTAATGACAGGACGAACACCTATTGACTCATAAGTGCTTTTTACTGCCTTTGGCGCTGACTTTGTATCCTTTGAAGTGATAACTTTCTGCAGTGATGAATTTCCAAATACTCCTGCTATTGGCAGAACTGATAATCCCTTTATTGCTTCTCGTCTTTTCATAAAAATCAGTTTTGTTACTGTTGCACAATTTGATATTTCAATTTCACCTTATTTAATCTATTTGAAGATCATTTTATAATCCTCTTTAGCAGCGATTCCATTCAGATCCCAAACTACTTCACCACCTTTAATAGTCAGTTCACATTCGATCTTTTCAGCACCGGTCATGCGGGTATTTGTTATATCCAGCCAGCCGAAATTTCCTTTGACAATTCTTAATACAGCGACATCAGCCACTGCATCTGCCGACAGGTGACCAAGATCAGGGCGCTTACACATTTGAGCAGGATTCCAGGTTGTCATTTTTATAATATCCTGAAGAGAAATGCCCATATTCATGATTTTTGACATGACATTATTTAAATCTTTCATGGCATGATTCACATCCTCGGCATGAAGGTCTGTTGAAATTGCATCAGGCCACCATCCTGCCTTTATAGCCGGAACTACTATTGGGAAGTTGAAGTTACCAAGTCCATGTCCGATATCAAAAAACACTCCTCGTTTACGGGCTTCTGCAAGATAGGGTAGTAGTTTGCCGTTCTCATCAAAAAGGGGAACCTCTCTCTTGTACATATGTGTAGAGATATCACCTGGGCGGAGTTTTTTAAGAACAAGTTCCTGGTAAGGACGATCCTCGGGCCAGAATTTACCGAAATCTACCATAACGGGCAAATCAGCAAGACGTCCCGCTTCAATTGCCCTTTCCACGTTTGTCCATTCTTTTCCCTGCCATTGAACTGTCTTTATTCCAACAATAATTCCAGGGTACTCTTTTGCAATTTTAGCTGTCATTTCCGGATTCATGTCCGCCACATTCTGAGAGAGTTCCTGCCCTGATAATCCAAGTCCGACGATATTTAATCTTACCAGTACCCTGGTATGTGAGATAGCAATAACACCTTCATAGAATTGTTTGAAGTTACGCCAGCCTGAGCTGCCGCAGTCGACTATGGTTGTGGTTCCCGTCCTGAATGTGAAACCGTCAGGAAAAACACTGTATTCACCATTAGCATGAGCTCCAAGTACTGTCCCGGCGAATAAATGACTGTGATTATCAATCAGACCTGGAACCACATAAAGTCCTGTGACATCAATGACCTTTTTAGCATTTTTTGCAGGAATATTGGTTTCAATTTTTACAATTTTCCCATTGACTATTGCCAAGTCTGAGAGGCTGTTCATGTTGTTTTTAGGATCTATTACAGTCCCTCCTTTAAGCAGAATATCATATTGCTGTGCATTTGCCTGGTTAATGGTAATAAGTTGCAGCCAGATCAAAATGATCATTAAGCTGCTGCTATTAAATGTTCTGTAAATCCTGTCTCCTTGTTTCATTTTGTTTGTTTTGCAGGGATTCATACCATTATTCTGATACCGATATTAATAAACTAAAAGTAAGAAAAATCCATTTAACCTGTCTTTTTCTTCATTACAGAGCATTATTTAACTCTGATTTAGATTAATGCTATTTAAGTGCCTGATAAATAATATTTTATAATTGTTTTGTAATGAGTTATAACTGGCTGGTTCCAACACGTGAAATAAATTAACAAATTGTAACAGAAAAGAACGAGGCATCTATTGGATTTTTAGATTATTTTTGGATAATAAACTCCCTCCAGGATGAAAATGATTGCAGGCATCTGTTTGAATCTCATTCTTCTGTTCACTTGTTCTGAGCTAATATTATGCAATGAAAATAATCCTGATGAACAATTAGGTTTTCTGTTTCAAAGTGGGACCAATGGCTATAATACTTTCAGGATACCTGCCATAATCACTACGAGGAATGGAATTATTCTGGCTTTTGCCGAAGGGAGGAAAAATACCTCTTCAGATACCGGAGATATTGATCTGGTAATGAAACGCTCAGAGGATAACGGCAAAACTTGGAGTGATCTTTTTGTAATTTGGGATGATGGTGAAAATGTCTGTGGTAATCCGGCGCCTGTTCAGGATGCAAGAACCGGTAAAATATTTCTTCTCTCCACATGGAATCTTGGTAGTGATCATGAACCAAAGATCATAGATCAGACAAGCAGAGATACCAGAAGGGTATACCTGCTGGTTTCTTCAGATGACGGGTTAACCTGGTCGGAACCCGATGAGATAACTCCATCAGTAAAGCTCGAAAACTGGACCTGGTATGCAACCGGACCCTGCCATGGCATACAGGTAAGGGAAGGTGAATATAAAGGACGCCTTATAATACCATGCGATCATATAGAAGCTGTTACAGGTAAATATTTTTCACATATTATCTACTCAGACAACAACGGAAAGACCTGGAGCCTGGGAGGAACAACACCTCAGGACCAGGTAAATGAGTGTTCAGTTGCAGAGCTTTCCGGCGGTAGATTAATGCTTAATATGCGTAATTATGACCGAACACAGAAAACACGAAAGGTCTCAGTCAGCAATGATGGAGGTTTGTCATGGAGTAATATCTGGTCCGATCCGGTTCTGATTGAACCTATATGCCAGGCCAGCCTGCTGTATTACCCTGTAAAGAAAATGCTGCTTTTTACCAATCCTGCAAGCGAAGAAACAAGGGGAAAAATGACTCTTCGGATTAGCTATGATGAGGGCAAAACATGGTCTTTATCACAGGTTCTTCATGAGGGGCCTGCTGCATATTCAGATATCTCAATACTCAGGACCGGGGAGCTTGCTTGTTTTTATGAGGCGGGTGAAAAATCACCTTACGAGGGGATTGTATTTAAAATAGTTCCAATTAAAAAGAACTGAATTATCAATTTATAATTCCTTGGGTTATGATGAAAATAATACTTATCATTTTTCTTAATTTCTGCTTTTATACGTCTGATTATAATTTATTTGCCACTTGTAATGCAGCGGATGGATTTAACAATGACAGTTCATCAGGTTTTACCGATGCTGAAAGCTTTGGCTTTCTGCCGGGAGCAACCGGATCAGATAACACAATAGCCCTGCAAAAGGCTGTGGACCAGACCGGAACTGTGGTAGTCAGTAAGCCGGGAGTTTACAAAATGGCCGGAACAGTATATATAGGAAGTAATACCTCATTGATCTTTGGCAATAATGTCTTCCTTAAGAAAGTGAATGAAAAGGGGGAATTTTCGCATGTGATCGTAAATAAGGGAGCCAGGACAAAAACATTTGATCACGATATCACTGTTGAAGGATTGCAGATCATTGTGAACGGTATGGATGTGCTGAAGTTTGAGGAAGCATATGGTCTTCACGGACAGCTGGCGTTTTTCTACATAAAAGACCTTCGTATAAAAAAGTTCAGATGTATGGATCTTGGGAAGGTACAGTATGGCATTCATATCTGCACCTTTGAAGATGTTATTGTCGATGATGTTAAAATAGAGGGAGATAAGGATGGTGTTCATCTGGGAAGAGGAAAAAGGTTCAGGATCAGCAACGGGGTTTTCAGGACATACGACGATGCAATTGCCCTCAATGGCCATGATTATTCGGTCGGCAATCCGGAACTGGGATGGATCGAGGACGGTGTGATTGAAAACTGCTATGATCTTGATGATGGGAAGAAACCAATAGGTTATTTTTGCCGGATACTTGCCGGAGCCTGGACTGACTGGAAAGAGGGAATGGAAGTCCAGCAATCGGATGCTGTGGTCTCTGAAGGAAGAATATACCGTGTTCAGGCAAAACCGGATGGTACGAAGTATATTTCAAAGATCAGGCCGGTTCATGAAACAGGCAGTGAAACCCTTGATGGTATACCATGGGGTGTTGTTCAGAACGATATTACATATACTGCCGGTGTAAGAAATGTTGTCTTTCGCGATATCTTTCTCGAAAAACCGCGAACCGGTTTTTCAGTACATTTCGATAATGACCGGTACAGCCGTTCCTATTATCCGGGATCTGAAATACCAAGGCAGGAACAATTGCTCTTCGACAATATAAGGGTGATTAATGTACAACCGGTGATCCTGATGGATATAGGAACGCCGGTTGATGTTCTTACAATTACCAATTCAACTTTTCGCAACAGCAGGATCAATTTTCACGGTAATAAGGCTATGCCCGATTATCTTAATACAATAATCAACATAACCGGATGTGTTTTTAATTTCAGTGGAAACCTCGATCTTGTGACCAACAACGTGGAGAATAAAGAGATTCTCTTAAAGACCTCTTCAAATACAGAGCTATATGATGATTTCAAAGCTAATGTGATACCCGGTAACGGAAAAATAACAGTTAAGTCAGACCTGACCGGTTTAATTAAATGATTTATGATTATGATAAGAAAGCCTTCGTTGATGCTTACCGTAGCATCTATGATTTTCATAGTGGGAGCATGCGTCACTGTAAAACATGCGGTAACAGGAGATCCCTCCGGGCGTACTCCAAGTGCTGAAAGGGAATTCAGAGCTGCCTGGGTTGCAACCGTGGCTAATGTTAACTGGCCCAGTAAACCAGGATTGCCTGTGGACCAGCAGAAGAGAGAGGCGATTGAACTGCTTGATCTTCTCTATAATAATAATTATAATGCTGTTATATTCCAGGTGAGGCCGCAGTGTGATGCCCTGTATAAGAGCGATTTGGAGCCATGGTCATATTACCTTACCGGGAAACAGGGAAAAGCTCCTGATCCTTACTATGATCCGCTTGAATTCTGGATCACAGAGGCTCATGCCCGCGGCATTGAACTTCATGCATGGCTGAATCCTTACAGGGCGCATCATATTGCAGGAGGAGAGGTTACTGAATCTTCAATTGTAAGAAAGCGACCTGATCTTGTTGTTAAACTTGAACAGGGTTACTGGTGGATGGAACCCACAAAAAAAGCAACACAGGACCAGACCTATAATGTGGTTATGGATCTTGTCAGAAGGTATGATCTCGATGGAATTCACTTTGATGATTATTTTTACCCTTATCCTTCTTATAACAACGATAAAGATTTTCCTGATGATGAGAGCTGGCAGGCCTATCAGAAAAGCGGTGGCAAGCTGTCGCGCGGCGACTGGAGAAGGGAAAGTGTGAACACCCTGATAAAAAGGATATACAAGGGTATTAAAGCAGAAAAGCCTGAAGTGAAATTCGGACTGAGCCCTTTCGGTATTTGGCGTCCGTATAATCCTCTTTCCATAACCGGTTTCGACCAGCATGACGTTCTTTTTGCCGATGCACGTAAATGGCTGAACGAAGGGTGGATAGATTATTACTCACCACAGCTTTACTGGCAGATCAATCAGATGCCTCAGAGCTATCCACTGCTTCTTGGATGGTGGAAAGAGGAAAACTTAAAAAACAGGCACCTGTGGCCGGGGATAAGTTTGAGCATCCAGCCTGTACCAAAGCTTATTGACGAGACAATTAACCAGATAATGGTAGCCCGTGGCATGCTGCCCCGGAGTCCCGGTGTGGTTCATTGGAGCATAGGACCTGTGGCTGCCAACCCTCTGCTGGCAAAAGCGATCCTGGAGGGGCCCTACAAAAGAAAAGCCCTTGTGCCACCTTCGCCCTGGCTTGACAAAAAGGCTCCTGCTGCGCCTTCTGTGAATGTTACAGTGGAAAAGGATACAATGAAAATAACCTGGGTTCATAATGATATAAAAGATGTTGCCCGCTGGGTTGTCTATTTCAAACATGGGAATCAATGGGCATATGATATTCAGGGAAATAGTGTTAGATCTGAAAGCGTGCCGGCATTTCTTGTCAACAGGACAATGCTTGCCAGGATTGATCCTTCATCTGTAAAACAGGTACAGGATCTGCTTATACCACTTGACAGTATTGCGGTTTCTGCAGTGGACCACTTCGGGAATGAAAGTACACTGACCTTTCTGAAGGCTGAAAGAGTATCATATAGTGAAGCACCCTCACTGGAGGCTATCCGGTACAGGTATTCTTCTGTTAAAAAATTAACAGCACTGCCTGAGCCATATGTAACTCCTGGCATTAATGTGCTGGTCGAAGATCAGATCGATCTTATAAAGGGGAAAAGGGTCGGACTAATAACAAATCCGTCAGCTGTAGGAACCGATCTGAGAAGCAGCATTGATATACTTGCCGGTACACCCGGTGTAAATCTTGTAGCGTTATTTGGCGCTGAGCATGGAGTGAGGGGTGCAAAGCAGGGAAGGATATTCCAGGAAGGTGAACCTGATCCGGGGACGGGCATCCCTGTATACAGCATGTATGGTGAATCTTTTGCACCAAAAAAGGAATGGCTGCAGAATCTGGATGTTCTAATATTTGATATCCAGGGGGTTGGTTCTTCATGGTATACATTTAAATACTCAATGTCATATGCTATGCAGGCATGTGCAGAAGCAGGAATAAAATTCATAGTGCTTGACAGACCAAATCCACTCGGCGGAAGGGTAGTGGAAGGTCCGTTGTTGAATATAGGAAGCATCTTCAGGCATCCTCTGCCACTGCGGCATGGTATGACATATGGTGAACTGGCACAGATGTGGAATGAAACAGAAGGCTTTAATGCGGACCTGACAGTGGTTAGGATGAAAGGGTGGCGTCGTAGAATGATGTGGAACGAAACAGGTCTGCCATGGATTATGCCATCTCCTAACATGGGGACCTTTGAAACAGCTGTTGTCTACCCGGGACAATGCCTGTTTGAAAGAACAAACATATCTGAGGGCAGAGGCACAACAAAGCCATTCCTGCTGACCGGATCAACCTGGATAGATGCAGAGAGAGCTGCAGACAGCCTTAACACCAGGGGGATTAAAGGTGCAGCATTCAGACCGGTATATTTTATTCCGCAGAATGCCGATACCTTAAATAACCCAAGGGGAAAGCCATGGAACAAAATGTGTGGTGGAGTTGAGATCATACTGACGGATCCGGCTGCCTACAGATCCGTTGCAGCTGCGGTAAATATGTTCGACGTATTCCGTAAACAATCGCCTGATTCGCTGAAATGGAATCCGCCTGCCTCTCTGAAACTACTTGAGGAACCTGGAATGAAAGTTGAAGATGTATTGAAAGCATCTCAGGATGAGGTTGTTGAATTTATGAAAATCAGGGAGAAATATTTATTATACAGATGAAAACTAATTTAATTAATTTGAACATTCTATATAGTCTTATTCAATGAATTAGAAAGGATGCGGCTTTGCTTAACTTTCACGAACTCACCCCCTTTATCCCCCTCTCTACTTTGTAAAGAGGGGGAAGACGCTAAAGGACTGAGCGTTAATCCCCCCCTCTTTGTGAAACAGAGAGGGGGGGCAGGGGGGTGAGTTCATGAAATGCATCTGAGTTATTAGTTAATCTGGAAACATTTTATCGTTAATATTTCTGGTTCCTGATAATTATTAATAATATCAATATGACAAGTTGTAAATCTTTTATTAAAGTGTTATTGGCAGTTATGGTGATTACAAGTTGTTCGCCTGTCGATATGCCTTATGAAGTTGTCGATGGCTACATGTTTGTGCAGAAAGAGGAGCGCAGGAATGACAGTACGGAATGGAAGATTGTATGGGAAGATGAATTTGACACAGGCAGCCTGGACACTACACATTGGTCGAAAATAGGACTCTATACTTCTGAACGACTATTGAATAACCTTCCTGACGTGAAAACCGATAAAAATGCCTGGAGGAAAATAACCAGCCACTGGTCTAGCTATATGTGTTCGACCAACCCTGAAGCTGTGAAATTCAACGAAGGGAATATATTGCTGCGGGGCATTATTAACAGGGACACTACCGGCTGGGATAACAGGCCATACCATACCGGCGGGATATGGACTTTAAGAAAATTTGCCTTTCAATATGGCAGGATTGAGGTAAGGGCAAAACTTGACCCTGCCTATGGTGCCTGGCCTGCAATATGGATGATTCCGGAAAAGAAGGTTTATAAGAATCAGCATAATGGGGAACTGGACATTATGGAACGATTGAACCATGATGACTTTGCCTATCAGACAATTCACAGCCACTGGAACCTTAATCTGAAACTGGAGACTCCGCAAAGGTTCACCACTGCAAAAATAGATACAACTGATTTTAATGTTTATAGTTTGGAATGGTATCCTGAAAAAATAAGATTCGCTATAAATGGTATTGTCTCCTTTGAATATTTAAAAATACACGGTGCAGGAACTTTTCAGTGGCCTTTTGATCAGCCATTTTACCTGATTGTAGATCAGCAGCTGGAGGGATGGCCGGGAAAAGTTACAAATCCGGGGGAATTGCCAATTAATATGACAATTGACTGGGTCAGATTATATCAATAAAAAAATGATGAAGACCATCCATTTTACAGGAACACTTCTGATCCTGATAATACTCGTCTCAGGATGTAAGACCGTTCAGAAAGCAGAAACAAAGCAGGTTGTAAACGAGACCTTAACCAGATCATCGGGTGAGGTAAGGGGGATTGCTATAATGCCCGGATCATATCTGGATGATGATACTGAGATAATGAAACAGAATCTTGTCTCATTTATTCGAAAGTCAGCTGAAAAAAATTGCAACACTGTTTTCTTCTTCACATCGGGAAGCAGGGATCCTCTTCAACTGGCAACAGAGGAGGCTCATAAACATGGAATGAAGATCTATGCAGTAATTAATTTCCCTGTTTCATCAGATAAAGGCAGAGAAATCTCACTGTCACTAAGGAAAACGATGCTGAAGGATGAAGTTCATAACCTGGCAGAAAATTGCAACATTGACGGTCTTGGAATTCAGATCTCTGATCATTCCCGGGAACTTATTGAATCCATGGTAGTTGAATCAATGTTGATTAAACCTTACCTGGTTAATTTTCTTATCTGGTCAGGCGAAGATGAATTTAACAAGGCTATCAGCTTCCGGAATGAAGGAATTGTTGATATGATTATATCGAAGGACGAAATATTTAACACTGAAGATGTAGCTTATAAGGATAAGATCCAGGTCCCTTCAGATATGAAAAAGATAAGACCTGAACAGGTAATTGGACTCGACTTTTCTGCCCTCTTTCCTGATAATGCCGGAGGCCAGGCTGTAAAGTTGAATGGATCAGATATATCTGCTGTTACCGACTCGGAAGGATTTCTGGGAATGATAACATCCCGGACAGACACTATAAGAATTGAATCCGCTGCAGGGTCCTTTGTTTTTCCAATGGCAAGATGGTCTTTACCTTACAATTATGCAATTCAGCCCGATGGGAAAGTGGTACGCAGATCACCCTGGGTCGAATTCAGAAGGATGCCTCGCGAAATTACAAATGTGCCTGAATTTGATCTGCTTTGCAGGACCGATTATCCGGCAACTGTTTCGATAAACGGAGTTCCTGTTAAGCAATATAAGACTGGAATATTCTTTAAAAAAATTGTACTTAATGAAGGTGTAAACCGGATAAGAGCCACTGTTATAACATCTGACTCACTTTCAGTATTTTATGAACGGGAATTTTCTTATACTAAAAGCGAAAGTACCAGACAGCCGTTTCCTCTTTGGATAGAGCAAAGAAGTGTTGAGCCTGCAAATAATATGGAATTATTATCTGATGATGTCGTAAGAGTTAGTTTTCAGGGTTCTAAAGGGCAGGAGGCTTATGTAAAAGTTGTCCCCGGTAAATCAAGGGTTAAATGCGAACGGGAAGATTTTAAAGACTACTCAGTGTACAGGGCTGATCTTTATCTGGATAAGATTGTTCCTGGCAAGTCATCCAGTATAATGATTGAGCTAGTCACTACTGAAAGTTCGGATAAATTTCATTATGAGTTGCCGGCCTCATTGATCGTCAGAGATATTGGTTCTTTCCCGGTTATCAGAGTTAAAAATGAGAACTCACGTCTTACATTTAACCTTGGTGCACCACGTCTTGGTGGGCCAATAAGATCAGAGCTTGGAAGCGGGGTGATTCTGAAGACAAATGGAAAAACAGGTGATTACTATCGTGTCAGGCTCAGCAGTATTGAGAATGGCTTTATCCATTCGGATGATGTTGAGGTGATGCCTACTGGAACTGTCAGGCCATCGTACATAATTACGAGCATGTCATGCGGCCCTGCTGATGGTGCGGATCAATTATCAATTCCATATCCTGAACCTGTACCCTATGAGGTCTTTCCCGATCCCGGAAAGAGAAGAATTGTAATTACTCTTTTTGGAGTTCAGACAGCCAGCACCTGGATAACACATATGAATAACAGGAAGATAATTGATAATGTTACCTGGCAGCAGACAACACCTGACACATACCAGGTATTTGTAAACCTTAATTCATCAGTTATCTGGGGATACGATTTATATCCCGATGGTAAAAGACTGGTATTCAGGGTGAAATATCCCCCGGTATATGATCCTTACAATACAAAACCGTTGTCGGGCCTTAAGATCGCTGTTGAGGCAGGACACGGTGGCTCAGGTATTGGAGCTGTAGGATTATCTGGACTTGAGGAGAAGGTCATAAATCTTGATCTTTCATTCAGGCTTGGCGAGCTTTGCAAATCGATGGGAGCGGAGGTGATTCAGGTCCGAGACTCTGATAAAGATATGGCCCTGCTTGAGAAGCGGGACAATGCTGTTAAGTCAGGTGCCGATATTCTTATCAGTATACATGCCAATGCCGGGGGGCGGGGATATCTGTCCGTTGCCGGAACAAGCACCTACTGGCACAATCCTTTATGGGCTCCACTGGCTGAAAATATATATGACAGGCTCCTGGAACTTGACCTTAAGGAGTTTGGCGTAATAGGCTCCTTTAATTATACTGTAACCAGGATTACACAGATGCCTTCAGTTCTTGTTGAGCAGGCCTTCATGTCGCATGCGGAAGATGAGGAAAAGCTAGCTGATCCTCAATTCAGGCAGGAGATGGCTGTTAAGATATATACAGGGCTTGTTGACTATCTGAAGTCTATGAAATAAAAAGCAGTTGTCCGGTTATTTATCAGACAACTGCTTTCAGGAAAAAATTAAGTTACAAATAATCAAAGAAACAGGATATTACCATTCGCAACTAGTAATATGTATAATGTTTCTTAGAAGTTAATTATAAATTATAAAATTAACCGATGCAAAAATATGAATGAATCGCCGGGATGCTTATTAGAAATTCATTAGAAATTGATTAAAAACTGGTTAAGATTGGGGATTTAACCTTTTAAAAAGCATGTTTATCCTGGTACCCTTATTTTCCATGCTCTCAACTTTGATTTCGGCCCTGTGCAGTTGCATTATTCCTGAAACCATTGTTAGTCCTATTCCAAATCCCCCGATAAACTTAACATTGGAACCTCTTGTGAAAGGCTTATAGATATTATCAAGTTCTTTTTCAGGTATTCCGATACCTCTGTCAGCGACAACCACAGTGATGTTCTCACCTTCGAGTCTGAATTCGACAATTACATTTTCATTTGAAAATTTGCAGGCATTATCGATGAGATTCTTGAAAGCAATGATAAGGAGTCCTTCATTGCCATTGATAATCAGATCTTTTTCATTCTCAGGATATTGAATTTTTGGAATGATCTTCTGATCCTGATATTTGTTCTTGATCTGGTGTATTGCATCAAAAACAATCTCATCAATCCGGACAGGTGTGAAGCTGATGCTTGTGTTTTTATTGACCTGGGCCAGTTCAAGGAGGCTGTTCAGGAGGGAGTTTATCTTTTTAAGATCCCTCAGCAGTTCAGAGATATGTTCAGTATATTCTTCCCTGCTTCTCTCCCTGCTGATAAAGTAGTCTGTCTCGCTTATCATTACTGTAAGGGGAGTACGCAATTCATGGGAGGCATTTGAAACAAAATCCTCCTGATTCCGGAAGGCTATTTCGAGATCGGAAAGCATCTGATTAAATGTTACGGATAGCTGGTCTATTTCATCTCTCCTGTCACCCTCGTCAAGCCTGCTGCTCAGACGAAGCGAGTTAATTTCCTTCACACTGTTAATTATACGGGAAATAGGCCTGATAGCTCTTCTGGCAAATAAATAGGAAAGGAGAATTGACAGTGCGATACTGGACAATATACTCCAGAATAGGATTTTACGCAGTTCATCGAGATAGGCTGCTCTTGTTTTGTCAAAGGCAAGTGTAAAAACATAGTAAGTACGGTTTTCAAAAATATGTCTGTAAAACACTCCCTCTTTATCAAGCACGGTAAAATAGTGGGAATTACGATAGGCGTTTCTTACAAGCGTCAAACTATCTGAAAGATATTCAATATTATTGCTGTACAGGATATTGTATGCCGTATCTGTTATTGCAAGTTCTTCCCTGTCCCATAAAAAAGATGATTCCTGAATTTTATTCAGCAGAACCGAATCAACTTCTGCTACATTAATGAAGAGTGTTGCATAGTTTTTTGCACTGTCAAGTATATTTTGCCTGAATTTGGCATGCTGTCTTGAGAAGGAAAAATATAAAACAAGCAGCGCAAAGAACAGTAAAATGGCTGTAACAATTAAAGAGAACTGTAGCGATAGTCTGATCTTAATATTCATTTCTATATCTCTTTATCACTGCAGTAGAATCCAAATCCGAATTTGGTATGTATGAGCTTGGGTTCGAAGTCCCTGTCTATTTTCTTTCGAAGATAATTGACATAGACATCGATTATATTGGTACTGGGATCAAAATCAATTCCCCAGACCTTTTCTATAATGAATTCGCGTGTAAGCAGTTTATGCCTGTTCTTAAGAAAAGTTTCCAGCAGTAGCGATTCTTTGGCTGTCAGGTCAATCTTCCTGTTAGCCCTTATCACACTTTTAGTCTTAAGGTCCATTTCAAGGTCAGCCAGCACGATCTTTTCAGTGTCAGTGGTTATATGATCAGATCTTCTCAAAAATACATTAATACGGGCAAGCAACTCTCTGAAATCAAATGGCTTAACAACATAATCGTCAGCTCCGTTTTCGAATCCGGATATTTTATTCTCCGGGGTACCAAACGCCGTCAGCATGATAATAGGAATTTTGTCATCTGTCTTTCTTATCTCCCTGCAAAGATCATATCCGTTGATAAGGGGAAGATTGATGTCAAGTATAATGAGATTATAGCTGTTTTTTTCAATCATCTGTTTGCCGATATAGCCATCATTTGCAGTATCAGTAACGAACCCTGCCTCCTCAAGCTGCTTTTTCAGTATTTCTGCCAACCTCTGTTCGTCTTCAACTATTAATATTCTTATATCGGCCATGATTTTATATTTGTATTGTGCAAATTTACAAAACTCAAATCTCAAATCTCAAAAGGAGGGACCTTATCTATATCTTCAATCTGAACCGGTTTTATATTGACAGGTGGAGCGACCTGGAATGCTTTTATACGTGAAACAAGAAATGTTATTCCTAATCCAAAAATTCCGATAACAGCAAAGGAATACCTGAGTCCTGCAAGCTCGGAGATATAGCCAATCAGGGGAGGTCCCATGAGAAATCCCAGGAAGCTTACACTTGAAACTGTTACCAGTGCTATCCCGGGTGGTATTTTTGTGTGTTTACCTGCGGTGCTGTATACTGTCGGTACAATGCTTGATACTCCCAGTCCGACAAGCATAAATGCTATGGTGCATGTTATGAGATATGGCAGAAGTACTGAAATAAAGAGCCCTGTTGATATAAGTATACCGCATATCTGAAGCAGTTTTTGCCGTCCGATTTTTGAAATCATGAAATCGGCTACAAACCTGCCGGTAGCCATCATAATCATGAAAGAGGTATATCCAAGTATCACTAACGATGCAGGAGCTTTAACCACATCTCTGAAATAGATACCACTCCAGTCGAACATAGCCCCCTCGCTTGCCATGCTGCAGAATCCTATTATTCCAAGCTGAAGCAGAATGCCATCTGGCCTGGAAAAGAATTTTTTAACAGGTATATCTTTTGCAGCAGATGTTTCCCACTTAATAAGGCGAGGATAGCTAAACCAGAGGATTGCCCAGACCATCAGAATGACAATGAAGAAATGAGTATGCGGAGGAATTTTCAGGTTAATCATCAGCAATCCTATCAGGGCACCAGTGAATCCTGCAAGACTCCATCCTCCATGGAAAGTCGCCATAATTGGCCTGTCATAAAGGTGTTCTGCTGATACACCCTGCGTGTTTATTGAAATATTGTTGAGGTTTCCGGCAAGTCCAAACAGAAAAAGCGCAATGGCCAGCTGCCATCCTTCCCTAACAAGTCCTATATTGTTAAGGCATAGGGTGTAAAGTGGCAGGGATAAAAGCAGTACCCGGTGACTTCCGAATCGCGTGACCAGCCTTCCCGAAAAAGGCATCATGGCAAACTGTCCTGCAGGAAGAGCAAAGAGTATACTTCCAAGCATTCCGTCAGTTAAATGCAATGATGTTTTAATATCAGGAATCCTGCTGGCCCAGGTGGCAAAGGAGAGACCGGTGCAGAAATATATCAGCGCCACAGCTATCCTGATACGTCTCTTCTCTGAAACAGATAAAAATATACCGGAAAAGGGTGTTGGCAGATCAGACATTTAACTTTGTAAAATCAGAAAACTAATTCTAACCTATTCTTTTTGTGTAGAATAGTTTGTCATCACCTTCATTATAGAAATTTTTAATCCGGGCTTCCATATCAAACCCGGTGCTGTTGTAGAAAGCCCTGGTTGGAGCATAATGTTCCAATCCTGAAGTTTCTGCAATTATAATCTTGCATCCCATCTTACGGGCCTGTGTGAAAGTCTCTTCGAGGATCTTTTTACCAATACCCTTCCCACGATAATCGTTATGTGTCACTATCCAGTAGAGATCAAAACATGTCTTCGACATTGTTATGGGTCCGAAACAGGAGTAGGCAACTGTTATGCCATCAACCTCGGCAAAAACAAAGTAATAACCGGTCGACCCCCCCTCTGCAAGACGCTCCGCTACAAGTTCTGCTGCAATCTCAACCTCATGATCATAAAAGAATCCTGTAGATTCAACTATTTCAAGCACCCTGTTAATGTCCCGTTTTTCCGGGATTGTTCTGAAAGTGATATTCATTGTATTGTTATTTCATGTTATAAATATAGTATACTTCAGGCTGTTCTTCGGATATTGTCTGGAGGATTTGGGATAATATTTTTAAAGAATCAGCATGAGGTACACCTTGTAGCAGAAGGCATAGCTCTTAATCTGTCAAATGCGATCGGTTTGTTGCATTTAATACATATTCCGAAATCAGGTGAATCAATCCTGTTAAGAACATTCTTCAGAACCATTATCTTTTGCCTGGCTTTTGTCAATGCCATATCATTGATCTCTTTTGAGGGATTGCTCTCTTTTGAGGTAAACCAGTCGTTGGCATCTGACTGAACTTCTGATTCCACAAGCTCAGTGAGTGTAATGACCGATCTTTCAATCTTTGCTATCTCCGCTTCAACAATTGTTTTTATCTCTGCCTTCTCTGAGGGTGACATTGTTATATATATTGTAACAGGAAGTAAAAGTACAAAATTCTGTTTCAACTTATTTCATGGGAATTCCTTTGCTGTCATGTGTTATCCATGATGAATAAATATTAACCATTAAAAATCCTGTAAAACCATATATGGCTGTTAACAGGTAGTATAAATATGACAAGGATTCTTTGCCAAAAAATAAACCATGGATCAGAAAAGAAATTATGCCTGCGTTTATCAGAAAATACTTAAGGGCTTTTCCGTAATAGCCTGCATATATGAATTGAATCCCGGTGTATCCAAAAAAAAATGTTAACAATCTGAATAACCACTTCCTCCGGTAATGATAATTGGCAGGCAGTTCAGGAAGTATTGATGTGATGTCAGTTCCCTTTGCCCATATCCTTGTATTAAGGTTAAGATCTTCAACAATTTCATAAGCTATACTTATATCGTTATAAAAATCTTTTATTCTGTCGAAATCGAATACTGATCTGTTGAAATCCACATCGAACTGGTCCACAGTATGGGGTATGGCAATAAAGAGCTTATTACTGGTAAATGAGAGGTGAATTTTTTTATTGATTTTTTTGCGGAAATCGGTTATCCTTCTCATTAATGAGGTGGACAGAATATAATGAGTTGTAACCGGATTTGTCCCATACACAGTAAAAAAACTTTCGAATTCTGGGTCATCCATTTTAATAAGTTCACGACCCGATTCACGTATCCAGTTTGATCTTTTTATTTTAGTTTCAGGTAAAACAAGGATGTGTCCATTAAATGACTTGCCAAAATCTGCAACAAGGAAAAAACCAAAGAATGGAATTTTTTCAACTGTTCCGTCGTATGTATTAGGCCTGGTGAAAGCGACATCGCGGCCATTAATTTCGTAAAACCGGATATTGGTTTCACCAATCTTCCATGTAAATAGATCTTCTCCTATATAACCTTTGGGATAATATATTGAGTGTTCAAATATTTCACCTCCAAGGAATTCTTCCCCGCTTACAAGATTCTCATAAGGATCATAAGTCATCCCTGCATCCAGGAAATTTACTAATTTGGATACAGTCTGCTTTTTGAACCTTATGTTCCATTGTGGATAATCTGATTTATCTCTGATAAAAAATCTTATCAGAAAATAAATAATTACCGGAAGCATGAAACCAAATATGAAACCCAGGATCTGGGCAATAATCAGATCTGAGTCAATATTTTCACCAAATAAATAAATGGCAAAATTTACAAGGCATATAAGGGCAAGTATTATAACAGGCAGTGCGCAACCAGCATTATTTAAAATAAACTTCTTACGTGTTTTTATACGCCATTCTTCAATCTCTGCAAGCAGAGGTTTGATGTCTGTCTCAAAATATGACTCAACTTCCTTGATTGATTTCATGTGAAGCAAAAATCTGTTAAATTTCAGTTGGGGTTATCATCCTCTTATGTTGTATGGGTTTCCTGTCTGATCAATTTGCTAATCATTTCAGGGGTATGCCACGACTGTCGTTTTTAATGGAACTTGAGTATAGATTTCCGAAGATAAACCAGGCAATCATTATAAATATATAAAGCGGAACAAATTCTCCTTTGTAGTCATCCTTTCTTGTGATTATATTGTGAATCAGCAGGAAAGTGGCTGTTGCAGAAAAAACAAGGTATAGAAAGCCTTTCAGGTAATAACCAATATAAAAAAATTGCAATCCCATGAATCCTAAGGTTAATGATAATATGGAATACACTTTTTTACTCCTGGCTTTCAGATGTATTTCAGGGACATAGAAGTCCATTTTCTGATTTTCAGCATGTCCCCAGATCCTGGTATTCATGTTGAGGTCTTCAACTATATCCCAGGAGATTCTCAGATCATAATAAAATTCTCTTATACGGGCAGGATCATAAAACGTTCTGGATACATTCATTTCGAACTGATCGCTGTGGGGAATGGCAATATATAACTTGTTGTTTCTGAATGAAAGGTAAATCTCCTTATCAAGCTTTTTCTTAAGATCTGATATCCTGCTCATTAAGGAATTTGACAACACATACCTGGCAATAATCGGATCAGTACCGTAAACCCTGAATAATCGTTCAAATTCCGGATCATCCATTTTTATTAACTGACGGCCTGAGTTCATTATCCATTCGGAGTTTTTGTTGCCGGATTCAGGCAAGACCAGGGTGAGACCCTGAAATTGTTTATTAAAATCTGCAACCAGGAAAAACCCTGAGAACATAATCCTTTCATACTTATCCATTGATGCATTTTTGGAATCAGGATACACATTAAATCCGCTTATTTCAAAGAACCTGATATTAGTCTCACCGATTTTTCCTTCAACAAAATCTTCCGCCCAGTAACCCTCCGGATAATAAATATTGTGTGCGAAGATCTCACTTCCAAGGAAAGTTTCCCCATCTACAACCTCCATATTTGGATTGTACGACATATTTGGGTCCATGAATCGTAGTAATCCTCCTGTTACAATCTCCTTGTATTCTAAATTTTTTACCTGATATTCAGGGTCATATTTAACTTTATCCCAAATATGTAAGTAAAATATAGTTAAAAATCCACCACCAAAGATATAGAACAGGGCTGAGACTATGATTCCGGTTAGATCGGCTTCACTGCTGAAATCGAAGATCAGCATACGTATCAGTAAATACAGAGCAAAAGAAATTCCGGGTATGGCAAAGGAATAATCTATAATGACAGTTTTCTTCCTTTTCGTAATTCGCCACTCTTCGAGATCCCTGAGCCGGGGTTTGATATCCGATTCAAAATAGTTTTGAACTTCTTCAATTGATTTCATTGAATAAGATCAGGATTTGAACAGTTGTTTTACACTGACATTTTCCCTTTCATTTTCAGGAGTTTCCATGATGGATTTCCTCTTATAGCCGATCATCATGGCAATAAGGTTGCTGGGTAATAATTCAACAGCATTGTTGTAGTCTGTTACTGCTGCATTGTAAGCACGCCTTCCTGCTGAAATCTGTTCTTCCACTTCATTCAATGAAGCCTGCAGCTGGAGGAAATTAACGGATGCTTTTAAATCAGGGTATGCTTCAACTGCCACCATAATTCCACCAAGGGTACGGCTTAATTTGTTCTGGATTTCAATTTTTTCATTGGAGCTGATATCCGGGTTAATAGCCCTGGCACGAAGTTCTGTCAAACTTGTCAGAACCTCTTTTTCATGGATCATATAGTTCTGCACTGACGATATCAGGTTGGGTATAAGGTCGTACCGCTTTTTTAACAGGGCATCGACACTTCCGAATATTTTTTCCACCTCATTTTTTCTCCTGATCAACCTGTTGATCATTGAAATGATGATCAGTACCAAAAGAACCGCAACTGAGATAAGTATAATATTATTCATAAAAATTCCTCCATTGTTTGAGATTTATTTATTTCAAAAATATCCAGCATAAGTTACATTAAAATTATGATATCTGGAATTTTATCAGAATCATAAAACCTGTAAACATATTTCAGGATAAGACACCCTGTGCCCTGAACCCTGCGCCCCATTATCGTCCTCATCTATAAATAACTATCTTTAGGACTTTTATAAAAAGTGGATATAACCGAAAGGCTGACATACCGGAGGATTTTTCTTTTCTGGGGGCCGCTGGCGCTTACCTGGCTGATGATGGCCATTGAGCAGCCATTCCTCATTGCCTTTATCGCCCGGTTGAATGATGCAAAATTCAACCTTGCTGCCTTTGGTATAGCAGGATCATTTGCCATGATAATTGAGTCTCCCATAATAATGCTGATGAGTGCCTCCACGGCCCTTGTCACGGGGCGCAATTCTTATAAGAAGCTAAAAAGCTTTACAGATATCCTTAATGCCGGCATTACAGGTATCCAGCTTATCATCCTTATTCCGCCTGTATTCAACTACATTGTTATTGGTCTTATGGAAGTGCCCGAAGATATTGCCAGGCTTGCCCACATTGCACTTATTATTTTTCTTCCCTGGGCTGCTTCGATTGGTTACAGAAGGTTCTACCAGGGTATCCTTATAAGGAATAACCTTACAAGACGTGTAACTTATGGGACACTGGTCCGGTTGTCAGTTATTGTAATTGTGGGATTGCTTCTTTATTCTGCAGGAGTTAAAGGGGCATACGTTGGTGCGGGTGCAATGTCGCTGGCCGTTCTTTGTGAAGCAATAGCAACCAGGTTTATGGTATCCGGGACTCTCAAGGCTCTGATTAAAAAGGAAGATACTGAGAACGGCAATCTTAACTTAAGATCAATTACAAAGTTCTATTATCCACTTGCGCTAACTTCTATACTATCGCTTGGTGTGCATCCTTTCGTTACATTCTTCCTCGGCAGGAGCTATATGGCAGTGGAGTCGCTGGCTGTACTTCCTGTTGTGAGTTCTCTGGTATTTATTTTCAGAAGTCTGGGATTATCATACCAGGAGGTGAATATTGCCCTGATAGGGAATAATAAACAGAACTACAAAGTATTAAAGAATTTTGCCATATACCTTGGATTACTGGTTACATTTCTGATATCGGTGCTGGCTTTCACTCCCCTGGCTGATCTGTGGTTTATAAACGTCTCCGGACTGAGTAAGGAACTTGCAGATCTGTCATATCTTCCACTTAAAATAATGATACTTCTGCCTGCGCTTACGGTCCTTCTGAACTTCCAGAGATCCTCCCTTATAATAAACGGTACCACGGGTCCGATCTCAAAGGCAACAGCAGCAGAGCTTATCGGGATAATAGTGGTATTGCTCGTGTGTGTGGTATTTCTGGACCTTACCGGCGTGGTCTCTGCCTCTATCGCGTTTATTGCCGGTAAAGGTATATCAAACATCTACCTTACACCAAAACAGGTGGCTGCTGTGAAAGGATGGAATTTGCGATAACAGATTTGATAGTGTTCGCTTTCTTTCTCCCCCTCTCCCCCTCTCCCCATCACTCTGTTTTGACCCGGAATCAGTAATAGTTTGTAAATGATCATTGTCATATTTACCGGAATATGAAACTTGTTTATTCCTATCTTTGTACAGGTATTACGAAATATTTAGAATCTTCACTTTCTCAGGCACCTTTTAAAACCTATTGACATGAAAAAGAATAATAATCTTGATAATAAGCATGTTCACGCTTCTCCTGAGAAGCAGGGTCCAAAAACTTTCAGCAGGCGCAAACTTATTAAAAGCCTGATCTTTGTACCTATCCAGATAAGCTTATTTAAAAGTGTGATAAAAGCTCAGGGAGCAGCAACTGTATTTTTAGGTGTGAAAGATATTCCCGGAGATAACTATCCCGGTATTTCCGGAAATCTGAATGAAGATCTGTATACACCCAATCAGCCCATGGGAAAAGGACAGGGAATTATCCCCGGACGGGTGAGCTGGGTATGGAATCCTGCGGCAACAAATCCCTCCTGTGCCAATCTGCCTGTTTCAGCTGCGCTGAGTGAAGATAAATATGATGCCTGGTTCATGGACAAAAATACCAGTCAGAAAATTGTCGACAGTATGCTCGCAGACGGACTATGTTCAATATCCGGCGAAACAAAAACAGGTGATGCATGGAACAGAATATTCAGGTACCACAACAGGAAAAGGGGTAAAGGAGATGTAGCTTACAGGAGAGGAGAGAAGATATATCTTAAGCTGAACAGGACAGCTGCCTCATCAGCAATAAATCAGGAATACGTGAGACAGAAAGATAAGCCTCTGGCCCTGGCATTTGAGACATCGCCTCAAATTGTCCACGCTATGTTAAGGCAGCTGGTCAATGTGGCAGGAGTACCTCAGGAATCCATCTATGTGGGAGATACCATGAGGAACCTTTACCAGGATGAATTTGTAAAATACAATGCCGAGTTTCCTAAAGTGAACTATCTTTCAAGTTTCGGCAACGGCTCCGGGAGGATAAAATCGGGAGAAAGCGCCAGAGACCTGATCTTCTATTCAGATAAAAAGAGTGTAATGAACGAAGCCGGTTCAGATAAGCTTTACACTGTAATGGAAGAGGCAGAATACCTGATCAACCTTCCATCAATGAAAGGGCATAACCTGGCGGGTATTACCCTTTGCGCCAAGAATCATTTCGGAACCCATGTACGGCCCAGGGCCGCACACCTGCATCCCGGACTGAACACCGAAAGCAGCCGGAAAGGTTACGGTCATTACAGAGTGCTTACAGATATCATGGGGAACAGGTATACAGGTGAAAAAAACCTCTTTTATATTCTTGATGCCCTGTGGTCCGGATCGAACTGGAACGGACTTCCGGTTAAATTCCTGATGCCCCCTTTTAATAATCACTGGAGCTCTTCACTAATGCTGTCACTCGATCCTGTGGCAATAGAATCTGTGGCTGTCGACTTTCTCAGAACCGAGTTCTCCAATCCTGAGCATACTGTTCCATATATCAGCGAACCAGGGGTGGATGATTACCTGCACCAGGCAGCAGATCCGAAAAACTGGCCTGCAGGCATCGTCTATGCTCCGAATGGTGATGATATCCCCATGAAGGGCCTCGGGGTTCATGAGCACTGGAACAATCAGGTGGATAAGCAGTATTCGCGTAATCTTGGAAAAGGAGAAGGAATTGAACTTGTAAAGATCTTTCAATCCGCTTGAGGCTTACGTTTCCTGGTCCTGTAGCGTGCAGTATTCAAACTCCCCCGTCTTCTTAACTGGCGGAAGTCGAACCAGGGATAGTAAAAATCAATATAACTGGAAAAGCCAGTGCCCTCGACCACAATCAGCCGGAATAAATTGACCACCAAGAGTCAGAGTTAAAATCTTGATACTTAGCTAAATATAATTAATGCCATTAGACCGGCCAAATGTGGTCAATCCCTCCGGCTTTTGCACGATGATTGCTATTAAAAGAACTAATTTTTTCATAATTGCATGATTTAGTAATTTATAAATCAAAGCTATGACAGAAAAAAGCCAAAGTCAAGTTTATTTGTAAGCCGATATATTAGATTATATATATTATTATAACGTGATAAGTAATTTTAATCTCCTTAATATCAATTCAATATTTTACAAATTCTCGGGATTATACACTACGCTTACACGACCGAATGTGCATATCATTGAGTTACCAACAAATGTTTTGAATTCCTTTGATTGACAGGTACCATCCAAAATACCTTTTACACACTTAATCTGGTCGTTTATTATATCTGACGGTATTGGCTCTCCATGGCCGGGTAATAAAATGTAAAATTCAGAAATCATGGCTCTTTGCTTTTCAAGAGTTTCCAAGTAAATATGCAGAGGAGTACAGTCCTGAAGAAACAGCGAGACCATGATATCATTGTTGTCTCCTGAAAAAAGCAGTCTGTTTTCAATATCCAATAAACAGATGCTTCCCAGCGTATGGCCTGGTGTCTCCATAACCTGTATCCTACGGTCTCCCAGATTAAATATATGACCCTCAGTAACAGATAAGAGTTTTGTATTCAATGGTTTCCCTTTAAAAAGATCACTTTTCGAAATCCTATTCCTCCGAAGCAAGCCTTCCGACATCTCCGCTCTCCTTTCAGGAAGATTGTATTGCCTTGCAATAGAGGTATCTGCAGCATGTAGATAAACCTTTTCAAATTGGTAATTTGCCCCTGCATGATCAGGATGGCTGTGAGTGTTTACTACGATTAGAGGTTTGGAGGTAAGCTTTTTTACTAGTGATGTCAAGTCTGCAACTCCTAATCCATTATCGATTAGTAGTGAACTATCTCTGCCTTCTATAAGGTATTTGTTATTTCCAAATGAGTTGATCTGCCAAACTTTTTCAGATACCTCTTTTAGTGAAAACCATTGAATATCCGTCTGCGCTTTAAGATTTACATGAGAGAAACTTGCAGAAGAAACAACTTGAATTAAAGTCAAGACTAGAAAAAAATGCTTAATAGATTTTTTCATACCTTTAAATCTGAATGTATAGCAAAATATTTAGAGTTATTTGATATTAAAAAGTTACTAAAGTATTCCGACATTTGATCTCAGATAATGAAATCAGAAAAGAGAATGAAAACAATTATAAAACTAATTTAGCCGCTGTTATCAAGCTGTTCCTGTAAAAGTCCTCGTTTTGTGGTGTCATTGATTTTCAAATTTTAATTGTAGGTTGCCGCTTTTATATTTATATCTCTATCTGCACTTATATGCTTTACTTTAGACGGTAGCGCTTTAATCTTCTCAATTACTTTATATGCTAATTGCTCAATATCCATTTGTTGATGTTATTGACAACAAGGTATTCATTATAAATTTACGAAATTTCCCTCAATTTTATATCTTTGAAATAGCTGTAATGTTGAGAATCCGGTGTTAGGGAGCACCCTATTCCGGATTAATGTGAACAATCCATAGATACATAAATTGTACACTAGATTTACTCTGATATTGTGCTGTTTACAATCTGGTTTATGGTGCTCAACCATTTCCGGAATCGATTGCTCTCTTGGACTGGAATGAGGTGCTCTGAGTGACCGGATTTTCCAGTGGAGTATTTTTGAGACAATGAAACCAGTAAAAGAAAGCTTCCGGATTTGATTTTTTAAGTTTATTCAATCGAGTGTAAAATGGTTGTTCTATAATCCAATCTTTAACCTGCATAGGTTCTTTGTATTTCTCCAGAACCGCTATATTTTTTTCGATACCAGTAGCCAAATATGCAGCTTTAGCTGAATGAATGATTGCTTTTTCAATGTGATAAGATTCAGAGAAAATAAACTGTTTAATTTGAGTAATACCTGCCAAAAGAGCCGGAAAATCTCCCTTCCCATCCAGTCCTCTTGTGCCCAGGAGTAGAGAGGTTTGAAAAATATCATCAGTAACTTCCTTTGAGGTTGAACTAACACCTCTGTAACCAGATTCAACTATCACATATTCATTAAAGGTCTTTGTAACGACTGAAAGATTTTCGACATTATCAAACAAATATCCAATATCATATAGTTGTTTAATTATTTCCATAGTCTGGCTGTTTCCGCTCTTTTGATAAGGTATTCCAGTGGTATTTGGAGCAAAAGCTGTTAATTTATCACCAAGTATATCATCAAAAGAGGGGACAGTTATAACATCAGGAGTCCCTTCCTGTTCTACAAAGGATGAATCCACATTTATTTTTACAAGATTTTCATAATGAGTCTTATCAAATAAGATATCCAAAAGGATATACTGTTCAGTATCTGAAGCACTATATACCGGGGTATAAAAAAATTTATAATGGGACTTTGGTATTTCAGATTTTGTAACCCTTTTTTGTTCTGAATAACGGGTAAACCATTTCGTTTTAACAATATTTTCAAAAATGCTATTAAGATCCTTTTTTTCAGGTATGATTATATCTATGTCTATTGACAATCTCCTCGTACTACCAAACATCAGCATAAGTGCAGTACCACCCTTAAAGACAAATGACAATTTGGATTCTGTGAGCCCTTCTAATAATAACAATGCCCGTATTACTTTCTCTATCAGGATCTTATCGGCTTTATTGTTTCTGTTTGAAACTGTTTCGAGCCATTCCTTAGTTAAGGTTTTCTCTGATATCATAAATCAAATTTACGGCAGCAAATCATTATCTGCTGCCAAATTATTGGTCCTCAATATCTGTAAAATTTCTGGCTTCTTTCTTTTCCTGTCTGCATATCTGATCAGCTTGCTAATGTTAACAGAATACCGGTCAAAAGCATTTATAAAAACATGATTGATTTCATTCCCCTTTAGAAACTCAAATTCCTCATCAACCAGAGCATCGACAAGGATCTTTTCAATAGTTACTGTAGGTATACTCTTTATAAACTGTAGAGGGGCCTCAGAGACTAATGGACGTACAATTACTACTCCCTGAAGTTCGTTGATGTAATTATCAAAAAGATCTTTACTGGGTCTATAAAACACCGCCTTATATTCTTCTTTTAAAGTATGAAAAACCGATTCGGCTGAATCTCTTTCAGCATCAACAAAAACAATATTAGTCCTTGGGATATGATGGCCAAATTCAATTATAGAGGAAGACCCCCAGATACAATATTGAATAAAGGGAAATTTCTCTTTAACAATTTTGCTAATCTTTAGAATTCTATTATCTAATTCCGGAATATAAAGTGAACCCATCCCGAGTTTGAATTTTCCTTTTCCGATACGAAGTAAAACCCCAAGATTTACTAAACTGTAAACCCTCCAGTTAGCTGTAGATGATGGAATGGATGGTTCCGTCTCCCTGTAGAATGAAAGGATATCTTTAGTGGTGAAAACCAATCTGTTTTCAAACCTTTCTTTGAGTTGTGATATGTACAATTTCTTTTCGAAGATGATATATTTTTGTTAAAGTTAAACAAATTATTGGCAGCAAAACAAGAATTGCTGCCGAAAATTTGAAAAAATTGTTTGAATTGTTAATTATGCTAAGCTTGTGGAGCTGGCGGGACAAAAGTCGAATTTTTTTGAGGAGGATTTATTAAATCTGATAAATCTGAAATAGGTGGAAAAGCAAATGGCCTTGACCACATTTGTCCGGAGTAAGTTGACCATCTTACTGGAGATAAGTGCTTGT
>DATKTA010000009.1:0-38466 GCA_035531395.1 Bacteroidales bacterium
TATCATAAAAAATTCCAGTCTGCAAACATGTTCACCTTCACACCATTCAGGCAGTTCAATATCTCATTCGGAAACAGCATTGTCTACGACTATGATAATGTCAATCCTGCATATCTTATTCCGGTCTTCTTTTACAAGTCAGTAGATCATTCACAGACGATGGGAATAAACAACATGAACTCCCAGATGTTCTTCGACATCAGTTCCCGGCAGATAAAGAACCTTCATCTTTATGCATCCTTGTTTGTTGACGAATTTTCTTCAAGCAGAATAGGAAAAGATTATGAATGGAACTTTTTCAGCTACAAAGCTGGTTTCCGGTTAAGTAATTTCCCGCTTTCAAATCTGTCGTTTACATCTGAGTTCACATACACATATCCACTCACCTTCCGGCATTATATACCTACAATTACCTTTGAAACAGCAAATTTTAACATGGGTCATTATCTGAAAGACAATGCAAGAGAGTGGTACCTGGCATTTGATTATAAACCCCTCAGGGCAACAAACATCAGATTGTGGTTTTCAGATGCTGTACGCGGACCTGATTATACAGAGACTGGAGGTGTAAGAGCCGGGGAAGCACCACTTCAGTCAATTGAATGGCAAAACACTTCAGTCGGTCTGAAGATATCATACCAGGTCATCAATGATGTATATACATGGTTCACTGCAACTTATAGTGAGATCAGCGGGGACGAAAGGTGGAGTCCGGAGTATTTTTACGGGTATAAGACGACGTTAAATGCAGGGGTGACGGTGGGATTCTAAAACGGCGCAACGGCACAAAGGCGCAACGGCACAAAGGCACAAAGGCGCAACTGCTTTTTTAGACGCTTCTTGCATGTATCAGTTTAGTAAGCATCACTGAAATTAGTTTACAGTCATTTATTAATTCCCCTGAAATTGATTCAGGGATGTACCCTATCTCCTGACCGATTATTGTTTGGGTTAATAACTCTGCTGCAGATCCTTTTGCAATATAGAAATGCCGAATTGATTGTTTATCAGTCTCAATGTCATCTCCTTCAGCTATATTCGACGGAATGCTTATAGCAGATCTCTGAATCTGATCCTTAAATCCAAAATCCTTTGAGATTCCAGCCTCGCCGGATAATTTGTTAAATTTTGACCGCCAGTTCTTTAGATAATTGCCAAACACGAAGTTTCATGAAATTTCCCATAATACAGCGATTAAGATTAATATTAAAATATTAGCACGATTTAATAAAGATAATATTTATTTACCATTTGCAGACTATACCTGTTCCCCATTGCGCCGTTGCGCCATTGTGCCATTTAATCAAGCAACCAAACTCACTTTTCCAGAGTCTATTTATAGATTTATGGCTGTTTTTTTTGTTACTTAGCATCTTCTGAAAACCGGCATCTGCTGAATCCAATGGAACGTGGCAAATTCAAGGTACTGACTCTCATTGCGGATATTGCGATCCTTACCTTATCATTCCTGGTAATGGTCGGGAACAAACCGGCAAGTCTGCGATCATATCTCCCGTCTCATGCTCCCTTTTTTGCAGGACTGGCAATTATCTGGATAATAGTATCGCTGCTGAACGGAAAGCTTCACAGGGGAAAGGTTGTGAACTATTCGACATTGTTCAACAAGGTCCTCTCCAGTAATATCATTGCTATTGGAATAACCGCTCTCCTGATGTATTCAATCAGGGAGTACTCTTATTCAAGGATGATCGTTCTTGGAACTTCCCTCCTTGCAACACTTTTTGAGCTGATTTTTGGTGCTATCTATATTGCATATAAGAAGGCAGTTGTCCAGGATTATGAAGAGTATGAGAAGTATAAAGCTTATCATAAACCGAGTGAATATGACCTGGTCAAAGGAACCAACGGCAATGGAATCCATTCTGCAGAAACTATGGAGGTCAATCCAAAGATCATTAAATCGATAGAAAAGGAGTGCGGTACTGAAATGACAGAAGCAATAATAAAAATGACCGGTAATAAACTTACCGATCATACAGCCGTTCTCTCCACAACAACAACCTTCAATATTACCGGACTTATACATGATGATTATCAATATATAATCAATCTCCATAAGATCAACGACATAAAAAAGCTTGATGAGTTTATGGAAGCTGTGAACAGTAAACTCGAATTCAATGGATATTTTTTCTGCTGCGTCGAGACAAAGGACCAGAGAAAGAAAAGGATCCTGAAGAAGTTCCCTCCTCTCATCAATTATATCTATTACACGTTAGATTTTATTTTAAAACGCATTTTACCCAAGCTGAAATGGACCCGTAAACTATATTACTTTCTGACCAGGGGAGAAAATGCAGTTATTTCGAGGGCAGAAGCCCTGGGGAGGCTATCAAAGGCTGGGTTCAGAATAAAGCAGGAATCATTTATTGGAAATCTTCTTTTCATAGAGGCCAGAAAATATGGTGACCCGCTTCCGGGGAATGATAATATCTACGGTCCGCTTATTGCATTGCCGAGGGTTGGCAGAAATGGCAGGATGATAAAGGTATACAAGCTCCGTACCATGCATCCCTATTCGGAGTATATTCAGGATTATGTATACAAGCTACATGATCTTCAGGATGGAGGAAAATTCAAACATGACTTCCGCATCACTTCATGGGGAGCAGTATGCAGAAAGATATGGATCGATGAACTGCCAATGCTTATCAACTTTTTCAGAGGCGATATGAAACTCTTCGGTGTGAGGCCCCTTAGCAGACATTACTTTGAGCTTTATAATCCCGATGTCAGGGAGAGAAGGATAAAATACAAACCAGGCCTCGTCCCTCCCTTTTATGCAGATATGCCCTCCGACCTGGAAGCAATACAGGCTTCTGAGCTTAATTATCTCGATTCATATGACAAACATCCGTTTTATACTGATCTCCGGTATTTTTCCAAGTCAATGTGGAATATAGCTTTCCGGAAGGCGAGGAGTAATTAACGGCACAACGACTCAACGGCTCAGCGGTGCAAGAGTAAAAACATTCCTGCCCCATTAATGAATATGCCTTTGTGCCAGCCGTGGCGGCCCCCCTTCAGGTGGTCCCGTCCCGATAGCTATCGGGAGCTATCGGGAGGGGGGTTTTAACGACTGGCAGAGAAGTCCTTTAGGTTGCAAGCACTTGTTCGCAGTCAGCTTTTTTAGGGGTCAGGAAGGCTTTCCCATAAAGCTCAAAAATCCTGCTTTTTTTAACATATTTTTAAATTAATTAAAAAATTCTACCTTTGCCCGGAATTAACATCTTATCCTATGGCTGAAAAAACTAGATTTTCGGATGATGAGCTTGAGGAGTTCAGAGAGATAATCCTCATGAAGCTGGATAAGGCAAAGAAAGACTATGAGATACTTAAGTCCAGCATAACTCACGAAGAGAGTAATGACACAATGGACACCTCTCCCACTTTCAAAGTTCTGGAGGAGGGAGCCACTACTTTGTCGAAGGAAGAAGCCGGCCGTCTTGCACAGCGCCAGCTTAAATTCATACAGCACCTGCAGGCTGCACTTATCAGAATTGAGAACAAAACTTACGGTATTTGCCGCGAAACAGGGAAACTTATCTCTAAAGAAAGACTGAGAGCTGTACCTCACGCAACACTCTGCATGGATGCTAAGATGAAGCAGAAATAAAGGCGCAGGGGCACAATGGCGCAAGGGCGCAAAGGCTGAAAAAAATAAAGCTGCTTATGAGAATAGGCGGCTTTTTCTTTGGTTCGCGATGTTGGGAGCGGAGTGCGAGGTTTTTCCTGGTACCACAATCAATTGAAATTTCATATATTTATCTGGATAAATCTAACCATGAAATCCTTTCTATTCATTTCTTTGTTCTTTCTTGCTGGAACTGAACCCCTCTTTTCACAGAAAGCTGATTCTATTAAATATACAAATCTGGAACCTTACGATTTTCACCTCAACTGGCTGAAAAACGATAAAGCGATGCTCATTGATGTCAGGGAATATTTTGAGTATAAGAGATCACGAATAAAGGATGCCGTAAATATCCCCTCCTCCGGGAATCTTGATTTCGCAGCCGATACTCTCAACAAGGACCTGGCCCTTTTCCTCTATTGTACAACGGATTTCAGGAGCATCAGGGTAGCCAGGAAATTTGCAGATATGGGATTCAGAAAAGTATATAACCTCACAGGAGGTATCAAGGCATGGAAGAAGGATGGATTTCCGGTGCAGAAAAAACGGCTCAAAAGTGCAAGGGCGAAAAGGCGCAAAGAGTGAGGGTGTGATTGGTCATTGTTGGTCATTAGGTGGTCGTTAGGTGGTCATTAAGTGGTCATTAGGTAGTCATTAGGTAGTCATTAAGTGGTCATTAGGTAGTCATTAAGTAGTCATTAGGTAGTCATTAAGTAGTCATTCAATGGTTTAATGACAATCAATGACGCACGAAGTGCAAATGACCACAAATGACGGCACGAAGTGCCAAATGACTTTTTTGTCCATCAACAGACGAAAAATTGTTATTATATGAAAAAGTTAGTCGTACTGACCGGAGCCGGTATGAGCGCTGAGAGCGGAATAAAAACTTTCAGGGAAACCGGAGGATTATGGGAAGAATATGATGTGACTGAGGTTGCAACTCCTATGGCCTGGTGGAAGAACAGCGACCTGGTACTTAGGTTTTACAACGAAAGACGCCGGCAGCTTGAAGCCTGTGAACCAAATGACGGTCACAGGGGCCTTGCTGAACTCGAGAAGAATTTTGATGTCCAGATCATAACACAGAATGTCGATAACCTCCATGAAAGAGCAGGCAGTAAAAAAATACTGCACCTGCACGGAGAGCTTACCAAAGCAAGAAGCACTACAGATAGAAATCTGATCTACGATATAGGTTATAAGGATATCAATCCGGGTGATCTCTGTGAAAAAGGTAGCCAGCTGCGTCCTCATATTGTGTGGTTTGGCGAAGATGTACCGATGATGGAAGAGGCTGTGAGACTTACTGCGGAAGCGGAGATTTTTGTTGTGGTCGGGTCATCTCTTAATGTTTATCCTGCTGCGGGACTTATCAATTATGCATCTAAGAACGCTTCGTTATGGTTGATTGATCCTAATGATGTAGCTGTCCCGGATTACAGGAATATTCAAGTTATCAAAGAGAGGGCCTCAAAAGGAGTAGAAGTGCTGAGGGGGAGACTGGGTGAGGGGGAGATGGGGTGATGGGGTGAGGGGGAGATGGGGAGACTGGGTGAGTGGGAGATGGGGAGAGGGGGTGAGTGGGAGATGGGGAGAGGGGGAGATTATAATGACCATTTTTCTGGATGATTGATCATATTTACGATTTTTCCAATAATATTATCATAATCATTAAATAATCTATCATGCTCACTGACAGAGATATAGCCACATGCTAGTGAATAATCCAGCCATACCTGTGTTTCGGCTGATTCAGCTTCTGAGTCAGACAGTTTAGCAATAAATGCTTTCTCGTATCTTCTTTTTCTGAAGGCTTCAGCCAGATTTGCTGATACTGACCTGGAACTTTTTCTTATCTGTGAAGTCAGAGAGAATAATTCGTCCTTTGGAAAGGATCTGGTAAGATGAAATATTTCCATTGATGTTTTAAATGCCAAATGATAGACATCAAGCTCTTTGTGAGATCTCAAAATTTTCATGATAATGTATTTTAGCAGCGATCAACTCAAATATAATCAAAATCTCAATATTAAAAATCTCCCATTCTCCCCTTCTCCTTTTCTCCCCCTCTCCCTCTCTCCCCTTCTTTATCACGTTCCTTGCAAAATTTATTACATTTACAAAATGAAATATTTATTGAAATGCCTTCAAGAAACAGAAAGATAATCCTTGCCATCACCGGTGCCAGCGGTTCTATATATGCCAAAAAACTTCTTGAAAAACTCCGGCATCTTAAAAACCCTCCGGAGGAGATAGCTGTTATCCTCTCCGATACGGCAAAGGAGATCTGGCTCGCTGAAACAGGAGATAAATTCACTGCAGAATATCCTTCGAAGGAATATTCAAATAATTCGTTTCATGCGCCATTCGCATCTGGATCATCAAGCTATGATACTATGATTATATGTCCTGCATCGATGGGTATAACAGGTAGAATTGCCAACGGTACATCTGATGACCTCACAGCCCGTGCTGCAGATGTGATGCTCAAGGAAAAAAGAAGACTGATAATTGTCCCGCGGGAAGCTCCATACAACCTCATTCACATCAGAAATATGGAAACACTTACACTGGCAGGTGCAATTATATGCCCGGCATCGCCATCATTTTACAGCAATCCGGGGACAATAGATGAGCTTGTCATGACTATTGTGGATCGAATAATCGACCTGGCAGGATTCGAAAATAACAGTTACAGGTGGATGCAGAATGGTTGACAGCAGGATTATAAAATTCTTTAGAAAACATCATGTTCTGACAATTGCTACATCCTCAGGCAATGAGCCCTGGTGCGCAAATTGTTTCTATGTTTACATGGAAGAGGAGAATTCGCTTGTATTCACAACTGATTCAGATACCCGTCATGGGATGGAATTCCTTCAGAATCCTCTGGTTGCAGGATCAGTAGTACTTGAAACAATGATCATTGGCAAAATAAGGGGTATCCAGTTCCAGGGCATTGTATCAGAACCGCAGGATGACCTTCTCAGAAAGGCAAAATCTGCCTATCTGAAGAGATTTCCTGTGGCGGCTCTTATGGATACCAGGCTATGGGTTGTTAAGCTGACATTTATAAAGATGACTGATAACAGGTTAGGGTTCGGGAAGAAGCTTATCTGGAAAAATTTAAACACAGAGAACTCAGAGGAAAATCACAAAGTACACAAAGAAGAGTAATTTACTAACTCTGTGTCCTCTGTGCTCCCAATAATTATAGGGACTCTGTGCCCTCTGTGGTTAAAAAAGTTTTATACATAAATTTTGTAGAATAACCAAAATAATTTAAAATGTTTTCAGGAATAGTCGAAGAAGCCGCTCCGGTTGTGAAACTTGAAAAAGAGAGAGACAACCTTCATATAACAATGAAATGTTCATTCGTTAATGAATTGAAGATCGATCAAAGTATCTCACATAATGGTGTATGCCTTACAGTGGTAAAGAAGGACAACGAGACTTACACCGTCACTGCAATAAAAGAGACTCTCGAAAAGACTAACCTTGGCCTTCTGAAACCTGGCGAAAAGGTCAATCTCGAAAGAAGCACAAAACTCGATGGTCGCCTCGACGGTCACATGGTGCAGGGCCATGTTGACCAGACAGCAACATGCATCAGTGTTACGGAGGCAGGAGGAAGCTGGTACTACACCTTTGAATATGAACCAACACAGGATGACTATATCACAGTTGAGAAAGGTTCAGTATCAGTTAACGGGGTAAGCCTTACAGTTATAAACTCAAAGCAAAACTCATTCCAGGTTGCAATCATACCATTCACCCATGAAGTCACCAACTTCAACCAGATCAGAAAGGGTACGGTAGTGAATCTTGAATTCGATATCCTCGGGAAGTATATTGCGAAGATTGTGAAGCAGCAGTTAGGGAAATAGTGGTGTTTTTTACACATGAAAGGATATGTCTATATTCTAACTAATAAAAACAACTCTGTACTTTATACGGGAGTAACAAGCAATCCTTTACCACCATTTACAATTTAACTGATTTAGACTTTTACATCGCTGTAAAAGTCTCCCTTTCTCCCCCTCTCCTCTTCTCCCAATCACCTTTTCAAATAATTAATAGGTAATTTACTATCTTTACGCGAATTTTTTTATAATGAAAACAATGGGGAAACGGTTTCCTGAATATAAAGGCCTTGATCTCTCTAAAGTGAATAAAGAGATACTCGGGGTTTGGGATGAGAATGATACATTTCACAAGAGTATACGTGAAGTTGATGGAAAAGGTGAATTTATATTTTATGAAGGACCGCCTTCTGCAAACGGGATTCCGGGTATTCATCATGTTATGGCACGAACCATTAAGGATGCCATCTGCCGTTTTAAAACCCAGAACGGATATGAGGTAAAACGCAAAGCGGGATGGGACACACACGGACTTCCTGTTGAACTGCAGGTTGAGAAAGCTCTGAATATCACCAAGGAGGATATAGGGAACAAAATTTCAATAGTCGATTTCAACCAGGCCTGCCGCACAGATGTTATGAGATATACAGACTTGTGGGAGGATCTTACCAGGAAAATGGGATACTGGGTCAATATGGATCACCCATATGTTACCTATGATAACCGTTATATAGAAACCCTCTGGTGGCTTCTCAAACAGCTTTATGAAAAAGGAGTACTTTACCAGGGATACACTATACAGCCATATTCACCTGCCGCAGGGACAGGCCTCAGCTCACATGAGCTCAACCTGCCCGGATGCTACAGGGATGTGAAGGATACAACATGTGTTGCCCTTTTCAAAGTCATCAGGGATAATAAGTCAGAATCACTCTTTCATGATATCGATACAACGGATGTCCATATCATGGCTTGGACAACCACTCCATGGACGCTTCCTTCAAACACTGCTCTCGCTGTTGGCAAAGATATTAAGTATGTACGGGTAAGAAGTTTCAACCCTTATTCAGGAAAGCCCATAACTGTTATCCTGGCTAAAGAGCTTCTCCACACATACTTTCCTGAGTCAAATACCGGATTGCATTTTTCCGAATATAAACCGGCTGACAAAAAGATACCTTTCAAAGTAACAGGTGAGTACCTGGGTATTGATCTGAAAGACATTGGATATGAACAGCTAATCGACTGGGTAAATCCTGGTGAAGGTGCATTTAAGGTCCTTATCGGTGACTTTGTCACAACTGAGGATGGTACCGGTATTGTACATATCGCTCCAACCTTCGGAGCCGATGACTATCGCATTGCAAGGGAAAATGATGTTCCACCCCTTTTAATGAAGAGAAAAGATGGCTCACTTGGTCCGATGGTTGATAAGCGTGGTTATATGGTTCCTATGGCTGACCTGGATGAAGATTTTATCAGGAAGAGTGTCAATGTTGACACCTACTCAGATTTCCAGGCAAAACCTGTCAAAAATGAATATGGCACCGATGTGGATCCTGATACGGAAACACTCGATGTTGAGATAGCAGTTTCCCTGAAACAACAAGGCAAGGCTTTCAGGATTGAAAAACATGTACACAGTTATCCTCATTGCTGGAGAACAGACAAGCCTGTCCTTTACTATCCGCTGGATGCATGGTTCATACGAACTACGGCATTCCGCGACCGTCTGATAGAGCTTAACAACACTATCAACTGGAAACCGCAGTCGACAGGAACCGGAAGATTCGGTAAATGGCTTGAAAACCTTGTAGACTGGAACCTTTCCCGATCACGTTACTGGGGTACTCCCCTTCCGATATGGGTAACTGAGGACAGGAAAGAGGAGAAGTGCATAGGGTCAGCTGCTGAGCTCAAGGCAGAAATTGAGAAATCGATAAAAGCCGGCTTCATGAAATCCAATCCTCTGAGCGAATTCACAGAAGGAGATAACTCAGAAGTGAATTATCAGAAATTCGATCTGCACCGTCCGTTTGTTGATGAGATCTTCCTGGTAAGCAACTCCGGAAAGAAAATGTTCCGTGAACCCGACCTTATTGATGTATGGTTCGATTCTGGAGCAATGCCTTATGCACAGGCACATTATCCCTTCGAGAACAAGGATAATTTCCAGCATATGTTCCCGGCCGACTTTATTGCAGAGGGTGTTGACCAGACAAGAGGATGGTTCTTTACTCTTCATGCAATTGCAACAATGATATCCGATTCTGTCTCTTTCAAAAATATCATTTCAAACGGGCTTGTTCTTGACAAAAAGGGGAACAAGATGTCGAAACGACTTGGGAACGCAGTTGATCCCTTCGCGACAATTGAAGAATACGGTTCAGATCCATTGAGATGGTATATGCTCATCAATGCACAACCATGGGACAACCTGAAATTCGATATTACCGGGGTGGATGAAGTTAAACGCAAATTCTTCGGTACTCTTTATAACACCTATTCATTCTTTGCTCTTTACGCAAACATCGATAATTTCAGATATACAGAAAAGGATATTCCTGTAAATGAGAGGCCCGAGATAGACAGATGGATAATCTCTCTATTGAACTCTCTAGTGAAAGAAGTCACTGAATGCTATAACGATTATGATCTGACCAAAGCAGGAAGAGCCATCCAGGATTTCGTCACGGAGAACCTGAGCAACTGGTACGTACGCCTTAACCGTAAGCGTTACTGGGGAGGAGAATATGACAAAGACAAGCTCGCAGCCTACCAGACACTATATACCTGCCTTGAAAAAGTAAGTCAGCTTGCTGCTCCTATAGCTCCGTTCTACAACGAAAGGCTATTTATGGACCTCAACAGTATAACTGAAAGATATAAAGAGAGTTCTGTGCACCTTGCTCTTTTCCCGGGATATGATGAATCGCTTATTGACAAGGATCTTGAGGAGAGGATGGAAATTGCCCAGAAAGTATCTTCTATGATACTTGGGTTAAGAAGGAAAGTGAGCATTAAGGTACGCCAGCCACTGGCAAAAATAATGGTACCGGTGCCTGATAAATACTTCAGGGAAAAGTTTGAGGCAGTGAAAAGCCTGATCCTTGCAGAAGTCAATGTAAAAGAGGTTGAATATATTGATGATACAGCTTCAATTCTTGTTAAGAAGATCAAGCCAAATTTCAAAACCCTTGGTCCAAGATACGGAAAGCTGATGAAGGATATAAGCACTGCTTTTTCCGCCTTTACATCTCAGGAAATTGTTGCTTTTGAAAACAATAAGGGAGATAAACTGAATCTCAATGGACAGGAGGTAAAACTTACCCTTGATGATGTTGAAATAATTTCTGAGGATATCCCTGGCTGGCAGGTTGCCAATGAAGGTAAGCTTACCGTTGCTCTGGATGTTACTGTTACCGACGAGTTGCATTATGAAGGTATTGCGAGGGAGTTCGTAAACAGGATACAGAATATCCGTAAAGAGGCAGGTTTCGATGTAACTGATAAGATAACTGTAAAGATTGAGGATCATGATTTTGTGAGGGAAGCGATAAAACGTCATTCTTCTTATATTGGATCTCAAACACTGGCTACAGCAGTTACTTTAACAGGTAATTTTAAGGATGATGTTCGGGAGGTGGAGATTGATGAGGTTGTTGTTAAATTAGTAGTCACAAAAAACACATGACTGGGTGAGGGGGTGACTGGGTGAGGGGGAGATGGGGCAACACTTTGAAGATTGCTTCGCCTCTATGGGACTCGCAATGACTGTGTATTGAGTTACTCTGGCGGTCATTGTGTGGATTGCTTCGGCACTGCGCGCCTCGCAATGACGTTTTATTGAGTTAGTTTGGTTATAACCCGTTTTAACAAAATTACGTATAGACCGCTGTCATTGCGAGGAATCCCGCAAGCGCGGGATGACGAAGCAATCCTTAACCACCATTTACAATTTAACTAATCCAGACCTTTGCATCGCTGAAAAAGTCTCCTAGTCTCCCTTTCTCCCTATCAAACAATTAATACTTGATTACTAATTTTTTCAACTGTTATCCTTAGTTCCCCTGCTATCTGCTATCTTTGAATAATGATCGATCGCCCCACCATAGACCGTATTCTCGATGCCGCTCAAATAGTTGATGTGGTGGGGGAGTTCGTTCAGCTTAAGAAGAGAGGTGTTAACTATCTGGGATTGTGCCCTTTCCATAATGAAAAGACACCTTCATTTACTGTTTCACCAACAAAAGAGATATTCAAATGCTTCGGTTGCGGAAAAGTCGGCAACGCTGTCAACTTTGTGATGGAGCACGAACATCTTACTTATCCTGAGGCACTTAAGTATCTTGCCAGGAAATACCATATAGAGGTTGTTGAGAAAGAACTGAGCAAAGAGGATATTGAGAAGCAGAACGAAAGGGAAAGCCTTCTCATTGTAACATCTTATGCTGCGAGACAGTTCACTGAAAACCTGTTCAACACCGATGAAGGAATAACAATCGGACTTCCCTACTTCAAGGAGAGAGGTTTCAGACAAGACATCCTGAAAAAGTTCGAGTTGGGTTACAGCTTTGAAAAAAGGGATGCCTTTTCGAAAAAGGCACTTGAGGATGGATACAGGCAGGACTACCTTGTTAAGACCGGACTTTCAATACAAAACGAAGATCGCATCTTCGACAGATTCAGCGGCCGGGTAATGTTTCCTATTCATTCACTTTCAGGACAGGTACTGGGCTTTGGTGGGAGAATATTGAAATCAGATGCCAAAACAGCGAAATATCTTAACTCACCGGAATCGGAGATATATCATAAGAGCAGGATACTCTACGGAATGTTCCAGGCAAGAAAGGCTATCAGCCAGGATGACAGATGTTATCTTGTTGAAGGATATACTGATGTAATTTCACTTCATGAAGCAGGCATCGAAAATGTTGTTGCCTCATCGGGTACTTCACTTACCCAGGAGCAGGTAAAGCTCATAAAAAGATTTACTCCCAATATTACAATCCTTTATGATGGCGATCCGGCAGGAATCAAAGCTTCATTAAGAGGAATCGATATTGTCCTTGAAGAGGGGATGAATGTCAAAATAGTTCTTCTTCCCAATGGAGAGGATCCGGATTCATATTCGAAAAAGGTGAGCAACGAGGAGTTCAGGCAGTTCCTCTCAAAAAACGAAACTGATTTTATAAGGTTCAAGACACAGCTTCTTCTTTCCGAAGCAAGCAATGATCCTGTTATGAAGGCAAACCTGATACGGGATGTTGTAAGGTCAATCGCTGTTATCCCCGAAGCTATAACCCGTACAGTATATATTAAGGAGTGCAGCACTGTGCTTGAGGTAGCTGAACCGATACTTTATAATGAGGTTAATAAGCTTAGAGCACAGAAGAACTTCCAGGACAGGAATAAATATCCGGGTCCGGAAGATCTGCCGGTTAAGCCTCAGCCCATTATAAAGCAGATAAAACATGAACCGGTATCGTATTACTCCGAAAGAGAGATAATAAGACTGCTGCTTAAATTCGGAAGTGTTGAATTTGAGAGAGTCATAAATAAGGAGGACGGGAAGGAGGATATTTTTACAGTTGCCGATTATGTTGTAAGGGAAATAATATCAGATGAGCTTGAATTTAATGACAGGATATGTGCAAGGATATTTGCTGATTTCAGGTTTCACTCTGAACAGGGACTGATAACCGGCGACAGTATGTTTGTCAAGCATGAAGATCCTGAAATATCTAGTCTCTCAGCTGACCTGCTCTCCGATTCACATGAGCTCAGCAGAATATGGCAGGAGAAACATACCTATGTTGAAACAGAGGATATGAAGCTGAAAGATATTGTGAGTGATGCTGTTCTTAAATTCAAGAGTGATAAGATCAATATCCTCCGTAAAGAGATCATGCTCCAGCTTGAAGAGGCAGTAAAAGCTAATGACAGTGAGAGGATTCTCCTGCTTCAAAAAAGATATTCCAATCTGAGTGTTGCTCTTGGGTTGATTTCGAAAAAGCTGGGTGGAAGAATATTACTTTAAACTCAAAGAAAATAATTTATCACGGATTACACGGAGTCCCGTCCCGATAACTATCGGGAGCTATAGGGATCACGGAGTTTCACTTTTTATTACCCTGTGTTTTAATCCGTGAAGTTCTTTACAGCTATGTGGTTAAATATTCAGAAATGAGTTAAGGTAATCAATAATAATTTCAGAATAATTGTCTGGGAGATTCCTCGCTAACGCTCGGAATGACAGGACTTTTGGGGAGACAAAGGGGAGGGAGAGTAGGTTCGCCAGTGGTGAACCTACTCTCCCTCCCCTTAAATTAAAATATATTCTGTCATTCCGAATGTAGCCACGCTTAGAGTGGCGAAATGAGGAATCTCCAAATAGAAGAACCTTACTATTGTTATTAAACGAAATAGAAATAATATGTATGATCCCGGATACTCATTTATTCAAAAATGATAAAATCCGTTAAGTAATGACTGTATAATTTGACAACTTCAGATTTTTCAATTCAGATTTATTATTACTTTTGGTATAATAAATATTTAATTTATGAAATATTTCCTCTTTATTCTGGCCTTAATATCATTGCTGGTTGCACCTTCATGCAAGCAGGGCCCAAAAGAGAAAGAATCCTTCGAGCCTTCATTTTCGACCTATAAGGAAAATGAAGATTCTGGTGCTCCTGTTGAGAAAAACGAGATCTTTTATGGTATTCTGAATCCGGTGGAGATCAGTTCAATATTCAACAGGCTGGGGGTTCCCTACAATAACGCTATTCTGAATCCTGTTTCAAACAAAGATAATTACCAGAGCAATGCCAAAGCTTCAATCAACACCGGAATATATGGTGTGGATCTGGGTTACATTAAGATATTTGGAATAGGACAGGGAATGATAGACTATCTTGTAACAATCGGGGGGTTGTGTAATAAGCTGGGCATTCCGGATCATTTCGTTATGGAACCCATCAGGATAATGCAGTCCGATATAGCTGATCCGGATACTATAATGCAGCTTATGAATAATGCCTTTGAAGAAATGGAAAATCATCTTCGGGCCGGGGGCAGAGAGAGTACTGCGGGATTAATGGTGCTTGGTGGATGGGTTGAATCATTGTATATATCAACGCAATCGCTTGATGACACGGCCAATCCTGATCCCGAATTGGTGCAGAAGATAGCGGAACAGAAATATACCCTGACTACTTTATTAAGTTTTCTTAAGAACTACTATGACGACCCTGTGGTGGTCTATTACACCAAAAAACTTAAATACCTTAAACATTATTTCGATTCATTCGATATATACTTTAGAAAGGGTGATCTTGAGATTGACAGGACAAGACAGGTTTTCCGTGCCTCCGGTAGTGAAATGACTATAACTGTGGAAAATCTAAACAATATCAGGGACTACGTGATTAAGCTACGAACGGAGATGGTAACACCGTAAAAAAGGCAACAGGCATCAGGCGTAAGGTGTCGGGAAAACAATTACCAAATATTTTTTTACTCTCTTAACCCATCCCCAACCCTTCACTTATTGTTTAAGGGAAGGGAGATTATTTGTTGAACCATTGATCAGGTACTTACCTGGATTTTTCCGGTAGCCTGACACCTGTCGCCTGTTGCCTTTTTTTTCGTAATTTAGTTTCCATAACTTGAAACCAATCCTCCCGGTTATGAGATACCTGAAAATCATTGCTGCTTTTGTAATAATCATTGCAGTAGTTTCATGCGGAAAGAAAGAAAAGAAGATCCCTCAGGCAATAAAGAGGCTCACCAGGCAGGAGATCCCTGCTCCCATACCTGTCGATAAGGGATTCTCCCAATTCATCTCAGGATATACCTCGGGAATAGTATCCGCAAATACATCTATTGAAATAAGATTTATTCCTGAATTTGCTGCAACTCTCAATAAAACAGCAGGAGGTTTATTCTCATTCGATCCTAACATAAAAGGAAAAACCGAATGGAAGAATGAAACTACCCTTGTACTTACTCCTGCCCGTCCCCTGGATCAGGGAAAAATTTATACAGGGAGCCTGGACCTTGGAAAAATGGCAGAAGTTGAGGAAAGATTCAGGTCATTTCCAATAAGGATACAGGTACTGCAAAAGGATTTTCGCGTAATCACCGGGGTGATGGAATGCGACCAGGGGGAAAAAAACAGCTACATTTTACATGGAGAAATTGCGGCATCAGATTACATTCCCCCGGATGAGACTGAAAAATACCTGACAGCCAGACTAGGAAGAAAAAAGAGCGAAATAACATGGGATCATTCTGATAACCTGATACATAAATTTACGATCAGAGGTATAGACAGAGATGTAAAAGAGCAGGTTCTGACAATTGAATGGGATGGTTCACCAGGCGGGGTCAATCAGAAAGGATACAAAACTGTGGCCGTGCCTCCTTCTGACTATTTTAACGTCATTGATATTTTAAGGTATCCAGGTACCAGCCCAAGGATAGATATTGTTTTTTCCGATCCGCTTGACGCTTCCCAGGACCTTGAAGGCATTGTTCATTTTTACCCGTGGAGAGAAATAAGAACAAGTGTGCAGTCAAATATTATCACTCTCTATCCTGCAGATGTTCTCTCGGGAGAACTGACTCTTAATATAGAGCCGTCTGTAAAGAATATTAATGGTATCCCTTTGCCAGAATCCTTCAGGAAGGTCCTTGATTTTACTCAGGTTCCACCTGGAATAATGCTTGAAGGAAAAGGTGCCATACTTCCGGCTTCCCAGAACCTGATTCTCCCGTTTAAAGCTGCAAATCTGAGTGCTATCGACCTTAGGATAATCAGGATCTTTGAGAATAATCTCCCCTATTTTCTTCAGGAGAATGATATGGATCAGGGTTATTCGGTCAAACGTTTTGGGCGTTCTGTATTTTCAGGCAGGTATGACCTGATTGCCGGGTCAGAAACAAACACAGGTACCTGGAATCTCTATACAATTAATCTGGCTGACTATATTGATGTTGAACCGGGGGTTCTTTATAAGGTTATCCTCAGCATGAGAAGATCATATTCTCTCTATCCCTGCAATGCTGGTTATGAGGCAACAAATTATGAAGAAATGCTCGATATTTCCGAGGAACAGTCGAAGGATATGTGGGATGATCCCGATAACTACTTTGAAGATAATGATGATGCTGTTTATTACTCCTACGGTTTCAGGTGGGAAGACCGTAATGATCCGTGCAAGGATTCATATTATAGTCCTGATAAAAAGGTTTCAAGGAACATCCTGGCATCTAACTTTGGCATCATAGCCAAGAAAGGCGCAGACGATGTTCTCCATGTAATAGTAAATGATCTTCTTACAGCCCTGCCTGTTAATGAAGTCTCACTAGAGGTTTACGACTACCAGCTCCAGATGATTGCCTCGGGCAAAACCAATCCTGATGGATCAGTGGCGCTGCCATGCAAAAGAAAACCATTTCTTATAACAGCTGCAAAAGACAAAGACCGTAACTATTTAAAAGTCAATGATGGATCCTCCCTGTCGCTCAGTTCTTTTGATGTAAGCGGGACTACTCCTGAAAATGGCATTAAGGCATTTGTCTATGGTGAGAGGGATGTATGGAGGCCGGGTGACTCGATATTCCTTTCAATTTTTATTAAAGACATGAAGAAGGATCTGCCTCCGGGACATCCTGTTCAGTTCGAACTAATAAATCCGCAGGGGCAGAAAGTTGATAACCAGGCGCAGAAAGCTGACAAAAAGAATCTTCTTGTATTTGCAACAAAGACATCTGCTGATGCAGTGACAGGTAACTATACAGCAAATTTCAGAATAGGCGGTGCTCAGTTTACAAAACGGGTAAGAATTGAAACCATCAAACCTAACCGGCTTAAAATAAACCTTGCCTTCGATGGAGAAATCCTCGGAGGGTCAAAACAGGCATCAAGAGGTACTCTGAATGTAAAATGGCTTAATGGTGCAGTGGCAAGGAACCTGAAATCGTCTGTCGACTATATCCTGAAAAGAACAACTACAGTATTTGAAAAATATAAACAATACAATTTTGATGATCCGGTAAATGATTTCTACTCTGAAACCGTCAGTATCTTCAATAATGAAATTAATGATAACGGAAATGCAACAATATACTTCAACCCGGGTAAAGATATGGCGGCTCCCGGAATGCTGAATGCGGTTTTCACGACCAGGGTAATGGAAAAAGGAGGCGATGAGAGCATTATCCAGTCATCATACAAATATGCACCTTACAGCCTGTTTGCAGGGATCAACCTGCCCGGATTAAAGGGAAAAAGCAGGATGCTGTACACTGATGCCGATAATGTTGTCAAAATAGTAACAGTAGATGAGACAGGGAAGCCTGTAAGGTCGGAAGTTGAGATCAATATTTACAAAATATCATACAGATGGTGGTGGGAATCAGGCGAGGAGAACCTGGGTTATTATATTTCAAACAATATCTATAAACCGGTTATCACCGAAGCAATTGTAACACAGAACGGTGAAGGCTCCTTTACTTTCAGAATCGGCAAGAATGACTGGGGAAGATATCTTATCAGGGCAACAACCCCCGAAGGTCATTCTACCGGTAAGATCCTGCTGATAGACTGGCCATGGGAGTATGGAATGAAAGGAAACACCAGTGAAGCAACACTTCTTGCTGTCAATACCGACAAAGAGAAGTATAAGCCGGGAGAAGATATCAGCATTTCATTCCCTTCGCCTGAAAACTCAAGAGCTATTGTAACACTTGAAAACGCGACAGGGTTAATTGAGGAGATAAGGACTGGCACTCAGAAAGGGAATACCGTCGTAAAAATTCAGGCAAAACCGGCGATGGCCCCTAACATTTATGCATATGTAACTGTTATACAACCTCATGCCCAGACTGTGAATGATATGCCTGTAAGGCTTTATGGCATTGTTCCGGTTATGGTTGAAGATCCCTCCACCAGGCTGCATCCTTTAATTGATATTAAATATGAGCTGAGGTCGCAACTCCCTTTCACAGTAAGAGTAAGCGAGGCAAGCAAAGAACCGATGAGCTATACTCTTGCATTAGTCGATGAAGGATTGCTCGACATAACCGGTTTCCGAACACCCGATCCCTGGAACTATTTCTTCTCACGCGAAGCTCTTGGAGTGATGACCTGGGACCTTTATGATCTTGTTCTTGGTTCCTATGGCGGAACACTTGACAGGATCTTTGCGATTGGCGGTGATGAAGCTCTTTTAGACAGGGCTTCCGGGAAAGCACAGAGATTTATTCCGGTGGTACGATTCATGGGGCCGTTCAATCTTGAAGCCGGAAAAACAAATACTCATCCGGTTATTCTTCCGCAGTATACCGGGTCTGTCAGAACTATGGTTATTGCCGGCAGTGATAATGCATTCGGATTTGCAGAAAAATCGGCATTTGTTAAGGATCCTCTTATGATACTTGCAACTGCGCCGAGAACAATCAGTCCGGGTGATAAGGTTACCCTTCCTCTTACTTTATTTATTCAGAAAGATGGGATTAATGAGATAAAAATAAATGTTGAGTCCAATGACCTTGTCAGCTTCAGAGAGAATTCACATAGTGTACCTGTATCTGGTGGTGAAGTTGAGAGTGAATTATTCTTTACTGTTGGCCGGAAAACCGGTATTGCCATGATTAATATTTCAGCAGAAGGGGGCGGGGAAAAAGCCTCTAATTCCATGACGATTGAGGTCAGAAGTCCAAATCCACCAGAAGTACGATCCGAGCTGAAGGTCATTACGCCCGGAGAAAAGTGGCAGACATCTTTCAAGCCTTTTGGTATTGAAGGAACTGGTTCTGCAAATCTTTCGGTTTCAGCACTTCCTTCAATTGATCTTAATAAAAAAATTGATTATCTGATGAATTATCCTCATGGTTGTTCTGAACAAATCATATCGGCTGCTTTTCCGCAATTGTGGATAAAGGAATTTACCGGAAGAGAAGGCTCAACAGCAAAACAAGCCTCAGTAAATATCACAAAAGCAATTGAAGGAATTGTATCAAGGCAGATGGTAAACGGTGGTATTGCATTATGGCCCGGAGTTAATCAGCCTGATAACTGGGTAACCTCATATGCCGGTCACTTTATGGCAGAAGCTGAAAAGCTGGGCTACTCGATTCCATCAGGCTTCAGGCAGAAATGGATCTCCTACCAGAAAGCCAGGGCTGTTGAATGGCGTTTTGATCCGAAGTTTAAACAGACATGTAATGATCAGGCTTACAGGCTCTTTACTCTCGCTCTTGCAGGCCAGCCAGAAAAACCGGCTATGAACAGACTAAGAGAAACAGAAGGCATTCCCGATCTTTCAAGATGGCTTCTTGCTGCGGCATTTGTAACATCAGGAAGAAAAGAGGTTGCTGACGACCTTCTGGATATGAGAAACCTCTCAACCGAGGCTGATTACCAGGATTACTTTTACGGAAGTGCGATCAGGGATAAAGCAGTGATACTATATACACTAACTCTTCTGAATAAGAATGAAGAGTCACTTTCGCTTCTGAAAGATATATGCGATAGTTTCAACAACAATTACAGGTACAGCACGCAGTCAGTTGCATGGGGTCTGTTCTCATATATGAAGTGGTCCCAAAAGATGCCTCCCGCCACGAATTCTCCCGCTAAGATAAAGGCAGTAATTAATGGAGAAAAAAGTGATATTACAATTCAACCGGGCAGGATCTGGTCTGGTGATCTCAAACTTAAACAGGGAGAAAATTTGCTGCTGGTTGAGAATACAACAGGTAACCCTGTATATGCATCACTTACAATGAAAGGGGTACCTCCTCCTTCCGATCAGGTAAGAGCCGAAAAAGGATTACGTATGAATATCGATTATTTTACATCCGACCTGAGACCTTCCAATCCTCAAAATCTGGAACAAGGCACAGAAATTATAATGGTTGCAAAAATTACAAACAGCTCATTTACGAAAGTTGATAACATTGCCCTTACCTGCATGGTACCTTCAGGCTGGGAGATACAGAATACAAGGTTATTTGAAAAAGTAACCGGTATAAAGGAGAGTAGCTTTGATTACCGCGATTTCAGAGACGACAGGGTGAACACTTACTTCTCACTGCTCAGAGGTGAAACCAGGAGTTTTGTGATGATCCTCAATGCTGCCTACAAAGGTGAATACAATCAGCCATCAATCTGGTGTGAAGCAATGTACAATCCAAATTTTTACGCAAGGCATCCGGGTAATAGAGTAACAGTTGCAGGAGAAAAAATTGAATAGGAAGTATTTTAAAATGCTTGTTGCGGCCGGAGTGTTAGTCATTCCGGTTTTGCTGTCTCCAATGCCGCGCTTCCACTCTCCTCTCGCTACCGTTGTAGAGGCATCTGACGGAGAGCTTCTTGGGGCAAGGATTGCAGAAGACGGGCAATGGAGATTTCCTTCTTTCGACCAAATCTCTGATAAATTCGAAAAGGCACTTCTTACATATGAGGATAGATGGTTCAGATATCATCCCGGAGTAAATCCTGTTTCCATTTTCAGGGCTCTTACCGATAATATAAAGGCTGGTGAAATAGTCAGTGGTGGCAGTACTATAACTATGCAGGTTTCGAGGCTTGCTCTGGGAAACAGTAAAAGGACCTATTTTGCGAAGCTGATTGAAATACTTTCTGCGGTTAAGCTGGAAATATTCAGATCAAAAGAGAGCATTTTACTTATGTATTCAGCCAATGCCCCGTTTGGAGGAAATACAGTCGGACTGGAAGCTGCATCATGGAGATATACCGGAAAACCTTCTGCATCGCTTTCGTGGGCTGAGGCTGCTGCGTTGGCAGTACTGCCTAACTCACCATCACTTGTCTATCCCGGAAAAAACCAGGAAATACTTAAGCTTAAGAGGGATAAGCTTCTGAAGAAAATGTATGAAAGAGGTTACTTTGACTCCCTGACCCTGGTACTGGCTTCCGATGAACCTCTTCCCGGAGAACCAAAACCGATGCCTGCCAGAGCACCGCATCTTACTGATTTTCTTTTTGTGAACAGACATGGTGAGACTACCAGGACAACAATCGATATGGAACTTCAGGAAAGAGCTTCAGAGATCCTTAACAATCATCAGAAAAAACTCGAGGAGAATAATATTTTCAATTCCGCCTGTATAATAGTTGAAGTCTCCACCGGATCTGTCCTGGCTTATGTAGGTAACAGCACTCTTCCTGAAACAAAACTGCATGGAGGGGATGTCGATATCATACGGTCTGAGAGAAGCACAGGAAGCATTCTGAAACCATTCCTTTATGCAGGAATTCAGCAATCAGGAGATTTGCTGCCAAACAGCCTGGTAGCAGATATACCTACAAGATTTCAGGGCTTTACCCCTGAAAATTTTGATATGAGCTACAGGGGAGCAGTTCCTGCCGGATCAGCTCTTTCACAATCGCTTAATATACCGGCAGTCCGGATGCTGCAGAAATATAACTCTGTGAGGTTTCTGAATCTCCTTAAAAGAACAGGGTTCACTACTTTTAGGAAACCAGCCGATTACTATGGACTCTCTTTGATCCTCGGAGGAGGAGAAACAACGCTCTGGGAACTGACCGGAGCTTATGCCTCACTTTCAAGGGTGCTTAATAACTTTAGTACCGCCAAGAAATACTTCAGGGAAGATTACCATGAACCTGTTATTATCGAGGCTAATAGCAGAGGTGAAGAAAAACATTTTGATCCTGACCCTCCATATTCAGCGTCAGCAATTTGGTTAACATTTGAAGCTATTCAGAAAGTAAACAGACCCGAGAGTGAAACAGGATGGCAGTTCTTTTCATCAGCGCCACGGCTGGCATGGAAAACAGGTACGAGCTATGGTTTCCGCGATGGATGGGCCATTGGCACAACACCATCCTGTGTGATAGGTGTATGGACCGGTAATGCCGATGGTGAGGGCAGGCCGGGACTGACCGGTATTACTGCTGCTGCCCCTCTCCTTTTTGAACTCTCCGGACTGATGGAAAAGGAGGAATGGTATAAAATGCCGGAAGAAGAACTCACAACCATAACCGTCTGTAGTCAGAGTGGTTACAGGGCTTCACCTGATTGTCCGGAAACAATTGAAACAGAAGCATGCACAGCAGGGTTAAGAAGTGAAGCATGCCCCTATCACCATATAGTTCATCTTAACAATAACAAAACACTGCAGGTGACTTCAGAGTGCTATGACCCTGATAAAATAATTAATGAATCATGGTTTGTCCTTTCACCTGCCATGGAGTTTTTTTACCGGCAGAAACATCCGGAATACCGGTTGCTGCCTCCTTTTGCCCCGGGATGTAATTCCGGTAAGATGATCCCTGTAATGGAATTCATTTACCCTTCTCCGGGAGTGAAGATATTTATTCCACGTGATCAGGAGGGTAATCGTACAAGGATAATACCTGAGATTGCGCATCGCAATCCTGCAAAGAAAATATTCTGGCACCTCGATGATTCATATATCTCCACAACAAAATTTCTGCATCAAATTGAAATAATTGCCGGGGCTGGATATCATACTATCACAGCAGTAGATGAGGATGGAAATTCTATGAAATGTGGTTTTACAGTGGTATCAGGTATCTAACCCCCCTGTCCCCGACCACTCCATGGGGTGGTCTCCGCCATCCCGATAACTATCGGGAGGCGGAGACCGGGGGCTTAGGGGTGGGCTCCAAAGCAGACCGTGGGCAAGTGGCAGCCTCGAGATAGCGGGCGGGGTAACTATAACTAAATTATAACTATTTTTGTACCCATTATGAACTACTCTGACCCTTCCGAGATTTTTCCGGTTGTTGATGAAGATGGCAACATCATCGGTGAGGCTCCCCGAAGTGTATGTCATGATGGGATAAGCAATCTGCTTCACCCTGTTGTTCATATCCATCTCCTTAATAGAAAAGGTGAATTATACCTTCAGAAGAGATCGGTAAAAAAAGATATCCAACCCGGGAAATGGGATACTTCAGTTGGCGGACATATTAGTCCCGGAGAGACGGCTGAATCGGCACTCAGAAGGGAAGCTTATGAAGAGCTGAAACTTTCTGATCTGCAGACAGAATTTATTGGAAGATATATCTGGGAATCTCCCCGTGAAAAAGAGTTGGTCTACTCATATTCAGCTCTCTCCGATGATAATCCGGAAATAAATCCCGATGAAATTGAAGATGGTAAATACTGGCAGGTTGAAGAGATAAAATCATCCCTGGGCAAAGATATTTTCACGCCAAACTTTGAATATGAATTCGGATTACTTTTGATAAATATTATTAAATAAAATATGAACCCATGAATAATATAATAAAAATACTGGCCCTGAGCAATGAGATTGAAGCTATGCTGATTGACGGCCTGCTTAACGAGAAAGGTATTCCGCACATTCTGAAAACATATCATGACTCTGTATACGACGGACTATGGCAGACACAATCAAGCTGGGGACATCTCGAAGCACCTGAAGAGTACCGGAATGAAATTATGGAGATTTACAACTCAATGTCCCAATAATCCTTTTTCATATGATTTGTTTTTGCTAATCTTCATATATTTGTCGGGCAATAAAAAATCAATATGCCACAGCTTACAAAAACAGCAAATACAAAATATGACTCTGAGAATATCTTGTCATTGAATCATTTATTTAAAAGCAGATATTTATATATAGGCTTCTTTACTCTCATTGCAGGAATGGCTCTGAATATAGCTTCCCAGACATATCTGCACAACTATATGAGTAAAGGTAAAACCCTGCCTATGTTATCTGATCTTATACTTGACAATCTTCCCGTTATTGATCTTTCACTTGTATATGACATCGTATGCCTTATACCGATCTTCCTGTTATTTGTTTATGTGATCCATAAGAAAGAATATAATCGTGTACCGTTTATGCTTCTTATGATTGGGATGTTTTATCTGGTACGTGGGGTATTTATTGTTCTTACACCATTTGGTAATCCTCCAATGTTCGGCGGATCTGATCCTCTGTTCAACGGTTTTTCAAAGTATGAATTAGGGGTTTATCCTTCAGGACATGCAGGAAATTTATTTATGCTGTTCCTGCTGGTGAACGATTCAATTTATAAAAGAATAATTATGGCATGTCTGGTTGTTGTAATTATTACCCTGTTACTTTCTCATGGTCATTACAGCATAGATATCTTTTCGGGTATCTTTTTCTCCTATGCAATCAAGTCATATGGTATGAAGCATTTCCGGATGTTTGATCTTTTGTACAACAACACACAAAATCAGACATAACTATCTGAAAATTTTTCCTCGCTTTTCTATCCTTCTTATAACAATGTAGTTAACAACTGCAATGATCCCCATAGCAATAACAAACAAGGGATAGGAGATCTTCCAGCTCATTTTATTTGTCATCATGGTCCATTCCGACATACCGCCTATGGATGCAATAAGAGTTAGCGGCATAAAAACTGTTGCAATTAAAGTAAGCCGTCTCACAGAGGCATTTGTTTCATTCGAAGATTTTGACATCAGGTTGTTCTGGAGTGAGGAATAAAGCTCCATAAGGCTTGTTACATTTTCACGGTAGGTCTCTGTCAGTTCAAAGAATTTCGCCAGGTGGTCATAAATATCCCTGTAATGTGCTATGGCTTTTTCGGGTATGAAAGGACAATCAAGTCTGCATATCTTAACCATTATCTCCCGCTCATGAAACAGGCTCTTTCTCATAACCTGAAGGCATTTCCTTATTCTCATCAGATCAGCAGGATCGAACAAAATTGTGGTTTCCAGTACCTGATCTTCTGCCTCTTCGAGCTCATCCTCTAGTACTTCAAATGCCGTGAACTTCTGATCGACAATATAATCAAGGAGCCTGTGCATAAGAGCTGCCGGGCCTGACTTGATATTACCCGGATCACCTGAAATAGTCCTCTCTATTTCAGCAAGTGGCTTTCTTTCTTCTGAATTTGGACCGCTGACAGTGATAAGAAAATTTTTCCCAATAAAGAGATTTATCTCATCAACATGCAGTGTCCTTTGGTAATAATTGAAAGAATTAAATATAACAAATGTATTATCAGGGAAATATTCAATCTTGGGAACCTGTCTGTAATCCATACAGTCTTCAACTGATAATGGATGAATTCCCAGTTTTTCAACAAGGGCCATCAGTTCATCCTTCTCCGGCTTGAAGTAATTCAGCCAGATATATCCTCCTTCCTTCGATGCTGAGATTGCATCATCAAGGTTGTTTATCCCATAAAACAATCCTGTTTTTGAAATGTGGAAGAATTTCTTTTCTGACATAACTGAATTATTAATTAAAAATGAATCTTCAATATCAAATATCCAATTTACAATAAAAAGTCCGAAATGATAGATCTTCTGAACATATAACTCTCAAAAAGGCTGGCAATCATCTGAATCTGTCCCGCTGGGTGAACCCTGGGACAATAAAGGAAACGCTGATTCCTGCAACCGATTAAATATCCCATCATGGGGTAGTATAAAAAAACTTGTGTACATTTGGGCATGAAGACGCCGGCTGCAGAAAATAGAAGAAAACCTCTTTTCATAATAAATCCCGATTCCGGTGTTACTCCTGTAAATTACTTTGTTTCTCTTGGACTTGATCTTCACAGGGAACTTACTGCCGTTAAATCATTGTCAAAATCTGATACCGAGTCAATAATTACCAGGAACTTTGACAAACATGATGTTTTTATTGCAGCAGGTGGCGATGGCACGGTTCACACAGTTGCAACCAAACTTATAAATACAGAGAAGATACTGGGGGTTCTTCCACTTGGATCAGGCAACGGATTTGCAAAGGAATTCGGATTTAATATCAATGTCAACTCCCTTCTTTCTTCTGCCAGAAAAGCAGAATTTATGCCTATAGATGTGATAGAGGTAAACGGGAATATATGTTTGAATGTAGCAGGGATAGGACTTGACAGCTTTGTTGCACATTCTTTTAATGATATAAAGCTCAGAGGATTTTTCCCTTACCTATGGCTTACCCTCAAAACCTTTATACAGCTAAAGCCATTCTCGGTAACAATCTGGTGCGGAGAAGAAAAAATCATTTCCGAGGATTTGTTCGTTGTGACTGTTGCAAATACCAGGCAGTTCGGAAACTATGCCTTTATTGCCCCGGATGCCAGACCAAATGACGGAATTATTGATATGGTGCTGATTAAACCATTCCCGAAAATATTCGGACCGGTATTTGTTATAAGGCTGTTCACAAAAAGAATAAACAAATCAAAGTATGTAAGTCATATAAAGACCGATAAGGAGATTGTTATTGAGACACTGGAAAACAGGATGCATATTGACGGAGAACCTGTAAAATCAGAAGGGAAAGTAATTGTCAGAATAAAAAGGGCAGCCCTCAAAGTCCTGAAAACTCCTGGTAATAAGTTTATCAAGCATAAATTTATCACCGGATCATAAACCGATCCTGTAAACTTAAATCTAAATACTGAAATATGAAGTCATTTCTTTCTCTTGCAATGGCATTATTTTTAATGCTCCCCTTTTCTGCAAACGGACAACAGAAAGGGAATAAACCTGAACGGGAACAATGGTTCATGGACATGGGATTTGGAATGTTTATTCACTGGAGCATGGACTCCCAGGTCGGGGCTGTGATTAGCCATTCAATGGCCGGAGCATCAGATGATTATCTGAAAAGGTTTATTAATGATCTGCCCGCAACTTTTAACCCTAAAAAATTTGATCCTGAGGATTGGGCTATACTGGCAAAACTGGCAGGAATGAAATATGTTGTTTTTACCTCCAAACACCATTCAGGCTTCTGTATGTGGGATACAAAAACAACTGATTTCAACATTATGAAAACTCCATATAACAGAGATATAATGAAGGAAATCCTAGATGCTTTCAGGAAACAGGGTATAGCAATCGGACTCTATTTCTCCCCTGAAGATTTTTACTATTTCTACAAAAATAATATCCCCATAGGCCGGCTTCAAAATCCTCTTCACTACCCGGCAAACAATCCTGGCCTGATGGCTCATGACAAAGCACAACTGAATGAGCTGCTTACAAATTATGGTAAGATTGATATATTCTTCTTTGACGGTCCTGAAGTGGGTTTAAAGGAGTATGCATGGCAGCTTCAGCCCGATCTTGTTGTTACACGCGGGCAGATGCAGACCCCCGAACAGAATCTTCCCGGTAAACCTGTTCCCGGGCCCTGGGAAGCATGTTTTACAATGGGAACCGACTGGCAGTATAAGCCAACCAACGATCCGCATAAGAGCGGAACTGAGATAATCAATATGTTAATAGAGATAAGGGCAAAAGGGGGAAATCTTCTTCTTAATATTGGTCCCAAACCTGACGGAGAGATACAAATTGAACAGGAAGCGCTTCTTCGCGAAATAGCATTATGGAACCTCGTTAATGAAGAAGGTATTTGCAATATCCGGCCATGGGAGATTATCAGGGAACACGACATATGGTTTACTAAGGCGAAGGATAAAAACACAGTCTATGCCTTTGTCCCTGCCGGTGCAGCATGGAAATACGGGGATCGTAAAGAATTTGTTTTTAAAACCCTCGAAGGCAATGATAAGACCCGGGTGAGTATTCTTGGTTATGCCAGTGAGCTGGTAGAGTACAGACCGGAATATGATGCAAAGATTTATTCAAGCAATACTCCCATTGGGCTGGTTATAAGCGCTGTTAACGGACACCGCCTTTATACAAACAACCAGTGGCCCAATCCGGTTGTACTCAAGATCGATAATGTTAAATATAAAGCCCTGTTCAACGGTGAAGGAATAAAGAGCAGCATCGACGGGGCAAAATAGCTTAAAGCAAGGCCCCCGGTCTACTTCGCAGCCCACCTTGCCCCCGGCACCGACAAGTCGGTGCCACCCCCTGAAGGGGGTATAAATTCTACCTATAACAAATATTCGTTAAAAACCGAAAATTAAACCCCCTTCAGGGGGTGACCACGCCATGGCGTGGTCGGGGGCAGGAAAACACTAATCCGGAATAATTGGTATCTATCCTATTAATTTTCTTATATTTATATCTCAAACCTGATTTTAAAACAATCATGTCATGAAAAAATCAGTCAGGATTTATATTCCGGTATTAATAACTATAATTCTATTTTCAGCCTGCAAACAAAAACAGAATCAGCAACAATCTCCTGCTGAAGAATCTTTCCTTGGTGAATGGTACACAATAAGAGGTGATATGGAAGCCTACAGCTTCCTGAAGGATGAGAACAGCTATATCTTCACAGGTACGCAGGAAATGAGGCCTGTGATCTATGGAAAATGGAAGATTGAGAACGATAAGTTCATTATTATTATGGACAATGGCACTACTACTGAGTATTCCTATGAACTTAAAAATGATACCCTCACTCTGAATAATGGCGCCGAGATATACACCCGGACTGAACCCTTCGAAATAAAACACCCCGAAGTACGCATCCTGATAAATATTGCATCTGATTTTAACAGCCTTGACTTCTCCCCCCCCGAACCTGCTGAGATTAAATGGGGTTATTATGTTGACAGCTCACAAACATATAAAGAATTCTCAATTCAGGGATTTTCAATCACAGCAGCTACAGTTCTTCCATCCGATGAGATATCTGATCTGAATAATTACATCAGGGATTATGGGTTTGAGTCAGATACGATATTAGTTACAGAGATCTGCAGCGGCTATTGGGATGCTGATCATATAGTAACTTTATGCACCTCGCAGGATCCTGAAGCAGAAAATGATTCTGTTTATATTAATATATCCAGTGGGGTCGTGATTAAATAAAATGATTGTTATATTTATGATGTTAATTGATTTTCTTCTTTGACCCCTGCCCCAAGGGGAGCGAAGAAAATCAATTTACTCCCCTCCGGGGCCGGGGTAAATAAATTGATTTTCGAGCATAAACTAATAACTCTTTTTTTATGGCAAGATTTTTTCTTCCTCTGGTTATAATTTCACTCTCCTTTAATTTCTCCCTCAATTCCCAGTCACTCGAACAGATCGAATCGGGCCGTGTCACTCTTCCAAACGGATGGAGCCTCACACCTGTTGGTAAACAGTTGCCTCTGGGTGATCTCCCCCTGAATATTGTCATGTCCCCCAACGGGAAGCTGGCTGCTGTTACAAACAACGGACAGAGCGACCAGACAATACAGCTTATTGATATTGAGAGTGAGCAGACTCTCGATACAATAGTTATCGAAAAATCATGGCTCGGACTGGCCTTTTCAAATGATGGGAAATACATTTATGCCTCAGGCGGCAACGATAACAGGATTATAAAATACTCTGTCAGCAATAATAAACTGGCAGGTGTCGATACAATCATTATCGGTAAACCATGGCCCGAAAGGATCTCCATTACCGGACTCGCCGTTGATGAATCCGCCAAAAAACTGTATACAGTAACAAAGGAAAATAATTCACTCTATGTTACAGACCTTCAGCAAAAGAAAGTGCTGTCTCAGCATCCTCTTGGCGGAGAGGGATATACATGTATCCTCTCTCCTGATAAAAAGACACTCTTTATCTCCTGCTGGGGATGCGACAAGATTATTCTGTTCGATACTAAACTTCAAAAAATAACTGGCAATATTCCTGTTGGAGATAATCCCAACGATATGTGCATTACATCAAATGGGAAATACCTTTTCGTTGCAAATGCCAACGACAATAATGTTTCAGTGATCGACTGCAGGCAGAAAAAGGTTATCGAGACTCTTAACTCAGCATTATACCCTGATGCTCTCTGCGGATCTACAACAAACAGCGTCGCATTGAGTAATGATGAAAAAACGCTCTATATTGCAAATGCTGATAATAACTGCCTTGCAGTATTTGATGTTGCAAAACCGGGAACCTCAAAAAGCAAAGGATTCATTCCCACAGCATGGTATCCTACCTGTGTGAGAACAACAAAGAACAAAATTCTTGTCAGCAATGGTAAAGGTCTTACCTCAAAAGCAAACCCTTACGGGCCTCAGCCAATAATGACAAGCCAGGAAGTTATTCTTCACGAAGGTGGAACGGAGATGAAAACAAAGGTTCAGTATATCGGAGGATTATTCAGGGGTACCATGAGTATCATCAATCAGTATGATGAAAGTCAGCTTGCCATTTTTTCAAAAGCTGTTTATAACAATACTCCCTATATTAAGGAAAACGAACTCGTTGCTGGCGGTGATGAAAATAATCCCGTTCCGACAAAAGTAGGAGATAAATCACCTATAAAATACGTCTTCTATGTCATTAAGGAAAACCGAACTTATGACCAGGTGCTCGGTGATATGAAGGAAGGAAACGGGGATCCGGATCTTGTACTCTTTGGTGAAAATATCACACCAAACCAGCACGCTGTAGCACGGGAATTTGTACTTCTAGATAATTTTTTTGTTAATGGAGAGGTGAGCGCTGACGGCCATAACTGGACAATGGGAGCATATGCGACTGATTATCTTGAGAAGAACTGGCCCACATCGTATGGTGGAAGAGGCGGAGATTATCCCGGGGAAGGTCAGAGAGAAATTTCAAATAATAAAAACGGATTTTTATGGGATAACTGTAAGCGCAATGGCGTTAGCTATCGTTCATATGCTGAGTTTATTAGCGGCAGTAAACCTGCAATCCCTGTGCTGGAAGGACATTTTTGTCCTTCCTACGCTGGTTATGATCTGAGAGTTCGCGATACAACACGTTTCTACCAGTGGAAGCGTGATTTTGATTCGCTGCTGTCTGCGGATGCAGTGCCACGGTTAAATACGCTGCGTTTTGGCAATGACCATACTGAGGGATTAAGACTTGGCAGGCCTACACCATTTTCTCACGCTGCTGATAATGATCTGGCAGTGGGATTGTTTGTTGATTACCTCAGTCATAGTCAGATATGGAAGGAGTGCGTTATTATTATTGTTGAAGATGATGCACAAAATGGACCCGATCATGTGGATGCTCATCGCAGTCCTGCATATCTTGCCGGTGGATATATAAAACAGGGATTTGTTGATCATACAGCATATACAACATCCTCTCTTCTGAGAACTATGGAGTTGATCCTGGGCTTACCTCCCATGAGTCAATATGATGCATCTGCCACACCACTCTGGCGTTGCTTTAACAATACGCCTGATCATCCGGCTTTTAATGCAAAGCCATGCCTGTATAACCTTGATGAGAAAAACCTGACTGAAAGTATCTGGCAAAAGAAGAGCGAGAAATTTGATTTCACAAAGGAGGACCGGGTAAATGACAGCGATTTTAATGAGGTTATCTGGAAAGCTGTCAAAGGGCTGAATTCCCCCTGTCCTCCATCAGTGAGGGCTGCATTCTTTATGCAGAATGAAATCGGCGATGACGATTAATTTGCCCGTAGGGTATAAATCATTATGGCAGTTCGATTCACGTAATTATTTCTATTGCCCGTAGGAGATACAGTATTGTCTATTTTAATGATGCCAGGGCATTTACCAATGCATCCAAATCGGATGTTGATGTATATACATTGGGAGTTATCCTGCATCCGTGTACATTTGCCCCATCTATGGGTGCACAATATATCTTGTATTTCTTCCAGAGCACATCACCCAATTCACCGGGCTTCAGGCTCTTTACGCCCACATTGGCAATGGCACATGATCTGGCGGTATCTTCAGGAGTATTAAGAATAACATGAGGCATATTCCTTACCTTATTAGTCCAGTAATTCTGAATATATCTTAACCTGGCCTCTTTCCTCTCTGCTCCAAGCATATTATAATACTCTATTGCATCTTCAACAGTGAGATCGGTGTAAGCCGGATGTGTCCCGATATGATTGAGCCTCCTGATATCATCAGGACTCATATCATAAGGAGCATACAACGGCCATATTTTGCTGATATTCTCCTTCTTCACCCAGAGCATTCCCGATCCAAGAGGAACACTGAGCCATTTATGAAGGCTGCTTCCGTAATAATCACATCCAAGCTCGGGTATGGTGAATTTAAAATGGCCTAATGCATGAGCCCCGTCTACCATTACCTGTACCCCCCTGCTGTGCGCCATATCACAAATTTTCCTTACCGGGAGAATCTGTCCTGTAAGGTTTATCATATGGCATATCATCAGAAGCTTAGTTTCCGCAGTAATTGCATCTGCATAGAGATTTACTATTTCTTCATCAGATGCCGGGTTATTAGGTACCGAGACTATTTTATTAACGACACCATGTCTTTTTGCAACCTGTTTGAACATGCTGAGCATGGCCGGATAATCCTGTTCTGCCATTAATGCCTCGTCTCCCGGCTTCCAATTAAATCCTCCGATTATTATGTCAAGCGATTCCGTTGTATTGCGCGTAATAACAACCTCATCAGCAGGAGCACCTGTCAACTCTGCAATTTTTGCAGCGATGGCACTTTTATTCTCAAACTGCACAGTGCGCATGTAATAGGATGCCTGGTAGTTTATATCCCTGATATGGGCGATAAGCTTTTCAAGTGTTTGCTCCGGAAGGAAATTATAATACCCGTTCTCCAGGTTAATCATGTCAGGGTTTAGCCTGTACCCCCTGCGAATTGTCAGCCAGAAATCTTCCTCTTTTGCAAGGTCCGAGGCATTCACCTTTGAAACAGAATTCATCACATCAGCAAAATTCTCTATGCTTAGAATTGCTCCCAGGCCAAGCAGACCTGAATTTTTTATAAATGTACGTTTGTCCATGCCAGAATTAATTAGAGTTAACCCGTTGCCCTTAAAATTACGAAAAGTACAAATCCGTTAAACACAGAGGACCAAAAAAATCACAAAGGACACAGAGAAATATTTCTCTCTGCGCCCTCTGTGTATCCGGATAGTTATCGGGACTCTGTGACCTCTGTGGTTAAAAAGGGCTTACCTATTGAAGTTTGAACTCCACCGGCATCCTGTATCGTACATCAACCGGTTTTCCCGCCTGGGTTCCGGGTTTCCAGTCAGGCATGTTACTGATCAATCTCTTTGCTTCTGCATCAAGAAGCGGATCCACAGATTGCTGGATATCAACATTTTTGATCTTCCCGGTACTGGTTATAAGAAATGTAACATAGACTTTCCCTGTAATCTTATCTTCAGCAGCTTTTTTCGGATATTTCATATTAGCATAAATCCATGAGTTCAATGCTGAATTTCCGCCTGGGAACTGAGGTAAATCCTCTACTACAACAAAAATATCTTTACCGGTATTCTTTTTGCTGGTCTTTATTTCATACTCCGGCCCGGTTGATACAGGCTTATCACTGGCAGGGAGTTTATCTTTTGTGATAACCTCAATGACACCATCCTTTGCCTTTTCGCCGTATTTATCTATTGCCGGCCCGTCTTTAATGACTTTCACTGAAGCAATTGTTTCGGGATCAATCTTATTTACATCTATATCAGTAATGGTGCCATCCACTACAATAAGAGGAGATTTCCCTTCACCTCTGATCGCAATCCCTGATGATGGAGGTGGCGGTGGTGGTGGCGGTGGCGGCGGATCAGCCGGATTAATGAATTTCTCTGAGTTTATGGTATCCAGGTCCATGCCAATGGTCATTTCTGAGGTAAAAACTGGTTTAATGACCTTGGATTTGTACCCGACATATGATACTGCAAGGGCTCCTCCCTGGGGAATGTTATCGAGCATGAAGTGTCCGCCTGCATCAGTGGTTGTACCTGTTGTGGTGCCGGTGACAATAACCACTGCCTTTTCTAACGGCTTCCCGTTATCAGACTGAATAATTGTACCTTTTACACTTCTTCCCTGTAAGATTGCCGGCTGACCATCAATGGTGAAATTGCCGGTGTCATACCTGTAATCCGGCTTTGCAAATGCATAGATAATCAATGCAAATACTGGCAGGATTAAGAGTACCTTCATTTTCCTGTACGGTGACGTGATAATATTTTTCATCATTTCAAATCTTTTTTTGTTTAGCGAATAGTTGAAAGAATTGGCCAGACTGACGACCTGATAGCCGACAATCTGGTTCAATAGGGTTGCTCTGTAGACTGCCGGGTCTGATGTCCGCTGCAGCGCCACCTCATCGGCAATATATTCATGGTTTTGCCTGATGAGCCTGGCATATATCCAGACAGCAGGATTAAACCATTGCAACATACAGATCATTCCTGCGAGCACCAGGTCAATCCAGTGCTTCTGCCTGACATGCACCATTTCATGATTCATTATTTCTTCCATCTCAACATCTGATACTGAAGGATTGATAAAAACGAAGGAAAAAAATGAAAACGAATCGGTGTATTCAGAGGTTCTGATAAGCTTTACAGGGGAGGATCTTACAATGATGGCTTTTGTTACAGAATTTATAACTGTCCTGCTTTGCCTTATCATAATGAATCCTACAAAAATTATCCCCGCTAAATAGAGAAGGATCAATAAAGAACTGATATCAAATAAAGCGATACCGTTCATATTTTCAATACTGTCAGTAATAACCATTTCTGTCTGGCTAACCTCAGGCAGAGGAAGTACTACAGTATATCGTATTGCAAACACAGGCATCAGGAAAGAAAACAATATTCCTGACAGGAGGAAAAACCTGTTAAGGTTAAAGAACCTTTCATTCCTGAGGAATAGCAGGTAAACCAGGGCAAAACCCGAAAGCCAGATGACCGATTTGACCAGATATAATCCAAATGCTTCCATCATTTCCGTATTTTGCTTTTTGATAATTCCATCTTTGTATCTTCCATCAGCTCTTCCAGCTCTTTCATAGAAAGGTCCTTTTCCCTCGCGAAGAATGAAGCCATGGCAGGAAAGGAGTTATTGAAATAGCTCTCCATCAGACTGAACAGCTGACTCTTCGAGTATTCACTTTTCGATACAAGCGGATGATAAAGATGCACATTACCATAAGCCTTATGTCCGACATACCCCTTCTTTTCGAGTATTCTCAACACTGTCGACACCGTATTACGTGCCGGTTTTGGATCGCTGAAATTTTCACGGATATCTTTAACAAGGCCCTCTTTATGGTCCCATAATATCTGCATGATCTGTTCTTCTGCCCTTGTAAGCTGCATGATAATTCAATTTATGTAACAGGCGGAAGGCTGAGGGCTGAAGGCGGAAGGATTTTTCCTTGTGCCTTGAGTCGTTAACCTTGAGCCATTTTTATCAATCCTTCACAACAAAGATATGACTAATTTTATAGTCACGCAAATATTTTTTAATAAAAATGACTATTTTTTTAGTCATATTCGTATATGACTGATAATGTTTTATTTATAATCATTCCTTAACAAAATTAATGCCCTGGTACGGTTCACCGCTTGCAACAGCCTCCGGTCTTGCTGGCGCGTGCCAACCAATAAATATCAGCATTCTGCCTTATCACAAGGCCCCCGGCCACGCCATGCGTGGCCACCCCCTGAAGGGGGTTCAATTCCTGCACTAAATTAGCCCCCCTTCAGGGGGGTTGGGGGGCTGTTATGACTGGTATTAAGGTCTCTAAAGGTGGCGGGGGACTTAAACAAAGAACAAATCATGTATCAAAGCAAACTATAAAGCCACAATTAATTTTTTTTAACTAATTTGCATCGATAACCATTTTATTTAAAAATAGTAATATGAAAAAGAATATTTTATCCTTAACAGCTATCGTCCTCTTATTGGTCACAGCTTGTTCTCAAAAGCCAAATAATCTGACATCACAGGAGAAAAAGGATGGATGGGTCCTTCTTTTTAACGGAAAAGATTTTACAGGCTGGCGTCAGTGCAACGGAACAGCTATGCCAAAAAACTGGATAATTGAAGATAATGCTATGAAGGTATTCACCGGAGAAGGTAAAGAGCCGGGACAAGGTGCAAACGGAGATATCCTTTATGATAAGAACTTCAGAAATTTTGAATTATCAATTGATTGGAAAGCAGGGAAAATGGCTAACTCAGGCATTTTCTTCAATGTTAGAGAAGTCCCGGAAAAACCCATTTATTATGCGGCTCCTGAAGTACAGGTTCTCGATAACGTTGATGCAACCGACAATAAAGTAGCAAGCCATCTTGCCGGCTCTCTTTATGATATGATTGCTGCTGATCCAAAAACTGTTAATCCTGCAGGTGAATGGAATACAATTGTTATAAAGGTTCAGAATGGCCAGGTAACACATACACAGAATGGAGTTAAAGTATTGGAATATGAGCTCTGGACCCCTGCCTGGGATGAGCTGGTACAAAACAGTAAATTCAATACATTCCCCGGTTTTATGGAAGGAATCTCAAAAGAGGGATTTATCGGACTCCAGGATCATGGTTACACTGTATGGTTCAGGAATATCAAAATCAGGGAACTCTGATTTTACAAAAAAAATGGCGCAGTTTTTATCTGAATGGCTGTACTTCTTATAGTCTGATTGAGACTCAAACCTAAAAAGCACATTATGAAATCACCAGGGAAATATTTCGGAACCACCCTTATTGGACTTTGCCTCACCCTTGTGACTGTAAGTGGTGAACCTCATGATAACAAGGGAAATCCAATTATCATGAAGAAGTAACAGCACACTTTTTCATTTGCATTCAAATTTCTATAAAATAATCTTTATGAAGGCAAGGAAACCATCCAGTATCGATATTCACGACCGGCGCAGTTTTCTGAAGGCAAATGTCGTATTAGGCCTTGGATCTATTGCTGCGGGAATGGGGTTAACCCAATCATGTTCAGATAATCACAAACCATCCGGATCAGATCCGACCTCAAAGAATGATCTCCTGAAAAAATACCAGGAATGCCTCGGCGGACCATTCCCTGATCAGCCACCTCTTAACCCGGTACTCAGGGAGACCATCAAAAAAGATAGATATCGTATTGAATCTGTCACTTATGAAGTTCTCCCGGGCGACATTATACCAGCTCTGATACTTATTCCGGATAATGTAACCTCCTCAAATCCCGCACCGGGAATTGCGGTATGGCATCAGCATAACGGCGAATATCATTTGGGGAAATCAGAACCTGCAGGACTGGCAGGTAACCCGATGCATTATACTGCTGTGGCACTGGCACAGGAGGGATATGTTGTTCTTTGTCCCGACTCACTTTGCTTCGAAGAACGTCAGGATCCGACAGGAATTCTGAAGAAAGGGGAATATGAACGATTCGAGTTCCTCCGGGAGGTTGTCAGGGGGCGTTCCCTTGCATGGAGAGATATCCTGGATATGAAGACATCTGTAACGTACCTTAGTCAGCGACCTGAAGTTATTCCTGATAAACTTGGCTGCTATGGTCACTCCATGGGTTCCACACATGCCTGGCTGGTCGGACCACTTGAACCCAGACTGAAATGTGTAATAGGTAACTGCTGTCTCCCGACATATGATGCTATTGAAGCAACTCATATTCTGCACTGCTTTCCCAATTTTGTTCCCGGCTGGAAGAACTATGGTGATACTCCTGATATTGCAGCCCTGATTGCTCCAAGAGCCCTACACCTAAACTTTGGTGAAAATGATTCGGGAAGCCCGATTGAGTTTGTCAAAACAGGTGTAACAAGAATAGCTGACGCATATAATAAGGCCGGAGCCCCTGAAAACTTTACATACTTTATTGAACCTGGTGCCGAACATGTACTCTCAGATGCTATGTGGCAACATGTTAAGGAGACGTTTGCAAAATATTTGAAAGCAACTTAGTACTGAATTAGAATTTCATACGTAAGTTTTAGCCAATCGCCTGAAAGCCCTGGTGAACCTTTGTGTCTTTGTGCCTTGGTGGCAAAAAAAAATATTAAGCCCTCCTTCGCAAAAGCTTCGGAGGGCGCAGTGGGTTGTACTGGATTCGAACCAGTGGCCCCTACCCTGTCAAGGTAATGCTCTAAACCAACTGAGCTAACAACCCGTTAACACGACAAAAATAATAATTTTCTTCTATCATTTCTCTTACTCCATACTGATTCTTAACTT